>NZ_NGMF01000001.1:1388031-1467477 GCF_002140245.1 Enterococcus sp. 10F3_DIV0382 | reverse complement strand
GGAACTTCCCAATATATTGTTTCAGGAATTTTAGATACGATTGCAAATTCACTTGATATAACTTTGGCAACAGCAGGGCAATTAATGACAATTTTCTCACTGGTATATGCAATATTTACACCCATTCTTATAGGAATAACATCTAGTATTGACAGACGTAAATTAATGATTTTTTCCTTAAGTTTATTTGTAATAGGGAATATCTTGGCATTCATCCTACCTGGCTATCAATTATTTGTAGTAGCTCGAGTTGTTATGGCACTCGGGGCAGGGATAGTTGTTGTTACAGCATTAACTATCGCTACAAAGATCGCACCGGAAGGTAAGCAGGGTAGCTCTATTGCTATAGTGATGATGGGACTTTCGTCTTCGTTAATCATAGGAGTTCCTATCGGAAGAATCATTTCTAGTTTATTAGGTTGGAGGGTTATTTTTGGTGTAATTGCATTACTGGGAATTCTTGCAATGATCCTCATTAGAGCGTCTATTCCACTTATTCAGGGTGATAAGCCTGTACCACTAGTGCAACAGTTAGCTCTTCTTAAAAAATGGAGGATTACGATTGGATTAGCAATTACTTTTTTCTGGCTTGGAGGGTATTCCATTGCTTACACTTACCTTTCACCTTACTTATTAAATGTATCAGGAATAGAAGAAAAGCATTTAAATGGAGTCTTGCTGATCTTTGGTATCGCAAGTTTATTGGGTTCTAAATTTGGTGGATTTAGTACGGATCGTTGGGGAGTTCAAAAAACACTGTTAGGAGGAATGGCATTACACATCGTGATGCTAATATTATTGTCTCTTGTCACAAATTCTTATATTCGTGTTTCAATCATATTAATACTATGGTCATTTGCTGCATGGTCATCGGGACCAACCCAACAATATAACTTGGCTACAATCGAGCCAGAGTCATCAGGTATATTATTAGGCTTAAATCAGTCAGTAATGCAATTGGCAATGGCGGCTGGTGCAGGAATTGGCGGTGTTTTTGTTGAGAAAGTATCACTCTCTTCAGTTACTTGGATAGGCGCACTGGGAGTTACAATAGCTATTGGAGTCGCTTTGACACTTTCTAGAGCACGATTAAGTAAGATGCCAGAAGAGTAAAAAATATCACTCCTTTTAGTTATTGGAAAAGCAGGTTTGAAACAATAAATTAGAATAGAAAGTAAAAAATTATTTATGAACTGGAATAATGTAGCGTCGTTGATTCGTAAAATAGAGACAAGTCCATCATCTTGTGCAAAATACACTTATCACTCTACTTCTGTCAAACCATGTCATCGTTCGAATCTTCAATTGAACGTTTTTAATGACAAAAGCATACCATTGACTGAGAATTTATGGACAAACTGAATTCTAGCAGGTATTAAGTATATATTTCTTTTCCTGGTCATCTCGTTCCTATTTTTTGCTTTTATATCCGTGAACATGCAAACTTGAAACGATACTCTTTTTGGATTGAACATTCAATCCAAAAGGAGTATTTATTTAAAAATAGAAATCATCCCACATGTTTTTTATTCTAAACAAAGAAAGGAAGATTTTTACGTTAAAAGTTTTGTTTCTAACTGCCAGTTCCAGTGAAATGCACACTGATTGAACTGGGTCTTCCATGACTATCTTCCCTGTAAGTGAGCCTTACGAGCAAACTGTCGGTGCATTTGTAAAAGCAATTCACGATCATCGCGAACAGCAACCCGGAGATCTTCTAATAATTGCAAAGCTCATTACCGATTTAACCGATATGGATGAACCCCCGCTTCGTCTTCTTATGGGAAGTGACGCGGTCGCTTATGCCGAAGCTGCAAGCAAAGCTCTTTCAGATTCAGACACAAAATGGAAGCATTTAAGTGAATCCATTAATTTTGACCAAATTGGAGAAACCATTTCACTCGCAAGGAATAAATATAGCTAAGAGGAGGGAGAAAAGAGTCAGTTTATTTTCTTGTTATCGGTTGATAATTAACAGATTAAAAAGTACTGCCAAACTTTTCTGAAGTTAGTATGAATTAAATACGTTCTTTTAAAGGCCTTCAATGGTGGTACGTGGATAGGCTACAATTAACTAGACAGAAAAATTAAGGTGTGTAGACTAGAAGAAAATATACCAGGAGGAATTTTTATGTCTAAGAGAACACGAAGAACTTTTTCACAAGAATTCAAGCAACAAATCGTCAATCTTTACTTAGCTGGAAAGCCACGTGTAGAAATCATTCGAGAATATGAACTAACGGCTTCAGCATTTGACAAATGGGTAAAGCAATCTAAAACGAGTGGTTCATTCAAAGAAAAAGATAATCTTACGCCTGAACAAAAAGAATTGTTAGAACTACGTAAAAGAAACCAGCAATTAGAAATGGAAAATGATATTTTAAAGCAAGCAGCGCTGATATTCGGACGAAGAAACAAGTAATCGATGCGAATAAGCATCTTTACCCTATATCAGCGATGTGCAGAATATTAGGTCTATCACGTCAGTCCTATTATTATCAATCAAAACCAAAGAAAGACGAATCAGAACTTGAAGAAGTAGTCACTGAAGAATTTATCCGCAGCCGAAAGGCCTACGGCTCAAGAAAAATAAAAAAAGCCTTATCAAAACGAGACATTCAGATCAGCCGACGAAAAATTAGTAGAATCATGAAAAATAGAGGATTAAAATCGAGCTATACTGTTGCTTATTTTAAAGTACATCATTCTACTTGCAATGAAGCCAAAACGACAAACGTATTGAATCGTAAATTCTTAAGAGACAACCCATTAGAAGCGATCGTAACAGACTTGACTTATGTACGAGTCGGGAAAAAATGGAATTATGTCTGTTTCATTTTGGATCTGTTCAATCGAGAAATTCTCGGCTATTCTTGTGGAGAACATAAAGATGCCGTTCTAGTAAAAAAAGCATTTAGCCGTATCAAACAACCTCTGACAGAGGTTGAGATTTTTCATACTGATCGTGGAAAAGAGTTTGATAACCAAGCTATTGATGAATTATTAACAACTTTTGACATCAATCGATCATTGAGTCATAAAGGCTGTCCTTTTGATAATGCCGTAGCTGAATCAACTTATAAGTCGTTGAAAGTAGAATTTGTCTATCAATACACATTTGAAACCTTAAAACAATTGGATTTGGAGTTATTTGACTATGTCAATTGGTGGAACCACCTTCGGTTGCACGGTACACTTGGCTACGAGACACCAGTTGGTTACCGTAACCAGAGATTGGCGCAGCGAATCCTTGATAATGAGCTCGGATGTGCTAACGCTAGCGAGGCAGTCTAACTTTAACTGTTAGCTCCTGCCGAAGATCGTCACATCCGAGGAGGCTCATTGTCAAGGACAATCGGAATAGCATACGGAAAGAAGTTCTGCACCTTATAAAATTTGTCAAAAAAACTGTTGCCATTCCACAGGGCAGTGGATATGTTACCGCAAACAATAAAAATAAGGGTTTCCTGACATTATCTCTTCCGGCAAAGTAACCGTGAGAAAAACCTAATGTCTGGAAACCCTTTATTTATCAGTATTTTGAGCTCTCCTATTTCTCCACCCTTGACATCAATACCACGCACTCAACATGATGGGTTTGTGGGAAAAGATCTACAGGCTGAACTTTCTTCACGGCATAACCTGCTTCTGCAAATAACTTAGCATCTCTTGCAAAAGTTGCCGGATTACATGAGATATAGACGATTCGTTCTGGTGACATTTCGATTGCTGATTCAATAAAATGATGATCTAATCCTTTTCGTGGAGGGTCAACTACGATCACAGATGGTTTGATTCCTTTTTCTTGCCATTTTTTCATGACTTTTTCTGCTTTTCCGACTTCATAATAAACATTTTCGATTTTATTATTTAAAGCATTGAATTGTGCATCTTCAATTGCTTCTGGAATAACTTCCATCCCATACACCTTATCCACTTTGTCTGCTAAAGACAAGCCAATCGTACCTATTCCTGAATAAGCGTCAATCACAATGTCTTTTTTATCTAACTCAGCAAACTTGATGGCTGTTTGGTACAGATACTCTGCTTGTTGAGTATTTACTTGATAAAATGACTTTGCTGAGATTCGATAGGTTTTTCCTAATAGCTGATCTTCGATATAGTCTCTGCCATATAAAACTTTTTCTTTGTCTCCTAAAATCACATTTGTTTTTTCTTCATTGATATTTTGGATGACCGAAACCACTTCTGGCAATTCTTCATGAATGGCTTCAGCAATTTCCTTGGATTTAAAGAATTTTTCTTTACGAGTAACTAAAACGACCATCATTTCATGGGAATAATGACCACGACGTATAATGATGTGACGAAGCTGTCCTTCATTTTTTTCTTCATTATATCCTCGTACTTGGAACCGTTGCAAGATATCTCTGACTACTTTGATTGCTTGATCGATGACAGGATCTTGGATATAAAAATCTTCGATAGGGACTAGATCATGGCTATTCTTTTTGTAAAAACCGGTGGCTAACTGTCCATCGATACGGCGAACAGGGATCTGTGCTTTATTACGGTAGCCGAATGGTTCTGCCATTCCGACAGTTGGAAGTACAGGAATTTCTGACATCTTAGCAATCTTCGCCATTACATGCTCTACTTGTTTTTGTTTGAAAACAAGCTGTTGTTCATACTTCAAATGGGCTAAAGGTGCGATACCTGTGCGAAGTAGTGCATTGTTTTCTACAGGCTGGCGATCAGGAGATTGTGTAATAAATGTTTCGACTTTCCCATATCCAAACTTATTGCCCGCTTTCACTACTAGTATTTCTACTTCTTCTCCAGGAAGTGCATTTTCGATAAATAATGGATAACCATCGATTTTTGCTACCCCCATTCCTTCATAACTCAAGTCGACGATTTCGACTGTATATCGTTCGTTTTTCTTTACTATTTGCTGTTCTGTCATATTTTGCTCCTTTAAGCCTATTTTTCAATCCTACTGAACTCTACTATAAATCAGTTAATTACACAACTAAAACCGGCACTGACCTTACTACGTTCAGCACCGGCTTTTGATTAATTCTTTTGATTAGGTGTTTCGTCTGCTATTTTTCCGTCACCGTCGATATCTTCATCCGTTAAACGTTCGACTTCTTTTACGAATTCTTTGCTGACAACCTCTAATTCTTCTTCATCTGTGCCTGTGATTGCTTCATCAGGAATCTGATCGGTATTGGCAAAGAACTCAATGTGCTGATGAAGATTTTGGAAATGCATCGGTGCTTCCCCGCCATATTCACCATCTAAGTTGATCATTACTGGTCGATTGATATCATCTTCTGTTTCGACGAACAAACTGCTTGTTTTGGTATAGATTACTCTTGGATCATCGACATGTCGACCGCCATTCAGCATGAGTGCCGCAATATGCAAGATCTCAAAGATATTTGCTGTCTTTACAATGATCAAAGAAAACTTGCCATCATCCAATTTGGCATCTGGCGCGATCTGTTCGAATCCTCCAACAGAGTTCGTCAGCCCTAGGAAAAACATCGAAGCATTTCCGATATATTCCCCTTCATCATACTTCAAGCGCATTTTGATTGGCTTTACTCGAGGTAGCATCTCTGCTCCTTTCGCAAGGTAGGCAAGATAACCAAAAATACTCTTTAGTTCTGATGGAACTTCATAAGTCAATTCTGTCAAATAGCCGCCTGCAGCGATATTGATGAAGTAACTGCTATCAGAAAGACCGATGTCCATTTTTACTGTTTGGTGTTTTTTTATTACTTCTGCTGCTGCTTTAATATTATCTCTAGGAATTTTTAATGCTCGAGCATAGTCGTTCGTCGTACCGGCTGGGATAATGGCCATTTTAGGACGGTGTTCAAGCGGAGCGATCCCATTGACCACTTCGTTGATCGTTCCGTCGCCCCCAGCTGCCACTACTAGATCAAAACCTAGTTCTGCAACTCTGCGTGCTTCATTCTTGGCTGAATCAGGTTCTGGTGTAGTGGCATAGGCGCTAGCTTCAAATCCTGCTTCTTCTAATGCCTGCAGGATATCCGCCAAATTTTTTTTCAATAATTCTTTTCCCGAGGTAGGGTTATAAATTACGCGTGCTTTTTTCATTTTCAGCCTCTAGCGTTTCGCTAATTCATCTTTAAGCAGCTTGTTCACGACACCAGGATTTGCTTGCCCTTTAGTTGCTTTCATGATTTGACCGACTAGGAAGCCAACCGCACGATCTTTTCCATTTTTGTAATCATCGACAGATTGTTGATTGTTATCCAAGATTTCATTAATGATTGGAAGAAGTTTGCTAGGATCAGATAATTGTACCCAACCATTTTTCTCAACAACTTCTTGCGCTTCTCCGCCATTCGTGATCAATTCACGGAAGACTTTTTTGGCGATTTTTGAGCTGATCGTTCCATCGGCGATCAAACGAATCATTCCTGCTAAGTTCTCAGGTGTCAATTTTGTCTCAGCTAATTCCAGTTTCTCACTGTTTAAGTAAGCAGAAACTTCACCCATCAACCAGTTAGATGCTTGCTTGGCATCTGCACCATTTTCCAAAACAGCTTCAAAGAAATCAGACATTTCTTTTGTAAGTGTCAATACCATTGCGTCATACTCTGGAAGACCAAATTCACGGATATAGCGTTCGCGACGAGAAGCTGGCATCTCAGGTAAACTAGCTTTTACTTTTTGAATCCATTCGTCATCGATCACGAATTTCGGAATATCAGGCTCTGGGAAATAACGATAATCACTAGAACCCTCTTTCACACGCATCAAAACTGTTTTATTCGTTGTTTCGTCAAAACGGCGTGTTTCTTGTTGGATTTCTCCTCCTGAAAGAAGAACTTTTGCTTGACGTTTTTCTTCAAAAGCTAAACCTTTTTTCACGAAAGATAAAGAGTTCAAGTTTTTCAATTCTGCTTTCGTACCGAATTCTTCTTGTCCATAAGGGCGGAGAGAAATATTCGCATCACAACGCATAGAACCTTCTTCCATTTTCACATCGCTGACTTCTGTAAATTGGATGATTGAACGCAATGCTTCTAGATAAGCGTATGCTTCTTCTGGTGAACGCATATCAGCTTCAGAAACGATTTCGATCAAAGGCGTGCCTTGTCGGTTCAAATCAACGTAAGAATAGCCGCCGATACCATGCATGTTTTTCCCAGCATCTTCTTCTAAATGGACCCGTTCGATCCGGATTTTTTTCTTCTTGCCTTCTACTTCGATTTCGATCCATCCGTCATGACCGATTGGTTGATCAAATTGGGAAATTTGATATGCTTTCGGATTATCTGGGTAAAAGTAATTTTTCCGGTCAAAATGAGTATCTTTAGAGATTTCGCAGTTTAATGCCAAAGCGGCTTTCATCCCGAATTCCAGCGCAGCTTTATTCATTACTGGTAGCACGCCTGGATAACCCCAGTCGATCACGTTTGTATTGCTGTTTGGTTCTGCACCAAAATGAGCTGGCGCTGGAGAGAAAATTTTTGAGTTGGTTTTCAACTCGACGTGGACTTCTAGTCCAATGACTGTTTCAAAATTCATTCGTCTTTCCCTCCTAAAATAGCTGGTTGTTGTGTGTGGAATTCTGTTGCTTGTTCAAACGCATATGCCGCTTGATACATCGTTTTTTCATCAAAATAATTACCGATGATCTGCAATCCAACTGGTAATCCTTCTGACAATCCTGCCGGTACAGACATACCTGGAAGTCCAGCCAAGTTGACAGGGATCGTTAAGATGTCACTCATGTACATCGTGATTGGATCGTTGATGTTCTCACCGATTCCGAATGCCACTGTTGGTGAAGATGGTCCGATGATCAAGTCATAATCTGCAAAGACTTTTTCAAAATCTCGTTTGATCAATGTACGGACTTGTCCTGCTTTTTTGAAGTAAGCGTCATAATAGCCCGCACTTAATGAGAATGTACCTAACATGATACGGCGTTTTACTTCTTCACCGAATCCTTCTGAACGTGAGTTGACATATACATCATCCAATGATTTCACGTTTTCAGAGCGATAACCATAGCGGATACCATCGAAACGCTGCAAGTTGGAACTTGCTTCTGATGAGGCAATGATATAATAAACAGCCACACCGTATTTTGAATGAGGTAAGCTGACTTCTTCCACAACAGCACCTAATGAACGGAATGTTTCTGCTGCTTTCAATACAGCTTCTTTTACGCCAGAGGCCACACCTTCGCCTAAGTATTCTTTAGGTAAAGCAATCTTCATTCCTTTGATGTCACCGGTCAGTCCCTCTGCAAAGTCAGGAACTGAAACGCCTGAAGAAGTACCGTCTTTTTCGTCATAACCACTGATAGCTGTCAATGCTAATGCGTTATCTTTCACCGTACGGGTCATTGGTCCGATTTGGTCAAGAGATGAAGCAAAGGCAATCAAGCCAAAACGTGAGACACGGCCATAAGTAGGTTTCATTCCTACAATGCCGTTGAAAGCTGCTGGCTGGCGGATACTTCCCCCCGTATCACTACCTAAGGAAACTGGGATTTGTCCAGCTGCTACTGCTGCTGCAGAACCACCGGAAGAGCCACCAGGTACTTTTGTTTGGTCCCAAGCATTTTTTGTTTTCTTGAAATAAGAAGTTTCTGTACTTCCGCCCATAGCAAATTCATCCATGTTTAGTTTTCCAACAGGGATCATATCTGCTTGATAGATTTTATCCATGACCGTTGCATCATAAATTGGTTCAAAATTGTAAAGAATCTTAGATGCAGCGGTTGTCAAGATATCTTTTGTTACGATATTATCCTTGATCCCAATCGGAATTCCAGCAAGGATGTTGCTTTCATCAATACCTTTTTCATCTAAAGCTTTTGCCTGTTCCAATGCTTTTTCTTCATTCAATGTGATGAATGCTTCGATCTCAGGTTCTGTTTCTTTGATTCGTTCAAATGTTGCTTTTGTCAAATCTTGTACAGTGATTTCTTTCGATACAAGCATACGATGCAGTTCTTCTAGAGAACGATTGTGTATTTTTGTCATTATGCGCCAGCCTCCCCATTATCGATGATTGCGGGTACTTTGATAAAGCCGTCTTCTGTTTCCGGCACATTTTTCAATAATTCATCACGGTTCCATCCAGCTTGCGCCCGATCTTGTCGCATCACGTTTACTGTTTCGACAACATTCGACGTAAATGGAACACCTTCCGTATCTACTTCTTCCAGCATTTCCACCATATCGATGATTTTACCTAATTGGTCGGTAAAACTTGCAAGTTCTTCATCTGCGAACGCAAGTTTTGCTAATTTGGCAACGTGTTTCACTTGTTCTTCACTAATCGCCATACTACCCCTTCTTTCTAAACGAGTTAAAAACTTTGCTCTCTATTTTAACATAAGAGTGCTCTGTCTGAAATTATTTATTGAAATTTGTCTGAAAAAACTCAATATTTATTCTTTTGCTGAGTGGCTTTTAGCCAATGCTTCTGCCATTTGATCTTCTGTCCAAACTTCGATTCCTAATTCTTGTGCTTTGGTTAGCTTGCTGCCAGCATCTTCTCCTGCTACCACGATATCTGTTTTTTTCGATACGCTACCAGTCACTTTCCCGCCAAGATTTTCGATCGTCTCTTTTGCTTCTTCACGAGTCAATCGTGTTAGTTTACCAGTAAGGACTACTGTTTTTTCTTTAAAAGGCGACTCGACTTCTTGCAATTGGGTACTTCGAAGCCCTTTGTATTCGAAATTGACGCCTGCTTGTTTTAATTCATTCATCAATTCATGGACTTCTTCGTTACTAAAATAAGTGACTACACTGTCGGCAATGATATCACCGATCGTATCAAGCGCAATAATCGACTCATAGTCGCTTCTACTCAATGTCTCTAGATCACCGAAATGTTCTGCTAAAATTTTTGCTGCTTTCGCTCCGACATGTCGGATTCCTAACCCGAAAATCAACCGCTCGACCGAATTATCTTTGCTGTTGTCAATTGCTGTCAAAATATTATTTGCTGATTTTTCTTTTATTTTGTCCAACGTCAATAACTCTTCTTCTGTCAATTTATAAAGATCAGCAACATCTGCGACTAGTTTTTTGTCATACATCTGTTCAAGCACACGTGGGCCCAATCCGTCGATATTCATCGCATTTCTTGAGACAAAGTGGTTCAAGCCTTCTTTCATTTGAGCAGGGCATTTAGGATTGATGCACCGTAGCGCTACTTCTTCATCCAAATGGACAAGTTCACTTCCACAAACTGGGCAATGTGTAGGTAATTGGTATTCTTCGCTGTCTTTAGGTCGTTTATCCAACACGACTTGCGAAACTTCTGGAATGATATCTCCCGCTTTATAAATCAGAACTGTATCTTTTAAGCGGATATCCTTCAACTTGATATAATCCCCATTATGCAGACTGGCACGGCTTACTGTCGTTCCTGCTACTCGGACAGGCGTCATGATTGCCGTTGGTGTCACTACCCCCGTTCGTCCGACTGTCCATTCGATGTTTTCGATCAGTGTTTCAACTTCTTCTGGGGGAAACTTATAAGCTGTTGCCCATCGTGGTGCTTTGACAGTAAAGCCAAGTTGATCTTGCAACGAGAACTCATTCACTTTGATGACGATTCCATCAATCTCATAGGGCAAATCTACACGTTTATCATGATATTCCTCAATGTATGCCCATACTTCATCAATCGAATGACATAGACGTTTTTCCCGATTCGTGTGGAATCCTATTTTTTCTAGCTCTTCTAATGCATCATACTGTGTTTTTGCTTCCATAGGACCGAAATCAGCTACTGTGTATAAAAAAGTATCCAGATTTCTTTTCGCTGTGATTTTAGAATCTAACTGACGCAAGGAACCGGCTGCGGCATTCCGAGGATTCGCAAAGATATCTTTTCCCTCTGCTTCTCTGTCTTGATTCAATTGAACAAATGACCGTTTTGGCATGAAACATTCGCCTCTTACTTCGATGTTCATCGGTTCTTTTAATTTGATTGGGACTGATCGGACAGTCTTTAGGTTTTCAGTGATGTTTTCTCCTACAGTCCCATCCCCACGAGTCGCTCCTCTAACGAAGTTCCCATCTTCATAACGCAAAGAGACGGAAAGACCATCTATTTTTAGTTCGCAGCAATAGTCGACTACACGTCCCACTGCTTTTTGTACACGTTGATCAAAAGCTATCAGTTCTTCTTTGCTGAAAACGTCGTTCAAACTGTAAAGCGGAATATCATGAGTGACTTTTTCAAAACCTTCTAATACTTTTCCGCCTACTCGTTGAGTGGGAGAATCAGACGTGATCAAATCAGGATATTGTTCTTCGATTGCTACTAATTCTGCGTATTCTTTATCATAAACATAGTCTTCCACTGTTGGTTTATCTTCTACGTAGTATTCACGAGACCATTGGTTCAATCTTGTACGAAGTTCTTCTGCTCGTTTAGCAGCTTCGTCAATCGTCATTTCATGTTCCATCATTTACCCTCCACTACTAAGCTTTTTCAATTGGCGCAAAGGCAGCCAAAAGACGTTTTACTCCTTGACTTGGGAAAGCCACATCTAGTTCTAGATCCTTCGACGTCCCACTTACTCGGACGACTGTTCCTAGGCCCCATTTTTTGTGTTTGACTTTATCTCCAGGTTTCCAGCTGTTCTTTTCCCCTCCAGTGGCACTTTTAGAGGAAACAACCGCTGTCTCTGGCTGTTTATAGCTATATGCTGTTTTTTTTGCGAATACAGGTGTTTTTTTAGGCGTAGGACGCATGCCCTCGATTTCTAGCAATTCTTGATCGATTTCTTCTACAAAACGAGAAGGACGGTTATATTGCGTCCGTCCATATAATGTTCTGGAGAAAGCATTGGTTAAATACAACGCTTCTTCTGCTCGCGTGATTCCCACATAAGCGAGACGACGTTCTTCTTCCAGTTCGCTTTCTTCCATCAATGCTCGAGATAAAGGAAAAACACCTTCTTCTAGACCAATCAGGAATACAACTGGGAATTCTAATCCTTTGGCTGCATGCAACGTCATCAACGTCACTTGCGAAGCGTCTTCTTCTAAATTGTCAATGTCAGAAACAAGTGCCAGATCGTTCAAGAAGACCGTTAGTTTTTCTTCTGGTGCATCAGCATCTTCTTCATTTTGCTGTTCGAACTGCTTATCGAATTCTTGTGTGACCGTTAAAAATTCCTCCAGGTTTTCGATACGCGCTTGTGCTTCTAATGTATTTTGGATTTTTAAATCTTCCAGGTATCCGCTACGATCCAAAACCTCTTTCGTCAATTCTGTCACTGTCAAGTATGGGATCATCTGCGTGACTTCTTGAATCATCTCTCCAAATGAACCTAATTGCTGGCCTGCTTTTCCACCGATATTTGCCAGTTCCACATTTTGGGCTGCTTCAAGCAGTGGCCATTCATGGAGAGAAGCAAAACTGCGTAGTTTTTCGATAGATCCTGGTCCGATGCCTCGTTTGGGCGAATTAACGATACGCTCAAAACTGATTGAGTCTTGAGGATTTGCCAGCACATTTAAATACGCTAAAATATCTTTGATTTCTTTCCGATCGTAGAATTTGTGCCCTCCAACCATTTTATAAGGAATATTTGCTTTCAACAAGGTTTCTTCCATCACACGAGATTGTGCGTTCGTCCGGTACAAAATGGCAAAGTCGCCGTAATTCCGATGATTGCTTCGAATCTCTTCTTGCATCCGGTCTACGATAAAACGGGTTTCGTCTCGTTCATTATCTGCACGATAGTAAGTGATCTTGTTTCCTTCTTTGTTTTCTGTCCACAAGTTTTTTGGTTTTCGATTGCTATTGTTTTCAATGACTTGGTTTGCCGCGCTAAGAATGTTTTTCGTGGAGCGATAGTTTTGTTCCAGCAAAATCACTGCAGCATCTGGATAATCTTTTTCGAAATCCAAGATGTTCTGCATATCTGCACCGCGCCAGCCGTAGATACTTTGATCTGCATCTCCCACTACGCATAGATTTCTAAATCTACCTGCCAATAAATTGACCAACGTATACTGTGCGTGGTTTGTATCTTGATACTCATCTACATGAATATAATGGAATTTGTTTTGATAATATGTGAGTGAATCAGGATGTTCTTCAAATAACCGGATCGTATTCATGATCAGGTCGTCAAAGTCCATACATTGATTGTATTGAAGCTCTTTTTGATAAGCAGCGTAACATTTTGCCACAATCTCTTCGTAATAACTGCCTTGCATTTTTGCAAAATCTTGAGGGGTCTGCAAGCTATTTTTTGCTTGGGAGATTGTTCCTAATATGCTGCGAGGATCATATTTTTTCGGGTCAATGTTCAGTTCCTTCAGTATCCGTTTCATCAAGGTCAGCTGTTCAGAAGAGTCGATGATCGTAAAGTTCCGGTTATACCCGATAAAATCAACATCTCTTCTTAAAATACGCACACACATTGAGTGAAAAGTCGATACCCAGACATCTTCGCCCCCAGATGCGAGAATCGCATTGACACGTTCTTTCATTTCTTTTGCAGCTTTATTGGTAAAAGTAATCGCTAGGATGTTCCAAGGATTGACTTCTTTTTCCTCAATCAAATAGGCAATGCGATGCGTCAACACTCTCGTCTTTCCACTTCCCGCACCTGCCATCAGCAATAATGGTCCGTCAGTGTGAAGAACAGCTTCTTTCTGACGGGGGTTCATCCCGTTTAATAATTCAGCTTTGGATGACATTAACAACATCCTTTCTTTTATCAATCTTGTTAATTATAGCATTTTCTTGGCTTTCATTAAACTAGCTAATTCAAAATCATTTGTTTCTTTTTATGGATTTCTTCTTGTCAATTCGTTGATTTCGCGCTAAATTAAAAGAAAGCGAGGCGTTTGAATGGAAAAAAAAGGAAAAATCAAGAAATTAGATAAAACTCAGATATATTTTATTCTAAAAGGAATATTCGTTGGACTACTGACAGGAATCGTGGTTAGCCTGTTTCGTTTATCGATCGAAAAGTTAGGCGATTTTGTTCGAAGCATCTATGAAATAAGTCGGGAACAGCCGATTTACTTAGTTGGCATGGCTACTTGCTGCATCCTTGCAGCATTTTTTGTGGGTTATCTGGTCAAAAATGAACCGGATATCAAAGGAAGCGGGATTCCACAAGTAGAAGGACAGCTTCGAGGGGAATTATCAATGAACTGGTTCTCTGTTTTATGGAAAAAGTTCATTGGTGGTGTACTTTCAGTTGGTGCAGGACTTTTTCTAGGTCGAGAAGGCCCTTCTATACAGCTTGGTGCAGCTATCGGACAAGGAGCTGGACAATTGTTTCGGAGTCCATCTTCAGAAGAAAAGATTTTGATTTCTAGCGGAGCAAGTAGCGGACTTGCAGCGGCATTCAATGCTCCTATCGCAGGATTACTCTTTGTTTTAGAAGAAATCCATCACTCCTTCTCTCCTCTTGTTTGGCTGACATCTTTTGCTTCGGCCATCACAGCTAACTTTGTCTCTCTTTATTTTTTTGGCTTAAGACCAGTTTTATATCTAGGGGATCTTCCTTCTTTGCCGTTGAAATATTATGGTTCTTTGGTGGTATTAGGCGTACTTCTAGGCGTCTTAGGTTTTATTTATCAAAAGGTCCTGCTAGCATTGCCAAAATTTTACAACCGATTGCCTTTACCAGCTTATTTTCATGGATTCGTTCCTTTCTTGCTGATTTTGCCGATTGGTTATTTATGGCCTAGTACGCTAGGCGGAGGCAATCAAATCGTTTTAGCTTTTGGACATGCTTCATTGCCAATCATTATGATTATCGGTTTGTTTGTTCTTCGATTCGTTTTTTCCATGATTTCTTATGGTGGTGGTCTTCCAGGAGGGATTTTCCTTCCGATATTGACATTGGGGGCTTTAATCGGTAGCTTTTATGGAAACATCATGGTTGATTTCGGGATGGATCCAATCTACATCAAGGATTTCGTCGTGATTGCCATGGCTGGTTATTTCACAGCAATTGGGAAAGCACCGCTGACAGCAATTATTTTAGTGACAGAAATGGTTGGCTCTCTCAATCATCTGATGCCTTTAGGGTTGGCTGCTCTTGTTGCTTATATCGTCAATGATCTTCTCGGAGGGAATCCGATCTACGAATCATTGTTGGAACGTTTACTTGGAAACAATCAGACCGCCGCTCTTAAAGGCGCAAGGACAACTTTTGATTTTCCAGTAACGGCAGAGAGTTCTTTAGACGGATTAATGGTACGGGACTTCAATTGGCCTAAAAATATGCTGCTAATCTCTATACGCAGAGGAAATCAGGAAATCTTGACTCACGGCGATACGATCATGAATGTAGGAGATATTTTGGTAATCTTGACTGATGAAGCAAACTTACCAAGAATCAAGCAAGAAATCGAGGCTAAATCTTCGATCACAAATTTGAAGCAATCATTTTAACGTACCGGGAAGAACTATTTTATGGCACAACAACTATTCATCTATACTACTTTTACTCTACAAAAAAAGAAGAGGCTGGATTTCCCCAGTCTCTTCTTTTTATTTCTATGCTTCTGCTACTGCAGGAGCTTTTCTCAATAAACCATAAATCACACCAGAGACGACTGCTCCGATAGCAATAAACACCAAATACATGATTGGGTGACTCAGTAAGAATACAACAAAAATTCCGCCATGAGGAGCCAGTAATTTGATTCCGAAAGCACCGACTAATCCGCCAGTTAAAGCAGAACCAATAATAAAACTTGGAATGGCACGAATCGGGTCAGCTGCTGCAAATGGAATCGATCCTTCCGTGACAAACGAAAGTCCCATCACGATGTTCGTCAAACCAGCATCTTGATCTGTTTTGCTGAATTTATTTTTGAATAAACGTGTAGCAACGAAAATCGCCAATGGAGGGACCATTCCTCCAGCCATAACAGAAGCCATCACAACACTTCCGCCAGTGGCAACAGTCGTAGCTAAAGTTGCTGTACCAAATACATAAGCGGCTTTGTTGATTGGACCGCCTAAATCTGCCGCCATCATTCCAGCTAATAATGCACCAAGTAAAGCAGCATTCGAACCACTCATACTTGTCAAGAAACCGTTCAATGCATCATTGATTGCTTTCATAGGGACATTGACTAGCAACATCAGGAAACCAGTAATCAGTAAGCCAAACACTGGATAAAAGAGGATCGTTTTGATTCCATCCAATGATTTTGGTAAGTTCTTGAATAATTTACGTAAAAATACGATGACATAACCAGCCAAGAATCCACCAATCAGTGCGCCTAAGAATCCTGCGCCACCTGTATTAGCTAATGCACCAGCAGCAAATCCAACAATCAAACCAGGGCGGTCGCCGATACTTGAAGCAATAAATCCAGCTAATACCGGTAACATGAACCCAAATGCAGCTTGTCCGATTTGGTTGAACCAGCTAGCAGCTTGATTGTAGTTCCCCAGATTCGATAACTGGTCATGCGGCACGCCAATAAATTGGTCAATCATGAAAGAAAGAGCAATAGCGATTCCTCCACCAATAACGAATGGTAACATGTGTGATACGCCATTCATCAAATCTTTATAGATTCTTTGTCCGACAGTACCATCCGCGTTTCCTTCTTCTGAACTATTTTCTTTTCCGTCACCATGGAATACTGGTGCAGTACCACTAAGGGCTAGATTGATCAACTCTTCTGGTTTACGGATACCATCACTGACTGGACGATTGATCAATTCTTTTCCGTCAAAACGGTTCATCTCTACTTTTTTGTCTGCTGCAACGATCACGCCTTCTGCACGAGCGATGTCTTCAGCAGTCAATCGGTTTTTGATTCCTTCTGAACCGTTCGTTTCGACTTTGATCTCCACTCCCATTTCTTTCGCTTTTTTCTTCAAAGCATCTTCTGCCATGTAAGTATGAGCGATTCCTGTTGGGCAAGCTGTAACGGCAACAACGAATTTTCTTTCTGGATGAGCAGAAGCTTCTGCAGCTTGTGTTTCTTGTTCTGCTTTTTCTTCTGCTTCTTTTTGCTCTTCAGCTGTTTGGAACAAGTCTTGGACTTCTTCTGGTGTACTTGCTTCTTTTAATTTCGCTACAAAATCTGCATCAATCAGCAATCGAGATAGTGCTGCTAATGCTTGCAAGTGTGTGTCGTTCGCGCCCTCTGGAGCTGCGATCATGAAAAACAGATAAGTTGGCTGTCCGTCTAATGCTTCATAATCTACTCCTTTTTGGCTTTTTGCAAATAAAACTGTTGCTTCTTTGACTGCACTATTTTTCGCGTGAGGCATGGCGATTCCGTCACCAAGACCTGTAGAGGTTTGTGCTTCACGAGCTAGAATTCCTTCTTTATATGTGTCGATATCGGAAATCCGGCCGGCATCAAACATTTTTTGGACCATTTCATCGATCGCGCCTTTTTTATCAGTCGCTTGCAAATCCATGATCATTGCTTCTTTGACCATTAAATCCTTGATATTCATGATTATCCTCCTTGAAACTAATCAATTTTTGTGATTTCAACTTCTGGCAATAACTCATCAATCAGTTCGCGATCTGCCAAGTCATCAGAAAAAGCCGTTGCGCTTCCACAAGCAACTCCCCATTTAAAGGCTTCGATCGGATCTTTTGTCCGACTGTAAGCACCAATAAAACCGGCGATCATTGAATCCCCTGCACCTACTGAATTTTTCAACGGGCGAACCAATACATTCGTTTTATAAGTTCCTTGTTCTGTAAAGAGCAAAGCGCCATCTCCAGCCATTGAGATCAGCACATTCTGTGCCCCTTCAGCTAGTAATTTTTTCCCATACGGAATGATTTCTTCTACAGATTGGAAGGTTGTATTGTAAAGCTCAGCTAATTCGTGATTGTTTGGTTTGATCAACAACGGTTTCTTAACAAGTGCATTCTTTAGATCATCACCTGTTGTATCGATTACGAAATCTGCACCTTTTTCTCGAATGATATCAATCAGTTCTTGATAAAATCCTTTTCGTAGGCTGGCTGGCGCGCTTCCTGACAATACGACGATATCTCCTTGTTCTACTTTCCCTAGCGCTTGCTTCAATTCATTGATTTCTTCATCTGAAATAGCTGGACCTAAACCGTTAATTTCAGTTTCAGTATCTGATTTTAGTTTGATATTGATTCTTGTATCTTCTTGCACGTGTGTGAACAAAGATTTGATTTGTTCTTTTTCAAGCCACTTCGAAATAAATTCGCCAGTGAATCCTCCTAAAAAACCTAGTGCTGTAGATTGAGAATCGATCCGTTTCAAAATACGGGAAACATTGATCCCTTTTCCTCCAGGCAATTTGAAGTCTTCTTTCATCCGGTTCAAATCACCTAGTTTTAACCCATCTACGCGTACAATATAATCAATTGATGGATTAAGTGTTACTGTGTAAATCATTGTATTGCCTCCTTAATTGTTGTCTTTTCACGGAATTCATTGATGAATTCTAATGGACAACGCTCGGTTATGATCGTGGCTGCTTCCAAAGGTGCAACAGAGGTGAAAGACAACTGGCTGAATTTAGTATGATCAATCAATACAAAGGTCTCTTCTGAATTTTTCATGGCTAAACGTTTAACTGCTGCTTCTTCTGGATCCGGAGTCGTGAATCCTTGTTCGATGTGTGCACCGTTCATTCCCATAAACGCTTTATTGAAATGAAAATGTTTTAGTTGTTCTATCGCATTAGATCCTAAAACAGCATTGGTTGACAGCTTGATCGTTCCACCTAAAATGATCGTAGCAAGCTCCAAATCGACTAAATTTGCCGCATGTTGAACGGAATTTGTCACCACTGTGATTTGTTTTCCTTGTAAAAAAGGAATCATTTCTAAAGTAGTCGAGCCAGCGTCTAAATAGATGACATCTTCGTCATTAATGGTTTCAGCTGCCAATTTGGCGATCTGCTGTTTTTCATGAACGTTTTTGAGTGATTTTTCACTCATATTCTGCTCAAAATTCAATAATTGCTCTTTCTTAGCGCCGCCATGGACTCTTTCTAGAAACCCACCATTCTCCAACTCTTGCAAATCACGCCTTATCGTTGATTCTGAAGCATTCAAAAGGTTTACAAGATCTTGTGATTTCACGATTTTCTGCTGTTCAAGCAAGTCTAGGATTTTTTGTCTGCGTTCCTCTGTAAGCATTTTCACGATCACCTCAATACAAATAATAGCATATTTTTTTTAGACTCGCAATACAAATCAGTCAAAAACGTTCATAAAAATTATAAATCAGTCAAAAAAATAAAAAACCAGTCTTTTTTTGACTGGTTTCCTACTTTACTTGACTATTATCAAACTGTTTTATCGTTTGTTATTTTCGCTTCTTGTTTTTTTCATATAAACAGTAGCAGATTTTCTTTCCTTATGAAGAAGGTAATAATAAAGTCCCATCCCACCAAACATAACCAAGAAACCGATGACTGATCGAATAGGAAAATTAGGAACAAAAAAAAGACAGACGGATAATAATGATGCTGGAACCATGATTCGATAATAAAGTTGTTTATCCATTTTCTTCACCTCATATTTTTTGTAAAGTAATCAATTGTTCTAATTCGCGATAATCTAAAAACTGCACACGCAGATGCTTCTCGCCTTTCTTGACATCAAATTGGACACTACGCCGTTTTTTCTTTATTCGTTTGAAGGCAATATCAGAGAGTCT
Organism: Enterococcus sp. 10F3_DIV0382; assembly: GCF_002140245.1. Taxonomy (NCBI): domain Bacteria; kingdom Bacillati; phylum Bacillota; class Bacilli; order Lactobacillales; family Enterococcaceae; genus Enterococcus; species Enterococcus sp. 10F3_DIV0382. The sequence goes on along the minus strand of NZ_NGMF01000001.1, from coordinate 1,447,822 downwards.
GTGTTTGATTTCCTTTAACGGTAAATCCGGAAGTGCTTCAGAAGGAACATAGATTCTTAATGATAAAAGATAATCTTGATATTTCTCATCTGTTACCTCTACTTCTAGATATTCCCTGATGTAATAACAATACGCTTCGATTCCATTGTCCAAAGCAACAGTCGGATCGATGATCTTATAGCACATCATTCGCGCGCGATTCTCGTCAACCCAAGGAAAATACGCCTGAGCATTCAGTGTTCCGCGGACACGTCTTTCTTTATAATTTCCTCCTTGAATATCATAACTTTTCGTTACAAAGAACGAGGCATTTTTTTTGGGAACAGGTTGCATTTGCGCATTTTGATACTGGACAGATTGAATCGTATGATCAGTATAAATGTATTCAACAAATGGTGGTTTCAACAATCCCACGCCGTTATCCCAAGCAAGGTGGTCAAACCCAAGCTGGTCTCTAAAATAGGATTGGAATAGCTGATTGTTTGTTTTTTGCCAATTGAATGGGTCTCGATAAAGCTGGATATATATGACTTCATTATCTAATTCTTTCACTTTTTCTACTTGTTGTGTATCGAGAAAAATCGGTTTTGGGATAATCTGATGGTAATAGTGACTGTAATACATTTCCCAGCATGAGGTAAAACATAAGCCTTGATAAAAAAGATCGTAGCCTGGAAATTGATTGCAATCCACTACTACGTCGCCATTTTTCTGTTTCATTTTAGGTAAACGCTCGATTTCATCCATCGTCTCAAACAGCAGCCGCTGGGTGATCTCTTTTGTATTGTGATAGATAAACTCGCTATACGCTCTCATATAAGCAAACACACCATGGGCAATCATTTTTTTCTGAATGAAATCTCGAATCAAAAACTGGTTTTCTTTGAAAACAGAGATAGACAATACATTTTTTATCAACAATTGATTGCCTTCCAAACGAAAACTACACTCGTTCTCGTCATTCCCTACAACTAACCAGCTTTCGTCTCTTACCGATGCGAGCATTATTTTTTCTTGAAGTTTCCTAAGATTATACGGGTCCGCTTGTTGAGTGAAAGAGCGGATAAATGTTGGCTGGATCAACAGACGTGTCAAAACAGCCCAATCGCTTATTTCCTGTTTTTTTTTTCATCATCTAAGTCTGTGAGCTGGATAGTCATTAATAATTTATCTTCACCAATCATTTTCTCACCTCTTTCAAATCTTTTTATAATTTAATTATAACGAATGATAAAGAAAAACTAAAACTTTTTGTCTTGGAAACCAATTTTAGGTATTACATGGTAAACTAAGTAAAAAAGGAACAAAGAGGTGTTCGCGATGGGATTGAAATTTGAACGTACAGACAATTTAGATAAACTTTTCGAATCATTTGCTGTCGATCCGGAAAAAACAGTTGCGCCAAAAGAAGAAATCGATCGGTTTCTAAAACCGCAACCACAAAAAGAAAAGAAAAAAGACAAGAAACAAAAGTAAGATAAGTTCTGCAAAAAAAAGACTTACCAGCCAAACTTTTATGGAAGAGTTTGACTGGTAAGTCTTTTTTATTCTTTTTATGATTCGATTGCTTGTTCGATTGCTGCCCATGCTTCTTCTTTTCCTTGTTTTGTAACGGAAGAAAAAAGAATAAATGTGTCATTATGATCAAAATCCAATGCTTTTTTGATCTCGCTTTCATGCTTGTTCCATTTACCGCGAGGAATCTTATCTGCCTTAGTAGCAACAACGATCACAGGGATATCATAATACTTCAAAAATTGATACATCTGGATATCTTCTTGAGAAGGCTTATGGCGTAGATCTACTAAAGAAACGACCGCACGTAGTTGTTCTCTGGTCGTTAAATATGTCTCGATCATCTTTCCCCATTTTGCTCGTTCAGTTTTGGATACTTTTGCATACCCGTATCCTGGAACATCGACAAAATGCAACGCATTCTCAATCAAATAAAAGTTCAAGGTCTGGGTCTTTCCAGGCTTACCGGAAGTACGCGCTAAATTCTTTCGATCAATCAATGTGTTGATAAAAGAAGATTTCCCTACATTTGATCTCCCTGCCAGAGCTATTTCCGGCAATTGTGTCTCTGGATATTGTTTTGGTGCCACTGCACTTATGATGATTTCAGCTTGATGGACTTTCATGGTCTCTCTCCTTAAAAAGGTGATGAATAAAGCAAGCGGCTGTCGTAAAAGCCAAAATGACTTTTACGGCAGCCTCTTCTCATCAACCCGCTTTTTTCTCTGAATCTTTATAGATCACTGTTGGCTCACCAGACAATTCAGCTGCTTCCTTGGTAATAATCACTTTTTCGATGTTTTCATTTGAAGGGATATCAAACATCACATCCATCATGATTTCTTCGATGATAGAACGAAGACCTCGAGCACCAGTGTTGCGTTCGATTGCTTTTTTCGCAATAGCTCTCAACGCTTCAGGTTCGAATTCAAGTTCAGTATCATCTAGAGAAAGAAGCTTTTGATATTGTTTGACTAACGCATTTTTTGGCTCAGTCAAGATCCGCACCAGATCATCTGTTGTCAATTTCTCTAAAGCTGCCATAACAGGTAATCGTCCGATAAACTCAGGAATCAATCCGAATTTCAGCAAATCTTCAGGGATGATATGTTGCATGACGCTTTCGTCTTCAGAAAGTTTTTGGTTTTGTGTACCAAATCCAATCGTTTTTTCGCCCATACGGTTTTTCACGATTGTTTCGATACCATCAAACGCCCCACCTACGATGAACAAGATATTCGTCGTATCGATCTGGATAAATTCTTGATGTGGATGTTTACGTCCTCCCTGAGGCGGAACACTTGCAACAGTTCCTTCTAGAATCTTCAGCAAGGCTTGTTGGACACCCTCACCGGAAACATCACGAGTGATGGATACATTTTCGCTTTTACGCGCGATTTTATCGATCTCATCAATATAGATGATCCCTTTTTCTGCACGTTCCACATTGTAATCAGCAGACTGGAGCAATTTAAGTAAAATGTTTTCTACATCTTCACCCACATAACCAGCTTCTGTCAAACTTGTCGCATCTGCGATTGCAAAAGGTACATTCAACGTTTTTGCTAATGTTTGTGCCAAAAATGTTTTCCCTGACCCTGTAGGTCCGATCAAGCAGATATTGCTTTTTTGTAGTTCAACATCATCTGTGTTCTCTTGTGCTTGCTGATTGACACGTTTGTAGTGATTGTATACAGCAACAGCTAACGAGCGTTTTGCGCGATCTTGTCCAATCACGTAGTTATTCAATACTTCAAGAATTTCTAGTGGTTTAGGGACTTCAGTGAATTCGCGTACAGCTTCTTCATAAAATTCTTCATCAATGATTTCTTTACATAGGTCGATACATTCATTACAGATGTAGACCCCTGGACCAGCTACGATTTTTTTCACTTCTTCTTGGGTTTTCCCACAAAAAGAACAGCGTACGGTCTCATTGCTACTTGGATTGTCATACATGGTCTTCACCCCTTAACTTGCAAAAAGTATGCAAGAAACTATCAGAGACTTTACAGTCTTTTATTATCATAACATAGTTTAGTAAAAAGAAAAAGTGTTTAACAAAGGATCGATTGACCTATATCTTTGTATATTTTCACGCTTAACAAAAAATAAGGGACTGTGACAACAAACATGTCACAGTCCCTTATTTCATGACCTGTATTACTTAATTTCTATTCTTTTGCTTCTGTCGCTGTACCCGTGATCAATTCGATTGCTTTTTTCATTGTCACATCATGTTCCAGCATATCTTCTGTCAACACGCGTTTGATTTGTTCGATTGGCATGTTGTATGTTTCTGATAATTCTTGGATTTCTGCATTGATTTCTTCTTCTGTTGCTTGAAGATTTTCAGCAGCTGCAATTGCTTCGATCACAAGATTTGTTCTTGTGCGCATTTCTGCTTCACCTTCGAATTGTTTATGCAAGTCTTCTTCTGTAGAACCAGTTAATTGATAGTACATTTCAGGAGAGATACCTTGACGTTGCATGTTGTTCAAGAATTCGTCCATTGAACGATGTACTTCATCATGAACCATCACGTGTGGCAATTCAACGATTTCTGCGTTTTCAACAGCCATACGGATTGCTGCTTCATCTTTTGCATCGTCTGCTGCTTTTTCTTTAGTTTCTACTAATTCTTTGCGATATTTTTCTTTCAATTCTTCTAATGTTGATACTTCGTCATCCACATCTTTTGCGAATTCGTCATCTAATTCAGGCACTTCTTTTGCTTTTACTTCATGGATTGTCACTTTGAAGACTGCTTCTTTTCCAGCAAGATCTTCTGCTTGATAATCTTCTGGGAAAGTTACATTTACATCTAGACTTTCACCTGATTTATGACCAACTAATTGATCTTCAAATCCTGGAATGAATGAACCTGAACCTAATTCAAGTGAGTAATTTTCGCCTTTTCCGCCATCAAACGCTTCGCCATCTACAAAGCCTTCGAAGTCGATTACTACTGTATCGCCATTTTCAGCTGCAGCATCTTCTTTGATAACTAATTCAGCTTGTGCTTCTTGTTCACGTTTGATACGTGCATCCACGTCAGCATCTGTTACTTCACGATCTTGTTTTTCAACAACTAGATCTTTATATTGTCCTAATTTTACTTCTGGTTTCACTGTTACTTCAGCAGTGATTACCCAGTCTTGACCTTTTTCCATGCTTTCAACATCGATTTTTGGTTGAGAAACAGGATCGATACCAGCTTCTTTGACAGCAGCTTCATAAGCTTCTGGTAATACAGCATTCAATGCATCTTCATATAAAGCTTCTTCACCGTACATACGGTTGAATACTTGACGAGAAACTTTTCCTTTACGGAATCCAGGTACGTTCAAGCTTTTTTTCACTTTATTAAACGCAGTTGTTAATCCTTTTTGGATTTCGTCTTGCGCAATCGTAAATTTTAAAACACCATCATTCGTGCCTTTTTTTTCAAATGTTGCAGTCATTTAATTCCCTCCGAGTTTAGAAATTCATTTTATACATCAAAAACGTTTCATGCATACCTTTAAATAGTACACTAACCCTTTCAAATTGTAAACATATTGAATGGGTAGAATCATTGTTTTTCATAACATTTTTATCTTTTTCACTGATAAAATCTAATGGAAGAAGATCATTTGCTCCAAAATTTTCTCTCGTTTTTTAAAAAAATTTTGTTTTTCATCTTCCGTACCATCATACATCGTTTTTCCTGTACATGCCTCTACAGTCAGTTGAAACCAACGCCTCGGGTCTTCAATGTATGTATCATAGACAGGATAAACGATTGCAGATTGCAACGTAAATTCTTCTTTCAGCACCGAACTAAGTAGCGCATCTTCATTCCCATAATGGTCTGATAACACACACAATTGTTGATAACTTGACTGTTGCTGTGGCTTAGGCAAATCTTTGGGTATAACTTTGACTAGTTTTTCTTCAATCGTCAAATAGAAAACAGGGTTGCATTCATTCAATTGCCTAAGCGTCTCCAGCAATTTTGCCCTCGCTAAAATATGGACCTCTGGTAATACAATCAGTTTACTCGCTGTTTGGATAAACTCATGGTAAGGAAGCTGTTCGATCTCCTCAATAGACGACAGCTGACGTGCTGGTTCCAATGAAGGAAGTTCCTCCGATTTTTTATGGAGCGCCTTGACTTTTTGCCTCTCCATTTGGCCGGATAACTCTTCTGCAAATTGGATTTTTTCAATGATACGCTGCTCAAAAGATTCATAAAAATCTGTACTTGCTATCAATTTTCTAGCATATAAAAAATCTTGTGCACTGATTAACAAGTCAAAATAAAATTCAGCAAACTCCTCGTTTTGAAGATACTGTTTTTCATGTAAGAGTGCTTGTTTCAACGCTTCTTTTTTCTCGTCTAACTCATAAAGACAAAAAACAAGCAGGCTATTAGCCTCAAAGCTTTCTTTCAACTCGTAAGCACGTTGAAATAGTTCTTTTGCCTGCTGATATTGCTGGTTTGCTAGTGCTTGTTGGGCCACTCGCATTAAATTCTCATATTTTTCTGGAAAATCAATCGGCTTCACGCAGTGTCCTCCTCTTGCTTATGTTCAGCTCATGTTCAATAGTAGCAAAACAAAAAAAGCATGACAATTAAAAATAATCGAAGCATCCTCTAAAAGCTAGATTTTTGATCTGACTTTTATAAGATGCTTCAAACTACTGTTTTTTATGGATCATCAGCTGTTAACTTCTTGGTTGAATGCTTTGATCAGATTAATCGTAACGACACTTGTATTAGTGAAAAAATCTCCCAGATGCTGCTTTTTCTGATTAAAGATTGCTGGAAGATACCCTAACATCAGCAAAGGAAACTTTAAAATGAACCGGCAAGCACCTTCTCTAACTAAAACAGTTGACCAGCTAAGTTCTTCTTCATCAAAGCTGATGACTCGAATACCGAAGATCATTTTCCCAATCGTTTGGCCATGATTGAGTTTCGTCAATAAAACAAAATACGCTAAATAAATGAGTAATGCCGTGAATCCATAGAGACTCAAATACGAATCTGAAAAATTCAGCCAACCTAGATTTTTGGCAATACCAAGTGTTAAACGTGTAATAGCTCCGATACACAAAAGATCGATCAAGAAGGCAAACATTCGGATCAAAAAGCCTGCATAGAAATAATGAGGAAAATCATTTGCTTTTGGTGGTTCATTTTTTGTGTCAGTATACTTTTTCCATTTCCGTTGTTTCTTTTTGATTTCTTCTGATGTCATCGGTTCTCTTTCAAAAGAGCTCAGCACTTTTTGGGAAAAGCTTGGATCAGGTCCCACAGCAGGCTGCTGTTGCCTCTCTCTTCCTTGTTCCTTATTTTCGTTTGGAAGTTCCGTCATGCTTACTCACCTCCGTAATAATACATTGCTTTTGGTGATTCTGCAGTTCCGAGATTCTCAAGTATTGATAAGATCTGACTAGTTTCAGAAGATTTCAATCCTTGGAACTCTGCCAGTTTGCTTCCTAACCATGTGCTGGCAAATCCAGATGATGGGGAGGAATATTCTACTAATTCAGCATCTTCAAGCTTTTGTTCCTTTCGCATAGCTTGTAAGGCGTCTTCAGGGAATCCCAATTCATCAACTAAACCTACTTCTTTTGCTTGGACACCATCATAAATCCTTCCATCTGCTATTTTTTTGACTGCTTCTTCAGATTTATTCCGTCCCTCGCTAACGATTCTTACAAATCGTTGATACGCACTATCAATATACGCTTGAAGCACTGCTTCCTCTTCTTTTGTCTCTGGGCGTGTTCCTGATCCCATATCTTTCAACGCGCCACTTTTCACTGTTGTGTCTTCCACACCCAGTTTTTCTAAAAGCCCTGAATAATTCAATCCTGACATGATCACACCAATTGAACCGGTCACTGTTTCTTCGGTTGCAAAGATTTTATCTGCTTGAGCAGAAATATAATAACCACCGCTAGCTGCCATGTTTTTCATACTGACATACATCGGGATATCATGTTCTTTACGGATCGTATCTAATTTCTTAGCGATTTCCGCACTTTCATAGACACCACCACCAGGAGAGTTTACTTCTAAAAAGATTCCTTTAACTGTTGGATCTTCTTCCACAGCTTTCAGTTGTTCCATGAAATTTTCATGGTTATAACCTTCAGAAGCAAATAAGCCAGAAGATCCTCCTGCAGCAATCGTTCCATCTACTGTCAGTTTTACGATTTTTTGCGTACTGTCTCCCTCTTCCAACACATTTGGTACTAACTCTTCATCCCCGTATAACCAACTGTTCAACCCTTCGACTTGATTGTTTTCCTGAGGGTTAGTCAAACTCGCCGAAACTAACGAAACCACAAATAATCCCGCAGCAATCAGAACTGCTGCCCAACGTTTTTTATTCATTCTTTCTCCTTTCTAATACAAGTTTTTTAAGACGATTACAGTTTCTGACTTCTCGGAAGCGTCGAACCGCTCTGCTTTTTCTTCACGCGCATACCCAGAAAATGATTCTTTTGTCCATTCATCTTCTACCGTAAACTCTCGCGCTTGGACAACTTCCAAGGCATCAGGTGCGATTTCCTGGATGCTATCCCAACCAGTATCTAAAAATATTTTTGTATCATCTGATACACCAGCTGATGCTTCAAATTCGGACAATTGTTTTTTTAACATTCCAAGTGTCATGATTTCAATTTTTGAATCCATTTTTCTCCTCCTTCATCCTATTACTTTCCATTGTACCGAACTCCTGAAAAAGATGATAGACAAAAACCGATTATTTTTTGATACAAAACGCACACCCAAAAGGCAATTCGATATATACCAATTTATTTTTATTCTTTTTTTGTTGACAAAAACATTCGCAAAAGGGTATGATTTTAAATGTTTCCAGATAAAAAACAAAAAAGGAGGATAGTTATACCTTTTAGGATAGCGCCTGGTCTGTGTAAACAGATGACGAGGAGAGGGTTTATCGAAAGATTCGGCGGATGACCCTAGGGACTGCACTCTACAGAAGATCCACAAAAAGTATCTGCAAAGATAAAACAAAAGGATTTTCCTGCAGCTGGAAGCATTCATACGAATTCATTATAGAAAGTAGGATGTTTTTTATGTGCGGAATTGTTGGAATGATTGGATTAAAAAATGTAACACCAGGATTGATTGGCGGGCTAGAAAAATTGGAATACCGCGGTTATGATTCAGCTGGCATCTTTGTCTCAGATGGCACGACAGATCATTTAGTCAAAGCACAAGGCAGAATCCAAAATTTAAAAGATAGAATAACTTCTGATACTACAGGAAATATAGGCATCGGCCATACACGTTGGGCAACCCACGGACAACCATCTGAGGAAAATGCCCATCCACATACTTCACAAAGCGGGCGTTTCGTGCTTGTCCATAATGGCGTGATCGAAAACTTCGAAGAACTTAAAAATGCTTATTTAACAGATGATCACTTTATCGGTGAGACAGATACTGAGATTATCGCTCATCTGATTGAAACTTTTGCGAAGGATATGACGGCAAAAGAGGCATTTTTAAAAGCTTTGCGCGTCATCAAAGGTTCTTATGCTTTCGCTTTGATTGATCGTACAACACCTGATGTGATTTATGTAGCGAAAAACAAAAGCCCATTGTTAGTCGGACTTGGTGATGGATTCAATGTAATTGCTAGCGATGCAATGGCTATGCTTGCTCATACGAAGAAATTCGTCGAGGTCGAAGATGAAGAGATGGTTACCGTTACATCAGACAAAATTATTATCCAAAATTTTGCGGGCGACATTATGGAACGTTCTTCATTTGAAGCGCAAGTAGATGCTTCAGATATCGAGAAAGGCACCTATCCTTTTTATATGCTGAAAGAAATCGACGAACAGCCTATTATCATGCGCCGTATTGCTCAAAAATACGTAACAGAAGACAATCGGGTCCCTCTTGATCCAAAACTGATCGATACATTATCTGACAGCGATCGAATCTACATCGTTGCTTGCGGAACTAGTTACCATGCGGGATTAGCTGGTAAACAGACTTTGGAAGAATTGACACAGATTCCTGTCGAGGTTCATTTAGCCAGTGAATTCGGCTATAACACACCTCTTCTTTCACAAAAACCATTCTTTATTTTCTTGAGTCAAAGTGGCGAAACAGCGGACAGTCGGCAAGTGCTGGTAAAAATCAACCGTCTTGACTATCCTTCACTTACGATTACAAATGTTGCTGGCTCTACTCTTTCGCGAGAAGCATCCTTCACCCTATTGTTGCATGCCGGACCTGAGATTGCAGTAGCATCAACGAAAGCTTATACTGCACAAATAGCAGTACTGACTTTATTAGCCAAAGCTATCGGTGACAAAAAAGAATTAGAAACTTCTCTTTCGTTCGATATCACTCATGAATTGAGTTTAGTCGCAAATGCGATGGAATCGGTCATTGCCCAGAAAGATTATTTAGAGGAGCTAGCTGCAGAATACCTCAGTGACACAAGAAATGCTTTTTATATCGGACGCGGGGCAGACTACAACGTTTCTCTTGAAGCCGCTTTGAAATTGAAAGAAATCAGTTATATCCAGGCTGAAGGTTTTGCTGCTGGTGAATTGAAACACGGAACAATTGCTTTGATTGAAGAAGGAACACCCGTGATCGGAATCATCAGTGAAGAAGTGACTGGCGCGCATACTCGAGGTAATCTGAAAGAAGTCGAAAGCCGTGGTGCTAAAACATTAGTTATCGTCTCAGAAGGATTAGAAAAGGAAAATGACCAACTAGTACTGCCAGCAGTCCACCCTTATCTGTCTACTCTTGCTACAGTCGTGCCGACTCAATTACTTGCCTATTACGCCACACTGTTACGAGGGTTTGACGTTGACAAGCCACGTAATCTGGCGAAATCAGTGACAGTTGAGTAACGTTTCTGTACGGGAAATCATTTGATTTTTGCAGTCTTTTGTAAAAAAATAAAAGCATAGTATATACCGAACACCAAAAAATTTGATTTTTAGTGTTCGGTATTTTTACTTTATTTCATTTCCCGTTTACTTTTTAAAACCTCGTTTAAATAAATCGTTCACTTTCTCTGTCTATAATATTGGAGTTCCTTTAATAATTTGGCTTTTAATTCCGTTTCTTCAACTACTTCAAGTAAATCAAACCCTTTTTGCATTAATTTTGTATCGTTTTGGCAGTACCCCAATCTTACGAAGATCATGCCTAGAAAATCAGCTCGTTTTGCTCGTTTCGCCATATCTTTTGCTAGATTCAACATGTATCGGCCATCTTCTACAAGATTTTTTTGTATATATATTTGAGAGATATTCATCAAAAGTGTCAGCCTTACTGTATCGACAACATCCAATCGATTATATCTATCAAGCGTAGCTAATAGAATAGGATACATTATTTCTAACGTGCTGATTTCTAGATGAAATGAAATGATCGCAAATATTTGAATATCTCTTAATGTCCACACCTCTATTTTTGAAAGCCGCTGCCAAATCGGAGTCACCAACCCTTTGAATTCTGTTTTATCAAAGTCTATAGGATCAGCAGATAAATACAAGCGTAAAATCAACAGGATTTCTTCTATTTTTTTATCTGAACAAGTAGATGTAAATTCTAAACATCGTCTATACAACTTTCTTATCTGTGCACTTTCTGTATTTGAAATAATAGAATAAAAATCCTCAATAAGCCTTGTACGATTATCTCTATTATCTCTATTCTCTATATTTGCCAAATATCTAAATTCATCTAAAGATACATCTATCCTCTCTAATAAATAACAAGCATTTTCAAACCTTGGCTCCGTCTCATTTTTTTCAATCCGCGAAAGAGTTGTCCTATCTAAAAAATCATTACAAACTTCTTTTTGAGTCATTCCTTTCCCTTTCCTTATAAATCGATACATTTCGCCAAACCTCAATTTTTTCTCCCTCCAAAATTTTTGTGAGCTTATGCAACAAATCTACCAAAAACAATTAGATGATTATAAAATATAAGGGTAACAAAGAAACTATTATACTTATATTATAACAAAAACAAAATGGAGGTTGGCCTATGATAAGAAAAATGCTTATTATTTTTGTCACTACAATTGTTGTTTCCTCACTCGTCCTGACTTCTACTGCAATCGTCTCCCTTGCTTCTGAATTAGATACTACCACTATCAAGCCTGATGTTTACAAAAATGATAGTTATGAAGATGCTAACGGCAATAGAGGGACTGGTAGAATAACCTTGACTGAAGCACGCTGGAGTTCTACCTATGATTTTCGATGGTAACAAAATTAACGCTCTTACGCTGGTCTATTCTCTTTTTTGATAGTATAGTTGCTTCTCTTGTTTTGTACTTCCTTATTGCGGACGGGCAAAACTATTATTACGTCTATCTATTGGCTCAAATTCCTAGTTATATTATTCTTGATCATATCCACAAAAAAATAGGATTAAAAGCAGATAAAGCACGCAAACGTGCTATTTTACTAGTGATGTTGAGTTTTTTCATCTCTTACATTGGTATAATATTTCTTACACAATATGTTTTTAAATAAAAGAAAAAGCAAAGACCAGCGACGAATAACCGTCACTAGTCTTTGCTTTTTCTCTTCTACCTTAGGTTCTTAATCTAGACCGATTTCTTCTTTGACTACTGCTGCGATTTTATCGACATAGTAATTGACTTTCTCATCGGTAGGCGCTTCTGCCATCACACGAAGTAATGGTTCTGTGCCGGAAGGGCGAACTAGGATTCTACCTTCTGACCCCATTTCAGCTTCTGCTTCTTCGATCACTTTTTTAATTGCTGGAACATCCATCGCACCATTTTTATCACTTACACGGATATTCACTAATTTTTGCGGATAAATCGTTACCTCTGCTGCAAGCTCAGATAATTTTTTACCCGTCTGTTTCATAATATTCAACAACTGAATTCCTGAAAGCATCCCATCACCAGTTGTGTTGAAATCTAAGAAAATCATGTGTCCAGACTGCTCGCCACCAAAATTATAATCGTTTTTGCGCATTTCTTCTACAACATAACGATCACCGACTTGTGTAACGACATCTTTCAGACCGATTCCTTCTACCGCTTTGTGGAAGCCTAAGTTGCTCATCACAGTTGTAACGATGGTGTCTTTTTTCAAGCGATTTTTTTCTGCTAAGTATTTAGCACAGATAAACATGATTTTATCACCATCGACGATATTCCCAAGTTCATCTACCGCGATGATGCGATCGCCATCGCCATCGAAAGCTAGACCAGCGTCCGCTCCTTTTTCAACGACCATCTCAGCTAAACGTTCTGGATGCGTAGAACCTACCCCATCATTGATGTTTAAACCATCTGGATTTGTGCCCATTGTATAGAAATCTGTTTCAAGATCAGCGAACAAACGATTGACACTTGTTGAAGTTGCTCCGTTTGCTGCATCGACACAAATCGTCAAACCGGAAAGATCGCCATTGATCGTTTGAACAAGGAATTGAGAATATTTCAATAAACCTTCTGGAAATTCTTCTACAGTTCCCAAACCGTCAGCTGATGGACGAGGCAATTCATCTACTTCTGCATCCAACAATGCTTCGATTTCTAGTTCTTGATCATCTACTAATTTAAAACCGTCTGCACCAAAAAATTTGATTCCATTATCCTGCGCTGGATTGTGAGAAGCAGAGATCATCACTCCTGCACTTGCTTTTTGTAACCGTGTCAGATAAGCAACACCTGGCGTAGAAATCACACCTAGTTGGAACACTTCAATACCCACCGATAAAAGTCCTGAAATCAGCGCTTCTTCTAACATTTGACCTGAGATTCTTGTATCCCGCCCCACTAGTACGCGTGGGCGTTTTCCTTCTTCTTCATGCTGGCTTAGGACATAACCTCCGCATCGTCCCAGCTTAAATGCAAGTTCTGGCGTAAGCTCCTTGTTGGCTTCACCGCGGACGCCGTCTGTTCCAAAATATTTACCCATAGTTGTAAAATTACTCCTTTAACTTAATTTTCCGAGGAATTTGTTCTGCTCATTTGTGTTGATTCGCTTGTTTGCGACGTTTCTTCTGTACTCGTGGATGAACTGCTTGTTGCAGATTCCGAACTAGAAGAGATGGACGTTGTTGTTGAAGGTACCGTTACTGAATCAGCAGATGTGGTGCTTGTACTTATATTTGTATCTTCTTGTGTCCGACTGCTCGTCGAAGCGGAGCTGCTGCTTGACGTTTGCATTACGGGTGTAATCTCCACACTGACTGATTTAGGTTTGATACTTAGTCCTTCTTCTACTGGTATTTCGATTTTACGAGTTGTTCGATGACTGATTCCTGAGACATTGATTGGTACAACGATACTGTCGCCGATTGACGCAAGCAAATCGCTAGATCCGCTTACTTCTGCTTCCAGGTCTGAAAAACTGAAATCATAGCTTTTAACCCCAGCAGCCGGTGTTCCTTGTTGCGTCCCATAAAGTCGTACCGTTTTGCTTGGTTTGATTGCATCAGCTTTCACAGTTACTTGCACTGGATCGGAAATGATACTTAATATTTCTCCTGCTGCGTTCAGCGCTTGTATCGGCACTTCACTATTGATTCCATCATCCGTGACCATCGAAGCATCTACATCAGCTACTACTCGTTTGATTTCGGCCAACGTTTTATCACCTGTAGTGATAGAGACTTTTTTAGGACTAACGGAAGTATCATCCAGCTCATATCCAGATGGTGTGATCGTTGAAGGAATCAATGTTTCCACATCGAAATCTTTTGTCACCTTTTTCTCAACCGTTACTGTAATAGTTGCTGGTTCCATCTTTGCTGTGACAGCACTGCTCAAGTTCTGAATTTTCAGCGGAACTTCATGTGTTCCTTCGCCAAGCTTAGTGATATCTGCAGTGATGCGAAACATCCGTGTATCTTCGTTTGCTTCTGCATTCAACTGGACTCGGTTTGCACTGGAAAGTTTGACCGTCACTGTGTTTTCATATCCATGGATATAATAGCGTTGCGAATCATAAGAAATTTTGATTGGCACACCAGTGACTGTTTGATTATACGCTTCATTTCCAGAAAGCGTGTTTTGAACGGACTGTCCATTTGCATTGAAGTACAGTGCAATACTGAACAGCAATGCAATAAAACTGTAAAGAATGCTTGTCCGTTTCTCTTTTGAGATCATTTGCGATCCCCTCCCTTAGTCATACCGTCTAGGAAAGATTGAATCACGTTTTTCTTATTTTTTGTTTTCTCTTCAGCAATTAATTCTCTACGCAAGATTGCCAAATATTCTTGCTGGGATAAGCCAGCCATCAGTTCATTATCTAACGTGATGCTGACGTCCCCGGTTTCTTCAGAGACAACGATGGTGATCGCGTCGCTGACTTCGCTTATACCGACAGCTGCCCGGTGTCGAGTCCCGAATTCTTTAGGGATCAACATACTTTCTGATAGAGGAAGATAGGCACTTGCTACTGCGATCTTTCCTTCTTTTACAATAACTGCACCATCATGCAGCGGTGTATTAGGAATAAAGATATTGATCAGCAGCTCCCCAGTGATATCTGCATCTAAAGCAATCCCTGTCTCAATATACTCATCTAATCCAGTATGACGTTCGATAGTGATCAGCGCACCGATTTTTCGCTTGGACATATATTGGATGGCTTTGTCAAAAGACAAGATCATCTTCTCATCTTCCTGCTGTTCGCTTTTTGATTGTTTGAAAAGCGAACTGCGTCCAAGATGTTCCAGTCCTCTCCGGATTTCCGGCTGAAAAATCACGATAGCAGCTATCACCCCGTACGTGATGACTTGGTTCATCAGCCAAGACAAGGTGTGCAGACCAATGATTTCTGCTACGATTCGGATAACAATAAAAATAGCTACACCTTTCAGAAGCTGAATCGCTTTTGTGCCTCGCAACAGTTGGATCAGTTTGTATACAAGATACCAGACAACCAGAATATCAAGTATGTTCACCAAAAAATTCAGAGAGAACAAGTCACCGGAAAACATTTGCTGCCAATAGTCCAAATTAAAAAGTTCCCCGATTTGAAATGACATAAAAAGCCTCTCTTCTCTTTTGAGATTTCCTCTCTAGTATATCATATGTTTTAATTTTAGAGGCTGATCTGCTCGTTTTTTTCTTGAGAAAAACACATAATTTTCAAGAAAATTACAAGTATGCGTTTTATTTTTCTCTAGAATAAAAATTTTTAAACCTCAGAGAATTATTCATTACATTTTTTCTGTTATTTTTCACTTTTTTCTTCTGTAACGTGTTCCATTTTTTTACGTCGTTCTGCTCGAGCGGCTCTTCGGGCAGCTCTTCTTTCTTCCGCTTCAAGATCCGTCGTTTTTTCTTTTCTCGTCTTAACGACTACATCAATGGACTCTTCTGGTTCAAGTCTTTTCTTGATTTTTTCTAATTCTCCTGACAGTGCAGCATAGTTGTAAAAACGTTTTTTAGCATCTTGGACAGTCTTTTCAAATAAAGCTTTTGCAAGATTTGGATTTGCGTTCTCTAGTGAAGAAAAGCGAACCTGTTTCCTCATGAAATCAGGCATAGTAGAGAAATCAGGTTTTTTGTAGTCCAAAGTCATTGGTTTCTTGTTTTTTTCGACCATTGTAGGGTTATATCGATATAATGACCAATAACCAGAAGAAACAGCTTCTTTTGCTTCTTTAAGCGATTCTTTCATTCCACCAAGCAAGCCATGTGTGATACAAGGTGTATAGGCAATAATCAAAGAAGGGCCAGGATACTTTTCTGCTTCTTCAAATGCTTTGATTGTCTGCATTTGATTGGCCCCTGAAGCGATTTGTGCTACATAGACATTCCCATATGTCATCGCCATCATCCCTAAGTCTTTCTTTGAAGCATATTTTCCACTAGCTGAAAATTTAGCGATTGCCGAAGCTGGTGTTGCTTTTGAGGTTTGACCGCCAGTATTGGAATAGACTTCGTTATCCAAAACAAGGATATTTACGTCTGCTCCGCTGGCAAGTACATGATCGATCCCGCCAAAACCAATGTCGTAAGCCCATCCATCTCCGCCAATCATCCATTGGCTGTTTTTTACGAATAGATCTCTTCTCTTGTATATATCTTCCAGTTCAGGGACAATTGATCGTTCATTTTCGATCGCTGCTTGCAGTTTTGCTGCTCTTTGTTGCGTTCCTTCACTCTCAAAGAGATGTTCCAACCAGTCTTCCATCAATTCTCGCAGTTCTTCTGACACTTTTGGCAATACTTCTTTGATTGAATTTGCCAAAGCCTCACGACGAGTCTGTGCCGCCAGAAGCATACCATAACCAAATTCAGCATTATCTTCCAATAAAGAATTTGACCATGCAGGCCCTTGACCACATTCGTTTGTCGTATAAGGCGAAGCTGGAGAGGCACCGCCCCAAATAGAAGAACAGCCTGTCGCATTCGCAATCATCATTCGATCGCCGAACATTTGTGTCAATAATTTTACATAAGGTGTTTCGCCACAGCCTGAGCAAGCGCCTGAGAATTCAAGAAGTGGTTGGTTGAATTGTGTCGATAAAACCGTATTTTTCCCTTTCACTGGATTTTCTTTTTGTCTTAGCGTCATCGCAAAAGCCCAATTCATAGCTTGTTCTTTCTGTTCTTCATAAGGTTTCATCACTAAAGCTTTGCCTTTTGCGGGACAAGCCTCTACACACAGACCACAACCTGTACAGTCTTCCACTGAAACTTGGATACGGTATTTTACGCCGTCTGCGCCTCTCATTTCTCTCACGATAAATCCTTCTGGCGCTTCTTCCATTTCCTCTTCATCTGCTAAAAATGGACGGATGGCAGCATGTGGACACACAAAGGCACATTCATTACACATCGTACAGCGATCACTAATCCACTCAGGTACTTCTAAAGCGACACCTCGCTTTTCAACAGAAGCCGTTCCTAAAGGCATTTCGCCAGTTGTCATTCCATTTGCTACAAGCGTACCAACAGAGAGATGATTCCCTTCTTGCGCATTCACTGGCTCAAGGATTTCTTGTACATACCCCTTGTTCCTTTTATTGATTTTTTCAGGCATCTCCAATGTTTTCCAATTTTCTGGAATCACAACTTCATGAAGCAGTTCGATTGTCCGATCGATTGCCTGTATGTTTTTTTCTACGATAGCCATTGATTTATGCCCGTAGCTTTTTAGTGCTTCTTCTTTTAGCAACGGAATCACTTCATCAAATGGAATGATGTCAGCTAATTTAAAAAATGCTGTTTCCATTGCCGTATTGATCCGTCGTCCCAAACCAACTTCTTGGGCCAATCTCATGGCATTGATCGTATAGAACCGAATGTTATTTTCAGCCAAGTAACGTTTTAATTTTATGGGCAGATGCGTTTCTAATTGTTCGTCACTCCAAAGAGTATTCAGTAAAAAGATTCCACCTGGCTTCAATCCTTTGACTAAGTCATAGCTATGCAGGTAAGCTGGTGTGTGACAAGCAACAAGGTCCGCATGCTCGACAAGATACGCTGAACGTATCGGCGTATCTCCAAAACGCAGATGAGAGACAGTTAGACCGCCAGATTTTTTCGAATCATAATAAAAATAGCCTTGAGCATATTTGTCTGTGTGATCCCCGATAATCTTGATGGCTGATTTATTTGCACCAACTGTTCCGTCAGATCCAAATCCCCAAAACTTTGCCTGGAATGTTTGCGGTTCTGTTAAATCTAGACTTTCTTTTGTTTCCAAAGATTGATAAGACACATCATCCACGATCCCAATGGTGAACCGTTTTTTGCGTATACTTGGATCTTTTTGCAATTCATCAAAAACTGCCGAGATTTGATCGGGTGTCACATCTTTCGAACCTAATCCGTAGCGACCACCAATAATAGCCGGGCGAAATTCAGAATCATATAACGCACTTTGAACGTCTAATAAAAGGGGTTCTCCCCCTGCTCCTGGCTCTTTACTTCGATCAAGAACAGCGATTGCTTTTACTGTATGAGGTAACTTTTGCACAAATGTTTCCACTGGAAAAGGTCGATAAAGATGGATATTCAAAAAACCTGTTTTCCGTCCGTTTGCATTCAAATAATCAACTGTTTGCTCAATCGTCTGTGCAACTGATCCCATCGAAACAATGACCTCTTCTGCATCAGCTGCTCCGTAATAAGTCACCAAATCATAAGAAGTACCTCGTAATCGATTAATCTCTTTCATATATTTTTGTACGATTGCAGGTAACTTATCATAATACGGATTGATTGTTTCCCGTTGTTGAAAATGAATATCTGGATTCTGGTTCGTGCCACTAACTGTCGGATGATTGGGATTCATCCCACGTTTACGAAAAGAAGCTAACTTCTCCTGATTGACCAAAGGAGCTAATTCTTCATATTCCAAAACTTCGATTTTTTGAATTTCGTGACTCGTACGGAACCCATCAAAGAAATTCAAAAAAGGCAATTCGCCTTCAATGGAAGCAAGATGGGCAACAGGTGTCAAATCCATCACTTCTTGCACACTGCTTTCAGCTAGCATCGCAAACCCTGTTTGTCTTGCAGCCATCACGTCTCCATGATCTCCAAATATATTTAAAGCATTCGTCGTCACTGCCCGACTAGCAACGTGAAAAACACTTGGCAGTAGTTCCCCAGCAATTTTATACATATTCGGTATCATCAAAAGCAACCCTTGTGAGGCGGTATATGTAGTTGTCAGCGCACCAGTTTTCAGTGAACCGTGAACCACGCCAGCTGCTCCTGCTTCGGATTGCATTTCCACTACTTTTACTGGTTGACCAAATACATTTTCTTTTCCTGCTGCTGACCATTGATCGACTAATTCAGCCATGGTCGAACTGGGCGTTATCGGATATATTGCAGCAATCTCGGTAAAAGCATAAGAAATATACGCGGCTGCCGTATTGCCGTCCATTGTTTTCATTTTTCGCATGATTCATCATCCTTGTTCATATTCTCTCTTATTATCTGTTCCATTATAACGTAAAATATTCCATTTTTTCTTTTATTTAGAAAAATATTTCACATACGTCTATTTCAATCATTTTTTTAGAAAAACAATCTAAATCGTTGCCTTTTTTTGTCAGACATGTGTAAACTATAACCGAAAGAGGTGTTTTTACATGGATATATCAGTGATTGATGCAACAAAAACAACTACAGAAAAAGGTATTACTTATGGTTCATCAGATGCTCCTAAAAAAATGATCGAATTCATCAACTTAGCTTGCCCATATTGCCGACAATGGTTTGAAGAATCTCATGAGCTATTGGAAGAAGCCGTCCAAAGCGGTCAATTACAGAGAGTGATCAAATTATTCGATAAAGAAAAAGAAAGCTTGCAGCGAGGAAACGTGATGCACCGGTATATCACGATCAGCGATGGACAACAAGCAATCAAAGAGATCAAACAAATATTCGATACTCAAGACGAGTGGAAACATCTTTCGCTCCAAGGAGTAGCGGATTTTGCAGCAGATAAATTAGGGCTGGCAGAACAAAAAAACGAACAGCTGAGCCAAGCTATCATCAACGAAGCTGAGCAAGCACATATTCGATTTGTTCCAACCGTCATCTTGGGTAAAGAAATCTTTGATGAATCTATTTCAAAAGAAAAACTAAAAGAATTGATCCAAGCAAAATAAAACAACAAGGGGGCTGTGACAAAAGTCTTGTCACAGCCCTTTCCTAGTATGTTTTTTCCGAATAAACGGTGTTCCAGAAGTAGCTTCTGTCACAACCTCTCCACTAAACAGTATTCAATCAGATATAGTTTCCAGTGATCGTTTGTGCGTTCTTTAATCCTCCTGGAATCCCTTCATAAAGAATATTTCCACCACCAGATCCACCTTCTGGTCCAAGATCAATGATCCAATCAGCACTTCGGATCACATCTAGATTGTGTTCAATAACAATGACCGTGTTCCCTTTATCCACTAAGTTATTGATAATTCGAATCACATTTTCGACATCTGACATATGCAGTCCTGTTGTTGGCTCATCTAGAATGTATATTTGTCCATTTGTTTTCAATTCATTAGCTAATTTCAGCCTTTGTGCTTCTCCGCCAGATAAGGTGTCCATCGGCTGTCCAAGAGTCAGATAACCAATACCAACTTCTTTTAGATTCTCAAGCTTTCGCTGGATCTCTTTCTCATCAAAAAATTCAAGTGCTTCTTCTATGGTCATATCCATGACTTCTACGATATTTTTTCCACGATAACGATAATCCAAAACAGCTGGATCATAACGTTTCCCATGGCAATTTGAACAAACTACCTCTGATTTGTCCATAAAGGATAGATTAAGCTCGATTACACCCATTCCTTTGCATTCTGGACAAGCCCCTTTAGAATTGTAGCTGAAATATCCAGCATCAACTTGATTTTCTTTACCAAAAGCTTTCCGAATGTTATTCATGATCCCACTGAATGTGGCTGGATTTGACCGTTTGTTCGTATGGATTGGATTTTGATCAATAAGTAGGCTTTCTGGAAAGTCTTTTAAAAATACTTGATTGACCAATGTACTCTTGCCAGAACCAGCTACCCCAGAAACAACGGTAAAAACACCTTTAGGGATTTCTAAGCGAATATTTTTTAAATTATGCAAAGAGCTCTGGCGGCTAATAAAGGTTTCTGAAAATGTCCGTACTTCTTTTTTGATTGGTAATTGATGTCCCAAATAGTTTCCCGTTAACGTACCAGAATCCAGTAACCCATCATAATCCCCAGTATACATGATCTCACCGCCGTGACTTCCAGCATAAGGTCCTACATCCACGATATGATCGGCCACCTTGATGACATCAGGATCATGTTCGACTACCAGAACTGTATTCCCTTCATCTCGGATTTTTTTTAATAAATCATTAAGTAGATGGACATCTCTAGGATGCAATCCTGTACTTGGCTCATCAAAAATATACATCATATTAGTCAAACTGCTAGCTAATTGCTTCACCATTTTTACTCGCTGTGATTCCCCTCCAGATAAACTTGAAGTCTCGCGTGTCAATGTCATATAGCCTAATCCAATATCAATCAAATCTTGGATACGTTTTTTGATACTGGCAATCAACGGATGACGCTCTTTGTCATCTAACGTTTCTAGTATTTGTAATAGTGAAGATAATTCTTTTGCGGTCAAATCGTATATATTATAACCGTTTATTTTAGAGTTTAGGACTTCGTGTGAGAAACGTTTTCCTTGGCATTCTGGACAAGTGTCCATTTTGGTATACGTCTCCAGAACCTTTGCTGTTTTTTTCGTTGTTTCTTTTTCAGTATGGACATTGGTTCGCATGAATCGAGTGACAATCCCTTCATACGTCACATTCATATCTCCCGCACTTGGTATATTGATTCTCTCTGCTTTTCCATACAATAATCGATCGTATTCTTCTGATGTGTATTCGGAGATTGGTTTGTTTGGGTCGAATAAACCAGTCTCTGCATACATTTTCCAATACCAAGTCCCTACCGTGAAATTGGGAAGCAAGATTGCTCCTTCATTTAGTGAGCGTGTCACATCTACGGCGGCATCGATATTCAATGTTATCGTTTTTCCAATTCCTTGGCAGACAGGGCACATACCTTGAGGATCATTAAATGAATACGCGTTGGCATAACCTAATGGCGGTTCAGCAAAGCGTGAAAATAAAATTCGAAAAAGTGCCTGAATATCCGTTGCAGTACCTAAAGTGGATCGAGCATTTCCTCCCAGTTTCTTCTGATTGATCAAAACAGCCGTGGATAAATGCTTGATTTCATCAATATCAGGTCTGCTATATTTAGGCAAAAAATTACGTGCAAAACTATTAAAAGTCTCATTCAGTTGTCTGCCCGCCTCCTGTGCAATCGTATCAAAAACAATAGAAGATTTGCCAGACCCTGATACGCCAGTAAAGATGGTAATTTTATTTTTTGGGATACGCAAATCAATGTTTTTCAAGTTGTTTTCTCGTGCATGAATCAATTCAATATACTCTGTCATCCTTGTTTCTCCTTTAAAATCGATTTTTAAACAAATCTATGGCGAACAACGGGCAGTAATAGGGATTTATAGTTTGACAGAAGAAGAAAAGAAAAGCAAGTGATATTTTGTTAAATAAAAAAAACTGATACATCCGCACCTCTGCTTCATGTATCAGTTTTTACATTGGATTACACTGCTTCTTCACGTAGTTTTTCCGCAAATTCATTGATTTTGCGTATACGGTGATTGATTCCCGATTTGGATATCGTACCTGAGGGAATCATTTCCCCTAACTCTTTCAAACTGACTTCTGGATGCTGAAGCCGGAGTTCAGCAATTTCCTGAAGTTTTTCAGGAAGGGCATGCAGACCGACCTTTGCTTCGATCAATTCGATGTTTTCAATTTGTTTAGAAGCCGCATCAATCGTCTTATTCAAATTTGCTGTCTCACAATTAACTAGGCGATTGACCGAATTTCTCATATCCCGTACGATCCGCACGTCTTCAAATCGAAGCATCGAATTAGTTGCACCAATCAGTGTCAAGAAATCAGCAATCTTTTCTGCGCCTTTTAAATAGGAAATATAGCCATTGCGTCGTTCAAGCGTTCGAGCATGCAGTCCGTAATAATTCAACATATCGCAAATGTCTTGGTTATGCTGTTCATAAATGGAAAATATCTCTAAATGGTAACGGCTTGTTTCTGGATTATTGACTGAACCCGAGGCCATAAAAGCCCCACGTAAATACGAACGCATTTTTTGCGAATTCCCCATAATCTCGTCCGAAACGTGTCCATTGAACATCATACCATCCATAATATCAAGATCCATCAACACATCTTTTGTGCCTTGCTTCAAGCGGACGATATAGACATTGTTCTTTTTTAATTTCATTTTTTTACGAACGAGTAGCTCACTTCGTACCTGATAATGATCTTTCAAAAGAGAATAGATACGTCTGGCAATTGCAGCATTTTCTGTTTGGACGTTCAAAATAAACTGCTGGTTCACAATACCTAAAGAGCCGTTCATTCGCAACAAAGCAGCTAATTCTGCTTTCGCATGTTCTCGATGAACTTCCAAACCAGTTAGTTCTTTCTTCACATCTGCAGCAAATGACATCCTATTCTCCTCCTTTCTCCAACAATAAATTGCTTAATATTTTGAACCGAAAACTAATCGGAATAATTCTTCTACCACTTTGTCTCCATCATGGAAGACACCACCGTCTTTCAATTCTAAAAAGTCGGTAGAAATCACTCGACAGCCTTCATTTCTCAATCCATGGAAATCATGTGCGACTTGTACTAAGTACTCATCATAGATTTCCGGGTCCATATAATCTTCTGGTACTTTTTCCGTATTGACTAGTACCGTGTCGATAAAAGGCTGCTTCAAATGCTTGTGTAAGACACGTATATGATCGGCATCGGTGAAGTGTTCAGTTTCCCCTTTTTGGGTCATGATATTACAGATATACACGGTTTCAGCAGTTGTATTAATCATAGCTTCGCCAATTTCTGGTATCACTAAATTGGGAAGGATGCTAGTGAATAAACTGCCGGGACCCAAAACGACCATGTCGGCATCCATAATTGCTGAAACGACTTTTCGTGCCGCTTTAGCTTCACTTTTATCATTCGTGTTGCAAACATAGACATGATCGATCGTTTTGCGATCAATCGCGATTTTAGATTCTCCTACTGCAGTCGTTCCGTCTTTAAAGACGGCATGCAAGGTCAAAGGCGTTTCTGAAGAAGGATAGACGTGTCCATCTACATGCATCATTTTCGCTAATAATTGAATCGCTTCATATGTGCTTCCTCGCATTTCGGAAACTGCAGCAATAATCAGGTTACCGATCGTATGATTGGCTAAGAACTGATCTTCTTTTTTAAAACGATATTGGAAAATATCTTCATAGAATTGCGGCATATCTGATAACGCTACTAAGACATTTCTCAAGTCACCAGGAGGAGCCATAGCGATCGATTCTCTGATTGCGCCGCTGCTTCCACCATCATCCGCAACAGTTACTACCGCCGTGATATCTGCTCCCTGATTTCGTAAACTTTTTAGGATAACCGGCAGACCCGTGCCACCGCCGACCACTACGATCTTTGGTTTTCTTATCCGGTAGGTTTTCATTTTCACGACCGGTTCACCGTCTCTTTCCTTTTATCCTTGTCCCGATGTGTCACATTGACTTTATATGTTTTTCCTAAAGCATTTGCCAAACGTTCAGTCAACGCCACAGAACGGTGTTGGCCGCCTGTACAGCCGATTGCAACTGTCAAGCTGCTTTTTCCTTCTTTGATATATCCAGGCAATACGGTTTCCAGAAGATCCAAAAATTTATGATAGAAAGATTGTGTTTCATCAAAGGACATCACATAATCATAGACTGGCTGGTCTTTACCAGTTAGTGGTCTTAGTTCTGGAATATAATGAGGATTTGGCAAAAAACGTACATCCATCACGATATCAGAGTCAATCGGCAACCCATATTTAAAGCCAAATGATACAAATTCGATTCGAAATCCTTGGTCTCCCTTTGACTTGAAAGACTCGTTGATTTTTTCGCGTAATTGTCGTGGTGTCAATGTCGTGGTGTCAATGATCACGGAAGCTTGTGCTTTCAAGTCGTCTAATATTGCCCGCTCTTTACGGATTCCTTCAGTGATCAAACCGTCCATTGCCATCGGATGCGCTCGTCTTGTTTCTTTGTAACGAGCAACTAGTTCTTCGTCCGAAGCATCTAAAAACAAGATAGAAGTGTCGATGAAGTTCGTATTTTCGATTTCAATCAGCATGTTTTGAATTTCTTCAAAGAAGGAACGAGAACGTAAATCTACTCCTAAAGCCATTTTTGTGACTTTACCTGATTCTTTGATTAATTCCCAGAATTTTGGAATCAATCGAGGTGGCATATTATCGATACAAAAATAGCCCATATCCTCAAAACTTTGGATAGCTACTGTTTTTCCTGCACCGCTCATACCTGTTATGATGACTAATTGCAAATTATCTGTCATATTTACGAACCCCTCTCACATTGTACATAATAAAATTATATCATTCCGGGCGTATCATTACCAGCTTTCTTTCTCTTTTACAAAAAGATTTGGACCAAATATCTTTTAGGATATTTGCCCCAAATCCAAGATTTTTCTACTTTTCAGATACTGTATCTAATGTTTCGTTTCTTTCAGCTAATGCACGTTCGATCGTCCGATCCGCTAAAATAGATTGAGCATCGATCACTGGGTAATGATTATCTTCAGCAAATTCATGCATCAAAGATAATTCCGTGCAACCTAGAATAACTTTTTCACAGTTTAATCGCTCTACCGCTTCCTCCAAAATCTCATAGTAGAGTTCTTGATTCAAGTGATCTGACTCTTTGATTTCATGATAGATCAAATAATTGATTTTTTCTTGAAGCGCAGTATCAGGAATCACTGTTTCGAATCCAAGATTTTTGACTTCGCGTTCATAGATTCCAGCTTTCATACTTCCTTCTGTTCCTAGAATCGCTACTTTCCCTGTCGTATGCTGACGGACAAGTTCATTTGCTGCTTCTCTTGGCATATGCAGGATAGGAATATCCGTTGCCGCTTGTAATTCTTCAAAAAAGTAATGTGCTGTGTTACAAGTCAACACAATGAAGTTTGGTCGCAATAAATTTTGTTTCTCAATATCGTCCAGCAGAAACGGCATTGGATTTTCTTCTGATCGATCTAAAATATAAGCTGTACGATCAGGAACTGTTGCATGATTGAATAAGACATAATTCAAATATTCTTGATCTTTTGTAGCTTTCGTTCGGTGGTTGATCAAGCGAACAAAACTTTCTGTCGCCATCGTGCCCATTCCGCCTAAAATACTGAAAAAATTCTCCATGAACTAGCCTTCTTTCACATGAAAATACTTTTTGAATCTTGGAATATAGTTATGGAACATATATTTCATCAACATCCAGCGCTTGATTGACCGATCTTTTTCATAAAATACAGTAGTGCCGTAACGATTTTCTTTGATCATTTGCTCAGCTAGTTTTTTGTCTTCATTTTCCCGAGCATATTCTAAAAAGATTTTTTTGGGCACACCCATCCATAATCTTGCTTTATCTGATTGATTCGTTCCATAGGTCGTTTCAACAAAGGGTTTGTTGAACACTCGATCTTCTGTGACGAAACGAGCCAGATTCAAGCCGTTCAATGTCACAAAGAAACTGCTACGTCCTTGTCTCAAATTGATTTCAAATAATTTATATTCTCCATCTCTAGGATCATACTTCATATCGAAATTGGCAAAGCCGGTATATTCGATTTTTTCCAAAAATGCTTTAATGGTTTGATAGATTTTTTCGTTATAATCTGGCATGATCACAACGTAATTTCCAATCGATGCTGGTGTAGGATCTTCTAAAAGTGGATGACCAAGACACATCATCCGAACTTGATGATCTTCATCTACATACGCATTTAGCACACGCATATTACTATCATCACCCGGGATAAAATCTTGTACGATCATTTCACTAGTATAACCGGCTTCATAGATCCGACCTAAAATCAAATCAAACTCTTCTCTCGTTTCTAGAATAAACGCTTTTTTTCTTCCTTCAAATTGAACGGAAAGGTACTCCACACTGTTTGCGGGTTTCAAAGCAACCGGGAATTCAAAAGGCAATTCCTGTTCTAAGCGTCCATTTACTAACATTTCTTCTCTGACGATCAATGTTTTAGGATACGGAAGATCATATTCTTCACAAACTTCATAAAAGCTTACTTTATTGATCAGTCTTTCAAATAAAGAATAATCAATATACGGACAGATAAAATATTCTGACAGCTCTTGCTTATGTTGAGAGATCAATTCTGCATACCCATCACCACAAGCGATCAAAAGATATTTTTTACTCTTATCAGAATATCTTTCTTTTGCCAAACGAAGCATCGTCTCGATAAATACAGGGTCTTTATCAAATCCTGGAATGACTTCTACATTGACGATTTTACTGTAGCGGGTAGGGGCTAATTGATCAGAAGCATATGCTTGGCAGACTTTGCCGTATGCTTCGTTAAAAGAACGTGCCATACCATAAACGTTCATGTCGCTTCCTAATAATATAGGGATAAATTCTTCATTTTCAATACTGTTCATCATTATCTCTCACTTACTCATAATCTCTTGTTTTTCTTTTCTAACTACACAAGGAATATCATACCATAAAGAAAAAAGCAATCAAAGGAAACTCCTCCGATTGCTCAATTCTTTTTTGAACGGATTGAACTTATAGGAAGTTTTTATCTATACCAATCAGTGTAGAAAGAACTACCATGTAATGATTCTAGAACACTAGTATTAAGAAAACAAGCAAAAATTCATTTTTTTATGTTTTTTTAACTATCTCAGCGATCTATCTTCTTTATACCATTATTTTTTTCAAATAGTGACCTGTATAGCTTTCTTTTACATCAATGATTTCTTCTGGAGTTCCAGTCGCAAGGATCGTTCCTCCGCCTTCTCCGCCTTCTGGTCCTAAATCAATGATATGATCGGCTGTTTTGATTACATCTAGATTGTGTTCGATCACTAAAACTGTATTACCAGCGTCTACTAACCTTTGTAACACTTGCAGCAAACGGGCGATATCGTCGCTATGAAGACCAGTCGTTGGTTCATCTAATATATAGAAATTCTTTCCATTAGAGATTTTGTGTAATTCACTGGCAAGTTTCATCCGTTGCGCCTCGCCACCGGACAATGTCGTTGCTGGTTGTCCCATCGTCACATACCCTAAGCCAACATCAACGATCGTTTGCAGTTTGCGATGAATCTTTGGAATATGCTTGAAGAATTCTACAGCATCTTCTACCGTCATTTCCAAAACATCTGCAATGCTTTTTCCTTTGTAATGCACTTCTAATGTTTCAGAGTTATATCGTTTGCCATGACATACTTCACAAGGAACATAGACATCAGGCAAAAAGTGCATTTCGATCTTAATAATCCCATCCCCGCGACACGCTTCACAACGACCGCCTTTTACGTTGAAACTAAAACGACCTTTCTTATATCCCCGCATTTTTGCCTCGTTTGTTTGAGCAAATAACCCACGGATATCATCAAAGACACTCGTATAAGTCGCTGGATTACTTCTCGGCGTCCGTCCGATTGGGCTTTGATCGATGTCGATGATCTTTTCGATACTTTCGTAGCCGGAAATTGTCTTGAATTTACCTGGCTTGGCAGAATTCTTATTTAATTTCTGCGCTAATGATTTCTTTAAGATACTATTGACCAATGTACTCTTTCCAGAACCAGACACACCTGTTACTGCTACAAATTCTCCTAAAGGAAATTCGACACTGATATTTTTCAGATTGTTTTCTGAAGCACCAGTAATCTTGATTGCTTTCCCATTACCTTTACGGCGTTCTTTTGGCACCGGGATCGATTTTTTCCCTGAAAGATATTTCCCTGTCAAAGAATTTTCATCATTAGCTACTTCTTCAGGAGTACCTGCAGCAACGATTTGTCCGCCTTGTTCCCCTGCTCCAGGTCCGACGTCAATCAGATAATCTGCTGCCCACATCGTATCTTCATCATGTTCGACCACAACGAGTGTATTGCCAAGATCACGCATTTTCTTCAATGAGCCAATCAGTCGATCATTATCGCGTTGATGTAATCCGATCGATGGTTCATCTAAAATATACAGAACTCCAGAAAGATTCGATCCAATTTGCGTAGCCAATCTGATTCGCTGTGCTTCTCCTCCAGATAACGTTCCCGAAGCACGACTCAAGGTTAGATAGTCTAATCCGACATTTTCTAAGAATGAAAGTCTGTCATTTACTTCTTTTAAAATCGGTTTGGCAATCACTTTTTCTTGTTCAGATAATGTAAGGTTTGAGAAGAAGTCTACTGCTTTTTGGATAGACAATTCATTTGTTTGCCCAATATTCGTTCCATTGATTTGAACAGATAATGCTTGAGGATTCAAACGATAACCTTTACACGTCTGACAAGTCAATTCGGTCATATAAAGACGCATTTGCTCACGCGTGAAATCACTGTTCGTATCATGATAACGACGTTCGATATTTTTCAATACTCCTTCGAAAGTTGTTTCTACATCGCGAACGCCACCAAAATCATTTTCATAATGGAAATGGAAAAGTTCATCTGTTCCATTTAAGATGATTTCCTGATGTTCTTCCGGTAATTCTTCGAATGGTGTATCCAAATCGATACCGAAACTTTCGCAAGCCTGCGCTAACATTTGAGGATAATATTGAGAGCTGATTGGGTTCCATGGAACGATTGCACCTTGACTAAGCGTCTTCGTTCTATCTGGAATGACTAAATCTTGATCGACTTCTAATTTGACGCCTAAACCGTCACAGTCTGGACAAGCTCCAAAAGGCGCATTGAAGGAGAACAGTCTTGGTTCTAGTTCACCAACAGTAAATCCGCAATAAGGACAAGCATAGTGTTCGCTAAACAACATTTCTTCTTCGCCAATCACGTCAACCAAAGCATAGCCGTCTGCCAGTCGCAAGGCTGCCTCTAAAGAATCAAATAGACGAGAACGAATTCCTTCTTTCACAATGATCCGGTCGATGACGATTGCGATATCGTGTTTTTTGTTTTTCTCCAGCTCAGGTACTTCACTTAAATCATAGATTTCGCCATCGACTCGAACGCGGACGTATCCCTCTTTTTGGATTCGTTCGAATATTTTTTTGTGTTGACCTTTTTTCTTTACCACGATTGGTGCCATTACTTGAATCTTTGTGCGCTCAGGTAAAGCCATTACTTGATCGGCCATTTGATCTACTGATTGACTGGTAATCTCGATATGATCGTTGGGACAAATCGGATGTCCTACACGAGCAAACAACAAGCGTAAATAGTCATTGATTTCCGTCACAGTACCTACTGTCGAACGAGGGTTTTTACTTGTTGTTTTCTGATCAATAGAAATCGCCGGACTCAATCCGTCGATGCTGTCTACATCTGGTTTATCCATTTGACCTAAAAACTGGCGGGCATACGCAGAAAGACTTTCTACGTATCTCCGCTGTCCTTCTGCATACAGTGTATCAAATGCTAAGGAACTCTTTCCAGAACCGGACAAACCTGTAACGACCACGAATTTGTCTCGTGGAATCGTGACATCTATATTTTTCAAGTTATGGGCACGTGCACCATGAATCGTAATTTTATCGTTAGCCATGTTGTCCTCCTACTTCGAAGCTTTTAATTCTAAAATCATATCTCGTACATTAGCGGCTGTTTCAAAATCCAAAGCTTTTGCCGCATCTTTCATTTCTTTTTCTAATTTCATCAATAACGTGTCTTTTTCTTCCTTCGTCATTTCTTCATACGACACTTTTACCGCTTCTTTTGTATCATCTTCCGATTCTTTCGTAATAGAAATCAAATCTCGGATTTCTTTAATGATCGTTTTTGGAACGATCCCATGTTCTTCATTGTACTTCTGCTGAATCGTACGACGTCTTGACGTTTCATCCATCGCTAAACGCATAGAATCCGTCACCTTGTCTGCGTACATGATTACTTTCCCTTCTTCATTACGAGCAGCTCGCCCAATCGTTTGGACTAAGGAACGTTCGCTACGTAAAAAGCCTTCTTTATCTGCATCCAAGATAGCAACAAGAGAAACTTCAGGTACATCTAATCCCTCACGAAGCAAATTGATTCCGACTAACACATCAAATTCGCCTAATCGTAGATCTCGAATGATCTCTGTTCGTTCCAACGTTTTGATATCACTATGCAGATATTTGACTTTGATTCCTAATTCTTTGAAATAATCTGTGAGGTCTTCTGCCATTTTTTTCGTCAGTGTCGTTACAAATACCCGTTGATCTTTTTCGACCCGTTCATTTATTTCGCCTACTAGATCATCGATTTGTCCCATGATTGGACGGACTTCGATTACTGGATCAAGCAGCCCTGTCGGACGGATGATTTGTTGGATAACGGTATCAGTTTGTTCATATTCATATGGTCCTGGTGTTGCAGAGACATAAATGATCTGATTGACATGTTTTTCAAATTCTTCTAGACGAAGCGGTCGATTGTCTAAAGCAGATGGCAAACGGAAACCGTAATCTACTAGCATCTGTTTTCTCGCTCGGTCGCCATTATACATTCCTCTGATTTGAGGCATGGTCACGTGCGATTCGTCAGCCACGATCAAAAAATCTTCAGGAAAGAAATCCAATAGCGTATAAGGCGGTTCGCCTTCTTTACGTCCGTCCATATGCCGAGAATAATTTTCGATTCCTGAAGTGTAGCCCATTTCTAACATCATTTCAATATCATAATTGGTTCGCTGTTCTAAACGTTGAGCTTCTAGAAGTTTGTTTTCATTTCGTAAAACAGCTAAACGCTGCTCTAATTCTGCTTTGATATTCGCTACGGCATGCTCCATATGTTCGTCATTCGTCACAAAATGAGTTGCCGGGAAGATTGCTACATGTTCCGTTTCTCCTAAAACTTCACCTGTCAGCGCATTGACTTCTCGGATACGTTCGACTTCATCTCCAAAAAACTCCACTCTTAAGGCACGTTCATCTCTTGAAGCCGGGAAAATCTCCACGACATCACCACGCACTCGAAAACGACCGCGCTGAAAATCTATATCATTTCTTTCGAACTGGATACTGACTAAGTCACGAATCAACTGGTTGCGATCTAATTCTGCTCCTTGTCGAATCGAAACGACTTGTTTTTGATACTCAAAAGGCGAACCTAATCCAAAAATACATGAAACGGATGCAATGACGATCACATCATTTCTTTCTAATAATGAACTAGTAGCCGAATGTCGTAATTTATCGATCTCATCATTTACACTTGAATCTTTTTCGATATACGTATCGCTTGAAGGCACATAAGCTTCAGGCTGATAATAATCATAATAAGAAACAAAATATTCAACAGCATTGTTAGGGAAAAATTCCTTGAATTCCCCGTACAGCTGACCAGCCAATGTTTTGTTATGGGCAATAATCAGCGTTGGTTTATTCACTTTCTCAATAAGATTGGAAATCGTATATGTTTTCCCTGTTCCAGTCGCACCTAATAAAATTTGTGCTTTTTTCCCGCCGACTACGCCATCCACTAATTGGTTAATCGCTTCAGGCTGATCACCAGCCGGTTGGTATTTCGAGACAAGCTCAAAGCGTCGGGAGGTATCTCTTTCAATCATTCTTTGTCCTCCTTTTCATTCATTCCTTTTCATTTTACGACCAATAAAAAGAAAAGGAAAGCAAAGGCATTCCTTACTAAAAAATTATACCACACCGAACATACTTTCGCCACTTTTTTCTCTCATTCTCCATGTTATGTTTTATAACATATAATGTTAGAAACTCGCATTTTTTTCATTTTTTCGAGCCTACAGTCTTGTCTGATTCAGCACTTTTCGCCTATAATAATAAAATATTGGAAATTTAGGAGGTTGATTATGAAAAGAAAGCATTTATTTCACTCATTTGTTTTCTTAATGACAGGACTTGTGACACTTGCGTTTGGTCATGTTGCACAAGCTGACAACACTACAACGGCAGAGTCAAGCACAAGCGAGACAATGCAAAAAATAGAGCCCAAAAAAGACGTATACGTAATTGCTAGCGACTCTGCTTTTGCTCCATTTGAATTTCAAAACGCAAACGGCGAGTATGAGGGCATCGATGTAAAATTGATGGAAAGCATCGCCAAACTGCAAGGATTCAACATCCGAATGGACTATCGTGGATTCTCCGCTGCTTTGCAAGCTTTAGAATCAGGACAAGCAGACGGGATGATTGCCGGAATGACGGTAACGGACGAAAGAAAGAAAAGCTACGATTTTTCTGATTCTTACTTTGACAGCGGAATTCAATTAGCTGTCAAAAAAGGCGACACTTCGATCAAGTCTTATGAAGATTTGAAAGGAAAAACAGTCGGAGCAAAAGTTGGAACCGAAAGTGCAGAATTTTTAAGCGATCATGAATCTGAATACGGCTATTCTATCAAATATTTTGATGCTGCAGATCAATTGTATGACGGGTTGAAAGTTGGCGCAATTGATGCCATGATGGATGATTATCCAGTAATTGGTTATGCGATCAAACAAGGACAAGAATTGGAAACACCAATCGAAAAAGAATCTGGCGGAAAGTATGCATTTGCCGTCAAAAAAGGGCAAAACCCTGAACTTCTTAATATGTTCAATGAAGGATTGAAAGAATTAAAAAGAACAGGCGAGTACGATAAGATCATCAAAGAATATGTAGCAGATGGTTCAGAATCTTCTAGTGATTCTTCCGCAGCTGATGAATCGACATTTCTTGGACTTATCCAAAACAACTATCAAGCATTGTTAAAAGGACTTTGGCGAACGATTCTCTTGACTTTGATCTCCTTCGCTTTGGCTATAGTAATCGGTGTGATTTTTGGATTATTCAGTGTAGCACCAATACGCGCGCTTCGCACGGTTGCTAGCATTTATGTCGATATCATCCGTGGGATTCCGATGATGGTTCTTGCATTCTTTATTTTCTTTGGATTGCCTGGTATCGTTGGATTTACGATCCCCGACTTCATCGCTGGTGTTATCACCTTGACTCTTAACGCAAGTGCTTATATCGCAGAGATTGTTCGAGGCGGAATCAATGCCGTTCCTGTCGGACAAATGGAAGCTTCTAGAAGTTTGGGTCTTTCTTATAATCGGACGATGCAAAAAATCATTTTACCACAAGCGATACGCATCATGATTCCATCATTCGTGAATCAGTTCGTTATCTCATTGAAAGATACAACGATCATTTCCGCAATTGGTGTAGTCGAATTGCTACAAACTGGTAAAATCATCGTTGCACGTACGACACAAAGTACGTATGTTTATTTGATCATCGCGATCATGTACTTGATTTTGATTACAGCATTGACAAAATTAGCGAAAGTTTTAGAAAAGAAGGTGAAGTAAGATGGCAGAAAAAATCTTAGTTGAGCATCTAGTCAAAAAATACGGCGATAACACAGTATTAAACGACATCAACGTATCCATCAACGAAGGAGATGTCGTCTGTATCATCGGCCCTTCAGGTTCAGGAAAAAGTACATTCTTACGTTGCTTGAATCGTTTAGAAGAACCTTCTGACGGTGAGATCATTATTGACGGCGCCCACTTGATGGATAAAAGCACAGATATCAACTTGGTGAGACAACATATCGGAATGGTATTCCAGCACTTTAACTTATTCCCTCATCTTTCTATTTTGGAAAACATCATTTTAGCACCGATGGATCTGAAGAAAGAATCCAGAGAAGAAGCAGAGAAAAAAGCAATCAAATTGCTACAGACAGTTGGTCTAGAAGATAAAAAAGATATGTATCCTGAAATGCTTTCCGGTGGACAAAAACAGCGTGTAGCTATCGCTCGTGCTCTAGCGATGAATCCTGACATCATGCTTTTTGATGAGCCTACTTCTGCACTCGACCCTGAAATGGTCGGTGATGTCTTGAACGTCATGAAAAAATTGGCAGAACAAGGTATGACGATGGTTATCGTTACGCACGAAATGGGGTTCGCTAAAGAAGTAGCCAATCGCGTCATGTTCATTGACGACGGAAACTTTTTAGAAGATGGAACGCCTCAACAAATCTTTGAAAATCCGCAAAATGAACGGACAAAAGATTTCTTGAATAAAGTATTAAATATTTAATAAAAACCAAAAATGCACGGTCGCCATGAAGGGACCGTGTGTTTTTATCTTCTTATTTTCTCACCTAACTGTATCAGTCGCATCGCTTGTTCTCCTGCACAAACAAGCAATCGCTCTACCTGTTCCATCGCATAAGAAAGTTCCATCGGTTCATTGATGATATCAAGTACATAGTCGATACCAGTTTCATAAATGGTCGAAAGATTAGCCGAGGCACTACCGACGATAGCTATAACAGGAATATCATATTTTTTGGCTAGAATAGCAATCCCAACTGGTGCTTTTCCATTCAAAGATTGACCGTCCATTCTCCCTTCACCTGTAATGACAACATCTGCCTTTTTCATGTATTCTTCAAGCTTTAAAAGTTCAAGGATTTTCGAGATTCCTTGACACATTTCTGCATCGCAGAACGCCAACAGACCTGCTCCTAAACCACCTGCCGCACCTGCACCTTCCATTTCTAGAACGGTTATCCCTAACGTTTCTTGGATCTTTTGACCATAATGACAGAGTGCTTCATCTAATTTTAACACTTGCGCTCCAGAAGCTCCTTTTTGTTTCCCATAAATAAAAGAAGCGCCGTTTTGCCCACATAGAGGGTTGGAAACATCAGATAAAATGTAAAAAACAGTCTCTTTCAACCTTGGATTAATATTAGATATATCAATGGAATCAATCATTGCGATTTCTTTCGCGCCAAGCGCTATCTCTTTTCCATCGGCATCTTTAAAAGACACTCCCAAAGCTTGGGCCATACCCACTCCGCCGTCGTTCGTTGCACTTCCACCAATACCGATATAAATTTCTTTTACACCATGGGCTAGTACTTCATTGATGAGCTCGCCTGTTCCATAAGATGTTGCTTCCATCGGATTCATCTGATTGGTTCCAACAAGCATCAAACCGGAAGCTTGAGCCATTTCGATCACGGCACGCTCGGTATCAATCAACCCAAATTTTGCTTGAACCATTTGCTGATACGGTCCAGTCACTGTGATGTATCGATATTCTCCACCGCACCCCTCAATGATTGCATCAACAGTACCTTCTCCACCATCTGCAATCGGGATCTTGAGTACATCTGCTTGTTTCTCCACTCGTTTGATTCCTTCTTCAATAGATGCTTCTACTTCAAAAGTCGAAGCACTTCCTTTATAGGAGTCTGACGCAATGATGATTTTTTTCTTCATGCTACACCTGCTTTTTCTATCATAATCAACATGACTACTTTAAGCTATGGACGTACTAAACATGGCTTTTTGTGATCAAACGTCCATCCTGGAATTAAGAATTGCATTCCTACTGCATCATCTCTTGAATCTAATTCGTTGTCTAAATAGAGCTGATGTGCCTTTTCTACTTTCTCCATATCTAGTTCTACACCTAAACCAATGATTTCTTCTGTCAACTTGATTTTCCCATCTCTAATAACGAATGGTCTTTTTGATAATTCCTGTCCATCTTGCCAGATCCAATGAGTGTCGATGGCTGTGATCTCACCAGGTGCCGCCGCTGCTACATGCGTAAACATCGCAAGTGAGATATCAAAGTGATTATTGGAATGAGAGCCCCAAGTCAATCCAAAATCATGACACATTTGCGCTACTCTGACCGAACCATCCATTGTCCAGAAATGGGGATCTGCTAATGGGATAGATACGCTTTGCAAAGCTACAGAATGTTGCATTTGTCGCCAGTCTGTAGCTACCATATTTGTGGCTGTTGGTAATCCAGTTGCTTTTCTGAATTCCGCTAATGCTTCTCTTCCCGATAATCCATTCTCAGCCCCACAAGGATCTTCCGCATAAGATAAGATACCATTCATTCCCTTGCATAAATCAATTGCTTCTTGCAAAGACCATGCGCCATTTGGATCTAGCGTGATCCTAGAGTTTGGAAAAGCTTTTTTCAAAGCACAGATCGTCTTTATCTCTTCCTCACCTTCTAAGACGCCTCCTTTTAATTTGAAATCCTTAAAACCGTATCTTTCATGTGCAGCTTTCGCTAAAGAGACGATCGAATCAGAAGTCAATGCTTCTTCTCTTCTCAGTCGACCCCATTCATCAGACTCATCGTCACCTAGCAAATAAGGCAACGTCGTTTGTCTAGAATCTGCAATATAAAACAGATATCCTAGAACGTCTATCTCATCTCTTTGCTGTCCATTTCCTAAAAGCGCAGCAACTGGAACTTGAAAGAACTTGCCTAATAGATCAAGAAAAGCTGATTCAATAGCTGTTACTGCGTGAATCGTTGTGCGCAAATCATAAGTCTGCAATCCTCGACCACTACTATCCAAATGATTGAAATTATGATGGACTTTCTTCAACACATTTTTATATTCACCGATTGTTTTACCAATAAGCAGTTGCTTTGCGTCTTCTAAAACCTTTTGGATATTTTTCCCTCCCGGCACTTCTCCTACACCGATTTCTCCATTGTCTGCTGTCATCAAAAATAGATTTCTCGTAAAATAGGGGCCATGAGCACCGCTTAGATTCAGTAGCATACTGTCATAACCTGCGATTGGTATAACTTTTGTATCAATTATTTTCGGAATCATCTTTTTTCTCCTTTTTGTTTTAATTTCTAATTGCCTAGCTTATTAAAAAATTCCTATAGCAAATCCTACCAACGTCCAAAAGATGCTGATTCCCCACAATTTGAAGAAAGAAAAGCGAATATACTCTCTAATTGTTTCTCCTCCAAGGTCGCAGGCCATGATGATTTGAGGCTGTGCCACGATAGAAGCAAATGCACCAACATTGAAAAATAACGCTAACACGATAATATCTGCAGCAACTCCATATTGTTCTCCTACTGCTGTTATAATGGGAACTAAGGCAAAATACCAAGTATCATTAGTGAAAATGAACATCAAAGGTGTACTCAACAGTGCGATAATGATATGAAGATAGGGTCCCATAGAAGAAGGCACGATCTCAACTAAAGTCATGACCATTTGTTCCATCATCCCCGTTCCTTCCAATACACCAACTACGACTCCTGACATAAAGACGATCGGTGCTATGGGATAGGTAGCCGCAGCATATTTGCTGACCAGCTTGTTTTGCATCTTGCGATCTGGATAATTGATCACTAGTGCAAGGATTAAACCAACGGCAAAAATATAAAATTCTGGAAAAGAAGTAACGATAAGTAGCGTGACCACAGCTATTGTCAAGCAGAGATTGAACCAAAAAAGTTTAGGTCTTG
Source organism: Enterococcus sp. 10F3_DIV0382 (assembly GCF_002140245.1). Lineage (NCBI taxonomy): Bacteria > Bacillati > Bacillota > Bacilli > Lactobacillales > Enterococcaceae > Enterococcus > Enterococcus sp. 10F3_DIV0382. The sequence goes on along the minus strand of NZ_NGMF01000001.1, from coordinate 1,409,353 downwards.
ACATTTCGGAAAGCTCTGGTTCTTCTCCCACTAATGTACCTGCTTCTATATTCTTTTTAATGAATCCATTTCTTTTTTGGCTTTTCTTTCCTAAAAAATAAGCGAATATCATGGTCAAAATCGTCATCAATATCATCAAAGGAATTAGTTTTAAAAAGACATGCATCGCCGGACTATCGACATTTGGCAACAATGCAGCAGCCCGGAGCACCCGTGCATTCCAAGGTTTAATCGTTCCTAACATCGTACCAAGTGAAGTCAAAAAAACCAGAATCATCGGATCAATCTTTAATTTTTTAAACAACGGTAATAGTAATGGGATAACAATCAAATAAGTAGACATGACACTCCCGTCTAATGTTGCAAGGATAGCCAACGGTACAGTAAAACTACACAGGATTGGTCCACCAATCTTCATTTTCTTCAGCACTTTATAGATCAAAATCTCAAATAATCCAGCATCTGTCATTAATGCAAAATACGGTAACGAGAACATAATCATTAAAAAGATACTTCTAGTGAGATCTAGTCCAGATATAATATGTTCTGTTGTCTTGGATAAATCAGCACCGCTTAGAAATGAAAAAACAAGGGGCAAAATCGCAAAACAAACCAAAATATTCAGTTTATCTTTCATTAGCAGAAAAGTGATGACTCCCATCATTGCGAAGCCTAAAATTGCTAAATAACTCATGCCGTAATCTCCTTCAACCATTTTTTCATAATTGATCCAGCTGGCAAGAATAGGAGAAAAGTCAGCTAGTTTCATCAATTATCTTTTATTACATGTTTAGCGCACCAAACAAGGTCTACTTGAATCAAACATCCAACCTTTAATTAAATATTGCATTGCTAACGAGTCATCACGATCCCTATATTTCTTTTCAATTTTTTGATATAGGTGATGCGCTGATTCAAGTTTTTCCATATCTATTTCGATGCCTAATCCAGGCTTATCTGTCACTTTGATTTTTCCATCACGAATAACTAAAGGATCTTTGCATAACGCCTGTCCATCTTGCCAAATCCAGTGTGTATCAATAGGAGTGATTTTTCCAGGAGCCGCTGCTGCACATTGCGCAAATACAGCTAAGGAAATATCAAAATGATTATTAGAATGCGATCCCCAAGTCAATCCGAAATCAGCTAATATTTGAGCCATACGAATACTTCCATTCAACGTCCAAAAATGAGGATCAGCCAACACGATATCTACAGCTTTTGTTTCTAAGGCATGATAGAATTGTCGCCAATTCGTCGCAATCATGTTCGTTGCCACTTGATGCCTTGTAGCTGTCTTGAATTCTGACATGATCTCACGACTAGAAAATCCTTGTTCAGGACCACATGGATCTTCGACATAGGAAATCATTGATAATTTGTCTTTACACAGATCAATTGCTTCTTCTAAAGACCATGCACCATTTGGATCGATATTGATTCGTGCATCGGGGAAAGCGTCGTGCAGTGCTTCTATCGCTTTCATCTCTGCTTCCCCCGAAAAAACTCCGCCTTTCAACTTGAAATTATTGAACCCATATCTTTCTTTCACCGCTTTTGCTTGAGCAACAATTTCTTCAGGTGTCAATGTTTCTTTTCGACGAAGTTCGTCCCATTTATCTTTACATGAAGATTCCACTAAATATGGCAAATCAGTCTTCTCGCAATCTGCGATATAAAATAGATAGCCAAGGACTTCAACTTCGGCTCGCTGTCTTCCATCTCCAAGCAATGTACACATCGGCATATTTAGATGCTTTCCTAATAGATCAAGCATAGCGCATTCAACTGCTGCTTCTGCTTGAACAACAAATTTCATATTTTTCAAATCTAAACCTTGCAGACCCTGTCCATCATTTCCTTTTGCCAACCAACCTTTTTTACGAATAGTTGTAATCACTTGTCGGTAATCAGCAATTTTCTGACCTTCTACCAAAGGAATATAACTTTCTAGCATCTTTGTAATATCTTCTCCGCCATGAATCTCTCCCACTCCTCTTTGACCAGTCTCATCTTCTAAAACAACGATATTCCTTGTAAAGTAAGGGGCGTGGGCTCCACTGAGAGTCAGAGTCATACTGTCATAACCTGCTACTGGATAGACAGCCATTTTCATTATTTTGGGTATCGTATCAATCGTTCTCATACACTAGTTCCTCTCTCTTTACGAAAATCAAACTGTATCTTTACTTTCGATCGTCAAGTTATTTATTTTTTCGTAGTAACACGCAATAGCTGAATGATCTTTTTTCTCCAAACCGTCATTTTTTAGTACTTGCATGATTTCCATCAATTGAGCTGTCAAAGGAATTCCGGCATTTATCATATGTGAGGTATCTAACGCATTCTGTAGATCTTTGATGTGCAACTCTATTCTGAATCCTGGATCAAAATCTCGGTTCAAAATCATCGGTGATTTAGCATCCATAACCGTACTCCCTGCTAATCCACCACGAATCCCTTGATAGACCAACTCGGGATCAGCACCTGCTTTAGTAGCAAAGGATAAAGCTTCACCGACAGCGGCGATATTGATTGCGACGATTATTTGATTAGCTAGTTTAGCAATGTTTCCCGCACCTACCTCACCTATATAAGTGACTGAACTTGCCATTGATAGGAGCAACTCATAGCATTGATCAAAAACTTTCTTTTTCCCACCGACCATAACAGCGATTGTTCCGTCAATTGCTTTTGGTTCTCCTCCAGATACCGGCGCATCTAAGAACTCTACTCCAAGTCCTGCAAGCTTTTCTGCAAATCGCTGACTAGAAACAGGATTAATCGAACTCATATCGATTACGATCTTGCCTTCACTGATTCCAGCGGCTATCCCTTCTTCTGAAAACAATGCGGCTTCCACATTCGGAGAATTCGGTAACATAGTAATTACGATATCTGATTGATTTGCTAACTCCTGACTATTTTTTGCTGTTGAAGCTCCAGCTGCTGCAACTTCATCCATATTCGATTGATTGAAATCATAACAGATAACCTCATAACCATCTTTTATTAGATTTTTTGCCATTGGTTTACCCATGATTCCTAGTCCTACAAATCCGATTTTCATTTCTTATTCCTCCATATCTCGTTTATTTATGATTTTTTCAAGTACTTCAGACATTTCTTTCTTTAATTGATCGGAAGACGTCGTGTTCGGTAAAATACTTGCTCCAACATCTAGTCCAATCAAATTACAAGCATCTTTTGTAGCTATTGGAAATGATGCACGGTCAAACATATTCCTAAATTCTGTCAATTCAAATTGCGCGTTTCGCGCGGAAGACAAGTCGCCAGTGCAATAATGTTCATAAATAGAGACGACTAATTCAGGGACAACATTCGCTGTAGATGCAACTGCGCCGACCGCCCCATAGACAAGAGATCCTAAAATCAAGGTGTCTCTTCCAGCCATTACTTTGAACTCCTCATTCTCAGTACGTCGAATATATTCTGCTGTCAAATGTGCATTCCCACTACTATCCTTAATTCCAACAATATTCGGATACTGGGAAAGACGAACGACCAAAGAAACACTTAGACTATATCCAACTTTTCCAGGATTGTTATATAGCAAAACAGGTAGATGAGGCACAGCCTTTGCAATCGTGATTATGTGTTGATACAATTCGTCATCTGTAGGAGAAATGAACATCGGTGGCAAGATCGATAAACCATCAGCACCGTTTTCCTCTGCTGTTTTTGCCATCAACACTCCTTCCTTCGTCGTGATCGATCCAATACCCATATAAACTGGTACACGTTTATTGGCTGATTTAACGATTGTTTGGAGACCTTTCTTTTGTTCCTCTTTATCAATCGCAAAAAACTCTCCGTTACTTCCAAATGCTAAAATACCATTGACGCCTCCTTGAATCACATGTTCAACCATTCGTTCTAATGGTGCAGTTTTTATCTGATTCTCTTGATTTACCGGTGTAACAATTGGGACGATAATCCCTTTGACTTTTTCAATATCCATGCATTCTCCTCCTAGGGATGTTCATCACAACATAAAAGCGATTTTTTTCACAATCGTTTCTTCAATATTCATGTTACAAATCAATATCGCAATAATTATAAGAACGTTTTCATAATAAAAAGTATATATTTTCACAATGATTTAGGGTATGGTACAGGTAACAGAAATAATTCATCTTTTGATAAGATTATTCGTTATCCATCACAATTATCGATGATTTCTACAGGATGATAATCATTTTTTTTAAAAATAAATGTTATATTAGAAGTCTTGTTGATTTATTATTGAATTTCCTTTATATTTTTATGTAAACGTTACCTTTTGCTGTTTTACTGTATTTTCTTACAAGGAGAACTAGATGAACATCTCTAAACAATTAGCACGGAATATTGTCAAAAATCTCAAAGATGTACTAAAACAAGAAATCAACTTTATCGATACAGAGGGCATAATCATTGCAAGCACCGATGAGGAACGGATCAGGACCCTCCATGAAGGGGCAAAAATCGTTTTGGATACGAAAAAAGAAGTTTTTATCAGCGAAGACGGCCAATTCAAAGGAACGAAGCGTGGAATCAACGCCCCGGTGTATTTTGAACAACATATCATCGGTATAATTGGACTGACCGGTGGAAAGGAAGTGAAAAAGTATGCTGAAATTTTAAAAAAAATGACAGAAATACTCATAAAAGAGGCATATCTGAAAGATTTTACTTTTCAATTAAGGGAGAGACATCGTCTGACGATCGAATCGCTATTGTTTCCTTTCAGTCATTTTGACTCTCCTCACTTGATCGAGCTTGATTTTTCTTCTCCATATTATGTAGTTGTGGGGCAACTTCCTGACAATCAGGAATTGTATCAAGAGCAGATCACCCCTTTATTAGAGTTACTTGAAAGGGTCTTTTCTTACTACAGTCAGGCTTTGTTCACTGTACATAGGCAACAAATCATTATCCTAGTCAATCGCATTTCCAGAGCCTTATTGATATCGTTACTTGACAAAGTCCAGACAAATTTTGACAAATCGTATCAGTTACAACTGAACTTCGGAATTGGGTCGCTTTGTTATACAGAGCAGGAGACACCGCAATCTTTCCTTCATGCCCAGCATGCTTGTGAATGGATAACTTTCCATCAATCTGTGAACGAGATCCGCTTTTTTGAAGATTTAGACCTCGGGATCCTTTTACCAGCAATCCCATCAGGTCAACGATCATTATATGTAAAACGTATTTTGAAAAGCTTGACAAAAGAAGAAGTACATTTATTCAAGAAAACTTTGACATGCTTCAGTAAAAATAACGGAAGTATCAAAAAATGTGCAGAAGAATTATTTATTCATAAAAACACCTTGCAATATCGACTGAATAAACTCCATTCTCTCACTGGTTATAACCCTAGAAACTATGATGATTATCTTATTCTAAAGCTAGCTTTTTTGTTGATACAAATATGACGATTACAAAAAACCAGATGAACATAAGGTTGTCCGTCTGGTTTCTACTTATTTCTCAGTAGGACTGCTCCACATTCGTTGTAATTTTTCCATCGTCCATATATAAATAATGATGCCTATACCGATAATCACAATATATTCTATACCAAACTCAACCCGCGTCCCCGAATTGATCCTAAAAGTTGAAGCGTTTGTGTTAAATATTTTAGGATATAGATATAACAAAATATTCTTGAGATCATATTTTCCTAGTGGTGGCAAAAAAAGAAAATAACTTCCTAAGAGACATAGGCTGACGAAAGAATTCTTTACGACTGTTGTAAAATAATAACAAACTAAAAAGGAAAGAAATGCAAACCCCAATAGGACACTCAATTGAAGCGGCGCTTTCTCAAGATAAGATATTTGCCTAATTAACGCTTCATCGATTTGTGTCGATTTGTCAGCCTGAACAAAAAATCTTGAAAAAGACTGCAACATCAAAAATAAAATGAGGGAAGCAAGTATAAAAATAATTAAACTAAGAAACCCCGCTCCTATCTTATGACGATTGATTTGCCATTGAGAATCCAAACAGCGCCTGATTTTCATTGTATGGTATTTGATATCTGCATTTGCTATTACTATCCCGTATACCCCCGAAAAAAAAGGAAAGAGAACAAAAAACGAAGAAGACAATAATTGGTTGACCCCGTTTTGGACATTTAAAGCAGCAAAACTGGAATGATAAGCAACGTAATGATATTTCAACGGATTGTCAACTATTTCAGTATTTTCGTTCATACTGATAGAAAAAGGTTGTTAAAGTATTTCTTGGATCGTTTCACCCCTTGCCAAGGCTTCCTCTACATAATATTGGAAATGACGAAGATGACTTTGAATGAGCATTATTTGAGAAACGAACATTAAAGTAGAAAGCAACAATATTACTGAAAGAAAAAGGTAAAATATTTTCGTACGTCTTTGATAATAAAATTCAAAAAGCATTTTTACCTCCTTTTTGTTGAAATAAAAAAGCTGCGTAAATCCTCGGACGTGATAGGTTCTATTTTTCCGTTTTTTACATTTAATAACTCATCAGCCATTTCCAAGTAATATTCTTCATGACCACTTAAGATGACTGTAGCTTCTTTTTTCAGCTGAACCAAGCAATAAAGCAGCACTTTCCGATTCTTTTGATCTAATCCATTCAACACTTCATCTAATAAAACAACTCGGGGCGCAAGCAACAATAGCAATAGCAGCGAAAGTATCTTTTTTTCTCCCAGAGAATAGTTCTTGACTTTCACATACGATAAAAATGAAAGGGGTAAAAAATCGATTTTTTGTTTAGAGATTAGTTCTTTTATTTGCCGATTTTTTGTCAGTAAAATTAGATTATCTAATCCAGTTAGATTCAAGTAAAAAGGGGTAGAGTCAAAAACACAAAAACAACTACCTGTTTTTTCAATCGTTCCCGAGTAGCTATCAATACCGACAATGCAGCGAAATAAAGTCGTTTTGCCAATGCCATTATCCCCATAAAGATAATAGATTTTATTTTGATCAAATGTGAATGACAGATGATCAAATAAGATTTTTTGCCCAAATCGTTTAGAAAAATCAATAAGTTTCATAGACAAACTCCTGAATAGATTAGTACCATGTAGAACCACCATTACCATGTACTCCAACCATATACTTTTTTAATTTCTTCAATCAAAATGAACTAATTCAATCAATCGAGTTTTTTATTTATTTATATTTTACCAAAATATAGTAATGGCTCATTATCAACTTTTTATCAATATAGAAAGTGATAACCATCCCCTTATTTCATTTCTTAGATTCCTTTTTCCCCTAATAAACGCTATTGAAAACTAGCATTACTAAGTGTTAATACATAAAAAAATAAAAGACTTACCATTTTTTCTAGAAATAGAAAATTTTGGTAAGTCTTTTTGACACTTGTGTTTTTTACTAGAAAAGCTACTTCCGCTTTTTCCCGCCAAAAGCATCTTTGAATTTATCGAAGAAACCATCTTCTTGTTGTTCTTCTACTTTGATGCCGCCAGCTTCAGCGAATGCACGTAACGCTTCTCTTTGTTGTTCATTTAGATTTTTCGGCGTGATCAGTTTTACTTTGACATGTTGGTCGCCTGTTGCACCACCACGTAACTTCGGAGCGCCTTTTCCACGTAAGCGGAAGTTCGTACCTGTCTGTGTACCAGCAGGAATCTTCAGTTTCACATCTCCATGGACAGTTGGTACTTGGACTTCATCGCCCAAAGCTGCTTGTACAAAACTTAAAGGCAATTCATAGTAGATTTCAGAGCCTTCACGGTCAAAGATATCACTTTCTTCTACACGGAAGACCACATACAAATCACCAAATGGTCCGCCGTTTTCTCCGGCTTCTCCTTGACCAGCTAAACGCATTTGTTGTCCTTCTTCTACCCCAGCTGGTACATTCACTTTGACTGAGTGAGCTTTCTTCTCATGACCTGAGCCATGACAGGTTGGACAAGGTTCTTTGATTTCTTTTCCTGTACCATGACAAACATCACAAGTTTGACGGCTCATCACTCGTCCAAGCGGTGTTTGGCGTTCTACATTGATCGTACCTGCACCATGGCATTTATGACAAGTAGTTGGTTGCGTACCTGGTTTTGCCCCATTTCCGCCACAAGTATGACAGATTTCTTCCCGATTGTACTTGATTTCTTTCTCTACGCCAAAAATTGCTTCTTCAAAAGATAAGTCGATCGTATATTGCAAATCAGCACCTTGACGAGGCGCATTGGGATCGACTGAACGACCTCCCCCTCCAAAGAACGAGTCGAAGATATCTTCAAAACCACCGAAGCCGCCGCCAGAGAAGCCGCCGAATCCACCAAATCCGCCACCAGCTCCACCAGCACCGTAATTTGGATCTGTACCTGCATGCCCGTATTGGTCATATGCAGCGCGTTTTTGCGGATCACTTAAAATTTCATAAGCTTCTGATACTTCTTTAAATTTTTCTTCTGCATCAGGTTCTTTATTGATATCAGGATGGTATTTTTTTGAAAGCTTACGATAAGCTTTCTTTATTTCATCTTCTGATGCTCCTTTTGAGAGCCCTAAGACTTCATAATAATCACGTTTTGTTGCCATAGGCTTTCCTCCTATTGGTTCTCATCATTTTCACGTCGCTTGTTATCATATCATATTTTGTTTGAAACAAAAACCGATACTTCAAACTATTTTTCAAAAGAAAAAGCCAAAGTAGCAACTTTGGCCTTCTCTCGAAATTCAGTGAACTGATTATTTATCGTCGCCATCGACTTCTTCAAAATCAGCATCAACGACATCATCTGCTCCGCCTTGAGCTGCTTCTGGGTTTTCTTGAGCTTGTTGTTGTGCCGCTTGTTCATATAGTTTAACAGTCAAGTTTTGAACGATTTCGTTCAATGCATCGCGTTTAGTTTTCATTTCTTCAATGTTGTTTGCTTCAACAGCGGCTTTCAATTCATCGCGAGCTGTTTCTGCTTTTTTCACTTCTTCTTCGTCTACTTTGCCTTCTAATTCTTTCAATGTTTTATCCACAGAGAATAGCAATGCGTCTACATCATTACGTAGGTCAACTTCCTCTTTACGAGCTTTATCTGCTTCAGCGTTTGCTTCTGCATCTTTTACCATACGTTCGATTTCTTCGTCTGTTAGACCTGAAGAAGATTTAATCGTGATTTTTTGTTCTTTTTGTGTACCTAAATCTTTCGCAGATACATTTACAATCCCGTTTTTATCAATATCGAATGTTACTTCGATTTGTGGGATACCACGAGGAGCTGCTGGAATATCTGTCAATTGGAATCTTCCTAGTGTTTTGTTGTCAGCAGCCATTGGGCGTTCACCTTGTAATACATGGATGTCTACTGCTGGTTGATTATCTGCTGCAGTGGAGAACACTTGTGATTTACTTGTTGGGATCGTTGTATTGCGGTCAATCAATTTAGTGAATACACCGCCCATTGTTTCGATACCTAATGACAATGGCGTAACGTCAAGTAAAACAACATCTTTTACATCACCAGTGATCACACCGCCTTGTATAGCAGCACCCATCGCAACTACTTCATCAGGGTTAACTGATTTGTTTGGTTCTTTTCCTGTTTCTTTACGTACTGCTTCTACAACTGCAGGGATACGAGTAGATCCACCGACCAAAATAACTTCGTCGATTTCTGATTGTGATAAACCTGCATCTTTTAGTGCTTGACGTACTGGTACTTTCGTACGTTCTACTAAGTCAGCTGTTAATTCATCAAATTTTGCACGTGTCAATGTCATTTCCAAGTGCAATGGTCCAGATTCACCGGCTGTGATAAATGGCAAACTGATTTGTGTGCTTGATACGCCAGATAAATCTTTTTTCGCTTTTTCAGCGGCATCTTTCAAGCGTTGTAACGCCATTTTGTCTTGAGATAAGTCAATGCTGTTTTCTTTTTTGAATTCTGCTACCATGTAGTCGATGATTTTGTTATCAAAGTCATCCCCACCTAGATGGTTGTCACCAGCTGTTGACAATACATCAAAGACACCGTCTCCTAATTCAAGGATTGATACGTCAAAAGTACCACCACCAAGGTCGAATACTAAGATTTTTTCGTCACGATCTGTTTTATCCAAACCATAAGCAAGAGCAGCTGCAGTTGGTTCATTGACGATACGTTCTACTTCTAAACCAGCGATTTTACCAGCATCTTTTGTTGCTTGACGTTGTGCATCGTTAAAGTAAGCTGGTACAGTAATAACTGCTTTTTCGACTTTTTCACCTAAGTAATCTTCTGCAAATCCTTTAATATATTGAAGAATCATTGCTGAGATTTCTTGAGGTGTGTATGATTTGCCTTCTACATCTACTTTGTAACCAGCTTCACCGATATGGCGTTTGATTGATGAAATCGTATTTGGGTTTGTTACAGCTTGACGTTTTGCCACTTCCCCTACTTGGATTTCTCCATTTTTGAATGATACAACAGAAGGTGTTGTACGGTTTCCTTCTGGGTTAGCGATGATTTTTGCTTCGTTTCCTTCTAGTACTGCTACTGCAGAGTTAGTCGTACCTAAGTCAATACCGATAATTTTACTCATAATTAACGTCTCCTTCTTTAATTGAAAGTGTAAGTTTTATATCCGCACAATTATTGTGCAACAATGACCATAGTTGGTCTTAACACGCGATCATGTAATTTATAGCCTTCTTGTAGTACTTCTACAATCGTATCGGCTGGTGTATCTTCAGTCGCTGGAACAGTTTGTACTGCTTGATGAAGATTAGGATCAAAGGATTCTCCTTTAGCAGGGATTTTCTCGATTCCTTCTTCTTCCAGTGCGTTACGTAAACTTTCCAAGACCATTTCCACGCCTTTTTTCAAGCTTGCTCCTTGATCATCTGACACTTCTGTGGCTAATGCACGTTCCAGATTGTCAATTGATGGAAGCAATTTTTTGGCTAAATCTTGTGAACGGTATTTTTGTAATTGCTCACGTTCATTTTTTCCTCGATTTGCCATATTTGCGATTTCCGCACGAGCCCGCAAATATTTATCTTCCATTTCTTCTAATTCAGCTTTTAATTTTGCTGATTCGAATTCTTCCGCTTCAACTTCTGAAATGCCTGAATCTTCTGCAGCTTCGACATCGATTTCCGGTTCTGGCTGAGCATCTGTCATTTCTTTATCTAGTTCTTCTTGATTTTCTTTCACGATACAGTCTTCCTTTCATTATTCAGTCAGCTGTTTGATTGCTCTTACTAAGAAAGAGAGAACGATCAGCTGCAAATAGCTTCGTTATTCACATTACGAGTTTGACAAGTCAAGTGATCGATAGTAATCAGCAAGCTTAGCTGCTAGTTCTCTTCGATAAACATCCACTAGACCAAACATCCGAGAATAAGGCATACTAGTCGGCCCCAACAAGGCTATTGTACCTCTTCCATGACCATCTATCTCGTAACTTGCTTGAATCATGCTCATATTCTGCAATAAATCATTACCTAATTCAGCACCGATTTTGATACGAATATTACTATCCATCGGAGTGATCATTTGTGTAAGTCCATCGGAGTCTTTCATAAAAGAAAACATCGATTTAAACTGATCAAGATCTTGACGGGGCTCATAATCCAAGAGATTCATTTGTCCACTGACATAAACTTTTTCTTCAAACACATGACCAAGAACGGTGTCAAACAACTGGGACATCCCTTCTGTGGTCTGGAAATATTTATGAAGAATCATCGGAATCTCTGTACGTAGTTTATGGTATACCGTCATCAGAGGATCCCCGACTAGACGGTCGTTTACAATTTGCACCATTTTTTCTAGTTCCTGACTTCCCATGTATTCGGGAAGAGTGAACACTTGGCTTTCTACATTTCCCATATCTGTCACGACAATCGCAATGATCTGTCGATTATTCAAGGGTACGATACGAAAGCCTGTTAGTCGGCGGTCTTTTATTTCAGGTCCCAACGAAAAAGTCGTATAACTTGTCAGCTCAGATAAGATCTCAGCAGATTGCTTAATGATCTCATTGATCTCATGAAATTCTCTACCTAAAGACTGACGTATCAGCAGCAGGTCATCTTCTGCTACGCGAGCAGGTTTTAACAAATGATCCACATAATAACGATAGCCTAAAGCAGATGGAATCCGCCCAGAAGAAGAGTGAGTCTTCAACAGCAACCCTTCATCTTCTAATGCCTTCATATCATTGCGAATCGTTGCTGAGCTGGCCTTGACTCCCTCAGACATCAATGTTTTGGAACCAACGGGCACGCCACTACTCGTATAGTGTTGGATGATCAGACGTAAAATGTCGTTTTGTCGCTTTGTTAACATCTTCCTCACCTCTCATTAGCACTCATATATTCTAAGTGCTAATCCACTTATAAATATAGCAAGAAGCCCTTCTCCTGTCAAGAGAAAGACTTCATTTTTTAGCACTCTATCGTCCAGAGTGCTAATTATGAGCAATTGCTATAAATTCAGTTATATCAACGTTTCAATAGTTCTTTATTGTATTTTTGAACTTTTTTTATTTAAATTCCGATAAAAAACAAATATTCTTTAAACTATTTTTCAAACAAAAAACGCTCAAACACATTGTTTCCCAAAAAAGTCCCTCTAGGTGTCAAATAAATACGTTCTTCTTCATTAACAAGTAACCCTTCTTCCTCTAACTTCATCAACACATCTCCATACACCGATTCAATCGTTTGTTGATAGCGATCATAGAAGTGTTTTTTAGCAATCCCAGTTTTTTTTCTTAGCCCCAAGAACATTTCTTCTTCTATTTGATTTTTTCGTGTCAATTTTTCTTCTTCCAATACTGGGCGTTCATTGACTCGTAATGGACGTAAATAGTGTTGGATTGGTCCTTTGTTGCGATAACGAATATTTCCAAGATAACCGCTAGCTCCTGCTCCAAACCCAAAATAATGGTCATTGTTCCAATACATCAAGTTATGCTGCGACTCGTGTCCGGAAAGCCCAAAGTTACTTATTTCATATTGGTGACGTCCATGCTTTTCCATTGCTTCAATGGTCTCTTCAAACATTTTAGTTTCCGTTTCCTGATCAGGCAGTTCGAGTCTTCCTTGTCGTACCCAGTTCATGAACATTGTTTTGTTTTCTAGGATCAATGAGTACAAAGAATAGTGAGGCAGATCCAAAGCCAAAGCTTTTTCCAAAGTATCCCGATACCCTTCTAGTGTTTGTCCCGGTAATGCATAAATCAAATCGATGCTTACATTGGTAAAATTTTCTGCTTTTAAAAATTTCATCGTTTGATACACATCTTCTGCGGTGTGTTTACGTCCAATTTTTTTCAGTAAGCGATTGTCAAATGTCTGAACTCCCATGGATAAACGATTGACACCATAGTTTTTCATCACTTGAAGCTTTTCACGGGTCAAATCGCCAGGATTCGCTTCTACAGTAAACTCTTTACCATCCTGGAAAGGCAAGATCTCTCTAGCTCCTGATAACAATCGATCAAGTTGTTTAGCAGATAAAGAGGTCGGTGTCCCGCCCCCTACATAAAGTGTTTCCAAATTCGCTGTCGGGTGACTTTCCAGCATTAATCTCATTTCATTCAGCAGCATTTCCACATACTCATCTACCGGTTGCCCTTCTAAAAAAACTTTATTAAAGTCACAGTAATAGCAGATATGCTCGCAAAATGGGATATGAATGTACGCAGAAACTTTGTTTTCTGCGGGATTATTTGTTTCTTTCATTGAACTTCTTTCTCCTTACGTCGAAAAGTCGTACCGATTTTCGACCTTCTTTAAACGGTGTGCAAGCACCAGCTCCTCGAAATAAGCCGCATGTTTATGATCTAAGAAGTCTAGTTCCAAAAATGCTTGCTTATTGTCATCGGAGCTACATGTGGCTTTCACAACCTCTCGATAAACGGTGTTCACAAAGCTGACCTTCGGCATTAACTCAAAATCTGAAAAAATATGAAAAGCTATTTTCACAGATTCCTCCTTAAGTGCTCAGGTCACAACGCTTTGCTTACAACCTCTCATATACGCATACTAAACGTATTTGGCAAACAAATCCACTAAAAAATCCAAGAATCGACTTCTTGGATGATTTTTTTACGTTCATGATTCCTCCTAAACAATTTTATCCATATTTTGTCCATAAAAAAATCTAGTTAAACCTCGCACTTCAAAAGTTTTAACTAGATTCTTCTTATTATTTTTTTATAAAAATAAATAGTCTCTTAATCATAGACATTTTTTCGGTGTCCCACTTGAATAGCGATAACAACCATTTGATTATCTTCTATCTCTACCAACACACGATATTTGCCAATTCGATAACGCCATTGTCCTGAACGATTAGCGGTCAATCCTTTTCCGAATTTTCTCGGATCGTCAATACCATCAATATGTTGATACAGCCATCGAACGATCAGCGTCGCTTGATGCTTGTCTATTTTACGAAGTTGTTTCTGAATTTCAGGCGTGAATTCTAAACGGTAGGTCATTCCAACCCTCCAAATTCATGAAGGATTTCTTCCATGGATACTGTTGTTTTTCCACTTTCTACCCAATGTTTATGGGCAATTTCAGCCGTTTGACGATCGTATTCATCTTCTAGTTGTTCCATCGAATAGGTTTTTAGAAGCTCAGATAAAGTAATCCCATAAAATTCCGCCATATAAGAAAGCCATTCTTTTTCGGCATCACTCACACGAACCGTAATCATAGCCATATTATCGCCTCCCTTTTGTATCACATTGTAATACGAAAGGGACAAGATGTCAATTTTGTATGATTTACTTAGCTTATTTTGAGATTTTTCCATTTTTTTAACCAATCTTAATTGTCAAATTAAGTTAGACAGATCATCAATACTTACGTAACTCAAAAATACTTCCAAAGGTGTTCGATAATCCAGTGATTTTCTAGGAATATTATTTCGTTTAGATGCGACAGATTGAATAAAAAATTCATCTACTGAATTGAAATCCATAGATTTCAATAAACCATCTCTACGTAACAATCCGTTAGAATTCTCGTTTAGGCCTCTTTGAGACGGCGTTCCTGGATCAGCGAAATAAATGGCAATATCATTGACATTACTGATCTGTTTCCAATTTGAAAATTCCTTTCCACAATCAAAAGTGATGGATTTGAATAGGTTTTTCGGTACAGATTCAAACCATTGATTTAATTTTTTTTCAATATCAATCGCTTGTCTACCACACGGTTTCAATGTGATGATAACTTTTGATAATCGTTCAACTAAGGTAATTACAGCACTTTTATGTTTCAGACCTACGATAGTGTCACCTTCAAGGTGACCAAACTCATTTGAGAATTGGCTATAATCCTTTTCACGTTCATGAATAGAGCGGCGGAAAGTTTGTTTTCCACGTCTTTCTTGATGTCCATTCGGTTTACGCTTGCCTTTCATCGGTAAGTCAGAAGAATCAAATAGCCCCTTTTTGAACATACGATAAATGGTACGAGCAGAACAACTAATAGGAAACGCTGCACGACCAACAATCACATCGGGTGTCCATCCTTGAACAACCTTTCTTTGAATATATTCTGATTGTTCCTCGGGTAAAACAAGCGGACGTCTACCACAGTTTGATTTGTTTTTCTTATACTGTTGATAATATTCTAAGGCTGATTTTCCTTGCTTGAAGAACAGATATACTTTATGGATCGTTTGTCTTGAACGATTCAAGCAATGGGCAGTTTTAGCAACAGATTGATTCATTTTGAAATAAGACTCTATTATTACAAGTTCATCCGTTGTAAGATGGGTATAGGTCATTTGTACTCACTCCTTATAATTCTTTGGTCGGAACTATTTTGAGTGTAGCACAAATGACTTTTTTAGTTGTCTAGCTTAATTTTACAATCGGCGCAATAAAAAAATCCAGGAGAATTATTGGATTGAATGTGATTTCTGAAGAACTTTATTTTGAAACTGCCGACCTTACAAATGAACTTTTAGAGAAGGGTAGTTTTTTTAAAACGTACCAAAATTAAACATATCGCAAGAAACACAAAGCCCCAAATTACAAATAGCTTATATTTTATTAAACATTTTTCTACCTTTATATAGTCTGTTTTTGACATTTCTTTTCCTAAATTTAAACGAACAATTGTTTTTACTTTCAAGAGAAATCGTGTGCCAATGATAAAGCAGCACACACTCAATACTCCTAGCAATATTCTACCTAAAAAATTCAAATTTTCTCCTATTGTCACTTATAGCTCCTCATCTACTTGAATTTTAAACTTGTCTAGCGCTATGCCCAAAGATAATTATCATTTCTTCCATCTACTCGATCAAGACCTTCTGCGATTAGTCCTCCAGCCGAAGTACCAGCTAAAGCTAAGGCAATTTCTACAGCTGCGAGCGCTTTTCCTCTTACAGTGGTAATTCCAATTTGCGCAACAATTACATTTTCAGTTACTCGAGCAATATTTCGCTTGTTTTTTCTAATAATTGCTTTTACCGTATTCACACTTGAATTTGCTAAACCTAGACCCAAAACGATTAATCCTGCATCAATGACACCAGCCACAAAACCAGTTGAGTTCCACCAGTTTTTCCCTACGCCTCGCATTCTTGGATTGAATCCAATCATTGCTAAATACTGATTGATTGCTTGTTCCATTCTTAATTCATCTTCAGGTGTTAATAATATTTCTCCGTTTTCGTTAAATTTAGGTTGAACATCTCCATATTCTTCCTTGATTTTTTCAAGGGCTAGTTCGGAATTCTTTTTTTCTTCCGAGTAATAAACTGACAAGTCTTCAGAACTAAAATTGCTTTTACTATTCTGAGTTTCATCCAGAATCAACTCATTCGCTGAAATAATCATACTCCCACTTGTTGCTACTACGGACAAAACAAAAGTTACTGCTATTACACTAATCCACATTTTTAAGTCCAGATATTTCTTTTTCATTATGAATCCTCCAAAATTTAAATTTGCCTTATAAAGACAAAATAACTATAAATTGATAACAAGTTTAATATTTTATAGCATCTTAAAAAGTTGTTTTAGACTCATAATCGTTAATATTTTTATATTCTATAAAAAAACAGTGCTAATTTTACAAAAAAGTCGAATTTAATCACCTTGTTGTCAAATTATCAGCTAGTCACAGTAATAGCAGATTTCTTCAATGTTTCTACAGATTTTCTACTAAATAGAACCTCTGATCCGACTCCTCCAAAACGCAGCAAAGAAGATCAGCTTGGAGACAGTATCCTTTCTCACTTCCGATTGAATACTGCTGACATGGAAGTAGCAGATATTGAAGAATTGGAAGAAGAATTAAATGAATATATGGACTTTTTAGTTCAACGTGCAAAAGCAAAGAAAAATAAAAAATAGCCGGGAGAATTATGTGAATGAAGTAGAAGATGTAGAATTCATCGATTACGACTTCAAAGATAACTTAAGTAAGAAAATGCTTGGTTCCATTACAAAAGTTCATGGCGAAATCATCATTACCACCAATCAACATTTAATGCTTGAACGCAAAAATTTTACAAAAATGCATGAGATCATCCATTATTATAAGGACGTCCCCTATCTTGGAGAATCTCATGCATTTTCTGATATGATTTTAGAAGATGCTTATTTGCCAGAAGACTATAAAAAAACTTCGAGCAAATATAGGTGCCAGTATCCTCATGGCGAATGACCGGGCTCTTCCTTATGCGTTAAAAAAGTTCAGAAATTTTAACGAAGTAGCCAACTACTTTTTCATGAGCAAGGCAGCACTAAGAAAAAGAATCCTCCAGTACTTGGAATTTACTGGAGGATATACATCTGATGAAGCGTATAGGTTATTTAAAAAATATTACTACAGGAATGAACTAGAAATACTTCGATATTTAGAGTAGAACTTGGTACTTTAAGTTAAAGTGGTTTCATTTTAATACTTCTTGATACTTTCTGTGTGACCAAAATAGCGTGAACAAGCATTAAAATACTGTCCAGTTTCCCCGTTCTTGCGCGGAATCATAATTCCTTCATTACATTTAGGACATGGTTTTATATCTTTAGGTAAAGAGTTCAATAATTGACATTTCAGCATTGTCTCTGGAATCAACTGATTTAACAGTTTTAAAAGTTCATACCTGCCATACCACTCGATTTTATGTGCTTTTTCATTTTCTGCTATTTGTTTATATGCATGAGTATTAAAAAAAGACGAAGTGATAAACATCTTTTTAGTCCAGTTTTTATCAGATATTCCTGCAAAATTTTTTACATCATTATCAGTGATCAATCGTTCATTACTTGTGCTATTTAAACGCTTTGATTTTGCTTGAACCGCTATACGCTCATTTTCCTTAGTTAAAATCAAATCCACGCCACCATCGCCAGTATAGACACGCTTATCCTTCATATATCTTTTCTTGGTTATTTCAACTTCATACCCAGCCAATTTAAACACTGCGGCTAAAAATCTCTCAAAATGATCCCCTTGTCTCACTCGATCTCGAATACTACTTCCAAAATTCCTGTCCATATCGCTTACGAAATCTACGACAATTTTTTCATCACTGTTTAGCGCCAGTGACGCTTTTTCCAAGCCCATTTTTACTTCAGAAATAATTTCTTGAACCTCTGTTTCATCTTCTGACTGCCCCGATTTTCTATTTAACTTCTGTAAAAATTTTAGAACCAATTTATTGTCTCCCTTCACAAAGTTATATATCACTTTTTATTGTAAATTAATAACAAGAGTATTAATTTGTTTGACCATAAAAAAATGATTTTTTATGAAAGGAAGATTGAACTTTCCAACAATATAAAAATGCATGAGATATTCCACTTTATAGGGATATACCCTTGAAGAATCTCATGCTTTTTTTGATATGAAAGTTAAAAAAATTTACTTGCTAGAAAACTGTGAAAAAGAACTTCGTGCAAATGTAAGTGTCAGCATCCTCATGGCGAATGTTCGAGCACTTCCTTATGCGTTAAAAAAATTTAGAAATTTTGACGAAGTAGCCAACTACTTTTTCCTGAGAAAGGCAGCACTACAAAAAAGAATCCTCCAGTATTTGGAATTTACTGGAGAAATGAACTAGAAATACTTTGTTACTTGTCATAGAACTAAGTTTCACATAGAAGGCATAGCTCCCATTAGCTTATTTGTCCCATAAAAATAAATTACGGTATTTTAGAAAAGCTATTTTCTCTTTTTTCAACGATCTTCAGCAATTTTTCTTTATCATCAGGTAACTCAAGTTCATGAATTCTAGCATGACAATTGGGGCATAACGCGATACAGTTTTCAATCACATCTTTTCCACCTTGCGACAAATATTCTATGTGGTGACAATGTAAATAAGGAACACCGTCTTTTATAAATGGTCCTTTTTCTTGGCAAAGTTGACAAATACCCTTTGCAAGTCGTTTAACATATTCAGATACGAAGGGATTACGTTTATATACTTTTGTTTTTGAGAAGAAAAACTCCTCTTTGTTAACATATTTTGCAGCCATTTTTTTGTTATAACTACTAATTTTTCTTGCTTCTTCTTCTAATTTAGTATCAGATAAATTATGAACATGCCTAGTTTGGCTTTTTTCCTGATTATATATGTCTTTATCTTCAATCAATTGATCTTGATTTATTAAAGCTAAAGGAAATTTATATACTTTTCTTCTGTTACCCGAACTATCTTTTTCATTATCAGTATATATTTGTCCTGCTAAATATACTTCTCCCAAATACGTGTGTTCTTTTGGTTTAAATGTTTCAAATAAATGAATCTTTACAAAATTACTTTTTGAATTGGCTAAAACTTTATTTTGATTCTTATCCAATACTTGATCCCCTTTTAGCCCCATACCGGTATATTGTAAAATACCATTTAACCACTTATCTTTATAAACATTACTTCCTGTCTGATCACTAAACAATACAAGAGTATTAGATTGATGAGATCTTCTCATTCCACCTTGTTTAGAACATTTAAACTTCTCTGAAATTTCTTTGTTAGTATATACTCTACCAACTTCTAACTCACCTAATACGTTTTTAGACCTATTTTCTCGCCATGCGATAATCTTATCAAGATTAAACATTTCTCCCTCTTTTGGCATGCCATTTCTAATTAAATCAGCTAATACACCAGTAGAAATATCTAATTTTTTTAGTAATTCTTTCTTAGTAATCAATGTTGGATTCATAGCAATGCAGCTCCTAATGATATCAATATAATTGGCATTAGATAACTTGAAAATCGAAAAATCTCATTTTATGTTCAAGTTATCTATAACACGCCGATTGTAAAATTAAGCTAGACAACTAAAAAAGTCATTTGTGCTACACTCAAAATAGTTCCGACCAAAGAATTATAAGGAGTGAGTACAAATGACCTATACCCATCTTACAACGGATGAACTTGTAATAATAGAGTCTTATTTCAAAATGAATCAATCTGTTGCTAAAACTGCCCATTGCTTGAATCGTTCAAGACAAACGATCCATAAAGTATATCTGTTCTTCAAGCAAGGAAAATCAGCCTTAGAATATTATCAACAGTATAAGAAAAACAAATCAAACTGTGGTAGACGTCCGCTTGTTTTACCCGAGGAACAATCAGAATATATTCAAAGAAAGGTTGTTCAAGGATGGACACCCGATGTGATTGTTGGTCGTGCAGCGTTTCCTATTAGTTGTTCTGCTCGTACCATTTATCGTATGTTCAAAAAGGGGCTATTTGATTCTTCTGACTTACCGATGAAAGGCAAGCGTAAACCGAATGGACATCAAGAAAGACGTGGAAAACAAACTTTCCGCCGCTCTATTCATGAACGTGAAAAGGATTATAGCCAATTCTCAAATGAGTTTGGTCACCTTGAAGGTGACACTATCGTAGGTCTGAAACATAAAAGTGCTGTAATTACCTTAGTTGAACGATTATCAAAAGTTATCATCACATTGAAACCGTGTGGTAGACAAGCGATTGATATTGAAAAAAAATTAAATCAATGGTTTGAATCTGTACCGAAAAACCTATTCAAATCCATCACTTTTGATTGTGGAAAGGAATTTTCAAATTGGAAACAGATCAGTAATGTCAATGATATTGCCATTTATTTCGCTGATCCAGGAACGCCGTCTCAAAGAGGCCTAAACGAGAATTCTAACGGATTGTTACGTAGAGATGGTTTATTGAAATCTATGGATTTCAATTCAGTAGATGAATTTTTTATTCAATCTGTCGCATCTAAACGAAATAATATTCCTAGAAAATCACTGGATTATCGAACACCTTTGGAAGTATTTTTGAGTTACGTAAGTATTGATGATCTGTCTAACTTAATTTGACAATTAAGAT
>NZ_NGMF01000001.1:1385372-1387931 GCF_002140245.1 Enterococcus sp. 10F3_DIV0382 | reverse complement strand
TATCAGAGCCAATCAAACTAAAAAATATCCGAAGTCTTCTTATGTAAAAAAAGCCGGTTATTATTTAAATACGACTTAGGTAAAACAATGGGTGATTGAATTATAAAATTTTATGGCGAATAATTTGGTAAACGTTACATATGGAAAGGTTTAGAAATTTTGAAAAAGTAGCTAGTTCCTTTTATACCAGAAAAGTAAACCTAATAAAAAAACACAACCAATTTTCAGCTGTGTTTTTAAGTTACAATAATTATCTATTTAATAGTCTTAGTTCATTAAAATAAAAAACTCAACTTTACAAGGATCTGGTTTAAAAAATTTACTTATCCAACCCAACTAGTTTTCGCTGCTTACGATTTGCTTCATCTGCTACGTACTTCATTACTGTTTTAAATTCTTTCGCTGAGGCATTTTCTGATAAATCAGCGATACTTTTATTATACTTCTTCACGATTTGTTGTACTTGTTCTTTCTCAGTCATGTAATTCCTCCTCCAACTCTTTTGAAGTATATTGTATGGGTAGTACTAATTGAATATTATCTGCTGCATAGTGTACTTCAGAAATATTATTTTGATAATCCTTAATCATTATGTGAAGGACTACTTCAGGATGTCTATCTTTGACTTTTTCAATATTCTCTCTTGACTTAAAAAACGCATTGATAAACGTTTCTTTTGGCACATGACGTCCCTCAGCTAGTTCACGTTTTCGAGTGAAATCCCAGGCAACTTTGGGATCTTGGTAAACATAGAAAATCGTAACGCGAAAGTTATTTTTAAGGGCTCGAATAATATTTTTCTCTGCACTAAGGATAGCAAAAGTAGCATCTAATATGAAAGAATAGCCATGTTCCAGTACATATTTTAATGATTGTTCAACTAACCAAGAAGAAGCTTTCTGAAAAACACTTGAGTTCTTTCCATTGTATTCTGGAAACTGTGTTCTAAAATAGTCCGCATCAATCACAACATGGTTGTCATAATTTTCAGCTAAACCTAGTGCAACCTCTGTTTTACCTGCTCCTGGGCTTCCGGCCATGAATACCGCATCTTTTTCATCGTCAGGGATTTTCCCCTTGATAATTGTTTCAATAAATTTATCTTTATTGACCCTAGCGTAATCTAAATACTTGTCTTTAGATTCCAAGATTGCACCTTCTTTCCTTCTTCTATATTCATACTAATTATACGATATTTATATAAAAAATATAACGGTCAATTTAACCATATTAACATTTAAGTCACAGTAATAGCAGATACGCTCGCAAAATGGGATATGAATGTACGCAGAAACTTTATTTTCTGTGGCTTCCACTATTTTCTTAATGAACTGGTTACATGGTTATATATCTCATGCTGAGTGTTTGACACGTTTTATTGTTTCGTTTTTATAAATACTTTTTACCTTCCAGTTTCTTTTTAGATTGTATTCAAATAAATAGAGAAGCTAGTCAGAACCTCTACTTAGTAGACCAGTTATTTTTTCTCTTTTTGGTACTCAATTTTCCATCAATCAAAGAAACTTTCCGACAGTATTATTCTTAATTCGAATAGATTCGCAAAATAGAAACCATAGTAGACTTTCTGACTCAATCTAAGATTCTTTCATAGACAGTAACGTTGAGACAGCTGGTTCTTTGTCATCCACGTAGGCAAAATGTTATAATGCCAGTAAATAAAGTTGACTGCCAATGTACTCTGTCTAAAACTTAAGAATTGTTGTTTACTCTGTCGCTATCCAAATTTAATGAATGTCTGTATATTAAAACTGTTGTCCTTGTCATAGATAATAAAGGAGAGCTTGAAAATGAAAACTGCGGTTACGTTTCTATTAGAGGAATATGCCGATTGGGAAGGGGCTTATATTACTAGCACACTAAACCAAAATGAGGGATGGCAAAATAAAACTGCTTCTATCCAATCAGAGGTCACTTCCATGGGAGGACTAAAAACAAAAATCGATTATTTAATCGAACAAATACCTGAAAAAATTGATCTCTTTATTATGATTGGTGGCAATTCATGGGACATAGAAAATCACCATTTATATTTAATAATCGATAAATTTTTAAAAACAGGCGTACCAGTAGCTGCGATTTGTGGGGCAGTTGATTATTTAGCACAGAGCGGATTATTGCAAGGTTACAAACACACCGGAAATATGCAATTTCCTTGGTTAGAATCGGAAAATTATCAAAATAAAGAAGATTTTATAGAACAACAAGCTGTAAAAGATCATAACTTGATTACCGCGAATGGAACAGCTCCTATAGAATCCACAGATTTGATTCTTCAAGCAGTCCATTTTGAAACAGAAGAAATAAGACAAAAAACGATTCGTCTATACAAACTTGGATACTATGATTACTATGAAAAGTACGGAGATTCTTTCTCCTAATCATTCTCTTCAATTGGATACTCTTATCAATGTTGTGACAAGCAATCTAACAATGATTGCTTGTCACACTTTTTTATGGTATTTGTCAAAGAAGATACACTCTATTTATGTTCACTATAGAAGATTCCATTAATTTACAAATTTATATATCGTGTTAAAC
>NZ_NGMF01000001.1:1342248-1384860 GCF_002140245.1 Enterococcus sp. 10F3_DIV0382 | reverse complement strand
ATTTATATATCGTGTTAAACTTTCTCTTCTATTTTTCTATTTGTATAAAAAAACTGAGAATCAATTTTTTAACTCATTCGTAAAAGCAAAAATATAGCTAGTAGACTAATGGTTCCTATAAAAATCGTGCTAGATAAAACTAGTACTTTGCTGTATATAGTGGACTTCTTCCCACATCTTTTTAAACCTGTCTCTTATACACATCTAGATGTGTATAAGAGACAGGCTGTATATAGTGGACTTCTTCCCACATCTTTTTAAACTTCTTACATAGAGAAAAGCTAAAAGAGCTCCTATTAAATTTCCTGTTATAACTTGTTGGACAACAGTAAATTGTAGGTATATTCTTAACAAGCTGATGTCAATTGTTCTTTTTTCTAAAAAATAAAGAATACTTGCTTGAAATAACATTAAAAAAGGAAATAAGGAACCAAGAGCGACATATGGATTATGGAAAAAAGCTTCATGTATCACTCCATTCATTCTGATAGTCATTAATATAGCATAGAAATAAAAAAGGAAAGCTGCGGCTATCCAATAACCAAGTAAAATGTGTTTCCAGAGTCCTTCTATCCTGTCTCTTCTCATCTAGCTCTCCTCTCTCAGCGTATATACACCATAAGCACGAACTAAATAATCCGCTAAGCAGCTCAAGCTGATCAATGATTGAAATGGCTTATTTTCTTTTCCAAGGATAAAGCAATTACAATAATAATTTAAATGATAAGTACTATGGCGTGTGAAATAATTATCTCCAGCTGCAGTAATGGTCAAAACTGGAATTTTCTGTAATTCAAAGGCAGTCAGATTTTCTTTGACCTCATGTGTTTCACCGCTCAAAGAAACAATAATGGCCATATCTTCTAATGTTATCAGTGGCATGGCCATATCAAACTCCGTCTTATTTGGCAACACCATTACTCTCTTTCCAATACCTAGCATCATTTTATAAAACTCATCAATTACTTTCTTTTGTGAAAATCCCGTTGCATAGCAATAGATCATCTTACTTCGGTCTAAGCATTGAAGGATTGGCTTTAAGTTGACAGCCTTCATGTAATGAAGCGTCTGCTGGATATCTTCCAGTTGTTTTTCAAAAATATCTTCTTTTGTTCTAAGCCCATTTTCTTTATTTGTTACATGTCGTAAAAAATATTTGAACTCAGAATAACCAGAAAACCCCAATTTCTTAGTTGTTCTCATAATGGAAGATTTTGAGACATAAAGTCTCTCCGCTAAGTCAGTTATTTTCAAATTTTGTATCAAGCTAGGATCCGATAAAATAAAGTTCAAGATTCCTCGGTCTAGTTCGCTTAATTTTTCTGCATGTTGATGAATCAATTTTTCTAGTTCCATACTATCCCTCCTCTATTATTAGTATATGCAATAACATGAAACTATTTTTTAATAGAGGAGAACCACGATGTATTTGGAATACTGCTATTTCAATTCAGGCCAGTATTCTTGGTTTACACTCACCAAATCATCTAGTAGATTTTTTGCAACTTTTGCGTTTGGAACAATCTTTGATAATGTCAGTGCTTGCCATAATTTCTGATAAGACCTTTCTTCCCAAGCTTCGACTACTAATTTTTCAACTGCTACTTGTTGTTCCATCAATCCCTTTTGGAAGCGTGGAATCTTTCCTTGTATCAACGGTTCTGGTCCATTGCTGCCAACTATACAGGGTATTTCTACCATCGCCGACTCATCAAAATTCTCGATAGCTCCGTTATTAGGTACGATCAGCAACATCCTTTCATGAGTGTTATAGGCAATTGCTCGTGCTAAATCAACGATATAGCTAGCATGTTCATCGATTTCTAGTATCGTATTTTCTGCTGAACCACTACTAGTGATACGATCACATTCATTAAATACTTGTTTTTCACGTCCAACCATCACTTCATTTGCACGCGTGAACTCTGGATTGGTGTGCGCTACTTCATCTTGCGGATAAAAGTAATATTTCAAATAAGTGTTAGGAAGAGTAGTTGGGTCAATGTCATATACTTCTTTTGCTTTCATAAATGTATGTTTCCAACTTGCATCAGTTTGTTGTGATTCTTGAGATTCCGATGGTAGAGCGTAACCAAACTGACTAACATATTCTTGAATTTTAGGCATCAAATCATTTCCTTCTGTATCTCGGATATCCGTCCACCATCCAAAATGATTCAAGCCATAGTAGCGTACGACCATTTCTTTGCGTGAAGCTAAACCGATAGCTTGAGCCATACGCTCTTCAATTCCCACCGGCATATCACATATATTGATGATTTTTGCTTTAGGACGTAATTTTCGAGTCGCTTCTGCCACGATCGCCGCTGGATTAGAGTAATTGAGCATCCACGCATTTGGTGAATATTTTTCCATATAATCTATCAACTCTAAAACACCGCCAATTGAACGCATCCCATAAGCAATTCCGCCAGGTCCACAAGTTTCCTGACCAACTACCCCATACTTCAACGGAATTTTTTCATCTTTTTCCCGCATCGCATATAAGCCAACACGAATATGTGCCATAACAAAATCAACATCAGTGAATGCTGTTTCTGGATCAGTAGTGGCTGTAAATAAAATATCTGGTGCTCTTTCCTTCAATAAAATCTCACACGCAGAAGCAATACGTGTTTGTCTTTCCTCCAGATTGTCATAAAATTTGATTTGCCGGATAGGAAATCTATCCAGATGTTTCAAAAGCATCAAAACAATTCCAGGAGTAAATGTACTCCCTCCGCCGGCAATCGTGATTGAAAATTTTTTCATATTAACATTCCCCTTTCTGTTTGTCTGTTAAGATTTTTGTGAAACTATTGTTCTATTTCTAATAAACGTTCAAATTGTTCACGTACTTGTGGCACGTCCAAACCAACTATTACTTGAAAAGCATTGCCGTTTCTCACTACACCGTGTGCTCCACCTTCTTTAAAAATCGTATCTTCTAAAACCAACATTTCATTTTTTACAGTTATTCTCAAGCGTGTAGCACAATTTGTGACTTTTTCAATATTTCCGGCCCCTCCAAAACCTTCTAAATAAATAGCAGCTTGATTCTCATATACATTTTCAATTTCTGTTTTTGAAGTTTTCCTCTCTTTTTCTTTGTAATCTTTTTTAGTATATAATTTAACAGCGTCGGTATTCTCTTCTCTCCCCGTAGTGGCAATATCAAATTTGATAATCAGGTATCGAAACACAATAAAATAGATTCCTGTAAAAGCTAGACCAATCACTAGTTGGGTAAAGATCATTCCTTTATGGTTTTGAAATAATGGAATCCAGACTTTCACAAACAAATCAATAAATCCACCACCAATATCCCCTACCACACCAAAACCATACATTATTGCCGCCATTGTAGCAGCCAAAAGTGAATGAATAGCAAACAACGGTGGAGATATAAATAGAAACGTAAATTCTAATGGCTCAGTGATACCCGCCAAAACAGCTGTCAAAGTTGCTGGAATCAGGATCGTCAGCACCTTTTTCCTATTCTCAGGTCTTGCAGTGAAATAAAATGCTGCGGCAATACCTGGAGAAGCGAATATCTTTGAATTCCCGTGCAAAGCAAAACCGCCTTCTGGAAAGAGATGCTTAAGTGGCTGTTCGCTGCGAGCAAACTCCTGAAGATGTGTCATCCAGTATCTCGCAATCCCTTCTTCTACTACTGCTGGCCCAAACGCAAACGGTGCGTAGATAAAATGGTGTAAGCCGGTTGGAATCAAAATACGTTCTAAAAAAGTGTAAAGCCAGACACCAAATATACCAGCACCCGCTAAGAAACCTTGCAATGAACTGATTGCCGACTGGATCTTAGGCCAGATAAGGCAGATCAAAAATGCAATAGGTAACATGATGAAAAAACTAATAATCACAACAAATGATGACCCTTGGTAGATTCCTAAAAAATCCGGCAGCTTTTTATCAAAGAATCGATTATGCAGATACACTACAACAGCTGAAATCAAGATTGCCCCTATAATTCCTGTATCCAATGTTTTGATACCCGCAATCATTTTCAGTCCACTTGCGCCGCCCGGATCGGCAGAAAAATCAACACCAAAAAATCCGCTATAAAAGCCTAACATGGTAGAAATGAAATAATTACAAGTAATATAGACTACAAATGCTTCCATTACTGCTCTAGCACTTGCTTTTTTAGCTAATCCGATAGGTAATCCAATAACAAACAACAACTCCATTTGATTGAATACGGTCCAAGCACCACTTTCAACCACTGACCAGATCGAATACCATGCTGTTCCTTCTGTAGCAATACTCCCCACTAACATTGGATTTTTAAAGATGATACATAAAGCCACCATGATCCCCGAAAAAGAAAAGAGCAAAACCGGTG
Organism: Enterococcus sp. 10F3_DIV0382; assembly: GCF_002140245.1. Classification (NCBI taxonomy): domain Bacteria; kingdom Bacillati; phylum Bacillota; class Bacilli; order Lactobacillales; family Enterococcaceae; genus Enterococcus; species Enterococcus sp. 10F3_DIV0382. The sequence continues at coordinate 1,380,497 of NZ_NGMF01000001.1, read as the reverse complement.
TAAACATAGCTCCGCCAAAGCGTTGAATCTTTTCCATTATCATAATAAGTCAACTCCTTCCATACACATCTTTTGTCGCAGATTTAGTATAAGCATAAAAGAAATCGGTTACAATAGCTATTACACTTTAAGAAACTTGATTTCAATAATAGTTCTTAGGTAGCATATAATGGGAAATTTCCCTAAATACATAAATAAAAGACAGATTTAATCAATGTATAGAAATTTTTTCTCTGCTTCTCCTTTAACCAGAGAAATTTAGAATTATGCTATACTAGTATTAATTAAAGTGACGAGGTGTTTTATATGAAAAAGTTAGGGTTTATTTTAGCGTCGATCTCCTTATTCCTTGTAGGATGTACATCTGCTAGTAAAGAAACTAGTGAGTCATCTGCGACCGCAGTCAAAAGTTCCATCAGACAAACTAGTTCAGCTGAAAAATCAAGTACACAGAAATCAGCTTCTTCTGAATCGAATACATCTTCAACCACCAGCAAGCTTTCAGAGTCCAACCCTTCTTCTATATCTAGTGGTACAGTTGACACGAGTCTTTCTTCTACAGCAGACACATCCTTCTCACAGTCTTCTCAGTCAGTAGATCCGTTAGCAGGATATTCTGATCTGCAAATTGAGTACGCACGCGTTTGGTTGGCTGTCAAGGGTAATACTTTTAAAGATGCATCAGGCGATTTTGAACTACATGTTATTCATTATCCGGCAGGAACACCTATCGATCCCTATGATGCAGGGAGCGTAGGTTATCCAAAAGACGTAGTTATGCTTACTGGAAAATACGGCTACCAGGGAATTTTAGTGTATTCTAGTAACCACGACGGAACGATCACTAGTTATCCAGTTCCTTCACATTGGCAAATACCTGCAGATCAAGCCTCTGATCCAGCATTCATAAAAAAAACAACTCAAGAAATCATTGATCATGCATCTGTGGTTGCTATTCCTACAGGCAACCCAAATGACGTGAAACAGTTAATCGATGTGACAGTTATAGATAATTAAACTTTCTAATATGTTATACAAAAAGAAGCTGACAAAATACTGTCAGCTTCTTTCACTTTCTTTTCTATTTAGATTTATTGGTCTTTGATAGACTCCAAGGCAGGAAAAAATTTTATTAAATAAACGTTTGCAAAATAGTCTCTTTTCCATCTTTTACCGATACTTCTGCGTAGGCACCGTTGATCAATGTTAGTTGTGGCGGCACATGACCGCAATCAATATCATACAAGATTGGTATGTTCAATTCTTTTGAAAGATCTTCATATACATCCTTCATTCGATAATCTAGCAAATCCTCTGCTGCACTTCTGCCAAACATGATACCAGAGCTGTCCTCAAACCATCCTGCTAGTTTCATCTGAACAAGTGATCTTCTTAAATCAACGGAGGATAGCTCACAGTTTTCTAGAAACCACAAGATTGGCTTTCCATCATTATACGTTCTTTTAAACGTTTGGACATCTCCATAAGGTGTACCAATTAAATGTCTGATCGTATCTATACAACCACCTAATAATCGGCCTTTTATCCTTACTGTCTCTCCGCTGACTGTTTGCCAATTTGTTGGTTCAGTAAGATGAAAAACTGAAGGTGACGGTTGCTCATGATGCCATTCTTTTTGATATTTTTCAGAAGAACGCTGTAAGATTGATTCTCCTTTGCCTGTTTCTAGCACACTTTTCCACATCGCTGTCGTTTTATCTGAATAATTTCCTCTTAAATCAATAAGGTTGGTCCCATGTGCAGTGGCTATCCCTGTTTTTAATGTGATGGCGAGTAGCAACGTACTAATATCTGAATAACCTACTATCCATTTTGGCTGTAGTGCATCGAAATCGACAGAATCGAGGATCTCAATCAATAATTCTCCTCCCCAAGGCGGAAAGATCATTTGGATATTCTCATCTTTCATCATTTGATTGAATTCATCTGCTCTTTCTCTTGCTGGAGCTGATTTTTCTTTATCTTGCGTCCACAGCGTCTTTCCAGTAACGACATGAAAAGATTTTTCTTCCATACTCTTTAAAGCCATTTCTAGTAACAGGTGGTGTTCTTCTGCTACGCCCGATGATGGTGCAATAACCCCAATCGTCGTATTTTTACCTAATAACGGATATCTTATCATATTGCTACAGCTCCTAGTATGCACTATTTTGTTTGATTGTTGTTATTTTCATTTGCTGGCATTAAAAACATCGGTATTTTAAGTAGCTGGATGATTTTGTTTAAGTCAATCGTTTTGATGACCATCGTTTGATCTGGCCTTCCTGGTGCAAAAACAAGTTTTTCTTTTGACAATAGTTCTTCGTCAATAATAATCGGTATCTGTTCTTCGTAACCAAATGGAGAAACAGCGCCCTGTTTTTGTCCCGTCTGTTCTTCCATATGTTCTGATGAAACAATAGAAAGCCTTTTACCGATGATCTTTCCTAATGCTTTGAAATCCGTTTGTTTTGTAGTAAAAGTCAGATATACATAGTTATTATCTTTTTTATCTTTTAAGAATAAGCTTTTGGTCTCTGTGCCTGTAAATCCTTGCTCTTTCTTCACCACCAAAGCATCTTCATTTGTATAAATAGCTCGATGATGATACAACTCAAAATAAATATTTGCGTGTGAGAATTTCTTTGCCAAGTCAATCATTTTTATGCCTCTTTTCTATTTTGGTCTTTGAGCCATCTTATCATCAAAATATACCGGATACAATATCGCTTGTTTTCTAATTTATTTTTATACATAACCATTGTTTTTCTGGTAAAATAAATCAAACCACTTAATGGAGGCGTTTTAGAATGGAAAAATTCCGATTGATTATTGATCAAATAAAAGAAAAAGAAAATCAACAAAAGATCAATGACCTTTTCTCTAAGATAGCGAAGACATATCCCCAGCTGGACACAACTGTAAAATGGAACCAGCCTATCTTTACTGATCATGGTACCTTTATTATTGCATTCAGTTTTGCTGAAAATCATTTTTCCATCGCACCAGAAAAAGCAGCGATTCGTGCCCTTGAAAAGACTATCCAAGAAATTGGTTACATATATACGGATAATGTCATCAAAGTTCCTTGGAAAAGTGCAATCAATTGGGAACTGATTGACCATTTTATTTCATTTAATATTGAAGACAAGAAAGATCATAATAAATTTTGGCGATAAAGCTTTATACAAACAAAAACTGTACTGGCGAAGAATCTATCCATTACCTTGTACAGGCTTTGTTCTATCCTTTTTATCCTCACTGGTTAAACACTTAATTGGCAAAGTATCTGTTGTTTTTATAAGGAGTCTTTCTTGTGCTGAAAAAAATCACTGATACGAATGACCTTGAATTTTCAACTTAGTAAAATTTTTTCAGCAATTTTCCTGCAAATCTTTTGAATAAGGAAAAAATACGAGAAAATATCAGCAATCTTTCATAATACTATCCATTATTTTCAGGTATATTTAAATATAATATCACTTTAGAAGAGAATGAATTTCTTTAGAGAAAGAAAAGTTAGAATTTTCTGATTCGTTTTTTGCAATGACTTTAAGTGAGATCGTTCTTTCTACATCTCGTGATAAAGCAACTAACAACCAAACCAATAGAATCATTCACATAGGAGGGTGAACATTGAAAGATTTTTACTCAGTAAATGAATTAGCCGAACAATTAGGTGTTACTACACGTTCTATCAGAAATTATCTTCATGAAGGAAAACTAAAAGGAACAAAGGTCGGCGGACAATGGAAATTTTCTGAACGTAATCTTTTTGAATTTCTTTACGGAGATCAAGCAGATGAAGCAGCAAAAGACATGCAACGATTCATGCTAGATACACCAATCACGATGCGTTTCAACCTTCAGTATCGTGATTTTACAGCGATCAATCAATTCCGAGAACAATTAGTTCAGTACCATAACGATGTTTACGCAAATAAAAAAGACCGTCTTTTACAATACGATCTTTATAAAGATAATCATGCGGAGATACTTATAGGTGGTAATTTTAATTATGTAACGAACTTTAGTCAATGGATCAATGGAAAATTATTGATGCAGACAGATATTTCACTTGTTTCTTAGACGATTAAAAAGAGCGTGGACAAAAGTAAATAACACTTTTGTCTCACGCTCTAAACACGTATAAATGGCGGAAGCAGAAGCAACTCCTTCGGAAATAAGCTGAAATTCACAAAAATTTGAAAAGCAATTTTCGTGAATTCCTTCTTATTTCTTGGAGTTAAACGCTTCTGTCCCGGCCTCTTTTTATAAGTAATCTTTTGCTCTCTTTATCCTCAAATAAAGACCGTGACCATACTTCCTACTACGATCAGCAACAAGCCGATAATCGTTAATTTTTTTTCTTTTGGTGTCTTATTTTCATGCAGGATGTACATACCGCCTAATGTAGAGATAACTACGTTTAGTTGTGTAATGATATATGCAGTAGCAACCCCATTTTCATTCGCTGAAAAAATATAAGCCAACGCTGACACACTGAAGATGGCTCCAACTATTGTTGCTTTCCAACTTTTGTCTTCAGAAAATGCAGTTGGTTTTCGGAAAATCACATAAATAACTGCCCCTAAAAAGACACCGATCATTTGCGGAAAGAAAATGGAAAGTCCACTTGCATCAACTAGTTTGGGCAATGCACTGTAAACCCAATAACCAATACTTGTTGATGCTAATAGACTAATTCCTTTTGTGATACCGCCTTTTTTTCCAGGATCATCACTGATTGCCGTTAAAGCAGAGCCAAATACAAGAAGAATGATCGCTGCTGCACCAATGATTTTCCCCATACTTCCAGACCATTCTCCAAAAGCAAAGACACCAATCAACGAGGTTCCGACTAACTGTAATGCAGTCGAGATAGGCATCGTTTTAGAAACACCAATCAAGTTGAAAGATGTATACTGTCCTGTTTGTCCAATAACCCAAAATGCACCAGAAAGTAAACTAATCAAAAATGTAGTCACTGAAATGCCAGCTGGAGAAGCGAATAATTGAACGAGTAAGCCAACAAGCACCGCTCCAATACCAGTTCCTAATATCTCATTTGTTGGTCTGCCGCCAATCTTTTTCAAAATCAGTGGCTGGATCCCCCACCCAACTGCCGGGATCAATGCAATCAATAAACCCATTTTTATTCACCCTTATCCTTTTCCACCTTGGAACGAAGGATATAAAGTCATCCCACCATCTGCAAATAGTGTAATACCTGTAACATAACTGGATTCGTCTGAAGCCAACCATGCAGCTGCCGCTGCTATTTCTTTTGGTTCACCTACGCGTCCTAGCGGGATCATACTTTCCAAGAGTTCTTTTTGTTCAGGATCATCAAATTTTGCCGCATTAATAGGTGTACGGATAGCGCCAGGTCCTATACTATTGATTCTGATTCCCTTAGGTGCGTACTCCATTGCTACCGTTTCGGTAAATAATTTTACCCCGCCTTTTGAAGCAGCGTAATGAGCAAATGTTGGCCATGGGATTTGTTCATGAACAGAAGACATATTGATGATATTTCCTTTTTTATCATTCTCTGTAAAATAATTCAAAGCTGCTTTCGTTCCGATAAAAACGCCAGTCAAATTTACTTTTAATACTCTTTCCCAATCTTCAAGGCTAAGTTCATGGGTCGGATGCTGATTTTCCATCCCAGCATTATTAACCCAAATGTCTAGTGTCCCAAAATTTTCTAAAGCCGTATCAAGTAAACGCTGTATTCCTTCTTCAGAACTGACATCTGCTTGTACAGAGACTGCTTTTCCGCCTGCCTCTTCGATTGCTTTGACTGCTTTTTCTGCCCCTTCTTTATCCGAATTATAGTTGACGACTACATTCATTTTTTCTTTCCCGAATCGTTGAGCAATCGCTGTTCCAATCCCTTTTGAGCCGCCAGTTACTACTGCGACTTTGTTTTCTAATTCCTTATACATAGTACCCACTCCTTTTTATACCTAAACCTGTTATTACGGATAACTTTTATTTCCGCCTTAAAGTGAGTGTACACCAATATATATAGTCTAAAGCAAATGATACGCTCCAGTAATCGTTTTCATTGGTTGGTAGCATCCTTCTATTTCTATAAAGAAAGAGTTTGTGACAGAAGTGTTCAGCTTCAAGAAATAAGAAGGAATGGACGAAAATTGCTTCTCAAAATTTTTGTGAAATTTCGGCTTATTTCCGAAGAAGCTACTTCTGGAACACCATTTATTCGGAAAAAGGGCTGTGACAAGACTTTTGTCACAGCCTTTCATACGCTTATTTATCAACCATTTCGTTGTAATTGCTAGTTATGCATAAAGATTAGCTCTCACGGACATTATTTTATTGCTGAGAAAAATATTCAGCTGTTGCTTGTTCATCATCCTTGAGTTGTTCAATCAATTCCTCTACACTTGAAAATTTCACTTGATCTCTTAAAAATTGATTCCAACGTACTTTGACATGCTCGCCATAGATATCTTGATTAAAGTCCAAAATATACAATTCTACAGTCAGCTCCCGTCCTTCACCAAATGTATCATTATGTCCAATGGAACCCATGGCTGGATACCAAGTTTCCCCAATTTTTATTTCCGATACATAAACACCTTCTTTAGGTAAATGGACTGTGCTCTTTACTTTGACATTTGCTGTAGGGAATCCTAATAATCTGCCTCGTGCATCGCCATGAACAACTACCCCCTCTACCTCGTATATGCAACCTAATAGTTTTGCCGCTTCTTTTACTTGACCGCTGTCTAGCAATCCTCGAATACGTGTAGAGCTGATTTTTTCGCCTTGTTCTTCTTCTTTAGAGACTGTGACGATTTTGAATCTTCCCTTAGCATATTCAGGAAAATGAGCGACATCCGCAATGTCTTTCGGTCCATAGGTGTAATCAAAACCGGAAACAGCATATTTCGCATGTAATCCTACGATATATTGATCAACAAACTCTTGTGGCGCTAAATGAGCAAAAGAAGAAGTAAAATCGACTTCATATAAATAATCGATACCCAAATCTGCCATTTTTTCTTCTTTTTGCTTCAGGCTAGTCAAATACTTCACACTGCTAGGATCGATCTTCTTAAAAACAATCGATGGATGTTGATTGAAAGTCATCAATGCTAATTTCAATCCTTCTTTTTGCGCAATTTCCATACCTGTCTTTATGACTTTCTGGTGTCCAATATGCACGCCGTCAAAAAATCCCAGTACTAAAACGACATCGTCTTCTGGAATTTGTTCTGGTTGGTAAGGATGTCTGATCTTGATGATATTCATTCGTCATTCCTCATTTCTCAATACTTTACTAGGTTTTAGTTTATTTTTTTCTTTCGGGTTTGGCTGATAGATACTTACGACTTTGTCATTATAAAACAAGGCAATTTCCTCTGAAGGCATTTCTGGGAGCGCAAATACAGTATAATCAAGTCTCATACCGTTTTTTACTTTCTGCCATACCTCATCAGTAATATCTACTCGTTTGAACCGTTCCACTCCTTTTTCAATTGGCAGCAAATACTCATCGATCGTACCGTTTTCTACAGCTTGAGCTACTTCTTCTAATGTTAACGCTTCTTTTTGGGCCATACCGGCACTTGCTGTTCGAGTGAGATCAGACATGTGTGCAGGGTAACCAAGTTTCTTGCCTGTATCCACAGCTAATGTACGGACATAGGTTCCTTTCCCGCATTCTACTTCGAAACGCCAAGAAATGGTTCCTGCCACTTCGTCTCTTGTCAGTTCACTTGTTCGGATAAAACGGTAAATTTGAGCCTTTCTAACAGGCCGATCCACTGGTTCATTATTCCGTGCATATTCATATAACCGTTTACCGTTTACTTTTACCGCTGAGTACATGGGCGGTATCTGGGTGATTTCACCAATAAATGAAGCCATCACTTCATCTATTTTTTCTTCAGATAAAGACATATCCACTGGTTTTGTTTCTACTCGTTCTCCGGATCGATCTTCCGTCGTTGTACTGAAACCTAGAGTCATCTCGCCCACATAAATTTTCCCAGAATCTGTCAAATATTCGATAACTTTTGTGGCTTTTCCGATACAAATAGGCAATACACCGTCTACATCCGGGTCAAGCGTACCCCCATGTCCGATTTTTTTCGTATGTAAGATTTTTCTTAATTTGAATACGCAATCATGACTTGTCATTCCGCGTTCTTTCCATAAAGGTAATAACCCGTCCATGTCTTTTCTCCATTTCATTTTTGATTTAACTGAATTATTATAACACATTGCATCTATTACTGACGAATTTGACATCATAATGAACGGTTTTTATTTTTCGGCAATAAAAACGTAACAAAATTCATGCTCATGTAAATAGAAATCATGTTATGCTTTTTTTAAAGGAGGGAATAGAATGGAAGATTTTTTCTTTGCACCATTTGATTGGATTTATGGGTGGCTTACAGGTAAATAGATTGGTTCTCACTTCCCAAAAACGAAAAAAAAGACTGGTCATTCTTCCAGTCTTTTTTCCGTTTTTTTTATTTATTTTTCAGTTTCTTGATCAATGTAAAAAAATCTATTTTTCAGGGTCGATTTTATCATTTTATTGGTCAAGATTTTTCCATTTCCAATCCAATACTTCTGGCAGATCAATACCATTTTCACGAATATAGTTTTGATGTTCTTGTAATTTCTGATCCATTTTTTTTGCAAAATCTTCTGCTTGACTTCCTTTGATTTTTAAAGCTGCATCTTTTGCCAAATGATAACGGTCAAGTTCATTTACCACACGCATGTCAAACGGTGTCGTGATATCTCCGTTTTCTTTGTAGCCATGAATCATTAAATGATGGTTATGACGATCAAAGAAAATCGTGCGGATCAAAGTTTCATAACCGTGGAAAGCAAATAAGATCGGTTTGTCTTTTGTAAAATATTTGTCAAATTCTTCATCGCTCAATCCACGCGGATCTTGACTCGGATGACGTAATTTCAATAAATCTACGACATTGATGAACCGGATTTTTAGTTTTGGGAATTCTTCCAGCAGCAAAGTCACAGCTGCTAATGCTTCTAAGTTAGATTCCGTTCCTGCAGCAGCAATGACCAATTCAGGTTCCTCCTCTTTTGCTGTCGAAGCCCAATCAATGATTTTCAAGCCTTCATTCACTAAGACGGCTGCTTCTTCTGCTGAGTAAAATTGAGCACGCGGATGTTTGGAAGAGATGATCAAATTAATTTTTTCTGACGAGCGGAATGCTTTGTCCATGACTGCGAGCAACGTATTTGCATCCGCAGGCAGATATTCACGGATGAACTCCGCCTTTTTTTCTGCCAAATGTGTCAATATTCCTGGATCTTGGTGGCTATATCCATTGTGATCTTGCTGGAAGACTGTTGAGCTTGCAATGAGATTCAGCGAAGGATAATTATTTCGCCAAGAAAGGTCACGTGATTTCCGCATCCATTTGAAGTGCTGAGTCAGCATAGAGTCAACCACTCGCAAAAATGATTCGTAACTTGCAAAAAAACCATGCCGTCCAGTCAGAACGTACCCTTCTAAGAACCCTTCATCTTGATGTTCCGATAATTGACTGTCGATGACGCGGCCAGATGGCGAAAGCCATTCATCATTTTCTGGTTCGATTTTTTCCATCCATTGGCGATTTGTCGTTTTGAAAACTTGATTCAATCGATTTGATTTTGTTTCATCTGGTCCGAATATACGGAAATTTTCTGGATTTTTCTCAATGATCTCGCGAACGAATTTACCAAGTTCAGTCATATCTTCTGCTTTAACGGAGCCCGGTTGTTCAAATTGCAAAGTATATTTTTTCCAATCTGGCATAACAAGCGGTTTCGGATCGATTCCACCATTGATGATAGGATTTTTTGCCATTCTTTGGTCACCAGTGGGCGCGATTTCTCTGATTTCTTCTAAAATACGTCCTTGTGCATCAAATAATTTTTCTGGTTCATAGGATTTCAACCAACGGAGTAAAGCATCTGCATGATCCATATGTTCTTGATCTACAGGAATCGGTACTTGGTGTGCTCGGAAGGTTCCTTCAATTGGCTCCCCGTCCCATTCTTCTGGACCGGTCCATCCTTTTGGTGTGCGTACGATCAATACTGGCCATTTTTGCATCACCACATCTGTTGCTGTCTTCAGGCGAGCTTCTTTTTGGATGGATTTGATTTTCTCGATTGCTTGATCCATTTTTTCAGCCATAACAGGATTTAATTTTTCTGGATCATTTCCTTCAATAAAGAAAGGTTCCCAGCCAAGTCCGTTAAAGTAATTTGCTAATTCTTCATCTGTTTTACGTGCCAAGATCGTTGGGTTGGCTATTTTAGCACCATTTAAATGAAGGATTGGTAAAACAGCTCCATCTGTCACCGGATTGATAAAGACATTTGAGAACCAGCTTCCAGCTAAAGGACCGGTTTCTGCTTCACCATCACCAATCACGACAGCAGAAATTACTTCAGGATTGTCTAATACAGCTCCGACTCCATGTGAAAGAGAGTATCCAAGCTCTCCGCCTTCATGGATAGAACCTGGTGTTTCTGGTGCTGCATGAGAAGCAATGCCTCCAGGAAATGAAAATCGCTTGAATAATTTTTGCATTCCCGTCTCATCTTCCGTTACTTCTGGATAGATTTCTGTGTAACTTCCATCTAAATAAGCATTCGATACCATGACTTGTCCGCCGTGTCCTGGTCCTTCGATATAAAACATGTTCAAATCATATTTATTGATGACTCGGTTCAAATGGACATAAATAAAATTTTGGCCAGGAATCGTTCCCCAATGACCGATTGGATGTTTTTTGACATCTTCTGGTTTCAACGTACGTCTCAGTAAGGGGTTATCTTTAAGATAAATTTGCCCGACAGAAAGATAATTGGCAGCACGCCACCAAGCCGTCATTTTATCAAAGTATTCTTTACTAGAATAATCCATACGTAACACTCCTTTTCATTATTACTCTTATTCTAGCGCAGATACTCCCAATTGAAACCTAATAAGCACTTCTGTTCATTTGCTTGGATTTTATATCTTGTCAATAACTTCAACGTGATTTTTCTTTTAACTGACGGCAGACCGACAAATTCAAACTTTTATAGTGCAGATTCCACTGATCTTCTAGTTACTTGGCTATATAACCTGACTGTCACTACAATGGATTACAATCTAGCTTCCCTCATCGGTATCTTGATCTTTATCTATATGCAAAAATTTATATACTATAGAAAAAAGAAAGTCGAATTTTTTCTTTTTCTCTTTTTTGGTTAACTGACACGCCGCAAGACTAAAGTCATGGAACTCTTAGGCAATACGTCTTAATGAAAACAAAAAAATCCCGCAACCCCTGATTTCACAGGATTTGCGGGATTTTTTAATTAGTCTTTGTTCAAGTCGCGAAGCAATTCATCGATATGGTTGCCATAGACAACTGATTCATCTAATTCAAAGGACAATTCAGGTGTTTTGTAAATACTTAGATTGTGCCCCAGCTCACGACGAATCAATCCTGATGCTTTATCCAATCCTTCTTGTGCTTTTTTCTTTTCAGAAGCTAAATCAGAAAGGATGCTGTAATAGATTGTTGCTTGTTGAAGATCGCCTGTTACGTGTACATCAGTGATCGTTACATCTTGCACACGAGGATCTCTTACTTTTTTACGTAGGATCGCATTGACTTCTTTTAAGATTTCTTGACCGACTCGGCGATCACGATAGTTAGCCATAATGATTGGCCTCCTTTATCAGTTTTTAGTCATTTTTGACTTCTTCCATGATAAACCCTTCAATTACGTCATCTACTTTGATGTCATTGAATTTTTCAATCATAGCACCGCATTCATAGCCCATTTTGACTTCTTTTACGTCATCTTTGAAACGTTTCAAACTTGCCAATTGGCCTTCGTAGATAACGATACCGTCACGGATCACACGGACGCCGCTGTCTCTGCGGATATAGCCTTCTGTTACATATGCACCAGCGATTGTGCCTACTTTGGATACTTTGAATGTTTCACGTACAATCATTTGACCAGTGATTTTTTCTTCAAATTCAGGATCTAGCATTCCTTTCATCGCTGTTTCGATTTCATCAATAGCTTTATAAATGATACGGTGTAAGCGAATGTCTACTTCTTCAGCTTCTGCTTGCGCTTTTGCTTGAGGTGTAGGACGGACGTTAAATCCAATGATAATCGCATTACTTGCTGCTGCAAGTGTTACGTCACTTTCATTGATTGCACCTACCGCTGAATGGACGATTTTCACACGTACACCTTCAACTTCGATTTTTTTCAGTGAGGCAGCTAATGCTTCTGCTGAACCTTGAACGTCGGCTTTAATAATGACGTTAACTTCTTTTAGCTCGCCTTCTTTCAAGCTTTCAAACAAGTTGTCCAAGGTTACACGGCTGCTTGCAGCACGGTTTTCCAATAATGCACGTTTTGCGCGTTCTTCACCCGCTGCACGTGCTGTCTTTTCGTCTTCGAAGACTACGAAACGGTCACCTGCTTGAGGTACATCATTCAAGCCAGTGATTTCTACTGGCGTTGCAGGTCCTGCTTCTTTATCGCGACGGCCAAGATCGTTTGTCATTACACGGACACGTCCGTAAGTATTACCGACAACGATTGGGTCACCAACATGAAGTGTTCCTTCTTGGACAAGTAAGGTTGACACAGGACCTTTACCTTTATCAAGACGTGCTTCGATCACTGTTCCGATTGCGCGTTGTGTTGGATCTGCTTTTAAATCTTCTACTTCTGCGACTAACAGAATCATTTCCAGCAATTCTTCGATGTTTTGGCCGAATTTCGCTGAGATCTCAACAAAGATCGTTTCTCCACCCCATGCTTCAGGAATTAACTCATACTCACTTAATTCTTGCATAACATGTTGAGGGTTTGCACCTGGTTTATCAATTTTGTTTACAGCGACGATAATTGGAACGCCTGCTGCTTTGGCATGGTTGATTGCTTCAACGGTTTGCGGCATGACACCGTCATCTGCAGCGACAACTAAAATCGTGATATCTGTGATACTTGCTCCACGTGCACGCATACTTGTAAAGGCCGCATGTCCTGGTGTATCCAAGAAAGTGATTGGTTTGCCATCGATATCAATCTGGTAGGCGCCGATATGCTGCGTGATTCCGCCGGCTTCGCCGCTTGTTACACGTGAATGGCGCAATGTATCCAATAAGGTTGTTTTCCCGTGGTCTACGTGTCCCATAATCGTTACTACTGGCGGACGTGAGACTAATTTATCTGGATCAACTTCTTCCGACTCGAAGAATTTATCGATATCTGCAATATCAACTTGGACTTTTTCTTGTGGTTCCATACCATAGTCCGTAGCTAACAGTTCAATCGTATCTTTATCCAGTGCTTGGTTTTGATTGACCATGACGCCAAGCATAAATAATTTTTTAATGATTTCTGCTGGCTCACGATGAATTTTTTTCGCGATGTCTGCTACGTTCATGCCTTCAGTATACTCTAATACATCTGGCAATTCACGGAATTTGCGTGGTGGTACAGCTGGCTTAGTTGATTGTTGCTGTTTGCCTTTTTTACCCTTTTTATTATAACGATTACGGTTGTTATTATTAAATTTGCCGCGATTGTTATTGTTTGGTTTGTTGTTGGTACGGTTTTGATTGCCGCCTTGGCTCGTTCCTGGACGATTTTGACTGCTAGTATTCCCCGTATTATTTTGGTTTGTTGTTGGTTTTTTTCCTTGATTCACTTGACCGCTCCCTTGACCGCGATCTTGATAACTGCGGTTATTTTTATTTTTTTGTTGATTATTTGTTGCTTCTTTTTTACGTTGATCGTTCGGCTGTTGATTGGCTGGTTTTCTGCTTGCTTGTTGTGCAGCTTGTTGTTTCGTGCTTGGGTTTTTGAACGCTTGTTGCAATTTCTTCTCATCACTGCTAGTAATCGCACCCATATGGTTTTTCACATCGATGCCAAGTTGTTGTGCTTTTTCCACGACGTCTTTACTAGATTTTTTGAGTTCTTTTGCTAATTCATAGATTCTTTTATTGCCCATGCAATCACCTTCCTAACCTTCAATTAGCTCCTTGGTCTTCTTCGCAAATCCGGCATCCATTATTCCGAATACCTTGCGAGGTTTTCCGATCATCTGCGTGATTTCTGCTTCAGAAAATAGCTCAAAGCAAGGAACTTCATAGTATGAACTCTTATCTTTTATCTTTTTTCTTGTATTCTCACTTGCATCTGTTGCCACAAACACCAATTTTGCTTTTTGTTTGCGGATTTCAGCTATGGTCAGTTCTTCGCCCGTAATCAGTTTTCCCGCGCGCATCGCCAGACCCATGAGATTCATGACTTTTTGCCGATTGACTGTATTCATTTTCCAAATAACTCTTTACGTGCTTTTTGGTGAGTGACATAGTCAAGAAGTTCTTGATAAAACTCATCTGTTAAAGTTGTTTCGAGTACTCGATCGAGAATTTTTTTATCCCAAGCTTGTTGTACTTCTTCCGGCTCAAGTGAGACATACGCTCCTCGTCCAGGCATTTTTCCAGTTGGATCGATCGATACTTCCCCTTCTTTTGAACGGGTGATTCGGACCATCTCTTTTTTAGGTTTCATTTCACCTGAAACCACGGATTTGCGTAAAGGAATTTTCCTTTGTTTCATCTCTTTGCCTCCTTACTAAAGTTAAGCTTCTGGTTTTTCTTCGACCGTTTCATTATTGAACGCAATTGCTTCATACTCATCGTCTGTCAAATCTGACTGAACGATTGCTTCGTCATGCAATTCTTCTGTTTCGTTTTGGTGTTCTTGTTTTTCATAAAATTCCGCCATATCAGATTCTGATTTGATATCGATTTTATGGTTAGTCAATTTAGCAGCTAAACGTGCGTTTTGTCCACGTTTACCGATTGCTAACGATAATTGATAGTCTGGAACGACAACTGTGCAAGCTTTAGGATTGGTTTCATCAAAAATCACATCCATGACTTGTGCAGGATTCAATGCATTTGCAATGAATACAGCTGGGTCTTCATTCCATTCAACAATATCCATGTTTTCGCCTTTTAATTCATTGACGATTGCTTGGACACGTTGTCCTTTTGGCCCAACACATGTACCGACTGCATCGATATTCTGATCATTTGAACGGACAGCTACTTTTGATCGATCGCCGGCTTCACGGGCAATGCTGACGATTTCAACGATTCCATCATAAACTTCTGGGACTTCTTGCTCAAATAAGCGACGCAATAAATCTGGATGGCTGCGGCTAACAAATACTTGCGGACCTTTAGACGTATTTTCTACTCGAGAAACATAGACTTTGATACGATCGTGAGGTTGGTAAAATTCGTTTGGCATTTGATCTTGTTTAGAAAGAACTGCTTCTATTTTGCCAAGGTTGACATAAATATAACGTTTATCCTGACGTTCGACGATTCCTTGCATGATGTCTTTTTCATAAGCACTGAATTCGTTATAAATGATCGTTCTTTCTGCTTCACGTACACGCTGCAAGATAACTTGTTTAGCTGTTTGCGCAGCGATCCGCCCAAAATCTTTTGGTGTGACTTCAAAACGGATCGTATCACCAATCTCATATGCTGGATTAATCAAAAGTGCATCTTTCAATGAGACTTCCAACTGTGAATCCATCACTTCTTCCGTTACTTCTTTTACTGCATAGACATGGATCTTTCCTTTTTTCTGATCAAATTCCACTTCGACATTTTGTGCTTGGCCATAGTGGCGTTTGTATGCAGAAACCAATGCTGCTTCTAAAGCATCGATCACGATTTCTTTTGAGATCCCTTTTTCAGCTTCTAAAGCGTCTAACGCATTTAACATTTCTTTACTCATTTTTTCTGATTCCTCTCCGTGATTAAAATTGGATAGCTAAGCGAGCTTTTGCAATATTTTTTCGGTCAAAAGTCAATTCTTTTTCTCGTGTTTTTATGCGTATTTTCAATGTAAGCTGTTCAGCATCAAATGATTGAAGAAATCCTTCGTATTGTTTTTCGCCATCTACTGGTTGGTATAAGGAGACATGGACATAATCGCCAAGTGCCTTTTCATAGTCGCTTTCTTTTTTCAATGGCCGCTCTGCTCCAGGGGAGGATACCTCCAGGAAATAAGCTTGAGGAATCGGATCTGGATCTGCTGCATCAAGTTTTTCGCTCAGTTTCTCACTGACAAAGGCACATTCTTCGATATCGATTCCGCCTTCTTTGTCAATAAATACTCGTAAGAACCAACTTTTTCCTTCTTTTACAAATTCGACTTCGACAAGTTCAAAATGTTGTTCATCTAAAATCGGTGTCACCATTTCTGTGACTGTTTCAACGACGCTACTCAAAAGTTTCGCCTCCTTAAAAATTAAATACGTAATTCCATTAAAAAGAGTGAGCGAAAAATCCGCTCACTCACAGTTAGTATCATTACCTATAAAAACTATACCATACTCTGCTTAAAATTACAAGCAGACAAGATAACAGATGCTTATAACATATCGAATAACGATAATTGGTTTTCGTCTGGTAAATCTTTCAATACACCATTATCGTTCATATATTCAATCAATGTTTTTGAAACTTTCCCTCGAGTAGCAAGATCTTCTTTAGATAAAAATGGACCATCTTTTCTTGCCTCAACGATTTGTTTTGCTACATTGGTTCCCAAACTAGGGACAGCTCTAAATGGCGCAATTAACGTATCTCCTTCGATAACAAAATTAACTGCATCCGATTTGTACAGATCAATCATCCCAAATTTGAATCCTCGTTCTAACATTTCATTGGCTAATTCTAGCACGGTCAGCTGATTTTTTTCTTTTACGGAAGCATCTAGCCCTTTGTCCGTGATTTCTTTCATTGCTTGTTTCACAGCATCTTTTCCTTTGCACATGGAGACTAGATCAAAATCATCCGCACGTACAGAAAAGTATGCACAGTAATACAAAATAGGGAAATAAACTTTAAAATAAGCAACACGAAGAGCCATCAATACATAAGCTGCAGCATGGGCTTTTGGAAACATATACTTGATCTTTGAACAAGAATCGATATACCAATCAGGCACATTATTTTCTTTCATCGCGGATAGATAGGTTTCTCTCAATTCATCAGGAATCTTGTTCCATTGCCCTTTACGAACAGTTTCCATGATCTTAAATGCCATCCCGCTGTCTAATCCAGCATGAATCAAATAAACCATGATATCATCACGACAGCCGATTACTTCCGCCAATGTCGCATCCCCACGTCGAATCAATTCTTCGGCATTTCCTAACCATACATCTGTACCATGAGACAGTCCGGATATTTGAAGTAGTTCTGCAAAAGTTGTAGGATGTGTTTCTTCTAACATTCCTCGAACAAAACGAGTGCCGAATTCTGGAATACCTAATGTTCCTGTTTTAGAATAAATCTGTTCCTGAGTTACCCCTAGTACTTCAGGGCCAGCAAATATCCGCATCACTTCCGGGTCATCTGTAGGAATCGTTTGTGGATCAATCCCTGATAAATCTTGAAGCATCCGTATAACAGTTGGGTCATCGTGTCCTAGAATATCCAATTTCAATACATTGTCGTGGATTGAGTGAAAATCAAAATGGGTCGTTTTCCATTCCGAATTTTGATCGTCTGCTGGATATTGGATCGGCGTAAAATCGTAGACATCCATATAATCTGGAATAACGATAATCCCCCCAGGATGCTGACCAGTTGTCCGTTTGACTCCTGTTGCACCCTTTGCCAATCTGTCGACTTCTGCACTTCGAAACTGCAGATTATTGTCCCTTTCATAACCTTTTACATAGCCATATGCTGTTTTATCGGCGACTGTACCAATCGTTCCGGCACGGTAAACATAGTCTTCACCAAACAATACTTTCGTATAGTTATGTGCTTCTGCTTGATAATCACCTGAGAAGTTCAAATCAATATCGGGCACTTTGTCTCCATGGAATCCTAAAAATGTCTCAAATGGGATATCATGACCATCTTTATTTAAGCGTGCACCACATTTTGGACATTGTTTTTCTGGCATATCAAATCCAGAACCGTACGTGCCATCTTCAAAGAACTCGGAATATTGGCACTCTGGACAGTAATAATGGGGAGCTAAAGGATTCACTTCAGTGATCCCAGTCATCGTTGCAACAAAGCTAGAGCCAACAGAGCCACGTGAACCTACTAGATAGCCATCTTCATTACTTTTATGCACAAGTTTTTGGGCGATCAGATAAATAACCGAGAAGCCATTACCATTAATAGAGTTCAACTCTTTTTCTAATCGTTTTTGGATAATTTCAGGTAACGGATCTCCGTACATTTGTTTTGCTTTTGTGTAACTCAATTCTGATATCTCATCTTCTGAACCTGGAATCTTCGGTGTATAAAGTTCATCTTTGACTGGAATCACTTCTTCGCAGATATCTGCGATTTTATTCGTGTTATCCACTACAATCTCTTTTGCTGTTTCTTCCCCTAAAAAGTGAAAAGCGGTGAGCATCTCATCAGTTGTTCGGAAATGGACATCTGGCAAACTATGACGATTCAACGGATTCGCTCCGCCCATAGAATTGATCAAAATTTTTCGGTAAATGGCATCTTCTTCGTTGAGATAATGAACGTTGCCTGTTGCAACAACGATTTTATCCAAACTTTTTCCGATTTCTACCAAGTTTTGGATAATTTCTTCCAAATCATGTTCATTTTTTACCAATTCTTGCTCGATCAAAGGTGCATAGACCGCTTTTGGCATAACTTCAATATAATCGTAGAATTTTGCTCGGTTTCTTGCCTCTTCTACCCCTTTTTGCATCATGGCTTCGAAGATTTCTCCCTTATCACAAGCTGAGCCGATCAATAGATTTTCACGCATCTTTTTCAATTGGGAGCGTGGTATTCGCGGGACACGTTCGAAGTATTCGACATTCGACATTGAAATCAGTTTGAACAAATCTTTCAGTCCTGCTTGATTCTTTGCTAAAATCGTTACATGGAAAGGTCGGGCTCGTTTGTAAGAATCTCCTTCTCCGATATGCTCATTTAGCTGATCATGATAAAGCATGTGATGATTGTCCATTGCTTCTTTGACAAAAATCCAAGCTAAGTGACCTGTTGCTTCAGCATCATAGATTGCTCGGTGATGCTGTTCCAAGCTGACACCAAATTTTTTGGATAACACACCTAATCCGAAACGTTTGAATTGCGGATACAGATATCTGGCTAATTCTAAGGTATCAATAACTGGATTAGTTGCTTCAGGAATGCCATATCTTGCGTAGCTAGTATTCAAGAACCCCATATCAAAAGCCGCGTTGTGTGCTACCAGAATTGTACCTTTTGAAAACTCAAGGAACATCCGCAAGACTTCTTCTTCTGACTTCGATCCTCGAACCATTTCATCCGTAATACCTGTCAAATCCACCGTTGTTCGGGATAAAGGATGTCCTGGATCGATAAATTCATCAAAGCTTTCGATCACATTTCCTTTGTACATTTTGACTGCAGCGAGCTCGATGATGGTATCGTATACCGCAGACAATCCTGTCGTTTCCACGTCAAATACGACATATGTGGCTTCGTTTAATGCTTCATGCGCATCATTATAAGCAATAGGTACGCCATCATCTACGACATTCGCTTCCACACCGTATAAGATTTTCACACCTGCTTTTTTCCCGGCACTATGAGCTTCTGGAAAGGCTTGTGCGCCACCATGGTCCGTAATGGCGATGGCACGGTGTCCCCATTTTCCTGCTTGTGCCACCAGATCAGAAATGCTATTCGTTGCATCCATCGTACTCATATTGCTGTGAACATGAAGTTCTACCCGTTTTTCCCCTTCAGGAGCATAATCTTTACGAGGGGTGTGTTTGACTTCAACGATATCTTGCGCATTCATGACCAAATCACGGACAAACGTATCTTCTTGGATACTTCCACGTACCTTTAACCAGCTTCCGACACTGATCGCATCAAATATCTGTTCATCTTTTTCGCCATTTGAGAATTTTTTGACGATAAATGATGAAGTATAATCTGTGATTTTCAAAGTCAAGATCTTGCGTTTTGAGCGTAGTTCTCTGACTTCTTTATCGAACACATACCCTTCAAGAGTGACCCGTCGTTCTTCTTCGACGATATTGATCATTGGTGTTGTGGGCTCATCTGCTGGAATATTTCGTCCTAGCTGGATGGGTCCTTCAAGAGCTGGTGACTGTTCTTTTCTTTCTTTTTTCTTTTGCTCATGAACAACTAGACTTTCAGCTGCTTGCTTCATAAAGGCTTCTGCCTGTTCTTGTTTACGTTCTTCAAAAAGTTTCAATACACGTTCCGCTTGCTGCTCATCCACTTCTGGTTCGATACGAAATTTCGGGAATCCGTAACTGACGAACAACTCTTCTACTAATGGTAAGTATTGCTGTTTCAAATATGAAATAGCCCCTGTACTGTCGATTGGCAAGATGACTTTACGATCTTTTATCACAGGTACTTGCGTTTTCAATACTTGCTGTGCTAGTGGTGTATCGCATTGCTGATTTTCCAAAGCTTGGGCCCAGTAATCTTGCAAGAGCTGTTCATCGAATGTCTGGTCATCTGCTAAGATATTCAATTTGACTTGTGCAATCTCTTTAAAAGCGACAGTCAGATGCTGAGCCAATGAACGATACAGCATAATAGGCAAAATTTTAGAAAAATGCAGCGTAAATTCCCATAAACGCGATTTACGATGGACCACTACACTATCCATTTCACCAGCAGTAAGCAGTGGATGATTTTTTTCTGCTTCCTCTAGTTGGATTTGTTCCAACAGTTTTTCAAATAAATCTCGTTTTTCTGACAAAGATATACGCCCTTTCTGATGAGAAACTATGCAATTGATTGCATCGTATCCTCTTCTTTTTCAGTACCCTTTAGTATACTCGTTTTTTCTGAGTTTTACATTAAAAAATTGGAACTGTGATTCACATCACAGTTCCAATTTTAAAAGCGAAACATCAGGTTGTCAAAAACAGCTGATTCAGCTATTTTACTTTTCTGTGTTTTAACGCTTATTATTCCCCTTGGTTCAAGAGGATTGGTAAAGTATTCGCCAATTCTTCTTTACGTACTTCAACCATTTCGCCAGTTTTCTTGATTTTCACTTCTACGATTCCTTCTACTGCTTTTTTACCGACAGTAATTCTGATTGGACAGCCAATCAAATCAGAATCCGCGAATTTCACTCCTGCGCGTTCATTTCTGTCATCAACCAGTACTTCATAGCCAGCTTTTGTCATCGCTTCTTCTAGTTCATTCGTCAAGTTTGTTTGGTATTCGTCTTTTAGATTCATTTGGACGATATGCAGATCAAATGGCGCAATTCCTTTTGGCCAATTGATTCCTTGTTCATCTGAATGTTGTTCTACGATTGCTGATAATAAACGGCTCACACCGATACCATAACAGCCCATAATCACAAATTTTTCCCGTCCGTTTTCGTCTAGAACGGTTGCTCCCATAGATTCACTGTAACGAGTGCCAATTTTGAAGATATGTCCGATTTCGATTCCTCGAGTAAAGGCAAGAACACCGTTGTTGTCTGGTGAAGGATCTCCTTCTTGTACAAAACGAAGATCTTCATAAGAAAGCACAGTGAAATCGCGTTCTGGATTCACATTTTTATAGTGGAAGCCTGTTTCGTTCGCTCCAGTAATGGCATTCGCTAAATCTTGGACATAACGGTCTGCATATACTTTTACATCCTCTGAAACACCGATTGGTCCGACAGAACCAAACTCAGCACCTAGATATTTTTGTGCTTCTTCTTCCGTCGCTTCTTCTAAAAAGTCAGCAGATAGATAGTTTTTCAGTTTTACGTCATTGACTTCATGGTCTCCGCGTACCAAAACAAGGACAGGTTGTTCATCCGCAATGAACAATACAGACTTGATGATTTTTTGAGGTTCAACAGAAAAGAAATCTGCTACTTCGTCAATTGATTTTACGTTAGGTGTAGCTACTTTCTCTAATTCAAGCTGTGTTTCATGCGATTTTTTTGACACATAGTAGCTTGTAGCCATCTCCAAGTTTGCAGCATAATCACTTTCAGTCGAATAACAGATCGTATCCTCCCCGATCTCTGAGATCGCCATGAATTCCTTTGAGTCTTTCCCGCCCATTGCGCCACCGTCTCCGATGATCGAACGAAATTCCAAACCGCAACGCTTAAAGACTTCGGTATAGGCTTTTTCATAATCTTTATACGTTTCGTCTAAACTTTCTTCCGTTGCATGGAAAGAATATGCATCTTTCATGATAAACTCACGTCCGCGAAGCAAACCAAAGCGAGGACGTTTTTCGTCACGATACTTAGGTTGGATTTGATAAAGATTCAAAGGTAATTTCTTATATGAATTAATTTCATTACGCATCAAATCAGTAAAAGTCTCTTCATGAGTTGGTCCAAGAATCATTTTTCGATCATTACGGTCCTTGAAACGATACAAGTTTGGACCATATGTTTCGTAACGTCCTGACTCTTCCCAAAGTTCTGCTGGCAAGATAGCAGGCATCAGCATCTCTACCGCACCGATTTTTTCAAATTCTTCCCGCATGATACGTTTCAGCTTTTCTAATACACGATTTGCTAATGGCAGATAAGAATAGATACCCGCTGATACTTGACGGATATATCCAGCTCTTAGCAAGATTTGATGACTTAATACTTCTGCATCATTTGGAACTTCACGTAATGTTGGAATCAACATTTTTGATTGTCTCATTCTATATACTCCTTTATTTCCTCAAAATAGTTATCGTTTGTTATTATACCCTATTTGTCAACTTTTTCTAGAAAAAGAATCGTTGAATATCGTTCCATGTAACTAGCACCATCAACAACATTAAAAATCCAAAGCCAGCTAATGTCAATATTCCTTCTTTTTCTTGACTTAATGGTTTCCCACGAATCCCTTCAAAAATATTCAACACTAATTTCCCACCATCTAAGGCAGGGATCGGAAGCAGATTGACGATTCCAAGGTTCATTGAAAGAAGCGCCATCAAACCAATAACAGTTGTTACACCTTGGTTTGCTGCTTCTGAAGACAATTGGTACATCATAACAGGTCCGCCTAATTTATCTAAACTAAAACCTGTAAACAGTGATCCTAAGGCTTTGAAAATTTCCAATGAACCGCTAAAAGCTTGACGTGTTCCGCCGATGATCTTATCCATAAAACCTGTATTCATTGGGGCTTGTATGCCAAGTTGGCCAACTTTTTCGCCATTTGACTCTACAGATTTCGGTGTCACGTCGACAGATTGCATCTTACCTTCTCGTTCGATCTCAAAATCTAATGTTTTACCTGGATTTTTCGTGATGACTGTTGTCAAATCGTTCCAAGTGTGGATTTCTTTACCGTCCACGCTAACTACCTTATCATTTTCTTTTAAGCCTGCTTCTGCCGCAGCACCATTAGGGATAATCTCTCCTACACGATTAGTATTTGTCACTTGAACACCGCCTTGCATGAATGCAAGAATAATAAATAACACGATTGCCAAGATAAAGTTATTCATTGGACCGGCAAAATTGGTCAGCATACGCTGCCACAGTTTAGCCGATTGGAACTGTACATCTTTTGGTGCAATTCTGATTTCTGTTCCGTCGGTTTCAATAATCGTCGCATCGTGATCGACAGGATAGGTCACTACTTCTGTTTCATCTCCATTCACATAACCAGTGATAGTCAGCTCATCTTCTAAATCATAACGGCTCAATTCCATTGGGATAGCATTTGTCAATTGGATTTTCTTACTTAAATTTATCTTCTCTACGATGCCGTCAGAATTTAGTAAAAGAGAAAGAGGCATACCTGGTGCCATTTCTGTTTCATCATCCCCATTGCCTGCCATTCGAACATAACCGCCAATAGGTAATAGGCGAAGCGTATATGTTGTCCCGTCTTTTGCTTGATGCCCATAAATTTTCGGACCCATACCGATAGCAAATTCGCGAACGAGGATTCCTGATCGTTTCGCAAAGAAGAAATGACCAAACTCATGAACAATCACTAATATACCAAAAACAATGATAAATGTTAGTATCGTTTTCATAGCTTTTTTCTCCTTTACTTGTTTTTTGTGTGTTTTTTTAAACAACGTTAAAACACTATAATTTTACCATAGTATACCTAAGACACCAATAGTATCAATAAAATGAGAAACAAAAACCTGCGTCTTTTATGAAAATCACAAAGAAACGCAGGTATACTTACTAAATAATGCCAAATAAATGCATGATAGGAAATACAAACAGCAAGCTATCGAAACGGTCTAAGATTCCCCCGTGGCCCGGTAAGATATTTCCTGAGTCTTTCACATCATAATGGCGTTTGATTGCTGATTCGACCAAATCGCCAAATTGTCCGACTGCCGAAAAAATAATCGTCATCAGAAGCATGACAAACATACCATGATTGAATAGTTCTTTTGCTGGATACAACAATAGATAAAGAAATGCGACTACAACAGCACTTCCGATCCCGCCTAACGCGCCTTCAATCGTTTTGTTCGGTGAAATATCCGGACTTAACTTGTGTTGTCCATAACGACGGCCAACCATATAAGCACCAATATCAGTTGCCCAAACGATAAACAGACCAAAAATCAAAACAGCTAAACTTTCTGTTCGTGCATTGACGAAATTCTGGAAGCCTATTCCTACATACAAACTGACAAGTACTGGGAAACCTGCTTCATCAATCGTATACGTATTTTTAGATATAACTGACGTCCCTAAAAGGATCATAACGATAAGATAAAATAGCATAAATGTACTGACGTTCTCTGGAAGAAAGAAGAACCATCTTTCTTTTGGCAAGACAAGGAGCACTGCACCAATAGCGGATAAAACTCCTTCAAAACTTAGGAGAGTCAATCCTTTCATCCGGAAAAGCTCATAAACTCCTACCACAGCTAAGACCGCTGCGGTAAGCTCAACCGCTATGCCCCCAATCCATATAATCGGAATAAACAAGACAAGCGCCACGGCTGCTGTGATTACACGTTGTTTCATGACTGATCCCCTTTCTCATTTTCTGTTTTTTTTACACCGCCGAATCGACGATCTCGATTTTGATAAGAGGCAATTGCTTCTTCAAGATGTGCACCGTCAAAATCAGGCCAAAGTGCTTTTGTAAAATACAATTCACTATATGCAATCTGCCATAACAGAAAATTACTGATCCGCTCTTCTCCGCTTGTACGGATCATCAACTCAGGATCTTGTAATTCTTTGGGCAAGAAACCTGTCATTAGATGGTTGGCAATCACTTCATCATCGATTTCTTCTGCCTGTATTTCTCCCTTTGCTACTTCTTCAGCAATGTTTTGGACTGCGGTCACGATTTCTGCTCTGCTTCCGTAATTCAAAGCAAAGTTTAACACCATTCCGGTATTGTCTTTTGTTTGCTCAATTGCACGTTTTACAGCGTCTTGCGTCTGTTCTGGTAACACGTTCTCATACCCCATGACATGGACTTTGACGTTTTCTTTGATCAATTCTGGTACGAACGTATCAAAAAAGTCGACAGGTAGTTGCATGAGAAAACTTACTTCATCTTTTGGTCGCTTCCAGTTTTCAGTTGAAAAAGCATAAAGCGTCAATACTTTCACTCCAAGCCTTGATGCTTTCTTTGTGACTTTCTTTACTGTTTCCATACCTTCTTTATGACCAGCGACTCTTGGCAAACGCCGGTTTTGCGCCCAACGACCATTGCCGTCCATGATGATGGCAACGTGTTGAGGAATTGGTCCATCGGCATTAAATTGAAATTCGCTTTTTTCTTGAATATATTTGTTTTTTTGCGGAAAAAAACGTAACATTCTTTTTCCTCCTATACTTAAAAGATTCCCACCTGTCTCTTATACACATCTAGATGTGTATAAGAGACAGATCATTGTTTTTTTATTTAAAAACTGAATAATTTTTTCTTTTTTTAATCTTTAAATAAAAGAAACATAAATAAAAACAGAGGAAGCTGAATGATCCGCCCCTCTGTTTTTATGGTTTTATTAAACTTCCAATAATTCTTTTTCTTTATCAGCAGCGATCTTATCTACTTCTTTAATGCTGTTATCTGTCAATGTTTGTACGTCTTTTTCTAGTCCACGCAAATCATCTTCGGTAATGTCACCATTTTTTTGTTGTTTTTTATATTCATCGATTGCATCACGACGGATGTTACGAATCGCGATTTTTGCATTTTCTGCTTCTTTTTTCACATCTTTAGCTAATTCTTTTCTGCGTTCTTCTGTCAGTTGTGGGATAACCAAACGAATAACATTTCCATCATTGGTAGGACTGATTCCGATATCACTTGCCATAATAGCTTTTTCAACATCTTGAAGAATGCTCTTGTCAAAAGGCGTGATCATTAAAACACGTGCTTCTGGGATTTGGATTGACGCCATTTGGTTCAATGGAGTTGGTGCACCGTAATAATTCACAGTGATTCGATCCAAAAGGCTAGCATTCGCGCGGCCTGCGCGGATTTGCCCAAGTTCACGTTGAAGATTTTGTGCTGCTTTTTTCATTTTTTCTTTTGCTTCTGTCATAATTGCATCTGCCATTTTTATTTCCCCCTTACAGTCGTTCCGATATTTTCACCTAAGATTGCTCGGCGAATATTTCCGTGTTCATTTAAATTGAAGACAAGCAATGGAATGTCATTATCCATGCTTAGTGAACTTGCAGTTGAATCCATGACTTGTAATCCTTTAGCAATCACTTCCAGATGAGTCAGTTCTTCAAATTTCACTGCATTTGCATCTACTTTCGGATCAGCAGAATAAACACCGTCTACATTGTTTTTAGCCATCAGGATAACATCTGCGCCGATTTCTGCTGCGCGTAATGCTGCCGTTGTATCTGTCGAGAAGTACGGGTTGCCGGTACCGCCCGCAAAAATAACAATCCGTCCTTTTTCTAAATGACGTTCTGCTTTACGGCGAATGTATGGCTCTGCGATTTGACGCATTTCAATCGAAGTTTGCACGCGTGTCGGTACACCCACGTTTTCCAACGTATCCTGTAAAGCTAAGGCATTCATAACTGTAGCTAACATACCCATGTAATCAGCTTGAGCGCGTTCCATGCCCATTTGTGCTC
This sequence comes from Enterococcus sp. 10F3_DIV0382, assembly GCF_002140245.1. Lineage (NCBI taxonomy): Bacteria > Bacillati > Bacillota > Bacilli > Lactobacillales > Enterococcaceae > Enterococcus > Enterococcus sp. 10F3_DIV0382. Next base: position 1,353,326 of record NZ_NGMF01000001.1, on the reverse strand, counting down.
CGATTTGTCCGCGCCAGATATTTCCGCCACCCACAACGATTGCCATTTCAACGCCCAGTTCGTGAACTTCTTTGATTTCTTGGATGATTTCTTTGATTACTGGTGGTTTGATTCCAAATCCTGCATCCCCAGCTAAAGCTTCTCCACTCAATTTTAAGACTACACGCTGATATTTCGGTGTGACCATGTTCATTCCTCCAATATTTTCTATTGCCATTTTACCATACTTAGATGATTTCGACACGCTAAGCCTGGTTTTTCTTGTTTTGCTTAAAAAAAGGGAGCGCACAAAGCGTGCGTTCCCGTCTGTCATTCAACAGAATTATTTTTTCACTTGGCTCATAACTTCTTCTACAAAGTTATCTTCGCGTTTTTCGATACCTTCGCCAACTTCGAAACGTACGAATGTTTTAACAGTTGCGCCTTTTGAAGCAACGTATTTTTCAACAGTCATATCAGGATCTTTAACGAATGGTTGGTCAACCAAAGCGATTTCTGCTTTGAATTTCTTCAAGCGTCCTTCTACCATTTTTTCAACGATATTCGCTGGTTTGCCTTCATTCAATGCTTGTTCTGTAAGAACAGTTTTTTCATGTTCTAATTCAGCTTCTGGAATTTGTGATTCGTTTACATAGCGAGGATTGATAGCTGCTACGTGCATAGCTACATCTCTTGCAACTGTTTCATCTGTTGTTCCGTCTAGAACAGTCAATACAGCAATACGTCCGCCCATATGCAAGTATCCGCCAAATGCAGCATTGTCGTCTTTTTCTACAACTTCAAAGCGACGGAAGCTGATTTTTTCTCCGATAACTTGAGTTGCTTCGATCAAATCAGATTCAATCGTTCCTTTATCTGTTTTGATTTTCATTGCAGCTTCCATGTCTGCTGGTTTGTTTTCAGCAACAAGTTCTGCGATTTCTTTTACTAAGTCTTGGAACATTTCATTTTTAGATACAAAGTCTGTTTCTGAGTTTACTTCAACGATTGCTGCAGTGTTACCTTTCACAGCAACTGAAGCTAATCCTTCAGCGGCAATGCGGTCATTTTTCTTTGCAGCCTTTGCCATTCCTTTTTCACGTAAAAGATCAACTGCTTTTTCCATATCGCCTTCTACTTCAACTAATGCTTTTTTCGCATCCATCATTCCTACGCCAGTCATTTCGCGTAGTTCTTTTACCATTTTAGCTGTAACGTCTGCCATGTTTAACTCCTCCTGTGTGTGTTCTTTTTAAAAAAAGCTGTTTCAAAGGAGAGTGAGGCTTGTCGCCCAGCCTTTGAAACAGCTCCATCATTCAAAATTATTCTGCTGAAGAATTGTCGCCTTCAACAACATCTACGATTTCTTCGATTGATGTTGCTGTGTTTTCTTCTGTGAAATCTTCTTCAACTACTTGATCTTCACCTTGGTTTCCTTCGATGAAAGCATCAGCCATTTTTGAAGTAATCAATTTAACGGCACGAATGGCATCGTCGTTTGAAGGGATTACTACGTCGATTTCATCTGGATCGCAGTTTGTATCAACCATAGCTACGATTGGGATATTTAATTTGTGTGCTTCTTGAACAGCAATACGTTCTTTACGTGGGTCAACGATGTACATTACATCTGGGATTCTTGGCATATCAGCGATACCGCCTAAGAATTTTTCAAGACGTTCGCGTTCTTTGTTCAAACCAGCAACTTCTTTTTTAGGTAGAACTTCAAAAGTTCCATCTTCTTCCATTGCATTGATTTGTTTCAAACGGCTGATACGTTTTTGGATAGTATCCCAGTTTGTCAATGTTCCGCCTAACCAACGATGGTTAACGAAGTATTGTCCTGCACGAGTTGCTTCTTCTTTGATTGCTTCTTGTGCTTGTTTTTTTGTACCTACGAATAATGCTACGCCGCCTTCTTCAGCAACGCTCTTCATGTAATCATAAGCTGCATCTACTAATTTAACTGTTTTTTGTAAGTCAATGATGTAGATTCCGTTTCTTTCTGTGAAGATATATTTCTTCATTTTTGGGTTCCAGCGACGAGTTTGGTGACCAAAGTGTACGCCGGCTTCTAGTAATTGTTTCATAGAAATTACTGCCATGTTTGTTTCCTCCGATTTGGTTTTATTTTCCCTCTTCTTATCTTCTACCTTGCCGGCAAACTTTTTCAAGCACCTACCGACAATCCAATAAGAATGTGGATTTGCTGATGCATAAAGCACCCTCAGCTATTATACAGACAAAAGATCCATATCGCAAGAGCAAATGTACTTTTCTGCTCAACATTCAATAGTTTACCTGAAAGACAAAAAGAATTCAAGAAAAACAGTAGATTTCTCTTTGTTTCTTTATTCTCTTTTTTCCATAAAATAATTTTAGATATAAAAGACGAATATTATTGGGCAATCCTTCTTTTTTTTGTTATGATACATGTGAAATCTTTCGTAAAGGAGAAAGAAAATGCGCAAAGCTCAAAGACATTTGCTGATTAAACAAGTCATTGAAGAATTCCCGATCCGTACGCAAGAAGAACTATTAAACAAACTTGGGCATTATGGCGTTACCGCAACGCAAGCAACGATTTCTCGAGATATACGTGATCTGAAAATCGTGAAGGCACCTGATGAAAACGGTATTTCCCGCTTTGTGTTGTTTCGCGAAAAAGGTACTCCTGATACTAAGACTGAAGAAGAGGATCGGCTGATTCAAATGATTGAAGACATTGTGTTGAAAGTCGAACGAGTCCACTTTTTGACAATCGTTAATACCTTGCCAGACAATGCTCATTTATTTGCATCTGTTTTAGATGAGATCAAGCCTCCTCCTATCGTCAGTACGATTGCTGGATTTGATACGATCATGATTATCTCAGAAAATGAGGAGGATGCAAAACGAGTAGAAGAATTTCTTCACCATCCGACTGAAGTATCACTTTTTTAATCAGAGCACGTGTTCCTAATAAGGAATGCGTGTTTTTTTATTTTCAATATTTTCCTTGTTAAATAAACCTTTACACTCTTTACAAAAATACATCAGTTTTTATTTAAAATTTTCATAACTTTGATTAAATCACAATACTCATCATTTATATTGGATGTTAGCAAGAGCAGAGTCTTGCTCTTTGTGTATGTCAATAAAAAAGAAATGAAAGGAAATCGCATGTATAAATTATTAACGCCTGGACCATTAACGACTTCTGAAACAGTGAAAAAAGCGATGCTGACCGATCATTGTACCTGGGATCAAGAATACAAAGAGATGACACAATGGATAAGAAAAAAATTGCTGGAGCTTGCTCAAGTACCGGAAGAACTATACACAACGGTCTTGATGCAAGGCAGCGGCTCCTTTGGGGTAGAATCTGTTTTAAGTACTGTGATTAGACCAGAAGATACTTTGCTGATTTGTTCAAATGGCGCATACGGTCAACGAATGGTTGCCATGTGCAAATATCTGCAACTAAACTATGCAGTTTATGAAGTACCTGAACACCAAATCCCCCAAGCACATATGATTACACAGTTGATTGAAGAGAATCCGTTTATCTCCGCACTTGCAATGGTCCATAGCGAGACTACTTCCGGTATTTTAAATGATTTGGAAGAAATTGCTACTGTCGTACAGGAAAGAAATCTTTTGTTTATAGTAGATGCGATGTCTAGCTTTGGTGGGATACCGATTCATGTAGCGGAACTAGGGATCGATTTTTTGATTTCTAGCTCAAATAAATGTATTCAAGGTGTTCCAGGTTTTTCTTTTGTACTTGCTAATAAAGTGGAACTAGAAAAGCGAAAAAATGTGAGTCGAAGTTTGTCACTTGATCTGTATGACCAGTATCGCGTGATGGAAAACGAGAATGGCAAATGGCGTTTCACTTCCCCTACTCATACGGTTTTGGCTTTTCAACAGGCATTGAAGGAACTAGAGCTAGAAGGAGGGATCGAAACTCGATATTCACGTTATCTCGCCAATAATCATGTGCTACGACAAAAAATGACAGAGATGGGATTCCAGCCTTTCATCCAAGAGTATCAGGGGCCATTCATTACCTCTTTTCTTTACCCTAAAGACTGGCGATTTGATTTCAATCATTTCTATCAGCATTTAAAACAAAACGGATTTGTGATCTATCCTGGGAAGATCAGCGATCATGAATGTTTTCGTATCGGTAATATTGGCGAGATTTATCCAGAAGACATTTTAGAACTGACAGCAATTATCAAAGACTATAAGGAGAACATTAATGATTAAAACTGTAATTTTTGATTGGGCAGGAACAACTGTGGACTTTGGCTGTATGGCTCCTGTCCACGCTTTTAGAAATGCTTTTCTAGAAAAAGGGATCCAACTGACTGACAAAGAGATCCGCGAACCGATGGGAAAATTAAAATGGGATCATATCCAACAGCTTCTTTCCCTCCCTTCTGTCAAAGAACAATGGATAGCGATTCATGGACAACTACCTCAGGAAAAAGAGGTGGAGGAATTGTATCAGCAATTTGAACATTATCTGTTTAAAGATTTGGCCCAGCATTCTACCTTGAAACCCGACACATTGGAAACGGTCGAGCAGTTGAGAAGCGCTGGGATCAATATTGGTTCCACGACTGGATTTACTGCTCCTATGATGGCAATCGTAGCAGAAACCGCAAAAAAAGGAGGGTATTCACCAGACTTCATGGCAACTTCTGAAGACGTCGAAGGATATGGACGACCATTTCCTTATATGATTCATAAAAACATACAACATTTCAAAAACAAGTCGGTTGATGAAGTAATCAAAGTTGGAGATACGGTCTCAGATATCCAAGAAGGAAAAAATGCTGGGGTGTTTACAGTTGGTGTGATTGAAGGTAGTTCGCTGATGGGACTTTCATATGATGCATACCAACAAATAGAGATGGAGGAAAAAGATCGCTTAAAACAGTCTGTTGCTCTTAGATTCCAACAAGCTGGTGCTGATCTTTGCGTAAATAACTTAAAGGAGTTAACAGAGTACATTTTGTGCGCTGACAAGAATCCAGAATGACTTTTATTCGCAATAAGGGCTGTGACAAAAATATTGTCACAGCCCTTATTGCGAATAAACGGTGTTCTCCTGCCAACTCCTCGGTCACAAGTCACAATATCCAACAAACACGAGAAGCTGTTTTTTGAAATTGTTCCTTGTGACTCGGAGCTGATCACTGATTTCACATTCTTTTTTTCTTACATCTTATCTGGTGCATGAAGTCCTAGCAAACGAAGATCTTCTTTCAATAATACAGTCACTGCATACACTAAAGCTAAGCGTGCTTCTTTTTGTTCATCGTCAGCTAAAATTTTCGTATGAGCATAGTATTTGTTGAATGCCTGTGCTAATTTGATTGCATGTTTCGCAATCACTGAAGGTTCATATTTTTCCCCAGCGGATAAGACTGTTTCAGGATATTTTTGAACCAATTTGACTACTTCCCAGCTGATATCGTCATTCAACGCATAGTCTGCTGTTTCTGAAGGGACGAATCCTGCTTTTTCCAACAGACTGACTGCACGAGCATGTGTATATTGCACATAAGGTCCAGTTTCTCCTTCAAAACGAACCACTTCTTCCAAGTTGAAGTCAAATGTATTGAGACGATCGTTTTTCAAATCATGGAAGATGACTGCTCCAACCCCTACTTGTTTAGCTACAACATCTTTGTTTTCTAAATCAGGGTTTTTCTCGCTGATCTGTTCTTTAGCAGATTGGATTGCTTCATTCAATACTTCTTCTAGTAAGACGATTTTTCCTTTACGAGTTGATAATTTTTTACCACCTTGTGTGATCAAACCAAATGGGATATGGTGCATATCGTCAGACCAGTCAAAGCCCATTTCTTTCAAGACAGCTTTCAATTGTTTGAAATGATAACTTTGTTCATTCCCTACTACATATAGAGATTGCTTGAAGTCATAGGTACGTTTACGATACAATGCGGCAGCTAAGTCACGTGTGATGTATAGTGTCGCGCCATCTGATTTCTTGATTAATGCTGGATTCAAGTCGTAAGCAGAAAGGTCAACGATCTCCGCACCTTTATCTTCGTTCAGCAAATGTTTTTCTTCTAAAAGTTCGACGATTTCATCCATTTTGTCATTATAGAAAGCTTCACCGTTCAATGAATCAAACTGTACTTCTAGTAGATCATAGATTTTGTTGAATTCTTTCATCGATTCATCACGGAACCATTGCCACAATTGGATAGCTTCTTCATCGCCTTCTTCTAGACGTTTGAACCAAGCACGAGCTTCTTCATTTAATTCTGGTTCTGTTTCAGCTACTTCATGGAATTGGACATACAAACGAAGCAGTTCATTGATTGGCTCTGCTTTGACCGCTTCTTCTGAACCCCATTTTTTGTAAGCAACAATCAGTTTTCCGAATTGCGTGCCCCAGTCACCTAAATGATTGATGCGGATTGGCTGGTATCCGATTTTTTCCATAATGAAGCCAATCGAATTACCGATAACTGTCGAACGTAAATGTCCCATTGAGATTGGTTTTGCAATATTTGGAGAAGACATATCGATCGGTACGGTCCCTTGATTCCCAATATTGCTATCCCCATAATGTTCTTTTTCTTTCACTACTGTTTGCAAAACTTTTTTGCTGATAAGTTCTTTATTCATGAAAAAGTTCAAGTAAGGTCCAACCACTTCGATTTTTTCAAAGTTGGCAGAGTCGATTTTTTCTGCTAAATCTGCAGCGATTTGCTGTGGCGCTTTTCGGTAAACTTTTGCTAATGAAAAGGCTGGAAATGCCACATCCCCGTGTTCGGCTGATTTTGGATTTTCTAGTAATTGTTCGACTTGTTCAAGTGTCAAATCGTCTTTGACAACGTCATAGACAGCTTTTGCGACAAGATCTTTATTATTCATCTTTATTCCTCCTAAAATACTCTCTTATTTGTTCAACAAAAAAAATCTCTAATGACGACATACTTAGTATGCCATCATTAGAGACGAGATTTCCCGCGGTACCACTCCAATTGTCCTAAAAAAGGACCAGCTCCATCTGATATCGGTAGACGACCGTCTGTTTAAAACAGAATTCTCCAAGTGCGCTTCGTTGTATCTCCTTCATTCGGCTTCCACCACTTCCGAATTCGCTAGCTAAGAATGATACAAGTACTCTCTTGTTCAACAAATCTTAATCTTATTAAACTTTCTTGAATTATATCAGAAAAAAAAACGAAAGGCTAGTCGTTTCTAATAAAAAAAACAATCCAGATGGCCTAAAGGAGAAGAAATACCACCTGGATAGTTATAAATCATTTCGTAAATACGAAAGACTTAACAAATTAATCAGCTACGATAATCGTTCCTTCTTCAGAAGCTAAAAGATTTTCGATATTTTCTAAAGAAGTGATGATTGCCTTAGCGTTCGGTTTTGCTTCAACAAATGCAATAGCTGCTTCTACTTTCGGAAGCATGCTTCCTGGAGCGAACTGTTTTTCATCAATGTATTGTTTCATTTCTGAAACAGTAACAGTTTCTAGTTTCTTTTGATCCGGTTTTTGGTAATTGACATACACATTGTCTACACCTGTCAAAACGATCAGCAAATCCGCATCGATGATTTCGGCTAATTTTTCTGAAGCAAAATCTTTATCGATCACGGCTTCTCGCCCTTCTAATCCAGTAGCTGTTTCTACAACAGGAATCCCGCCACCGCCGACAGACACCGTGATAACTCCTTGTTCGACTAGCGTTTCGATGACACGTGCTTCTTTGATCGAGATTGGTTTAGGGGAAGCGACTACTTTTCTCCATCCACGTCCAGCGTCTTCTTTGAATGTCACAGTAGAATCAGCATTCATTTGTTCTTTCGCTTCTTCTTCCGTGTAGAATGGGCCGACTGGTTTACTTGGATTTTTGAAGGAAGGATCGTTTTCATCCACAATGACTTGAGTGACTAAAGAAACTACATCTTTATCGATTCCTTTTTCCTTCAGTACTTCACCCATCGCGTTTTGGAGCCAGTAGCCGATTGACCCTTCTGTCATTGCGACACATGTATCTAAAGGCATTGCTGGTGTTTTCTCAGAATCAGCAGCTTGCTGCTGAATCAATAGGTTGCCGACTTGCGGACCATTTCCGTGAGAGATGATTAGTTCATCTCCTTGCTCGATAAATTTCACTAAATACTTTGCTGTTTCCATTAACGCTTCTTGTTGGGCTTTTGCACTTGCATCCGTAGACAAGATGGCATTGCCTCCTAAAGCGACAACTACTTTTCGTTTGGCCATTTCATTCGTCCTTTCTTCAGTTCTTCTGAATTTTCTAGATAACAAAACGAGCCAGCGTCTTGTGATTTTCCCTCAATGCTGACTCGTTTTTTCGTGAGATGAATGTGGTTATGCTTAAACGCGAGGGATAAACAAGTTACCTAATGTTGCCGCCATGATTGCTTTGATTGAATGCATACGATTTTCTGCTTGGTCAAATTGACGAGCATATTTGCTGCGGAAGACTTCGTCTGTTACTTCCATTTCAGTGATGCCAAAGCGTTCTTTCATTTGTTCACCGTAAACAGTGTTTGTATCATGGAAAGCTGGTAAGCAGTGCAAGAAGATCAAACGATCTGTATTGTGTGTTTTTTCTACCATTTCCATATTGATTTGGTAAGGTTTCAACAATTTGATCCGTTCTTCAAATTTATCTTCTTCACCCATTGATACCCATACATCAGAATAAAGAACGTCTGCTCCGTCTACACCTTTATCAACATCGTCGGTAATCATCAATTGTGCCCCTGATTTTTCAGCAAAACCTTCTGCCATTTTGACGATTTCTTCTTCAGGTTGTAATTCTTTTGGTGCAACGATACGCATGTTTGCTCCCAAAATTGCACCTGTTACTAATAAAGAGTTAGCCATATTGTTTCGACCATCCCCACAGTATGCAACAGTGATGCCTTCTACAGTTCCAAAGTTTTCTTGGATAGTTAAAAAGTCAGCGATCATTTGCGTTGGATGCCATTCGTCAGTCAATCCATTCCAAACTGGAACACCAGAGAATTCTGCTAGTTCCTCTACCATTTTTTGACTGAATCCACGGAATTCGATTCCGTCAAACATACGACCTAACACTTTAGCTGTATCTTCTGTTGATTCTTTTTTACCTAATTGGATGTCATTCGCACCTAGGTATTCAGGATGTGCACCTAGATCGATTGCTGCAGTGGTAAATGCAGAACGAGTACGTGTAGATGTTTTTTCAAATAAAAGTGCGATATTTTTTCCTTCTAGATAGTGATGTGGGATCCCACGCTTTTTCAAGTCTTTCAAGTGTTCTGAAAAATCGATCAAATATTGTAACTCTTCTTTTGTAAAATCTTTTTCTGCTAATAAACTTCTTCCTTGGAATACTGATTCTTTCATATTAAACATTCTCCTTTAGATTGTTTTTATTTAAGATTAAAGAGGAAATCCTGACGACAGCTGACAGTAAGACTGTCGTCAGGTTATAAACTACTTCAAGTCTTCACGGACAAGTGGTTGACTCATGCAACGTGGACCGCCACGACCTCGTGACAATTCACTTGAATTGATTTCCAACACTTTGATACCATAGCTACGAAGCAATTCGTTCGATACGTAATTCCGATTGTAAGTGACTACGACACCTGGAGCGATTGCCAATGTATTGGATCCGTCATTCCATTGTTCTCTAGGGGCAACGATCTCATCCCCATTACCAGTTGGAATCAATACAAGATCATCTAATCCAAGAGCAGCTTTCATCGTTTCGTGTAAGTTATCTGAATGAGTGATCTTGATATCATCACCATCTGGTTCGATCGTAAAGACATCCATCTTACCGTCTTTACTTTGGATTGCTGGATGGATAGTGAATTTGTCATGGTCTACCATTGTGAATACGGTGTCCAAATGCATCATTGCACGGTTGTTCGGGATTTTGATTGCTAATACTTTTTCAAATCCTGAATTTTTTGCGAATAGATGGCGTGCTAATTTTTCTAAAGCTTTTGCATTTGTTCGTTGAGAAATCCCAACTGCTACTACTTTATCGCTTAAGATTAATTCATCTCCACCTTCGATATGATCTGGATTTTCACGATCCAACCATACTTCGATCCCTTTATTGGCAAATCTTGGATGATGTTTCAAAATATATTCTGTAAACATCGATTCACGACGACGTGCTTCAAAAGTCATCTTATTGACGGTCATCCCATTTCCCATTGATGCGGAAGGATCGCGTGTAAAGTACAAGTTTGGCATTGGGTCCATGTAAAATGGGTAGTCGTCGTCTGCTGAAAGATCATATAGGCTGCTAGAACGTACTTCGATATCTTTTGTACGAACCCCAGCCATGATTTTATCTACCATTTCTTGTGTTTCCATTGATAGAAGGAACTCATGAAGACCATCTCTTACTGCATTCGATGCGATATGAGATTCATCCAACATTTTATTCAAGAATTGTTCTTTGACGTTGCCTGCGTCAATCGCTTCTGCTGCTAATTTTTCCAAGTAAAGAGTTTCAACGCCTTCGTTTTGCAAGGTCTTTGCAAAGTTGTCATGTTCTTCTTGAGCAATCGGAAGATATGGAATATCATCAAACAACAGACGATCCATAATATCTGGTGTCAAATTTTCCACTTCTTGTCCAGGCCGTTTCAGTAAAACTGTCTTTAATTTCCCTATTTCAGAGAAAACGTGAATAGGTTTATCCATGTTGTGTTGCCTCCTTCTTTTTGATTACATGTATAGGATAGCCTCCTTTTGTAATCACTTTCATAATTTTGTCTCATTCAAAATGAGACATCCCTCACATTAATATTCGATAATTAAATAATTAAACGTTTTTCTAATTTTAAGCGTAATTTATTCATTTTTTATTCTGTATACACTTCCAAAAAAATATTTATTCATCTAAAAAATTTTTTTTGAATAAATCATAAAAATAAACTATACTAACATTGTTAGCGTTTGCTATATGTATTATTATTGTTTTTTATACACAAATACTTATCTTCAAAATAAATTATTCAATGCGAATGTATATTTTTTACATAATAACAAATCAAATTTGTAAAGTATTAAAAC
>NZ_NGMF01000001.1:1311633-1342133 GCF_002140245.1 Enterococcus sp. 10F3_DIV0382 | reverse complement strand
CAATAAATATAGTGAACAATAAGGAGAGGACTTTTTAATGCGTGTTAATAAAATCGATTTTCACTTTTCAAAACTCAGATATCAACCTGATTTTGAACATTTCTCGGATGAAGAGTTCCAACAGATCAAGGAACATACTGTTCTTCGTTCCTATAAGAAAGGACAAATCCTTTTTGATGATGGAGATTCTAGACAACGGCTATATATCTTGACCAAAGGACTTGTTCGTTTAGAACGTTACGATGAAAGTGCCACCTATTATTATTATGATTACGTGACTACCAATAACCTTTTTCCTATGTCAGGAATGTTTGGAGAAGAGACCTACACTTATACAGCTCAAGCGATGACTGATATCGAAACTTTCTATCTTCCTGTTTCCTACTATGAAAAATTAGCACGAAAAAATCCTGAACAACTGATCTATATGATTCAAAAAATTTCTAAAGTAGTCGAAATACATGAGTTACGTATCCAAATTGGATTAACCTCCAGTGCTTTTGATCGAGTGAAACAAAATCTATTCATTTTGAAAGAAGAACTTGGCGTACCAACAGAAGACGGTCATATCACCATTCCTTATCCAATTACCTTAAAAGAATTAGCAGTGAATAGCGGTACGACACGTGAAACTGCTGGACAAGTAATCAAACAACTACGTGATTCAGGATTGTTAGATTATCACAAAAAGCATTTTACTTTCTGTAAGACCGCTACTACTCCAGCTTTGAGAGAATAACGCGACAAAAAGAAACAGCGATCCTGATATTTATCGGGATCACTGTTTCTTTTCGTTTCGTCTATTCAAATGATTGGTAATAATAAGTGAGATCACTTTCTTTTTTTGTTCCATTGTAAACTACACCTAATATATTTGCTTTTGCAATCTGCAACAGTTCTTTCGCTTTTAACAACTCTTGTTTCTTTGTCTTTCTTTCTCTGACAACAAGTAGCGTTCCATCCGTTTTTGCTGCAAGGATTTGAGCATCCGTTACAGTTGCTACCGGAGGCATATCAAAAATGACCAGATCAAAGTCAAGTATCAGTTCCTCTATTATCTCTTCCATTCTTTTCGTCCCTAAAACTTCCGAAGGATTCGGCGGCTTTGGACCACTGGGCAAGACCCAAAGATTTTCTATATGTGTTTCAGTTATGTAATCGTCCGCTATCCGTTCACGCTCACTAAGTAAATTACTCAATCCTTCATTATGCGGCAATTGAAAAGACAACGCTACAGTTGGTTTCCTCAAATCGGCATCTACAAGTAAGACCTGTTTTCCACTATTTGCAAAAACTACTGCTAGATTAGCGGCAGTAATAGATTTCCCTTCATCTGGACCAGAAGAAGTGATGACCAATGTATTCAATTCACGATCAATCGCTGCAAACTGGATGTTGGACCGGATCGTTCGATATTTCTCGGCAGTAATTGATTGATCAGCTAATGCAACTAAAGGAACCGGAGGGGCAGATGTTTTCTTTTTCTTCATATTCTCTCTACTTTCTTTTTTCATTTTGTATCTAGACTTTCTATGTATACGAATAAATCCTATGATTTATTGAATTAATCATAGCACAGGAAAAAAACGAACACAATTTATATAATAACTATTTTTTTATTACAGATATCGGCATGAAACACTTCTAAAACAAGCTATATTATAAATTTAAATAACACAATTAATTAAAAACAGGCAAAAAAATAGGGTTGTGACAAAAATCTGTCACAACCCTTATTACAATAAATAGTGTTCAAAAGTTTGCATCTACGGTAATAAGTTCAACCAAGTCAAAAACATGTGAAGCTGTTTTTTTCTTTGCTGTTCTTATAACTTGATGCAGGGCAGTTTTTTTACACTCTCTTTTATTTATTCAGATAAAACCAAGCTTGGATCAGCATTCAACTGATAGCTGGCAAAATTTCTTTTTTGCATTTCCACATGTGCTGCTGCTCCAATCATTGCAGCATTATCTCCACAAAGTCTCAGAGGCGGAATCACTAATTCTACTTCAGGAAGTTTAGCTGACAGAGCAGCTTGCAATCCTTCACGCAACCCTTGATTGGCCGCTACACCTCCAGCTACAACCAGTTGCTTGACTGGATAATTTTGACAAGCTCGAAGTGTTTTAGTAATCAATACATCAATCACACTTGCTTGAAAGCTAGCTGCTAAATCATTTTTGTCTAGATCTTCTCCACGCTGTTGTGCATTATGCACCAAATTGATAAATGCACTTTTTAATCCACTAAAACTGAAATCATAATTATCTTCATGGATCATCGCTCGTGGAAAATGATAATTATCTTTTCCTTGATGAGCTAGCTGATCGATTTCTTTTCCACTTGGATAAGAAAGACCTAATACTCTTCCAACTTTGTCATAAGCTTCTCCTGCTGCGTCATCTCTTGTCTCCCCAATGATTTCATATGATCCATCTTCTTGCATATAGACTAATTCTGTATGTCCTCCGCTAACAAGAAGTGCCATCAATGGAAACTGGAATGGTTTGACCAGACGTGCGGCATAAATGTGACCTGCCATATGGTTCACAGGAATCAGAGGCAATTGGTGTGCCCAAGCAAAAGCCTTAGCTGCAGAAATACCAATCAACAAAGAGCCGACGAGTCCAGGCCCATAAGTGACAGCGACTGCCGATAAATCTTCTGCCGATACACCAGCTTCTACCAGTGCATCTTCCAAGCATAAGGTTATTTGTTCTACATGATGGCGGCTAGCTACTTCAGGCACCACTCCGCCAAAACGTTTATGACTGTTTATTTGGGAAGCAACGATGTTAGATAAGATCTCTGTTCCATTTCTAACGACCGCTACACTCGTTTCATCACAACTTGATTCAATTGCCAGAATCAATTCTTCATTCATTTCATCGTCTCCGTTTTTAACTTTCTGCTCATAATGATCGCATCTTCTGTCGGATTGCGATAATATGATTTCCGTTTACCTAATATACGGAACTTTTCTGATTCATAAAGTTTTCTTGCTGCTTCATTAGACAGACGTACTTCTAAAAAAACATGCAGCGAATCTTTTATTTGTTCCGCAATCAGCAGATGTAGTAAATGCCGTGCATAGCCTTTTCCTTGTTCTGAAACTGCAACAGCGATATTTGTGATTTCGACTTCATCCATTACTTTCGAATACCCGACAAAACCACAGATTTGGTTATCTTCAACTAAAAGAAGATAATCTGTGTGGGGCTGTTGGATATCTGTCAAAAACTGCATCTTCGTCCAAGGTGAGCCATATGGATAAGCATTTTCGCTAATTGCCCATACGCATTCTGCCAAATATGCTTCATCAAAATCTTTTTTTCTGCAAATCAACTAATCTCACTCATTTTCTAAAATTTTTATCATATCCAACGCATCTTCTTTTGTTTCAGTGTAATATCTTTTTTTGATTGTCGTAGCTTGAAACCCTAATTTCCGATAAAGTCTTTGCGCATCCTGATTACTCATGCGTACTTCCAATGACATCGTCTCACAGCGATTCATTATAGCAAAGTTCTCAATTTCGTCAATAAGCAGCGAACCAATTCGTTTTCGCTGATATGCCGGTCGAACAGCAATATTCGTGATATGGCAATCTAAACCGAACGCTCTTGAGCCGACAAATCCGATCATTCTTCCATTATCAAAGATCCCTAAATATAGATGAGGAAGTGGTGACTTCAATTCTGACATAAAGGCACTTTTGGTCCATGGCAACTCGCCATTATAGACTTCTCGTTCGACATCCAATAGCTCTTTGATATCTTCTATAGTCAATTCTCTTAGTATATAGCGACGATCGATTTGTTCGATTGTTTTTTCTGTATAGATCATTTTATCTTGAAAAAGGCTTCTAGCATATGCTTTAAATTTTTTCAACATAGCTTTCGTCTCCAGGCGTGTGCGTCTCTAACCATTTCTCTTCAGCTTCTACTCGTTTTAAATAACGAGGGAGAAAAGCTTGTTTATCTGCAACTGGTTCATCCAACGCACCTAATTGAGCCACAGTCACACCGCTTGGGATATCCCATGATGGAACTGTATTAATCATCGCATCAGGCAGCATTTCTTTTATTTCAGAGATAAATTTATGACAATCACTCCCAACAAAATAAATAGCTTCATTCAGCTCTTGTAGTTGTGCAAACAAATCAGAAGCAGCAATATGTACATCTTCAAGTACAGTTTCTAATCTATTTTCTTTCCAGCGGTATGCCCCAGCATAGACATTTTTTCTTCGAGCATCAAACATGGGCACAATCATTTTATTCACCCCGACACAATTAGCCGCGATGGCTTTCAGGCTAGATACTCCTATTAGATCTTTATCTAGTGTATAAGCAATCGTTTTCGCTGTCGTTACACCTATACGAAGTCCTGTATAAGAACCAGGACCATCAGAAACCGCGATTCGGTCAATGTCTTGGGGACTCATTTGAAGATCTGCAAACAATTGGTCAATGGCAGGCATCAGCGTCACACTGTGGTTGCGTTTGATATTTGTCTGTATTTGCCCAAGAATTTGTTTATCTTCCACCACACCGATCGCCAAAGTTTGATTTGCAGTATCTATTCCTAATGTAATCATATATTTGATCCTTTCTGCTATAACATTCTCGCCTTCCATTGTAGCATACTTTTTTATTCCAATGATGAAAATATCAAAGGCAAAACTAGTACAATGATACATGATTATCTGCTGACCGGCAAATCTAGTTTCTTCCTTACATACACAAAAAAAGTTGCGGTATCACGACACTTTACCACAACTTTTTCTTTTTTTATTTCGTCGACTCTCGAACAATCAACTCTGTTTCAACAATGATTTTTCTTGAAACGGGTGCTTTGGAATTACTTAGTTGAAGGATTGTCTCCACTGCTAGCTCTCCCATCCATTCCGTATAAACTTTCACAGTAGAAAGAGAGGGTGTCACATATTTCGCTACACTGACATCGTTGAAACCCATCACGGAAATATCTTCTGGCACCGCTAAACCTGTTTCTTGAATCGCTTTCAGCGCGCCAATCGCTAATGCATCATTAGCCGCAAAAAGTGCATCAGGAATCTGCTCATTTGTTTTTAAATATTTTTTAACCGCTTGATATCCTGACTCGACAGAAAAATCTGCTTCGATAATTGAACCTTCGTCGTAGCCTTTTTCTGCTAAAACTTGTTGGAATGCCATGATTCTAGGATCTCTTAGTCGCTGATGGTTTTTCTTTGTATATTCTGTTCCAGCAAGCATCGCGATATGTTGTGCATTCTGGGAAACAAAGTGCTCAATGACTTTTTGAACACTCGACTTAAAATCGACAACTATAGAATCGATTCCTTGAGAAGTGCCATCAGAATCTACCAGAAGCAAGGCTTGTTGGGATTGTTTCAAATCCAACAGCTGAGCTTCATCGAATTTCCCTAATGCGATCGTTCCATCCGCTGGAAGCTCACTAATAGAATCCCACGTTTCTTTCAACAAAGTAACATTTGCTTCTTCTGCCTTTTTTTCGATTCCTAAACGAATAGACAAATAATAAAGATCTTCAAGTTCTTCTGTATCGTCGTACCATTGGATCAGACGAAGGGTTTGCTTAGCATTTGCTGCATTTTTGCGGTGCTTCGTATAATTCAAGCGTTCCGCTGCTTCAAAAATTTTTTGCTTTGTGGCTAAGCCGACGGAAAGTTCAGGATCGTAGTTGAGCACTCTTGAAACAGTAGCAGGAGAAACTCCTGCCAACTGAGCAATGTCTTTAATTGTTGCCATTTGTCTCTCCTCCTTTTTTTCCGTTTATAAAATCGCAGTAAACCGCTCAAACGCTGCTTGTCCTTTTTCATCTCGCTTGAACACCCCAGCATCTTCCAAGACACGAGCAAAAACCTGACCTACAGCTTTTTGTACAACATCAGTGACTGCATCTTTCGTCAAATCAGGATGCTCTTTTTTCAACTGTTCTGCCCATGGACGATGATATTCAGCCATCTGGTTTTCTTCTCCCAATAAGAACCGCTCTACTTCTGCTAGTTCCGGTTTCAAACGAGGTGGTAAAACAGCAAGCCCCATTACTTCGATCAATCCAATGTTCTCTTTCTTGATATGTTGGACATCTTTATGCGGATGAAAAATACCATCAGGATGCTCATCTGAAACATTATTGTCTCGAAGGACAAGGTCCAGCTCAAAATAATTGTCCCTTCTTCGTGCAATTGGCGTAATCGTGTGGTGTGGTGTACCATCTGCTGAAAAAGCCCGGATTTCTACTGTTTCATCCGAATATTCTTTCCACTTTTCCAACACTGAATTAGCTGCTTCAATCAGCAACTCTTTATCTGTTGATTGCAAACGGATCACAGACATCGGCCATTTCACAACTCCTGCGATGACTTGCGGATAATCTGCTAATTTGATGAGTTTTTCTATTGGTGCTTTTGCCATAGGAAATTCATGACGTCCTGCCTGATAATGATCATGAGAAAGAATCGATCCTCCAACAATTGGCAAGTCAGCATTTGAACCAACAAAGTAATGAGGCAAGACTTCAGTAATCCGAAGCAGTCTAACAAATGTTTCCTTTGAAATTTTCATTGGACGGTGCTGCTCTGATAAAATGATCGAATGCTCATTGTAATAAGCATAAGGAGAATATTGGAATCCCCAGCTTTCACCATCTAGATTCATTCGAATGATTCGATGATTGGTACGGGCTGGATAATTCAAGCGTCCTCTATATCCTTCATTTTCCATGCACAGCATACATGTAGGATAATCTACTTTGGCTGCCTCACGTTCTGCCGCAATTTGTTTTGGATCTTTTTCTGGTTTAGATAAATTGATCGTGATTTCCAATTCACCATATGCTGACTCTGCTGGAAATTTGATATTTTTAGCGATGGCTCTTGTTTTGATGTAATCATTTTTCTTACTTAAATCAAAGAAATAATCAGTTGCTTCCTCTGGGCTTTTTGAATAATGCTGCGCAAAGAATGCATTGACAACGGAAGGCGGCGGTGTAAGAAAATCCATCAATTGTGCTTCAAAAATCTCTTGTTCTGCTGGTAATTCTGAAAGCACACCATTTTCTCTTGCCTTAGCGACAAACTGATCCAATAAGTCTACTGATTCTTCCTTAACTGGTCTTACTTCGACGCTTTCTAGAGCGTCTTCTCCTATCATCCCTAAAAGACGATTCTGTAAATATAAGCGGTCCATTTCCATCCATCCGCCAGCTTCGATCGCAAGTGTGGCAAAATCACAAATCGTTTGACTGATTGACATATCTCATTCCCCTATTCTTCATAACCATTTGGATGGCTGACATGCCAATCCCATGCTGTTTTGATAATTGCTTTGATATCTGTGTATTCAGGTTTCCAGCCCAGAATCTCTCTCGCTTTTTCACTTGAAGCGACTAATCGACTAGGATCTCCAGCTCTTCTTGGTGCTATTTCTGCCGGGATTTCTTTCCCTGTCACTTCTCTAGCTGCTTCTAACATTTCCTTGACCGAATACCCTTTGTTACTGCCTAAATTGAAGAAGTTGCTTTCGTTTCCTTCTTTCAAGTATTCCAAAGCTAAAATATGCGCGGCAATCAAGTCTTCTACTTGAACATAATCTCTAATACATGTTCCATCTGGTGTATCGTAATCGTCTCCATAAACAGCCAATGCTTTTCTTTGGCCAAGAGCTACTTGTAAAATGATTGGGACAAGATGCGTTTCTGGTGTATGATCTTCTCCGATAGATGCATCTGCTTTTGCTCCGGCTACATTGAAGTAGCGCAAAGCGACATAGCGCATGCCATACGCTTGATCACACCACTTCATCATTTTTTCCATCATCAATTTGCTTTCACCATACGGGTTTTTAGGATTAGTTGGTGTATTTTCCGTGATTGGAGACTCTTTCGGCTCTCCATAAGTTGCTGCAGTAGAAGAGAATACGATTTTATTCACGTTGAACTCGTGCATGACTTCAAGCAAGATTTGCATACCGTATACATTGTTGTTAAAATACATCAATGGTTTTTCGACAGATTCTCCTACTAAAGAGCTTGCAGCAAAATGGATTACTCCTTCAATCGGTTCCTTTTCAAATACGGAACGTAGAAATTCTTTATCTCGAATATCTCCTTCATAAAAATGAGCATCTGGATGTACTGCTTGTTTGTGACCTGTGAGTAAATTATCTACCACAGCTACTTGATACCCCTTTTGAACTAGCTGGTCTACAGCGTGCGAACCGATATAGCCGGCTCCGCCTAGTACTAAAATTGTCATAAAAAACACTCCTTTGATTAGTGAAATTGTGTTTGTTGATTCTATATAATTAAAAAAGCGAAGTCTACTTTTATGGTGGAAAAGAAGAAAGTAAAATTTCGTAAATTTATCTGGTAAATTTATAATAAAACATTTAGTAAACATTTTCAAGGATTTTTTGCAAAGGTTTACAAACAAACGTAAAACTAGCCTTTTTTTCTCTTTTGTTCCATAATAGATATAACAAATAATAAATGAGGTGGATTCAATGAAAAAATTTGTATCTGGAATATTAGTAGGCAGCTTGGCAACAGCCGCTGCCGTTGCTGGTTTGGTCGCTTCTGTGAAAAAAACAGTGATCGATCCGATTGACGAAAAAGAAGCAATGATCGAAGAAAATCGTAAAAAAGCAATGCGCAAACGCGTTTCTCGTTAATAATTATTTAAAAAATACGCATGAAGACTTGTGAAAGAACAGATAAGTCTTCATGCGTATTTTTATTTGTCAGTCAATATAAGTTGTGCTATTTTATCTGCTTGTCTCAAATTCCATGGATCTGTATAAGGTCTAGCTGCTGCTGCAGTTAACCAATCCACACCTTCAACTGGTATTCCGTAGCAATAAAAGCCAGACTGGATTTTCCCGGAAGCATCAATCACGCGATTCGTACCTCGCTCAACATCTATAGCTTCTGAATGATAACTTCCTGTATTATCTGAAAACGAAAAAGGGCGAACAAGTTTATTTTCCTTCAAATTTTTTATGACAGGATTACTTGAACGAGAAAAGCTTGTTTGTGGCAAACGAGCTTCGATCAAATAGCGACTGCTGATTTCTTTATCTTGTAGAGAAATAACATAGTGGTTTTGCTTTTGCTGAATATCAAGTGGCGGTTCGATCAAATGAAAAATACCCGCATCTATCAGTGCTGCTAACTCTTTCGTCCGAATAACTGGCGGTCCAATCGTTAAAAAGCTGTTTAGATGAGTAAACCATCCCCACAGTATTTCTTTGTATTCCTTAGCAGAAAAAACGTGCCATTCAATAGCCTGCCGGATTGGATCACGCCAGTCTTTCAATGCATCAAATGTCGAAGTCAATGCCCCTCTGCAATTGCCTTTTTCCGCTTCTTTTATCTGTCCTTCAATAAATGCTCGGCTAGCTTCTGCAAAGGACTCATCCTGATAGGTAAGAGGAGTTTCTAGATACGACCAAGACCATTTGTATGGAAGTAATGCTGGATACTTTCCAAGACACTCTTCTGAGGAGAGGGAAAGAAAATCATGATCAAAAGTTTTCCTTGAAATCGGCAAGTGATGTTCTTCGATGATTTTCTTGTAATAAAACAACTCAGAGTCTTTTTTCAGATAGTCAAAAAATGTTTCGCCAGTCAAAAGTCCCGATCGATGCCATCGCTCAAGGTTTTCTTTTGTAAGTAGCCGTGGCCATGCCATTGCTCCGCCTTGCTTTTGATTTCTCCCTCGAGGATAGTAAGGCAGACCTCTTCTTGACCCGCTGTATATAATCGGTTCCTTGCCGGATGGATGATAGACCAATTTTCCCTTTTTGTTTTCGAAGCGCCCTCCTCTTGATACCGTAAACAATCCGACATAATCAAAAAAGCTTAAACCAAGCCCTCTTAGAAAGACATTTTCTTTTGGCTGTATCTTTGAAAGATCGACATCTGCAGGATTAGAAGGAAGCTGATACAGTAAATCATTTTTCTTTGCATAGTCTACCCAAGCTCTTTCCTCTTCTGTCTGATCATTTTCCCAATGACCACTCGCTAAAATGAACTGATCAACAGGATAGCTTTGCTGATCTGTCTGTAATAGGAAACCGTCTTTTTCTTTGCTGACCTTTTTCACTAAAGAATAGACAAGCTGAGTAGAAGCTGGAAATTCTTCTTGCAACTTTGAGAAAAACCAGCGTTGATAAAGTCCGTATAGGCAACGAGTAGATTGCTGATCTTTTTCCAGACGGTTAATTTCTTCTATAAATAGTTGCTTATTTTTGGTTACCGTCTGTTCGATATAATCTGTAGCAGGTCCTTTACTCCATTGAAACAAATTAGGTCCCGGCATTACCGTTCCCCCACTGGACAACGTTTCGTCTGTAAAAAGCGTCACTTGTTGAGAAACAGAGTTCATTAATAATTCTGGTGGCTGATTCAATCGCCAAACTCGACCGCCTGGACCTTCTGGATCAAAAAGAATAAGTTCAAGAGAATATCTGCCCTGATTATTATGGAGAATCCTTTCTGCTACACTTAATCCTCTAGGTCCGGCACCAATGATCCCTATTTTCATTTGTACACCTCCTTTTCGATAAATTCTTTTAACACAACGGCATGGTTCTGGTGCTCGTTTTTTGCACCATAAACAAAAGTAATGACTGGATGTTCTTTCATAAGATGGGTGAGTTCGGAAACAGCTCGCGTCTTTTCTTCTTCAAAAGACAATTCTTGCTGATATTTCTTTGCAAATGAAGCAAAACGTTCTGGTACATGGTCAAAAGCTTTGCGTGCCTCATTACTAGGCGCAATTTCTTTCAACCATAGATCCAAGTGTGCTTTTTCTTTTGAAAGCCCTCGCGGCCAGAGCCTATCCACGAGTATCCGAAAGCCATCCTCTTCTTCAGCATCAAGGTAAACACGCTTTAATTTAATCATAGTTGTTTCCTTCTTTCTGCCTTTTTTCTTTTATATTTTATTATGTAGATAATAGCATAAAATAAAAAATGAACGACACAACTATCCACGCGTCGTTCATTTTTTCTTAGTCAATACCTGATTATTGATCTAGTTTTTCCAAAGCTGTCATAAAAATATATGCTTTATACTTTTTTGCTTTTGATTTTTCCAGACCAGCCGTCATAACCACCCTTAAGCAAATAAATCTCTTTATAACCTGCTTTACGTAATTTATTTGCCGTACGGATACTCAAGCTTTTCTTTTGATCGTAGATATAGACAGGTTGGTCTTTTCGAATCGATCCTAGTGAATCTTTCAAAACAGTGTAAGGGATGTTTCTTGCACCTAAGATATGCCCTGCATCAAACACATCTTTTTCGCGAACATCGATTACTTGTGCTTTTCTCATTCCTTCTCGAAACTCTTCTTCTGTCAAAGTCGTTGCTGAACGCTTGGCCATTACTCGTAGATAGACTTCCCAAAAGATGATTGCAAGCACAATCAATAGCAAAATGATATTAATTACCCATAAAACCATGTAATGCCTCCGTTTTTTTAAGCAAATTTCAAGGCTAATGAGGCAGCGCCAATGACACCAGCTTCATTTCCAAGCTCTGCTAATTTGATTTTTGTTGATTCTCTTACTTGTGGGAAAGTGAATTCTTTAAAATACTTCTCTACACGGCTGCGTAAAAATTCTCCTGCCGCCGATACTCCGCCGCCTAACACAATACTTGACGGATTCAATGTATTCCCCAAGTTGGCGCAAGCTAAACCTAAGTAGAAGCATACGCGATCAACAACCATCAATGCAAACGGATCGTCTTCTTGAGCCATTTCAAAGATATCTTTACTTGTTACTTCTTCACCGTTATCTAACATTGCTTTCAGTTTTGAATCTCCTGCGTATTCTTCTGCCAAGTAACGACCTAGACGTACCACACCAGTAGCACTAGATACTGTTTCTAAACATCCGCGTTTACCGCAAGTACATTCGAACCCTTCAGGATCCACAGTGATATGGCCGATCTCTCCGCCTGCTCCGCTCACGCCATGGATCAAATTCCCGCCAGCAACGATACCACCGCCAACACCTGTTCCTAGAGTAACGAATACAACGTCTGGATCGTTTTCTCCAGCACCTTTCCATCGTTCACCTAAAGCAGCCACATTCGCATCATTATCGATAGCGAATTTGATTCCTGTCCCTGCTTCAATCAGTTTTTTCACAAATTGTACTTCTGTCCAGTTCAAGTTATATGCACCAATAACTGTTCCAGCGTCACTGTCCACGCTTCCTGGAGTACCCATACCGATTCCAATAAAGTCTTCGGCTTTCATATTATATAAATTCAATCGATGGTTGATTGATTCGATGATTTCAGGAACGATATGTTTGCCATCATCCAAAATATTGGTATCGATGCTCCATTTTTGTTGAATCTCTCCTTCTGGTGTTAAAATTGCAAATTTTGCTGTTGTTCCACCTAAATCAATCCCAATAATTTTCTTGTCCATTACAAATTTCCTTTCTTTCGGCTTTCTTCAATTCGGTGCTCTCTTTTTAATATGCGCCACGCTGTCATGTATGTATCATGATCGATCAAACGGCTATCATACAGATTCCGCAATTCAATAGTCATCAATTCAATATCATAGATGCGTGCACCCACATAGATAAAGATGCCAAATTTTTTGAACAGTTGCTGTACATCATATAAGCTCTCCATCTTTAAGCACTTCCTTCATATTATACAAGTAAACCATATTTTTTTAAACCCAGTAAAATACATATTACAAAAAGAAATACAAAAACTAGTGTAGAAAGAATCTTCTGGTGTATCGAATAGCTTGTCTGCTGTTTCGGTAGCCCTAAAATATTTCCTAATACTAAACCGCCCACCAGTCCGCCGACATGTCCCCAAACATCTACAGAGGTGTCAAGAAGACCAAAAACAAATGTCATCGCAATAAATAAAAGAAAATGTCTGACTAGTTGTTGGATCGCCGTATTATATTTAAAATGAAATCCTAAAATAAACAACGCACCAAACAACCCGAATATCGAGGTGCTTGCACCACCAGACAAAACATTCGCTTCGTTGAAAGCAAAACTTGCTGTATTTCCCATTATCCCACTGAACATATAGATCAGGAAAAACCGCCAGTGACCGTATATTGCCTCGATTTGTTGCCCCATAAAATACAATATCAGTGAGTTCATGACGAAATGCATCACTCCAAAATGGATGAAGATTGGTGTCACTAAGCGCCACCATTCATTGAAGTGAACAAGATAAGGACCATACATTCCAGTATAATAAGGAATTTCAAGACGCGGAAACAACTCCATTATAATGAAGACTATTGTCTGTATCCCTAAAAAAACATAGGTCCATAACGGTCGCCTCAACCATGCACGCATTTTTATTTGCTGTTGATAATTCATGAAAACCTCCCATTTCATTTTAGTCAATAAATAATTGTTGGATCTTCTGATCAAAACTCTCCGGTTGCCATTGTTCATTCAATTGTTCTCGAAAAACGAGGCTGCATGTTTTTCGATGGAAATTTTTTAAATACCGGTCGTAATAACCACCGCCAAAACCAATACGATAACCGGCTCTATTGTAGATAATCCCTGGTACAATGAGGAGGTCGATCATTTCCGGCAAATAAAGCTTCTCTGATTGTGGCTCAAGAACGCCAAAACTCGAACGTTCAAAAATGGTGTGTTCATCCATTTCATAAAACGCCATCTGTCGTTTTGGTAAAGTTTTAGGAACAACTATTTTCTTTTGTTCTTTTTTCGCCCGTTGGATAATCGGCTGTGTATCCAGCTCAATTTCATTTGACAAAGTCGTCCCTATCACTTGTGCCGACTTCCAGTACTCGCTTGCGAATAGCTGTTCATAGATTCGCTGTTCTTTGCCCTTTTTCTTGCCGCTTTTGGCCAGATTTTTCAGCTTTTCAATTCCTTGCCGGCGTAATTTTTCTTTCATTTGCTCCAAAAAATCACCTTTCCTTCTCTCATAAAATGGTATAGGAAAAAAAGAAAAATAGCAATCGAACTTTCAAATAAATGTATAAATAAAAGAAAAAGAAGACCTAACAATGATTGGCCTTCTTGCCTTTTAATGAACTTCAACTGCTCAGCACGTGTTTTTGTCTGATAAACAATACATACAGAAAATATGGCGCACCAAAAAAGGCGATCAAAATCCCTGTCGGTATTTCCCCACTTGGTAGAATCACTCGTGCAACAATATCTGCGCTAAGTACAAAAACGGAACCGAACAAACTGCTCAAAATAAAGGTCCAATGATTTTCTTTACGTACGACTAGCTTCGCAGCATGAGGAGCCAGTAGTCCTACAAAGGATAAACTCCCTGTCACCGCTACGCTACCGCTTGCTAAAGCAACAGCTAACAACAAAAGGATTTTTTGACTTTTATTCACATTTAGCCCTAATCCTTGCGCGCGTTCTTGGCCAAATGATAGCAAGCCAATCCGTTGCGCATAAAATCCTCCTAGCGGAATCAAGATAATCGCCCATGGAAGAAGCGCCCAAACATAGGACCAGCTCGCACCCCAAATCGATCCCGCCAACCATGCATTGACAAATCCATAATTTTCCTTTGACAATTGGATGGTGCACAACAACGTTAATGCAGAAAGACCAGCATTAACGGCAATACCAGACAATAAGATACGATTCATCCCTAAAAATCCATTTCGATCATAGGCCGCAAGATACACACAGCAAGCAGCGAGAATACCACCTATAAAGGCTACAACTAGCAACAGAAACGGCAGAGAATATTGTGAAAAGAAACCTAAATAAAGCATCACTAGAAATCCAGCTCCCGCATTAATCCCCAATATGCTAGAATCTGCCAATTCATTTCTCGTCACTCCTTGCAAGATATAGCCAGAAACGCCAAGACAAGCTCCTGCTAATAAACTGATCAGTAATCGGGGAACTCGAAACTCTCCAACAATCAGCGCCAAAGAAGAGGAGCCTTTCCCTATGAACGTGTCAAAAAGCTGATCAAGATAAATAAAAGGCGTGCCAATCATCAAACTACCTACAGACAAGACGATAAGTAGAAAAAGCAAGAAATACAACGTCCAATATATTCTTTTCACCGTCGTTCCCTCCTTACTTGTATCAGTAAAAACGGAACGCCAATCAATGCAATGACTAATCCAAAAGGTGTTTCAAAAGGTGGATTGATCATCCTTGCTACAAGATCCGCCAACATGACCAGTCCGCCTCCAACTAAAAAAGAGACAGGTAGGACATAACGATAGTCTGTCCCAACCATTCCGCGAACAATCGGCGGAACCAACAGCCCAATAAATGAAACAGGTCCGACTAACGAAACGGCAATGGCTGCTAACACTGCAACTAGACAGAAAACAATCAACCGTGTTCGTTTAGGACGACCTCCAAGAGCTAATGCATGAGTTTCACTCAAACTAATCAAGGATATCGCTTTTCCTAATGAAAAAGAAACCAAGACAGCAAGCACATATACAGGGAACAACACTGTTAACTGTTTCCATGTGATATTGGCAGCTCCACCTACAAACCAAAAGGCAAGATCCTGCTGTAGATTAAAAAATTGGGTAAGTGCTTGACTGATTGCAGTAAAAAAAGAACTAATAGCTACGCCAGCTAAAATCAGCTGTAAAGGATTCATGCCCATTTTCGAAAACTGCAAAAAGCCAAATACGAGCAAAGTCACAGCAAAAGAACCTGCCAATGACACCAGAAACACAGAAAACCCAGAAGCTTTGGGCCAAAAAGCAAAACTAAGAGCCATTGCCAACGAAGCACCAGCGTTGATTCCTAGTAAACCTGAATCTGCTAACGGATTTCTTGTCACACCTTGCATCAATGCACCGCTCAATGCAAAACAACTCCCTACGAGAAATGCCCCTGCGACCCGAGGCAAGCGAATATTTCTTATGATTTGATGACTTTGTTTTGATCCATCAAAATCAACCAAAGCCTGCCAAAAGGCTGTTTTTCCCACACTCGCTGCGCCATTTGAAAGAGCAATAAAAAAAATGATCAAAAGAACAAAACAGATCAAAAGCAAGAGTTTGTTTTTTTTCCTAGCCTTCATAATTGATCCTCCTGCTCTTTTGGCAACAGATCATACGTCAGAAAAACTGGTTTATTCGTTTTTGGTAGTGTGACAATCGTTGCATCAATCTCAAATATTTTTTTCATACACTCTTTTGTGATCACTTCTTCAGGTGTACCTTCCGTAATCAATTCACCGTCTTTCATGCCTAGTAAATAATCAGAAAAACGTGAAGCAAGATTAATATCATGGATCGACATCAAGATCGTTGTTTGTTTTATTTGATTGATTTGAGACAATAACTGTAGGATCTCTAATTGGTGTGACGGATCTAAAAACGTCGTCGGCTCGTCCAAGATCAAGATATCTGTTTCCTGAGCAAGTGCCATAGCGATCCAGACACGCTGGGTTTGTCCACCAGACAACGTTGCGATATCTCGCGTGCGATATCCAGACAAACCTGTTGCATCCAAAGCCCACTCGATTGCTTCATGATCTTGTGCATCCATACCACTAAACAGTTTTTGATAGGGATATCGTCCGTAAGATACTACTTCTTCTACTGTCATACCTATAGGATGTTCACTAGTTTGTGCTAATAAAGCAATTTTTTTTGCAAGTTCTTTTGAACTGTATGTAGATTTATCAGAGTCATTGACAATGATCTTTCCTGATTTCACAGGTAGTATACGGGTAAAGCTTTTCAATAAAGTAGATTTTCCACTTCCGTTTGGCCCGATCAAGCTCGTGATTTTCCCTTCAGGAATCGTAACAGACATGTTTTCAATAATTTTTTTATTTTCGTAGCCGGCTGCAATATCAGCTGCCCTTAGTCTCGTCATTTCACCCACCCTTTCGCTGAAAATCATTCTCAATTATGACGCTGTTTCACTATTTCGTCAAGCGCTACTTTCATATCTATAGCTAAATGAAGCGGTTGACAGCATTCGAAATATCAGGAATAATAACCAATGAGAAAGATTCTCAATTATGTCAGGAGGAAAGAAATGAACTTAAAAACAAAAGTATTCACCTTATCTAGCATGTTGCTGCTGGCTGGAGTATTGAGCGCTTGCTCCCCCTCTTCAGATAAAGAAACAGCTACAACTACCAATTCGACGACTTCATCCACCAGCACGCATACAGTCACAGATACGCTTGGACATAAAGTCGACATTCCAAACGCACCTAAACGGATCATCGGCAGTTACTTAGAAGACTATCTGATTTCCCTAGGAGAAAAACCTATCGCCCAATGGACAGTGGGCAGTGGTTCTATCCAAGACTATCTGCAAGATGATTTGAAAGATGTTCCAACTATTTCTTATGATCTTCCTTACGAGAAAGTATTAAGCTTCGAACCTGACTTGCTGTTGATTTCTTCTTCCGCTACTGTCGAAGGTGGAAAATACGAGCAATATAGTAAAATCGCGCCAACTTATGTCGTAAAAAATGGAACAGACGTCACATGGGAAGAACAACTAAAAGATGTCGGCAAGGCTTTGGCAAAAGAAAAAGAAGCGGAAAAAGTCATTTCCGATTATCAAAAATCCGTCAAGAGCACTCGCGAAGAATTAGCAGATAAAATTGAGAACAAGACAGCTGCAGTGTTATGGGTGACCAATAACTCTGCCTTCATGGTCAGCAAAAATCGGTCAAGCGGTAGAATCGTATATGACGATCTAAAATTTGGTGTGCCTGATTTAGTAGAAGAAGTGTCCAAAGAAGCCACTTCTGACTGGTCTGCTGTTTCTTCGGAAAAACTAGCTGAATTAGATGCTGATTACATCATTCTTGTAAACAGTGATAAAGATGCTGCTATGTTCAATGAACCAAGCTGGAAAAATCTCAAAGCAGTGAAGAACAATCACGTACTGCAATTCGGCCCTGAATCTAGCTGGCTATATAATGGACCTATTGCCAGTCAGGAAATGGTCAATGATATCAAAGAAAAGCTAAACTGATTTTAACTAAAAAAGCATCTTCACGTTCATTCGCGAGATGCTTTTTTATTATTAAAAACTAAATACCAGGATATTATTCTTCTTTTGAAACAACCTTATTTCTTACTCTTTCCCATTTTTGAAAACGATGGGCATATAAATTTTCCTGATCCGTTATTCCCTCGTATTCCTCTATAAGAGCGAAGTCTGAAAAATCGATATCCCCAATATACGTATCTCCTTCAAACGTGCTATCAATCAATGTCCGCCAGATTCGACCGGTGTAAGGAAGAAGTTCTTGAAAAATCCGACTGCCACCCGAAACATAGATATCTTCTGAGATTGTTTGACTATACGCCAAAAGTTCATCGATTGAATGCATCACTTCTGCATTTTCTTTCGTGCGAAAGTTCGGTTGCGTTGTCAACACGATGATATGGCGATAAGGAAGTGAGAGATCGCCCATTCCTTCATAGGTCTTTCTTCCCATCACTAAGATTCGATCCATTGTATGTTCACGAAAAAAACGCATGTCATTTGGCAATCGCCACGGTAGCAATCCATTTTTGCCGATCAGACCATTCCTATCTTGTGCCCACATTGAAATAAACATATCATCCGCTCCTTATGATTTTAGATGGTTTGAGATAAAAAAAGTCTCAATTCTTTGACCAGCAAGGAATTGAGAACTTTAAAAACATTATTTTGTTTCACGGTGCAAAGTAACTTTGCGTTCGCGTGGGCAATATTTTTGTTTTTCCAAACGATCAGGATTGTTACGTTTGTTTTTGCTTGTTAGGTAGTTACGTTCTTTACAAGAAGTACACTCTAAAGTGATGTTTACGCGCATGTTTTTCCCTCCCATTTTTACAAGAATCCTCTAAGATGACTCTCAGACTTGATTATCTTACCATGATTTTTTCTAGATTGCTAGTGTTTTTCACGATTTTGTTAAGTAAAACTACTTGACGATAAATACAACGGTTTTACTTCTCAAACAAAATCTTTTCCTTTTTGTATAAATACCCTTACACTTGTTTATATAGATTATGTTTTTTAATAAAGGGGGATACTAATATGCCATGGAACATGAAGGACTTTCCTGCATCAATGAAAAACTTAGATAAACTGACAAGAAAAAAAGCAATCGACATCGCAAATGCACTGTTGGATGAAGGGTACCCTGATAGCCGTGCGATCCCAATTGCCATTGATCAAGCAAAAAAATGGGATGAAGATGCTAGTGAATCAGAAAAACGAACCTTCGAAAAAGAAAAAAATCCAAGCAAGACGGATGAACACGATACGAATCCTCGTGCCGGAAAACTGCTTGATTCAGATGTGATCGTAGAATATGAGGAAAAACAATGGATCGTGAAATCTAAAGGGGCAAAAAAGGCAAGCAACCATTTTGATACAAAAAAAGAAGCAATCGAAAAAGGAAAGCAAGTAGCTCAAAACAAACAATCAACTTTGATCATTTATAAAAAAGATGGGACAAAAGAAAAAGAAATCAGTTACTAAGCGCTTAAAAAGAAGCATAGAAACAAGGAGATCATCTCACATGCTTCTATGCTTCTTCTCATATTGTTGTTTCTTTTTTTATCAAACAGTCACATAGTCGATTGCTTCTGCTTGCGGAATCGTTTCATCGACAAAGTAAACTTTATACCATGTCAAGAAACTGAAGATCGTCCAGATTTTACGTTGTTCTTCTTTACGTCCTTCGTGATGGTCATCTAGCAACTTCATAATTTTTTCTTGATCAAAAAATTCTTTTGCAAAATCTGCTTCGAATAGTGCTTTGACTTGTTCGTAGCCGTGTTCTTCTTTCAACCAAGCTTTGATTGGCACAGGGAATCCTAATTTCACACGATTCGACCACTCTTCTGGAAGATGTTTATTCGCAGCTTGTCTGAAAATATCTTTTGTGTTGTTTTGATTCAACAAGAACTTACTTGGTATTTGTTGAGCCAATTTCATGACTTCGATATCCAGTAAAGGTACTCGAACTTCTAGAGAACTAGCCATAGAAAGTTTATCTGCCTTCAACAAAATATCTTTTGGCATCCATTGATGAAGATCGACGTATTGCATCTTATTGACTTCATCTTTGATTCCTTCTGTTTTCTCGTAATGAACAGTCATGATCTCATTCACAGATGGCGCTGTTTGATATTTTGGCGTCAACACTTCTGATGCTTCTGATTCTTCGAACACTCGAGCATGCCCGATAAAATATTCTTTTGCTGGCGCAAGTGATTCATATAAATGGATACGTCCATGGAAATTTTTCATTTTTCCGATTTTACGTCCTAAATTATAGCGTGTCCCTTTTGGCAATTTTTTCAGTCCTTGCGCAATCACACGGATAAATTTTGAATTCGTGTGGAATCCATACGTTTGGTATCCCGCAAATAGTTCATCTGCCCCTTCTCCTGATTGAACCACCCGTACACTTTGTGAAGCGAGATTTGCTAAAAAGTACAACGGCACACAAGAAGGATTTGAGTCTGGTTCATCTAAGTGATACTGGATCAATGGGAATGCTTTAAAAGACATGTCTCCGTCGATTACAGCTGCCGTATTGTCTAAGTCCAACAATTCTGTTAGTTTTCTGGCTTCAATCGCTTCATTATAGGTTTTATCATCAAACCCAATTGAGAAAGAATGATCTGGTTTCAATACAGAGGTTACATAACTGGAATCGACCCCGCTGGATAAGAAAGAACCAACTTCTACATCGCTGATTGTGTGTGCTTCAATAGAAGCTTGAACAGTTTCGTCGATTTTTTCGATCCATTCTTGTCGGGAATGCGTTTCTTTTGTTTCAAAATCTGCATCCCAATATTGTTGAATGTCCAGTTTTCCGTCTTTATACGTATAATAATGACCTTCAGGCAAACGATAGACACCTTTGAAGAAGGTTTCACCGTTCAATGGAGAATATTGGAAAGTCATATAAGGTTTCAATGCTTCTTTATTCAATTCTTTATTAAAATCAGGATGAGGCAAAAAACTTTTGATTTCTGAACCAAACATAAATGTTCCGTTCATTTCTGCATAATAGTATGGTTTGATCCCAAAATGGTCTCTCGCACCGAATAACTCATTTTTTTCATTATCCCAAATAGCAAAAGCAAACATTCCGCGGATTTTTTGCAATAATTCTGTTCCCCATTCTTCGTAACCATGCAAAAGGACTTCTGTATCTGCATGTGTTTGAAAAACGTGACCAGCTGTAATCAATTCTTCTCTCAAAGGCTGATAATTATAGATTTCGCCATTAAAAATAATGATCTTTGTTCGATCTTCATTGTAAATAGGCTGAGTACCGCCCTCTAAGTCAATAATACTTAATCTTCTAAATCCTAAAGCAACGTGTTTATCGATATATTCCCCTGAACTATTAGGTCCACGGTGAACGATTCGATCCATCATTGTATTAATAATTGTTTTTTTGTTGTCCTTGTCGTTAACAAAACCTACAATACCGCACATTTAACTTTCACATCCTAATATAAAATTACTGTTTATTTCATCCATATGCATCTTAACATAGAATAAATAGCGGACGAATATTTTCTCTCTTACAGTTTCGTCACGTGAAAACAAAAGATGAAAGTTTCTGTTTTTACAGAAAATAAAGTCCCGATATCTAATTTACCATGTTTTCTTTTTTGAGGCTATCTTATTCTCTTCGTGTTAAAAAAATATTAGTGGATGCTGTTCAAAAAATAGCCTCCAAACAAAAAGACACGACCGAAATCGTGTCTAAACATGGATATATAAGGAAGGTACGGGATTTGAACCCGTGCACCACATTACTGCGGCTCGCCGGATTTCGAGTCCGGTGCATTACCACTCTGCCAACCTTCCGCAAGTACTATTTTTAAACTTTTCCCACGAAATGTCAAGCCTATTTCTAACAGATAAATAACAGAAACCGTTTTTTTACAAAAAAAGTCCATTGACAGTTTACAGCCAACGGACTTACCGATCAAATTCATCATGATAGAACACTATCTGATTGTTTCAGGATTATCTAGTGCTAAAATCGAGTCAATTGTCCGTTTGATCAGTGCGATGATTTGTTCTTCTGTTGGATGCATGATGTTTGATGACATCAATGATGCTAAGCCAGTCACCGCTACCCATGTACCAGTATGCAAGGCATCGATATAATCATCCGATAATTGATTGTATCTTTCATCTTCTTTGACTATTTCACGGAAATAGTTGTAAGAAAAATCATGCATTTTCTTTCCGTCCCCATGTTCATCAATGTACAATGCCATGTAAAGACTATGATGTTTCTTTGCAAAGTAGATATAGTTCAAACCGAGATCAATGATTTTATCACCCGTACGCTCAATAGGGAAAACATCTTCTTTTAGTTGTTCAAAGATCGAATCCAATAACGTATTTTTCAAATCTTCCATGTTTTTGAATTCCAGATAAATTGGCTGAGTCGAAATCCCCATCTTTTTCGCAATGTTTCTCGCAGTAAATCCTTTAAACCCTTCCTTTGCAACAACATCATAAGCAGCTTTTAGAATTTGATCCTTGGTATAGACTTTTCTTCTCATTAAAACTCCCCCACTTCTTTACTGCAGTATATGTTGTTTTATTGTACCCTATTTTTAGTATTTTTTGCAAACATTTTACTCAAAACGTTATATTTTAAATTTTTTTCTCAGTCTTCTTTAACTTTTTTTGCAAAATTAAAAAAATTTGGTTAAATTCACTGGGTTCCCTTACATTTTTAGTTTTAACCTAAATGATAGTTGACCAAATCTTTCATTTCAAGTTATAGTTAAAGAAAACGAAAAAGAAGGTGTGTAATGGAAAACGAAACTGACGTTATTTATATTCATCCTCAAAAAAGAATCGTTTCACAGAAAAGAAAATATTTTTATCTTAGTTTTACAGGTGCTTTTTTTCTTTTTATTGGCTTAGTTTCTGGTACACCTGCCGCTAATTGGAGTGGACTACTGACTATTCTTACCTCGCCAAGCAATCTTCTGACAGATTATTTTGCTTTGGGTGGTTTTGGAAGCGCATTTATAAACGTTGGGATCTTGACCTTACTTTCTGTGCTTGTGGCTTACCGGCAAAAGGTGATTTTAAATGGCCCCTTATTCGCTTCGATTTTAACAGTTACCGGTTTTTCTTTTTTTGGCAAAAACCTTTATAATTCAATCTCGATCATTTTAGGTGTATACCTGTATGCTGTATTTGTCAATAAACCTTTTTCTCAGTATATTATGATAGGACTGTTCGGCAGCGCATTGTCGCCGGTCGTTAGTTACATTACTTTTGGTATGCGCTTTCCTTTGCTAGTAGGAATTCTACTGGGAAATTTGGCAGGTATAGCAATTGGTCTTCTTCTTCCGCCGTTAGCTGCTCAAACTTTAGTTTTCCATCGCGGGTTCACGCTTTATAATATTGGATTTACCTCAGGCTTGATTGCCATGGCTTTTACTGCTGTTTTGCGATTGTTCAGCTACTCAATCGTCGAGAATACATTGGTTTCCAATGAATACCATTCCCCTCTCGTCTGGATCATTTTCGGCTTTTTTTTGCTGACAGTCGGTTTTGGTTTCTATTATAATTCCTTTCGACTTTCGGGTATTCGAGAGATTTTCGATTCATCTGGTAAACTGACAACTGATTTCATTGCTAATTCTGGTATCGGTGCTACTTTGATCAACATGGGGCTAGTTGGTCTAATGCTTTCTTCTTATGTTTTGCTGGTTGGTGGTAAGTTAAATGGTCCTGTCATCGGTGCTATTTTATCTGCGGTTGGTTTCAGTGCTTTTGGTTGTCATTTAAAAAACAGTTTTCCGATACTAGTCGGAATTTTTCTTGCTTCTTTGTTTGGGACGTTTCATGAGATCACCAGCACCGGCATGCTCGTTGCCGCTGTGTTTGGAACAGGCCTCGCGCCCATAAGCGGTTTTTACGGCAGTTTTTACGGTGTAATAGCTGGTATGTTACATATTGCTCTTGTCCATAACGTCAGCACTTTGCACGGAGGACTCAATTTATATAACAGTGGTTTTTCAACTGGATTCGTTGCAGGTATCCTTGTACCGATACTAGATAACTTTACTGCTGTCAGAAAGGAAAAAAAGACACTTGGAAAAAGAATTATCAAAAAGAATCATCGATGAGCTTCTTACTTATCTATATTCCCACGAAATAACTGAAATACGTATTGGCGTAGAATTTGCTGAGGAGGGACTTTTCATAGAAATACAGGGCACAACAGAATCTCAGCCAGAAGATCTAGATGTACTTGCTGATTTGCTGAACAATCCTCGAGACCCTAGCATGGAAATCTACTATCAGGAGCTATTAGGTAATCCTCGACATGATCGGGAAGATTATCATCTGCTAGGTAGTTTGATTGACGATGTGGAAATCATGTATGCCCAGCCGATTATCAATATCAAAATTTTTCGGCGTGCTTCTCCTCGCCCTTATTATTAGCCTATTTTACAAAACAGCTTCATCCACCTAAAACAGCTCCTGAAAGTTCGATTAAAAATCTACTTTTAGGAGCTGTTCTAAGCTTGATATTATTGATTTTCCAATCCTTCGTATAATTCATCTGTTACAGGTTCTAAAAACTCTGAATTACCAGCAGTGATCGCCAAATGTTCAAACCAACTGTCTTTTGTCGCACCATGCCAATGTTTGATCCCTTTGTGCGTTACGACGACATCTCCAGCCATTAATCGTCTTGCTGGCTTTCCTTCTTCCTGATACCAGCCTTCTCCTCCGGTCACAAGTAAGATTTGATAACCGTCTGTATGGACATGCCAGTGATTGCGACAGCCTGGTTCAAAAGTTACATTACCTACACCAACAGAAATTTTGGGATCGTTTACTAACATATTCAGATAGCTTTGCCCGGTAAATACTTGAGCGTAAGCTTCGTTTTTTTCACCTGCTGGAAAAATCACGCCTTTTTGTATTTCTTCGTGTTTTGTCATCATTTATGCCTCTTTCTTATCTTCACTATTTTCTTCTAGATAGATTTCTTTTGCTAAACTAAAAGCCGACCAAGCTTTTGGCCACCCTACATAAAAAGCTAAATGGGTAATGATTTCTGCTATTTCTTCACTAGTAATGCCATTTTGCTTGCCAATTTTCAGATGAGCCGGCAATTGTTCAAAATTCCCTTCTGAGATCAAAGCAGATAGGGTGATGATACTACGCTGATGAGGAGATAATTCTTCTCTTGACCATACTTCTCCAAATAAAACATCGTCATTCAATTCTGCAAATTTTGGTGCAAACTCCCCCAATTGATCTCTTCCTGCGGTTTGTTTTTCTGCCATTTTTTTACTTCCTCCGTTCGTGATTGCTAGGTGATTCAAACACTGTTCTTAAATAACATCATTATCTATTGTTTCTTCGCATTTTATTTTAAGCCCCATTTTTTAACCTGTCCAATGCTTAGTTTACTCCATCAGTATGCTTTCCAAGCATAATTGTTAACGTTTTCTATCTTTTTTCTATTTTTGAAAAAACAAGATATTAAATAAGTCTTTAGTTGGATGTTTTTTTGAGATTATTCTTTTATACTTACAATGAACGTATGATGAACTTACAAAATTGTTTGTTTTCTGTCATCTTAAAAAGTGGCGCAGACAGTTGCTTTTCTAGTAAAGTATAGATACCAAAGAACCTCTAAGGAGTTGATGAATAATGAATATTGCTGCCTCTCGAAAACTGATAAACTTCATTTCCATTATTGGATTAGGTCTATCGATCGCGCTGACGATTTATTTTATTAATTTAGGTGTTTTCAAAGATTTGAATGCTTTAAGAGGATTAGTAGGTGATTCGATCATTTTAGGTCCGGTCATTTTTATCTTCATCCAAATCTTGCAAGTGGTTATTCCAATCATTCCTGGAGGAATCAGCACTGCAGCGGGTGTTCTGATATTTGGTCCTTATGCTGGCTTTATTTACAATTATGTTGGAATCTGTATTGGTTCGATTATTATCTTTCTTCTAGGACGACGTTACGGAAAACCATTCATTCTTTCCATGATCAGCGATAAGACCTATAACAAATATATTGGCTGGTTAGACAATCAAAACCGCTTTGAGAAGCTGTTTGCTCTAGCTATTTTTCTTCCTGTTGCTCCGGACGATGCGTTATGTTTGATGGCTGGATTGACAAACATTTCAATGAAACGATATACACTGATTATTTTGATAGCTAAACCACTATCGATTTTCTTATACAGTATGGCTTTGATTTATGGAGGACAATATCTAAGTGGTCTTCTTGGTTAATATTTATTTTGCAAAATCAGTTATTGATTGATTACCAATGTTAATTCTGGGAAAGGATCTGCAAGATACATTGCACCCTTTCCTTTTTCATTGGATTTGCGCTACAATGTGAAAGTAGGTGATAGGATGAATTATTTGAAACGTAGCTTAGGCAACGCGTGGGATTTTTTGAAAGGAACACAAGCTTATTTCCGTGATGTCTTGCTGATGCATGGCTTTATTTTATTTATTTGTTTACCCTTATTGAGCAGTACGACTCGTTTTATTTTGCACCGAGGAGCAATTGACTATTTGTCTTATGACAATATTCCTTTGATTTTCTCTCAGCATCCTGGAGTTCTGCTGTCGTTAATCGCCGTTTTATTGACGATTTTACTATTGGTTTATTTCGAATTTGCATTTCTTTTGATGAGTGTCTTCTTTATTAAAAAGAAAGAACCCGTTTCTTTAAAGCAGCTCTTGCACTTGACGATACTTCAACTGAAGAAAGTGAGACCTATTACTTTTCTGTTTTTTCTTGCTTATTTTTTATTGATTCTACCGATCAGCGGGTTAAGTTTCAATTCTGATCTACTGTCAAAAATAAAAATCCCTGCTTTTATCATGGATTTTATTTTTGCTAACCGTTGGATCGTCGTCAGTTCCTTTTTACTCGTTTACATTTTTCTTGGCTATATTGGGATTCGGCTGATTTTCGCTTTACCTGAAATGATTTTACGAGATCGACCTTTTCGAGCATCCATTCGAGAAAGCTGGTTGCTGACCAAATCACGTCTTTTTGCTATCACGGGGCAATTTATCGTGATTGGCGGTACGATTTTACTTCTTTCTTCTTTGGGATATATCGTTGTTATTTTGGCACAAAGTGTTGTTGAAGAATTTTTCCCGAATTACGCATTGATCAGCGCTGTATTTGCGATGACGCTTTTACAAGGAATTTTATTATTCAATATCGTGATGTCTACTGTAGGAATTTTTTATATCATCGTTGATTTCATGGATGACGAAGGTTTCTTACCAGAGATTCCCAAGTGGTTTACGCCTCAAACGTCCAACGTGCATTTATCTGCGCTGAAAAACACTGGTTTGACCCTTTTTGCAGTTTTTTTCGGTATTGGCGTTTGTCTTTACAATATGGATTATCTGACTTCGGCAGTTCAGACAAAACCAGTGACTGTATCTCACAGAGGTGTAAGTACGCAAAATGGGGCGCAAAATACTTTAGAAGCACTTGAAAAAACAAGCAGAGACTATCATCCTGATTATATAGAGATGGATGTGCAGGAAACAAAAGATGGCCGTTTCGTAGTGATGCATGATGCAAATCTTCGTCACTTAACTGGGGTAAATCGAACACCACAGGATTTGACGTTGAAAGAATTGACAAATCTTACGGTTACTGAAAATGGGTTCCAAGCCCCTGTGTGTTCTTTTGATTCTTATTTAGAAAAAGCGCATGAATTGAACCAAAAATTACTTATTGAGATTAAGACCTCTAAAAAAGATTCAGATGACCTGGTCGAACGATTTGTTCAGAAATACCGCAAAGCGATTTTAGAGAATCATCATATTTTGCAAAGTTTGACGTACCAAACTGTTTCTGATTTAAAAGAAGCAGAACCAAACTTTTATGTGGGCTATATCTTGCCTTTCAATATCGTTGGGCCTCCCGTAACGCCTGCTGATTTTTTGACAATGGAGTATAGTACGATCAATCGTAACTTCATTAATTCTGCCCATCAAGATGGAAAAAAAGTATATGTATGGACGATCAACGATTCAGATGCTATGAGTCGCATGATGTTTTATGGTGTGGATGGTATCATAACCGATGAGATGGGACTACTAAATGAAAGTGTGAAACAAACAGATGAAGAAATCACTTATTCAGACAAGCTACTAAATTTTGTTTTGGGTGTTGGCTAATCAAAAATCGTTAATGAAATAAGTTTTTATACAACAAAAAACGCATAACCTGTTACCGCAGGTATATGCGTTTTTTGTTTGACATTCATAACGTGTCCTTAATTATCTCTTGATTCCTTCATCGCACGAACAATAGCTAAAATAGCAGGAATTGCAGAGATCACTGCAAGAATAATTCCCATTTTCCCTGAACTTTTTCTTTTAGGCATATCTTCTCGCTCCCTTCTGTCTTTATTTATATTATAAGGGAGTTCTTGCGAATTCTCAAAAATACTGTTTAAGAAACCAATTCAGCAGGTGTACTAATATCACAGAATTTTACGAGCATGCGGTACTTGCTTTCATAAATGATTGGATAGTCTCGTTGGTCATAACTTTCAACATACACGACAGCCGTGTTGTTATATGTACGTTCAATACAGCCAATTAGTTCGTGAGATACGCCAATCGGTTTGCATATATAAGATCTTCCTACCTCTGCTTTTACCATTTCATTCCCTCTTTTCTTTGTTTTTCTTTATTTTATAATAACAAATCTCCCTTCAATTGAAAACGTTTTATTTCATTTTTTTTCATTTTTTTATTTTTATTTGATTTATTTTTTACTTTTTAGATAACTACTTTCTTATCATAATTCTAGATGTTGTGACAAAAACGTTTGTTTAGATTCCTATGTTGTTCGTGTGTTCTTTTCATTATCCTGCTAAATTATCTACAGGGGGTGAGTATATGATCTATATCCAAACAATAGTCTTTGTAACGTTGATGGTTGGGCTACTTATTGGCTTGAAAGAAAACAGCTGATTGGTTTAAGAAAAAATAAATAAGAAAAGTGATAAATGCTTTTTAATTGCATGAAAAAACGGACGGTGCTAAACTTGTTATAGGTTCGAAAGTTTAAAGGAAACTTTCAAGAACTGAATTACATTACAAAGGAGATGAATTTTATGACGTTTACAAAAACAAACATGCAATACCGCGTAGCCTTTGATACAACTTCTAACCGTTTTATGGCGATTGATGCACAAAACGAAAATAACGTTGCGTTTGGTATTACAATTGAACAAGCAGTCCGAGCATTAAATGAATCTAGATAAGGAGTGACCCATTCCAAATGGCGACTGATGAGATCTCGGAAAATCAATAAAAGACGTTTGTAACGGTGATCCGCGACAGACGTCTTTTTATATTTTTTACATACATTTGGTCATTATATCTGTCATTTGTTCTTGACCTAAACAAAAATATAGTTTTAATATCAATTATCGTCGCTTTTTATGACAATTTTGTTAGCTGTTTCGATGATGATATTTTGTTATGATTTGTATAATATTCTATAGAATAAAAATAAAAAAGGAGAATTTTCATGAAAAAAATTTTAGGGTTAATCGTTATCGTATTGATTGCTTTTATAGGTTGGAAAGGCTGGGACTACTATCAGTCTACTTATGTAGGAAAAGATTATTATGCAGTAATCAAAGCACCGATGCCTGCAGAAACTGATATTAAAGCAGATAATGGAGAAGTAATTGGAAAAGGGTTTAAATATAACGTAGATGCGTACGCTGAAAACGGTGAAAAAAGACAATTGGATTTTGATGTCATTACTTCTGGCGACTCTGCTAATGGTTCTGCTTATCCCGAAGGAACAATCTTGCAGTTGAAAGCAAGCGAAAAGCGAATTATAGAGAAAAAAGTAATCACTAGCGATAAAGTACCTTCATCTGTAAAAGACAAATTAGGGCTATCTTAACACTAAGAAAATATCGCAAAAAAGCACTCGAAGTGAGTGCTTTTTTACTTACTGATTTTAGAAAAAATAGAATTGGTCTTCGAAGTCACTTTCCTGTTCTTCAAGTCCTTAACTAAAGAACAAGGCAATGAATCGATTCCCATACAAACAAGAGGCTGGGACAAAATTCTTGTCACAGCCCCCTTTTTCCGAATAAATGGTGCCGATATGTGTTAAGTACCTAAATGGGTACCAGCTTTCATTTTAAAGTCAGCATGTTTCTATCACTGATTTTTTAAATCTAGCGAGAAACCCTTATCTTACAATCGTTCGTTCAATTCTTTAGCAAGATCTTCAAAGCCTGGTTTGCCTAGAAGTGCGAACATGTTTTTCTTATATCATATATACATTTATTACTTTTCTTCTCTTTTATACCCTTAAAAAACGCTGAAATATCAGCATTTTATCTATCTCCTGCTTTTTCTATCTTTTCTGATTTTTAATATCACTATCACCAAAACTATCACTA
>NZ_NGMF01000001.1:1286618-1311196 GCF_002140245.1 Enterococcus sp. 10F3_DIV0382 | reverse complement strand
CACTATCACCAAAACTATCACTAGTTTTTCTATTATTTTTACTTTTTTATATGTATATTGAAACAGGAGTTAGAAAAATTAATAGAAGAACGAAAAAAGACCTCAACCAAATTTAATTGCTAGGGTCTTTTTATAAGAAGAAATGCATATTATCGTTTAGATATTGTCAATACATATTCAGGAAAATCTATTTTAGGGTTTACAATAAGAACGTTTGTTCGTATACTCTTTTTGAGGTGAACTTTATATGTTAATGGAAGGAAAAACACAATTATGGTTTAAATTTGATCCTTCGAACAAATTCATTAAAGACTTTCACAAAGTATGGGATTCAGAAGTTTTCTTTTTAGCAATCGAAGATAGCTTATTAATCAATCTCTACTATTCTAATAAGAACTACTTTAAAATTCCTGCTGCGAAAACTAGAATGAAGAAAGATGTATATTTTTTGTTTGATATCGTGACTGACGTGCCAGACGCACGGAGCGATCATCGGCGTTATGACTATATAAAGTATACTTTCGTTGATCCAGAAAGGTATATAGATTAAAATAAGTTACCTAAAAAGGACAAATACAAATTTTATTATCTTATTTATAGTAAGAAGATAATTTAAGATTGCGAAATACGATACTATTTGTAATCTATAGTATCAGTCCTATAAAATAAACATCTAATTAATTACTCTAAATCCTAATTATAAGCCTTTTTTCTCACTTTTTTTCAAAAATATGGTATGCTTCTTAGTGAATTCAAATATATGGTATGCTTCTTAGTAAATTCAAATATATGGTATGCTTCTTAGTGAATTCAAATATAAAAGAGTTTAAAGCGTAATACACTTATGGGGAAGTGGTTTGGGGTGCGCTTTAAACTCTTCTTTATTATTATCTCACAGCATGCTTAAAAGGTCTATGTCTATGGATTAAGTTATGTAAAAAAGTGCCTCTTTAAACGTCCTAAAATCCAAACAAGGATAGCATAATATACACTATCGTTGATCCAGAAAACAGGTAAATAAATTTTGCAAAAGCAATAAGTTAAAAACATTACAAAAAAGACAAGGATATCACATCAAGAAAAAATGTTTTGAAAATATCTTTGCCTTTTTGTATTATATCTATATTAAATAATCAATCACAACACATTAACTAATTTATATATTTAATTTGTTGTTTTTCTATAATTGGATAACTAATTAACTTATGACTATCTAAGTCTTCTTTATTCATATCAATTGCAGTAATTTGACTGTCTTCATATGTTCGATAATAATAGATTCCTTTGTCAACATTGCAACAAGAA
Source organism: Enterococcus sp. 10F3_DIV0382 (assembly GCF_002140245.1). Classification (NCBI taxonomy): domain Bacteria; kingdom Bacillati; phylum Bacillota; class Bacilli; order Lactobacillales; family Enterococcaceae; genus Enterococcus; species Enterococcus sp. 10F3_DIV0382. The sequence goes on along the minus strand of NZ_NGMF01000001.1, from coordinate 1,309,891 downwards.
GAATAAATTGTATATTCATATTTTCCATCACCAACATCACACAAACCTTTTTGTTGTTCTACTGAGCCTAAGATATGGAAAAATTGACTAATACTTTCTGACTCTGAATCTCCAGATACAGAATTCAGCTTCGTAAAAGTCGCTTTAACAAAACGAGATACTGAGGATAAATCTCCAGGCAAGCCTATCCCTCCCATACCGCGGCTATAGGCATTCAAACTTATTTGATTTGAAAAATTATTTTTAGGAGTTTCACTCGATAAGACACGATAATTGTTTAAATTAAATAATTGATAGTCAAATGAAGGATTATTGGTAAGAACGCCCACAGGGTTATCATATATATGAAGTCCATCTTTCATACTTTCAATGACAATTGATTTTTCTTTATCAGCTAATAGCCAATGTAAAGGGGATAAAGGAAGTTCATCACTATAATTTATATTTGCTAAATTGATATTTTTTAACAATTTTTTAGCTTCTCCTACTGTTGAGCATTGTCCTAAAATCCAAGGAATAAATTCAAAAGGAGATACATTGTCTTTCCCTTCTTGTATTTCTTTATAATCAGCATACCCAGAAAAATTTAGCCCAGCCATACTCAATCCTTTTTCATTTGTCGCATCGTAATAAAGAGGGTAGTCAGCTATACCAGCGGCAATACCAATCATTGCATAATGAGTATCCAAATCATTTACCTTTCGAAAATTCAACTTATAATTTCTTGGAGTAACAGTGACTACTTCATTGTAAGATATTTCATAATCAAAATTCCTTCCAAAATAATGATCACTTGTTACATAAGTAATAGACGTACACATAGTTTATTCCTCCTAAATATTGTTCTGTCCACGTTCATTTTACTCCAAAGTTTTCCTCATTTCAAAAGAAAATCACAGAATACACGAAGAAGCGTTTCTATTTGTATAAACTATATCAAAGTTCTATACTTAAATTATCAAATAAAAAGGACGTGAAGATAAATGTCAAATTTAGAAAACAAAGAAGAAAAAGTTGTAAACAAAATTGTTTCTGTTGTCAATAAACTGGATAAAGAGTTAGACGAACTTGATACGTTATCTGAAAATCCAGAAAAAAAACATAACCTAAAAAAATGGTTAGTTGAACGAAAGGCTATTCATGAAATTAAAAAAGTTCTTCATGAAGCTGATAAATATGAAAAATATGATGAAAAAGAACTTGATAAAGAATTTAAAGAAATCAATGACTTATTACTATAATTGATTTATACGGTTCATTTTTGAGTCGTCAGACTGCAAACAACACTCTAAATTTAGGAGTGTGTCTACAGTCTGAATAAATTTTAAATTTATTGTCCATAATGTTATTATGAATTTATAGCATTAAGAAAAGAGATAAGACTTTACATTTTTTTAGGAATGTAAAGTCTTATCTCTTTTCTTAATTGTACAATTAGTATTATCTGCACTACTTTCTAATTAAATAAATTTTTAGTTATTAACTTGATTAAAATCAGAGATAATATCAATTAATTCAGTTTGAAGGGTTGTAACGATTAAATGGAAATTTTCTTCATCTGTTTTATTATATGGGGATGTTTTCGTTATATATAACAACTTTTCTTTTTCAATTTTCATTAATAACTCTGTCGAAGTCTGTACTTTATCTTGATAATTAAATGCAGACATCCCACTTTGTATAATTGTAATTATTGCTGAAGCAATTGAAACAATCAATAGTAAAGACCTGTGTTCGGAAGCCTGATCAATTAATATTGGGATACTAGCTGATAAGACTATTTTTATAATATTTCCGATACCAATTACTCTATTATAAAATCGAATTTCTTTTTTTAATCTATCGATTGTAGAATCAATAGATTCGATAAACGCTTTTTGATCCATCATTTTCTCTCCAATCATTTTATTAAAATCATTAACAAAAATATTATAATAGGATTTAAGTAAGTTCTAACTAATCACACATAAAAATAAAAAACATTTGTATTTTATCAAAGTTTTATTATACTTGTCAATTTGTGTACATCCTAAAATATAAGCTATTTGTTTACTTCTGTAGAATATATACTTTGTTGTTAGATAAGTTGCACATGTTTATAGAATCTAAATAATAAATTTTTATGTACCGCCCCTCAAAGAGGGGGGAATTTTTTATCGTTGTGGAATATTTAAATACCAACGCTTGTCATGAAAATCTTGTGCTCCACCCTTAGTATTTCCTTCTGGATCGTTTGTCGCACGCATCATGACGTATACTTTCTTATTAGGGAAATCACGCATATTGAAAGATACATGATAGCCAACATTTCCTAAAGTATTATAAGCTTGATTTACGTCTGGTCTATAAATCCCATCAGCTCTTACTCTAGCTAGTTCTTTTCCAGTATTGTAGTCCATAATGAAAATATACTCGTATTTATAATTAGCAATGTGCCATCCAGCTACATGCAAGTTTGCGTTTTCGATTTCTCCGAACTGATCAATGTGGGCGTAATTTGTTCCATCTGTCAGCGTAGAATTTGCAGCACCTGCTCGAGTTGGATCAATTACTGGTTTATCCTCCGAAGTAGTTGGATTATCATCCGTAAAACCATGAGCCAAATCATAGGCTAGTTTTTCTTTACTTACACCCATTTCAGAAAGATAACCGTAAGGATCTGTATGATCGCCCCAAATATTTTGTGTTACCCATAAATGCGATTTGATTCCTGGTTGGTTATAAGGAGTGTCTAATGTTAATGGAATACCATATTTCATTGCTGAATCTCTTGCCAATTCAACGTATACTTTATAGTTCTTTTCAAAAGTTTCTTTATCATGTGTGTGTTGTAACTCGATTTGCACAGGACTATTTGCATTAGCATATGAACCAGCGCCATACTGCACATAACCAAGTTGTCCAACTTGGTAAACAATTCCGCCGTCTCCCACAATGTAAGCAGTGTAAGCACTAGTCCATGAACGTTGCATATACTGTGCTTCATTGCGTCCTGTTGCTGTTTCGTTAGCTGTTTCATGCAGTAAAATATACTGATTATTCGCTACTTGAGAGCTACCTTCATTTACACCTAAATCAAATTCATTGTTAATCGTATAGGCAAACCCATTAATTGGCAATAAAAAAAGAGCCATTATTAGGCTCAATGATAAAATGATTTTCTTCTTCATTTTTTTCCTCCTATTTTTTTAAGTTATATGCAGACACACCAGTGATAACACCTAAAAACGTCGCTACTGCATTGATAGTCAGAACTGTCATATCTGTTCCATTCCATCCATATGCTTTGCCTAGTGTTGCAACTAATACAGATGTAGCCGGAAGTACCGTAAGTACCGCCCACTTAATGATTTGATAATATTTATCAGGTAAGATCATCTTTATTCATCTTCTTTCTATTTTTATCGAGATGTTTCCCTAAATAAAGTTTTAATTTGTTGTGTGTGTTCTACCAATTTTTCTGCATGTGTATCTAATCTTTCATCGTGTTTCTTTAGTTCTTCATGAATCATCAATCGATCTGATTTGCTCGATTCTAAATCTTTTGTTAATAGTTCCAAGTTGTAACTCACTTGTGATAGTGTTTTCGTAATTTTTGTAAATGATGCAACAATCGGTCTAATTACTAATAAAATCAAAGAAACGATAGCGGTTATTGATCCTGCTATCGCTCCCCATTCCCCTAAATTAATCATATTGCAACTCCTTGTATCAAAACTAAAAGCACATCAATTAAGATGCACTCTCTTCATTGTTAATAATTTTTTCTGCTTCTTCGTCTGTAATGCATAGCGGAACGAACTGTAGAACTTGATCGTCAGTAAAACAGCCCCAATCATACATCATTTTCACATCGCTAAAACTAAACATACTACTCACCTCCCTTTGAAGCTGGATTTAATTGCTCTTTAATTTCTGCAATATCCTTGCTGTTTTGAATCGAAGCAAGCATCATTTTTGAATTGATTTGTGCTAAACTATCAGCTTTTTCTTTTAATGCAGTGTTTTCCTGTTTAATTGCTACATCATTTAGCATGAGTTTGGCATTGAGCTGTTTTAGATTGCCGTTCTCGTTTTCCAGTGCCTCGTACACTGCTTCAAGATTATTTAGCTTATTGTGATCCAATACATTCGTCAAAACAATCCATCGGTTTTCTTGCGGATCAAATAATTGATCATTAATTGTTAAAGGCTCCCCATCTGAACGAATTCCTTCTAATGGTGGGACATCAGTAAACGGGACAGTCATAACCATATCATCTAACACTTTTCCGACATATTCCCCAAGTTGATCATCTGTGGCACATTTGATGATGTGAACTAGTCTCGGCCTTGCATCAAGTACGATGTTTATTTTTTCTTGTCGTGACATGAAAAGCACTCCTTTCTTAGTTAACTAATAATTTGTAGACAATTGAAACAATAATAGAAAGTAATATTGGCAAAACAATCGTACAAAATTTACCTTCAAGAAAATCCTTATCGTTCTTTTTCATTTGATCACCTCTCCATGTGTCACTTTGTTACTTTGTTGATTAAAAAAAATAGTCCAATCAAAGGATAAAACAGTAGCAATTTTCATAGCTACAAATGGACTAGGACTTCTCTTGCCACTCTCAATCATACTATAATAAGAACGCTGAATTCCTGATCTTTTAGCTACTTTTTCTTGAGTTAGATTTTGTTGCTCTCTTTTTTCAATTAGCCATTTCCTCATCATATACCTCCTATTTAAGTGTCATTTCGTTACAAATACATTATAAGTAACACATAGTTACTTGCCAATGCAAAAAGTAACAAAGAGTTACTTGTTTTTAGATTCATTTATACGTAACAGCGTGTTACCATTTATATAGAAAGTGGGTGTCGAAATGTTTCCAGAAAAAATCAAAGAATTGAGGCTTTCAAAGAAAATGACGCAACAAGAAGTTGCTGATAAGTTAGGAATTACTCGCCCTGCTTATACAGCCTATGAAAGTGGAAAGAGAGAGCCTGACTTTTCTATTCTTCAATCTTTAGCTAATATTTTTGATGTTACTACTGATTATTTATTAGGAAGAAATAAAACGCCAAAATGGGCCGATGAAAATGATTTAATTGAATTAGATAAAATGCTCGATTCCAACGTTAACATGGCTTATGGTGGTGAAACATTAACAGATGAAGAGAAACAACGGGTAAAAGATGTTTTGACAGGTCTATTTTGGGAATTTAGAAAAGAAGACAAAAGTAAAGAGAAGTGATTTTCTATGGAGATGGACGTAATTAGTCTAGTTGGCAAACTGAAGCAAAAATATAATTCAGCTAATCCCTTTACTATTTGCGAAAAAATGGATATTCAGATTAGGTATGTTCCTTTTTTGAATAATCCAAAGGGACAATTTCAAGAACTGTTAGGGCGTTCGGTTATTCTTCTAAATCACGAACTAAAGTATTCTGAAGAACGGTTCTATATTTGTGCTCACGAACTAGGTCACGCAATTTTTCATCAAGGTTTATCTAGTTATTATGTCTCTACTCGATCCTCCAGAAGCAAATCAGAAAGCGAAGCGAATTGCTTTGCCGCCAATCTTATTATTTCTCTTTATAAAGAAGATAATGATCAATACCCTAGAAAAATTGAAGATTTAACAAATTTGTATGGACTTCCTAAAAATTCATATAGATTTTTAATTTAATTGGCGACTATCACTACCTGCCTTTAAGTGGGAGTAAATATATTTTTATTGTTATGGAGGAAGAAATGAAAAAAATAGTTGGGTTAGGATTAATTCTGTTCTCTAGTATTGTACTAGGAGCATGTGGAAATAGTAATTCAAATTCTGATACGCCTAAAGAAACAACCACTGCGAGCTCTACAATGGTTTCTCTTGAATTCAGTAGCTCTGTGGAAAAAAAGACTAATCTTCTATCAAATGATTCAGATTTCGGAAAAATAGCTGATAATGTACCTGATGGAGAATCCATAGAAGTACAAGGTAAACAAGATTATTCAACCAATTTTAATGATAATTCTTGGGCGGGTGTTAACCTAAATATCGATCGGGTCTCAGTTGTGAAAACTACTGATATCAAAGACTATTCAGATAATCAATACAATGGTTTTGTAGCCGTGCATTACAACATAGATAATACACAACAAGATGTATCTATATACCCTAATCAAGCCACAATTGTAACTGACTATGGTGAGCAAGTTGATGATGGCGGAGTCTTTAATTATGATTCATGGGATGGTGACTTCATGAAAGGAACAAAAAAAGATGGTTGGGGCATCTATCCTTTATCAAAACTTCCTGTTGCATCTTCAATCAAATCTCTTCGATTGAAGATTGATTCTAGCTATGAAACTGATAATTATGATGATGAAAACTCGTATCACACATATGATATTAACTTAAATTTACAATAAAGACTGGCCTTCGGGCTTTTCTTTTTAAACGCAAAAGAACATAAGTTCGTATAAAAACTCTGCTAATACGACGATTTTCTAAATATTCGTTCAAATAACATACCTCCCCTAAAATATTCTTATTATTAGGAATGAAATACGAAAGGATTGGTTTTAATGGCTTCCATTAAAAAGTACTATTTAAAAAAAACAAAAGAATATCGTTATGAAGTCTATATATCAAATGGAATTGATCCTGGTACTAAGCTACAGAAAAAGATTCATAAAAAAGGGTTTAAAAGTCATGAAGAAGCAGAAAGATTCGCAAAAATTGTCGAAGGCGAAATAGCTTCGGAAGAATATACACAAAAAAACCCTAAAAATTTGACTATAGAAAAGTTTATGGACGATTGGATTAATAACTATAAAATGAATGTTAAAGAAGGAACAAGAATTGTTCACAGAGCAAATATAAAAATGTACATCACTCCATATATTGGAAAATATAAACTAGATAAATATACTAGAGCTGATCATCAAAGATTCATCAATCAGTTACTTACTAAAAAGGGTTTGGGGAGAACTAAGGAAGGTCTCTCAGTAACAACAGCCAAAAGTATTAACGCCACTCTTAGCAATGCTTTCAAAAAAGCTATTCAGTTAGGATATATAAAGAATAACCCTACTAGTTTTGTTGAGTTTCCAAGAAATCCATCTGATAAAAAGAAAGTTAAATATTATACTTTTGATCAATCTGAACTATTTCTCGAATTTGCCAAAAAAGAAAAATCATTTATATGGTATCCCTTTTTTCTTATTATATTTGATCAAGGATTGCGAAAATCAGAAGCTTTAGGGCTTCAATGGGCTGATATTGATTTTTCTCAGAATACACTTAATATTAATCGTGAACGACTTGGGGCTGCTGAAAAAGGACCTAACAAAGGTTTGGTTATTACAGATGACACAAAAACCCCATCTGGTACACGATCATTGCCTATGACAAAACGAGTAAAGAAAGCCTTATTGACTTTAAGAAATCAAGTAATAAAAGAATTTGGTTTTTTACCTGAAACAGATGACCACGAAGCATTTATTTTTATAAATACTTACGGTAAAAATAAAGGTATTCCAATAAGAGATCGAACCGTTAACGGTGCTTCTCATAGAATTGAAAAACGTGCCAGTCTCCCCCACATAACTGTGCATGATGGTAGACATACTTTTGCAGCTAGAACGAGACAAGCAGGAATACCTTTAGAAGATATCAAAGATTTTTTAGGTCATAAAGATGTTTCTACTACACAAGTCTATGCCCATATTTCTCCCGAAGTGAAAAAAAGATCAATGAATCAACTAGAAAACTATATAGAAGAGCAAATAAAAAAGCACTCAAATTGAGTGCTTTTTTAAGTTCACTATCACTAAAACTATCACTAATTTTATTTAGAAGCGAACATGTTTCTATCACTGATTTTTTAAATCTAGCGAGAAACCCTTATCTTACAGGCGTTCGTTCAATTCTTTAGCAAGATCTTCAAAGCCTGGTTTGCCTAGAAGTGCGAACATGTTTTTCTTGTAAGCTTCTACACCTGGTTGGTCGAATGGGTTGATGCCATTCAAGTAACCTGAAATACCTACAGCAATTTCAAAGAAGTACATTGTGTAACCCAATGTGTAAGCATCCATTTCTGGAATTTTGACTAGCAAGTTAGGTACGTCACCGTCTGTATGAGCAAGCAATGTTCCTTCAAATGCTTTTGTATTTACGAAGTCCACTTCTTTTCCTTGCAAGTAGCCTAGACCGTCTAAGTCTTCTGCTTGTTCAGGAATCGTGATTGATTTACGAGGTTTTTCAACTTTCACAACTGTTTCAAAAATGTTGCGGCGTCCTTCTTGGATGAATTGTCCTAAAGAGTGCAAATCAGTTGAGAAGTTTGCGCTTGAAGGATAGATGCCTTTTTGGTCTTTTCCTTCAGATTCGCCATACAATTGCTTCCACCATTCTGAGAAGTATTGCATTCCTGGTTCATAATTGATCAATAACTCAGTTACTTTGCCTTTACGGTAAAGAATGTTGCGCATTGCTGCGTATTGGTAAGCTTCGTTTTCTTCTAGTTTGTCGCTTGAATAAGCTTTGCTTGCATCAGCAGCTCCTTGCATCAATGCGTCGATATCTGCTCCACTAACAGCGATTGGTAACAAACCAACAGCAGTCAATACAGAGAAACGTCCGCCGATATCATCAGGAATCACGAAAGTTTCCCAACCTTCTGCATCTGCTTCTACTTTAACTGCACCTTTTGCTTTATCTGTTGTAGCGTAGATACGTTTGTTTGCTTCTTCTTGTCCGTATTTCTTAACAAGAAGCTCTTTGAATACACGGAAAGCAATCGCTGGTTCAGTAGTTGTTCCAGATTTTGAAATAACGTTTACTGAAAAGTCGCGATCACCGATTACTTCGATCAAATCAGCGATATATGTTGAGCTGATTGAATTTCCGGCAAAGAAGATTTGTGGTGCTTTGCGTGTGTCGCTATCTAATAGATTGAAGAATGTGTGATTCAAGAAGTCGATTGCTGCACGAGCGCCTAAATAAGAACCACCGATACCGATAACAACTAATACTTCAGAATCAGATTGGATTTTTTTAGCTGCTTCTTTGATACGTGCAAATTCTTCTTTGTCATAGTTCGTTGGTAAATCGATCCAACCGCGGAAGTCGCTTCCTGCGCCAGTTCCTTCCCGTAATTCGTTGTGGGCTGCTGTTACTTGGCTTTGCATGTACCCTAACTCATGTTCATTGACAAACGGTGCTACTTTTGAATAGTCAAAATGAATGTGTGCCATTTGTTCTCCTCCTTATAGGTTTACTCTACAGGTAATACTTTACGTTTTTTTTTATTATTTTTCAAGCAAATAAACAAAATGCTGACAATATTTCCAAGAAAGTTTCATTTTTTAAACTAAACCTTCTGCTGCCATTGCTTTGGCAACTTTTTCAAATCCAGCAACATTTGCTCCAAGAAGCAGATTTTTTTCGTCACCATACTCAGCAGCTGTTTGGCGACACGTATGGTAAATCTTTTCCATGATTTGATCCAGTTGCTCATCCACTTGTTCTCTTTCCCAAGTCAATCGTTGGGCGTTCTGACTCATTTCTAAAGCAGATACTGCCACTCCTCCAGCATTAGCAGCTTTTCCTGGACAATACCACACATCTGCTTCATGAAGAACAGAAACAGCTTTTACTGTACATGGCATATTAGCGCCCTCTGCTACGATTTTGATCCCATTTTCTACTAAGATTTCAGCCAAGCTTTCGTCTATTTCGTTTTGAGTGGCACATGGCAAAGCGATATCCGCCTTTTCTTTCAATGTCCAAACAGATTCTCCAGCATGATAAACAGCAGAAGGACGTTGGTTCGCGTATTCTGTTAAACGTTGGCGCTTGATTTCTTTGATTTCTTTCAATAGTGACACGTCTATTCCTTCTGGATCATAGATGTACCCGCTAGAATCTGAACATGTAACCACTTTTCCACCAAGTTCTTGCACTTTTTCGATTGCATAAATGGCTACATTCCCGCTTCCGGAAACAAAAACTGTTTTTTGATCAAATGAATCTTTTTCTTCGTTCAATAGATGTTTGACATAATAGACCAATCCATATCCAGTCGCTTCTGTACGTATCTTACTTCCCCAAAAATCCAGAGGTTTACCTGTCAACACACCAGTATCATATTTTTTCAATCGTTTATATTCGCCAAACAAATAACCGATCTCTCTAGCTCCTACACCGATATCTCCTGCAGGAACATCAATTGATGGCCCAATATGTTTTGACAATTCCAACATGAAACTTTGACAAAAACGCATGATTTCATTATCAGATTTCCCTTTAGGATCGAAATCACTCCCACCTTTTCCTCCGCCGATTGGCAGACCAGTTAAACTATTCTTGAAAATCTGTTCAAAAGCCAAAAATTTCAAGATACTTAGGTTGACACTGGGATGAAAGCGTAATCCACCTTTATAAGGGCCGATAGCTGAATTGTATTGGATACGGTAGCCTCTATTTACTCGCCAGTTTCCTTTATCATCTTGCCAAGGTACTCGAAATTGAATAATTCTTTCTGGTTCTGTTAAAAGTTCTAAAATATTCTTTTCGATATATTCGGGATGAGTGTCCAAAAAAGACATCACTGTGGGCATGAATTCATCGATTGCTTGCAAAAATTCTTCTTGTCCTTGATCCTTTTGATGTAGCTTTTCTTGAATTGCTTGAACATATTCTGTTGCGTTTGTCATCGTTCCACGCTCCTTTGCTTATCTTCCCTCATTTTAGCTCATTTTCTCTTTTGGCTCAAAACATTTTTTTCTGTTTTCTTTCTTCAAATATGCTACACTTTCCTTGAGGTGAGGGAATGGAAAAACTGTATGATGTGATCGTAGTCGGCGCTGGAACAAGCGGGATGATGGCAGCGATCAGTGCAGCTGAACAAGGCGCACGCGTACTTTTGATCGAAAAAAACAAAAAAGCAGGAAAAAAACTACTGATGACAGGTGGTGGTCGGTGCAACGTCACAAATAATCGTCCTGTTGATGATTTAATCGCACATATTCCTGGAAATGGAAATTTTTTATATAGTACATTTGCGCAATGGAATAATTTCGATATCATGAACTTCTTTGAATCACAAGGCGTACATTTAAAAGAAGAGGATCATGGACGGATGTTTCCTGTGACAAATAAATCAAAAACGATTATCGAAGCATTACTTAATCGTCTGAAAGAACTAGATGTGACGATCCTATTCTCTACTCGAGTAGAGAAATTGATCCACAAAGAACATAAAATTTACGGTATACGCACGGAATTCGAAGAGTTCCATGCTCCTGCCGTTATCTTAACAACTGGTGGGCGGACTTATCCCTCTACTGGTTCTACTGGAGATGGGTATAAGATCGTGAAGCGAGTGGGTCACACGGTGACGCCTCTGTATGCGACAGAGTCCCCCTTGATATCGGATGAACCGTATATTCAGGAGAAAACACTTCAAGGGCTTTCTTTACAGGACATCACTTTACGTGTTCTAAATAAAAAAGGCCGTGTATTGACTGAACATACGATGGATTTACTTTTCACCCATTTCGGTATTTCTGGTCCGGCTGCACTGCGTTGTTCAAGTTTCGTCAATAAAGAATTAGAGAAAACGGGAGAACCAGTGACACTTTCTCTGGATTGTTTTCCTACACAAACCAAACAAGAGCTTATTCATTTATTGACAGAAAAAAGTAAAGCCACCAAAAAGAACTTAGTAAATGCTTGGCACGGTCTATTACCTGAGCGATTGTTGGTTTTCTTTCTTGAGCGGCTTGAAATGGATAGCCTAACAGGACAACAAGCCTCTCAAAAACAAATTCAAGATTTCGTTCAATTATGCAAAGAGTTTAAGCTACCAATCAACAAGACTTTTCCTATTGAGAAATCATTTGTAACTGGCGGAGGGGTTTCTCTAAAGGAAATTCATCCTAAAACGTTGGAGAGTAAAATCATTGATGGTCTGTATTTTGCCGGAGAATTACTGGATGTCAATGGTTATACTGGCGGCTTTAATATCACAGCGGCTTTCGCTACAGGACATGTAGCAGGAAGGAATGCTGGGCAAAGAGCATAATGTATAAAAAAGAAAGAAGGAGACTGGGCAAACAACATCCCGGCCTCCTTCTTTCTTTTATACGTATGATTTATTGTTTTATATCTGCAAATTGTCCGCTCGTTAATGCACAGATATCTTGAGGAGCTAATTCCATCTGTAGCCCTCTTCTGCCAGCTGATACAATGATTTGATCATAGTTTTCTGCGATTTGATCTAAATAAGTAGGAAACAGTTTTTTCATTCCTATAGGCGAGCAGCCACCACGTATGTATCCGGTCGTTGCTTCCAAATCTTTCAAATGAAGCATTTCTACTTTTTTATTCCCTGAAACTTTTGCTAATTTTTTTAGATTCAATTCGGCTTCTCCTGGTATCACAGCAACAAGAGGCCCCGTCACATTGCCCACAGCAACCAGTGTTTTAAATATACGAGATTGGCTCTCTGGGAGCTGTTCTGCGACAGAGGACGCACTTAGGTGGTTTTCGTCCCATTCATATTCGTGTTCTGTATAGGGAATCTTTTTTTGTTCGACCATACGGATCGCATTCGTTTTTACTATTTTTTTCTTTGCCAAAAAATATCACCTCAAACTTGTTCTACAACGGTTCATTTAATAATTGGATAATTTGCTTCAATGCTTTAACCGGTAATTGTCCTGGAGCAGAAGCATTGCTTAAGGAACCAAACGTCATGACGGATCCTGTCGTTCCGCCAGCCAGACGAGAAATTTTTCCCAGATCGCCCATAGACATCGTAATGATAGGCATGGAGACAAAAGCATTTGCCCGTCTAGTCAACTCCATCAACCGCAAAACATCTCGTTCATTATTGGGAGTCACTGCCAACTTTCCGATATCAGCGCCAAAATGTTCCATGACATTCAGTCGGTAAAGCAAGACAGGGTCAGTTGGTGTTTCTTTAAAATCATGACTACTGATAATTAAAGGAATGTTTAAAGACTTGATTTCCTCTATCAGTCCTTTTCCTAGACTTTCTACTTTGAACAACTCGATATCGACCATATCTACTAATCCTGTGTGTATCACATGTTCATAGAGGTCGCGATACTGACGGATCGAAATGTCTTGTTCTCCGCCTTCAGCTAAGGTACGAAACGTAAATAATAACGGCAGTCCATCAAGCATCTCATGGATAAGAACCAATGTTTCTGCAACTTCATCAAAAGAAAAAACCTTACGATAATGATCGACTCGCCATTCTACTAAGTCGGCCCCTGCTTCACGTGCAAGAACTGCTTCACGTAATACTTCCTCTCGGACGGCTCCGATAAGAGGCGCACAAATCTTTGGTCTACCGCTTCCTATATTCAATCCCTTTATCCGAACCACTCTGCATCGCTCCTTCTAATGGTTATTTTTAATTTGATAAACAAACACTTTCAGATAATTACCTTCTAAAAAGGTATCCGTCGTCTGGAAATCTTTTGGCAAACGATATAAAGCAAGTTGTTCAAAAGAAACATTCTTGGCATGGAATTCCTCTTCGATCATTGTTTGGAATTGTTCGATCGAGACATTTGCAGCATTTGTAGACGCAATAAGTATCCCATTTTCTGCTAAAATATCCAGACTATCCTTGACCAGTTCCCCATAATCTTTTGCTACGCGAAAGACTTTTTTCTTGTTTCTGGCAAAACTTGGTGGATCCAACACAATCATGTCATATAAAAATTGTTTTCTTTTTGCGTATTTGAAATACTCGAATACGTCCATAACAATGATTTTTTGCTGATCGACATCCAGGCCATTCACTTCAAACTGTTCTTGTGTTTTTTTCAAACTGCGTTTTGCTAGATCGACACTTGTCGTTTCGATTGCCCCTCCCATTGCGGCAGCAACAGAAAAGGCGCCGGTATAACTAAACATGTTCAAAACTGTTTTCCCAGAAGCGAAACCTTCTGCCAATGATCCCCGTACTTCTTTTTGGTCTAGAAAGATACCAGTCATTAATCCTTCATTTAAATAAACGGCAAATTTTATTCCGTTTTCTTTTACGATCAAGGGCTCCGGTGCCTCTTTTCCGTAAATGAACTGGCTCTCAGGCAGATTCACTGATTCAAAACGAATTTTCTCATATCCACCGATGATTTCCGGATAGATTTCACGAAAAGCTTGAATCAATAATTCACGATGTGTATATAACGTCTCGTTATACCAAGAAAAAACAGCATAACCTGCATAATAATCAATAATCAGACCGCCGATTCCGTCTCCTTCTCCATTGAATATACGAAAAGCGGTAGTAGAATCATCTGAAAAAAAGAAAGTTCTTTTTTCTTTTGACTTCACAAAAAGTTCTTCAAAAAATGATTGATCAAATGGGATATCCTGCTGGCTCAGTACCCAACCGATCCCTTTATTCTGCTTTCCTAAATATCCTTTTGCGATAAATTGATTTTGCGGATCAACTAATTCCACCCATTGCGTGGTTTCTTTTTGAGGATGTGCAAGGTCTTCTTTTTGGATCAATGGATAGCCTTTTTTCAATCGACTGCTTGCTCTTTTTTTTACTTGTACTTTCATTCCTTCACCTGCTTTAGCTTTCTCTTCTCAAGTATAACAAAAAACATAGGTCTTGTCTTACTGCTTCTTTTTCATCAAGCTTAAAGAAAACCTTAATGAAACAGCACAAAGTTCTGGTTTCAATTGACACTATATTGTCATACTAGTAAAATAAATGAGAATAAGTGAGCTGTGTAACATGGTTTCATGGCACTTCTGTGATTAAGAAGTGCAGAAAGGAAGATTATCTTGAAATATATAAAAACACCTGCCTTTTTGAATAAGAGGCTCGGATTTTTTTCTTTACTAGTCGTTTTACTTTGGTTGAAAACGATTTTTGCCTATTTGGTTGATTTCCATCTCGGAATTGAAAGTGGCATTCAATACTTTATCTTATTTATCAATCCTATTGCAACTACACTGTTATTACTTGGAATTGCTCTTTATATCAGACGCCCTAGAGTTGCTTATATCACGATAATGGTCATTTATTTTCTTTTGACGTTGCTTGTTTTTTCGAATGTCACTTATTATCGAGAATTCACGGACTTCATTACGATCAACACGATTTTAGGTGCTGGGAAAGTAGCAAGTGGTCTGGGAGAAAGTGCCATTCGACTGTTTCGCCCATATGACGTGATCTATTGGATCGATTTCATTATCTTGACTGTCCTACTGATCGCCAAAAAAATCAAGTTGGACCCTCGTCCGATTCGAGCAAGAATGGCTTTTGCAATCTCTACATTAGCCGTTATGATTTTCTCAGGAAATCTTTTTATGGCGGAAGCTGATCGTCCAGAATTATTGACTCGTACATTCTCTCGGGATTATTTGGTCAAATATCTTGGCTTGAATGCTTTCATGGTTTACGACGGCGTTCAAACTTACCAGACAAACCAAGTGCGGGCAGAAGCAAGCCCCAATGATATGAAAGAAGTAGAAAATTATGTAAAAGAACATTACGCAGCACCAAATGATGATTTGTTTGGACTTGCTAAAGGAAAAAATGTGATTTATATCCATTTAGAAAGCTTCCAACAATTCTTGATCGATTATAAATTGACAGATGAGAATGGTGTCCAACATGAAGTTACACCTTTCATCAATAGTCTTTATCACAGCAATAGCACGTTCAGTTTTGACAACTTTTTCCATCAAGTAAAAGCAGGAAAAACAAGTGATGCGGAAACGCTGATGGAAAATTCATTGTTTGGCTTGAATCAAGGCTCCTTGTTCACACAATTAGGCGGAAAAAATACTTTCCAAGCTGCACCTGATATTTTAAGTCAAACAGAAGGCTACACAAGTGCAGTGTTCCATGGGAACGCCGGCACATTCTGGAATCGAAACGAGACCTATAAGAATTTAGGATATGATTATTTCTTCGATTCTTCTTATTATGACGTTAATGATGACAATTCGTTCCAATACGGTTTGCATGATAAACCATTTTTCCAACAATCTGTACAATACTTGGAACGTCTGCAACAACCATTTTATTCAAAATTCATTGCTGTATCTAACCATTATCCTTATTCGAAATTCACCAATGACGAAGCTGGATTCCCGTTAGCCAATACAAACGATGAAACGATTAACGGTTACTTCGCGACAGCTAATTATTTAGACACTGCCGTACAAGAATTCTTCAACTATTTGAAAGAAAGCGGCTTGTATGATAATTCAGTTATCGTTCTTTACGGTGACCATTATGGTGTCTCGAATTCTAGAAATAAAAATCTAGCTGAACTAGTTGGAAAAACGAGTTCTACTTGGACTAATTATGACAATGCACAAATGCAGCGTGTCCCTTATATGATTCATATTCCTGGACAAACACAAGGCGGGATCAATCACACTTATGGCGGCCAAGTTGATGCTTTGCCTACGCTGCTCCATTTACTAGGTGTAGATACAAAAAATTATATTCAGTTAGGACAAGATCTATTCTCGAAAGATCATGAACAGCTTGTTTCTTTCCGTGATGGCGATTTTGTTACTCCAAAATATACTTACTACGGTGGTACCATCTACAGTAACGAAACTGGTGAGGCCATTACTGAACCTACTGAGGAAGTACAAAATGAAATTGATTCACTCAAAGAAAAAGTTGATAAACAGTTAGCTGTTTCTGATCAAATCAATAACGGTGATCTTCTTCGGTTCTATACGAATAGTGGATTAGACCCAATTGATACCAGTGATTATGACTACAAGAATGGCTTAGAGAAATTAAAAGAAGCTGAAAAATCTCTAGGTGACAAATCAACTAGTGTCTTTAGTCAACACAACGGACAATCAACTGTTGATCTTTATAAAACTCAAACGTATCAAGAACTTCACGGAACGACCACAAGTTCTTCCGAATGACAAAACAAATCTGAAAGGAGCTGTGACAAATATCTTGTCGCAGCTCTTTTTTCAAAACCTCTTGCTTTTTGCAAGAGGTTTCCTGGTTTTGGTTTTAATTCGTGATTTTACTAAAGGAATTTCATACTTTATTCATATTCATTTTTTATACTTTTTATAGAGGTGAAAAGTATGAAAATGATCCGCTATGCTACTGCTCGATTAATTTATTACAAAAAGCAGACAATACTCTATTGTTTATTTTCAAGCTTTTCTGCTTTTTTATTGATAGCATGCCTGACTCTTTACCATTTGCAATCGGCTTTAGCGAATCAAGTCCAAGATCGGCTTTCATTTATCGGTGCTTCTGCATCTACGGCGCTTCTTCCGGCTTTAGAATTAGCTAGCCGATTTTATCTAAAAGGCATATTCAGTTTATTTTTTCTGTTTGCCTTCTTTTTTATCTTTTTCTTTTACTATTCACTCAGGCAAAACCAGCAAGAATTGATGAATTGGCGCCTGACTGGTCTTTCTAAAGCCAAACTGTTCCTTTTTATTTTTTGGCAGCTGTTCTTTCCTCTCTTTCTTTGTTGTATCTTGGTTTTATTGTGGATCGTCAGCTTCCAGTCGGTTTATGAAACACTGCTTCAAAGGATCAATTTTCTTGTCTTAAAGACTGCTGAGCTGCCAGATATCCGTGATATCTTGACTTCAGTAAGCGGACTTACGATTCCGATGGATCAGCAGACTTTCTTTACTATTGATTTTCAAAATGATCTGTTTTTCACAGATATTCTTAGAGGCTTTGCCCAAACACTTGTTGGACTTAGCGGGTGCTGTCTGATTCTCAGCCTATTCCCATTCACTTTTTTTATCCATCACTTGCAAAGCAGGAGGCCTAAACGTAATGAAACCTGAATATTTGATTAACGCTGACCATTTGACCGTTATCTTGTGTCCCCTCGAAAAACAGGATAAGATATTAGAGCACTTAAAAAAAGAAGTTCTAGTTGCTAATCTGGAAAATTTCGCCATCGTTCAAAAAGATTGGCCAATGTTTCCTTACCTAAAGCTCAAAGACCATGTACTGTTAGATTTACCAGAAAAGGGAATCAAACAAGATCGTTTAGCCTATCAAGAAAAACTTGATATCTCTTCTTCATTACTTAATTGTGCGGCGACTGAGCTTACGCCTTTTGAGAAAGTAAAGCTTCAATTGCTTCATGCGTTGCTTTCCAAACGAAACAATATTGTTATTGAAGACACCTTTGATGAACTTAGTATATTGGAGATCCAAGAACTGCTCCACTTGCTTTCTTATTTAGCTCATGAAGAAAATCAAGGTATTTTACTCTTTACGCATGACGCTACTATTGCTCAAAGTCCTTACATTGATCGTTTAGAGCCTGCGGGTTAAATCAGTCATTTTATTATAAGAAAACAAGCGATATAGAAGATCGATTCATGATCTTTTATATCACTTGTTTTTTTACTCTTCTTTGATTTCTACGTCAGGCAAACGAACAGTGAATTTCGTTCCTTTTCCCAGTTCGCTTTCTACTTCTAATTTTCCTTTATGCAGGCGAACAAGCTGTTGCACGATTGGTAAACCTAATCCTGATTCACCATATTTTGTATTTTTTCTTGAAGGATCTACTTTATAATAGCGATCCCAGATACTTTTCATTTGTTGTTCAGACATTCCAATTCCCGTATCTTCGATCGTGATGATCGTTTCAAGATAACCTTTTTCCAGGGTGACCATGATTTGGCCGTTTTCGGTAAATTGTATCGCGTTTTGAATAATATTGACCATGATTTGGACAAAACGGTCATAATCAGCGTAAACATCGATATCATCATCAGCTTTCAGTATCAACGTATCCCCTGCTGCCTCTGCTTTAGCTTCTAACTGGGCAACAATATTCCTCAATGTTTCTGTACCATTGAATTTTTTTATGACCATACTGATTTGATTCGTACGGATTTTTTCATAATCCAAATTTTCATTCACTAAACGGATCAGACGCTCTGTTTCATTCTTCATCAATTTAATCGCATTTTCTCGCTGATTCTCAGGGATTGCATTGTATTCCAACCCTTCCAGAAGACCGTTGATTGTCGTAAGAGGTGTTCTCATCTCATGGGAAGCATCTGCCATGAATTGTCTTCGACGATTTTCTTGTTCTTCGATTTCTGCTTGAGATTCTTTCAGTGAATTCGTCATTTTATTGAAATCATCTGCTAACTCATCAAATTCATCTTTATCATGTACGGGAAGCTGTACATCAAAATTGCCATTCGTCACTTCTTTCGTCGCATTCCTTAAACGATTGATCCGCTTGACTTGGAATGCTGCAAAAGCATAACTGGCAATGACCGCCACAATACTGGAAAAAATGAAACCTTTGAACAGGTTCAGTGTAATTGGACGAACACTGTTATCGATATTTCGCGCAGGTTGACTGACTACAAGTGCTCCATAGAATTCATGATTCAAATTGAATGGTACAAGTGCGTAAGAGGTCGCCTGCGCTTGCCCTAAAATGTTTTTATTCGATGTGAATTTCTCTTGACGCCCACTCCTCAGATTTTTCCATTGATCCGTTGTTAAGGTAAAGTTCAGCAATGCTGTATTGGTCGGATAAATGACACGTTCATTTTTGTCGATGAATATAAAATTCACATTTTGTTCTGTCAGTACTTGCTCCGTCAGCAGCAATGCATTTTGAAATGCCTGATCTTGACTAAACTGCGGAAGTGTATCGGCATAGGTTTGCGTTGTCTTTTCAACTGATTCAGCGTATCCAAACAGTTGCTGATAATTGTTTTCTTCAATCGTCTGTTTTGTCAGTTGCGTAAAAGAAACTCCGACGATCAATAAGATCAACGCGACCATTCCGCAAAAAGCTAAGAGTTGCTGATACAAATAACGCATTAGGCAACACCAGAATCATCAAATTTGTAGCCGACTCCCCAAACAGTTTGGATAACTTGTGGTCCGACCTTTTCAATTTTTTGACGCAATTTCTTGATATGGGCATCTACTGTCCGTTCATCACCAAAATACTGGTAATCCCAGACTAGTTCAAGCAACTGTTCCCGAGAAAATACTTGTCGTGGTTTTTTTGCTAAAGTAAACAATAGATCGAATTCTTTAGGCGTCAAGCCTTCGATGGGCCGATTGTCCAGATATGCTTCTCGTGTTTTCGTATTCATCTTGAAATGACTGGTCTCAATATCAAAATGGTCATCTGAAACCGCTGCTTCTTCTCTTGCTTCTGCCAACTCGCTACGGCGATGTAAAGCTTTCATTCGAGCAATAAGCGTCAGCGGACTGAAAGGTTTTGTCACATAATCATCTGCCCCCATCTCCAAGCCGATCACCTGATCACTTTCAGAATCTCTAGCTGTCAGCATGATAATCGGCACTGTGCTTGAAACTTTGCGGATCTCTCTTCCTACTAGCATGCCGTCCATTGTAGGCAAATTCAAGTCCAATGTAATCATGTCCCAGTGTTGGGGGTTTTCTAAAAAGGCGTCAAGCCCTTCTTTTCCATCATACTTGAAGGTTGCTTCCCAACCTTCATTTAAGAAAAACATCTGCATCATTTCAGAAACAGATTGATTATCTTCAATCATTAAAATATTCATTATCGTTCCCTCCAGTTTCCAGGTCATATCTCTGTAATTTTTTTTCTGTCATAATAAAAATGGGCATAATTGGAAATACCAATAATAGCATTTCGATCAAAAAATAATTCGTATGTCCAGATATCTTTAAATAATAACCAATCAATGTCATCAGTAAGCCCATAAGGAAAAACCAGTTCCCGCTTGTCTTTTGTGCTAGTCGCCAATGAGCGTCTGTTTTTGCGGCAAGAGGCGAATGGTACCCATAAAAAGGCAGGTTTCCTTTTGAGGGCAGAATCCGAAAAAGACTGCCAATTATTAAGAATAAGATACCAATACTGAAAAAAATCATTCTTTCCCTCCTAAATTCTCTTCTTATAGTATACTCTATATTGTTGACTGAACCAATATGTTCAGGAATTCTTCACGAAAGGTTTGTCTTTTGTTCATTCTTTGTTAAGATAAACTTATTCCAATAAAAAAGGAGTTTTATTTGTGTCAAATTATCGTGCAATCACTTTCTTTGATCTTGATGGGACATTACTAGATGCGAAGTCAAAAATCACACCCGAAGTGGCAAAAGCTATGAACGCATTAAAAGAAAACAACGTTCTTCCCGTCATCGCCACAGGACGTACAGAAGCAGAAATCCACTCGATTATGGAAGACGCGGGCATTACTTCTGCGGTCACCATGAACGGTTCTTTCATTCGAGTAAACGGTGAAGAAATCTACTCTCAAACATTTTCTTCAGAAGAATGTCAAAAAATGTATGATCATGTACAGTTGAATGGGCACGAACTTTCTTACTATAACGACCAGAAAATCTGGTGTACCGGTCATAGCCAAACAATGATCGATGCTTATGACTTTATCCATTCAGATGTGCCGGAAATAGATCCTCTAGGCTTTAAAGACAATACAGTAAATATGTTACTTATCTTATCTCAATCGGGTGACGAATACTATCATGAACATTTTCCTGAGCTAACTTTTTATCGGAATGGTCCTTACTCGATTGATACAGTGAAGAAAGGAATCTCAAAAGGCGCAGGTGTCAAACGACTGAAAAAAGAACTTCAATTAGAAGAAGTTCCTACTTTTGGATTTGGTGATGGTCCGAATGATTTTGCCTTGTTGGAAGCTTGCGACAACAAAATCGCTATGGGCAATGCCTATGATGGATTAAAAGAGCTTTCTACTTTCATCACAAAGAAAAATACAGAAGGCGGGATTGTCCACGCATTGAAGCATTTTGATCTAATTTAAGGATATTTTTTCGAAACTGGACCCTTTCTAAAAAAATCACTTATTTTTTCTTAAGAAAGGGCCAGTTTTATATAAATACTGGGGTATCATCCGCTTTTTTATTGAATTTATCCCAAGATGTGCTATACTAACTTTGTATGAAAAATACACGTAACCCTTGTTAGCTAACGGGGACGTTACGGATTCGACAGGCACAGTCGAGCTTGAATTGCGTTTCGTAGGTTACGTCTACGTAAAAACGTTACAGTTAAATATAACTGCTAAAAACGAAAACAACTCTTACGCTTTAGC
The DNA here is from genome assembly GCF_002140245.1 of Enterococcus sp. 10F3_DIV0382. Taxonomy (NCBI): domain Bacteria; kingdom Bacillati; phylum Bacillota; class Bacilli; order Lactobacillales; family Enterococcaceae; genus Enterococcus; species Enterococcus sp. 10F3_DIV0382. Next base: position 1,287,773 of record NZ_NGMF01000001.1, on the reverse strand, counting down.
TGCCTAAAAACAGTTAGCGTAGATCCTCTCGGCATCGCCCATGTGCTCGAGTAAGGGTCCTAACTTTAGTGGGATACGTTTCAACTTTCCGTCTGTAAGTTGAAAAAGAGAGTATCAGACTAGCGATACAGAATGCCTGTCACTCGGCAAGCTGTAAAGCGAAGCCTCAAATGAGTTGACTATGAACGTAGATTTTTAAGTGGCGATGTGTTTGGACGCGGGTTCGACTCCCGCCGTCTCCATTGTGAGATTTCACCAAATTTCGCTAGATGCTTAAATCCTTATTTTATAAGGGTTTGAGCATTTTTTATTTTCGCTGATTTTCGTTAAATGAATGAAAATGGCATTCAAAATGGCATTCAAAATAGCATTCAAAAAGAACACTTTTTAATATATATGTTCCATCCATATTATCAATGATATTCCTACTTTACAAAAAGAACATTTGTTCGTATACTTTTTTTGAGGTGAACATTATGTTGATGGAAGGAAAAACACAATTATGGTTTAAATTTGATCCTTCGAATAGATTTGTCAAAGATTTTTATAAGGTGTGGGATTCAGAAGTTTTCTTTTTAGCAATCGAAGATAGCTTATTAATCAATCTCTACTATTCTAATAAGAACTACTTTAAAATCCCTGCTGCGAAAACGAGAATGAAGAAAGACGTATATTTTTTGTTTGATATCGTGACTGATGTGCCAGACGCACGGAGCGATCATCGGCGTTATGACTATTTGAAGTATACTTTCGTTGATCCAGAAAGGTATAAAGATTAAAGTAGGCTACCTAAAAAGGTAGCCCGGAACGGATTTTATCACCATACTTATGAAAGGAGATATTTTTAAGTTGGTATTAAGATTGTGTAATATGATGATATCTATATCTTATAGTATCAGTGCTATAAAATCAAAAATAAATCACTAATTAACTACCACTCCAATTGTAAGCCTTTTTCCCATTATTTTTTACAGTTATATGATATACTTTTTAATGGCTTCAAATATAAAAGAGTTTAAAGCGTAACACACTTATGGGGGAGTGGTTTTTGGGGAACGCTTTAAACTCTTCTTTATTATTATCTCACAATTTAACCCAAATGTCTTTCTATTCAAAAAATCAAAGTAAAACTTTTCAAATATACAGAAGTATAAC
>NZ_NGMF01000001.1:1283737-1284954 GCF_002140245.1 Enterococcus sp. 10F3_DIV0382 | reverse complement strand
ATTTTTTAAAATATATATCTTTATTGACCTTTCTTTTATTAAAAATCCGTTTAAGCTTAATCCGTCCCACTGTTCTACTAGTGATATGTCTAAAATATTGGGATTAAAAAATATTTCTAAATTGATATCAAGCCATTCTACCAAGAAATTGGATATTCTTCCTTTTGGAGTCATCTTGATTTCTAAATCAACAATTTCAGCTGAATATTCATTATTAGCATTTGGAGTAAATATTAATTTATTTTTCTTTCTATTATGTTGTTTAATATTTACTTCTAGTGTAATTTTAGAAAACATGATGACTGTCTCTTATACACATCTAGATGTGTATTCATTAATTGTTATATTGTTATTATTAACAATAGATTTAATCACTTCAACTCCGATTTTCTTACTAAAATCTCCTTCTAATTCCTCAATAAATTTCTTCTCTTTCGTAAGATATATTTCCCTTAAATTAGGAATAAGGATACCATAAAGGTAAACTAGCAAAAAAGTAGCTTTATCTATATTTTCAAATAAAGTTAGGTTTTCTGACTGGTTTAAATAAATTACTGTGTTAGATTCGTCATCGATTCCAAAGACAATATCTATTTCATTCTCTTTTCTAATTCTAGCTGTCACATTTTTCAAAGTCTCTCCATTACCTGTCTCTTATACACGCTTTAGTTATTATAAGTTCAGAAGTTTGTTGCGAGACTCCTTTAAATATATTTTGTTCATCAGTAATATTACCTATGAAACCACCGATATTCTTCAAATAAAAGTGATTTTCTAAAATGCCATTTTCTTCATCATAGTTATAAAACAACCAATTAAAAAAATCAGTTTTTAAATTATAATCTTCATTATTTGCATAAAAATTTTTAACACCAATTAGTTTTTTTACACGATTTATATTAACTTCTTTTGAAGTACAAATCACTACATAAATAGCCTGAGTAATTTCAAGAAAATATACATCTACAGGTAAAGTCTGTATTCTCTTTTCTTTTGGTAGATAATTACCGTATTCATCTCTCTTTTTTTGTTTAGAATATTCTATACTTGCTATAGCTTTGATAAATCGGATAGATGGATTTATATTATCTTCTCCATCGAATAAGTTTGGAATATCTAATTCTTCAATTTCTGAAAAACTTTCCCAGCTATAAATTAATACAGCATCATCACCAGATAATTTGATACCTTTAGCTTTGTCCTTTTGAGTAAGATTA
>NZ_NGMF01000001.1:1248379-1281268 GCF_002140245.1 Enterococcus sp. 10F3_DIV0382 | reverse complement strand
GCGATACAGAATGCCTGTCACTCGGCAAGCTGTAAAGCGAAGCCTCAAATGAGTTGACTATGAACGTAGATTTTTAAGTGGCGATGTGTTTGGACGCGGGTTCGACTCCCGCCGTCTCCATTGTGAGATTTCACCAAATTTCGCTAGATGCTTAAATCCTTATTTTATAAGGGTTTGAGCATTTTTTATTTTCGCTGATTTTCGTTAAATGAATGAAAATGGCATTCAAAATGGCATTCAAAATAGCATTCAAAAAGAACACTTTTTAATATATATGTCTTATACACATCTAGATGTGTATAAGAGACAGGTGTATCGCCCCTCAACGAGGGGCTATTTTTATCGTTTCGGAATATTTAAATACCAGCGTTTATCATGAAAATCTTGTGCTCCGCCTTTAGTGTTCCCTTCTGCATCATTCGTTGCCCGCATCATGACATAGACTTTCTTATTAGGAAAATTACGCATATTGAAAGATACATGATAACCAACATTTCCAGAAGTATTATAAGCTTGGTTTACATCTGGTCTATAAATTCCATCAGCTCTTACTCGAGCTAATTCTTTTCCAGTATTGTAGTCCATAATGAAAATATACTCGTATTTATAATTAGCAATGTGCCATCCAGCCACATGCAAGTTTGCGTTTTCGATTTCTCCAAACTGATCAATGTGGGCGTAATTTGTTCCATCTGTCAGTGTAGGATTTGCAGCACCTGCTCTAGTTGGATCAATAACTGGTTTATCATCTGAAGTTGTCGGATTATCATCCGTAAAACCATGAGCCAAATCATAGGCTAGTTTTTCTTTACTTACGCCCATTTCAGAAAGATAACCGTAAGGATCTGTATGATCGCCCCAAATATTTTGTGTTACCCATAAATGCGATTTAATTCCTGGTTGGTTATAAGGCGTGTCCAATGTTAATGGAATACCATATTTCATTGCTGAATCTCTAGCCAATTCAACATATGCTTTATAGTTCTTTTCAAAAATTGCTTTATCATGTGTGTGTTGTAACTCAATCTGCACAGGACTGTTAGCATTAGCATACGAACCAGCACCGTACTGTACATAACCAGGTTGACCGACTTGATAAACAATTCCGCCGTCTCCCACAATGTAAGCAGTGTAAGCACTAGTCCATGAACGTTGCATATACTGCGCTTCATTTCGTCCTGTCGCAGTTTCGTTTGCTGTTTCATGCAATAGAATATATTGGTTATTTGCTACTTGAGAGCTACCTTCATTTACACCTAAATTAAATTCATTGTTGATCGTATAGGCGAACCCGTTAATTGGCAATAAAAAAAGAGCCATTAATAGGCTCATCGCAGTAACAGTAATTTTCTTTTTCATTTGTTTCCTCCTATTTTTTCAAATTATAAGCCGACACACCAGTGATAACGCCTAAAAATGTTGCTACTGCATTGATAGTGAGTACTGTCATATCTGTTCCATTCCATCCATACGCTTTTCCTAACGTGGCTACTAAAACAGATGCAGCTGGTAAAACTGTTAAAACCGTCCATTTAATGATTTGATAATACTTATCTGGTAAAATCATTTCTTCTCACCTCCTTTACAATTTAGTTAAGAAATAGCCAATGATTGTAATGCCTAAGCCAATCATATAGCCCCAAGCCCATTTATTATTGTTCTTCATTTCCTTGATGTCTTCTGCATTGTTTAGTGCTACTGAATAGGCTTTATCTGCCAAATCTTTTGCACTATCAGCCTTTTCTCTAAGTGATTCGTAGTTGTCTAATTTTGTTTCAATTCTTACTAATCTCTCCACAACGTCTTGGAGCGCTTCTTCTTTCATGTTCCACCAACTTTCCAACAAAAAAAGCACATCAATTAAGATGCGCTTTCTTCTTTGCTAATAATTTTTTCTGCTTCTTCGTCTGTAATGCATAGTGGAACGAATAGTCGAACTTGATCGTCAGTAAAACAGCCCCAATCATACATCATTTTCACATCGCTAAAACTAAACATACTACTCACCTCCCTTTGAAGCTGGATTTAGTTGCTCTTTAATTTCTGAAATGTCTTTGCTATTTTGTAACGAAGCAAGCATCATTTTTGAATTGATTTGTGCTAAACTATCCGCTTTTTCTTTCGATGCAGTATTTTCCTGTTTAATTGCTACATCGCTTAGCATGAGTTTGGCGTTGATCTGCTTTAGGTTATCGTTTTCATGTTCCAGAGCCTCGTACATCGCTTTGAGATTGTTTAAATCGTTGTGATCTAGTGCGTTCGCTAAAACAATCCATTGGTTCAGTTTAGGATCAAACATCTGATCAGCGATTGTTAACGGTTCGCCATCAGCTCGAACCCCTTCAAGTGGAGGCTGATCTGTGTAAGGAACGGATACAAGCATGTCGTCCAACACTTTTCCTGCGTACTCTCCACCAGTACGTCCGTATTTCCAAATGTTTTTCATAATATTACTCCTTTCAACCTTGTGGCCATTCATCGTTTGTAAAATATGCAACAGTTCCAGAGCATCTTTGATTTGCCGGTAAATCTGCACTACCGATCATTACAGATATTCCTGAAGAATTTGCGTAAACAGATAATGCGGGATTTCTATTAGTTTTATTAGACAAAGTACCTCCCCAACCGACTAAACTAATAGGAGTATAGCCTGATGGAAAAGCCATTAAGTTTTTCCATCCAGCAAAATTAGCAGATTTATTTGTAATTTCAATATTCGCTATGACTAAACGTCCCCATCGTTCAAACCTCACGATGCTATCTTCAGTAAAATCAGTTATATTCTTTGTTGTCACTGCTTTGCTTGTAAAATTATCTTGCACAACAGAAATACCCTTCAGCTGTAACCCATCCTCAAAGTTTTTTAAACCTTCAACTGACTGTGGATCGGTCAAACTAACCGTATTATTCAAGCCTTTTTCAGTATATTCAGGCGTGATGTCCCAGCTGTAGTCGTTCGGATTGTTACTGTCTTTCAATCCTTCACCGAAGTATTTATATTCACTAATATTTGGGGTTCGTGTGTCGCCTTTTTCTAATTTTATCCATTCTACTTTACATTGACCTAAACTTGTATTTGGCACTTGATAAACATATAGTCTGCCAGTTATATCAGAAGCGCTTCTAGTTGCTTTAAATGTCAATTGCCACTCATCAACAAGACCTTCAACTGGTTTCATATCAAGAAGATTCACAGTAGAACCATTAGTTTCATATTGTACAAAACAACGGAATGTCTGTGTTGCCGGTTTAGTTCCTTTAAGTGTAATAGTATAGGTCTGGTCTTTAAGTAACTTTTCGCTTGGTGTTTTAGTTAGAAGTAAATATGAGCTACTTGTAATGCCAGTTGGATCAAGTAAATTTTTACCTAGTGTTTTTTTACTCAAATAATATGGAGCATTGAGTAGATTAGGTTGGTATGGCGTAGCTATTGTACCAATTTCTAACTTAACGTCATAGCTGACACTAACCGTTCCTTTGTCCTCACTGTTAACTGAGAATATTTGAACATAACAATTTTTCACACCAGTTAAATCAGCTTTTGTTGTCCCAGTAAATGTATGAGTGATCATTTTATCGCGTTCTACATTTTCTGGTAGTAATACATTAATGGGCGTTTCTGTTCCACCAGATGTATTTAAATATCTAACCCTAGCCCCTATAGTATTGGTCTTCCCAGTCCAATCTGAACCAACACTCATAGTAACAGTTAATGTGTACGGTGTAGATGGCTGTAAAGCAGTTATAAGATACTGATTATTAGCTTCCGCTGTGCGCGGAATACCTAAGCCAAGCGATAATATGTCGCCGGCATCAGCTGTTCTAGTTTTAGTATGAGTTATAACCCTTTTAACACTATCTTTAACTGTATCTCCATTAACTAACAAAGACCCAACCCAAGGGTCTGTAATATATGGCATTAAATTCGGATTCCCACTATAATCATAGCCCCCGAAGTCGATGCTGTTACTGTACATTTTTTTCAGCTTGCCGAGATCACCGATTTGCTGATTGGTTTGATCAATACGGTCATTCGCCTTATCAATATTAGTATTGAGAGTTGCGACATCTTGATTGGCTTTCGTGATTTTGTCGTTTGTATCTTTTACTTTCGCATCAATCTGCGTTTCGGATTCCTCAATTTTCTGTTCAATCTCTTGCTTTCCATCAGCTAGAATTTTTTCGATTTTATCAATGGTCTGACTGAAACCATTGAAATAATAATCTTCCAGCTCTGGCGTACTATCATCAATTGGACTGCGTTTGATATAAAAAGTAAAACGACCAGCTGTATCTAACGAGCGGTCGTTTGGAAAATCAATATATACGCTACCTTCTACGGTGCCTACGTATCCCAGTATATTATCCTCTAACACAATAGAAACAATCCCATTCACAGGATCTTCAATGGTGGCGAGATAGTCATGTTTCCCATAACCACCTTCTGCCGTTGCAGATTTGAACATCAAGCGAATCGGAACAGTTGTCCCTTCGGGTAAGCTTTGAGGGATGCCGTTTTTCCGAACTAACTTCATTCGAAGCTTAGCTGTTCCTCGATCATGCGACCAAAAAACAACATTCGTCCTGTTTGGACTAGTGGCTTCTGCTTGAATCACAATGATCGATTCATTCATTTTATAAACCATTAACTTAACACCTGCCCTTTGGATATAATTAGCCCATTGCCACTGATGCTTGTTGGTGTAGTTGCAAATACTGTGGAAGCCGTACCTCTAACTGTAGCATCTTCACATTTAATACCGATGTTATTTCCTGAACCAGTTAGACCTGCTAATGCTTCTGACATAAGCCTTACACGCAAAGCGACATCTTGATTAATAAATGTAGTATTACCATACATGTTTAATTTCGATACGCCACCAACATAAATGGCATTGTATCCCAAAGATTTTGTATTCTCAGAAAATTTACATTTATTTATCGCCATATAGCCAGATTGCTCGTTCATGATTCCGTATCGGTTACCACTTGGATCTATCGGAGCGTTTACAGTATCAACTATTTGAATACCAGAAATCTGTGTGTAACCTACACACGTGGTTGTCGCTAAACTCCTTACTCTTACTGGCAAATCTGAAGTTAAGGGGTTTATACTACTTATATCATTTATTGGTTTAATCATTAAGGAACGATAAGACAGCCCATTAATTACCACGTCTTCCAAATAAGCACCATCATCAATCCAAATAGTGATCGGAGCAGCAGTTATCAACGGAATGGTATTCACAGCTGTTTGAATAGTAGCATATGGCTTTTCTTCTGTACCTTCGCCGATTTTATCACTACCATTTTTTGAAACATAGATATTAATTGGTTCATTATACCCTCCAATGATTTGTTGGACTGCTTTGTTTAATTGCTCTACTTGTGCTTTCTGACTAGCGGCATTTGTAATTAATTCGCTAATTTGTTCATCTGTCAGGGTTTCGTGTTCTACCAATCTGCCTTGTAAAGTAGGAAAGGTTTCTCCCTTATTATTTACACGTGCATCCACTACTTCGTTAGGAGAATCACCTCCTGAATGAAGCACGAGATTATCAATACGACTATTCGTTGATTTGTCTTGATCAGATAGTTTCTTTTCAAGATCATTAAGGTAGTCAATGTTTTTATTAAATTTCTCTTTCCATTCCGTAGAGATACGGTTACTGATTAATTTTAATAACCCCATCAAATCACTCCTTTCTTCGCCATTTCAGCGAGTATCGACGTCATTGTTTTCTTTGTGTTGCTCAATGTGATTTCTGGTGGCTTATTTGGTATCGCTGGATACGTCTTGATTCCTACTACTTGAATATAGGTATTGATACCTAACGGCTCATAGACAAACGCCACGTAATCGCCCTTATTAGGCTCTACACGCCATTTCATAGTAACTGTGCCAGTGATTGTTGGATAGTCTTGCAAGTCTTGTTTCAAACGTTCTAGCATGTTCCCTGAAACGGTGTAACGATCATCACTAACTGGACTTTGGACACGTATACCCCATTTTTCCGACTGCTTACTTGTATATGTGATTGGCGTGAAGTAGTAAGTGTCGTCTTCCTTTTTCTTCCCAAATCCTTTAATCTGCGTTTTCAAATTAAAAGTATCAATATCAAATTTCACAGAATCGGTATTGTATTTGTAGCGTATTTGTTCTTCAGTTTTTTTACCATATTCTGAACGAGGGAAGAAAGTAAGGTTTTTGTTGTCCGGAATCACTATCGCATCATAGTCTTTCAAAATTTCTTCAACCAGTTTCAAATAGTTCCCATTCCCGAAGTTTTCTTGTTCAACTGTAAGAAATTTCTTGTTCGGATCTACAACATTCCATGTAAAACCACGGTTATCAGGTTTGAAAACATGTGCTAGCAGTTGGTTAATAGAGCGTGTTCCTGTGATTGTGTCGTACTGAAAGCCATCTTGCATGGTGTAGTAAATGTGCGTGGCTGTAACTGTTTTTGTGATTGCTGCCCCTTCGGCAGAAACGCCCATTTGTTTTACGATAAACTCTTGTCCATTGAAAAATACTGAATTTTCATAATCGACTAAATCAAAAGCCAATTCATTGAATTTTGTTTTGACAATAGTGAACGAAATTTCCCACGTTTCGTTCTCTTGCCAATTTTCAGTAAATGTACTTTTGTCGTATTCAGTCAATATTTCTTTTTTTGTTTTCTCGTAGTCTTGGATAAAAATATCTTTCAAATTCCCACCTACTTATACAAAAAATTGAAGTCCCATTTTGACTCCACTCTAGTAATATTTTGTATTTCAATTTCATTCGTTCCAACCGCTAACGTTATCAAACCTAAATTCGTGTCAATTCCGCAATTTACACCGTTCAACTTCGGATAAACACGGTCTAAAGTCAAAGTTTGGCCTAGCAACGTAGAAAACTCCGGATAGTAGATGAATCGTTCCCCTGTCGTTTTGTTGAAAATAGTCACGTTGCCTTCTGATTCACCTTCCAAAGTGATTTTTAGAGTATGTTCACGTGGATCAATAGCAAAATCGCCAGCATTATAAATGATAAAATTACTGGTTCGGTGCGTATACTTATAATCTTCCGCAACTAGGCCTTGTGAAAATTGCCATTCATTAGACAGTGAAAAATCCGATAACGTGGAAGCCATCGATTCGGAACAACCTCTAAAAACAGTGAAAGTCGCCTTGTAAGTTGCATATCTTAGACCAACTTCATTCACTTCTACTGAGTTAGGACGGACAAAGTATTTTTTGCCCGGTTCTCTATCTGTAAAAACATAATATCCTTCGTCATCGAATAGAAACGCATATAATTCAGTTTCTTTTAGTTGATAGTCATACATATTTTTGAATTCAGCATAAAATTCCACTTCGATAGTGAACGATTTGAAACTTTTTTCGACTTCTCTCGAACCGTTTGACCCTGAAAATTCTTGGTATTCTACATTTAGTTGTGGTGCTTTTCGTGCAAAAGAAATACACTCTATGCCCAATTTTTCTTTTAAAGATACTATCTCTTGATTTTTTATGAAGCGAAAATCGATTAAATAGCCATTCACTTTATCCCTCCTAACCTGTAGTATATAGCGAACGTTTCAACTGGTTACCTAAGTATCCATTTGTATTGTCTGCAATTGGTTTACCATCAAGTTTGACACTTGTGTCTTTTGCTAAAAGTTTAGATAGCAAGTTATTCTGCTGAATCATCAGTGAAACTAATGTTTCTAACGTTCCGCTCGAATCACTACTATTATTTACGCTTTTTGGTTTTACGCCTAACTTATCTTGAGTAATCGCAAGCAACTGCATTGCTCTTGATCGTTTAGCCTTATCTAACGGAATAATAATTTCTGGCTTGTTTCCTTCTGCGATTTCCGCAATTTGATGTTGGTTTACAATTCCACCGTTTGCGTAACCATGACCACGATAAGCATTTCTTAGTGAGCCATATCTTGACAACGCATATCTAATTGAAGCTAAGATGTTAGATAGTGGGTCATAGATATTACTATTGAATCCTGGCATTGCATACTGTCTGAATGTTGGGTCAATCATTTGAAGTAATCCTTTAGAAGGTGTGCCGTTTTTAGCGTTAATATCCCAGTTGTTAATTGCTCTAGGATTACCATTTGACTCTGTACGCATTTGGTTCAGCAATGCGTTTAAGTTTGCAGTACTGTATTGACCAGTCATTTTCAACGCTCTAATTGCTACATTTCGCCAGCGTTCTACGCCACTTCCACCAACGCTATCGCCACCGCTAACAAGTCCGCCCTGCGGATCTCTTACACCGTTTAAATGCACGTGGTCGTAGTGGTCACCATCAGGCCATGTCCGCCAATCATCATGCACACCTGTACCTGATTGTCCTGAACGGTCACGAACCTTACCATTTGTGATAACATAGCCGATTTTGTTTGCAAACTTCTCAAATGCGTAATTGGCTGCTTCTGTATATCTAGGGGAACCATTCACGACTCCCGGTAGTGCAATATCAATTGCGTTGTGCTTTCCGTGTGAGTATGGATCGCCTTCACGATAACCTGAGGTTACTTGAAAGCCTGGAAACTTCTTCATTACTGCAACTGCAACGTCCGCCAAGTATTTGTAAACGCCTTGCATGCCCATTGAAGTGTCTAAACTGCCACTGCTGAATAGTTCTGTGATTTTGTTCGTCAATGCTTCGGTAGCCTTACTTAGAATACCTTTACCAACATCTAAAGGATATTTGACAAGCCCTTCCAGTACGCCAAGACCATTTAACACTTTCCTAGCCAACGCTCCCGGGTCTGTTACAAAATCCCATACATCGCCGACTACATCTTTCAGCTTGTTTCCAACATCTCCAGCAAATCCTTTGACGTTGTTCCATAGATTTCCGAAAAAGCCTGTACCTTTGGCGTATCTATATCTTGGTGCTTTGTTTCCAGTCATATAAGCTGTTTCTTCAGCTGTTAGAACGTGTGTGCCTTTTGGTGCATTCAACACTACATTTCGCCCTCGTGGGATAAATGCTTGTCCGTTAGGTGTGATTACCGCTTCAGCACCTCTACCGTCATTTACCATCATAGGCCCGCCCGGATGACCTCCGTTTGGTGTTCCTTTTGCGTATTGTGGCACTTTCCATTCTTTGAGTTTGTCAGCACCCAGTTTTTCTAGTACCCATGAAGCTCCATGGATGATTGCGTTAACTGGTTTACCTATAGCTTTAAGTGCTGCGTTGAATACAGATTTAAATGCATTTGTAATTGCATTTTTACCATTTAATACTGCTCTAGCTATGTTGTTAGGTAAGTCTTTCATCCAGTTCACAACAGTATCAATACCACCACTAAATGACTTCTTGATTCCTGTCCATGTTTCTGTCACTGCTCGTGATACATTAGTTTTTATTTCTCCAAATTTGTTCCACACGTTGACTGCCCACCCTGAGATTTTACCCCAAAGCCATGACATTACTGTCCACCAATCTTTAAACCCTTGTACTAGTCTATCTATAATTGGTTTAACGATACTCCACACTGTCTGAAATGCTTTATTGACTATATTTCTAAATGTTTCTGATTTTGTATAAGCTACTACCAAAGCTCCAACCAATGCTCCTAATGCTACAACTAACCCTCCTGCTACTACAGAAATCGCTCCAAATATGGCTGAAGCTACAGCTAGTCCTTTAATTGCAAGTGTTATCCCGCCTATGATGCCCACGAGCCATGTTAGTGACTCTCTGTTATCTGCAATCCATTTAGCAAAGTCTCCCAATTTACCCATGAACTTACCTATAAAAGGCATTGCTTCTTCTATTTTGGTACTTAATGTATTGATAAAACCAGTGATGTTTTCTACACCTATTTTTTCTATAATACCTTGTATAGCATTGACAACCGTTGATTTCAATCTATCCCATGAGCCACCTAACGTATCTGTTGATTTGGCTGCTTCAACAGCTCCAGGGTTCATACCTAACTGTGTAATAGCTTGATTAAACTCATCTGAAGATATTTCTCCTTTTTCCATTGCATCTCGGAAGTTTCCTGTATAAGCTCCGTTTTTCAACATAGCATCTTGTAACAGTCCTGAAGCACCCGGTATCGCATCTGCTAATTGATTCCAGTTTTCAGTAGTTAATTTACCAGCTCCAGCGGTTTGTGTTAACATCATAGCTACTGACTTAAAAGTTTCCTCTGATCCACCTGCTACCGCATTCAAGTTGCCTGCCGCCTTGGTTAGTTCTGTATAGTTAGGGATCCCGTTAGATGCCAATTGTGCGGTTGTGTTCAGAATTTCTTCTAAACCATAAACCGTCTTATCGGCGTAGTCTTTCATTTCTATTTTCGAGCTTTCTATCTGTGATTTCCCAAAGTTAGCAAACTCCATGGTTTTGGAAAAATTTATCAATGAATCCGATGCGTTTACCGCTTCGCCAACCAAGCCTTGCACGCCACTTACTACACTGCTAATAGCGTTATGCGCTAATCCAGCAACTGCACCAAACGAAAATGCGCTTTTTAGCGAGCCTAATTTGTCTTTTAGCCCATCCAGTTTCCTAGCTGACCTTGTGGACTTGTCGCCAAAATCTTCTATTTTTTTTCCTGATTGATCGCTAGAGCTTTTGAGTGCTTCTAATTGCCTGCTAGATATTTGGCTTTGTCGTTCTAACTTTTCTAATGCCCTTTTTGCATCTTCAGTTTCATCTGCTGAATCGCCAAACTCATCAGCCATCAGTTTCACAACTTTGCGCTGTTCTTCGATAGCTTTCTCGGATAATTCCGTTTGTTTGGCTAGCCCTTTTTGTTTTGCTTCAAACGCACCAGATTCATCACCAGCGGCTTTCAACGCTTTTACTTCGGCGTTCATTTGTCGTTCATTTTCTTTGATTTCATTAGATAAATCATTGACGGCTGTTTTGGAATACACCAATTCTTTTTTTGTGTCGTTCAACTGGCGACTGTAAGCATTATATTTTGCGGTAGCATTGTTTATCTGTGTGTTAAGGATAGCAACTTGTTTCGATTCCTCGCCATACTTGCTAATCGCTTCATCACGGCGCTTTGTTAATTCTCTTACTTTGGCGCTTTGCCCTTCCATAACCGTAGACAAGTCTTTCGTCTTTTGACTAAGTGCTTCGTATGAACGTCCTGCTGAATCATAAGCCTTTAGATTGGCACGCATATTCGACTCAGCTTGTTTGACTTTCGCATTTATTTCGTCCAGCGTGTTACCAAAATTAGTGCTATCTAAACTAATCCCTAGCTTGATATTTCCTGCCGGTTGTCCTTTTCCTGCCATTATTTACCTCCTTCCTCAAGTTTTACCAAGTATTCAGCCGATAAAAATTGTTTGATGAAATCAGCACCATCTACATATTCTTCGCCACTCTCCACTTCTCCAAAAAGGTGTAACAAATAATGATAGTCGGCTTCGTCCACATCTCTCATCGTCCAACCTGCTTCGATTAAATCTTTGTAGATTTGATCCATTGCTTTCCTAGCTTCAGAAAAACTTATCTCTTTTTGCTCGCTATCTGCTTTTTTTCATTGTTTCCCAGTTCATTGATTTGTTCAAAAACACTTTCTAATGCCGGTACTAACTCGCTCGCAGTCAAACCGTCTAAAATAGCATCAAATGTAACTGCTGGATCTTGGAAAATATCTGCTGTAATTGCAATCATTGAATCAATTGCTTCTAAATCAGTTAGGTCTGCTTTTTCCGCTTTCTCGTAAAATTTGATACACTCACGCATTGCGCGTGCGGAAATATCTTGTTGTTTGAATGTTTTTTTCTTTCCGTCAAGTTTCAATTGCAATTCAATCATTTGTTTTCCTCCTTGTTTTTACAAAAAATAAGGCTAGCCAAAAATGGCTAACCTTGTGGTGCTTCAGTCACTGTAACTGTGCATGCAGCTTTCTTAGCGCCGACTTTCGTTGTTGCTGTGATAGTTGCTGTTCCTGCTTTTACTGCTGTCACTACACCTGCTGTGCTAACTGTTGCGATTGCTTCATCGCTAGTACTCCAAACAATGCCTTTGTCTGTTGCGTCGTTAGGAAGTACCGTAGCGGTCAAAGTGCCAGTTGCGCCAGTTTCTAGCGCCAGTGTTGCTTTATCCAGTGTGATGCTTTCGGGGTTAACTACTCCCCCGCTTTGTTATTTACCAAGTCCTTGAATTTTTGTAAGGTCATTTCTTCTGATTCAACGGCAGTCATAAATACATAGCCACGTTCATCAGAAATGAATTCCCCTTCGATAGAATCGGTTTGCAATTCTACCCCTTTGTCTTCAGCTGTTTTCATGTCGATATCTGGATGACTGAATTTTCCTTTGGTCATCCCCATGAATAAGCGTTTTCCTTCTTTGTTCGCTGTAACCATGACTACCGACACGTAAGGTGCTTCAGTTTCTGAACCAATTACATTTACACCATCCACGGTTTTAGCGCCAATGATTTCGCTGTAAATGCCGTTATCCATTAAGTCTGCCACGTCAAGCGTAACTTTTGGCGACGAAACGCCTTTACTTGCAATGAAGAACGGTACGTTTGAAGCGTGTGTTGTGTTAGAAGTTGCGCCTAATCCAGTAATTTTAGCTTCGATCGCTCCGCCTTTCGACTTATCTGCTACTAATTCTTTTAGAGTGCCGTCTGCACCTGTTTTTACGCCAAAAATGACGCTCTCAAATCCTACTGTTGCCATCTATTTTCTCTCCTTTTAATTTAGTGAAATATTTGCTACATATCGTTTGATAATCCGCTTTGCACCTTCCAAGTCCTCGTCATCTGTTTGTTCCGTGTATGCGCATTGCCAACCATTCCCTCTCATAACCTCATCAAGGGCAAAATAAAAGGCATCAACCTCTTTCATGGTTGACACCCATACATCTACCTGTACGTTAAATTGAATGGTCAAAGGATTGTTGCTTGCAAAATCTTCATAGTTGCCGGATATCTCTGTAATTCTGCCAACTGGAAGGCTAGGTACTGTTTGAGCTGATTCCGGAACACTATTGGTGTAAAAATCAATGTTCTTTGTTTTTTCATTGCTATTCAGAATTGAATAGACTTGTGATACTGCCGTTTTCAAAGTCCTAGCCTCCTTTTTACTTCGTCAGCAATGATTTGTGTTACTTGTTTTTCGATTTGTTTTTGTGTTTTTTGTACGAAACCTTTTGGACGTTGTTTGATTGTTCCGAACTCGATAAAGTGCATCCGCCAAGAAACATCTTTGTCATAGCCGACTTCTATCAATCCGTTTTTTACCGAGCTTGTAACCACATGGTTCTTAGCATGTTCTTGCATATACGAACCACGTTTACCGTTTGACTTCGTTCCATCCCAGTAAGGTGTGTTTTGTCGTAACTTTTCTTGAGCGTACTCCCCAGCTTTCCTAAGTGCTGGGCTTTCCACTCGTTGAACGTTTGCTTTTACTTCCCTAAGCGCTTTGTACACTTCGGTTGCATCGACTTCTACACTCATTTTGAAACCTCTTTTGCAATGACAGTGGTGAAATCTTTGGCAAACTCGCCCTTGGTGATCGTGATAATCTCAAAAGTTTTGCCTTTCCAACACACTTTCATATCATTGGTTAGCTCTGATTTTTGTTGGTAGCGGATAATGAACGTCAGTGTTCCTTCCAAAGCCGTACCAATCGACGCCTTAACGTCACTCAAGCGTTGTGTTTGAACACAAGCCCAACATGAAAAAACAGTCTCAGGCGTGGTGACCAGCTGGCCGTCCTCGTCCTTGACTGTCGTATCCTTTATAAAGTCAATACGTTGACTTAGGTCACTCGTCTGTATTAACGCCATGATCTAGCCCCCTCAACTGCTGGATAAGCGCAGTTACGCCGAACGGAATTTCATTCAGCGCCTGCGTAGAAGTACCTACTCTGTTTTCGTACCAGTTAGAAACAAGCAACGTCACAGCGTAATCAAAGCGTTTATCAGCAGTCATTTCTACCTCAATCGAGCCTAAAATGAATTCTTCTGCTGTTTTTTGGAGCATTGCGAGTAAATCATCATCCAAGTCATGATCCACTCGCAAAAAGTTTTTCAACTCGCTTAATTCCATTCAATCACCGCCTATTCAGCAGTTACGGTAACTTCACACACCGCAGTTTTTCCGTTTGCAGTTGTTGCAGTGATTGTTGCTGTACCAGCTGCAATACCTGTGATTTTGCCTTGAACCGGCGTTACTGTGGCAATTGCCTCATCGCTAGAACTGTATTTAACCGATTTGTCCGTTGCGTCAGCTGGCAAGACAGTCGCTGACAGTGTTTCTGATGCCCCCACCGCAAGCGTAGTCGTTGTTTTGTTTAACGTTACGCCGGATGGGTCTATGCTTTTGGGCCCAGTGTTACGTAAAAGCCTGCAGCAGTGTCGGCTACTTCAACATCGAAACGAATAAACCCGGCAAGTAATTGACCATAAACATCGTTATCAACCCAACGAACTGACGCTTGTTGACGGTCAAAGTATTTAACAAAAAGTGAAGGGTCGCCCACGAATGCTACTTTGTCGCCTGCTGTTTTTCCAATTACATCATCCGCCATTACAACAACTTCACGCCCTAATAGTTTGTAACCAGACGCGACAGTCACATCTTGCTGCAATAAATAACGTCCGTCATTGTCTTTCATTTTGTCTAACTCGTTGAAGAAACTTTGAGAAGCAATGAATTTGACTGCATACGCTGGATCAATCGCAACGTTCACGATGTCTTTCAAATCGTCAATCGTAGTAACAGTTTTAGCTGTTGCTGTTTGCAACTTAGCCGCAATTTCAGCGTTTGATGTATTCAAAGATTGGCGTTGGATATTTTCAGCGACCAATCCGCCTAGATCGATATCAGAATCGTCTAATGCTTCTTGAGAAAGTGGAATGTATCCACGGTAAGTTTCAATTTGGTAATTTACTTTTGTAAATACAGGGTTAGCTAACGCTGGGTTTTTAGCCAATTCAGCCACAGAGATCATTTTATTTTTGTTAGCTTTCAAAATTGGATATGATCCTGTACCTGTCGTAACTGGTACACGGCCAACATGTTGACGTAAATCGACCACTGTTTCAGGTTGTTTTTCTGGCTTTGTGATACGATCGATTGGGATAACGGCTTCTGCTCCGACAGTTGTTAAGCCATCACGCGTTTCCCCTTTTGTTCGAATAAATTGATTAATTGAGCGTGTTTCCTTTTCTTTTTTGTCATCCAAGATTACTTCCATAGATCGATTCTCCTCTTCTTTCTTTTTTTCGTCCTTTTTAGGTGGAATAGGTGGTACTTCTTCCTTTTCTTCTAGTTCTTTATCCTTTTCAGGATCAGCCGGTTCTTCTGTCTCAGGCTCTGTTTTAGGCTCATCAGAAGCTCCTAGACCTTTTAGTTCGTCTTCTAGCTCTGTCTTGAGTTGTGCTTGCGTTTCTTCTTGCTCTTTATTAGCCCGAATCTGAGCTAACAAGCCTTTTGCTTTTTCCAAATCGCCTGCATCAAGCGCTTTTTGTGCTTCTGCTTTTAACTTTTCGTTATCCAAATCGCTTTCCTCCTTTGTTTTTGGGTATAAAAAAAGAACCTCTAGTAATTTAGAAGCTCTAGTTCTATCTCTAATTTTCGTTTTTCTTTTTCATTGATTACTCGTTTCAATGATCGTTGCGCTAAGACTGCATCCGTTCCTTCGTAAGCTGGGATCGAAACAATCGATATTTCGAATAATTCATCGATCTTATTTAGATTGCGGATATACATTCCATCTTGATTTTCCCACGTTTGAGAATCATCTTTTACGGCAAAACCGAACGAACATTCGTTGATATCACCACGTTTTATGGATTCGTACAAATCGTTGGCGTAAGAAGTATTTGGCAGTTGACATCTGAAATGAAGTCCTACGTCATCCACTTCCAACTCTAGCGTTTGTGATGACGTTCTTCCTAAAACCATACTTGAATCATGATCGACAAAACAGCGAACATCTGATAAATCGGTCGTATCCAACGCTTGTGGCGAAATTATTTCTTTGAACCCGCCAAGGTCTCTGCTCAACGAATTGAATTTCATTGCGTAGCCCTCAATCGTTCGATTGTCCGTTGACTGGATTTCCGCTAAACTCCGAATTTCCATTTCCACTATTCCCACCTCCTTTCGCTGTGGTTTTCGTGTACAAAACATCTCCATTAGGAATGCTTGGCAATCCGTAATAATCTCTGACCTCATTAATCAGTAGATAACCGTCTCCGCCGTTGCCATCTTCCATTGCTTTATTCATCCTAGAAGCCTTGTCTTGCCCTGTAAGCGTAGAGAAGTCAAGTTCTACATTAATACCTAACTTGATTGCTAACTCGTCTGTAATCATCTGTGAGAGCGCCCTAAGCGTACTAGAAACGTAGGAATCGTTAGCCGAATCGTCTTTGGTATTGACTAACTCCATACCAAAACGTGACAAAGGAATGCCGAACGCTTTAGCAATTTGTTTTGTCGAGTACACGTTGTTTTGAATCATCTTCAAAATATCCGTATTTAGCTCAAACTGTTTGAATTCCTGTGTATCGTCCAAAACAATTACGCTATTAGCGTTTGAAGCACCGCTGTTTACTTCTTCAAAGTCTTGCTTAATTTGCTTTTTAGACTTGTTATTCAGCGTACCTTTATTGAGCTTCAAAACTCCGCCTGCTTGAATCCCCTTCTTGAAGAAGGAACTTAGCATTTTGTTCCCATTGTCGAGCATGGAAAGTTCTGTTTTGAGTGCATCCAATGGACTGATACCGGTTTTTCCGTTTACAGTTATATATTTGAAGTGTAACATCTCGTTAGAATCAACACTGTACGAATTTCCTGCTTTGTTTGTGTACTCATACCGCAACACACCTGTCTCTAAATCTTCGTAAACGACGACTTGTGACGGTTTAACAAACTCTAAGCTATTTTCATGAATGATCGCAAAAGCATTCCCTGACAAAAGCATTTGAGCCGTGATAGCAAACATGAAAGAATATGGTGTCATACTTGCGTTTGGGTACTTGTTCAACATGTCTAACTTTCGAATGTCTGCTTGCTTATTATCGGAAAACTTGAACTTGCTGGCGGCAATATCTCCAGCCAATATCTTTACCGCTGTAAACACATCAGACTGTTCTAGTGCCGTTTCTCCGTCAAAGTTGATGATCGTGTTCCCATTTACAGTTGAAATGAAGTCGAACATTGTACTCGAACGACTGGACAAGCTACGTTTTTCCGTTTGGAAAAATAAACCCATTTATCCCACCTCCTTTCAGCTATAATTCTGATTCTCGAACCAAAATAAAAACGGTAAGCATTAAACTAATGCCCACCGTCAGGAATCCGATAATCTGGTTAAACAAAAAAGCTGCGGCTATGAATGAAACTAGCCCTAAAACATACAAAATAATCACGATTAGTCTTAACTTGTTACCATCCAAAGCCATACTCGCCCCTTTCAATCAATTCATTGATATCTTCTTCATCAAAATCATGGTACATTGCCTGCGTGTAAGCATTAATCAACGCATCTAAAGGATCAATCTTATTTCGATTCATTGCCTTATCAATCATGATTGTATCGTTGTTTTCTTTGGTGATTGCGTTTCTGATTGCTCTGTTAAGCAGTGGATTGTTTGAATGGACTGTTTTTCCTTTAATAACGTCCGTTCTAAATTGTTTTGTCGGAACGTTCAAAGTTATCAGTCCTTGTCGCACTTCAATCATTTCTTTCTCGTAGAATTTCGATAGATCAGTAATAACATTACCAGCATTATACGGATCGTAAAAGATACCTTTTAACTCAAAGTTATTACTTTCGATGAAATCAGTAAGCCAATTGACTAAATCGTGATAGTCAATCAATCCGTCTGGACTACTACTAATCGTGCAATAGCCTGCTTGCTCATATTGTCGGTATGGTGTTTTGTCTTCTTTTTCTTTTGCTTCAATTCCGCCGCGATTGGCTACAAAGGAATAGCTATCAACAAAAAACTTGCTTTCTTCTCTGATTGGAATGACCCACGAAATAGAAGTTAAGTCATTCACTCGTGACAAATCGACACCGATGTAAATCTCACGCCCTGTTAAGTCCGTTTGTTTGATGTAATCAGGAGCAACGGCAGAAGTCCACTCTTCTTCGCTCATATAACTTTCTTGTGAAGATTGAACCCATATGTTGAATTCTTTAGTAAGAACGTTTGATATACTTCCTTTTGCTTTTCCTTCGTCTAAAAGTCGTTTTTTGTTTTCAGTTAGTCGTTCTTTTTGTTCTGATAGTTCCATTAATGGGTTGGACTTTATCCACATGTCAGTGTCCGCTACTTCTTTAGCATTGTCCTGTTCCCAACATAGCGCTAAATACTCATCGCCTACCACTTCTTCTTTTAGCAACTTCGTTACATACTGATACTCTATCGAGTACATTGGATAGTTTAGTTTGCTTGAAGCCGTTGAAATGATAATCGTTAGCGGTTCGATTTGTTGCCCCATTGACGTTTCGATAACATCCATCATTTCCGTTGTTTTAGACAGGGCATATTCATCAAAAATGCCCAATAATGTATCGAGACCGTCCAATGTATCTGCATCAGCAGACAGTGGTTTCATAAATGAATCATCTGTCGTAGTAAGCTCGTTTTGTAGAACCTTTGTAAATTTCTGGATTGCTTTACTTTTTCCACGTAAGGCTTTTAGTTGTGACTTAACCATAGTGAAAACGATTTTCGCTTGATCTCGTTTGTTAGCAGTAGCGTATATCTGTCTTGCTTGTCGTGGATTTCGTTCGTAAATTAGACAGTACAGCGCAATCCCTGAAACAATCAACGATTTTCCTTGCTTACGTGCTAGCGAAAGATAGGCTTTTCTGAAACGCTTGGTATTGTCTTTCTTTCTTCGCCAGCCCCACAGCATGCCTAAAATGAATTTCTGGAATAGTGCCAACTTATTAGGCTTGCCACTCTTAGGATCTGGAAGCATTGAAATGAATTTTACAATATTTTGAGTGTATTTTGGTTCGTAGTAGTAAGGAAAGTCATCTCGCTTTGACCTCTCGATATCCTTTTTGTGTCTATCAATTGCCATCTGTATCTTCTCACAGACTAAGATATTCCCATTTTCTACTTCATCAATGTATTTTTGAACGTGGTCAATCATCACTATCAACTTCGTTCATCATTTCAGCAAAAGGGTCGTCAGGCTCTTTCTCTAACTCTTGAGGATTAACGATCTTTAACCGAGAGTTGATTGTCAGCCCTAAATCATTAGTGGCTGTTTTTAGTTCTTTCGAGAATGAATTGACAGTATCGATTAAAGGATTTTTACGACCATCGATCAAAAAGCCTTGTTCGTCTAACTCTTTGCTTGCTTTGTCGTACAGATACGAGTAGTTGCAGTAGCGAATCATTGTTTGTTGGTCTAGTTCTGAAATAGGCAAGTCCTGAATGTAGTGAGAGATTCTATCCCACTCTTTTTGCGCTTCTTTCAAAAGCCCGACCGGATAATTTGAAAAGTCCAGTCTTGGATAGTTGTATA
This sequence comes from Enterococcus sp. 10F3_DIV0382, assembly GCF_002140245.1. Classification (NCBI taxonomy): domain Bacteria; kingdom Bacillati; phylum Bacillota; class Bacilli; order Lactobacillales; family Enterococcaceae; genus Enterococcus; species Enterococcus sp. 10F3_DIV0382. The sequence goes on along the minus strand of NZ_NGMF01000001.1, from coordinate 1,261,767 downwards.
GCTTTTCTTCTTCGGCTTTTTTAGCTTCAATTTCTTCTTTTGTGTAATTCTTTTTGCTTGCGTTAAGCAATTTCTTCGGCCTACCTTTGCTCATTTCATCACTCCTATCTATTTTACAAATTTTCTAAAGGGAATTTTTTTTCGAGAAGGGAGGGCATCGATTTTCTTCGTTCTAGCGACATAGGGGGGGTTATTTTTTATCAAAACTATTATTTAGTATAAATTATATACACTTTAGGAAAAACGCCTTAGAACGCAAATTAGAGCCTTTTAAGGTTATATGCCTTTTTATGCTCTTTGTTGTGGCACGACTGGCAAATACTTTCTAACGTATCGTAGTCTAACCTTTTATCCCAATCTTCTTTTACTTCCGTTTTGTGATGGACTATCGTAGCACTGGTTATTTTCCCATTTCTCAAACACTCCTCACATAGTGGTTGGTCTGCCAGCTTGCTACGTCTTAGCTTCTTCCATTGGCTTGAAGCATAGAAGCGAGCATACTTCATGTTCTCTTTGTTGTGTCTTACTTCTCTGTTATACGTCTTGTCTGCATTGCCTTTGTGTTTCTCGCAATATCTTTCGGGCAAGTCTACATACTCACGACACCAAGCGACCGAGCATTTCCTTTTAGGCATTCTCGTGTACCCAACCAAAGAACCTTTTCCAGCCTTCCATCTGCTCTGCCTTGCTGTATGTATCTGCGTAGGTCACGTGAAGGACAATTTCTTCTTTTGTGTAGCTGTCAGGAAGTTTATTCTTAGAATGCATGTAGCAACGTTTCAAATGTTCGAGGTAACTCATCTATCTATCCACCTCTCTATGTTGTATTGGATATACTCGTCTTTCCAATAGCCATGGCCGCAATATATCAGCTTGCATTTATCCACTTCGTTTGGTGTAGCTTCTCTTAGCATTTCGACAATAGAGTATTTCCCTTTGATTTGTACAGAACGCACAACACGCACTGAACAATCATCAATGGTTCGAGGATATTCATTAGTTAGTGATATATACCAGTAGTTTCTCATTATGTAGCCTCCTTTACGCAAAATAAAAAGACCACTCAACGAGTGATCTAATATGTAATGCACAGGCAGGGACGTTTCCGATCCTGTGCTTGAGACATTTGACGATTCATTTGTACCGAATCCCAAATCTCAATCTAACCAACTATGTAATAGCAACCTACACGATGCACAAAACGCGTACGAAATTGCGCACCCCTATATTTTTAAACCGCCGATGCTCGGTTGCCAAAGTCACTGGCAATGAATCGAACATTGCATAGTTGCCGAAGCATTGACCTAGCACACATGCTTAGCGTCTACCCTTTCCGCCACAGTGACAATATAAAAATTTCTTTCTTAGTTACTACTATCTTTTATTTTGCCCATTTTTAAATCCAATCATATAGACATTAAGACAAAGCGCAAAAATTGAAATTATTAATGGAATCATTTCTCTTCGCTCACCTTTAGTTATCGTGTGAATAATTAAAAAAAACAATAGACAGCAACGGATGATAGATAATAAGAACAATTTAGAAGGAGTTAAAATTCACATCCTTATTCTTAATATTTCCGCTGCTGTCTATCGAAGCTTAATTGTGAAACAATAATAAAACGATGTTCCTTTTATTATTATTTTGTCTCAGACCTATCACTAATCTTTCGACACTATCATAATACAACGTCGGTTAGGTAAGTGATTGGTATAAAAAAGGTATAAAATGGAAACCAAATGGGTAATAAAAGGGTATAAAAAGTGTAAAAACTGGCTACTTGAAAGCAACCAGTTCTAACGATGAAGCAAATTGGATGATAATTCTGTTTGATTCTACTTTAACCGATTCTTCGCTAGTATTATTCCTTTGAGCAGTTACATAAATGGGCAGACCATTGATATAACGATCATAGAATATCTTCTTGCGCCTTTCAGTCACATCAGGCTTATGCGGATGCTGTATCGCTGAATAGCCTCGAACAAACAATTTATGCAGATACTCAAATTCTTCCTGTGCTTCTTCTTTATCGATCAGCATTCTTTCTGCTTCAAATATATGATCAGCTGTAGAAGGTGGAACCAAGGAATAAGATGCTGTCACTTTTGGTTCTCGAGGTTGCCCTACTCTACATCTAGCTGATAAATATGCTGAAAGAAACACAGCCACATTATGTTTTGTGCGTTCCATATCAACATCTTTCGCGCTTGGTGTCTCATATTTCTTTACATCGAAAAGTACCATCCTCTGATTCCCCCAATTATGATATAATACTTATGTCGGAAATATTATTCATAGTCGGAGGAATCCGACTTTTTTTATTTTGTACGTGAAATGAGTTCTCCTGATTTATACGCCTCAGCAAATTCAACCAAAGCTACTGCCTTCATTCTCTCGATAGTTCTATCGGAATATCCTAATTTTTCTCCTATTTGATACATCGACATCTTATTAGGAAAACAATAACTATAATAAAGTACCTGGAAATGGATTCTACTTAGCCGTGTTAATGCATCGATAACCGAATCTCGAGTACTTATCGCTTCAATGATTTCTTCGTTTTGACTGTCAATTGTGAATTTCAAATTTTTGGTAACAGTCATCACGGAAAAGTCTATTTTCACTGGTCCGACCAAACGTTCTAAATTTCTGTATCTTTTTAGTAATCGTCTAGCATTTTTCCTTGTTTGCTTAATATCTATATTCTCTAAAATGTTCACAATTGCCTCTTCTCCTTCCAGTTGTGGAATAACGCTCATTGTTGTAGGATAGTTGTAAAAAAGCAAAATTAAGATTTTATAACCTCCATATCCACCAATCTCGCTACAGCTAAATTCTCTTTGCTTTTCGCTAATAACTTGTCACATTCCATCGTGTTTTCAATACGAATGATTGCTGAGTGATTATAGACGTGTTCTACATATCCACGAAATGGATAGATGAACCCTTCTGCTTCGCAACGAACCATGTCACCGACTTTGAACTTTGGTTTCTTACGTGTTTTAGGGTTCTTCGTCGGCATATCTAGCATTAAACCGCCGATACCATGACTACTAGCGTAAAATCCGTCTTTTAGTTTCATCTTTCTACCACCTCTTCCACTGGCACAGCAAACTTCCATAGGTTCTCATCTGCTGATTTTATTTCTTTTTCTGTTAAAAAGTAACGATACCCAAATACACCATCTGTAGTTGTCAATGTTGTAATAATTTCATCGTTACCATCTCCCTCGTCAACGACTAGATGGTACTTAAGGTCAAGATTAATTGTAACTGTATACAACGGCTCTTTCTCGACCTCGTAGCCGTCTAGCCAAGCACGAGCAAACGTTTCTTGATTATCTTCAATCCATCTATCAACCTTGCTATACTCAACACCATAGAGGTTCCACGGCTTGAACGAAATAGCTAGACTATCACCTTTCTTTTTAGCGTATTCTATCCACTCCGCCACAAACTTAGGCACAACTGGCTTCTTCGGTTCGTCTAGTTTTAACACCGTATTAACCATGTGAACGACTTGAGAATAAGCCATCACCATGCCCTCATAGTAATTTTTGCTTTCTGGATGTGTCAGGGCTTTGTGCTGTTTTTCTAGTGAAATTCTCTTTAGTTCATCAATCAATTCCTGTTTATTCATCGCTGTTCCTCCATATATTCGTCTAGTATCTCTCTATGCTTTTCTACAAATTTGAAACGATCTTGATGGAGCTTCTGACTCCAACCTGTTTGCTGATCCAGCTCACGCATCTGATCGAGCCCTTTTTGAATTTCGTTGTAATAAAATTCAATGTTTGCTGCTGCTTTCCAATGCCTGCTACTTCGCACTCCTGCTCCTGTTTCAGCCATTTCCAACTTAACTAATTCCGCTCGTTCTTTTGATTTTTTGTCTTTCTGAATCTTCATCATGATTTTCTTGAGGATGGTATCACTGTATTGTGTAATGAGATCCATTATTTCTCCTCCACATGTTTAAATTGACGACCTTTCGAATCAACGTTCTCGCGTTTAGCTCTATCCCAGATAATATTTTTGCTTAGTCCAGTAATTTCAGATAACTGTTCAGCAGTACCTGTTACTAGAATTCGATCACCATGCCAGATTGCAATTTTTCTCGGCGTTTTCCGTTTAGGCTTTTCAGTCCACATTGATTTACCAAGCTTTTGGACTTCTGCAACTATTTCTTTGTCTTCTTGCCAAGATTCTGACTTGGTTAATTCAGCAATTCGTTTCATTGCTGCTTTCTTATCCATCCCGACGTTCCCCTTTCAATAATTTGAGTACTTGATCAAGTGCGCTCTCACGTCCACCATGGAACGTGTTGAGCCACTTGTCTTCGTACGAGGCGCTTTGTCTTAAAGCTTCTTGATGCATTAGTTCGATCTGTGCTGTAAATGTTTTTAGATCCATCTGATTACACCTGCTCAAGTTCACTAAGATGTTTTTGCAATCCTTTAATGCAATCAACAAATAGTAATTTTGTATAAGCTAAATTTCTTAATTGTGTTGCATCGATATAAAGTGCGAAATAGTATCTGAGTTTACTCCAACTTGAACGATCATTCTTAATTCGTTCGATTCCAGCTTCATCAAGTTGTTCATAAACGTCTCTCAGAATCTCTATTTCCTCACCAGTTTTGTAACTTGCTATTTCATTGATCAGTTCTAGATAATCGATTTTCAATTTTCCACCTCTTAGAATGGTGCTTTTGATTGTCTATTAGCTCGTTCTAGCGCTTTTTTCTTAAGATAGGCTTCTTGGTCGATTGCCCATTCAGGAAGCTTCTCTCGTCTTCCTGTGCGCTTGTATCCACTGCTTGCGTTCTTAGGTTCACTTTTTTCTTTCCTTGCCCAACTTCGAATAGTTGCCAAATAGTTTTTATAAGTCTTACCAGATGATTCACAATACTCTGACAGTCGTTCGATTCGCTCTTGGTAATCATTAGGGAATTCTGTTTTGAGTTTCTCCATCTGCTCATCTGACAAAAGAACATTTTTATACTCTCCGTATTTATGACGGATGGGCTTAGCCTTCGATTTTTTCGAAGGCGGTAACTCTCTTATATATTCTTTTGTATTATTAAATGTATTATTAATAGATGTATTATTATCTTGATAGATTTCTTGGTGACCCCTCACCAAATTTTCTTGGTGACCCCCACCAAGAATTCTTATATACCTAGCCTCGATTTCTTTACTACCCTCTTTGTACTTAACTTCTCTATAGATATAGCCCTTTTCTTCAAGTGACTTTAGCCAATTCTGAATGGTTGGTTTGCTTACTTTATATTGATTGGCAAAGTACTCATTGCTAGCCCAGCAATACCCTTTCTCATTACATAGAGCTGTGATTTCTCCATAAAGAAGTTTTGCACTAGGTATCAAAGAATCGTCATATCTAACATTTGCAGGTATGATGGCGTAATAACTTCTGTGATCCACTTTTTATCCTCCGATTCTTAATTTCTTGATTGTCTCCTGATTTAACTTGATTCCTTTGATTTGATATTTATTTTTGAAATTGATCACACCTATTTTGTGCTTCTCCGTGTGATGGATTCTGCAGAGTGCTGCAAATGTGTACTCTGAATGATCAACTTCTTTGCGCTTTCGTCTTCCTAGCGCTTTGTCAAAGTGATCGATGTCAGCTCCTGTTTTGCCACAGATGCAGCAGACTCTTTTTGTGATGCATTTGTAGAAGTAATACTCTTGATTCGCTGGTAAAATCTCATAACCTTCTTTGAAAGGAATATGATGTTCAAAGATGAAATCTAAGATGATATTTGCTAAGACATTAGCATCACTCACAGTTGTATTCGATTCATCTTTGAGGCTTATTTTGCGCCCTGTGACACCTTCAAAACGGAAGTAGAAGAATTCCTTCCAGAAGTCCGTTGGCATGCCTGTATCGATGAAAATATCGCCTATCAGCGCATAGATGAAGTTTCGTTGCTGCACTGTGAACCGACGTGGATCAATAAATCGAACTTCAATAATCCGATCGCCATCATACCCGTCATACATCGTCTTCAATCGTTCGATATTTACTTCTTCGTTGATTCTTGCCACTATCTGGTTGCCTTTGAATCTTCTTAGTACCGCCGAGTATGAGTCTATTAACGGTTTAAACATTCATATCACTTCTTATTGTCATTGATAAAATGCTTGATAGCAGCAGACTGTTCTTGCGTTAGTCTATTCAAGTCATCGAAAATATTTGTTCTTTTTTGAATCGTCCTCCAAGTTTTTGCGGAATCCAAATTCATTGACTGGGCGAAGTCATCAATTAAAGCTGTTAAGATAGTCTGCTCTTTCTTAGATATAATTTTAGGCGCTGTGTCAGCAGCTTTGTTGCCGTCGTCATCCTCGTCGCTTGTCACACCAAAGACTGCAGCTAAGGCATAACGCTTGGCGTAAGTTACGGCCGATCCAAAACCTTGCGCATCTGCTTTTGTAGCTGGTAAAGCCAACGGTTCAAATTGAATAAATTCTCCTGACTGATGAAAAATGTAAGTAGCTACTTGAACGCTATTACCGCTACTCGTCGCCTCTTGAGCGTAAGATAAGCCAGTGTCAGCAATAGCTTCGTCAATTACTTCAACAATATTTTCTAGTGGCACATACTTTGATTTGAAAAAAGGATTTTTCGCATCTTTTAAAGGCTGTTTTAACTGTTTTCGAAAAATAGCTAATGCCGCAAAAATTTCTTTTGTTGTTTCACTCGTCTTCATCAAATTCTGCCTCCATTTCAGCAATGTATTTCTTACCTGGTCCGTAATAAGAGATATCAATCAAGTTATCTCTGTCATACTCTTCTAGCGCATCAATCAAGCCATCTTCGATGACATAGATATATTCAGGTTTTTTGGACTTCCTCGATAAATGGATAAGATAGACATGATCCCAAATACTCACAAAATTTCCCAAATCGTCTTGATCACATGCTAGTTCTTCATCTGTCAGAAGATTACGTCTGATTTTTCGATTGCTTGTTTCCTTGATATTTGATTTGCCCCAACTAGGATCAGTCAAATATTGATCTAGAGTGGAAAGTTCTTTTTTCATGTGGTAACATCTCCTTAGATGTATTTTCTTTGTGACTCATTGCTTTGGTCGGCTGAGTCACTTTTTTATTTGTTGCCATGCCTTTTTCTTGTCGATTTGTTGTTGGCTTAGGATGATTGGTTTGTTATGTCTACACCAGCGATTAGCAATTACCGTCCCTATTCTTAGCGCTTCAGCTCTATTCATTGTCATCACCAAAAAGTCTCTGTTGTCTGTTCAGTTGGTCAATTTCCATGCGGATCGCAGTTTCTGGTAACCACATTTCAATAAATGAAACAGCATCATCAAATCTCTTACGAGGTAACTCGCCATATCTTGGGATTGAAAAGGTGCGTTTAAATTTAGACCAAAATTTTGAGAATACTTTTTTACTGATTTCTTCATAAGCTCGGCTTTCTTTGCCTCCTAGAACTTCCATAACTTTCATATTTCCTTTTTGCTTAATTTCAAACTCTTGTTGTCCGCTAATTCGCATAGTATCTTTAAGCATGGAGACATCTTTTTTAACATCTTTCATTTCTTCTAGTTGGTAGATCATCATGTCTTCAATTGTTTGAGGAACAGTATTCTTGCGAATAACATCTTCCATTTTGTTGAATGCTTCAATGTATTTTTGTTTGAAGTAAATAGCTTTCTTTCCTGTAAATCCCATAGCTAACAAGAAAAATCCATCTCTGCTAATGAAGAAAACTCGTCGATTTCTTCCGTAGGAATCTGGCTCATTACCTTCAGAAAACATCTGTCCAAAATTGGACACATCTTTTTTTAGTGCATCAATATCTCTTAAAACATGTTGATGCTTTTTCTCAAAACTTTCTGCAACTTGCAAACTCGTAGTCACAGCTTCTTTATTTTTCAAAATTACTAATTCTTGCATTATTTCTTCTCTCCTTTTTGATATAATGGTTTAAAAACTGGATGGTGAAAAAATGAGTTTCGATAACACGATCACAATTTCGATTATCCTAGCTTTAGTAGCTCTTATATCCCCTTGGATTACAGCGGTTATAAATAATAAGCATGCTGAATCGATGAAGAATAAAGAAATTGAATTACAAAAACACGATTCAAAAACCCAAACCATACAAACAACTTTCTCAACATTTCTCAACAATGTGGGTATTTGTATTGGTAGCAACACTGATAAAAATATATCTGCTGTAAAAGCATCAGGTTATGCAGTCCTGCCATATATTCAAAATGAAGATGTAGAGGTTATGAAAATTTTCTTAAGCCGTTTTGATTACGGCAACACTAATGCAGAACAAAAATCTCTTGAAACTTATTTGATTGACAAAGTATTGCCTATTTTGAATAAATCATTAGAAAAATTGTAAGCATTAGACATACTAGAACCGCATAGGATGTATACCAGTATTCGCCGCGTTTTCTCATGTAGTTATTTACTAAAACGGCCACGAGATAAACACCTAATAAACAGAACCACACTTTAGTCAGCCCCCTCGGTTGGCTTTTTCGCTCTATATTCAGCTTCATCAAGCCCCATAAAAATCCAAACCATGTAAACGATCGTGCCGATTAATGCTTGTCTGCTTCCCCAAAGCCCTAAAGCATAGACGATTAGCGGTGTGCTGAATACTAATGCTCTGTTGAATTTGCCCATCCACTTACCTCCTTAAACTTTATATTTCGACATGAATTCATCAATATCTTTGATGTCATATTTCGGACGGCTGTTTTCACCGAAGATGATTACTTTCAACCCTTTTTTTACCCATTCGTTAATAGTTCCTGCTGACGTTCCTGTATAATGAACTGCTTCTTTTTGAGTCAGATAGCGTTTAGGAACGTAGCCTATAAGAAATGAATCTAAATCATTTTTGTTGATTAGTTCTTGTGTCATTTCGTTTTCCCCCTCTACAATTCGTACATAGTGATAATCGAATCTATAATTCTGTTTGCTTCTGCAGAAGTCTTTTTACCGTTTAAAATTAAAGATAAGTAGCTTTTGCTAATTCCAAATCTTTCAGCAAGCATGGTGTAAGTTAAGAACTTTGAACTTTCGACATATTCTTTGATTTTTTCTCTATCTCGTTGAGTGATTTCTGCAATGTTAGTCATACTAAAACTCCTTTCTAACCAATTTCTTCTAAATCCATTTGAGGGTAATAGCCCTCTGCGATTAATAAGTTGTAAATAAACACTCGCCCTTTCTGCGTCCATTTGGTATTCATTACAACTTTAGTGCCGCCATCGGCTTTCGGGATCTCAGTTGTATGAGATTTTGTGTATCCTTGGTTCATATGTTTTCGGTAAAGTATCCATTGTCCGCTAACTTTATGTTGAACACCTAACTCGTTTAGCAATTTGTTTAGAGCAATTGCCGACATTCCGTAATCAGCTGCAATTTGAGAAGTAGCTACCGTATCTGTCGATGAAAGAATCGTATCTAAGTAGCTAATCTTTGGTTCGTACTCGGCAATTTGTTGTTCGAGTAATTGGTTCTTTTCTTCTAAATCCGCTGCTAAACGCAATGCTTGTGCAAAACTTTGAGGTACGTTTGAATAGCTACCTGTTTTTCTGATTGTCGGAAGAACTTCACTCGTTACCCAACGTTTGAACTTTTTGGCTTTCGGGAGCTTGGATTTGAGTATCAAACTGTACAAACCAGATTCGTTGATGATTGTCATCTCTCTTGATTGACCTGAGGTCGTGATTCGCGACCCCATCTTATCTTCCAAATCTACATGCCGCGACAAAGCATCTTTAGTGTTTGAATAACCTAAAACACTCGCAACGTCTTTTCCTACAAAATATGGTTCATCATTTACTAAAACAGTTCGAACCTCGTTTTGTTCGAAATTGAAAATTTGTGGTGTGTTCATATTTTACTTTCCTTTCTTTGATATAATTTTCTTATCAGTAAGTGGTCTACTGAAATAATGCATAAGGTGGTGAATAAGTATGAATAAAAAAATCGCTGCGGATTTAGTTGTTGCATGGCTAAATCACGAATCACAAGTATCTACTAAAGGCGAATCAATTTCGCCAAAAGAAATTGCTCAAGCTTATTTAGATATTCAATATGCTGTTATCTATGGTCAGCTTCCAGAAGACCGTAAAGACGATGACTAAACGTGAGCTAAAATCTCTGCTATGGCTGCAACCATGGCAGAGTCTTCTTTATCTACCGCGTGTTCCATCGCCACTTTTGCTTGTTTCAGTATGTCTAATTTCAAATCTTCGATTTTTGCCGAGACTGTTTTTTTCCATATTCTTCTCTCCTTTCTTTTATATTCGTAAACAAATTTAACAACTTTTTTCTAAATCCAATTGACAAAGTATAGAGTTTTATTCTATACTTTGTACATAGTTAAATAAGACATATAAACATTGATTTTAAAAGCTTTCTTGGCGGTTGGCGTTTAATAATCAAAAGTGTTTTTTGTTGTCTTTTTAGTTGTTAAATTTGTTTACAAGAACAAGTATAGAGTTTTAACTCTAATTTGTCAACAGATAAATAGAGTTTTATTCTATATTTTTTCTTGTCAGTCTAGAAAGGTTGACATATCAATGAATCCATACGAAAAAATAAAAGAATTAACAAAGCAAAACGGAATATCTGTAAGAGAATTAGAAAAAAGATTGGGATATTCAAATGGATATTTCAGTAAATGGAAATCAGTATCACCTAACTCCGAAGGTTTAGCAAAAGTATCAGATTATTTTGGTGTTTCTATAGACTATCTTCTAGGAAGAGAGAAAAAAGAGACCCCTAAACATGTGGATTTGTCAGAAGACGATACTGTATTCTCTTTTGATGGAAAAGAAATATCTAAGGAGACAATGCGTAAAGCGATTGCAATTGCTAAAGCTTTAGAAGAAAATGAATAGTTGGAGTGATGGGTTGTATGTATTTAAAGTTGAAAGAAATGCTGAGTGAGTATAATTTAAAGTTAATCTATATGGAAATGGAAGAACCAGGTTTTTATTATCCAAAACCAAGAATAGTATTTTTGAATGAAAAACTACACGAAGACAGTTCTGAAGCTTTTCATTTAGCCCACGAGCTCGGTCATTTCATTGCTTCACATTTTGAATATTCAGCACTGTACGATAACTCTACAACTTTTCATTCAAAGTTCGAAGCTGAAGCTGATAGAATCGCTATTATGATTCTACTTAATATCTTTATTGAGAATGAATTAACAGATGAATCTCAGTTCAAATTGGAAAATTTTATGGAATTCTATGCTATCAATAATAAGTTAAGAACAGAATGTTTTAATGTTTGCCAGTCATATTTCAAGAAAAAATACTCTTATGCACAGTAAAAAAAGCCCGTGCTGCAACACGGACTCATACCTCATTTCTGAGATCACAAATATATTATACCAGAAAAGAGGGAACGAAATGAAAAAGTCTATTTTATGCATTGGGGTTTTAGGTTTGAGTTTAGCTGTTTTAGGGGCTTGCTCGTCTAATGATGGTGGCAATAAAACCGCTGAGGAATCAACTACAACAATTTCAAGCTCTACCACTACGGAAATCCAAGCATCGGCTCAACAAACATCCGAAAGAGATGTGATTGAAATGTCGTTTAAAGACAAAACGTTGACTGGACCTGGTTACAAACTCACTATCGATAAGACGCAGGTCGGAAAAGACAATTTTTCCGGAGAAGACGGATTGATTATTTGGTACACGCTAGACAATCAGACAGAAGCAAATATGGTGCCTAGCGATATGTTTTCAATGCTCACTTTTAGCCAGCAAGATGATACGTCCGAATATGATCTAACATCTAGTGTAGGTACTTTTGGCGTGTCTGAGGCGCTCTATCCTATGTACAACGAAGACGGAAGTCCACTCGAAGATGACGCTGCTTATGATGAAGCTGTAACTAATCAAAATAACTTTTTGGATGAAGTAGACGCTAAATCTGACGCTGAACTGTTGCCGGGTAAAAGTGTACAATGCGTCACGGGAGTCGTTTTAAATAATACTCAAGGCGAAGTAAAAATTAAGCTCGGAGAAGACTTCCCCGCAAGCGAAAATCAAGAACTGATAGTTAGTCTAAATTAACAAAAAACACGCCCCACCGACCAAAGTTTGTGGACGTGGGATGTTAAACCTATAGTAGGCTTATTTACAGCTTATTAATCAAAGAAATGGGGAGTAAAAAATGAAAAAAAGTGTCTCTTTTAGGTGTTTTGCCGAGTAGTTTCTTAATTGTTGGTTGTTCACAAAAAGAAACTACAAAAGAATCATCGGATATTTCTAGCATTGAAATATCCACTAATACAAAAGAAACAAAACAAAGCGCTACTGATTCTAAGTCAATAACAAGTTCCTCTGAATCGAGCTGGAATTTCTTTAGATCAGTTATTTCAATTAAATGGTATGGACCCAAATAATTTCTTAACGCACCCAGGAGATCGTTTTAGAGTTAAATAAATAGTAGAAAGAAGGAAAAGAATATGCCAAATTACGTTGTATTGCAAGTTGTATTAAAAGAAAAATTTATAGGAAAAGGGTCGCAAAACCTATCAGAACTTGAAAACACTATAAATAGACAGTGTTCTAAAGGTTATCGATTACACACTATTTCCACTACAAACGGTGGTAGTAAAGGTTTCGGTGGTGGCGATAGAATCCAAGCTACTTTAGTTTTCGAAAGTCTGTAAAATAAAAAAACACGCCCCACCGACCAAAGCGAGCGTGTTCTAAGAAAAAACACTAAAGGATTTTAATATTTTTTTGCAATTCAGTTGATTTATTAAATAAAACCCTATAGAATGAAATTAAGAGATAAGTGTTGGAATCTCTACGGGGACCAACGCGAAAACCTTCATTCTATATGGATGGAGGTTTTTTTGTTGAAAAATTTCGAAAATTTGCATAAGCAATTAACAATACTGAACAACCGTGGAGTTATTATTCCAAATTACCAAAGAGCTAAACAATATCTACTTACAAACAATTATTACAACATAATTAATGGATATAGTAAATATTTTATGAGCAATCAAAATAATTATTTGCCAGGTACTACTTTTGACGAAATAACTCATTTATATTATTTTGACAAAGAGATTAAGCACGCTCTTTTCCGCGCAATTACTGAGGCAGAAAACCATATCAAAAGCATTTTGTCATATCGTTTTGCAGAGGTTTATAATAATAAGCCATATGCATACCTTGATATTAATTGTTATGATAATTCAAAAACTTTAGAGTTAGGATGGTTAATTTCAAGGTTAACGAAAATCATTAATTCCAATAAGAAGAGTAATGAAAATAATTCTATAAAGCATTATGTAAAAAAATATAATGACGTACCTATATGGGTTCTTATAGAT
>NZ_NGMF01000001.1:1184371-1247011 GCF_002140245.1 Enterococcus sp. 10F3_DIV0382 | reverse complement strand
AGAATTTATAAGGAAGTAATCATTGGATTTTATATTCTTTATTTTTTAGTATTAATTTATCTGCTCTTTTTAAAAAACATTGGAATAAGAGGACTAGAATCCAATCCTTTATCATTTCTTTCTGATTTTATCAATGGGGATGCGATAATCGTGATGCTGAATATAATCATGTTTATACCATTAGGCTGGATACTATCATTAAATAAAAAACATCTAGGCATAGTGGTTTTGGGTATCTGGTTAATTGAAATAGCGCAATATGTTTTTCGTTTAGGAATATTTGATGTAGGGGATATTATTGCAAATGCTGCTGGTTTCGTTGTGGGCACTATAATAATGGAATCTTTATTCAATAAATTTTCATTTGAAATTACGTCTTTTAGTTTAAATAAAAAAATAAAATAAAAATAGAAACATATACTGGAAGCTAGAACAAGTACTTGAGGATATGACAAAAACTTTTTTAATGATTATGTTTGTTATTTAAAGATAATGTCTGCAATTAAATTAAGTGAAATTAGAGAAGCTATAATCATTATACTTTATTTGTTATTAAATTTTGGCAACTAAAAGGACTTTAGAGATACCTTATATATAATCTAAAAGAAGCGAAGGAGAATTTCTGATAGTGAAGCAAACGAAACTAGTTTTTATATACTGAACTAGATTCAGGTTGTATAGAGAATCAATTAAAGAAAATTTACAATTATTGTGCCACTTAAAAAGAAAAGTGACATATAAAAAAACAACGCCAACTAAATAAAGTGTCTTCAAAAGCTTGGACTCCTCGCTTTTGAAGGCACTTTATTTAAAATCTTTATGAAACTAAAGTATGTTCATATTTATTGCTGTAATTATATAGATATTCTGTCGTTTCCAACTCATAAACGTGAGTGTATTTTGCCACTACTTTTCCGCATTTTTCTAATATTTCATTGCGATCGACGTCATGATATTCATCTACGCAGATCACAACACAATTTTCTAATTTACTGATTACTTCTCCAACCACTTTTTGTTTCAAGCCAATAGGTTGGCAAATATATTTTTTTCCTAAAATGATAGTTTCGTTATTCATATTTCATCCATCCTTAATGTGTTTTTCATTATTTAAAATGATAATACCATTAAAATATGATTATGAAAACTAATAACGCTTGTGATTTTATAAAAAAATAAAAAAACCGAAAAACAGATATCCCCCTGTCTTTCCGGCTCTTTTTATTTTTGATTTTTCTTCTTTTTTGTTTCAATAGTCAATTTTAGTTATTAATAAATGAAAAAGCATTTATATTAAAATTTGCTAATAAAAGATCTACATATTTTTCTAGAAATGCTTGATCGATTTCATCATACCCTTTCGTTACTCCGCAATCGATATCTAAAACACCGATTAAATGACCTTCTTTTACCATTGGTACAACGATTTCTGATTGTGCGGCTGAATCACAGGAAATATAATTTTCATGTTTTTTGACATCGTCAACGATCAATGTCGCTTGTTTTTCAGCTGACTCTCCACAAACTCCTTTTCCCATCTTGATACGTGTGCAGGAAACTCGCCCTTGGAACGGTCCTAAAATCAATTCATTGCCATCAAATAAATAGTATCCTGCAAAGACAGTCTCAGGTAATGTTTCATTCAACAATGCAGATGAATTTGCTAAATTTGCTAACCAGTTATCTTCTGCTTCTAATAATCCTTGTTGCTGTAATAATAGAATTTCGTATGCATCTTTTTTCTGTTTTTCTGTCCACATGATAAAAACCGCTCCTTTTTGATCTATGGAAAAGATTATAGCTCAGTTTTTTGGTAAACGCTAGGTTTGCTTTTCAAAAAAGCGAGATACGTTAGCTTGGTTACCTTAAACGCATCTCGCTGTCTTTTTTATTCTGCTTGTTGGATTTCTGCTGCTAAATCAGCATAATCAATCGTTTCGTGAACAAAAGTCGGATCATCAACTGGAAAGTGCTGTACAAGAGAAGAGATGCGGCTGATTTCCACGTTTCCTTCAGCCACTTCAAAATCCATTACATGTCCGCCAAATGTATGTGTATCATCGATAAAATGCAGATGAAATCCCGCTGCAGCAACTCCTTGGAATAATTCAGGGGTAAAGAACCCGACTAATGTTCCATGAATGTTGCTTTGTTGGAATTCTGGTTGAGACTCTGAAATTTTTGCTAGTCTTCGATAAGGTTTTTCTTGTTTCGGCATGATACGGATATGCATGTTTTTGAATAATCCAGTTATCTTCACTGCTAAAAATAGATTTTCCCCATCTTCTTTTACTAAGATGTGTTTTTTCAATTGTTCTCCATCTGCAGATTCTAAAACAGAAAAACTAGTATCTGGCGTAAAATCTGTAATTGCTGCATAGGGGGTAAGTTCACTTCCATCTAATTGGACAACTGAGCCATCTGATCTTCCTTGATAAGCTACGCCATCTAAAAAGATGACTTCACCATCAAGTCCATGCAATGTTCCCAATCCCAGAGTTCCTTTTTCCAATATGTGAGCAATCGTTTCTGTTCCATCCATCAAGCCGGCCATCAAAGCTCCCAATGTCCCGTGCTGGTATAAGATTTTTTCAGTCATGTCGACACTTCCTTAATAGAATTGATCTGGTAAGATTGTTTCTCCCAATTTCTCATTATCACGGTAATCGATCGGAATATCAATAATTACGGGTCCTTCTGTCGCAAATCCTTCTTCTAAAGCTTTTTCTAATTCCTCTATACTTGTAGCTCGGATCCCTTTAGCACCAAAAGCTTCTGCATATTTCACAAAATCAACTGGACCAAAGTCTACACCTGACGCCCGTTGATATTTCATTTTTTCTTGGAACTCTACCATATTGTAGCGTCCATCATTCCAAATCAAATGAACGATATCCAATTTTTTACGTACAGCCGTTTCTAAATCTTGGGCAGAGAATAAAAATCCGCCATCTCCGGAAACTGATACAATTTGTGTATTTGGACGTACCAGTGCAGCAGAAATCGCCCACGGTAATGCTACACCAAGCGTTTGCATACCATTACTGAATAATAGATGTCGTGGTTCATAACTTCTAAAGTGGCGTGCCATCCAAATATAATGACTCCCTACATCTACAGTAACGGTCATATCATCTGTTACTTTTGATTGAAGTGTGTTGATGACTTCTAAAGGATGCAAAATACCTGCTTCTCCTTTTGATTGGACAATATCCCGCTCCGTTAGTTTTGCTTGAAGAGAATCTAAATATTCTTTCGCATCTTCTGACACTTGTTGAGGCTCTAATGAACCTGTCAGTAAATCAATAGTGGCTGAGATATCACCGATCAATTCTCTTTCAGGCTGCATAAACGGATCGATTTCAGCTGGTGCTTCATCGATCACAATGATCCGCGCATCTTTTTCTGCGTTCCAGTTTCTTGCTTCATATTCGATTGGATCATAGCCAATTGCGATGACTAGGTCGCTTCGTTTCAAAAGCATATCGCCTGGTTGGTTTCTAAACAATCCCACTCGACCAAAGAAATGCGCTTCTAATTCACGTGAGATCACTCCAGCTGCTTGGAATGTCTCTACAACAGGTAATGCTGTCTTTTCAACTAATTGCCGGATAGCTAACGTTTCTTTTTCACTTGATCCCCGCATACCTACTAATAATACCGGTAGTTTTGCTTCCCTGATGCGTTCGGCTAAGTAACGGATATCATCTGCAGAAGCAGAACCTAATTTAGGATCACTCAATGGCTTGATGATATTACCTTGAACTGGCGCATCCACTACATCTTGAGGAATGCTGATAAAACTCGCTCCTTTTTTTGAGCTTTTAGCCATACGATAAGCATTAGCAATCACTTCAGAAATTGTTTCCGGATCTTGGATTTCTGCACTGTATTTTGTGATTGGCTGGAACAGCGCTGCATTATCCATGCTTTGATGGGTCAACTTCAGTAGATCGCTTCGTTTTACTTGCCCGGCAATTGCTAAAACCGGGTCTCCTTCTGCTGTCGCTGTTACCAAACCTGTAGCTAAGTTACTAGCACCTGGACCACTTGTTGCGATAACAACCCCAGGTTCTCCTGTAATACGTCCGATTGCTTGTGCCATAAATGCAGCATTTTGTTCGTGACGAGTTACAATTAATTCAGGACCTTGATCCTCTAATTCATTAAATACACCATCGATTTTTGCGCCTGGTATACCGAATACATAATCAACGTGATGGTTAACCAAACTTTCTACTACAGATTTCGAACCTTGTTTCATTTTTTCAGCCATTGAACATCGTCCTTTTTATGCTTTATTTTTAATTATTAGTTAGAAATAATCACAAATAAGTGATACAGTTTCTAAACCTGTTTCATCCAGAAGTATAGCACGTTTTATTTCATTTGTTTAGCCATATGTTTCAAAAAATGAAAAAGAATGACAGATTTTACATAAAAAACTGTCATTCTTAATTGAAAGTTTCAACCAATTTCACAAGATGACAAAAAAAATTCAAGTATGCGACATTGGTTCTACGCCGCATACTTGAATTTTTTTCAATTAGTATACATCAAAACTTCTAATTTTCATTTCCCATCATCTGATATGCCCGACCGCCTGAACTTCTTTTGAAAAAGCCGAATGTGATTAGGTAACGCCTTTGTTCGACATAATCAGCACTAGAAAATACGTCCATCAATATCGAATTGACTTCTGTTTCTGTATAGATTACTCCATGTTCGAATCGTTTCAAGACTTCTTTCAGCAGGATGTATTTCTTTTTTGTTGCGCTTGGTACTTGTTTTACTTTTCCCTCCTTCATAAATGTCTCCAAAACTTTCATTTTCTCTTGCTCCGTATAAGTATAAATCATCTTCTTTCTCCTTTTGATTCTAAGAATATTCCATTTATGTTAGAATATTCTGTATTTTTTGTTAAAGCGGTTACTCTCAAGAAAGATATTATCATATGGCTCTTTTTTTTACTAATATTTGTCGATAGACTCATCCTAATAAGTTATTCGCCCATTCGAGTAATTAAAAAAATACTGAATCAAGAGTAACGCATTACATGATGAGAACAAAAAAAGAACCCTTGAACTCCAAGGGTTCTTTCTCTGTCTGATAACGATGATTAACGACGGATTTCTTTGATACGAGCAGCTTTTCCGTGTAATGCACGTAGGTAGTACAATTTTGCACGACGTACTTTACCGTAGCGAACTACTTCGATTTTTGCAACACGTGGTGTGTGCAATGGGAATGTACGCTCAACGCCCACTCCGTTAGAAACTTTACGTACTGTATAAGTTTCGCTGATTCCAGCACCGCGGCGTTTGATAACAACACCTTCAAATAACTGGATACGTTCACGAGTACCTTCGACAACTTTTGCGTGAACACGCACAGTGTCACCAGGGCGAAACGCTGGGATGTCAGAACGTAATTGGTCTTTTGTTAATTCTTCGATTAATGGATTCATGGTTTTCTTCTCCTTATTCCAAATATTCTTATGAGCTTTTCTCACAGCGGAATATCGTAATAGTTAAGTGCTTGTACACTCACCATAAAATACTAACATACTATCAATCTACTGTAAAGAAGATTTTAGAAAAATTTACTTGGTTACATCTGCTGTTTTTTCTTGTTCTTCTTTCTTGATCTCTTCTAAAAATTTCGTCATTTGAGGTGTCCATTCAAGTGTTTCCAAGAGATCAGGTCGGCGTTGATAGGTTCTTCTTAGCGACTCTTTTAATTGCCATTCTTCAATCAATTTATGATTTCCATTTGTCAATACTTCTGGTACTTTCATCCCTTTATATTCTGCTGGACGAGTATATTGGGGATGTTCTAATAGACCAGTTGAATAAGAATCGGTTTGGGCAGAAGTCTGATTGCCTAACACATCTGGCAACAGCCGAACTGTTGCATCGATCATGACCATCGCACCTAATTCTCCCCCAGTAAGGACATAATCCCCTAAGGAAACTTCATCTGTCACTAATGTGCGGATACGTTCATCATATCCCTCATAATGACCACAAATGAATACCAGATGTTCTTCCTGTGAAAATTCTTCTGCCATTTTCTGATCGAATCGTTTACCAGCTGGGTCAAGAAGAATTACTCTTTTTTGGACATCCGGTGCAGCTTGTTCGATTGCTTGGATGTTATCATAGATGGGCTGGACTTTGAGCAGCATACCTGCTCCTCCGCCATATGGATAATCATCTACTGTCTGATGTTTGTTATCTGAATAATCACGGAAGTTAGAGATATTGATGTCTAATAATCCTTTATCTACAGCCTTGCCGATGATGGATTCCCCCATAGGGCCTTCAAACATTCTTGGAAATAAAGTCAATACATCAATCTTCATCGTCAATCAGTCCTTCTGGGATTTCTACACGGACCACTCCAGCTTCTAAATCGACTTCTTTGACGACAGAAGCGATATATGGAAGCAAGATATCAGCTTTTTTCGGACGTTGAACGACCCAAACATCATTGGCACCTGGTGACAAGATTTCTTTTACTTTACCTAGTTCCGTTCCATCTTCTTCCACCACACGCAGACCGATGATCTCGTGGTAATAGAATTCATTTTCAGCTAGATCTACAGAGTTGTCTTTTGACACTTTCAATATGCCATCCCGATATTTTTCCACATCATTGATAGAAGGATGTCCTTCAAAACTCAATAAGTCAAAATTTTTATGTTTGCGATGACTTTTGACTGTTAATTCCACAGGTGCTTTTCCATCTTGGAATAATGTCAGCACCGTCCCTTTTTTGTAACGTTCTTCTGGGAAATCCGTTGTTGAGATCACACGGACTTCACCTTTGATACCTTGTGTGTTTACGATTTTTCCTACATTCAAGTATTCAGTCAACTTATATCCCCATTTCTTTTTTGTCTGTTTTATTTTAGCATGTGCGGAGAGGCAATTCTAGTTTTCTTTTAGGGTATTAAGCCAAATTTATGCAAAACTGTGGCTTGCTGTTTTTGATGACTTCTTATTTCTTGGAGCTGAGCACTTCTGTCATGGCTTCTTCATAGAAACTGCCATCTTCAATGCAGCTATAGGGTCTTGACGAGTGATCGTATAGACATTTTTCGGTTCTTGCCAACTTACTTCTACGGCTCGATTCGTCGTATCTCCCATATCAATAGTTATCTTACCAAATTGTTCAGGTGCTGGCAGCCTGTTTTCTTCCAAATAGGCTACGATTTCTTTAGCTAACGGCAAGGGTTCTTGACCATCTATATTATTCCCACGGATCCGAATACGCCAATTTCCTTCTTGCCATTCAAGGTAGCTTGAACCTGCTGCTCCTTGCTGATACCCCGTGATTTGATGACCTAAATCCATTTGCTGCCCATTTGTATCGATCTCAAATGGCTGCAAGACTTGGATCGTTTCTTGACTAGAAGCAAATCCATATTGATAGAGATAAGTTGCAATAGGCGTTTCTTGATTCAATTCGTCAGCATTCAACCTGAGGGGACGATCTGATCCGTAATATAAAATAGAATAGCCTTGCTTTGTTTGTGCCGCTGCGACATTGAGATAGCCAGAAGAAATCGGTACATCTAAAGGCATGGGCACGTTTGGTTGTTGTTCTTTCAATTGGTTTAAAGCAGGCTTTTCCTCATTATTTGAGGTAGCCCTTGTTTGTTCAGTAGATGAAGCCGTTTTAGTACTACTTTTTTCTGTACTTGCAACAGTTTCAGATGTACTGCTTGATAGTTGCGTATTGTCTGATCTTTCAGTAATCAAACTGCAGGCGCTTAACAATAAGACAAACGGAATAAATAACATAGTATTTCTCATTATCTGCTCACTCCCTCCTATTATAAGGATACGCTTTCTTACTTCTTTTGCCAAATAATCATTTCTTCAATTAATAAAAAAACAAAAAAGCTGTACTCGGAAATTCGAGTACAGCACGTTTATTTACTTTTCCTTATCATCGATGATATTCAAACGCACTTTTTTTGGTGCATTGATCCGAACACCGTAAACGATCGTGCGGATTGCTTTGGCCACACGCCCTTGTTTTCCGATGATACGGCCAATATCTTCAGGTGCCACTGTTAGGTTGTACTCGTAAAAATCTTTCGACTCTACGACCTCTAACTTGACTTGATCAGGATAAGTGACTAGCGGACGAACGATTGTTAAGACTAAGTCGCTTAAATCTTTCATATCCGGTCACCTTATTTCTTTGAGAATTTAGCTTCGTGGTGTTTTTGCATAACGCCTTCTTTTGAAAGGATGTTACGTACAGTGTCAGAAGGTTGTGCACCTTTTGATAACCAGTCAAGAACTAAGTCTTCTTTTAAAACTACTTCTGCAGGGTCTTTCAAAGGATTGTAAGTACCTACAGTTTCGATGAAACGTCCATCACGAGGAGAACGTGAATCAGCTACGACGATACGGTAAAAAGGACTCTTTTTAGAACCCATACGTTTTAAACGGATTTTAACTGCCATTATTTATTTCCACCTCCATTGTTTTATTCACAAGATGTAGTGTAACAGTTTTTTTTTACCCTGTAAAGCTTTTTTTCTTTACAGCTTGATTAAATTCGATTTTTTTTAGGAAATAGCAGATTTTAGACTTCTTTTTTGTTAAAAACAAGCCACCCAGCTACGATGGATATGACGATAGAACAACATGTCACTGCTAATGACCGAGTATAATCTGCAAGGTGGATTTCTTTCGCAAGAAAATTTGAGGAAGAAATCAAATAAGTCGGTACATATTCTGCTACTTTAGAGAACAACCCAGCACCATAACTCAGAATGACCGTTCCCCCACTAGCCAACAGAACCGCATAATTGGAAGAAAGAAAAGCTGAATAAAATAAAATCAATGAATAAAGCCAACAACCAAAAAAATAATAAGTAAAACTGATAAATAAAGGATGGGTGATAATCGACTGGTCCCAATAATAAATCGTGTATGCTAGCGTAATACTATAACAGCACCAATAGCTGACACTCCAAAATAGTATACCCATGATCCATTTCGACAGAAATATCTTCCAGCGCTTCATCCCTTTTGTCAGCAAGTTGATGATTGTTCCGTTTTGGTATTCGCTTGTCAATATCCCACTGAATAAAAGAAGGAAAAAAATCAGCAACATCGGAATATTTTTATAAAATTGTGTCCATGAAGTCGTTGCATCAACTGTAATCTTCTGAACAGAAATCCCTGACTCTGCCAGAGTTGTTGACATAGCTTGCACTAAATAAGGAGTCAATTTAGCTAGCAATGGATTCATTATACCGAAAATCACTGTGAGCGCACTTAGCGTGATGATTTTTCCAGTACGCCAGTTTTCCTTTAGCTCCTTTTTGGCGAAGGCAATGAGTTGTCTCATGATTGAACTACCTCCAAAAAGAGTTTTTCTAGCGTAGGTTCTTCCATCTGGACCGATTGGACTGGCAATTGGTATTTGGCTAGCAAATCCATAGCAAAAAGCATTTCTTCTTTACTTTTTTGTGGATAAGCTATACGCAGTTCACTTCGGATCATCCCTCCAGGTAAAAGCTCTTCAAATTGTTCGCGCTCTTTTTTGGAAAAAAATACGATCTCAAACCCACTAGCATTTGTTTGCTTTTTCAATTCGTCCACTGATCCAGACAACACGATTTTTCCCTTATCCAAAAAAGCAACTTTGTCACAGATACGCACCACATCAGATAAAATATGAGTTGAAAATAAAATCGTCGTTTGCTCTTTCACAGAGGATAAGATATCTAAGATTTCTTTTCGACCAACAGGATCAAGAGCAGAAGTTGGTTCATCGCAAATGAGTAATTTGGGCTCGTTCAACAAGGCTTGAGCAATCCCTAAACGTTGTCGCATCCCTCTGGAAAATTTTTTGATCCGCTTCTTTTCATTCGACAGACCGACAAGTGACAACAGTTCATTGGTTTTTTCCTTTATCCGCTGTTTAGGCATTCCTGTGAGTTCGCCGCAAAAGATCAAATACTCAGAAGCAGTCATATAATCATAAAAAACCGGTACATCAGCTAAATAGCCGATTTCTTGATTGGTCGTTGTTTGTCCGTACTCTACTTCTTTTCCGTTCACTCGGATCGTTCCGCTGTCTTTTTTGATAAGACCTAAGATCAGTTTCATAGTTGTCGTTTTTCCAGCACCGTTTTTACCGATGAAACCAAAAATCGTCTGTTCTTCTACAGAAAAAGATAAATCATCTAGCAATTTGTTTGTACCAAAAGACTTTGAGACTTTTTCAAGTGTCAAGATAGCCACTACGCATCCTCCTTGCCAAAAATCAAATAAAGGACAGGGCCGATAAACTGCATACCAACAATAACAATAATCACCCATATCATTCGATTTCCATGTTTATATGCAGAATGTGTAAAGATATGATGAAGTACATAAATAAGTAATCCAAACTGTACAATGATTAAAGGAATTAAAAACGGAAGAAATTCTTTGATGCTCATATTACTCGCCCGCCAATCGTTTTTTTAGTTTTTCAATTTTTGATCTTTCAATTTGTTGAAAAATCGGATTTTCTAATGCACTCAATGCCCCTTCCCTGATGATTTTCGTGTCTCTTATTTGCTGTACCCCAAGATCTGCTCCTTCAAATATCTCATTTATCTCATCAAAATACCTATCACCATGAAGAATCCTGCCTTCCTCACTTAAAAGTATAAGTGTCAAATCCACAAACTGTTTTAAACACTTTATTACTTGTTCTTCTTTTTCATGTTTCGCATAAGCACAGGCTGCAGCGTAAGAAAATTGAGCACAACTGTTGGGATGGATCGCCGTCAGGTTGAATGCTTGGATCACAGCATCTATTCTATTGACAGTTTCTTCTATAACCGGTAATTGAATGATTTGGATCAATAGATAATGAGTGGCTGAAGATACGAGATTGATTAAATGAGAAAACATGCTGAATTGAGTATAGCTTACCGCTTTTTTTGTTTGACCAGCGGCTCGGTACGCTTGGATAAGCAAGGTGTCGCTTTGCTGGGCAAAACGATAAGGATCCGCTTTTTCTTCGATTTCAGATAAAGCTTCTTCTGGTTTGCCTAACTGGAGCATGACCGCTACTTTTAACAAAGAAGCATTATTGCATAGAGATAATTCTGCTGATTCTTCAACGATTTTCGTACATAACGCTTCTGCTTCAGACAGAATTGCTTGTTGTTCCTCCAGATCCTTTGTTAGCATAAAATGATTCAACCACAAAACGACTACTTGTAGAAGAAAAGGATAACATGAGTAATATTGTTTGACCGC
Organism: Enterococcus sp. 10F3_DIV0382; assembly: GCF_002140245.1. Taxonomy (NCBI): domain Bacteria; kingdom Bacillati; phylum Bacillota; class Bacilli; order Lactobacillales; family Enterococcaceae; genus Enterococcus; species Enterococcus sp. 10F3_DIV0382. The sequence goes on along the minus strand of NZ_NGMF01000001.1, from coordinate 1,235,726 downwards.
TTTTCTACAGTCCTCCATCACATATTCAAAGGGCTCTTTAGAAAAAGCGGTGGTCCACTGCTGATAAAAGTGTCTGATTTGCTCTTTCGTCAATTGAGGATGATAGCCGAGCAGTTCATCAACAGACACATCAAAAAAACTGGCTAATTTAGGCAATATGAGTACATCAGGCATACTTTGGCCTGTCTCCCATTTGGAAACAGAAGCTTTTGTCACACCTATGAATTCGGCTAGAGTTTCTTGAGTCACGCCTTTTTCCTTTCGTAAATTTGCTACATTTTTCGATAATGATAATTCTTCCATCTTATCCCTCCTTTTTCTTCATTATATAGACTTTCTAAGAGGGTTGGCAATGGAGACTAACGATACTTCGCGATCATTTGTCAACTAAAACGAAACTTTTGCCAGTAAGTGTTTTTATTTGCTCCAGTTACTTATTTTTTGTAAGATTATTATAGATAGTTTGAAGGAGGAAAAATCGTATGACAAAAAAAATTGGATTTTTTATTGGTAGTTTAAGAAAAGATTCTTACAACAAAAAAGTAGCAGAAGCTTTTGCGAAATTGCTTCCTGAAGGGTACGAAAGTGTATTTGTAAAATTCGATGATCTGCCATTTTACAATGAGGATCTTGAAACCCCAGAAAAAGCTCCTGCTGAATGGACTCGTTTTCGTGAGGAAGTGAGCGGATTAGACGGTGTCGTTTTCGTTACTCCTGAATACAACCGCTCTGTGCCAGCAGTATTGAAAAACGCTTTAGATGTAGGCTCAAGACCTTATGGACACAGTGTTTGGGATCATAAACCAGGTTTAGTCGTTACTGCATCACCAGGTGGGATTGGCGGCTTTGGCGCAAACCACCATCTACGCCAATCACTTGTCTTTTTGAATGTGCCAACCTTGCAACAACCGGAAGCATATATCGGAAACGTTGCGAATCTAATTGATGAAAACGGCAATATCGTTGAAGGAACATTAAGTTTCTTCCAAACGATTTTAGATGCGTATCTAGATTTTTCTAACAAATTAGCAGAATAAAATCAGAACAATTAAAAAAAGAGGCTGGGACAGAAGCGTTTAACTCCAAGAAATAAGAAGGAATTCACGAAAATTGCTTTTCAAATTTTTGTGAAATTCAGCTTATTTCCGAAGGAGTTGCTTCTGCTTCCGCCGTTTATATGTGTTTAGAGCGTGAGACAAAAGTAAAGAACACTTTTGTCTCACGCTTCTTTTGTTTTATTTGCTTCTACTTTCGTACATAATGTAATTCGATAAATTCACCGAATCGTGTCGTATCTAGCAATTCAAAACGTGCTTCATAGGTTCCTTTTTGGAATAAAGGGATTCCGTCCCCTAATAATACAGGGGCAATCTGGATATACCATTCATCAATCATTTGATGTTCTACTAACGGTTTGATCAATCGACCGCCACCCACGACCCAGATATCTTTTCCTTCTGTCATTTGTAGATTTTTTAGAAAAGCAACAGGCTCTTCGTGTACGACCTCAGCATCTGGCAATTGTAATTGTGCATTGGTTGAAAAAACGAAATTCTTTTTCTCTGGATAAATTGCTTCGGTTTCCAAATATTTTTTTGCTTCTTGATAAGTTTTCCTGCCCATGATGGTCGTATCGATTGTTTCATAAAAAGCTTCATAAGTGGTTTGCTCACCTGTCGGAGTGTCAAAAAGCCATTGAAGGTCATCCGTTTTCGTTGCCAAATAACCATCTAAACTTACAGCGCCATAAAATATGATTTTTCGCATGTTTTATTCGCCCTTTCTTTATTTTCTTCCGATACGTACGACCTCTTCTTTGCGGAAACAACTGTCAAGGTGATCATTGATGATCCCGACTGCTTCTAAAAAAGCATAGATTGTCGTACTGCCAATAAATTTAAATCCTCTTTTCTTTAGATCTTTTGCTAATTCATCTGAAAGAGGACTTGTTGTCGGGACTTCTTCTTGTGAATGATAAGAAGAATCAACGATTTTTCCATTAGAAAACGACCAAAGATACTCAGAAAAACTGCCGAATTCTTCTTGAATCTTCAAGACTGCTTTAGCGTTTTGGACAGCAGCTTCGATTTTTCTGCGGTTCCGAATAATTCCTTTGTTTTCCATTAGTTCGCTCATTTTTGTTTCTCCATAATTTGCGACTTTTTGGATATCGAATTGATCATATGCTTTATCGAATGCTTCACTTTTATTTAAAATCGTCTGCCAACTCAATCCTGCCTGATTGATGTCGAGCATCAATTTTCGGAACAGCTTTTGGTCATCATATTCAGGAACACCCCAGACAGTATCATGATATTGCTGCATATTTTCTGTCTGTTCACTCCACGGACATCTCATTTGTGCCACCTCTTTGTTTAGAGTAATTGTATCAGTAAAGAATAAAAATTGCTGATAGAAAAGCTCCGGCAATAGACATTTTCAGTCTGTACCGAAGCTGTTTTTTTTATCTTATTTCCGTTTTTTCTTTTTCTTCTTATTTTTCTTGATCATTCGATTCATCGCCATTTTGCCTAGTTTCCCTTTGACGCCTGATCCAAACATTTGGTCCATACCTGGGATGTTCATATCCCCTTTGGACATTTGTTGCATCATTTTTCTTGATTCCTTGAATTGCTTGATCATTCGGTTTACTTCAACCACACTGTTTCCAGAACCAGCAGCAATTCGGCGACGACGGCTTGGATTCAACAGATCAGGATTTGCTCTTTCTGCTGGTGTCATAGAATAAACCATCGCTTTTTTGCGTTCAACATCTTTTGGATCTACCTTGACGTTTTCGATTCCAGGGACTTGATTCATTCCTGGGATCATTTTGATTAGATCTTCCAGTGGGCCCATCCCCATCACTTGATCGAGTTGTTCAATAAAGTCATTGAAATCAAATGAGTTTTCCCGCATCTTCTGTGCAAGTTCTTCCGCTTTTTTCTCATCATAGTCTTGCTGCGCTTTTTCAATCAGTGTCAGCATGTCCCCCATACCAAGGATACGGCTAGCCATACGATCTGGGTGGAATACTTCTAAGTCAGTCAATTTTTCACCAGAACCGATGAATTTGATTGGTGCGCCTGTCACTGAGCGGATCGATAATGCTGCCCCGCCTCGAGTATCCCCATCAAGTTTAGTGATGACTACTCCAGTAATCCCTAATTGCTGATTGAAGCTGTCAGCTACATTGACGGCATCTTGACCAGTCATGGCATCGACAACCAACAAGATCTCATTTGGTTGAGTTAATTCTTTGATTTGTTTCAACTCATCCATCAATGTTTCATCGATGTGTAGACGTCCTGCCGTATCGATCAATACATAGTCGTTTTTCTTTTCTCTTGCTAGCTCCATCCCTTGACGAACGATTTCTACTGGGCTGACTTCTGTTCCCATATCAAATACAGGAACATCTAGCTGTTGACCTAATACTTTCAATTGGTCGATCGCTGCTGGCCGATATACGTCCCCTGCGATTAGGAGCGGACGAGCATTTTCATTTTTCTTTAAATAATTCGCTAATTTACCGGTAAAAGTTGTTTTACCTGCCCCTTGTAGACCAGCCATCATGATAACAGTTGGTATTTTTGGTGATTTATTTAACTCTGCTGTTTCAGAACCAAGTGTGATTGTTAATTCTTCATCAACGATTTTTACGATTTGTTGTGCTGGTGATAAACTTTCCAGCACTTCTGCCCCTACCGCACGTTCGCGTACGCGTTTAGTAAAGTCTTTGACTACTTGCAAGTTAACATCGGCTTCTAGTAAGGCAAGGCGGATTTCCCGCATCATTTCTTTTACGTCAGCTTCTGATACTTTTCCTTTTTTTCTTAGTTTTCCCATCGCCTGCTGGAGACGTTCAGTTAAGCTTTCAAATGCCATATTTTCTTCATTCCTTTTATTTATTCTTCGATTGCTTGAATTTGCTGTACATATTCAAGCAGTTTTTTATCTTCCGGATACTTATCAGTAATATATGCGGTCATCTTTTCCAATATCTGTTCTCGGACAATATAATCAGAGAAGAGATGGAGTTTTTTTTCATAATCCTCCAAGATCTTGCTTGTCCGCTTGATATTATCATATACTGCTTGACGACTTACTTCGTATTCTTCCGCGATCTCGCCTAATGAAAAATCATCTGCATAATATAACTCCATGTAGTTCATTTGTTTTTCTGTCAATAAGGTCGAATAAAATTCAAAGAGCGCGTTCATTCGATTGGTCTTTTCGATTTCCATTCTGCTCACCTCTAGTTTTCAGCCATTCTTCATCAGAGAGCACAGTCATTTTTTGCTGAATAAAATAAGCAGTGGCCACTCCGGCGCCATTTTTTGTTATTCCGGAAAAGCTTCCATCATAAATCGAATGGGTCCCGCATGAAGGGCTTTTTTCCTTCACGATGACTAGATCAATGTGCTTTTCCTGCAATTTTTGATAGGCTTTGATCGCGCCGTTTTTGTACGCTTCCGTTACATCTTCGCCGCTTGTCGTCCATACTTTTGCTTGATCTTTCCACACATCGAACCCATTTCCACCAATGATTTCAGCAGGATCTCTAGGAATTGACAATCCGCCGATTACTTCTGGACAGACCATGACGGCTTCGCCAGTTTCAACTAGTTCCATCAATTCTGGTACTTCTTTTTTCTGTCCATCATAGCGACAGGCCAGACCGCCTAAACATGCACTGATTCCAATCATTGACTGCTCTTCCTTTCTATTCAGCAAAGTGCCTTCCTATTATACCATTTATTTCTTCTGTAAAATAGCCCCTTGTACTGATTCTATGCTAAAATATAAACAGAATGAAACCTATTTAAAGGAGATTTGAATGAAAAAAATACTAGTTGTTGATGATGAACCTTCTATTGTGACGCTCTTGACGTTCAATTTGGAAAAAGAAGGCTATAAGGTAACCAGTGCCGCAGATGGAGGCGAAGGATTAGAATTAGCATTAGAACAATCATTTGATTTCATCATTTTAGATGTGATGCTTCCAACGATGGATGGCATGGAGATCACTCAGCGGCTGCGTCAAGAAAAAAATGAAACACCGATTTTGATGCTGACGGCTAAAGATGATCAGGTGGATCGAATCATTGGTCTTGAGATAGGTGCTGATGACTATTTGACCAAACCATTTAGTCCACGTGAAGTATTAGCCCGTATGAAAGCCATATTCAGACGGATCGAACCTCGTAAGCAATCAAAAGATGAAGCTGAGCCTGAATATCTATCGATTGGACAAATCACTGCTGATTTGACCAATTATCAAGTCACCGTAGACGATCATCTGATTGAACTAACACCGAAAGAATTTGAATTACTCGTTTATTTCATGAAACGAAAAGACCGTGTGATCGATCGCGACACATTGCTAGACCGCATTTGGAATTTTGACTTCGCAGGACAAAGCCGTATCGTAGATGTACACGTTAGTCATTTGCGAGAAAAAATCGAGCGAGATCCAAAACATCCAAAGTACTTGGTGACTGTTAGAGGATTTGGCTATAAGTTTCAGGAACCAAAACGATGAAATGGAAAAAAATTTATGAGCGTCTCTTCTTTCTTATTCTTTTGATTAGTTTATTTTTTGGTGGTTGGCAATTGATCTCCCATTATTTCCAACAACAGATCGTCGAACAGCAAGAAAGCTACCTGACAAAAAAAGCACAACTACTGATCCGGCAATTAGATGTCGAAAACCTCCAAGCGGCGCAAAACAAAACTGCTTTGGAAGAATTCGTCCATCAGTCGAACGAACGGATCACTTTAATGGATGCTACTGGAAAAATCTTATTTGACACAAACAATGAAACATTGAATGAACAGCGAAGTTCTCGTCCAGAAATAAAAGCTGTATTGAATGGTGGGAACCTAGGTAGCGCTTTGCGCAAAAGTACTACTTTGAATGAGGATCTTTTATACGTCGCATTACCAGTCAAAAAAGGAGGCCAGTTAGAAGCCATTTTACGTATCGCAGAACCGACAAGCGGATTTTTACCGAGAACGGAAAGTTTTCGCCGTTGGGTCTTTTTCTTCTTTCTGTCTTTCTTCCTTGTTCTTGCAGGAATGATCTATTACCTGATCTACCAAAAAAATCAGCCTTTGAAAACTGTCCTGCCTGTTCTTAGAAAAATGGTACAAAATCCAAACCAATCAGAAGTAATCATGCAGACACCTGACCAATGGGAGGAATTGTATCAGACGATCAATGCGCTGAGCGAACAAATGAGTAAGATGTATCGAGCGTATACTACAACAGAAGAACAATTGTACACATTATTAAATGAACTGATGATAGGCGTATTCCTGATTGATGATGCTGATTCTCGTTTACTACTGCTTAATCCAAAGATGCAGTTGCATTTAAACGTGACAAGCTATGAACCTGAACAACGATACACAGAAGTCATCCAAGAGCCAAAACTCATTCAGCTGATTCACCAAGTGACTCCTGAGCATCCGCTGATCCATCAGGAGATCACCATCGCTGAAGGACGACAGACATTAGACTTGAGTTTGCGCTACTTTACTAATTCAGAAGGTACCGGACAGATTCTAGGGGTGGCGTATGACTTAACGAAAGTGCGACGTTTAGAAAAGCTACAAAAGGATTTCGTGGGCAACGTCTCCCACGAATTAAAAACTCCTGTGACTTCACTGATTGGTTTTACCGAGACTTTACTGGATGGTGCAAAAGATGACCCACAAACTCTGACTTCTTTTCTTGAGATCATGCAAAAAGATGCGATTCGGTTAGATAAATTGATTCGGGAAATCATCCAGCTGTCAAAAGACGGTGAAAATTCTTACGAGATCCAGACGATTTATACAGAACCTTATTTCCAGCAAATCGTTCAAAATTATCAGCCAATCATCGAAAAGAAACGGTTGACGATTCGATTGATTGGAAAGAACGAACCATTTACTACTAAAACAGATATCCTTTATCCAATCCTCAAAAATCTGATTGAAAATGCTGTCCAATACTCAAAAAACGACAGCGAGATCATTATCCGTTACCAGGCAACAGATGAATTATCGTTTTCTGTCCAAGATTTTGGTATAGGTATCGACATTGAGGATCAGGAACGGATCTTTGAGCGTTTTTACCGCGTAGACAAGGCACGAAGCCGACATTCAGGCGGGACCGGACTAGGGTTAGCGATTGTAAAAGACTACGTGCAACTCCTTCATGGTACAATTACTGTAGACAGTCATCTTGGAACAGGTTCGACTTTCACCGTTACCATTCCGAAAAGCAATTAAATAAGGCCTGCTTGCAGCAATGTTTAGATGTCTAACGATCATCTACTACGCTGAAAAGCAGGCTTTTTATTAGCTAAAAACGCTGAGCCACATGTTATAGATCTTTGTCATGATGTGTAGCTGTCTTTTCTGACATCTTTACAATCAGCTCCTGGTTCATTTTCTGATAAGCATCTATAGCATAATCAGCAAAACTTTGTGTTTTTTGATTCAAATAATCCGTTAATTTTTCGGGATGATTTACTATTAATTCTCTTGCTTGTTGGTCTGTACTTGCTAACTCTTTCGATAGATGGTCTCGAACTTTTTGGCGAGTTGGTAAAGTAATATTTTTCTTAAAATCACTATAGTATGGCTTCGTCAAGATGTTCGTCAACCGATATGTCCAGTAAGCGGAAATATCATCTGGCATATCTGTTCCTTTTTGATAAGCTTCGGGTGTCTCGCTTATATTGCTATAAAATGGTATATAATTGCTTGTATCAGGAATCCCCAACGCTAACCAATGGATACCACTGATTTCTTCTGGTACATTGTTTCTTATCTGTAGAATATGAGATTCCATCGTATTCGGCACAGAGATTGGACGATACTTATCTGGCTTTGTCCCTTCGATGGTATCATATTCAGTACCATTAAAGTGTAATGTCATGATATAAGCTGTTTCTGCAATTGAAATAGGTTTATCTGGTTTGACAAACATCTCAAATGAACGATCTGTTATTTTTTGTTTCTTTGAAGGTGTCAGTTTTCTCTGTGCATCCCATATCCTAGGAAGATTGTATTTTTCATCCTTTGACTTATCTGCAAATATGTCTCTTAAAGAAATATCCCGTTTCGTATTTATCAGTTGATTCTTTTCTAAAAAAGATTCTAAATCTGCTGAACAAAGATAAGAATCTTTGTCCTTCAAATCAAATGAATCAATTGACAACATATTAGGAATAACTGCATAACAGTCATCTGGAACTTTGACAGCTGCCCACTGATGACCACTAAGTATCTCCATATACCAGATTTCATTTTTATCAGAGAAAATCACACCATTTGTCTCCGCAGCTCCTTGCTTAGCAACGATTTTTCCTAATCGTTCTACCCCTGCTCTTGCTGAATCAATATAAGGAAGGGTCACGGTCAACATAGAGTCTTCTGCGATACCATGCGCGGTATATGGATCTTTTTTCAATATCTCTTCCTTTGTCGTAGCTGATTCAGTAGCGCTCATTGCAACGTTCTTGCTATTGATACCATCTTCTTCAAATAATCCTTCTGACGTATCCCATTCTGGGGTCGCTGTGTACTTCAGCTGTTCTTACGGAAGATCAAGGGTAAATCCATTCCCTTTTGATACAAAATGTGAAGGATTCGTATTTTCTTTTCTGACAACAAAGTATTTTGACCAAGCCGTGTTCAGATCTTCATTTCTAGCAATCATCGTTGAACCATCTCCTGAAGCATTTTTTCCTACTAAAATCGTCGTACAAGCATCAATAGAAACTGATAAGAAAATCCCATACAGTACACCTAAAAATAAACTAAATTGAAGCAATCTTCTATTTTTCATTTGAAGCATTCCTCCCACTTTTGTAAAAACGCTTTCAAAATGATTATAGGACACCTGAAGTAAAGATTTAATTGGTTTTCTATAAGTTCTAGATAAAAATTTGCTTTGTTTTTTATACAGAAAGAAGCTTAGAAAATACAATTTTTTAGTTAATGTATTTTTAAGCTTCTTTTATCTTATTAGTCATTTATTTCTTTTGAATACTCGAAGGAACCGAGGCAATTTATTTATTATCTCCGGCTCTTTTTCATTTTTACGTTCAAACAAATATTCTACCAATGTAGTCAAATGCCTAAAAATCGAATCTGCCGAGAAAAATAAAATACTCAACAACAAAAGCGATACAGCTGAGATACCGGTGATTGAAAACAGTTTATGCAAAAAAACGACCGAAAAAAAGATACCGCTAGCACAGAAAAGAATGATCTGACTTCTGAATTTATTCAGCGGTGAACAGATTTTATAGAGAACGAGAAATCCTACTGCAATCAAAAGCATAGTAGATGCTGTAGAAACATCTGTTTTATTTAGATCCAAAGTCACCCCGCAGATCACCAACGCACCGACTACGATCATATCTGTCAGTCCACCTGGCACAGCCTTTTCCATCACATTCATGATGAACTTCCCTCTGATTCGCTTTTTGTTTTCTTCTAGAGCAAGCAAGAAAGATGGAAGTCCAATCGTAAACAAACTAATCAATGTGATCTGTGATGGTTCTAAAGGATAGGTCAAAGCAAAGATGACTGAAAACAGCGAAAGCAAAAAGGAGAAAATATTCTTCACTAAAAACAAGCTGGCTGATCGCTCAATATTGTTCACGACGCGCCGTCCTTCTGCAACAACTTCCGGCATGCGTGAAAAGTCAGAATCAAGCAAGACCACTTGTGAGGCCTGCATGGCGGCTTCATTGCCAGAAGCCATCGCTATACTGCAGTCTGCTTCTTTCATGGCTAGAATGTCATTCACGCCATCACCTGTCATAGCTACTGTATTGTTACGCTTTAGCAATTGAACGAAGATTTTCTTTTGTTCTGGCTTGACGCGTCCAAAAACTGTATATTTTTCGACAGCTGCTTCATATTCTTCTTCTGATAATTTAGACGCATCAACGTACTGATCAGCATGTGAAATCCCTGCTTGGACAGCTACATTAGATACGGTGAGCGGATTATCTCCAGAAATCACTTTGATGGCTACTTGCTGTTTTTTGAAGTAATTGAATGTGGCTTTTGCTTCTTTTCTGATAGGATTAGCGATCAGGATATACCCTAATGGTGTGACTGCCTCCGTTAATACTGGTTCTTCAAGAATCCCATCGTACACACCAAAGACCAACACGCGATAGCCTTTTTCAGCGAAAGAAACAAACTCTTCCGCATATTCCGGCAACTGATCTCGCAAAACCATTTCGGGTGCTCCTAAAACATATACCTTGTCTCCCAACGCTACACTGCTGAATTTTTGGACAGAAGAAAAAGGAATGACTTGGTGATAGGATTGATCAGTGGTTTTTGTAAAGTATTCTTTGACGGCTTCCATTGTTGCATTGTCTCCTGCCATCGCTTTTGCATAGTCAGCAATGCGCTCTTCCAGTTGATCTGATTGGCTGATTATTTTTTGTTTTTTAGAGACAATCACTTTTTGGACAGACATTTTGTTTTCTGTGATCGTTCCTGTTTTATCTACACAAAGGACATTTACTCTTGCCAATGTCTCAATGCTTTTCATATTGTGTAAAAGAACTCTTTGCTTTGCTAGTTTAGTCGCACTTAATGCTAATGCAATCGTCGTTAACAAGTACAGTCCTTCAGGTATCATACCAATCAATGCTGCTTCCATTGCGACGACACTTTCTTTCATCGTGTTTCCATTAAAAAAGTAACTTTGAGAAAAAAGCAGAATACCGATAGGAATAATGATGATCCCAATCCATTTGATCAATTGATTAAGAGAAGCAATCATCTCCGACTGTTCTCCTTCTCCCATTGTCTTGGCTTTGACTGTCAATTGGGAAATATACGAATCTGCTCCGACTTTGTCTAATCGGGCGTAAGCTTTTCCGGAAACAACGAAACTGCCGGACATCAATGGATCACCTATTTCTTTGGTTATCTCATCTGCTTCGCCTGTCAATAAAGCCTCATTAACTTGCAGTTTCCCTTCCACGACCTCTGCATCTGCTGGAATTTGATGTCCAGTCTCTAAAATAACAATGTCATCTATTACAAGGTCTTCTATATCTATTGTTTGTTCTATCCCGTCTCGTATGACATTGACTTTTGCTGTATTTAAAACATTTAGTTCGTCCAAGATCTTTTTGGATCGAATTTCCTGAAAAATGGCGATTCCTGTATTGGCTATGATAACTGGTAAAAAAGTCAAGTTCTTATAGGATTCTACTAAACAAAGCAAAATAGCTAAGATAAGAAAGATCAAATTGAAATACGTAAAAATATTTTCCAATATAATTTGTTGGTTTGTTTTGAATGTGGGATCGACTGAATCGTTTGCTGCACCTTTTTCTATTCGTTCCTTGACTTGTTCTGCTGTCAATCCTTCTTTGTACGAGGGAAAAAGACGGATAACTTTGTCAGATGATTTTTGTGTTATTTTCTTTTTTTTACTTCGATTTGTCCATTTATTCTTCATGTGGCTACCTCGATTGATTTCGTTTTCTGGATATTTCCAAACTTCTCCTATCCAGTATAGAACAGATATGGAAAGTGTTCCTCACATTAAGCTTGCAAACACCTTTCATTCCTGTCATATAGCAAAAAAAAGCTACGACAGTTCTATGTCGTAGCTCTTTTTTTCGAATAAACGGTGTTCAATCAGCTGACCCTCGGTATTAGCTCAAAAAACGGAAAAATATGAGGAACTATTTTTCACAATTAAAGGAAAAATGTATATGTGGGGAAACATAGTTGATTTTTCCTTAATAGTAACGACTACCGTAGTATGTTTATCTGCTAGTTATTTGATATTTCCTTCGTGATCACGTTCTACTTCCATCATTGTGATCGGTAAATACCCTAATTCTTTGACAGGACCTTCTTGTATTTCTTCTGTCATCATGTAGTCTAAGAATTTTTGAACTTCAGGGGAAGGTTTTCCGTTCGTGTACATATGTTCATATGACCAGATTCCCCAGCTGTTATCTGCTACATTCTCCTCTTTTGGTTCTACACCGTCGATACTTAGTGCTTGTGTGGAATCATCGAGATATGAGAAAGCTAAATAGCTGATTGCTCCTGGTGTTTGACTTACCAACTGCCGAACAGTTCCTGATGAGTCTTGTTCTTGGGACTGTATAGGTGTGGCACCATCTAATCCCCATTTTTCAAATGTCGCGCGGGTACCGCTGCCGTTTGCACGGTTCACGACGTTGATTTTTTGATCTTTCCCGCCAACTTCATTCCAATTAGTGATTTTTCCTGTAAAGATATCAATCAATTCCTGTTTTGTGATATCTTTGACACCTGTATCTTTGTTGACGATTGGTGCCATCCCAACCACTGCTACTTTATGATCCACTAATTTTGAAGCATCAACTCCGTCTCTTTCTTCTGCAAATACATCAGAGTTTCCGATAGTAACTGCTCCAGCTTCGACTTGGCTCAAACCAGTTCCGCTTCCTCCTCCTTGTACAGAGATTTGATAATTTGGATTTTCTTGTACAAAGCTTTCTTGTGCTGCATCGACTAACGGCTGTAATGCTGTCGAACCTACCGCAACGATTTTTACTTGTTCATTTGAGTCACTTGAATTATTTTGTGTGGCAGAGCCATCTGTATTTCCTGATCCTGAGCCGCATCCGGCTAAAAGAATTCCCATCATACCTAGAGTAAACAATACTTTTTTCATTTTATTGCTCCTTTCTTATTTACAACTAAAGTTTATCAGTCGACTGTAAATCCCTCGTATGGTTGCTGTAAAAATATAGTTAAGTTATGTAAAAATCATGTAAACGTTTTTCGCATTCTTTACATAATAATAAAAAAAGCATATGAGAAACATGCGTTTTCCGCCGCTCATATGCTTTTTACTGATGATCCACCATCAATAGTTATTTTTTATAGATACAGATCGTTCACTTTTTATCCTGATTTCTGTCCAGAAGTAAAAAAATGTTGCAAGAATAAATGAGGCAATTACTAAATAGAACCATGGTTTGATCGTCAAGAAATACATGGAGGGATATGCTGAATCCTTCAGTCCGCTCTCGCTCAAACCATTAGGACCGATGATCATGCGAGGCAACAAGGAAAACATAGATGTGAATATGAGTAAACAAGAAAAATAAAGCAGCTGCCAATTATAATGATTGATCAGAGATTTTGGCAGTAATAGACCTACACTTATCACTAAGTAAAAAATAGTCAAAGCTGGAAAATTTCTAGAAACCACAAATCCACTTCCTTGGATCAGCCCTAATATCTCGGCACCTTGCACAACAGCATTTACCCATGTAAAAGGTAGCAAAACGATAGGAAAAAACCAAAAAAATAAATAAAGACGATCGATTACTGCTTTTCTTCTCATCAATGTTCCCCCAAACCAATTTCTGTCTCTTATACACATCTAGATGTTTCTTTCATCATACTATACAATTTTCTATCTAAAAAAATTAGGGGGAAAAACTTTTTTTTTAGAGATAATGGCATGAGAGTTTATTCATTTAATCTAGAAATAATGAAAAAGTAATTGATTATTATATGATTCAATTTACAATAAAATTAACAAAATAATAACACTTGTTAGGTGGTGACAAAATATGATAAAAACGTGTTGGAAGAATCTTCCATTGCTTTTATCTTTTGTTCCTTATGTGCATTTCGCTTTACTGCTTGATTTCTATTATCATTCCGTAAGCGGATTCATCACGTTGATATTTTTATCTCTTTTTGCTGGGTATTATTTCCAAAAAAGCAGGCGTATTTTATCTTTATTTATCGCCAACATTATATCTACTGTCACTTCCTATTTATTTTGCGTCAATTTTGCTGAATGGCGGTACTTTTATCATCCTTTAAAACCGACCCAACTGATTTTGATTCTAGCTGGCATTTACTTAGTTCCACAAATCCTTGGATCGTTATGGGCGGTAGCCTTATCTTATAAAAAAGCACGGCATCCCTAAAAAAATAAACCCTATATGTACAAAGAGAAGCTGTTTTTTTCTTTTTGTACATATAGGGTTTTCTTATAATTCATGTAGAAAAATTTTTTTGATAATAATCTTATCCATCAATTGGGATTGACTGTTTTGCTCCCCTATGATTTCAGCGATGATGGTCCGATTTTGCGGTTTTCTTCTTAGCTGGTAATTGATTTTCCCGGTTTTCATCAATTCGCTGAGCATATCCACGACCCCGCCAAATCCGGTTTTTTTCGTAATAAAACCAAGTGCGACCATTCGTTCATCTAGATTTTTTGCTGTAATCGTCACACCAGTAATAAGCGAGTGCTGTAATGTTTGTGCCAACTCTTCCATCCCTTCAGCATTGGATACGACGGAAGCTGTTTTATTGACAGATTCTTCATGTATTTCTTTTTCCTTTGGTTCTTTCAGTTCCTCTTTCACTGTTTGACGAAGGACATCTAGTTCTTGCAAGAGCGTTTCGTATTGTTCTTGGGTCAACATCACACCAGCTACTTTTTCCCGATTAAATATATATACGCCAGTTCCCGCGTCTCGCGCTTGAGCAAATACATCCATCGGCGATCGTTTCACTTCTGTGATCGAAGATGTGGGAACTTCTAATTTCTTTAATTCCAATGGATTTCCTCCTTTACTAATCGCTTTTTATTATAGCATAGACTGACTTGTTTTGATCTGTTTTCCAAAGGTTTTATCGGTTTTTCCCTAACCAGTAATTGATATCCGTAAGTAGTCTTTCAATACCAAATGAAGGATGGTACAGATACGTTTTTTGATCTTCATTATGGTCTAATGGAAAAAAATGATCCGTAATCACTAGATCTGCATAACGAGGTGGCTTATTTCGAGTGCAAACATGGATCGAAATCCGTTTTCGATGTCTTAGGGTTTTGTTCAGTACCCCGGCAAGTCTTCTTGCTTCCTGATGTTCATAACGAAAAAAAAAGACGATTTTCACTTCAGGAGGATGGACATCTAAATACCCCCGTTCTTGGAGTGTCTTAAGTAAAAGCATTCCCCACTCAACTGCGGGGTGTGCAAGTGCTTGTTGGATTGCTAGACGAAATTGATACAGTTTATCTTTGGAATTGGGAAACTTTTCTAATGTTTCCTGATAATAACGAACTTCTTCTTCCACCAATCGATCATGGATACCAATCACATAACGAAGCCATTCTTGGTAAAGTACTTTTGTCAGCTTTGATTTATTTCCACTTTTAAACTCACTATTCAGCCAAAACAGCGAATCAAGCTTTTCAGTTACGATCGTCAATTTCCGATAGTCTTGTGTCTCTTCTATCCGTTCCCACCGTTTTTCAGTAATCTGGTTACAGCTCAAGCGCAAAATCGCTAGATAATTTTTTTCTTTTATTGGCAAAATCTGCTCTTCTCTAAAAAGTAATTCTGGAAACAACTCAAAGAAAAGGGTTCGACTGTCTCCTAAAATCTCGATTTCTGCCGGATCCTTTCGTTGCTTCAATAATTGGATGAATGTCTCTGAAAAGGATTGCTCTCCATCGTCTGCAAAAAAATGGGGGAAATCTTTCAAGAAACAAAATAGCAGGTACCGTATTTTTCTTTCTGAACCAAAGATCTGCGCTTTTTTATAAGAAAACGAAAGGTGATACTCACCAAACCATTTTCTCAACCGCTCTTGTGTCGAACGATCATACTCCTGCTCATAAGGTTCATTCAACAGCAGATTTTTCAGTAGACAAAAAGGTGGTGATTGAATCAGAAAAACAAAAAGGAGGTAGGGTTCGCTATATCCTTGATCATAAACTAACTGAACGGTTTTCTTATGAAGAATCAGCTGGATTGGACAGTCGCTTTCTGCCAAACGTTTTAGATGCCGATCAACTGTTTTGACATCGATTTTCAGTTCTTCAGCTAGATCCGTTTTTCGCCAGATTAGATCTTTCATTAGGTTGATTAGTGAAAATAAATTCTGTGCATTTTTTGATAATAGTTTTTGCCATCTCATTGATCATCTCTCACCTAGTTTCTAAACATATTGTTTGATCAGAAAGGGCTCTTTTCTAAAAAGATAAAAAGTCCCTTTCTATTTACTTAATTACGCAAATTTCTCTCATTATTTTTTATTTTACTTAATTTAATTGTATTCTCATTTTAAAACGAATGTATTTAAAAAAACATAATAAAATCACTTTGCTTGTAGGATGTATCCCCTTCCATTACAATTAAATTAAATAGTGATTTCATGAGAAGGTGATGTGAAAATGGAAGCTAAAATCGAAGAATCCAAACAAAAAATCGATCAGTTGATACAAGAATTAGAAAAAGCGGTCATCGGTAAACGTTCCACTATCCAATTGATGATCGTTGCCCTGCTAGCAGGTGGTCATGTCTTGTTCGAAGATATTCCCGGTGTAGGTAAAACATTACTAGTCAAAGCACTAGCAAAGGCTGTGCAAGGAACCTTTAGCAGAGTCCAATGCACACCTGATCTTCTTCCTAGTGATATTTTGGGCTTTTCCGTCTATAACTCACAAACAAAAGAGTTTGAATTTCGTCCGGGGCCAATCTTTACAACGATCTTGTTAGCAGATGAAATCAATCGTACGACTCCCCGTACTCAGTCAGCACTTTTAGAAGCAATGGCAGAGAATCATGCAACGATCGACAACAATACATACCCCCTAGACAATCATTTTTTTGTCTTAGCTACACAAAATCCAATCGAGTATGAAGGAACATATCCTTTGCCGGAAGCACAGCTCGATCGTTTTTTATTCCGACTACAAATTGGTTATCCTTCTTTTGACGACGAACTTCTGCTACTTTTGGATAAATTCGAAAAAGTGTTGGATAATTTGAAGGTCGTCTTGAACAGTCATGAAATAGAAGAAATAAAAACAAGAGTGGCGAATGTCTTTGTCAGCCCAGAAGTGGCATCTTATGCCTTGCAGTTAGTATCCGCAACAAGAACCCACTCTGCTATCCAGATTGGTATCAGTCCACGAGGAAGCCTTGCCTTTATTCAAGCAGCAAAAGCCTATGCATTAATCCATGGGAGAAATTACGTCACGCCCAAAGATTTGCAGGAGTTAGTTCCTTTCGTTTTTTCTCACCGCTTGATTTTTTACGATCGTTCATTGAAGGAAGACGAAAAGACACAAATGATCCATGCCCTTGTTGCACAAATCCCAATTCCCGTGAGGTAGATAATGGAAAAAGCCAAAGATTATTTCATTAATTTTGTGTTATTTCTGATATATTTCGTCATTGTCTTTTTTGCTCTTGTATTCAACAATTCTTTAGGGTGGTTCTTATTGGCTTTTTTTACTCTTTATGTATCATGGAGTGTGTTTTCATTAAGCACCTTTCTAAAGAAACTTTCTGTTACTTGCACAGTCCAGCCAGTCGTTTATCGTAAAAAAAGTATACAGGTTATTTTTTCTATAGCCAAAAAAGAAGCTTTTTCTTTCCCTCTCCCTCGTTTACAGATCGTCTTTCCAGAGATCTTTGCAGAAAAAAAACAAGAAATATTGATCCTTACAAATAAACCGCAAGAAGTCCAAGTACTTTGGCAACCAAAAGAGAGAGGGTTCCATGAAGCATTAACCGTCATTTTTACAGCCTATGATAGTCTAGGACTTTTTAGAAAAAGGACAAGAAGAGAGCTTTCTTTTCCTGTGACTGTTCTTCCTGCTTTTCATAAAACTCAAGCAGAAACATTGCAAAGAGTTCTGGAAAAAAAACAACAGCTGAACGCGTATCAAAAAGGTCTTGATTTTCGAGAACATCGCTCTTATCGCCCCGGCGATTCTTTTAACCGAATCAATTGGAAATTGTCTGCTCATAGTCAAGAGTGGTTATACCGCGAATACGAGTATCAAGAAGAATATTCTCCGCTTCTTTGCTTTTGGGGTTCACCTAGCTTGAAATTTGACCATCTGCTAGATTTGTATTTTTCTTTATGGCATCTGAGAAAAGAAAAGCAGCCGGAACTTCTGATATTAGGCGACCGTACCTTTCATGGCAAAGATCCTGGATATACCTATTTTGCTTCTTTGAACGCTGGCGATGAGAAAACTTTTTTGGCACACTTGAAAAAACAGGCAAAAAAACAAATCGTCCTCTTTATTCCTGAGCATTCTCCTGAAGTCTCAGAAGCTGTCGAAACATTGTCGAAAGATCGAACGGTCTATCTTGTTTATTTCGCAGAAAAACAAATCATGATACAAGAAAAAGACAAGGTATGTTCACTGTCAGGAGGTGAATGGATTGACGATTAAATGGGAAAAATACCTGCGTGGCGTTTACTCCTTTATGATGCTAAGTGTAGGTGCTCCGATATTTGTAGCAGCTAATCAATTGCAAAATAGCTATCCTCTTATCCTGACTATTGGTATCCTATGTCTTATTGTCTGCTGTATTCCTAAAAAATGGGTACGATTACTACTTTCTTTGCCAGTAATGATTGGCTGTTTGTTTACCTATTTTCCTTCAAAGACAATTTCTTTATTATGGGTCGTACAGTTTTTTTCGTCAATTACAGAGGAATTCTTCCATCTATCCCAAGGTAAACTTCATTATTTACCAGAAAAGACAGCTTTTTTTCTCATATTGTTGTTGATCTATTTATTTATTACTTTGACCGTGGATTACGACTATTGGTATGCACCCTTTCTTGCATTGATGGGTTACTTCATGATGCTTACCGTTTTTCGGGAAAAAGAACTATTGTACGAAATGATTGCGGTAGTAGCTGTTTTATGCGTATATTTGGCAGCAAGGCAATTTTTCTCCCTCCGATTGTTGTCGGGAAACGCTCGATTCCAGTCGTTTACTACGATCCTGCTTATTTGTTTGTTCACTTTCAGCGCCATCTTGCCTTTATATCTCCCAAAAGTACACCAATCTCTTGAGGAAACGAGTGAACCGATCCGAGAATATCTTAATGATGAAGGGCTTTATGACAGACTCCATGAGTATCAATTAACCGGAAGTGCCAGAACGGGTTTCAGTGAAAATGATGAACAACTTGGTGGTCCATTGTATGATAATGGCGAAGTTGTTTTTACAGCGAACCAGAAAGTAAACGGCTATTGGAAGATAGAAAATAAGAATCATTACACCGGTTCTGGATGGGTAGAAGATCCGGATGCACCCATCCAACCAATCCAAGAATTTCCTGTTGATATCACAAGCTACCAAACAGTTATGGAAGAAAAAGAAAACATTACATTGACGCTAAAAAACCAAGCTTTCTTACCTTATCCTTATGGAAATACTACCTTGACTGATTTTTCATTAGCCAGTGGACAAACGCTTTACTATTTGCCTGAAAGCCAACGATTCATCCCTGTCCCGAATGAATCGACGCGATTGGCGTCCTTACAAACAGAAAGATTAGCTTTTACGAGAGAAGAATTAAAAAGCAGTCAGTTAGAGGCCGATGATTTAGAAAAACAACAGACAAATCTTCAGTTGCCGAAAGGGTTGCCTCAACGTATTGAGGACTTAGCGATCGAATTGACCAAAAATGAAGCAACTTTAATTCGTAAAGTTGAAGCTGTCGAACAGTATTTGAAAACAAGCGGGAATTTTCGCTATTCCAAAACGGATACCGGACATACGCCTAAAGAACGCGATTATGTAGATTATTTCCTCTTCGATTCAAAAGTCGGCTACTGTGACAACTTTTCAACTTCTATGGTCGTCCTTCTTCGCACACTAGGCATCCCAGCTCGGTGGACAAAAGGGTTTACGGATGGGATTAGAACAGGAACAGATGAGCAAGGAAATGAGGAATACAGCATTCTCAATAGTCATGCTCATTCTTGGCCAGAGGTGTACTTTCCCGAGTTTGGCTGGCTTCCATTTGAACCAACTCCTTCATTTGCCAATCCAACTGTTTCACAACCAGCCGCTGAAACAACAGAAACCGTCCAATCTGCTGAAGAACAGCCAAAAGAAAGCGAAAATATAGTAGAAACTATTTCCAGTGAGAAACCTGAGACTATTTCGTCAGATAACACGACACTCACACCGTCTTATAAAATCGTCTTATTCAGCCTTGGGGTGTGTTTATCCGTCTTGTTGTTCTTTCTATTGTTATTTAGAAAATCTCTGCGCTGGACAAGTTATCTTATCTATCTTCATTTTTTTGCTTCTACTAATGCGGTTGCGTATCAAAAACTTCTCCACCATTTGGAAACACTGGTACCGCGCACCCCCACAGAATCTTTGCAGGCATACAGCCAACGAATAGAACAAACATTCAAGCTAGATCAACGTTTCATTCGATTAACTGCTCAATATGAAGCAGAAATATATGGGCGACAAGCAGATCCGGTAAAATTCGATAAAAAAACCTATTTAGAACTAACGCATATAATAAGAAAAACGGTATACAAAAAGGTTATGACAAAAGGGAGCAGCTTCAAAAAATAAGATAAAATTACTAGAGAATCTACTTCTGGAATGCCGAGAACTAGCTGATTGAGCATCGATTATTCGTAAAAAAAGGTTGTGACACGTTTTTTGTCACAACCTTTTTTCATTATTATTTGATTTTCAATGTCAAAGCATTCAGCGCTACGACTACCGTACTTAACGACATCAAGACAGCACCAACTGCTGGACTTAATAGGATACCAATTGGTGCAAGTATTCCGGCCGCTAGTGGAATTGCGAGAATATTGTAACCAGCTCCCCACCAGAGGTTCTGGATCATTTTCTTTCGCGTTTGCTTAGCTAAATCAAGGAAATGCAAAATATCTTTTGGATCGCTGTTTGTCAAGACGACATCCGCAGAATCGATTGCGATATCTGTTCCTGCACCTATTGCCATCCCAATAGAAGCACGGGCTAAACTTGGCGCATCATTAATCCCATCACCCACCATGATTACTTTTTTCCCTTGGTCAAGATATTTCTGGACAACAGCTTCTTTATCATCTGGTAATAAACCGCCGTAATATTCTTCGATTCCTAAATAATCTGCTACTGCTTGAGCAGCATTTTTATTGTCGCCAGTAAGCATGACTGGAGTGATTTTTCTTTCCTTCAATGTTCGGATAAACTCTTTTGCTTCTGTTTTTACTACATCACCTAAAGCAACGATTGCAGCTAGATGATTTTCTAAAATCAGGAAGCTGATGGTATTTCCTTGTTCTTGGTAAGGTTTCAATAATGCTTGTTCTACATTTAATCCGAGACGCTCAACTTCTTTTTCATTAACTATTTTCACTTGTTGGTTTTTGACTGTTGCCTCTAGCCCAACTCCTGAAAGATTTTTTAGATTTTCGGCTTGATAAGGCTTGATTTCATGTTCTTTCAAATAATTCATAATGCCAATAGCCAATGGATGATTGGCATTCGCTTCCAATGCTCCTAAATATTGAAGGATTTCATTTTTATTGAACGCATCATCAAGAACTTCGACACCCGTTACCGTAAATTTTCCTTCTGTCAGTGTCCCGGTTTTGTCCAGCATGATCACATCTAGATCATTGGCTTGCTCTAGTGCGTTACGGTTTTTCAAAAGCAATCCGTTTTTAGCGGCGATCGATGTGGAACGAGCAACAACTAATGGGATAGCTAAACCTAGAGCATGGGGACAGGCGATGATAAAGACAGTGACCATACGTTCCAATGCATTAGGAAGATCTGTCAAGAACAACCATGCGATAAATGCCAAGATACCGACAATTAAGGCAATATAAAACAGCCATTTTGCCACTTTATCTGATAATGACTCTAGCTTGGATTTTTCTCCTTGTGCTTTTCGCACCATTTCCATAACCTTCGCTAGATACCCATTTTCACCAGTTCCAGTTACTTCGATTTCGATCGTTCCATCCCCATTGATAGAACCGCCGATCACTTTATCATTGGCTCGCTTTTTGATTCCTTTTGATTCGCCAGTCACAGCTGATTCATCAACGATAGTTTCACCTTTCAAGATAACACCATCTGTTGGCATTTTGTCACCGGAACGGACGATCAAATGATCGCCTTCGGTTACTTCTTTTAGTGAGACTGTCTCTTCTTTTCCTTCTTTCGTCAAGCGTTTCACTGATTCTGGCAGTAATTCTGCTAGTTTTTGTAAAGCATTGCTGGCATTCGAAACAGCGTTCATTTCGATCCAGTGACCTAGCAACATAATGACGATCAATGTAGCTAATTCCCAGAAGAAATCCATGACGTGCGTATGAGGATTGATCAGATTCGCGATAAACGAATAGACACTATAAATATATGCAACTGTAATCCCCATCGCGATCAGCGTCATCATAGCAGGACTTTTTTGTTTCAATTCCATTTTTGCCCCGCTTAAAAATGGCTGTCCGCCATAGATAAACAGTATAGTTGCTAAGATCAGTACGAGCCAATCCGAACCAGGAAATGTTATCTGGAAGGGAAATTCCATTCCCATCATTGGTGAAAAAAGAATGATTGGGATAGCTAGGATAAGCGATAGCCAAAATTTTTGTTTGAAATTCCCCATGTGCATGGAATGATCCATACCGCCATGATCGTGATCCATGTGCATCGAATGGTCCATTTGTTTGCTGTCCGCTATATCTCCATGGTTATGTTCCATATGCATCGAATGGTCCATCTGGCTATGATCATGCTTCATCTGTTTTTCGTTTGAATGAGCACTTTCTTTGTTTCCTGCTTCTTTTTTATGCTCCTGTTTTTTCTCCATATCGTTCCCGTTCATTTTTACTCCATCCCTTCTCTTACTTTTTCATGTGCCGATTTAAGCTCAGGGAGTTCAACAATACACTGACGGAACTAAACGCCATCGCTCCTCCTGCAATGATTGGATTCAAAAAGCCTAATGCAGCAAAAGGAATGCCAATCGTATTATAGACAAAAGCCCAGAAAAGATTTTGTTTGATTTTTCTCAATGTCATTCTAGACAACTCGATTGTTTGAGCAATGGACGCCAAACTACTATTCATCAGCGTTACATCTGCTGTTTCCATCGCGATGTCCGTTCCACTTCCCATTGCCATACCAACATCAGCTAATGCGAGAGCTGGCGCATCATTGATTCCATCGCCTGCCATACCGACTTTTTTGCCATCTTTCTGCAGTTTTTCCACATAGGCTGCTTTATCCTCTGGAAGTACTTCGGCAAAGATGTGCATTGGATCAATCCCCACTTGTTTACCGATCGTTTCGGCTGCCAGTTTGTTGTCTCCTGTCAGCATAAAGACATCTAATCCTTTATCCTGTAACTGCTTGATTGCTTGTTTGGCTTCTTGTTTGATTTGATCTGCCACGGCAATCAGCCCGATCACTTGCTTTTCATCAGCTAAAAACATGACTGTTTTTCCCTGCTGTTCTAATTCTAACGCGTGTTCTTGGTATTCATCAAATGATAGGTTCAATTCAATTAATCGTTTACGTGTACCCGCAAAACAGCGTACTCCGTTAATCGTACCGCTGATTCCAGCACCTGGGTGAGCTGTAAAATCAATCATATCGTATGTTGCTGCTTCTTGCAGTTTTCCGTATTCCACGATTGCTTTACCTAGTGGATGTTCAGAAGCTTGTTCTAAAGTATAAAAAATAGATAGGACTTCTTTAGAACCGACTAGATCTGTAACTTTGGGCTTTCCTTCTGTAATCGTTCCAGTTTTATCCAAAACAATGCTGTCTAAGTGAGCAGCTGCTTCTAATGCTTCTCCGCCTTTAATTAAGATTCCGTTTCGTGCGCCAACACCCGTTCCTACCATGATAGCTGTTGGAGTCGCTAAACCTAATGCACATGGACACGCAATGACTAATACAGAGACGCTATGGATCAATGCAAGTTGCCAATCACCCGAGATCAAACCTGTCGCCACTAGTGTGATGAATGCAATGACTAAAACGATCGGAACAAAAATCCCTGAGATTCGATCCGCGATTTTTTGAATTGGTGCTTTGCTTCCTTGAGCGTCTTCCACCATTTGGATGATTTGAGCTAAAACTGTCTGCTTACCAACTTGTGTGACTGCCATGTGAAGCAGACCATTCGTATTGATTGTTCCGCCAAAGAGTGTGTCATCTGGATTCTTTTCTACAGGAAGACTTTCGCCAGTAAGCATACTTTCATCGATCGCACTACTTCCTGAAATGATTCGACCATCTGCTGGGATCTGCTCACCAGGACGGATGACTAGCTGATCGCCAACGACGACTTCTTCAATCGCTAACTTTTCTTCTTTACCGTTTCTTATTACTTGAGCTGTTTTTGTTTGAAGAGACATCAATTGTTTGATTGCATTACCTGTTTTCGTTTTTGCTGTATGTTCCAAATATTTGCCGAGCAAAATCAACGTGATGATCATACTGCTGCTTTCAAAATAAAGATCTTGGGGATGTCCACGGAAAAATCCGTTGTAAATGCTCAATGCAAAAGCAGCTGATGTTCCGATTGCTACCAGTACATCCATATTTGGTGCTTTTGTCTTGATTGCGTGGTACGCCCCTTTATAAAAACGAGCACCAACATAAAATTGGACAGGTGTAGACAGAACTAACTGAACGATTGGCAGATGAAAAAAGTGAACAATTGCCGCATGGCTCCCAAACATCATGGCAATCATTGACAGCATCAATGGCAAAGTCAAAATCGTACTCAATACAAGATCGAATAGCATTTTTTTCAAATATGCTTGCTTTTCTTCCGCAATTTTTTGTTTATGGGCTTCATCGTACAAAATCGCACCATAGCCGATGTTCTCTACGCTTTGGATTAATTTTTCAGAGGTCGTCCCTTCATATTTGACACTTGCTTTTTCAGTGGCCAAGTTGACTGTGGCATTGACAACACCAGGTTGTCCGTTCAGCTCTTTTTCGATCCTAGCAGAACAATTTGCACAAGTCATACCTGTAATGACGAATGTGTCCATTTTGGTTTCTGCTGCTGCCATCAAATCACCTCTGCTTTATATCCCAATCCATTGATTGCTTGACAAATCTTTTCGGATTGGACTTTTGTTTCATCAAACTTGACCGTACCGTTTGCTTTTTTCAAGTTCACTTTTACTTTCTGTACGCCGTCAAGTGCGCTTACCGCTTCTTCGACTCTTGCAGCACAATGATTGCAGCTCATACCTTCGATTGAAAATTGTTGTTTCATTTTTTCTTCCTCCTATTGATGTTGTTTACATTCACATTGACCTGGGATACAGTTGCATTCGATTGTTTCGACTGGTTGCTTTTGTTCTAATTGTTTCAAGATTTCATTGATATCTTCTTGAGTCAAAGTAGCTTCTTCTACTAAATCCGCAATCGTCTCTCCAATCCTTTTTGCACAGATATGGGAAAAAAGATTTTCCGTCGCACTTCGAACTGTTTCCATCTCTGAGACAGCTGGATGATAAATGAATTTTTTTCCTTCTTGTTCTGTCCAGATCACTTCTTTTTTTACCAAACGTCCCAGCAAAGTTTTGATCGTTGCTGGTTTCCAATCCATTGAATCAGCTAAGATCTGCGTGATTTCTTGAGCAGTCGTCTGTCCAAGTGTCCAAATAACTCGCATGATCTCCCATTCTGAATCGCTGATTTTTATCGGCGTTTTGACTTTCTCCATTTATTTCACACCTTTCGTTTACAAATGTAATCAATAACTTATGAATACAGATTACACTTGTAAACAAAAACTGTCAATTATTTTTGCTCTCTATTTTCAATTTAGTTAAAAATTCTTGTTTTTCCCCTCTTGTTTTAAGGATGATCAGTTTGTTTCGTGCATGGTTTTCTTGGATCAGTTGCTGTATTTTCGGTTCATTGTTTTCTTCAAAATGCCAGATAAAAGATAAAAATTCTACGTATTCCCTGTTTAGTTTCTCTGTAAATGCTTCAGGCATATCTGGCCGTGATTTTTTGTTTATCTTTCTTTTTAGAGAACGCCAAACTACTCGGTAGATGGCGACATAACGCGGCACTTTAAGCCAAATGATTTTATCTGCTTCTTTGATTCTCTCTTCTAATGTAGAAGTGTAATTTCCTTCAACGATCCATGACGGATTAGATACCATAAACGATTGCTGTTCTTGTAAAAACCACTGTTTTGCCTGAATACTGTAATCTGTCGTATGCCATAAAAGGTCTAGAGGCAGTAGCGGAAAGCCGGTGATTTCTTTGATCTTCCTTGCGAGGGTCGATTTTCCCGACCCACTTTGTCCAATCACGATGATCTTCATTTTCCTCCCTCACTTCTCTTTGGAATTTGGTTCGATCATACCACTTATAATGCCACAAAAAAACAAGGGACTGTGACAAAAGTCGTGTCAAAGTCCCTTGTTCCGAATAAACGGTGTTCTCCTGCCAACACCTCGGTCACAAGTCACACTATTCAACAAACATGAGAAGCTGTTTTTTGAACTTGTTCCTTGTGACTCAGAGTGAAACGGCAAGTTCCCGACCTCTGGGTAAACGGTGTTCAATCAGCTGACCACTTCTGTTACAACCTCTTGTAACAAGTATTTCTATATTTAAGGCTGAACCACAGTTTCTGGCTCAGTGATTTCTTTATTTTTGTCTCGACGAGCGATAGCTGGCAAGATCATGCCTAATAAGATCAAGACGATTGGTGTGATGATATTCGTGAATAGCTGGAACCACCATGCTTTAGGATCAGCAGTATAATCTACTTTTGGTACCATTCCTAAGATACAGGCGAACGCAGTGAAGGCAAAGCACCAAGCACCGAAGATAAACCCGATTTTTGGATTTTTGACAAATTTATATTCAGAATTGAATTTCTTATAAGCTTTATTCAACATCATATACGCCAAGAATACCCATAGGTAACGCATTGGCATAACAACTGAGTTCAAGTTCGTCAACCATTTAACTAATTCATTCATATCTTTGATACCGAAGATTGGCAGCAAAATAATGATTCCTACTAGTATACCTGTCAAAAGATAGCCGTTTACTAATGTACCTTTATGACTACGTTTACGTAGCCAGTTTGGTACGAATTCTGGATCTGCATCTGCTAACAAGATTTTTAACGGTGCATCGATTGAAAAGGCTAATGCGGAGATTTGTCCGATCATATTTGTCAATGCGTAAATAATCATCAATGAGTTACCGATACCATAGTAATTACCTAAAATTTGAAAAGCACTGTATGCCCCATTTGCCATCAAATCTTTAGGGATATTATCGCTAGCAAACAGCATGCCCATTGCGACTGAACCTAATACAGCACAAATCCCTACCATTGCTGCTAAGAAAATCATCCCTTTAGGAAATTCTTTTGCAGGATTTCTTGTAGAGTTAACATAAGGGGATATTTTTTCCGCTCCTCCAACTGCAAACACTAACATAGAGACGGTTGTGAAATAACTGAAGTCAAAGGTTGGAATATATGTTTTCACTTGATTCATATGCGGTGTGGCAAATTCCATCGTTGGATTGATGAACGGTGCCGTTACTGCTAAAAGAATATATAAGATCGACATAACGAACATCGCTGTTCCGGCTAATCCGCCGATTACTTTCAACGTAGAAAGTCCTTTTGTTGACAAATATAAAAAGGCAAGAAATATAATAAGTGAAATAACTGCTACCATTTGGACTGACATCGTATTTACGATATTTCCATTTCCTTGGACCGCCCACCCCCCTGCAATCAGGATGGCTTGAGGTTTTTGTGCTAAATAAGGAATATGCACGACCCAGTAAGTCCAAGCAGCATAATATGCTAGCCGTTTATTGGATGTCGTATTTTCGACCCATGAACTGACGCCTCCTTTACTATCCTTGAAGGCTGAGCCTAATTGTCCAACGATCAATGCGTATGGAATGAAATAAATGGCTAGAATCAATAGCCAAGAGGTGACAACTGATACTCCTTGCTGGGCATAGTTATTAACTACATTCCCCATGCCCCAAACCATGTTAAATGCAATTAACGCAACAGTGAACCAGCGTAATTGTTTATTGTTCATTCGTTCTCTCCTTTATAATAAAAATTTGTTAACCAAATGTAATCATATTCAATTTTTAACAAACTTACAAGACAGCGTTATTTTATGTGTGTATTCTTTTATTTAATATACATCATTTTTTCATATTTTTTCCATCAAAAAAAGGAGTTGTTTTCTTTCATTTCATTGATTTTATTGTATTTAAAGCAATTTTGAATTTTCTGTAAAATTAAAAACATCAGTTATTTTATAATCTTAGCTATTTTCTTTGTATTCTTTTATTAAGAAAAAGGAATAAAAAAAGAGGACGTTCATTCGTCCTCTCTACTGGTCAATATTTATTTTTTACATGTAAGCTTCGCATAGCATTCAAAACAGCTAGGACAGTTACCCCGACATCTGCAAATACTGCATCTCCCATTGTTGCAAAACCAAAAGCACCTAAGGCAAGTACCAGCATTTTTATTCCAATAGCAAAAATAATGTTCTGCTTGACGATCTTCAATGTTTTCTTTGCTAACCGGATCGCATCTGCAATCTTCGATGGTTGATCGTTCATGATGACTACATCTGCTGCTTCAATTGCAGCATCGCTTCCTAACCCACCCATTGCGATCCCTACATCTGCTCTTGCTAGCACTGGTGCATCGTTGATTCCATCTCCGACAAAGGCGGTCTTTTTATTGCTTCTTTGTAAGATCTCCTCTAACCGCTGTACTTTATCTTCTGGAAGTAGTTCACTGTATATCTTGTCCACGCCAACTTGCTTCCCGATATGATCAGCGATTTTTTTCGAGTCACCTGTCAACATTACTGTGTGCTTGACACCAGCCTGTTTTAGTTGAACCAATGCGTCTACGGCATCTTCTTTCAAGGTATCCGCAATGACAAGATAACCACTATAACTTTGGTTGATTGCTATATAAAGCAGTGTACCGATTTCTTGACTTGAAGGAAAAGAAATCTCAAACCTTTCCATCAATTTGTGATTACCTACTAATATTTGTTTGCTGTCAACTTCAGCTAAGATTCCTTCACCTACAAATTCTTGGATATTTGTCGCCGGTAAAAGCGGACCTTCGTAGCCTTCTAAAACGGATTGCGCAATCGGATGTGTAGAAAACTGTTCTGCACTTGCAATATATTGCATAAATTTCTTTGGATCAATTCCTGTTGGATCGATCGTCTGGATCGAAAAGTCGCCTTTTGTTAATGTGCCAGTTTTATCGAAAACCACTGTCTCAGTTTGTGCAAGCAACTCCAAATAATTTGAACCTTTTATTAATACACCAATTTTACTTGCTCCGCCGATCCCACCAAAGAAACTAAGTGGTACGGAAATCACTAATGCACATGGACATGAGATCACTAAAAACGTCAACGCCCGATAGATCCATTCAGAAAACGCCGCTCCAGAAACTATTGGAGGTAAAACAGCCAATAAGACGGCCAACCCTACAACGACTGGTGTATAATATCGCGCGAATTTGGTAATGAAATTTTCAGCTGGTGCTTTTTTGCTGCTGGCATTTTCTACTAATTCTAATAATTTACTGATGGTAGAATTTTCATAGGATTTTTCTACTTGAACTAAAAATGGTTTATTTTTATTGATAAATCCACTTAATACTGTTTCACCAACATATACAGATTTAGGAACGGATTCACCTGTAAGTGCGGATGTATCGACTAATGATTCTCCTTCGATGATCGTTCCATCTAACGGTACACGTTCACCAGGCTTAACAAGTACATACTGACCAATCTGCACATCTTCAGGATTCACGGTCATCA
The DNA here is from genome assembly GCF_002140245.1 of Enterococcus sp. 10F3_DIV0382. Classification (NCBI taxonomy): domain Bacteria; kingdom Bacillati; phylum Bacillota; class Bacilli; order Lactobacillales; family Enterococcaceae; genus Enterococcus; species Enterococcus sp. 10F3_DIV0382. The sequence goes on along the minus strand of NZ_NGMF01000001.1, from coordinate 1,206,007 downwards.
ATCCTTCTTCTGTCTGTATGTGCGCTGTTTCTGGACGAATAGCCATCAATTCACGAATCGATTTTCTTGAATGATTGACTGCCAATCCTTGGAAATATTCGCCGATTTGATAAAACAGCATCACTGCTACGGCTTCTGGATATTCACCGATCAACATAGCGCCGATCGTAGCCACAGACATGAGGAAATTTTCATCAAAGATTTGTCCTTTGACGATATTCATCACCGCTTTTTTCACTACATCATATCCTATCAGCAGATAAATCAATAAATATCCTATCAAACGAATTGGTTCATTAAAATCAAATAATAGCAAAACAGCGATACCTGCAAGTGAAAATAAAATCCGGATCAGCGTGTTTCTCTCTTTTTCATTTCCATGTTCAGATACTTTTTCTTTATCTATTTCTGTTACCTTGACGTCTGGTTCTAATTCCCTCACTACTTTTTTTGTTTCCTGTTCAACCGTAGCTAATCGATCTTCCGCTACGTCAATCGTTAGTTTTCCAGAAGTGAAATTTACTGTTGCTTCCTTGACTCCATCGATTTGCTGGACTCCTTTTTCGATTTTCATCGCACAGTTCGCACAATCTAAACCTTCTAATCTGTAACTTTTCATTTTAATGGCCTCCTCGCCTTAACATATGAATATCTCTTCATAACTAATTATAAATGAATGTACATTCATATGTCAAGGTATCCGAAAGAAAAAATGAGTTTTCAAAATATAAAAAGAACCAGATAAAACACGTGATAGTTGTGTTTCATCCAGTCCTCTCGTTCATAAAACATGTTTAGGACACTCTTTTAGAACATCCTGACTTATATAATCTCTGCACCAAATGGCATTAACGCCAATCGAGCAAGTTTGAAAGATTGCTTTGCAAATGGTATCCCTATAATCGTGATACATAGAAGGATGCCGCTGACGACATGTCCAAGAGCAATTGGGAGACCTGAAACGATCAGCCAGATGATGTTAACAATCAATGACATGCCGGACTGGTGATAAATTACTTCTTTGCCAAAAGGCGCAAAAGAAAGGGAGGCGATTTTAAAACACTGCATACCGATGGGGATACCGATGATCGTGATACACCAAAGTACCCCTGCTGCTAACCAGCTAAGACCCCCAATTAGTCCGCCAAATATGAACCAGATGACATTTCCTAAACAACTCATTGTATTTCTCCTTTTATTACAGTTTTTAATTAGAACTGGACAAAAAACGATTTGATTTTTCTTTTTTTAGCTTCCAGCATCAAGTATTCCGCAAATCTTTTTTGGATTTCTTCCGTTTTTTCTTTTGTTACTAATGTGTGTTGGATTAGTTTTCCTGCTGGTCGCTGATCCACCCGTTCTTCTGATTGCTGTTCATCTGCTTGCGCAAAACCGATGATCCGGTTTTCTTTTGTTACAGCAACGATCAATAGTTTATTCCTATCATGTAGTTCAGCTGCCGTTTTTACTTTTACGAATGATTCTGGATGATCAGTAATCAGCTGATTGATTTGAGGGAGATCTTCTTTTACTGCCCTTCGTATTTCCATCATTTCTCCCTTTTCTTTCGTTCATTTTTATTTCCACTAAAAAAATCAACTGCGGAAATCGCATCTATCCAACTTTGTGCAATAATCTCGTGTCCGCCAATCGTTGGATGCACGCCATCTTCTTTTGTATATTTCGAAAAACCATAAGCGATTCCTAAAGCATTGAATATTCCATCTAAAGGAATCAGTAATGTGCCATATTCTTTTGCGAGTTTACGAACGGTTTGGATCTTAGGGTCTAAGTCTTTGCGCCACCCATAACGATCATTTGTCACAGGAAGTACAAAAGGCTCCATTAATACGATATTGCAGATTCCATCTGCTTGTAGTTCATTTAGTAACTCTCGATAAACGGATTCAAATTGCTGCACAGATTTCTCAGTGCCGAATATAGCTTGATCTCCAGTATTATGCCACGTATCATTGATTCCAATCAAAATCGATACATAATCAGGTTGCAGAGCTAAACAATCTTCTTGCCAGCGCGCTTGCAGATCTGCAATTTTGTCTCCTCCTATCCCACGGTTTATACATTCAAATTCCATCGTTGGATATCGTGAGATTAGTTTCCCGGCAATCAAAAGCGGATACCCTTTACCTAAATCCGTTGCTTCTGAACGGTCTCTTCCTGCGTCTGTAATACTGTCACCAATAAATAACACGCGTGTTTTCATTTGTCAAAAACTCCTTTTTGAATAAAACGACGATTTTCTTCCTTATATTATCCCATAAGCTCTGCCAAGACGAAAGAGTAAATAGATGTATAAAAAAAGACACCCGCCTAGTTTCCTCAAACGATTGGATGAATACTCAACAAGTGCCTAGTTTTTTATGCTTTTTTCTTAACGTGCCGGATTTTTCTTGATTCCTTCGTTGTTTGATTCAGTGAAATCGATCAGACCTAAGTTTCCGTCAATCAGCCCACTGTCGCCCGTCAAACTCAAAATATGACGAGAAGCATCAAAACGTATATTCATATGCTCATCTAAGTCTGCCAACGAATATCCCTTTACTAATATCTCTCCTAGATTGCTTGGGATAGATTGGTCATAACTTTCTGTCGACATATCTGATCCGATGATTCCAAGGGTGAATTGAACTTGCATGTGGATCATTGCATGCTGAGAATACGGACCTATTCCATCTTCGAATGTTAATATTAGTTTGTTTTCAGGTGCTAGATGCTGCTTTATTTCAGCAGCAGAAGCATCATCAAATCGGATCTCCATTTGAATCGCCTTCTTTGTATATGTTGGATTGATTGCGATTTCATTATAGAATCTTGTGAATCAAATAGCAATTTATTTTGCTTTCTTCTCTTGTCTGTTGGAAACTTCCTTTATCCCGTATTTAAAAAAAGAACTGCGAGAGCTCGCAGTTCTTTTTTAGAATAAACGGTGTTCAATCAGCTGACCCTCGATATTAGCTCAAAAAACGGTAAAATATGAGAAGCTATTTTTCCGTTTTGTTTCTCTAATACTCAGGTCAAGGCACTGATTTCACAACCTCTTCCTTAAACGGTGTTCAAAAGCCAGTTTCTCGGTATTAAGCCAAATTTATGTAAAAATGTGGAAAGCCATTTTTTACAAAATTTTTCTTAATACTCGAAACTAAACAGCTTTTTCATCACTTCTTATGGATAAATTCGGTTCAACAAACGTGGGAATGGAATAGCTTCACGCACATGGTCGATACCAGCAATCCAAGTGACTGTTCGTTCAAGACCTAGACCAAAACCAGAGTGCGGAACAGAACCGTATTTACGTAAATCAAGATACCATGAATATTCTTTTTCATCCAAACCGTGATCACGGATTTGTTCTAACAAGAAATCATAGTCCGTTGCCCGTTCGCTTCCGCCAATGATTTCACCGTAGCCTTCTGGTGCGATCATATCTGCACAGATCACCACGTCTTCTCTTGTTGGATGTGGTTTCATGTAGAATGGCTTGATGGCTTTTGGATAGTTTAGGATAAAGACAGGTTGTTCGAATGAATTCGCAATGAACGTTTCATGAGGTGAACCAAAATCTTCGCCCCATTCGATGTCATCAAATCCATTTTTCTTCAGTAATTCGATTGCATCATCGTAAGTAATACGAGGGAATGGCAATTTTGTATAAGTTTTTAAGACTTCTTTGTCTCGTCCTAGTACATCCAATGCGTATTCGCAATGATCTAAAACATTTTGTACTAAGAAGGCTACATATTGCTCCTGTACTTCTAAACTTTCTTCTTGGTGAGTGAAGGCCATTTCTGGTTCGATCATCCAGAATTCAATCAAGTGACGGCGTGTCTTTGATTTTTCAGCACGGAAAGTCGGACCGAATGAAAAGACTTTTCCGAAAGCCATAGCAGCAGCTTCCATATATAATTGGCCACTTTGAGATAAATAGGCTTTTTGATCAAAGTAGTTTGTTTCGAATAGATCCGTTGTGCCTTCTGGTGCTGAACCAGTCAAGATTGGCGGATCGATTTTGACAAAATGATGTTGATTAAAGAATTCATACGTTGCACGAATGATTTCATTTCTGATTTGCATGATCGCATGTTGTCTTGAAGAACGTAGCCATAAATGACGATGATCCATCAAGAAATCTGTTCCGTGTTCTTTTGGTGTGATTGGATAATCGTGGCTCTCGCTTACTACTTCCACATTTGTAATCCCGATTTCATAACCGAATTTTGAACGGCTGTCTTCACGAATTTCTCCAGTTACTAACACAGATGTTTCTTGGTGCAGATTTTTAGCTGTTTGGAAAACTTCTTCTGGCACTTCGCTTTTTACAACCACCCCTTGGAAAAAGGCTGTTCCATCTCTTAATTGTAAAAATGCGATTTTTCCGCTTGATCGTTTATTTGCGACCCAAGCGCCGATTGTTACTGTTTCTCCCACATGGTTTTTCGAATCGATGATTTGAATTTGTTCCACGTATGACTCTCCTTTTATATTCCTTGAATTTCTTCAGGATTAATTTTGACTTTTACTCTCAATAAATTGCTTGATTCTGCGTACCGCTTCTTCTAACGTAGCCCGATCAGTCGCATAACTCATGCGGACATTCTCTGGTGCCCCAAATCCTTCGCCAGTCACAAGTGCTACCCCTGTTTCTTCTAAAAGATCTTCTACCCATTGTGTGACATTTTCATACTTACACAAGCGTAGCGTTTCTTTTACATTAGGAAAAAGATAAAAAGCTCCTTGCGGCTTTTCAAGAGAAACACCTGGTAGTTCTGCCACAAGCGGATACAACGTATTCAGGCGTTCTTCAAAGGCGTTCCGCATTTCTTCTACTGTATCTTGCTCACCTTTCAATGCTTCAACAGCTGCATATTGACTGACTGCGGTCGGATTGCTAGTTGATTGGGAAGCAACAGCGATCATCCCATTGATAATTTCAGGATTCCCAACCGCATAACCGATGCGCCAGCCTGTCATCGCATAGGTCTTAGACACGCCATTTATGATGATGGTCTGATTTTTGATTGCTTCTGAAATCGTTGCAATTGGAGTAAACTCATTGCCATTATAAACTAAACGACCATAAATATCATCAGCAACTATCAAAATATCATTTTTTACTGCCCATTCACCAATTGCCTGCAGTTCATTCTTGCTATAAATCATTCCAGTCGGATTCGATGGCGAATTGATGATCACGGCTTTTGTTTTTCCTGAACGTGCTTGTTCTAACTGTTCAACAGTGACTTTCCAGTTATTAGATTCTTTCCCTTTCACAAAGACAGGCAGGCCTTCTGCCAGTTTCACTTGCTCGCCGTAACTGACCCAATAAGGCACAGGAATGATGACTTCATCTTGCGGGTCCAGAATTGTTTGAAAAAGTGTATACAAAGCAAATTTCGCGCCATCTGTTACGACCGTTTGTGAAGATTCATAGACAAGTCCATCGTTTTTCTTCAGATAATCAACGATCGCCTGTCGAAGTTCTGGGATTCCTGCTGTTGGTGTATAATAGCTAGCTTTTCCGTTACGGATTGCTTCGATTGCTGCTTCTTGGATGTTTTCTGGTGTCGCAAAATCCGGTTCTCCCACAGTCAAACTCAGCACATCTCTTCCTTTTGCTTTTAACGCCTTGGCTTTTGCCGCAGCTGCCAAAGTAACAGATAGTTCTAATCGTTTCGTTCTTTTTGATAACTCCATCCCATTCATTCCTTTACCTATTAAATTCCCTTGATTGTCTTGACTTCATCTCCTGATTCAAAACCAATCAGGTAATAATTCAATTTTCCATTTGTTTCTTTTCCTACTACTTCCCATACAGGCTGATCATCGTACATTCCTAATGCTGCTTTTTCGATTTGGATTTCAGGATGAGCTGTAGCAATTGTTTGTTTCGCTTCGTTTTCAGTCAACCCCTTCGTTTGATCCAATACTTTTACTTTTTCACCAGATTTAGGAATGATAACGGCGATTTCTTTTCCTTTATCATTCGTACCCGTCAATGAAAAGTACGTTTTCTTTCGAGTAAACCAGTAAAAATGATCAGCTTCCTCGAGATTTGCATATTTCTTTGCGATTTCTACTGCTTCTTTTTTCGCCTGGACCGCCGGACGACTAGAACGCAAGTAAAAAATCGAGCTGATCACGATGACCGCTAATAAAAACACGATCAAGCCAAGCAACACGCGATTAATCGTTTTTTCCTTTGTCTGTTTTTTCTTCAAGGGTCGTCGCTCCTTTATCTTCATTCCTTTTCATTATAGCAGATTTTAATGATGAAAAAAGACGGCACCTTTAACTTCCTTCTTTATTTTTCTTTAAGAATTCATGGAGATCCTGATAGATTTCATCCATAGCTAGCTCTTTTATCGGTACTTTTTTCGGTAATGCATGGATGATTCGTGCACCATATTTTGCAGTGACTAATCTCCGATCCAAAATAAGTAATACGCCACGATCTGTCTCCGTCCTTATCAAACGACCTAATGCTTGGCGTAACTTCAAAGCTGCTTTAGGCACGGATTCCTGATAAAAAGGATTGATCCCCTCTGATTCCAGATAAGCATTCCTAGCTTTAACCATGGGACGTAACGGGTTGTCGAAGGGTAAACGTGTGACTACAACAATCTGTAAAGCATCTCCAGGTAAATCTACACCTTCCCAAAAGCTGTCAGCACCAAATAAGACGCTTTTTTCTGACAAAATGAAGCGTTTCAAAAGTTTTTCCCGACTTCCGCCAAATCCTTGAGCAAGAATTTCACGTCCTTTTTCTAGCATAGACAAATGCATTTTCTGATATACCTTTTGCAAAACATCATGAGAAGTGAATAAAACAAGGATCGGCCGATCTTCTTGTTCAATCAATCCTGTGAGTGCTGCTTCTAAATAATCGATATATGCTTGATTGCTGACTTGATGGACTGCAGGTGCTTCTTTCGGCACATAGATTCTTGCCTGTTTCTCGTAATCATAAGGAGAAGCAATCACTTTAAGAGGTGCTGCTTCAATGCCCAGTCGTTTAGAGAGATACTGTCGATTAGGTCCGATCTTCAGCGTTCCTCCAATATAAAGAATATGGTCATATCGTGGATACCACACAGTGGACGGCAACATAGCTGCTTGAAAATCATGGAGATGAAAAATCATCTGCTGTGCTGTATTCCCAGGAACGAACCAATGGATCAAATGATCTCGCCAATCTTCTAGCCATTGGTCCATCAGCAAGTATTGCTTGTCTAATTGATCAAATAAGCTATATAAACTTGCTAAATCGATCCGCATCTGGTTAGTCCAACTTTCTTGGATAATCTCAAAAGTCAAGCGCATTTGTGATTGTAGTTGTTGGATCTCTTGATAAAAAAGTTGCAGGTGATCCATTGCTGTCCCAGATTCCAGTGGCAGCTGATCCAACATTTCTTTTGTCATCATGACTTCTTCTGGATATTGTCCGTTAGGTTGCTTGCTGCTTACTAAGTTCATTAATCCCTCTGCCACGCAAATCTGCGCTTCGCATAGCGCAGAGAGTTCTTCTCGATAAATCGACAACCAGCGTAAGGCTTCATGTTCCTTCGGCAAATAACTTTGTATGCGGTCAAATAACTGATTCGGCTCTTCCAACTGCTGGATTTGTTTATGGAAGTAGTTAATACTTAGTCGTTTGTCATTTACTTTTTCAGCAATTTCCGGCAAATGATGCACTTCATCAATCAACAAATAAGGACTAGCTGGAAGCAATGGTTCTTTTCGCTGTGTTTCTTGTACTAAAAATGCATGGTTGACAATCAAAAAATTGCTTTGTTTGATTTTCTTTTGCAAGAAACGCACAAAGTCTTGTTTGTAAAACGACTGATTCCTTGCTAAAAACCCGGTGCCTCTGTGCGCGACATCTGCAAAGAATGCATGGTTCAGATTAGTTAAATGTAATTCATCCAAATCACCGGTCTTCGTTTGTGTTAGCCATACTAAGACAGCCATTTGGTACAAAGCATATTGTTTTTGTCCCGGCGGTTCCACAAGTGTACCTTTAAAACGCTGTAAATCAATATAGTGGCGATAGCTTTTGATAATCACAGGTTGTATCGGCTGTTCTAGTAATTGATTCAGTAATGGAATGTCTTTTTCCATGATCTGCTGCTGCAAAACAAGCGAAACGGTGCTGATGACAGCTGGTTTTTCAGGTGTAGCCAAATAACTCAAAGGCAACAGATAACCAATCGTTTTGCCCATTCCTGTAGCTGCTTCGATCATCAAATCTTTTGATTCATCTTTTGTGAAATGGTCGTAGACAGCATTCATCAGCCTGTTCTGTTCTTTTCGATACATCAGTGTTTTACCAAACATTTTTTCTTTTGCTTGTTTTTTTCTTGGATATGTCCGCTCGCCATAATGGACGGATGTGAATAGTTCCACTTCTTTTTTCTGCAAAGCTAGCCCATCGATGATTTCTAATGAGAGATCAAGGGGCTCCGGGTTCTCTTTCATTTCTTCAAGCACGTGGTAAATGAAACGACTCGTATCCATTCCTGTATGGCTACTTAATCGTGCAATCTGCTCTAATGTGATGATCGGCAATTTCCTCATTCGTTCTTCGATCAGTAAAAGAAGCTGACCTGTCACTTCGGCATCACTATCCGCCTGATGAGGATTCTCATGAATAAAGCCAAGGCTTTCTGACAAATCAGCTAAGCGAAAACTTGGTTCCGTCGGCAAGAAAATTTGTGCAAGTTCTACGGTATCGATGCCCGGTATCTTCAAACTAGGAAGTCCGCATCGCATGAGTTCATGGTTCAAAAAATTATAATCAAAATAAATATTATGCGCGACAAATATGGTGTCTGCCAAAAGATTGTAAATCGTTTGGGCGACATCTTCAAAATAAGGCGCTTTTTGGACGCGTTGATTCGTGATCCCTGTTAAATGCTGGATTTGTTTTGAAATCTTCCGCCCTGGATGAATATCGATCGAAAAACGTGAAGTGATCCGACCAGCTTCAATCATGACGCAGCCAAATTGGATGATCCGATCTTCTTTTGGATTCGTCCCAGTCGTCTCGATATCAACGACTGCATAAGTTCTTGGTTTCAAAATATCTTCCTCTTCTCCTGCCTCTAATGTTCTTTTGAAATTATACTACAAAGTGCAGAAAAATACTCTCATCGCTTTTTAAGGAAAAAAAGACAAAAAAGCCCAGACACGTAAATGTCTGGACTTTTATTTTTAGTATAGGTAAATTAAGCTTTAGTAACGTTTGTTGCTTGAGGTCCGCGTTGACCTTCTTCAACGTCGAAAGTTACTGTTTGGCCTTCTTCTAAAGTTTTGAATCCGTCACCTTGGATAGCTGAGAAATGAACGAATACATCGTTTCCGTTTTCTGCAGTGATGAATCCAAATCCTTTTTCTGAGTTAAACCATTTTACTGTACCTGTTTCCATAATAAAAATCCTCCTTGTGTTTCAACACATATTTTGCAATTACTTGAATGGTGTATATCTGGAAGATGTTTATTTGAAACAAGCTACCACAGATTACCGAACAAAAACTACTTCTACAGTATATCATACCGTTTACAAAAACGCTAGAGTTTTTCGATATTTTTTTATAAAAAAATGTTTTCTCAGCGATTACATCAAGTGAAAAACCGAACTTTCTTAATGACAAACGTTCTATTGTTCAGATACCCCTCTTTCGATCCATTGCACCTCTTTAAACTAAAAAATTATTCTATCTGACTATTTATTGTTTCTGTTTCAACGGTTGAGGATGGGGAAGACTCTTTAGTAGGTCTGATGTTCTCATGGTGTTTCTGATAGCCTATGACAGTGACCAGAAGAACAAGACAAACCAATACGATTAACGAGATTAATTTTTCTTTTTTGTTCATACCTATACCTCATAAATGACAGGATGATGCCCATCATATTTCTGAGCATGGGTAACAGCAAAAGCTGCAGCTGTTGAACGGAAGAAATGCCAGCAACTTTCGTAATCACATGACGGACAATACCAAAAATAACCAAACCTTGGCTGCAAAGCCCGTTCTTCTGTTTCAGGGAACGCAGAATCAAACGCTGATGTCTGCGCATAAATATTTTTGTACATATGTGCGCCTGTGCTTAGAGAACGCTGTGTTTCTTCTGCAAAAACTGGTTGACTTGTTAAACTTAGGGATAGAGACAGCAAACACCATAACAGTCTTTTTTTCATAAAGACCTCCTTATCGATAAGTTTTTCCCAATTAAAATCATATCTCAAGAACGACCGTTATTTGCATTTCATTCATAAATGGTGTTTTTTGTATCATAATCGTCAAAAAAGAGGTCGTGACGATGTCACGACCTCTTGATAAACGATGTTCCAGAAGTAACTTCTTCGGAAATAAGCCGAAATTTCACAAAAATTTGAGAAATAATTTTCGTAAATCTCTTCTTATTCTTGATGCAGAACAGCTTTTTCTCTCTAATACTCAGATAAAAACACTGATTTCACAACCTCTTTAATAACGAAGAATCGCTGTCAGACTCTTTTCATCTGGCGCATCTTTTTGATCCAAAATAAACACTTTCCCACCATTAATAATCACATCGTCTGCCAAAGCATTCAGCACTTGACGCCGATCATATTCTGTTTCAGGATCTTCTCCGAAACCATCAGCTAAGTTTGACGTAGCGATAAACAAATGGGATACTTTTCCTTCTTTCGCAGCTGGAACGATATCAACTAACTGATCGATGAATTTCTTATCTAAAAGTTTATTGTACTCTTTTGATTCTTGGGCTGCTAGTTCACTTGACAGCTTCTTCGCTCCTTCTTCGATATCTCTAAAGGATAGTTGTGCTGGAGAAGCAGAAATCGCAACGTCTGCACAATAGTAAGGATTTTTGGCGATTTTTTTGAACATCGTCTGATTTTCTGGTAGAGCGAATAAATAAATCGGCCATTGTTCAGGATTTTCGAAAGAATCCTTCAAGTACGTATCAACTGCTTGGTAATAGTTGACCCAATCGATCTCTACTTCTTCATCTTTTGGATTCACGCCATGGAAAGTAACGCTATCTCGGGCACCGCCCCCTCCATTAGAAGAGAAGTTCAAACCGCCACCTGTCAGTTCAGATCCCAATGCAGTAACAACATCGACCGGTGCCCCTTCTGGTAGAGACACTTCTTTTACTTGTTTGTTGCTGACTTCATACAATTTCATGGAGTCGCGGTTCAATCCCAACAGATAATAGGAATAGTTGAACTGTCCATTTTTGATAATGGCCAGTAAATAAGGAAGATCACTTACATAATATTGATCGTCTACCGGGATACTCAAACGATGGATATAGGTTTGATCAGCAGTTATAATGACCGCTACACTCGTAGTTGCACTACGCCAAAACGAAGGATCTCCTAACAAATTTTCAATTTTTTCTTGGAACGGGGACCAGTCATGCTCGGAATATTTTTTTTCAAAACGTTTCTTTGCTTCTTTTGCAAAATTTTTGAATTTGATTTGATCTTTTTCCACATCTTGATGTGCGACATGCGTATTCAGCATGATCGTGACGAACGGTCCTTTAGCGCCTTCTGAAGTCAATTGTGACAGTAGTTCTTTATCCTTTTTTGCCATAAACGTACCCCTCCTAAAAAAATCATTCCTTTGTGTCTATCTAAAGTCTACCACAACACTATTTTTCCATACAATAAAACGTATCTAAAAAAATAAAACGGTTTCTTTAGTTGGGCATTTAGCAATTTTTTTAAGTTATCTTCATAATTTCCTCAATTATTTGGGCATAGTCTTCAACTATTCTTCATGAAAGGCTGTTAGACTAAGAAAAAGAATAAAAGAGGTGGACCTTATGCATTTGATTATGATTTTTAGTTTATTAAGTATCATCAGCTTGTTTGCTTTCAGCGCTTCCCGCTTATTAGAGGCGGAAACACAGCCTGTTCCTATAAAAGTACGAAAAAATGACCGCTAACCTTTTCATAACGCGCGTTCTTATCCTAAAGTTTTTTTCAGAAACATTGAAACTCTCTTCCCTCTCTGATAAAATTTTAATTTGTAGCGAAACAAATTAAATACAAGGAGATCGGATATGTCCATAAAAAAAACACGTCTAGTCCTATTATTGGCTAGTCTCATTCTTTGCCTTGCTTCTTTTCTACCATCTGTTGCTGTGCAAGCTGAAGATACTTTCAAAGTAAATGCAAAAGCAGCCTTTGCTGTAGATGCGCAAAGCGGTAAGATTCTTTATGATCAAGATGGAGAAAAAACCATGGGGATCGCTTCAATCACAAAAATCATCGGTCTTTACATCGTCCTTGATCAAGTAAAAGAAGGGAAACTATCATGGGATGATAAAGTTTCAATTTCAGATTATGCAGAAAATTTGAGTGTCACCCCAGATTTATCAAATGTTCCTTTGCATAAAGAAAACACCTACACCGTTAAAGAATTATTCGACTCTGCAATCATCCAGTCAGCCAACGCTTCAATGGTTGCCTTGGCAGAAAAAATCTCTGGCAGCGAAGCAAAATTCACTGAACGAATGAAAGAACAATTGAAAGATTGGGGTATCAAAGATGCAACGATCGTTAATGCATCAGGACTGAATAACTCTTATCTTGGCGAAAACCGATCAGAAGGTACTGGAGAAAACGACGAAAATCAAATGTCTGCTCAAGATGTGGCTATCGTTGCCCGTCATTTGATCTTGGATTTTCCAGAAATACTGGATGTATCTAGCACTACGACACAAATGTTTGGCGAAAACACGCAATCACCAGTAGAAATGGTCAACTGGAACTGGATGCTCCCAGGATTCGTGAATTATAAAGAAGGCGTGGACGGATTAAAAACTGGTACGACTGAACTTGCAGGAGCCTGTTTCGTCGGTACGATCACTAAAAACGATCAACGAATCATCACTGTCGTATTGAATGCAGACGGCCATGCGGAAAACCCAAGTGCCCGTTTCAATGAAACAGCTCGCTTAATGGATTATTGCTACGACAATTGGTCAGAAAAAGAGCTTGGAAAAGCCAACGCAAGTATCCCTAGTCTAAAAACCATTGATGTAAAAGACGGAAAAGAATCAACAGTGCCCGTTGTGCTTAAAAGTCCTGTAAAAGTATGGGTACGGAACGATATGGATACTGGAAAATTAACAATCACACCAACTCTTGACAAAAAACAAGTCACTGACAATGAGATCCAAGCACCTATGGATAAAGGAACAAAAATCGGTACCGCAACGATCACCTTGGCAGAAGATAAATTAGGTTATCTAGAAGACAACAACGCGCCATCCACAGAAATCATCACGGATAAAACCGTAGAAAAAGCAAATATTTTCGTTATTGGCTGGCGACGCGTCGCAGAATTTTTCGGTAACTTGTTTTAATTGAACAAAAAGAAAAAAGCATCTTTCCATGTGGAAGATGTTTTTTTGCTTTTTCTAGTTTAAATAACAGCTTTTTTCATCTATTTTCGTTATACTGTATAAGAAAAAGGAGTTGAATTTATGAATCTAACCAGAGATCTGATTTTTTTGGTTCTCTATCTTATTGGGGTATTCTCCATCGTTTATTGGCGAAAACAGAAAAAGGATCCTTCCTTGTTCTTTTACAGCAGTACGTGGACATTTGCGGTAATCTTGACTTATTTTGTCGTGTTGGAAATTTTTTATTCGACCTTTTATTTTTTGATTCCCTTAGTGTTTTTCAGTATCTTTGCCTTTTCCTATTTTTCAGAAAAGCGAAGGCTGTTGAATGGTCTTTTATTCAATGTTTTCCTCATTAGTTTTGGTATCTACTTGTTTGTCTTGCTATACGAAACACAAAATATTTTTCTTGGCGGACTGATTGCCTTGATCACGATCCCGTTACTGCTTGTCTTTCTATTCGGCATTTATGGATTGATCGTTTTTCTTTTTTGGAACGGTGTCACAGTTTTACGTAGAGAGTCGCATTCATTAGCTAATCTTTTAACGTTGATACTAGCCATTTTTCTTACATTGTTTCTTGTTTTTGACTTTTTCTTGTTAAAATATTTACCACAATGGATAAATGCTTTGTTTTTCTGCATCCCATTAATCTTGATCTATCTATTTATCGTATTCTACAACTTTTTGACTGTCTCATTCTTGTATCAGTTCAACCGCCCTCGATACAACCAAGACTTCATCGTTGTGTTAGGCGCCGGGTTGATCAATGGAGAAACAGTTTCTCCTCTTCTTGCCAAGCGAATCAATAAGGCGATTGCTTTTTATGGGGCACAAAGCCGTGCGACATTAAATCCGCCTATCCTATTAATGTCGGGTGGACAGGGAGCAGACGAAAAAGTACCAGAAGCAATTGCGATGAAACAATATGCTATGGAACAAGGAATTCCTGAAAGAGATATTCTTGTCGAAACCAATTCGACAACCACTTTGGAGAATATGCGCTATTCAAAGGAAATCATGGATCAGCAAATGAAAGGTCCCTATCGCGCGATCTTCAGTTCCAACAATTACCACATTTTCAGAGCTGGTCTCTATGCACGACAAGCGAAACTGAAGGCAAATGGCATTGGGGCAAAAACAGCTTTCTATTACTTGCCTAACGCGTTTTTAAGAGAATACATCGCCATCTTGATGATGAACAAAAAAAGACATATGATCATTTGCGGATTGCTTTTCGCAGGTTCCGCATTCTTATCACTGATCACTTTACTTTTCTAAAAAACCAAGGTGTGACAAAACATATGTCACACCTTGGTTTTTTCTTTTATTCTCTTGACGATTGGCAAGAATAGTATTCCTTTTTTGACGGCTACTTGCTGTGCAGAATAAATACCGCTGTTTCCTGAACACATAAAGCTGATCAAGCAGATCATAAAGAAGTAAACAGCAGCTTGTGAACCAAATAATTCGATTCCCATCACAAAACAGGCAATCGGTGTATTTGTCGCACCAGAAAATACCCCGATAAAACCTAATCCAGCAAGAAAAGGAACAGAAACATGGAGCAAAGGCGCTAGTACTGCGCCAAGCGTTGCACCAATCTCAAATAGTGGTGTCACTTCTCCCCCTTGGTACCCCGCACCTAAAGACAAGACCGTGAAGAATAATTTCCCAATAAAATCATAAGCATGTGCCTGTCCATTAAATGATTCCTGCAGTAACGGAAGACTCAACCCAAGGTAACGTTGTGTTTGCAAAATCAACGCTGCGGCTACAACTACTGCTCCACCTATCGTATTTCGCCAAACAGGATGAGGAATCCATTGCGCATACCGCGCTTTTAAAAAGACGATCGAACGGCTGAATACCCAACCAATCAAACCAAAAGCAATCCCAGCAACAAAAACTTTGAAGAACAGCAACATACTCCATTCAGGAATCACACCCATTTGGTAATGTAGATGAGAAACACCATAGCTTTCTGTCATGAAATTTGCAAAAAGCGCAGCAAAGAAGCTAGGAAATATTGCTTCTGTTCGGACTTTACCGATTGCCAACACTTCTAATCCAAATAATGTTCCAGCTAAAGGTGTGCCAAATACAGAACTAAAACCCGCACTGATTCCACTGATAACCAAAATCTCCCGTTCTGCTTTATCCAATCGGAATAAATGCGCTATATTATCAGCTAATGCTCCCCCCATTTGAACTGCTGTTCCTTCACGACCAACAGATCCCCCAAATAAATGGGTAGTGATGGTCCCAAACAAGGTCAATGGAATGAGCCGCAAAGGGATCTTCTCTTCTCCTCCATTCCCTTGATCGATCACTAAGTTATTCCCACGACTAGAAAGACCGCCATGATACGCATAAAGATAAGCAAAAAGCGCGCCGCTGACTGGCAATAGATAAAGTAGCCAAGGATGTGCTAGTCGGATATCTGTCACGAACGTCAGGCTATTTAAGAAAAAAGCAGACAAGCTCCCCATGAATACTCCGAGAATCGCTGTGACCACCAGCCACTTCAACATGTACATCAAAATACGCACTGGACTCGGTAATTGTTTTTCCATAAAAAATTCCTCCTCAAATAAAAAAACGCCTACTAAAGAAAAGGGCTGGCCCCAGACTTTAGTAGGCGTCATTAGCTATCTTACGTTAGCATTTAAAGGCGAACACCATCACCTATTCACTTCCATTAAAAGATAGCATATTTTTCTGTAAAAAACAATAAAATTATCGTTCTTTCTTTACACGTTCAGCAAATTCATAGAAAGGAGCCAATTTCGTTAACTGTTGATTACATTGATCACTATCATGACAAATATAATTCCCCTTTTTCGTATACGTGCCATCAGAACCGGCTTTCGTTGTAGAAAGAAAGAGTGAGACATTCGATGTTTTCTGACAGATCGCACAGATTCCCTTATTAATCGTTGGTGATAAAGTACCGCTGATCCCTTTTAATTTTCCATCTTCGTAATAAACCATGAATTTTTTTTGCGTCCCTGGATCATTCCAACCGATGTACGTATGTGCTTGCAAGTCGATTTCATTCCAAGCGGGTTGTTTGAGTTTTTTCACTTTTCGGAATAATTTCTCGATTTGTGGTTTGCTCGGCTGCATAAACGGTTGGACGATTTGCTTCAGCTCCTCCAATGCTCGTTCTGCTTGCGTTTTTGTCAGTTTTACATCTAAAACTGTCGTTAAAAACGTATCGATTTCTGGTGGTTCGTAACCTAATACATCGCGAATCTTTTCAGCTGCTAGAGCCTGAACCGTTTGTACCGTTTTTGAGTCATTGACAGATGAGTACGCATTTAATAACTGCTCTACTTCTCTTTTTATAAAAAAATATTGATATGGTTTCATTGTTTGTTCCATGATTTTAAAGTCCTTTCTTCTAACCAAAGTGCATACTTTGTAGAAAAAAGTGATCTTCTGCAAAGTATGTGTTACCTGAAGATCCCGGACTCTTTTAAATAAGATACGTTTTGCATCTTATCATCACCCCCTTTAATGTTCATTCTTCTATGTACATGATTCATTCGATAAATAAAAGTAAACCGTATCTTGAGCAGATAGTCAACTGCAAACAGAAAAAGGACTGTGACAAAAGTCGTGTCAAAGTCCCTTTCTACAAACAAACGGTGTTCCAGAAGTAGCTTCTTCGAAAAATAAGCCGGAATTTCACAAAAATTTGAGAAGCAATTTTCGTAAATTCCTTCTTATTTCTTGAAGCTGACCACTTCTGTCACAACCTCAATATGGTCTATTATTGGTTTTACCTGTTAAATCGAGGATTCTTTTCCGAAGTAACGTTGCCATCTCTTACGCATACTTGCTGACATGGGCTGAGCCGCTTCTTTGACTGCGCAGTATTTGTCTACGAATGTTACGATATATCCTTCTCTGTACTTAGGCGGTGCAATCGTTGCGCCCCACATGTGCTTCAAAATGATATCTCGCTCAAGATCCGACAATTCGGTGATCTTTTCTGCATTCTTTACAGCGATTCTTGGATGGATATACGCATGTGTGCCTTCATCAAATTTCGTCGTACGCCAATCATAGTAGAACAGATCATGCAAAAGTCCAGCACGCGCTGTTGCTTTAGCATTGCCACCCCATTTTTTTGCGAGCAGATAACTATAGTAAGAAACACTGATGGAATGCTCCAAACGAGTGGAATGAACATGCTGTGTGTAATTCGCTAATTTTTTCACTGCTTCTGTTTCTAAAAGATCTTCTACATAAGACATATATTCTTCGTCTTCACGCCATTTTTCTGTCATAATTATCAATCTGCCACCTTTTTGAATTTCATTTTCTTCTGAAATTGATCTAAGTATACCACCAGTGTTCGGATTATTCTAGTCGCCTTGGATAAAATAGCCAAAGCTTAATAGTTCCTTAATCATAAAGAAAAATGATAAAGAACAATCCCTGCCGCAACCCCAACATTCAACGATTCCGCATTTCCTTTCATCGGGATATATACGTTCTGATCAGTCAAAGACAAGATTTCCTGACTTACCCCCTGACCTTCGTTCCCCATGATTATTGCGAAGTTATCTGATTTTTCTACTTTGTCTAATGCGTGTGCTTCTTCATTTAATTCTGTGCCATACACTGTAAACCCTTTGTCTTTCATTAAAGGAATCACTTCTGTCAAATCTTTTTGCAACACAGGCAAATGATAATTGCTTCCCTGCATGCTGCGCAGCACCTTTGTACTATAAATATCTGCCGTTCCTTTGCTTAATAAAACACCAGCCATATCAAATGCATCTGCCGTACGGATCATCGTCCCTACATTTCCAGGATCTTGTACATTATCTAATAACAGCCATCCTCCTGAAAAATCTGGCGTGCCTTCAGCCGTTAACGCCATCACTGCTAAGATTCCTTGTGGTGTAGGTAGATCCGATACAGCATCCATGACCTCATCCGAAACTAGAAAAGTAGAAATCTCTTTGTTTGCGGCCAGCCAGTCTCCCCATTCTTTCATGCCTCGCTGTGTCACAAAAAGTTCTTTTATTTCTGCATCAGACGACGCAGCTTCTTCAATCAGATGGAACCCTTCCAAAAGATATTCTTCCTTTTCTTCCCGATATTTCTTTTTATGTAGTTTTTTTAATTCTTTGATTCTTGGATTTTTTGCTGATTGGATCTCTTTCACATTCCTCACCTCCCCATGATTATATCATGGAATAGGTGCTTGAGCTTGTTTCATCCTAAAAAAATCGGTATCATTAATTTATAAAATAGGAAAGAAAGGTGACGAACATGCGCAAAGTTAAAATGAACGTCCAAGGACGCGTCCAAGGCGTAGGATTTCGCTACATGACCAAGATGGTCGCTGATCAACTAGGCGTGACTGGAACGGTAAAAAACGAAGACGACGGCTCAGTCACAATCGAAGCAATCGGCAATGACGACATCATCCAGAAATTTATTGAAGAAGTCAAGAAATCACCGAGCCCAAGTGGACGAGTGCAGTATGTGGATGTCCAAGAAGACCCGATGATTGAGGAACGAAAGAAATTTGATGTGGTGGGATAAGGTTGTGAAAAAGCTGGTCTGCATCAAGCATTAAGGACAGGTTGTGAAAAATAGCTCTCCATATTTTTCAACAGGCTGGACTTAATGCCGTAGATGCAAGCTTTTGAACACCGTCAATAAGGTTGTGAGAAAGTCGCTTAGTTTTGAGTAGTAAGGAGAATTTTGTGAAAATGGCTTTCCACATTTTTGCATAAAATTTGACTTAATACCGAGAAACTGACTTTTGAACACCGTCGATAAGGTTGTTTTTGAGGCGCTTTGCCTCAAGCATCAAGGACAGCAGTGAAAAAGCTGATCTATCACTTGCAGTGAGTTCATTTGTCTCCGCTTTTCGGGCAGAATAAAAAAAGTTTTTAGTTTATTATAATAAGAAAGAAACACTTGGAATCATTCTACTTTTTTCTAGTATTTCGCTACGTAAAAGAACGAATATTTATATGAAATTTCTATGAAGTTGATTGAATTCCATGCGCTTTTTTAGTATAGTTAAGTTTGTGTAAAAATTATAGAAGAGGAAGTATTCTATGAATAAATGGAAAAACTGGTTATTGGGATCCGGACTTGTCAGTATCCTGCTCTTTTTATCTGGCTGTGTGCGGATGGATTCAAACGGAAACCCTGACACTTCGGGAATCGTTTATCGAGTACTCGTCCATCCTATGGGCCAAGCGATTACATATCTAGTTGAGAATTTCAATTGGTCTTATGGCTGGGCAGTTATTGCAATGACTGTGATCGTCCGTATCATCATCTTGCCACTAGGTATTAGTCAATCGAAAAAAACAATGATCCAATCTGAAAAAATGCAAGCGTTAAAACCACAAGTTGAAGCAGCCCAACAAAAATTGAAAGCTGCAACAACACGTGAAGAACAAATGGCAGCACAAGCAGAAATGCAGCAAGTATATCGCGAAAATGGATTGAGTATGACCGGCGGAATCGGCTGTCTGCCTCTATTGATCCAAATGCCGATCTTCTCTGCCTTGTATTTTACGGCTCGCTACACAGAAGGTATCCGTGAATCATCTTTTTACGGCATCGATCTAGGCTCACCAAGTATGGTGCTTGTGGCCATCGCAGGGCTCGCTTATCTACTTCAAGGATATATTTCAACAATCGGTATTCCTGAAGAACAGAAAAAGACGATGCGTACGATGCTGATCGTCTCTCCTGCTATGATCGTCTTCATGTCGATCAGTGCGCCAGCCGGTGTTACACTTTACTGGGTAGTCGGTGGTGCGTTCAGCTGTCTGCAAACATTCATCACAAACGTTATGATGAAACCACGTTTGAAAGCACAAGTGGCAGAAGAGTTGAAACAAAACCCGCCAAAACAAGTCGTCACTCCAAGAAAAGACGTGACAGAATCAGCAAAGCCAGCTGACAACAAACAAGCAACAAATCAAATCAAACAACCAAAAAACAGTACAAACAACAAAGGCCGCAACGCAGGAAAGCAACAGAAGCGGAAGTAGGCGGGAAGCAAAGGGAGAAAGAAACCTCGCACCACTATCAATTGATAGTGGTGCGAGGTTTCTTTCTCAGTCCCTACTAAATATGTCTCTCGTATAAACTTTTTCTTTTACTTCAGCTAAAGCTGGCTCCATACGATTTGATACAATCACATCTGACATATTCTTGAATTCTTCGAAATCTTTGATTACCCGTGAATGATAAAATGCTTCTTCATCTAGTGTTGGTTCATAAACTACGACTTCGATGCCTTTTGCTTTGATACGTTTCATTACACCTTGGATAGATGAATACCGAAAGTTGTCAGAATTTGCCTTCATTGTTAAACGATAGATTCCTACAGTTTTAGGTTTTTTCGCTAAAATTTGTTCTGCAATAAAATCTTTTCTTGTCGTATTTGCGTCTACAATTGCACTGATGATATTGCTTGGAACATTTTCATAGTTTGCTCTTAGCTGCTTTGTATCTTTAGGTAGACAATATCCTCCGTAACCAAATGAGGGATTATTGTAGTGAGAGCCAATTCGAGGATCTAACCCTACACCCTCAATGATTTGTTTTGTGTTCAATCCTCGAGATTCGGCATAAGTATCTAACTCATTAAAATATGCTACGCGTAAAGCAAGATAAGTGTTTGAAAACAATTTGATTGCTTCAGCTTCAGTAGGATGTGTCAAAAGAACTGGCACATCTTTATCTAAAGCATTCCGTTCAAACATATCCGCTATTTCTTGCCCTCTATCAGAACACTCTCCTACAACAACTCGAGAAGGATGCAAGTTATCATACAATGCCTTCCCTTCTCTTAAAAATTCTGGAGAAAAAATAATATTCTCTGTTTTAAATTTTGCTTTTAATTCTAATGTATATCCCACAGGAACAGTTGACTTAATAATAAAGGTTGCATCTGGTCGAATGATCAGGGCTTTTTCAATAACGTCTTCAACTGTGGAAGTATTAAAGTAATTTTTCTTTTCATCGTAATCTGTCGGTGTAGCGATGATCAAGTAATCACCAAAAAGTACAGCTTCCTCGAAATCTTTAGTAAATTCCACATTCAAATCATCCCGTTCGAGAAACTCGTGAACTTCTTTATCCTCTAAAGGTGATTGTCTGTTTCTTAGCATATCGATCTTTTCTTCAACGATATCAT
>NZ_NGMF01000001.1:1182933-1184271 GCF_002140245.1 Enterococcus sp. 10F3_DIV0382 | reverse complement strand
TCTTTAGATACACCAAATACTCTATTGTCATAATCATATCCTGGATTAATAATAGCACCTAAATAATGGATTTTATTTGAATAAGACCACAATTCTTTAATATCATCATTAATTAAAACATCACTATCTAAATAAATTACTTTATCAATATCAGATAGATGTGTATAAGAGACAGGGTTGCATCTGGTCGAATGATCAGGGCTTTTTCAATAACGTCTTCAACTGTGGAAGTATTAAAGTAATTTTTCTTTTCATCGTAATCTGTCGGTGTAGCGATGATCAAGTAATCACCAAAAAGTACAGCTTCCTCGAAATCTTTAGTAAATTCCACATTCAAATCATCCCGTTCGAGAAACTCGTGAACTTCTTTATCCTCTAAAGGTGATTGTCTGTTTCTTAGCATATCGATCTTTTCTTCAACGATATCATATGCTTTAACATTTTCATGCTGGCTAAGTAATAAAGCGTTGGCTAGACCAACATATCCAAGACCAAAAATTGAGATATTCATATTTAAACTTCCTTTTTTTTATAATTAATAAATTTTTCTTTAGGTAATTTTAATTTATCCCCCATCTCATCAAGCATTGAATCAGTGACTGATAGCCATCTTCCTGCTGCTGGTGTAAATGTTAATTCACCAAAAATTATCGTTTCTCCCTCATTATATAAGTCTACACGTACAAATGGAAAGTCTTTTGATAAATGTCTTGCATAGTTAATCATATCTTCAAATTTATTTGGTTTTGCAACATTTATATCGATTGCCTTATCTTTTATCACATCAATTTTATTCCATTGCATGTCATATATTGCCATCATTCCTTTACTTAAATCAGTATGCCTATTAGTCATAAATTGACAGTATAATGGTTCCCCATTAAAACAATAAAATTTATAATCATCTGGAAAGTGGCTGTCTGTAGTCTCAATAAATTTTTCGCAAATTATTTTAGGTTTCATTTGGGAATAATGGGGTTCAATATTAGATTTTCCAAAATCTTTTTTTAGCCATTTATCTAGTTGTCGAACTACTTCTACTTTATCAATCTGATTTTTATCTTTTACAATAATATTAGTGTGACTTCCATTAGTAGTTTTTAAAACAAATTTTTGGGGCAATATATCCCAGTCAATATCTCTAGTTGTATTATAAACACCAAATAGTTCGTTTAATAAATTCTCAAGACCTTTTTCTTTAACATAGGATCTGTCTCTTATACACATCTAGATGTGTATAAGAGACAGGTGGTAATGTTCAAAGATAAAATTTTATTAATCACAGGCGGCACTGGTTCTTTTGGGAACGCAGTGATGAAACGTTTTTTAGATTCAGAT
>NZ_NGMF01000001.1:1181260-1182833 GCF_002140245.1 Enterococcus sp. 10F3_DIV0382 | reverse complement strand
GTTTAGCATTACCCTACCAAAACTTTGTGAATTTGACACATACTGAAATATTAATGCAACAATTATAATACTTGAAAATAAGAAAATAGTTTGTTTTAAAACTTTGCTGTTATCTAATATGATGAATCTCCCAAAAAAATAAAAAATACAAGAATAAAAGATAAACTGTATTGTTTCCAGTGCAGTAGACGTAAATATGCCAATTAATAACGAGTAAGATATCAGTAATAAAATCAACATATCCATAATTTGAAATTTAAATATCTTTTTTTCCTTTATCATTACAAATAATACTAGTATAAAAAATATAAGAGAAATAGGTGTTGTAGCATCTGTTATTTTTATCACATTCTCCAATCCGTAACTATATACCAATCCCATTGCTGTCACAATGAGAAATTGATTATATTTATTAAAGTGAATCAATCATCTATCAATCCTTTCAATTAGCATTTATATATTAATACTTATCTTAGAAATTTCACTATATCTAAATCCCTTTTGTGCTTTCTCTGCCCTGGTTTTAAATAAAGAATAATTTCTTCTCATTTCTATAATAGCTTCACTTAGTTCTTCAACTGAACTATTTTCAACAAAAAGAACATTATTTTTTGTGTTTACATGTTCAGTACCTTCCCACTTTTTAGCAATAATCGGTTTTCCGATTGATACACATTGCTCCCAATAAACTGAATGTCTTCCAGGAAATACGCATAAATCTACTCCATTAAATATCTTATAAAATTGCTCATTGTTAAGCCAGCCACCATAAATGATTTTTTCATTATCTATCAATAAATCAAATTTGCTTTTAAGTTCATCAATAACACTACCAAATATTAATAACTTGGTTCTTGAATTTTCTATATTTTTTACACTTTCAATAAGATTAAAAATTTCCTTTTTGGCTATATCTATTTTTCCAATAGTAGCAATAATAAAATCATTTTTATCTATAGAGAAACTTTCTTGAAGGTATTCTCTTGAAACATCATATTTATTATATTTATCTATATATTCATCATCTCCCCCCATTATTAGAAGTTCAACTTTTTTAGGGGGGAGTTTATACATATTAACAAGAAAATCAGTACGTGCTGGGAGTACACCATAAAATTTATCTACATATTTTTCTATGCTCCTAGCATAAAATTTCCATACTATTCCATGAAGCAATATTTTTGAGGTAAACGTTCTTGCACTATTGGAAAAATCTGCATGATTATCAATAAATAATTTGGTGTTTGGAAAATTAACCATATATTTTTTTATATTTTTTATTTCTCTAGTTTGTACACCGTGAACAAATATGATATCAGGTCTCTCTCTTAAAAGAAGTAAATATAGATTTTCCATTATTCTAAATCTTTTAGAAATTTTATACGGAAGCCATTTATTAAAAGGTATTCGTATCACCTTCGTTCCATCTAATAAGTAATGGGTTCCATTTGGCAAGGATATTGTCTTTTTTCCGTCTCCAGAGAAACTTAATGGACTTGCCACTATAGTAACATCATATCCCATTTTTTTATGATATTTCGGAATCAAATTTTCTTGATAACTCCAATTATCC
>NZ_NGMF01000001.1:1147152-1180641 GCF_002140245.1 Enterococcus sp. 10F3_DIV0382 | reverse complement strand
GCTATAGATCTGAGCAGTTTGCATACAGTAATTAGATATGTTTATGTCTTTCCTTATTTCACTAATTTTTTCTATAAATTTTTCACGGTTTCCTTGTTCAATAACAAAACCCACATCTTCTGTAAGAATCTCGCCACTCCCACCAGTATTATATGTAATTACTGGTGTACCAGCAGCAAGTGCTTCAATATTAGTAGTTGGAAAATTATCTTGATAGGTAGGATTTATAAAAACATCAGCTTGTTGATATAATTGAATTAACTGTTCAAGATTATCTGTTCTATCAATGTGTGAAATATTAGCAGGTAGTGTTCTGCCAACTTTTCCAACGATAATAAAATGGTATTTTCTTTCATCTAACTTTTCAGCAAAATAAATAATGTCTTCAAGTCCTTTTCTTTTCTCCCATATATTTGCGACAGCCAAAACTTCTTTTTTATTTCCTTTTTTTATCCCAGTTTTTTGTTCAGTTTTCTCGAATTTTTCCAAATTTATTCCATTATTGATTGTAATCACTTGGTAATCTTTTAAGAAAGACATTTTTACCATTTTATTTAACCAATTAGATGGAGTCACAATCGTAAGATTATCAACATTACTAAATAGGCGTTTTTTTCTTTCAAAATTATAATAAGAACGGTTTATAAAAGATTTCGGATAAGCATATCTTTCAGCAAAATTGGAATTTTTATTAGGTAATGTCCCATTCTTATCATATTCAATATAGGCAGCATGTCCTGAAAAAGCCCATGAATCGTGAAATGTCCAAACTATAGGTATTTTACTTTTCTTTAAAAAATTAAACAAAATTTGAACATTTAAATAATACCCGTGAATATTATGCAAATGTATAACATCAGGCTTATACATAATAATAAATGAAATAAATTTTTTAGTTGCTCTTCTTGAAGCAAATCCATGATTATCAAATAAACGAGTCTCTAATACGTGCCAATAGTTATCAAACTTATTCCCAATTTTGTAAGTATTAATTTCTTCCGATGCATCTCCTCTGCCGTAAGCAATACAGCACTCATGGCCTTCTTTTGATAATTCTTCATATAAATCTGTACAAATCCTACCAGTACTGCCCACTCCACAAACTGAATTTATCATTAAGATTTTCATCTTCCCCACACCACTCTATTCACATAGTCTGTATAAGAAAGGATGATACGCAATACTTTTTCCGAAACATTTGGCATTGAATAATCTGCGACGTGTCGCAAAGTATCTTTTTGCTGTGTTTTCAATACTTCCAGTCCTTGCATGATTCTTTCTTTTTCTAATCCTACCATCATGACACTTGCTTCTTCCATTGCTTCTGGTCGTTCATGTGCTTGACGGATGTTTAATGCTTTGAAGTTCAAAATGGAAGATTCTTCGCTAATCGTTCCGCTGTCGCTTAGTACAGCTTTTGCATTGATTTGCAATTTATTGTAATCATTGAACCCCATTGGTTTCATTGTTTGGATCAGCTCATGGAATTTGATTCCTTTTGCTTCGATCATCTTCATTGTTCGCGGATGCGTACTGATGATGATTGGCAATTGGTAAGTTTCAGCGATTGTATTCAAGCTATCTACCAAGTGTAAGAAATTTGTTTCTGAGCTGATATTTTCTTCGCGGTGAGCAGAAACAACAAAATATTGTCCTTCTTTCAACCCTAAGCGATTAAGGACATCGGAATGTTGGATGTCATCTTTTCTTGAATTGAGAACTTCAAACATCGGACTTCCTGTTTTGATTACACGATCAGCTGGTAATCCTTCACGTAAGAGATATTCTCTCGCGATATCGCTATAGGTTAGATTAATATCAGCTGTATGATCAACAATTTTACGATTTGTTTCTTCCGGTACTCGTTGGTCGAAACAGCGATTTCCTGCCTCCATATGAAAAATAGGAATATGGCGACGTTTGGCTGCAATTGCACATAAACAGCTATTTGTATCCCCTAATACTAAGAATGCATCTGGTTTTACTTCTTCCAAAATTGGATCGATCTTGATCAAAATATTTCCAACTGTTTCAATAGCTGTGCCAGTTGCTGCATTTAGAAAATAATCGGGTTTCTTTAGCTTGAAGTCTTCGAAGAATACTTCATTTAGCTCATAGTCATAGTTTTGGCCGGTGTGTACTAGAATATGTTCGATTGCTTCTGATTGATCCAGTCGGTTGATAACAGCAGACAAACGAATGATTTCTGGTCGAGTTCCTACTACTGTCATCACTTTTAATTTTTTCATTGATTAAACCTCCACATAATAAGTATCAGGATGTTCTGGATCAAATGGCTCATTTACCCACATCACTGTCACCATATCCGTTGATCCCAGATTCTCGATATTGTGCGTATAACCTACTGGAATATCAACTACTTCCAATTTTTCTCCTGAAACAAAATACTCGATTATTTCATTTGAGTCTACTTTTCTAAAACGGATTACACCTTCTCCGCTTACTACTAAGAATTTTTCATTTTTTGTATGATGCCAATGGTTTCCTTTAGTGATTCCCGGTTTGGAAATATTGACAGATACTTGCCCCCGGTCTTTTGTTCTTAAAAATTCAGTAAACGATCCTCGATTGTCTACGTTCATTTTTAGAAAATAAGAAAATTCGTCTTCTGGTAAGAAGCTTAAGTACGTACTGTACAGATTTTTTTCTACTCTTCTCGCAAGATTAGGAACACTCAAATTCGTTCGACTATTTTTGAAAGATGTAATTAGTTCTTTTAATTCGCCGACCGTTACTTCATCCGTTTCACGAACAGCACAATACCCATTTTCTGTATAAGGTTGTCCATTCAGACAATGGAGTAGTTCCTTCACGACATCATCGATATAACAAAGCTCTATGACAGCAGACGGATCATTTACCGTAACTTCTTCGTCCCTTGCGATTTTGTAACAAAATGTGGCTACAACTGTATTATAATTTGGTTGCGACCACTTACCGTATAAGTTTGAGAAGCGATAAATATATACAGGTGCTCCTGTTTCTTTTTGGTATTTCTTTAATAGATCTTCTCCGGCTTTTTTGCTCTTGCCATAAGAATTATTAAGTTCTGCTTGGATAGAAGAGGAAATCATAACAGGACATGTATTGCCATGCTCTTTTAGTTTTTCTAGCAATTCTGAAGTAAAACCAAAATTTCCTGTCATGAATTCAGCATCGTCTTTTGGTCTGTTCACTCCAGCTAAATGAAAAACAAAGTCTGCTTTTTCACAATATTCATCCAATAAATGTACAGGCGTATCTCTATCAAAACTAAGAATGTCTGTGAATCCTTCATTTTTTAATTCAGCAACTAAATTTTTTCCAATAAAACCATTTGACCCAGTTACTAAAATATTCATTGACTTTGCCACTCTTTCAATTCTTTTCTTACATAGTCCAGTTCAAGAAGTCTTTCTTTGATTTGTTCTACAGATAAACGTTGTGTATTATCTGAATTGTATTCTCCTTCTTGTGTCAGCTCTTTGCTTCCTTCAACGAAATACTTGTCATAATTCAAATCACGTGTGTCTGCAGGGACACGGTAGAAATCACCCATATCTTGAGCAACTAAGTATTCTTCTTTTGTCAGTAGTGTTTCATAACGCTTTTCGCCATGTCGTGTTCCGATAATATGAATCTCATTGTCTACATGGAATAATTCTTTGACTGCTTGTGCTAGGTCGCCAACAGTAGAAGCTGGTGATTTTTGAACCATGATATCCCCTGCTTTTGCGTTTTGGAAAGCAAAAACAACCAATTCTACAGCTTCTTCCAAACTCATCAAAAATCTTGTCATGCCAGGATCTGTCACTGTTAATGGTTTACCACTTTTTATTTGGTCAATGAATAATGGAATAACTGATCCTCTAGAAGCCATTACATTTCCATAGCGTGTGCCACAAATCATCGTGCGTTCGTCAGTAACGGTTCTTGCTTTAGCAACAAACACTTTTTCCATCATAGCCTTGGAAATCCCCATAGCATTGATTGGATACGCAGCTTTATCAGTAGACAAGCAAATAACTTTTTGAATCCCCATTTCGATTGCTGCAGTTACGACATTATCCGTTCCCATGATATTTGTTTTTACAGCTTCCATTGGGAAAAATTCGCAAGAAGGTACTTGTTTAAGCGCTGCTGCATGGAAAACATAATCAACGCCATACATCGCATTTTTGACACTGTTGATGTCCCGAACATCTCCAATGTAAAATTTCAATTTGTCGTTGTTGTATTTCTTCCGCATATCGTCTTGTTTTTTCTCGTCACGAGAAAAGATACGTATTTCTTTGATATCTGAATCTAAAAAACGTTTCATCACTGCGTTCCCAAAAGAACCAGTGCCGCCTGTGATTAATAAAATTTTATCTTTGAACATTACTATTCCTCCAAGACTGAATTAACTAATTTGACATATTTTTCTAATTGTAAATCTTTCGTATATAAATTATTAAACATTTTCTGAACATTTTTATTCATCTTAACTAATTGTGTTTCATCTTTGACAATTGATAATAACCATTCTATCAGAGGTTCTGTTTCTCCATTCTCAACAGCTAAACCTGCATTATTCTTGCAAATCTCTTTTGATATGTCAGTATTTTTATCCATTATAGCAATAACAGGTTTACCTGATTGATAGTAACTGTAGGTTTTACTTGGAACTGCCAATCCTGCAATATTTTTTTCAAGAGAAACCATAAATATATCCGTAATATTTAGCGCATCTTCAAAATCACTACCACTTAGATAATCAAAAATTATACTGTTAGATAATTGTTTTTGTTGAATTAAACTTTCTATCTCTTCTCTTTTATTACCATGCCCAGCAAACAGAAAACAAATATTTTCTTCCTTTATACGTTGATCATTTATTAGTTTTAAAATCGTATTGATATCTTGAGCAGTTCCCATATTCCCAAAATATGAAACAATTAGTTTGTACTTTTTTCTGAGATTCTTAAAATCTATTGACTGCACTTCAGAAAAGTGGAGCTCTTCAGTCGCCCAGTTATGGATAACACTCACTTTTTTAGCGTCAACACCACGATTATTTAAAATATAATTTTTCATATCCTCTGATAACGATACTACACGTGACACTTCTCGAAACAAATTCTTATTTATTTTTGACATCACCCTAGAGATAAAACTTTTATCACTAACGGCATTCATATTTACTGCAATCTCAGGATATAAGTCATAAGTCACAAAAATAATTTTACATTTGAATAGTTTTCTTGCCAATAATGTCACCAAAGGCAGAATAGGTGGATTAGAATAGACTATAATGACTTTATACTTCTTGCATTTCAAAATGTTCATTAACATCATAAAGGTAAAAGAGAAATAATTAACGATTCTACCAAAAAAATTACTTCTGCTAAGCTGTAAGTATTTCTTTCTATATATATTTATACCGTCAACCGTTTCATGTAATGGAACTTTACTATTATCTTTAATGTATTCTTTCGGAAAACCGCATAATACATCTACACTTAGTCCAGAATCCTTTAATGCTTCTGCTGTCTGAAAGGGTAAAAGAGCAGATGATATATATTCAGGATAGAAGAATTGACACATAAACAAAACATCTTTTTTCACTTTTCTGACTCCTCTATGCTTCGAACAAAGTCTTTTTCTTGATATTCCAAACGAATCGTATCGTAAATAGAGCCTGGATATCCAACGACTGTTTCATCGTAAGATAAGTTTCCAAATATTTTCCTTAATATACCTATATTTTTACCTAACGTAGTTAGCATTGAATTAAATCCTGACACAAGGTATATTCGTCTTTTGTGGACCCGCCCAATTTCAGCTACCATCTCTGAAGTATTCACTAATTCTCCATTTTGTGGATGAAAAGTACCAGCTAAATTAGAATCAATCACTAACTTTATGAATGCATTTAAATTGTCTATATACAACATGCTTCTTTTGTTATCAACCTTTGGAAAAAAAGAGATTCTTTGCGCTAACTTTGATAGTTTTGAATAATTTCCTTTTGCATATGGTCCATATATCATTGGAGGTCTTATAATAAGTACTTTAAACTCTGGAGTATTTAATTTAACAATTGATTTTTCTGCTTCTAACTTAGATCTACCATAATCAGTTATTGGACTAGGAACCGTTTTGCTAGATATTATCCCTTCTTCTAAACCATAAACAGCCATCGTACTAAAGAAAATAAATTGTTTGACATGTTCTTGTTTTGCTTTTTCAGCAAGTTCAATTGCTAAGTCTCTATTTATGTGATAATAAATTTCCGGAGATACATCTTTTTTATGAACAATTGCTGCTAAATGTATCATCGTATCATATCCCGAAAAGTCATGTTCTCGCCACGCGTCACCTCGTACACTTAGTGTGTCGATTTGATACTCGTCTTGAAATTGTGTCATCCATTGTTTGAAGGATGTACCAATATAGCTGTTTGCACCAGTAATCAGGATCTTTTTCATTTTACATCCTCCTTTTTCACCGAACCAGTCCCGCCTTCGACAACGCCGTCGCTTTTAAAGACGGAGATTATAGTTCCAAAAAAGCATTTTAGATCCATTATTGGCGTGATATTTGCTGTGTACTGTCCGTCTAAACGTGCTTTGTAGTCGATCTCTAATTCATCCCGTCCACTGATCTGTGCGAGACCTGTTAGTCCTGGACGGATATCATTTGCGTGGTACTTGTCTCGTTCTTCAATCAAATCATATTGGTTCCATAGCGCTGGGCGTGGTCCGATGACTGCCATGTCCCCTTTTAATATATTAAATAATTGCGGTAGTTCATCCAGACTTGTTTTTCTAAGGAATTTTCCTACTCGTGTAATAAAAAAGTCAGGATTTGATAACAAATGAGTTGGTGTCTCTTGAGGCGTATCTACTTTCATTGTTCGGAATTTATAAATATAAAAATGGGATTTGTTTTTTCCTACCCGTTTTTGTTTAAAGATGACTGGACCTTTTGAATCGATTTTGATAGCTATACATAGAATCAAAAAGATCGGTGACAATACGATGATACCCACTAAAGATAATAAAAAATCTATCCCTCTTTTTAAACCGTCTTTATACACTTTACTCCCCCTACTTATTCGAAGCATTTGCAAAAGTGACGATCTCTTTAGCCAATTGTTCGTCGTCTTGCGGCAAGCTGTTGACGAATTCCATCACTGTTTGCATGGAGTAACCTTTGATGTTTCCCACAAAGATCTTCTCGTAAACTGCTTCATCGTTTCTTTCCTTATCTAACAATAGTTCTTCATATAGTTTTTCCCCTGGACGGATACCTGTTTCAATGATTTCGATCTCGTCTTCGCTATATCCGCTCAATCGGATCATATTTTTGGCTAGATCTACGATTTTCACTGGTTCGCTCATGTCTAAAATAAAGATTTCGCCGCCTTTTGCTAATGCGCCAGATTGAATAACTAAACGACTCGCTTCAGGAATCGTCATGAAGTATCGGGTCATACGAAAGTCTGTTACAGTGATTGGACCACCTTGAGCAATTTGTTCTCTGAATACTGGAATCACACTACCGCGAGAACCAAGGACATTCCCAAATCTGACAGCTGAGAATTTCGTACAGCCTTCTTCATTCAATCCAGTCACAATCATTTCAGCGATTCGTTTTGTTGAACCCATGACATTTGGAGGATTGTTAGCTTTATCTGTCGATACCATGACGAAGTTTTTTACTTTCGCTGCTTTGGCTGCTTCTGCTACATTTTTTGTACCAAAAATATTGTTTTTGACTGCTTCTTTTGGGTTGTATTCCATCAATGGTACATGCTTATGAGCGGCTGCATGGTAGACGATATCTGGATGATATTGTTCCATGATTTCATTGATTTTCTCGCGATCTTGGATATCTGCGATGATCGGTACAATTTCTGTAGGACAATTTTGATGATGTGTGCGTAACTCACGGTCAATCAAGTAGATCGAGTTCTCCCCATGTCCTAAAAGCAATAGCTTTGCAGGATTGAATTGAATGATTTGCCGACAGATTTCTGAACCGATCGATCCTCCTGCGCCGGTGACAAGAATGACTTTGTCTGTGATCTGATCTTTGATGGATTCAATATCCAACTCTACCTCATCTCTTCCCAGTAAATCCACTACGTCAATTGTTTTTAATTTTGATACGCTAATTTTCCCTGAAGCAAGTTCTTCTATAGAAGGCATCGTATTGACTTTCACATGAGCGGATTCGACTAACTCGAAGATTCTTCGTAATTTTTTTCTTGATAAGGAAGGGATAGCGATCGTTACCATTTGAATGTCATATTTTTCAATCAATTCCGGAATATCTTTTAATGCACCTAATACTTTTTTTCCTGAAAGATACGTATTTCTTTTATTCGGATCATCATCTACAAACCCGACAACGTGGATATCTTGAGCTGTTTTGGATCCAAGAAAGCTGTTGTATAAAATACGCCCGCCTTCGCCAGCACCAACGATCAAGGTATTTTTAGCAGAATCTGCTGATACATATCTCATATTTTTTGTTTCGATGTAGATACGCCAGATCAATCGGCTACCGATGATCAATAAGAGCGAAAGCAGATAAGCAAAGATAACTAACCGTAAACTGTATCGCCGATTAATGAACAGCAGTATGAGGATACTTGAGGCAGCACTTGCAGATAGTGAACTAAAAATTGCAATGATCTCTCTTAAATTTGTATAGCGATTGATCCGAGTGAAAACTTTGAATAAACTACCATAAAATAAATAAAAACCAATCGACAAACCGATAGAGATTAAAATAAGGTCCATTGATATAGATACAAACGGCTTCATGAATTTAGCTGCTGCAATATTTGCAGCGATTAATAACAAGCTGTCCACAACAACCAATGTGGCAATTTTTCTTCTTCTTGTTAATATAAACACTTTTTAACTCCCCCTAAAATAAACCAAACTTCTTCTTTTTTACCTCTTCATAGACTGGATAACTGATCTCATCCCCGTTGATCAGGTCCTTTGCGACTTGTTTCATCTGTACTACTTTTTCCTTACCAAAGTCCTTGGCGATTTGCTCATAACATTCTTTTAAGTAAAAGGTACGTTTAGAGACACCATGGGCATCGGAAGCAGCCATTTGCACGAGGTTATGTTTGACCATCGTTTTGGCTGTTTTCTGGATTTCTTTGCCAAATACACCGACATAACTTGGTGCGGTGAGTTGGGCCAAGCATCCCATATCTAGGAATGGCAGCAAATGATTCGGGTCTTTGCGAAAATGCGCGTTGCGTTCTGGATGGACGATCACTGGTGTCTTTCCTAGTTGTAACAACTCAAAAAAGAGCCGTTCTGCATATAATGGCACTTCCAGTGTCGGAAATTCGATTAGAAGATATGTATCATCTAAATCTGTAAATAAAATTTCATCTCGGTGGATGTCTTCAATCAGTGTTCCGGTAATACGTACTTCTTGTCCTTCCAATAACGTCAAAGGCAATTGTCTTTTCTCTAATTCTGCTTGTAACGAAGCGACTAGAGAAATGACTTGTGATTTTTCATTGCTGTATTTTCCATTATTGTGATGGGGTGTGCATAAAATATGTGTGATCCCTTGTTGAATCGCTTTTTCAGCCATGGCGATACTGGCATCTAAGTTTTCTGCTCCGTCATCGATTCCTGGCAGGATATGGCAATGTAGATCGATCATTTCTCTTGTCTCCTCTCTTTTTATTTCTTAATTCCCGTAGTAATAGCCAGCATCTTTGCTGTGTTCTGCCCCATTGTATACAACACCAAGGACTCGCGCTTGTACCATATCTAACAGTTCTTTTGCTTTAGTCAATGATTCTTTTCGTGACGTATTTTCACGTACGACCAATAAGGTGCCATCCGTTTTTGAAGACATTATCTGTGCATCTGTTACGGCAACGACTGGCGGCATGTCGAAGATCACTACATCAAATAGTTGTCTTGCTTCTGCTAAAATTTGATCCATTCTTGGCGAGCTTAGTAACTCTGATGGATTTGGTGGTTTAGGTCCACTTGGCAGAATCGACAAATTGTCGACTGGTGTTCGTTGGATCTCATCTGCTACACTTCCTGATGAACTAAGGACAGTACTTAATCCGCTTGCGTTGTTCAACTTGAACGTTTTATAGATGACGGGCTTACGTAAGTCTGCATCGACTAGCAGCACCCGTTGACCGGATTTGGCAAAAACAACGGCAATGTTTGCTGCAGTGGTCGATTTCCCTTCTTCAGGTCCTGATGAAGTCACAACAATCGTTTTGATTTGCTGACCAGCTGCGGAGGCAAACTGGATATTCGTCCGAATCGTACGATATTGTTCAGCGATTGGTGAAGAGGGATTGGTGAGTGTGACCAAACTGACTGCATGAGTTTGGGTTGCTTTTTGTTTCTGTGTTCGTGCCATTTTTCTTTCCTCCTAGACTCTTGAGCGGCTTCTGCGTGATGGCGCTGTTTTATCGTTTGTAGCTTTTGGTTGTGTCGGAGCTGGTCCTTTTTTACGGATACCAGCATTCAATTCTTTCGCTGACATTTCTGGTACAGTCCCTAAGATTGGGAAGCCTAATGTATCCGTCACATATTTTTCATCTTTTACTGTCCGGTCAAGTAATTCAAATAAGAAAGCTAGACCTACACCTACCATCATTCCTAACACTAAGCCAATCACTAGATTCAATTTATTATTTGGCGAAACAGGTGTCGTATTGGCAACTGCACCTGAGATGATCGAGATTTTATCGACATTCATCACATCTTTGGCGTTCTCTTGGAATACTTGTGACGTTGTATTAGCGATTTGTTGAGCCGTCACTGCATTTGTGCTTGTTGCTTGGATCGAGAACATTTGTGAATTTTGTGACTGATTGACGGAGATGGCATCTTTGATTTGTCCAGCAGTCATTTTCACATTGTCTTCTGTTTCTAAACGATCTTTGACTTCATTTAGTACTAGATCACTGACGATCATATCCTTATACGTATTGATCATTTGCAGGTTCGTATTGACATCATTGACATTTGCAGTATCTGATTGTGGCAGTGTCACGATCAATTGGGCTTGTGAGCTGTATTTTGGCGTCAAGATGAAAAACGTCACGATGCCTGAGATGGCCAAGCCAGCAAACATTGAGATGAGGATTGTTATCACGTGTTTGCGTAATGTTTCAAAAATTTCTTTCAAGCTGATTGTCTCTTCCATTTTTTCTCCACTTTCCTATTTATTCTCTAGATTCATTTGATCTTTTAATTCTTTTTTCACACGGTCAAGTTCTTGATCGCTGACTTTTTGGTATGAGATATTGTCTTGCATGAAGCCCTCTCCTTGCAGCTGATCTTGCTTGATCGTACCAAATGCATCCCGATAATCTAAAGCGATTTTTTTCATTTCATCAAAGCTCATGTCTGTTTTCATATTCGACTCTAGAGCATTCAAAACGGATTGATAGTTGCTTACACCGTTCAGACTCAATACTTTTTTCGCTACACCTTCTACGATCTTTCTTTGACGCTCTTGTCTACCATAGTCACCGTTTGGATCTTCATAACGCATACGAGAATAAGATAATGCCTGATCCCCGTTCAATGTGATTTTACCGATCGTAAAATCATAGCCATCTTGTGAGAAGGTGAGGTCATTATTGACTTCGATACCACCAACTGCATCAACGAGTTCTTTTAGACCTTTCATATTGATTGAAACATAGTGGTCGATTGGGATGTCTACATATTTTTGTACGGTATCCATTGCCATGGCAGCTCCGCCGAATGCGTAAGCGTGGTTGATCTTGTCTTTTGTGTCATGACCAACGATGTCGACATACGTATCCCGAGGAATGCTGACAATCGTTGTCTGTTTATCTTCAGGACTGACTGTGGCAACCATCATCGTATCTGATCGTCCTTGATCGACCCGTCCTAAATCTCCCGTATCGATCCCCATCAATAGGACAGAGAAGGATTCTTGTTTGTCCAGATCAACTGGTTTTGTTCGTTCTCCTTGGGTTCGTTCCACTGATTCGTAAGTTTTTTCAATAGAATGTGAGAGATCTAGATATAATTTTGCTCCTACTCCTACGATTGCTAATACTAGTACGACAAGAATTGCTAAAATAATTAGAAATATCTTTTTCCCTCTTGATTTTCTTCTTCGTTTTGCCATAGTTTCCTCCGTTTGCTAGCCTTGCTTGAATTCTCGCTTATTAATAGCTCGTATTGCTATAGCCCATTTGCTGAGCGACTGTTTCTGCTTTTGACGCGTATGCGGCTCTTATTTTTTCATTCCGGATCTGTTCGATGAGACTGAGTGCGGTCAAATATTGATCATAAGTAGCAGTAGTTGTTACTTGTCCGTCTTTCAGCATCGTATCGAATAGCTGATCTAGTTGCGTGACTTGTGCAATTTGGGTATCAGCGAATCCTAGATATTGCATAACGACCGTTTTCCAAGCACTATCCTTAAAAAAGCTCATATTTTCACGTATATGGGCGACATCTGCACTTGCTAACTTTTCTTTGATGATGACATCATCCACAGCTTGCTGCCAGTTTGATACGTTTTTAGTAAATAATTTATTGACAGCCGTCTGGATCTTCAGTTTTGATTCTGCATCCTCTAACTGCGTTAAGATTGCTTTCTTTTCTTCTTGGATCGCAGCAGCTTCTTTAGGTAATTCTGATTCCTTGATGTCATAATCATCTGCCGAAAGTTTGATAGAAGATAGTTTATGTGACAAATTTGAAACTGTTTCTTCTGTTATTTCAGGATTTAGGAAAATTTTTTCTTTTGTACTGTACAGCTTATCTACTTCTTTTGATAAAGAGGTCACGGTGTCTTTTTGATTGGTGATGGCAGATTCTGCGTAATTGATCCGTTGATGATGTTGCCGCTGATTATTGAGATGGTATCCAAACAAGCAAATCACAATAGCGCCTGTGCCTACCGCCACAGTAGCCAATAACTTGACGAACGGCTTTTCCATAGATTCACTCCTAAATATTGATGATAGATAAATAAAGATGTGATTCATTCACATCAGAATGAGCGCTTTTTATTTTAAAAGCATAATTAAACTAATATATTCATAGAAATATTTATAAACGGGTTTTCCCTATATAATCATACCACAAACAGTTTTCTTGACTAGGGAAATTTCTAATTTAAAAGTAAATAAAACAATAACAAGATTGTTATTACAGCTATTTATATTTATAACAAAAAAACAGAGACACAGCACGTTTCGTGCATGCTCTCTGTTTTTCAAACAAAAGACTATTTTGTGATGATTTGATCCAAGCTTGCTAATGACAAAGCCATGGCAGCTATTTGACTAAGTTGTGTTAGTCGGTTCTTACGTACTGCTGGTTCATCAGCCATGACCATCGTTTGATCAAAATAATTTTCGATCAGTGGACGAAGAGCGACAAGCTGGTCGTAGTTTTCGTGGATCGTTTGGTCAGCAAAACTTGCTTTCATTGCTTCTACTGCTTTGTGTAATTCTTTCTCTGCGTCGTTTTCGAACAGCTCAGGGTCTACTTCTGATTGTTTTTCAAGCTGCGCTTTTTTCGCTAAGTTCACGACACGTGTCAAAGCTTCCATTGAAGGTTTGAAGTCTTCATCTGCAAGATGTTGTTTGAACAATTGTGCTGCTGCAAATACTTTTGTCAGATCTTTTTGTTCCGCATTCAAAACAGCATCGATGACATCATGACGAATATTCTTCGTTGTCAATAATTGGCGCAGACGACCTTTGATAAAGTCGATCACTTGTTGTTGCCCTTCTGATAAACCAATACCGAAACGATCCGTATCTTTACTGATAACATCACTAATCGTTTCTTGCAGAACAGACAAAGGAAAGGCCCATTTTTTCGACTCGATGATCCGAACGACACCGTATGCTTGGCGACGTAAGGCATAAGGATCGTTTGAACCGCTTGGAATCATCCCAACAGCAAAGAAAGAAAAGATGCTATCTAATTTATCTGCAATCGCTAAAACAGAACCTACTGTAGACTGAGGTAGCTCTCCTTCACTGGATATAGGCATGTAATGCTCACGAATCGCTGTCGCTACAGCAGGTTTCTCGCCTTTCAGCAGAGCATATTTTTCGCCCATGATCCCTTGTAGTTCAGGAAATTCCCCTACCATGTTGGTTACTAGATCAAATTTATAGATTTCAGCAGCTCGTTGCAGATCCATCAATTCTTTATCAGATAGTCCTACTTGTTCGCCAATGATACGGGCAATGACTTGTACCCGTTGCATTTTCTCATAGATACTACCGATTTTTTCATGGAAAGTAACAGTTTTTAGTTTTTCAACGTATTGGTCGATTGAAGCTTTCTTGTCTTCATTATAAAAGAATTCCGCATCTTCTAAACGAGCCGTCAATACTTTTTGATTGCCTCGAACCACATTTTCCAATTTTACCCGATCACCATTACGAGCAGAAATAAAATGAGGAAGCAGCATACCTTGATCATTCCGTACCTCGA
This sequence comes from Enterococcus sp. 10F3_DIV0382, assembly GCF_002140245.1. NCBI lineage: Bacteria > Bacillati > Bacillota > Bacilli > Lactobacillales > Enterococcaceae > Enterococcus > Enterococcus sp. 10F3_DIV0382. The sequence continues at coordinate 1,166,140 of NZ_NGMF01000001.1, read as the reverse complement.
AATAACGTTGATGTTCTTTCATAGAAGTGACTAGTACTTCTTCAGGAACAGAAAGATATTTTTCTTCGAAGTCGCCAGAAAAGACAGTTGGATATTCGACTAAATTGTTGACTTCTTCTAGTAAATCTTCGTCTAGATCAATAACCCAATGATTTTTTTCGGCTAATTCATTGGCTTGTGTAACGATCATTTCTTGTCTTTTTTGCGGAGACGCAATGACGAATTGTTCATTCAATTTTTCTTCATATTCTTTTGCATGCGCAAATGTCACATCTTCGCCTAAGAAACGATGACCTCGAGAGGCTCTGCCTGTTTTGACATCCAAGATTTCGAATGGGATTACTTCGTCATCTAACAATGCCACGATCCAGTGAATAGGGCGGATATATTCAAAATCGTATTCTGCCCAATGCATCGTTACAGGGAAAGTCAGGCTTTTAATGACATCTGCTAAACCTGTCAATACTTCTTTGGATTCCTTACCATGAGTGTATTTCGTTACATAGACATATTCCACACCTTTTAATTCTCTAAAAGTGATAGCGTCTGTCGTCAGACCTTGTCCGCGGACAAATCCTTCCGCTGCTTTCGTCCAGTTTCCATCTGCGTCCAAAGCAATTTTTTTGGCTGGTCCTTTGACTTCTTCTTCACTGTCCGCTTGTCGTTCTGGAATATTTGTTACTTTGATTGCTAAACGGCGCGGTGTGGAAAATGTTTCGATCGTATCATAAGTCAATTGGTTTTCATCTAAAAATTTTGCTGTTTTTTCTTCTAATTGTTTCATGCTTGGTGTGACAACATGGGCAGGCATTTCTTCCAGCCCGATTTCAAGTAATAAGTCTTTTGCCATCTTATTCAGCCTCCTTCACGGTTTCTGGATTTGCTGTGTTTTTATTCAACAAAGGGAATCCTAATTTTTCGCGTTCTGCCACAAAGATTTTGGCTACAGCACGAGCCATGTTGCGGATGCGAGAAAGATAACCGGCACGCTCTGTTACGGATACTGCACCGCGGGCATCTAATAAGTTGAATGTATGGCTGCATTTCAAGATATAATCATACGCCGGATGAACAAGATTTTCATCGATACAGCGTTTTGCTTCTTTTTCAAAACGATCAAAGTTGCTTAGTAGCAAGTCTTGGTCGCTTACTTCAAAAGAATATTTGGAATGTTCATATTCTGGTTGTTTGAAGATCTCGCCATATTTCACGCCATCAGCCCATTCTAAATCATAGACACTTTCAACTTCTTGGATATAAGAAGCAAGACGTTCTAATCCATAAGTGATCTCAGAAGTGACTGGTTTACAAGGCAGTCCACCAACTTGTTGGAAGTACGTGAACTGTGTGATTTCCATTCCGTCAAGCCATACTTCCCAACCCACACCGGCACAGCCCATGGATGGGTTCTCCCAGTTGTCTTCAACAAAACGGATGTCGTGTTCTAATGGATCGATTCCTAAAAGGCGCAAGCTTTCTAAATAAAGCTCTTGGATATTCTCAGGTGAAGGTTTCATCACGACTTGGAATTGATGATGCTGATACAAACGGTTTGGGTTTTCACCATAACGTCCATCAGCTGGTCGGCGAGATGGCTCTACGTAAGCAGCATTCCATGGTTCTGGTCCGATTGCCCGTAAAAAGGTATATGGGCTCATCGTACCTGCTCCTTTTTCTGTGTCATACGCTTGCATCAGCATGCAGCCGTTTGATGACCAAAATTTTTGTAATGTTAAAATCATATCTTGGACGGTCAATTTTTTACTCATCTGTTTTGCCCCTTTCAATTTTAAAGCGTTGCTGTCAAATAAGAATACAGGAAAGAAAACGACAAAAAATCCCTATGTCTGATTACAGACATAGGGACGAATAATTCGCGGTTCCACCCTACTTCCGAATAAAGATTCGGCAGCTTCATTTATCGTACTCGCAAGTGCCTCTTCAAAAATCGTTTGGGTCCGGCTCCCACTCTCCCGAACTCGCTAAACCACGTGTTTTTTACTGATCTTGGTCAATGTACGTATTCATTTTGCAGTTTTCTTGTTTCTATAATAGATCCTCTCACTGAACGATCTATTTGATCTACGGTTAATAATAGACGGAACTCCCTGTGTTTGTCAAATGGTTTTGATTTTTTGTTGTATGTGTCATTTACTATTCTTCTTTTTCAGGTGTCTCTTTTTCAGACATGTCTTTCTCTGGCGTCTTTAATACGTGTGCCCAAGACTTCATTTGATCAATGAACTTTTTGCTTTTCAAATGGATACCGACATATTCATCATACAGCTGGTCGATGAGTTCACGGATTGCTTGTTTGGTTTCTTCTTTCAGATGGATTCCACTGATCTTATCATAAGAAATAGCTGAAAACATCCGAACGAAATAAACAGCTCGAGGATCTGCATGATAACGGTGATCGTCCATCGACCAGTGTCTTTCGCATATCACACCACCATATTTGGAAGAATAGTCAAATTTTCCTTTTGTTTCCCCGCATACGACGCAGTGTGTCCAGATTGGTGCAATTCCGAAGCGTTGCAGTATTTGGACTTCAAAAATATTCGTGATGATTTCTGCATCGTCTCCTTGGTCCATCCGTTGCAGTGCTTGTTGCGCAAACTGGAACAAATGAGGGTCGTACTGATGATCTTCGATTGCCGCATCTACTAGATTCAATAAATATGTGCCATAGCCGCTCAAAAAGATGTCTTCTTGGATGTGTCGAAACGCATGGACATCTTTGACACTGCTTAAAAATGACAGACCTTCACTTCGAAAATTCCCGATATAAACTGCTTCAGTAAAAGGGAGCAAAGCCGGAGCTAAGGGCTGATTTTGCCGATGGATCCCTTTGATATAAAACATCATTTTGCCAGAAGATTCTGTAAAGATTTTGACTAATTTATCTTTTTCTTTGTAATTACGGCTAGATAAAATCAAGCCTTTTGATTCTGCAAGCTGGCTCATATTCTCCCTCCTAAAAAATAAATCTGGAAAAGCAGATTCTGCCGATCCAGATCATTTATGTTGCGATCTTCCGCAGCTTTTCTCAACACGCGGATTTTTATCCAGTTTATTTCTATACCTAACTTACAAGAAGCTCAGAATATCAGTATTCGTCTTTTCGGTAGCCGAAGTCTTGCAGATAGACTTTTTTGTCTCGCCAGTCTTTTTGAACTTTGACCCAAAGTTCTAGAAAGACTTTGTCTCCTAAAAGATTTTCGATATCCTTTCTTGCTTTCGTTCCTACTTGCTTCAGCATTTTTCCGCCTTTGCCGATAATGATTCCTTTTTGGCTATCTCTCTCGACAATAATCGTAGCCTGGATATGGATTTTATCATTCTCGTTTCGCTTCATCGAATCAACAACGACTGCGACAGAATGAGGCACTTCGTCTCGTGTTAAAAACAAGACTTTCTCACGGATCAATTCAGAAACGATGAAGTATTCAGGATGATCAGTCACTTGATCATCTGGAAAATATTGTGGGCCCTCTGGCATTTCACTGACTAATACATCCATCAAACGTTCGACGTTGTTTCCTTCTGTAGCAGAGATTGGAATCACTTGTGCAAAGGGCATCTGCGTTGAATAATCTTCAATGATTCCCAACAACTCGTCTGGATGGATTTTATCGATTTTATTGATAATCAGATAAACAGGAGAATGCACGTTTTTTAGACGTTCAATAATAAAATCGTCTCCCCGACCGCGTTTTTGATCAGCGCTGATCATAAATAAGACCGCGTCCACTTCTTTCAACGCACTGTAAGCTGCTTCTACCATAAAATCTCCTAAACGATGCTTTGGTTTATGGATTCCTGGTGTGTCAATAAAAATCAACTGAGCTTCTGGTGTAGTATATACTCCTTGGATTTTATTTCTAGTTGTCTGTGCCTTATCACTCATGATGGCAATTTTTTGACCCACGATTCGATTCAATAAAGTGGATTTTCCTACATTCGGGCGGCCGACGATTGCGACAAACCCTGATTTATGTTCTGGCATATACGTTCTCCTTTTTAATTAAACAACAAATGATATATTTTAGGGACAAATAAAATCAACCCAACGATAACGGCAAAACAAGCGGTCACTAAAACTGCTCCAGCTGCCATATCTTTGATTTTTTTCCCAATCGGATGAAAATGAAAATCCGTAAACATGTCCACGACATTTTCAAAAACAGTATTGATGATCTCTACTATCCATACGAGAAAAACAGCTAAAAGCAGCCATAACCATTCTATCCGATCAAGTTGGAAAATCACGCCCATAAACAAAGCGAGGATTCCGAACGCAACATGTTTCCTCATGTTGCGTTCTTCCTCAAAAACGGTTTTGACTCCTTGGACGGCAAATTCCACGGACATCAGGAAATGTTTGTTTTTCTCTACGTTTTTATCTTTTAAGTCCATAGGCATCTAAGATCTCTTTCTGTAAACCAAACATTTCTTTCTCATCCTCTGGTGTCATATGGTCATACCCGTTGATATGCAAGAATCCATGAACCGCTAAAAAGCCAAGTTCCCGATCATACGAATGGCCGTAAGCTTCTGCTTGCTCTGCAGCACGTTCAGTAGAGATCATGATGTCTCCCAGTACACGAGGTAATGGATTCTCTCCATCTTCAAAAATCACTGGGATTTCGTCTTCGCCCTCTTCTTCCAAGGCAAAACTGATGACGTCTGTCGGTGCATCTTTTCCACGGTAATCACGATTGATTACTTGGATTGCTGCGTTGTCCATGAAAGTAACAGACATTTCTGTTTCTTCTGGCAACTCTAAATATGATGCTGCAAATTGCAACAAGTCGTCGATTTCTTTCATTTTCTCTTCTGATACTTGGTTTGTTTCATCCATGAAAGTAATATCCATTATACATCGCTTCTTTCTATTCTTCTTGCTATTCTTCTTGTTCTTCTTTTATCTTCTCAACTTCCGATTTCATTTTAGGATATTTGATCCGAGAATGGAAGGTACTGCTTAAACCGCTGATCAATGATTTTTCTACTTTACGGATTTCTTTTAACGTCAATCCACTGTCGTCCAATTGTCCATCGGAAATACGCTCTTCTATAAGATTATGGACAAAACTTTCGATTTTTTCGCTCGTTGGATGGTCCATTGCCCGTACTGCCGCTTCACAACTGTCAGCTATATTGACGATTCCTGCTTCACGGCTTTGAGGTTTTGGTCCAGGATAACGGAATTGCTCTTCCGTGACTTCCGGGTTGCGTTCCTTTGCCTTAACGTAGAAATAACGCATCAGCGTGGTTCCATGATGCTGTCTGCAAATATCGATCACCATTTGCGGCATATTATAATCTTCCAATATTTTGGCACCATCTGTCACATGTCCAAAGATAATATGTTTACTGTCTTCTGGCAATAAGAAATTGTGCGGATTTTCCGCTCCTGAAGGCAAGTTCTCAACGAAAAAGCTGGCGTGTTTGATCTTGCCGATATCATGATAATAGCAAGCTACTCGAGTTAGTAAAGAACGTCCACCGATTTCTGCTACAGCATTAGCACTTAGATTGGCTACCATCATGCTATGGTGATACGTACCTGGTGCTTCTTCCAGCAACTGTTTCAATAAAGGATGATTAGGATTGCTGAGTTCATTTAATACGATCACACTATCATCATTGACCATCAATTCAATATAGGGGTGCAGACCTATCGTCAGCAAGAATGAGAACAATGCACCTGTGAATCCGCAGACTAGCGTTAACCAAGTCGTTGCATCCCCAAAGCTCATTCCTTGGTAGATAATCAAAATGACATCCATCATCACAGGAAAAATAATGACCCACATAGCAGCGGATAACCCTTGTTCTGAGATCCGTTTGCGTCTGACGATCGTTGCCATGAGACCAGAAAATACATAGGACATCAAAATAACTGTCAGAAAGTTCGTGCCAATCGAATCATAAAAAATGAAAAGTGCGGATACTGCTTGGAAAATACCAGCCATGATCCCTGCTCTTCGATTCAAGAAAAAGCTTAAAACAAGTGGAGCAAAAGCCGCGGGGTAAAACAGCGGAATATAAGCAGCTTGTTCTGTTTGGAAGAGTTGGAAAAATTTCATTAGTACGACGCTGACTGACATTGCTGTCACGTAGAAAAGTACGTATTTTGTTCTTTCTCCTGCATTTTGAAATTGGAGTGAATTATAAATCAGTACACCGATTTGAAGCAAAACAGCTAAAACCATGGCAATGAGTGGGAAAATCGAAGTCGTTTGATTCGTCAATCCTAGTAATTCCAATTTTTTCATCGCTGAAGCATCAATTTGATTTCCTTCGCGAACAATGATTTCTCCTTGGAAGATCATCACTGGTTGTACAGCTTCTCGTGCAGATTGTTTTAATTCTTCTGTCTTTTTCTCATTCAATACATCATTGACTACAATGCCTTGATCCACTAAGTAGCGAATCATTTGTTGCTGCTCTGTTGTGACATTCAAATATTGAATCTGATCTTCTGCTTCTTGTTTAAAAGCTTCCAATTCGCTTTCACGAACTTGTTTACTCATCTGTTCGTCAATGAGCTTCAAACTTTCATCCCTAACCGTGTGAATTTCCGTTTCAGTCATTTCAAATATCGTCGAATAAAAATTGTTCGGCAGTTTTTGGTAAAACGCAACGTTTTCTGCATTCACGTTTTCAAAATTTTTCTTCAGTGTAGCAATCCGCTCTTCTGTAGTAGGTTTCGGGATATTTTCATCTTCCTTCGCCTTATCTACCTTGTCATTATAAGATTTGTTGATGGTATCATTCGTCTTATCGATCAATTCGAATAATTGCTTGATCCGATTGTTCTGGTCATTTGCCAGATCTTTTTGATAAGTATATTCTGGAGTCACTGCTTCTGCTGCCAGTTTTCTTCTTTGTTCGGTTTCTTCCGTGTTCTCGATCGTTTTATTCGCACGGATACTCTCTTCTGCTACTTGGCCTTCTCTAAAATCATTGGCCTTTTGTTTGACACTACTAAATGTAACGCCGCAGACAATGATAAAAAACAAGAACAGAAGGAAAGGCAATGCTGCCTTTCCGAGTTTTTCTTGTAGTTTCTGCAGTGTTTTATTCAACATGTGCTTATCCTCCTAAGCAAAGCTTATTCTTGATGAAGATCCGCCTTTTCATAAGCTTTGATGATTTCGGCAACTACAGGGTGCCGAACAACGTCACTTGCTTCAAAATTAACAAAATCGATTTTTTTGATTTGCTTTAGTGTTCGTTCTGCATGAACAAGACCACTTGTCGTCCCTCGAGGCAAGTCTATCTGACTTGTATCCCCATTGACAATCATTTTTGATTGATAACCGAGACGGGTCAAGAACATTTTCATCTGAGCGACTGTCGTGTTTTGTGCTTCGTCCAAGATAACGAATGCATCATCCAATGTCCGCCCCCGCATGTAAGCTAAAGGTGCGATTTCGATCACGCCTCGTTCCATCAATCGGTTCGTATGATCCAATCCAAAAATTTGGTATAAAGCATCATAAACAGGCCGCAGATAAGGATCCACTTTTTCTTTCAGATCCCCTGGTAGAAAGCCTAGGTTTTCCCCTGCCTCTACAGCGGGCCGCGTCAAAATGATTTTTTGCACTTCGCCTTTTTTTAAGGCAGCAATTGCTAATACTACGGCAAGAAACGTTTTCCCTGTTCCGGCTGGCCCTACACCAAATACGATGTCATGTTTGGCTACCGATTCAACGTATTTCTTTTGACCGCTGTTTTTTACCCGTATAGGTTTTCCATTACGGTCTTTGACGATCTCTTCCTCATACATCTCAACAAAATAATCTAATGTACCTTTTTGCCCCATTTTCAATGCCGTCACGACATCTGATGTACTTACGTGGATTCCTCGTTTGATCAATTCCTGTAATGTCCGAATGACTGAGGCAGCCAAGGAAATCTGGGATTGTTCACCAATGATCTGAATGATTTCTCCACGTGTATGGATGGTTGTTTCCGTTGTTTCCTCGATCAGTTTTATATGCTTGTCGTGTGCACCTAAAAGCATGCTGACATCATCAGCAGCTGTCAATCTAATCTCTAAAGAACTAGACTCTTCCGTCAAAAATAGACATCCCCTTTTTTTCGATTCATTCTTTCCTATTTTACCATACTCAGAAGAAACTATATAGCAAATAAGAAAAGGTTGTAAAAGAGTCGTTTAACCATACGTACCAAGAAACGTTAAAAAATAGCCGTTTCCATTCGCTAAAGGTCTCGTTTTGATAAAAAGAAGCTGAGAATGTAAGTTATATGAAAGTGGAGAACAAAATATTCCGTTTCATTCAGCAGGTATTCTCTAGGTATTTTTCTTGTTTCAAAAAAAAGAAAACAAAATAGTTAAAATATTCTTGCATTTCAAAAAAAACAGGTGTATTATTACGTCAACAAATAAACATACAGCAAAGCGTCGAGGAAAACAGTAGGCTATTCAACGATTTATTCCCAGTGAGTCATGTAAGTGAGAAATGACAATAAATCGAATAGACGAACATCATTTCCGAGTCAATGTCGAAAACGTAGATCATTGTGGCTGCCTCCATTATCAGGCTAGCGGATAACTTTATCAAAAAGCGTCCGTGAATGAAGAAGCTTTTTTAAGCGAAAAAAGGTGGTACCGTTCTAGAATCTAGAGCCCTTTTCCCAAGTGGAAAAGGGCTTTTTTTTATATTTTAAGGTGGTGGTTTTCATGGAATCTGATATTAGTGGCATTACTAATTGCTGCAACGTTTATATCGTCAATCAAAATGATAATTATTGGAGGAAAAATTTATGGAAGAAACAAAAACTTATTCATGGAAACAACTATTGATGGTCAGTTCACTTATCTTCGGGATGTTCTTCGGGTCAGGTAATCTAATCTTTCCTGTCCACTTAGGTCAAATGGCTGGCGCAAACTGGGTCAGTGCTGGCGTAGGTTTTGCCATCTCAGGCGCTCTTTTCCCATTACTAGCTATCTTAGCTGTAGTAGTGACAAAAAGTGATGGTCTGTATGACTTAGCTAAACCTGTTGGAAAATGGTATGCTGCCTTGTTCTTAATCCTTGTTCATTTGACGATCGGACCATTTTTCGGTACACCACGGACAGCTGCTACTGCTTTTGAAATGGCTGCTAAACCATTTTTGCCTGAAAAATATAATTCATTAGGTATGTTTTTATTCTCTGCTCTTTTCTTTTTACTTGCTTATTTCCTTACTGTCCATCCCACACGGTTGGTCAAATACGTCGGAAAGTATCTAAACTCCTTGTTTCTTGCATTATTAGCAATCATTTTTGTCGTTTCTTTATTCCACCCAATGGGAAATCTAAATCAATCTGCTGCAGATACTTACCAAACAAACGCTTTAACAAATGGTGTCCTAGAAGGTTATAACACGGTTGATGCAGTAGCCTTGCTTGCCTTAAGTGTCACTTTTGTCCATGCAGTCCGTGACCTTGGTTTCAAAGATAAAAAAGTCACAGAATTAACAGCAAAAGCTGGTAGCCTGAGCGTTGCGCTAGAAGTCATGATCTATTTTGGTCTTGTTCTTCTCGGTGCGATGAGTTTGAATAAGATGTCTTTATCAGAAAATGGCGGAACTGCACTTTCTCAGATTACTAATTTTTATTTAGGTAACTTCGGCGCTAGCTTCTTAGGAGTGATGGTCACATTAGGTGTCTTCACTACCGCTATGGGACTCGTTGTTTCTTTTGCACAAGATTTCCATAAACTGTTCCCTAAAGTCAGTTATATGACATGGCTGCGGTTAACGACTTTCGTCTCTTTTGTCGTTGCAAATGCTGGTTTGGACAATATCATCCAATGGTCTTTACCAGTGTTGATGCTTTTGTACCCATTGTCGCTTGCGTTGATCTTGCTTTCCTTAACAGCAAAATTTTTCCAAAAGACACCATTTGTCTATCAAGTAACGATGTTGTTTGCTGCTGTTCCCGCCGTATTGGATATGCTGGCAAATTCGCCTGCTTTAGTGAGTCAACAAAGATTTGTAGCAAGCATGCTCGAATTTTATCATCATCACATTCCTTTTGCTGCATTAGGACTTGGTTGGATGGTCCCAACGTTACTTGGTTACGCTGGCAGCCTACTGTTTTATTACGCCTATCGCCTATCAGGGTATAAACAAGAAGCAAATGAACTACCAGAAGAATAACCAGATCAAACACAATTTAACATAAGAAATATTAAACAGGAAAAAACCAGCTAGATGAAAGAATCCTATTCTTTCGTCTAGCTATTTTTTAGATTTCTTTTTTACGAGCACAAAAAAACTGCGGACAATGATTGTCCGCAGTTTAAATGATAAAATTAAGATTGTAATAGTTCTTTCACAATGGCATTTACTTGGTTTCCATCTGCTTTTCCTTTGACTTTAGGCATGATCGCACCCATGACTTTGCCAAATTCTTTCATTGATGAAGCACCAGTTTGTGTGATTGCTTCTTGAACAAGTTGTCGAATTTCTTCGTCGGAAAGTTGTTCCGGCATGTATTTTTCGACTATCACAATTTCACTTTTTACTTTTTCAGCTAAATCGTCACGTCCTGCTTCTTCAAACTCATGCAAAGAATCACGTCGCTGTTTCATTTCGCGAGACAACACCGTTAATTCTTCTTCTTCTGTCAAGTCGTGACCTTCTTTAATCTGCTCGTTTTGTATAGATGACTTGATCATTCGGATGACTTGTAAAGATTCCTTATCTTTCGCTTTCATCGCTGTTTTCATGTCATCGTTTAATCTACTTAGTAGTGACACACTACCAACTCCAATTCATCACAGAACTAGAATTTTTTGCGTTTTCTAGCTGCTTCAGATTTTTTCTTGCGTCTTACACTTGGTTTTTCGTAGAATTCACGTTTACGAGATTCTTGTAAAGTACCCGCTTTTGACACGGAACGTTTGAAGCGACGAAGAGCATCGTCAAGTGATTCGTTTTTGCGAACGACTGTTTTTGACATGTTAATTCCCTCCCTCCGAGCTTAAAAAGTAACCGTAATTGTTATTGAAATATATCTCAAAAAACAAGACTGTCCTGTAAATATTATATCTAATGCTGTTTTGACCGTCAAGGAAATCTTGCTTTTTTTTAAAATTATCAAATGTTATTTTATTTAAATCCTTATTGACAATTTTCACATCTTCCGAAAATCTCGAATCTATGCCCTTCGATCGTACATCCACCGAGCTGTTCTTCGAAATAATTCATTGGACACATATGGATTTCTTTCGTTGTTCCGCACACCGTACAGATAAAGTGATGGTGATGGCCGATTTCCCCTTGACAGCAATGAAAACGAAACTTCATCTCTCCATTTAAATCGGTTTCTTCCAGTAAATCGATTTCTGCAAAATCATGGAGATTTCGATAAATCGTATCATAACTTACTCCTTTGAATTCCTGATTCATATAGTCAAAAACTTCTTTAGCGGATACGTAGCGATTGCGCTTCACTAAATAAGTTAACAATGCTTCTCTTTTTTTAGTATATTTAAAACCGTTATTTTTCAATGTTTCTAGTGATTGTTCGATCAATGTCTGTTTTTTCATGACTTATTCCTCCAAATCAAAATGATTACGAAGTACACATTCTAGAGTATGGTATAATAAACATAAAAAAAATGCAAGTGAGGTTTTATCCATGTCTTCCGATTCTACAGAAATCGTTACTTTTTTTGTCATCTCCGACTCTGCTGGAGAAACTGCGACAAAATTAGCGCAAGCCACTATGGCCCAATATCCTACCGTTGAGTTCAATTTATTCCGCAGAACATTTGTGACAGATGAGAAAACATTGATGCAGGCACTGCAAGATGCACTAAAAGAAAAAGCCCTTGTCCTACACACATTGATCAATCAAGAATTGATCGAGATGACGCGTTCTTTTTGTGAAGAACATCAATTATTTAGTTTTGATGTGATGACTCCGCCGATATCAGAAATCGAGCGCTTAACTGGTATCAAGCCCATTCGGCAACCTGGCGCCCTTCATTTATTGAATGAGAACTATTTCAAACGGATCAAAGCAATGGAATTTGCTGTAAAATACGATGACGGGAAAGATCCTCGTGGGTTTCTAGAAGCAGATGTCGTTTTGCTAGGCGTATCCAGAACTTCCAAAACGCCTTTGAGCTTGTTTTTAGCTAACAAAAATTTAAAAGTTGCCAATCTACCTTTGATCCCACAAGCACATATTCCCAAACAGCTTTGGGAGATCGATCCTAAAAAAATCGTGGGACTGACGAATAACCCAGATATTTTAAACAATATCCGTAAAGAACGGATGCGCTCTTACGGATTAAATCCTGATACTGCTTATTCCGATATCGAAAAAATACGAGCTGAACTCGATTTTGCGAATGATCTTTATGAAAAATTGGGCTGCGTAGTAATCAATGTCGCTTCTTTATCTATCGAAGAAACGGCTTCACTTATTTTGAATGCTTTAGACCTAGAAGATCATAGTTATTATGGAACTGAAACCACCGAAGAAACAGACTAACAGTTTTTCTTTAAAAAAACTGGACTGTGTCAGCGAAGAAGATTCGTTGATACAGTCCAGTTTGTCTCTATTTGCACCTATCGTTATTGATGTTCCACATGTTTGAGCGTCTGGTTCAAAATATCCAGTACGTGAGAATCATCAAGACTATACAAAATCGCTTTTCCCTCACGATGGGACTTGACGACATGGTTTTCTCTTAATAAACGCAGTTGATGCGATACAGCAGATTGTTCCATTTCTACTGCTTGGGTGATTGCTGTCACATTTTGTTCCCCGTCTTTCAGATACAGCAGAATTTTGAGACGAGTGGGGTCACTCAACATTTTGAATAGTTGGCTGACTTTCTCTACTTTTGTTTTTTGCGTGTCTGGCAATCCATTCACCTCCAACTTGAAAAAAGACTGACTTCTAAAGTTTACCACTTTTTCCATCAGTCTCAAGTTTTTTTATTCTTCTGTCATTTTTTTGATAATCGCTTCATAAGCGGCTACTTTTTCAGCTGCGTCTTCTGAAGAGTTTCCTTTTACACCGATATAAAATTTGATTTTCGGCTCAGTTCCTGAAGGACGGATAGCGATCCAGCCATTTTCTTCCAGCGTATACTTCAATACGTCAGATGGCGGTGTCGTTAGTTTTTCTACGTTTCCTTCACGGTCTGTTCTCGTCAACTCTTTGAAGTCTTCTGTTTGGATGACTTTTGCTCCGGCAAATTCTGTCGGTGCTTCTTCACGGAATTTTTCCATCAAAGCAGAGATTTTCGCAGAGCCTTCTTGTCCGCTCATTGTCACAGAAATCGTTTTTTCTGCGTAGTAGCCATATGTTTCAAAAATCGTTTGCAAGCCGTCATACAATGTTTTGCCTTGTTTTTTATAGTAAGCTGCTACTTCTGCTAATAAGAGCAATGCTTGAATCGCGTCTTTGTCGCGAACGAAAGGTTTAACTAAATAACCGTAACTTTCTTCGAATCCGAACATAAAAGTATGGGAATGATCTTCTTCAAATTGTTGAATTTTTTCAGCAATGAATTTGAATCCTGTCAATACATTGAACATGGTAGCCCCATAGTGTTCCGCAATTGCTGTAGGCAATTCGCTAGAAACGATTGATTTCAATACCGCTGCATTTTCAGGTAAAGTGCCTCGCGATTGGTGTGCTTCCAAAATATATTGAGCAAACAGGGCTCCGATTTGGTTTCCTGTCAATACTTCATAGGAGCCATTTGGCAAACGAACGGCTGCGCCTAAACGGTCTGCATCAGGATCTGTTGCAATCAGTAAGTCAGCGCCTTCTTTCTCGCCAAGTCGCATCGCATACTCGAAAGCAGAGTGTTCTTCTGGATTCGGTGATTTGACTGTAGTGAAATCCGGGTCTGCGACAGCTTGTTCTGGAACTAGTACGAATTGTTCGAATCCAGCTTGTTTCAACGCACGTTCGCCCAACATTTTTCCTGTTCCGTGAAGTGGTGTGTACACAAGCTTCAAATCTTTACCCATTGTTTCCACCAATTCATGATCAATCGTTACTGCTTTGATTTCTTCTAGATAAGCGGCATCCACTTCTTCTCCGATGATCGTGATCAATCCGCTATGTTCAGCTTCGTCGTCAGATAATACTTCAACTTTTAACGGATTGCTGACTTCACGGACATATTTCGTCAATGCATCTGCGTCTGCAGGAGGCATTTGTCCCCCATCTTCTCCGTAGACTTTATATCCGTTGTAAGCTGCTGGATTGTGGGATGCAGTTACCATGATTCCCGCAAACGTCTTCAAATGACGGACTGCAAAAGAAAGCTCTGGTGTTGGACGTAAACTTTCGAATACATAAGAAGGGATATTGTGATGAGCTAATGTTTTGGCTGCTTCCATGGCAAATTCTGGTGATTGATGGCGTGAGTCATAAGCGATAGCGACACCTCGGCGTTTTGTTTCTTCACCTTGTGTATCCATGAAACGTGCAAGTCCTTCTGTTGCTTGTCTTACCGTATAGATGTTCATTCGATTGATCCCAGGTCCTAAGATTCCCCGCATGCCTGCAGTACCGAATTCCAACGGTGCATAAAAAGCATCTTCAAGTTTTTCAGGATCTTCACCCAGATCATTTAATTGTTTTTTTAAGTTTTCTTCTAAATTTTCTTCATGTACCCATTGTTCATACACTTGTTCCCAAGACATGAAAATAACACCTCTTTCTGAAATATGGTTCTTAATAAGTATAGCATTCACTTATTAGATATGAAAGTATGAGGACCAAAAAACGCTTAAATCAAGAAAAGATTCTTTTATCAAGCACGGTTACAAGTATTCGCATAAATCGGATTCAGTAGATTTCACGCAAAAAAAAGAGTAAAAGAACAATTGAAACCGTTCTTTCACTCTTTTTAAACTTATGCAGTTGTTTCTTCTAAAGATTCCAAGTATTTATACACTTGTTGTCCAGCAATCCCACCATCACCAACAGCAGTAGTGATTTGTCGCAAATCTTTTTCACGAACATCTCCGATGGCAAAAACGCCTGGTATATTCGTCTTCATTTCGTTGTCTGTTGGAATCCAGCCGGCTTCGTTCGTCAACCCAGCTTCTCTAAATGGTGCAGTTAATGGATCCAATCCTACATAGATGAATACTCCGTCTGCTGCCAAATCAAACTCATTGCCAGTTTTGACATTACGTGCTTTCACACCTGTCACTACCATTTCATTTCCAACGATTTCGTCAACGACTGTATCCCACATAAAGGAAATTTTTTCATTCGCAAATGCACGGTCTTGGATGATCTTTTGTGCACGTAATTCATCTCTACGGTGGACGATGACTACTTCAGAAGCAAATTGTGTCAAATAGATGGCTTCTTCTACTGCTGAGTCTCCTCCTCCGATCACTACTAGACGTTTGTTACGGAAAAATGCACCATCACAAACTGCACAGTAAGAAACGCCACGTCCAGCAAATTCTTCCTCGCCAGGTACGCCTAATTTACGGTGGATACAGCCTGTTGCGATAATGACTGTTTTTCCTTCGTAAGTTTTATCTTCACAAATAACTTCTTTGTGGCTGCCGTGATCCTTGATATCTTGCACGATTCCATAAGCATTTTCTGTCCCAAATCTTGAAACACCTTCATACATCTTATAAGCTAGATCAGGACCCATGATTGAATCGAAACCAGGATAGTTTTCGATTTCTGCCGTATTGTTCATTTGGCCGCCAGGAGCGCCTTGTTCGATCATCAATACGGATAAGTTTGAACGTGAAGCATATAAAGCAGCAGTCATCCCAGCAGGCCCTGCGCCAATAACGATTACATCATACATATGTAGATTCTCCTTTACTTAATCAAGTAAGCATACTTTACAGCCAATGCGAAAAAAAGTCTATTGTTCTGCTTGCGTTTCTCGAATAGCTTTATTATACTCGAAAAATCCGCTGAAAAACAATAGACTTTTATAAATCATTGATCAATCGTTCGAAAGATTTTCTCCATTTGAATCAATTACTTTTTTATACCAGTTGAATGATTTCTTCTTCGAACGGGCTAATGTGCCATTTCCTTCGTTGTCACGATCGACATAAATGAATCCGTACCTTTTCTTCATCTCACCTGTACCAGCTGATACTAAATCAATACATCCCCAAGTCGTATAGCCTAATAGATCGACTCCATCTAATTCTACTGCATCTTTCATTGCCTGGATATGTGCTGCCAGATAGTCGATTCGATAATCATCTTCCACATAACCATTCTCATCGGGCGTATCGACTGCACCTAAGCCGTTTTCTACAATAAATAGTGGTTTTTGATAACGATCATAAATATCATTCATCGTTATTCTCAAGCCTAATGGATCAATTTGCCAACCCCATTCACTTGCTTCCAGATATGGATTTTTGACAGAAGCAAAGATATTTCCTGCAGTCTGTTCCAAGAGTTCGTTGTCAGTAGTCGAAACTCGAGAAGAATAATAAGAAAAGGAGATAAAATCAACAGTATGTTCTTTCAGCAATGCGGCATCCCCAGGTTCCATTTTGATCTGAATGCCATTTCGTTCCATTTCTTTCAATGCATAAGCGGGATATTCTCCTCGTGACTGGACATCAATGAAGAAATAATTTTCTCGATCTGATTTTCTAGAAGCCCAAACATCTTCAGGATTGCAAGTGTATGGATAATATGCTCCTGCTGCCAGCATACAGCCTACTTTGTTCTCCGGATCTACTTCATGAGCAATCTTCGTTGCGATGGCACTTGCAACCAACTCATGATGTGCCGCTTGATATTTGATTTGTTCTTCATTTTCTCCTTCTTCAAAATACAGCCCTGCGCCCATGAATGGTGCATGAAGGATCATATTGATCTCATTGAATGTCAACCAATATTTGACAAGTCCTTTATAGCGATTGAAGATGACTCGGCACAGATTTTCATAAAAACCAACGAGTTCTCTGGAACGCCACGCACCATATTCTTTGATCAAATGCATCGGACAATCAAAATGTGTAATCGTCACAAGTGGCTCGATCCCGTACTTTTGACATTCTTTAAAGACATCCTCATAAAATTTCAACCCAGATTCATTTGGCTCTTTTTCATCGCCCATTGGAAAAATACGACTCCAAGCAATGGACATCCGATAAGTCTTGAACCCCATTTCTGCAAATAAAGCAATATCTTCCTTATAATGATGATACATATCGATCGCAATTTTTGCTGGATAAAAATGATTTTCATCAAATTCAAACATTTTCTTTTTTCCAGTAATGACAGGAAAACGGTCTTCTCCGATTGGCACAACATCTACGTTCGCTAACCCACGTCCGCCTTCATCATAACCGCCCTCGCATTGATTGGCTGCTGTAGCTCCGCCCCATAAAAAATCTTTTCTGAATCCCATCATACTTCCTCCATTACATGTGTATTGCTTGATAATTCTCTTGCCAGTTCATCTTGGACTTCGATTCCTTCTGCTTTTAACCGGCTGATTGTTTCCTTGAATTGCGGTAAATACTGCTGGTGTGCAATAAACAACTCATCCATGATCCGTTTTGCTGTCTTTCCTGATCGTATAAGCGGATTGATCGTAAACGCTTGTAAAGCTGTTCCATAATCACCAGTCACGGCTGCTTCGATCGTCAGCAATTCCATATTCTTCATTACTTGCAACCAGCCTCTTTCAGCAGCAGGAAGGGAACCAAACGCTACATTTCGTGCGCCTTGTGCGCCAACATAGGCAGTGACTTCTACTACACAATCTGCCGGCAGATCAGGAACAGCTCCATCATTCTTTGTAGATACCACGATCTGTGTTTCTTTATTTCCATAGATCGAAGCAATCGTTTCACAGGCAGCATCTGAATAATAAGCACCACCTCGTTTTTGCAATTGTTCAGGTTTATGATCCAACTCTGGATCTTTGTATAATTCAAACAGCTCTGCTTCTGTTTCTTTCACTTGCTGCGCTCTTGTACCAATCGTTTGATATTCTTCTAAAGCATGTTCCAGCATTTCTTCTTCACGATAGTAATAGCGGTGGTAGCCACAAGGGATCATGTTCATTTGTTTTAATTGTTCTTTGAAAAACGGGATGTCAAAGATATTTTTCGGCAATCCATTGTCTTCATCGTATAAATGATCAATCAATTCTGCCGTGCGGTCATTTCCTTTATTATCTGCTACTTTGTGCCAATGGAAGTGATTTAGACCGGCAAACTTGTAGATCAGCTCTTCTTTTTTCTTGCCAAGCATTGTTGGTTCTGTCATCATCGCCATTACTGGCACATTGCATAATCCGATCACTTTATCCCATTTGCCATATCTGATAACTGCTTCTGTCACCATCCCGCTTGGGTTCGCGAAATTGATCAGCCAAGCATTTGGACATAAACGCTTCATGTCTTCAACGATTGCCAAAACCACTGGAACGGTACGAAAAGCTTTGAATATCCCGCCAGCACCATTTGTTTCTTGCCCAATCATCCCATAATAACTAGGGATCCGCTCGTCTTTGATTCGTGCATCTAATTGACCGACACGAAACTGAGTCGTAACAAAATCCGCATCTTTCAATGCTTCTTCCCGATCCAGAGTTGCATAGATTTTGACTTCATACGGAGAAGCATCCCACATACGCTGAGACATCTGACTGACGATCTCAAGCTTTTCTTTTCCTTCTTCTACATCTACGAGCCAGATTTCTCGTATCGGTAATTCCTCATATCTTTTGATAAATCCTTCCATCAACTCGGGGGTGTAACTGCTGCCTCCACCAATCGTAGCGATTTTGATTCCTTTTGCCATGTTCTCACTCCTTTACTTTTTACACTTTTATTATCTTTTTTGTAAACAAAACAAACAATAGAAATTCGTTTCTTTCCAGTAACATTTACAAAAGTTAGTGTTTTCTTCTGGATTTTTGTAAATATCTTGTCAAAAAATGTCTTTATTAAGCTATATAACATA
>NZ_NGMF01000001.1:1016511-1147052 GCF_002140245.1 Enterococcus sp. 10F3_DIV0382 | reverse complement strand
CTAAATTTTCTTCATGTACCCATTGTTCATACACCTGTCTCTTATACACATGTCAAAAAATGTCTTTATTAAGCTATATAACATAAATCCGTTTACAAATCATTTTCAAAAAAGTTATAATTTACGTAAAAAAACAAGAAGAAGGTATCTACATGTTATTACGTGAAAAAATCAAAGAAATCTCCTTTTCTCCTTCAGAAAATGAAGTGATTCAGTTTCTCTTAAGCGATTCTCCAGCACTTGGCGAAATGACCATCCAAGAGATTGCTGAGCGATGTTATGTCCACCCGTCCACACTCATCCGTGTAGCAAAAAAAATGGGTTTTGATGGCTGGGTCAGTTTTCGTAATGCTTTTTTAGCTGAAACAGCCTATCTTGAAGGGAATTTTCAAGACGTAGATGCGAATCTTCCTTTTTCCACCACAGACGGTATTATGACGATCGCAAATAAAATGGCTTCTTTAGAACAGATGACGATTCAAGATACACTTTCTCTCATTCATCATGACCAACTGCAAAAAGCCAAACAACTAATGCTTCAAGCAAAAAAAATCGTGATTTTCGCCAGTAACTCGAATACTTTGATTTCTCAAGATTTCATGCTGAAAATGAAGCGCATCAAAATGGATGTCACGATTGTCACCACTTTTGGTGAATCGTTCTATGAAGCGTACAATTGCACGAGTGATATGTGCGGGATTCTGATTTCTTATACGGGTGAAAACAATGTGATCCTTCGTACCGCAGAAATATTGAAACAAAATCATGTTCCAATTTTAGCTTTGACCAGTATCGGTGATTCAACGCTATCTTCAATGAGTACAGCCGCTTTGCGACTTACGACACGCGAACGACTATATTCGAAAATTGGTAATTTTACGATCAATACATCGATTTGTTATCTTCTAGATGTGTTATATAGTTGTGTTTTTGCAGAAAATTATCAACAGAATTTAGTCCATCTAATCTCTGTAGGACAAAAATTCGATAAACGCCCTATCAGCTCAGCCATCATGAAAGAGCCTTTCAATTTCGAAAATAAAGAAGTGGAATAAAAAGAATAGTTAAGCCTAGTCCATTCTTTCACCTAACCGTTCAGGTCAGTGCGGTGATAAGTGCATCGTCTGGCCCGACCGTCTCCCCTTGATTTTCCAAAATATCCAAATAATCCGTGTAATTGGTGACGATCACAGGTGTTTCTAAACTGTCTCCTTCCTCTTCGATTTTCTTCTTGTCGAAGCGGAGCATCAGATCGCCTTGTTTCACTCTTTCTCCTTGCTGCACCAAGCTTTCAAAATATTTCCCTTCCAACTGAACAGTATCCAATCCGACATGAATCAGCAATTCCAGACCTGCTTCAGAAACCATTCCGATTGCATGTTTCGTCGGGAACAGGGTCATGACTGTTCCGTCAAAAGGGGCACGTACTTCTCCTTTTTCAGGGTAGATCAAGATTCCTCGACCTAATGTTCCTTGTGCAAAAGCTGCATCCTTTGCTGCATTCAGTGGAGCGATTTGTCCTTGTATCGGTGTTTTTACAATTTCTTTACCTGATGTTTTCTGTCTATCATCTGTTTCATCTGCTTCCTCCTTCCAAAAGAAAAAAGTCAGCGCAAAGGATACCACCATCGCAATGGCGATCCCAATCAATACATTAATCACATCTGTTAAATTACCATCTGGTCTAATATAGTTGGGAATTGTAAAGATGCCTAGTCCACCTTGATTCCAAGAAGTTAAATTCATTAACCCACTATACGCGCCCCCTAACGCACCACCGACACAGGTAAAAATAAATATTTTTTTACGTGGCAATGTAAACCCATAAATAGCTGGCTCTGTAATCCCCACAATACCAGAAACAATGGCTGGTATTACAATTGCTTTGTCTTTTGGATTTCTAAGCTTAAAGTAGAGTGCAGTAAGTGCTGCAGTTTGTCCAAAAGACACTACTGCAACAGGTGTCATGATATTTTGCCAGCCATTCACAGAAAATTGCATCAATCCCATTGGTACGATTGCCCAATGGAGACCAAACATCACTAGAATTTGCCAGAAGAAGCCTACGATTGCTCCATAAATAACTGGCGAAAGTGCTAAAAGTGTTTCAAATCCAGCCATTAAAATATCAGTTGCGAATGTGAATGCTGGTCCAACGAGTAAAAAACCTAAGGGCATTGTAATAAGAACGGTGAAGAATGGAACGAAGAAATTCGCGATCATCTCAGGTACTAACTTTTTAATTGGTTTCTGAATTTGGCTAGCTAACAACACAATAAAGATAATGGGAATGACAGAAGAAGCGTAGTTACGCGCAATCCAGGGAATGCCGAATACTGTTTGATAAATAGGTGCTTCAAAAATAGTGCCAGAAAATATGGTCGTCAGTGGTGCTTCTGCTGCACCACTCAAAGCTTCCAGCGACAAGCTAGGATTCATTAATGCTGCCCCAAGCAACATCCCTACGAATTCATTTACTTTAAATTTACGGGCAGCTGTTAAACCGATAATAACAGGCATAAATTGGAATACAGAATCACCGATATTATCAAACATAACAAATGTGCCAGAACCGCGGTCAAATGCGCCTAAGAAGACAAGTAATGCTGTCAGTCCACGAATCATCCCACCAGCAGCTAGAATAGCAAGGAATGGCTGGAAACAGCCCGATATTCCATCAATAAGCATATCAAACGGTCTCATTTTTTCTGTTGAAACAGCCTCATCAAAAGTAAGGTTTCCTGCTCTTATAACCTCTTCAAACACGACTGGCACATGATTCCCGATGACAACTTGGTACTGTCCTCCCGCTCGCATTACCGTCACAACACCGTCCATATTTTTCAAGATCTCATCATTTGCTTTTTCTTCGTTTTTTAATTTGAAACGAAGCCTTGTGATACAATGTGTCAAACCATTGATATTTTCCTTCCCGCCGACATTTTCTACAATTTTGCTCGCTAATTCTTGATATTTTCCCATTTCTATTCCCTCCAATTTATTAGTGGAAGGTTTAGCCAACTGAATGTCACTACCCTTATTTCATGCGTTCTTGTTAATTTATCCTCCTTTTTTATTTATTTACAACGATTCTCATGCACTAAACGCGCAGTATGGATCGTTAAATACATTTTTTCGTCCGTGGACATCTGGTAGTTGAATATCTCGGCTAAAAAGTCTGCTATTTTCTCAACGCAACCAAACGTATCCTTATATTTTTTTTGAATAACTTGGTACAATTCCTCAGAAACTTCTCCCACTTCTGATTTTTCTCCATCTAGGACGCGTGTCAGAAAAAAACGTAGGTGTGTGACGAATCGAAAAAAATGGACTGAATCTTCATCAAATGTAATCTTATAGTAATAGCGGACGATATTTAGAATATCCTGTATTGTTGTAGTAAACAGGTAGGTATTGTCTTGTTGGCTTTGAATGCCTTGTGCATTGACTAAATGCAATGCGATAAATCCGGCTTCATCTTCTGATAACTTGATGTGGTATTTATCCGAGATTTTCTTCACTGTTTTTTCCCCGATGGCATACTCTTTAGGAAATAGTTGTTTGATATCATACAGCAATACATTTGGTACAAATATTCCCATTTTGTGACGTTCGATAGCCGTATACAAATGATCCGTCAATGCAATATACACTGAATCATTCAACTGGACTTGTAGAGCCTCTTTTGTATATTCAATGATTTCACAAGAAATTTCTAAGTACTCAAGAGGAATCGCTTGTGCCAATTCTTGGAACTGTTCTGAAAGTCCGTCATTTGTCAACTGAAATTTTTTGTCGATGCATGAGTCAAAAATCGGGTCACCCACTTTCTTTTTGAATGCCAAACCTTTTCCCATCACGATCATTTCCTGATTTCTTTCATCTCTGGTTATTACGACGTTGTTATTCAGTACTTTCTCAATCAGCATGTTTTACTCCTTTCCATGATATATAGGGCTGTATCCAAAACAAAAAGAAAAACCCAAAAAGCCGTCCATGGAACCATGGGAGACTCATCAGGTTTAGCTTGCATCAGGCAATCACTATCCAAGTTGTATCGTTTTCTTTATATTATCGAAAGAAAGCGCTTTTGTCAACGCTTTCTTAGTGGCTATTAGGCACTTCTGACTAGCTGTCGAATCTTTTTTAAATCTGGTGACTACGACACTACCGCTCACAGATGAAGAATCTGGGAAGCTCTGTTTTATTTTCACTCTAGCGCTTAGGTCAAAATGCTACTATGCTACTGTCCCAACTTCTAATATACGGTGTTCCAGTACCAGCTTATCGGTGATAAGCCAAATTTATGCAAAAATCTGGAAAGCCTTTTTTACAATTTTTTTCTTATCACCTAAAGCTGAACGGAGCCCTGTCACAACCACTTTTTACACACCACTGCTTTGCAGTTTGTACATATCTGCATACAAACCATTTTGCGCTAGAAGTGTTTCATGATTCCCGCGTTCTACTATATGACCTTTGTCTAAAACTAAAATCAATTCTGCATCCCGAATCGTGGACAGCCGATGGGCAATCGCAATCGTTGTCCGTCCTTGTCGCATTTTTGCCAATCCTTCTTGGATCAATCCTTCGGTTTCAGTATCGATATTTGCTGTTGCTTCATCCAATACTAGTATTTTAGGATCTGTCACGATTGTTCGCGCAAAAGTGATCAGCTGTCGTTGTCCACTAGAATAGCTGGCACCGTGTTCGATCACTTTTGAGTGATATCCTTTTGGTAATTCATCGATGAACTTGTTTGCTTGAACAAACTCAGCTGCATGGCGAATCTGTTCGTCTGTGATAGTTGGATTCATCATCCGGATATTTCCTGCGATATCTCCATAAAACAAGAAGGCATCTTGCAAGACCAATCCCATTTTCTTACGTAACTCTTCCATTGGATATTCTCGAATGTCATGATCATCAATCAAGATCTGGCCTTCATAAAATTCGTAAAACCGCATCAATACGTTGATGATCGAGCTTTTTCCGCTTCCGGTGTGCCCCACTAATGCAACGGTCTCTCCCGGATTAGCGACAAAAGAGATATTGTTCAATACATTGTGCTCTCCATCATAAGAAAAGCTTACATTGCGAAACTCGATCTTACCTGAAGTAATCGCTTGATCTGCTCCAGGATTTTGTTGCGGTGCATATTCTTCTGTATCCATGATTTTCAAAATACGACTACCGGCAACCATTCCATCTGTAAAGGTGCTCAAAAAGTCCATCATTTGAGACATTGGATTAAAAAATCCCTGGACATAGGTCGTAAATGCATAGATCAGTCCAACTTCTACGGGAGAATGCAGCGCATCGATCCCAAACAAAGTCAACGCCAACGCAATCGCCAATGCATATAGAAAATTGATGATCGGACTTAACAGAATCGAATTCGTTTTGATCATCGCATAGCGCGTGTCTAAATACTCGTTGTTCACTTGTTCAAATTCTTTAGCTAAACGAGCTTCTTGGCGAAACTGCTGGATAATACGCATGCCGGAAATCGATTCATTCAATTTCGTGTTCAGCTGACTTAATTTTTCCCGCATATTCCGGTAAATACGAGAACTGAATTTCTGGTAATACCAGATGACGATTCCTAAAATCGGCAAGAACACCAAAGTCCACAAGGCAATTTCTCCATTGATTTGAAACATGGCAATGAAGGAAGAAACGACTGCAAAGATCCCAGTCAATACCATCAAAAAGACATACCAAAATTCAAATAGCGTTTCTGTGTCATTTGTCACTCGAGAAACAGTCGATCCTGCCGGTGTCTGATCAAAATAACGCATACCTAGTGTATGCAGCTTTTCAAATAATCTTACCCGAACATACTGATAGGTCTTCAATGAAGCCATGGAATACAAATACCATTGGAAAAACCAAATGATACTTTTGACTATGACTCCAAACAAGTACATACCAGCAAAAAACAAAATAACTTGTGTCGTAGCCGACTGTTTAGCCAGATGATCATCCATAAAAGTTTGGATGATCCTTGGCAATAGGACATTGATCACAGACAGGGCAAACGCAAATAAGATAGCAACGATGAACGTTCTTCTAAAAGGTTTGGCGAACTTCATCAGTCGTTTGATGATCTTTTTCTGTTCTTTAAGTGGAATCGATTTTGTCCATTCCGATTGATAATTTTCATCCATCAGGCCTCGCCTCCTTCTATCTTCGCTTCTAATTGCTGTTTCTCCCACATTCGTTCATACCAGCCGCCTAATGCAAGCAGCTCATGATGGGTTCCTCGTTCAATGATTTTCCCTTGATCGACAACAATGATTTCTTTTGCATGCATCACGCTGCTTAAACGGTGAGCTGCAATGATGGTTGTTTTCTCTTTTCTTATTTCTTTTAAATTATGCAAGATAGCTTCTTCTGTTTTGGCATCTACTGCAGAAAGTGCATCATCTAAGATCAGCAATTCAGGATTTTTGATCAATGCTCGAGCAATCGAAATCCTTTGTTTCTGTCCGCCAGATAAAGAGACTCCACGTTCTCCAACTAAGGTATCATAACCTTTTGGCAATTCCTTGATTTCATTGTTGATAAATGCTAAAGAAGCCGCATGCTCTACTTCTTCTTCTGAAAGTTTTGGATTAGAAAAACGGATATTATCTCGAATGGTCATCGAAAACAAGAAGTGATCTTGAGGCACATAGCCGATTGATCCTAATAAAGCATTCAATGAATATTCTTTGATCGAACGTCCGCCAAATTGGATTTTTCCTTGATAATCATCG
The DNA here is from genome assembly GCF_002140245.1 of Enterococcus sp. 10F3_DIV0382. Classification (NCBI taxonomy): domain Bacteria; kingdom Bacillati; phylum Bacillota; class Bacilli; order Lactobacillales; family Enterococcaceae; genus Enterococcus; species Enterococcus sp. 10F3_DIV0382. The sequence goes on along the minus strand of NZ_NGMF01000001.1, from coordinate 1,140,291 downwards.
TATTCACGCATCAGTAATTTGATGATCGTCGTTTTTCCCGCACCAGTTTTCCCAACAATACCTAATGTTTCTCCTTCTTGGATCACAAATTTGATTTGTTCTAATGCTGGTGATTCTTCTTTCGGATAGTTAAAAGAGGAAATAGCTACATTCAGCTCGCCTTTTGCCGGGGTCTGCACTGCACCCAGTTGTTCCACGATATGCGTCTTTTCATGCAAAAGTTCATTGACGCGATCATAAGAAGCATTTCCTCTTTCCAATACGTTGAACAATCGACCAATCGCAAACATCGGCCAAACAAGCATACCGATATAGCTAATAAATGAGACCATCTGCCCGATTGAGATCGTGCCTTCCAAGACATACTTTCCACCTAAAATAATTGTTGCAACATAAGACAGACCAATAATCAAGGTAATGAATGGATCAAATAAGGAGTCTAAAAAATTGACTCGTTTGTTTTTAATAATTGCATCTTCAATCTTTTCTTCAAAATCCGCGAGATCTTCTTTTTCTTGTCCAAATGTTTTAATGACTTTGATTCCAGTAATACTTTCTTGTGTCTTATCATTGATACTAGAAAAAGCTTCTTGCGAATCACGAAAAGCATCGTGGAGTTTTGACCCCAGTACTCGTGAAGTAACGGCTAGTAAAGGCAGAGGAATCAGCGCAATCAGTGTTAAGCGCCAATCAATAAACAAAATCATCGCAATGATCGTTGTTCCGCCCGTGATCACTGAATCTGCAAAGGTCAAGATACCAGCTCCTGCTACATTTTGGATTGCATTCAAATCATTCGTTGCATGAGCCATCAAATCTCCAGTCCGATATTTTTGGTAAAAGAGATTGTCCATTTCTGTAAAATGTTTGAATAGCTGCTGCCGAAGTTCTTTCTCCAACCGAGCTGCACTTCCCCAAATATTCGTCCGCCAGATATAACGAAAAAGATATTGTAAGAGAGCTGCAAGAATCAATAATAAGATCCACCAGGAAATGATCTTTATTGATAAATTTTTATCGGCAATCTCATCAATGATGATCCCAATCACCTTTGGAGGAACTAACTGTACCAAGGCCACTGCGAATAGGGAGAAAATCCCAATTAAATAATGTTTCTTTTCCTGTCGAAAAAACCAACCTAATTTTCTAAAAATCGACATTTTACTCCTCCTTTGTCTTTATCAAGAGCATAGGATTGTCTGTGCTTGTCTTTTTTGCTGAATAGTCTGAATAGTCTAACAAATTACGAAATAAAAAACGGACTGAAAAAATCAGCCCGCAAAAAGTCTTTGGGTCAGAACCTATTTTTTCCCTTGGTTCTTCATTTGCTGCATCATCTGGCGAATTTTCTTCTCAGATGGTTTTTGCCCCATTGACATCATCATTGATCGCAACATGTCCTCATTAACGGGAGGATTTTTTTCTAAATAGTCTTTCATATATTTACGCGCTAGGAAAAAGCCACCTACTGCGCCGATTAGCAAAGCAATAATAGCAATAAGTACGACAATACCTGTTGATACCATATAAATCTCTCCTTTCTATTTCCGAATTGCTCTCAATGATTTATTTTACTAAAGTTTATTGAAAAAAGAAAGGCGTATTCTTTAGTTTCATGCAAAAAATAGTGGTTTTTTTAGAGAAGAACAAAATTTCTTTCATCAACCAGCAAGACACGCCACGAAAAAAAATTAGGTATACCGAATCTTTTTCTTTAATTTTTTCTTTCTGAGGTGTAGAATGTAATCGTAGATAAATAGGAAAGGTGGTTTTTTCTTGAATAATCAATCCAACAAACAATTTCATAAGCATCGACTTATTGAACATACAAATGGTTTATCTTTAGCTGAAGTAAATGGGACAGTGGATGTACCCAAGGGAAAAAGTTTTTTTAAAACACTTCTTGCTTACTCTGGACCAGGTGCATTAGTAGCAGTGGGTTATATGGATCCAGGTAACTGGTCCACTTCGATCACTGGTGGACAAAATTTCCAATATTTATTGATGTCAGTTATTTTGATGTCTAGTCTGATTGCTATGCTTTTACAATATATGGCAGCAAAATTAGGAATCGTGACCCAAATGGATTTGGCCCAAGCAATCCGAGCACGGACAAGTAAGACATTGGGTGTCATTTTATGGATCTTGACTGAATTAGCCATTATGGCAACAGACATCGCAGAAGTCATTGGTGCAGCAATCGCCCTCTACCTGCTTTTTGATATTCCATTAGTGATTGCCGTATTTATCACTGTGTTAGATGTTTTCGTCCTCTTATTGCTGACAAAAGTCGGGTTTCGTAAAATCGAAGCTTTGGTTGTCTGCTTGATTTTCGTCATTTTATTCGTTTTCGTCTATCAAGTTGGCTTGTCTAACCCTGATTGGCACAGTTTGTTTGCCGGCTTTATCCCTAACAGTCATACATTCTCAGACTCACCGGTCATCGGCGGTGAAACTCCGCTGACTGGAGCTTTAGGGATTATTGGTGCAACAGTCATGCCGCATAACTTATATCTTCATTCAGCAGTTTCTCAAACTCGGAAGATCGATCACCAAGACGAAGAAGATGTAGCACAAGCGGTACGCTTTTCTACTTGGGATTCTAATATCCAGTTGTCAATGGCTTTTCTAGTCAATGCACTGCTATTGATCATGGGTGTCGCTGTATTCAAAACCGGTTCTGTCCAAGATCCTTCCTTTTTTGGTCTGTATGAAGCTTTATCTGATCCATCAGCTATGAGCAATGGTATCTTGATTGCTGTAGCAAAATCTGGTATCTTGTCTACTTTATTTGCTGTAGCACTTCTTGCTTCTGGCCAGAACTCTACTATTACTGGTACGTTGACCGGTCAAGTCATCATGGAAGGCTTCATCCATATGCGTATCCCGATTTGGCTAAGAAGACTAGTCACACGATTGCTTTCTGTGATTCCTGTATTGATTTGTGTTTTGTTTACAAGTACAAAAGGAACGATTGAAGAACATACCGCTTTGAATAACTTGATGAATGAATCCCAAGTTTTTCTGGCTTTTGCATTGCCATTCTCGATGATTCCTTTACTGATGATGACCAATAGCCAAGCGGAGATGGGGAGCCGATTCAAAAATTCATTTGTTGTAAAACTACTTGGCTGGTTCTCTGTGATTAGTCTGACTTATTTGAACTTACGAGGATTACCAGGTCAAATCGAAAGTTTCTTCGGCGAGCAAGCCACCTCAGCTCAACTAGCATTGGCTGATCAAATCGCTTATGTAATCATTGTTCTTGTCCTTCTCCTGTTGGCATGGACGATTGGTGATTTATATAAAGGAAACAAAAAATATGAACAGCGTTTGCAAGAAACGATAGAAGAAATCGAATAGAAACTGATTCTTTTACACACATACTAAGAGTAGAGGGGAACATCATTGACGAATGATGTTCCCCTCTACTCTTAGTATGTTTTTATTTAGAAGATAAAGCTTTTTTCAGATTCAATTTACTGAAAACTAGCATGCTTGTTACTACGATGAATTGCGTTAATGGCACACCTGCGCCAGTGTAGACACTTAAAAAATAATCCTTTTTTTCTGGCGCATAAGAACAAAACCACGAGACGCCGAAAAGAAAAACCAATTGTGTCAGTATTAATCCGGTGACTACAATCAAAGAGGAACTATAATAGGCACGATCAGCTTTTGCAAATACGGTTCCTAGTATCATAAGTAATATCCCTGCTATTGAAGCAATCAGCACGGGAATAGCCAGAACTTGGTAAATTTTTATCATGACATTCGCGACTTTTGCTGTTTTTGTCAACTGGAAATCAGGTGTTCTCGGATCACTGCTATCGATCCAATTATCCATTAGTGGAAGATTCAATAGTTCTTGTGCCTGTTCGACTTGTTCTTGCGTCCCGAAACTATAATTCCCCCCTTGATGGAAATCTTTGTATCGCCATGCATAGGCATATCCTGATTTCAGAAAAGCAAATACGATTGGCAGATCATTCATCGTCTTTCCATCCCCTGATCCCATCAGATAGAATTCTTTTTTCTTTTTAATAGTTCCCTTTTGATAGGCTTCTTCTAATTCTTGATTGACTTTTTTCCAAAAATCATTGGTTTCTTTTGCATTGTTTTGGTAATAACCAGATTCGCTTACCACATCTCGCAATGCCCAAAAAATGATATCTCCTGGTAATTCTTTTACTTTTCCACCTTGGGTCCACGCATGAGTCGTATACAATTCGTCAATACGAGTAGAAACAGTATGAAATGTAGGAGATGCGTCTAATGCTTTATTTAATGCAGCATGCGAGACCCATATCTCACTGTTTTCTTTATTTAAGTTCGTTTCGTCATCTATTCGGATCAGCTGTTTCATCAAACGTCCAAATTCGCCACTCGAACGGTCATTGATGGTGGCAATACCATATGTTGTCTCGTTTTTATATTCGATCCACTGATAGACGATGGAGAAACCGACTAGAGGGAGTAAAAACAATGAAAGTTTCAGCCATTCTTGTTTCGAAAGGAGAAATGGTCGTTCTTTTAACTTCTTTGCTTCTTTGAAAGAAAAGTCTTGTCCTAGCAAGATCTGAACGAAACTGATGCCTAACGCGACTACAGTAAAAGGAAGAAGCCAGATGGAATCTTCGCGAATGAACCAAAAGAAAGGAAAAGAAACAGCCAGCCCTAAAAACCACGGCAGCAATTTTTTACTGGAACTATATTTACGGTAATAAATAGCTAGTAAACAAGCGATAATGATCTCAACAGCCGGGATCACGAGAGCATTACGATACGTTCGAGTGGAATACTCATGTGTAAAACTAATCGGAGAAAACAAAAAATAAAAATAGATACTTAAAAGAAGATACTTGTTCTTCACGATCGGTTTAAACGCTAGTGCAACCAATATGCTGGCAAGAATACTGAACATGCCGAACAAAACTGCATAAGAAAGATGCAGTTTATGTGCAAGTACTAAAAACAAGCTGTAGGAGATCCCTTTTGAAAGTGTCGTAGTCGTGTACTCCCCTAGCCATTTACCATCCAAAATATTTTGAGCATAGTGAATCAGCAGCTGATCATCATAGGTTGCCGACATATCTGTTCCATAGATTGCTTTACTATATAAATACAACCGAATAATTGTAAATAATACGGCTATGCCAAGAATAAAGTATGTATGTTTCTTTTTTAGCTGGTTGATCAAGGGGTTTAAAGTGTTCAGCATCTTTTCGTCCTTTCAATCACGTTTTGCTACTTGCTTGTGAATCTTTTCGTTTTTTACTTTTCTATCAGTATACCCTGTTTGTCTGAATTTAAAAAGAGGGGGCGAAAGGAGCATGGCGAAAACGACTGCAAAAAGCACTCCTTTGTTTCTTAAACAAAAAAGGACAAGGCAGACTGCCCAATCCTTTTTTGTTGCTGTCAGATAGAAAACTTAAAGTGTGACTTCTTCTGCTAATAACTCAGGGAACACTTCGGGATCGAATGCTTGCGCTTTGAACATGGCAATTTCTTTTCCATATGGTGCGTAAGCTTTCTTTTTATCTTTACCGACATATGGAGTTTCTAAGATTTTCGAAATGTTGTCAAACATTGGATCATGGACGATTTTGTTCAATGTGTCAAATCCAATTGTTCCAAAACCGATATTGGCATGCCGATCTTTATGAGAACCTTGTGGATTTTTAGAATCGTTGATATGGAGTACTTTGAGTCGATCTAATCCGATGACCTTATCAAACTCTTCCATTACACCTGAAAAATCTTCTTTTATATTATATCCGGCATCATTCGTATGACATGTATCAAAAGTAACAGATAATTTTTCATTCAATTTTACTCCATCGATGATTTGCGCTAGTTCCTCAAATGTTCGACCGATTTCCGTACCTTTCCCTGCCATCGTTTCCAAAGCGATCTGTGTCGTCTGTTCTTTTGTCAAAACTTCATTCAAACCCTCAATAATTCTAGCAATCCCAGCTTCTGCCCCTGCTCCTACATGAGCGCCTGGGTGAAGGGTAATTTGAGTAGCACCTAAAGCTTCCGCACGAACAATCTCTTCTCTCAGAAATTGTACAGCAAATGGAAACATTTCTGGTTTGATCGTATTTCCCAAATTAATGATATAGGGCGCATGAACGACGATATTTGTTAGTCCGTTTTCTGCCATAAATGCTTTTCCGGCATCAATATTCATCTCTTCGATAGCTTTTCTTCTAGTATTTTGAGGAGCGCCTGTATAGATCATAAAGGTCGAAGATCCGTAACTGGCTGCTTCTTCTGCCGCGCCTAACAGCATTTTCTTTCCGCTCATGCTGACGTGTGAGCCTAATAACATGGATGGATTCCTCCTTGAAAGGCAATTGTTTCGGACAATTCCTGTATATTGGTAAGATGATGTACAAAGAAAATGGTTTGTTTTTCTTTGCCCTGTTCTCCATAGTAACTGAAATTTTCTCTAAAGAAAAGCTTAAGAACTCTTTCATAAAAAAGATCATTTCCTCACGTTTTATCTCATTCGAAAAAGAAATTCCTGTCAAAAACAGCCTTGTCTGTTTTTTTGTCCTATTATTTGCTATAATTAGCGAAATAAAACCATTAGTTGAGGTGACCCTTTTGCCACGCAAAAATACTCGAAAAAAACAGAATAGAAGAAAAAAAGAAAAATGGTTTGTTCCTAAGATTATTTTTAGAGTGTTTCAATCATTGACTGTTTTTATTACTGTTCTTCTTTTGTTGTTCGCAGCTCTAGGTATCGGAATAGGTGCTGGCTACTTTGCCTATCTTGTCGAAGACACACAATTGCCGACTAAAAAAGAACTGCAGACAGAACTAGGAAACATTACGGAAACGTCAAAGATTGTTTATGCAGATAATACAGAGATATCAAAAATCCAGACAGATCTGATGCGGACGACTATTTCATCTGATAAGATTTCACCTTTATTGAAAACCGCGATTATCAGTACAGAAGATGAATACTTCGATAAACACCAAGGTTATGTCCCTAAAGCTGTTTTACGAGCATTAGTTTCAGAAGCTACTGGCATCGGCTCGTCTGGAGGATCCACTTTGACACAGCAATTAGTCAAACAACAGATCCTAACCGATGAAACAACTTTCAAACGTAAAGCAAACGAGATCGTTCTTTCTGCACAAGTAGAAAAACACTTTTCAAAAGATGAGATCATTGCTACGTATTTGAATGTCTCGCCATTTGGTCGGAATAATAAGGGGCAAAATATTGCTGGAGTCCAGGAAGCTGCAAGAGGAATCTTTGGTGTAGATGCAAAAGATGTGACTCTGCCACAAGCTGCTTATATCGCTGGTTTGCCTCAAAGCCCTATCACGTATAGTCCATACACGAATACAGGCGCGCTAAAAGAAGATCTTTCTGCCGGTCTTGCCAGAAAAGATTTTGTTTTATTCAGTATGTACCGTGAAGGACAAATTACGAAAGAACAATACGAAGAAGCGAAAGCCTATGATCTTACAAAAGACTTTCTCCCACAACAAATCGCGGAACAGACTGACAGAGAATTCTTGTATTATACCGTGATGAACGAAGCAACAAGGATTATTGCACAACAATTGGCAGAAAAAGATAATGCTGATATGTCAGATTCATCGGTCAGTGAAGCTTATTATCAAAAAGCACAGCAAACGATCCAAAACAAAGGATATACGATCCATTCGACGATCGATAAAGATATCTATGCTGCATTGCAAACCGGCGTAGAAAATTACGGCTATATGTTAGATGATGGTGCTGGTAGCCAAGTGGAGACTGGAAATGTATTGATGGATAACAGAACCGGACGTATCTATGGATTCGTGGGTGGCCGGAATTACAGCCAGAATCAAAATAACCACGCCTTTGATACAGAACGTCAAGCTGGTTCATCCATCAAACCGGTTCTTGTTTACGGTCCTGCAATCGATATGGGACTTGTCGGATCAGAATCCCGTGTATCAGATTATGCAACGACTTGGCAAGAAGGAGAAAATGCTGGCGAGAAAATCGTCAATGCGACCAATGAAGGGTCGAACACCTTCCAAACCGTCCGTGAGTCACTGGAATGGTCCAACAATATCCCAGCTTATCACTTATACCAAGACGTATTGAATTCCGGTGGATCGAAACAATATGCTTACGAGCACTACTTGGCGAAGATGAACTACCCAGCAAATGATAATTGGGGCGTTGAATCTGCTCCTTTAGGGACAGTAGATGTAACGACGCTTCAACAGACAAATGGATTCCAGGCCTTAGCAAATGGTGGCGTCTACGAAGAAGGCTATATCATTGATTCCATCACAGATAATGCAGGTAATGTGATTTATAAACATGAAAGTAATTCTGTCCGTATTTATTCCGAAGCAACGGCATCGATCATGAATGACATGATGCGCAGTGTGATCAATGAAAAAATCACTACACCATTCAAAGATGTCATCTCAAGCTTAAACGGAAATCTAGGAAAAGCAGATTGGGTTGGAAAAACTGGTTCTACCAACGAATACCGAGATTCATGGCTGATCGTCTCTACTCCGTCTATCACTATCAGTAGTTGGGCAGGACACGATGACAATACTGGAATGGACAGCCAAGCAAGGATACGTTCGGCTAATTATCTTGCCAATCTAATCAATCAAGCTTACCAAGCAAACCCTGAGATTTTCGGCACTGATGAGAAATTTGACTTATCATCCGATGTGATGAAGAAAAAAGTATCTGGGTTCACAGGACAAACAGCTGGAAAAGTTACTGTCAATAAAAAATCTATCCAAACGCCAGGAAAAACAGTGGAATCACTTTGGGCAAAAAATGGTCCGAAGAAAAGCGCCTTTAAATTCGGCGTTGGCGGTACTGATGAAAACTATACAGATTACTGGAACACCGCTTCAGCTTATGCTAGAGCGAATCCAGAGACCAAAGAATCAGACGATAAAGATGATTGATCTAATAGATTAATCAGAATTAAAGGGAGCTGCGACAAAAATCTTGTCACAGCTCCCTTTTTCCGAATAAATGGTGTTCAAAAGCTTGCATCTACGATATTAAGACAAATTTATGTAAAAATGTGAAAAGCCATTTTCACAAAATTTTTCTACATAACTTTACTAACGAAACTGTTTTAATTTCTTTTCTTGTCTTTGGAATAATTCGGTTAGTTTTTCTGCAAATTGCCCTTTTACTGATTCTTTCAAGTGTACATGTCGGTTAGAAAATTCTTGAGCAGCTTCTTCTGCAGTCATTTGGTAGTTTTGATCTGTCAATCGTTTTTCTGCCCAAATTTGCTGAGATATCCCCATACCAACTGAACGTACATTTGATCGATGTAGATTTTTCTCTAATTCTTTTAGTAATTGCATTAAAAATTCATTCATAAGATGATTTCTCCATAGTTATTTGTCTGATTTTTTGACGATAGGAACGTTCTAGTTCATCTTGCTGCTGATAGAGTATTCGTCGTTCTACTTGTAGGGCTTGTTGATAATGCTCCTGATAATTCGAATAACTTCGTCTTGCTTGAAACAGAGGCTCATTATCTAAAGCTAAGTTCTTTAATACATGATGCAGTCGCTGCTCCTCTTGCTCCATCAATCGTAATCCTTGATTCTTAAAGTGGATCAATTCATCTTCTTGAGCTTCTAATTGTCTTCGTTCACTTCGATAATCTCTTTCCAATTCTTCTAGTTTCATCTACTTCTCCTTTAATTGAATTGCTGTGCTAATTCTCGATCTCGTGCCACGATTTCATTGATTTTGTCTTGGTTCTCCTTCGCCAATGTATCAAAGGCCTCCCCCATACGTCTTGCCTTATTGATTCGTAGCAGATAGACTTCTTTCGCAGAATCGACTAAGTTTTCTTTTGTGGCGCCCACACTAGCTAATGCTTCTATGATTTCCTGTTCAGTCAACGAAGGGGCGACAACACGTGCTTGCCGCAAGCCTTCTTGCCATTTTTTCTCTAGCTCAAAAATTCCTCTTTGATTGATGCGGATAACTTCTTCCATAGCGCTTTTCATTTTTGCCGATAACTTTTCCACTACTAACCTAGCTTGTGTGTCATCTAAGTAAATTTGTTCATTAACTGTCAGCCGGCCGCCACTTAATCGTAGTTTTTTACGTATGTTGTTCAGTTCTTGCAACTGATAGGAAAACAACTGGGTCGCTTGGTTTTCTTTCTGTTGTTTTCGAGCTTTAACATTGTTTTCATTTTCAGGAATAATCAGCTTTCCATTTTCATCAAACTTCCAAGAGGTTAAACTGTGGGAAGCAAGCAGATTCAAGAATGCTGTTTCCATACTGATCCGAACTTCAGCACCTGTGCCATTACCACCAAAATTACCGATAAAATCGGCGTGATTTCGGTAATTGGTGAGCATACCGGGATTTTCTTCCACCCATTTTTTTGCTTCTGGTGATAAGAGATCATACGGGTCCGGCCCGTTGAAGCCGACATTTTTCCATTGTTTCTCTGCTGCTACATATAATGCTAAGAATCCACCTAATGAATGGCCGGTAGTAGAAATAGCAGCTTCTCCATATTCCTTTTTTACTTCATTAGCAAATGCAATCGCTGAATTGATTTGCCCCGCTGTTTTCAATCCACTAACGGATAAAATCTTGTTTGTTGTTGCTTTTTCAGAAAAACTTGCTCCTGGTCTATTCCCATAGAGATTCATAACACTTCTTGCATCCGTTTCCAAATCTTTCCAATCGCTTAAGTTCGTTCCTGCAAAAGCAATCACTACTTGAGAAATATCCACTTTACCGTTCTTGATTGGCGCTACAGCCATCGCCTGCATGCCGTCCAATGAGTCTTTGATTTGTAGGATTTTAAATTCAACACCCGCAAAATCCCACTCACTATTAATTTTTAAATCAGGCTCATATTTTGAATGTTTAGGATCTAGCCAATAAACCTTGTCACTTAACTCCCGATAGAATTCTTCAGTTATAGTCAAACTAGTTCCTCCTCTTTATTTGTATAAGTAACTTTTACTTTTTCTTTAGTGATTCCCTTTTTTTGTATATTTCTATTTTCTATACTATAACTCCCGATTTTGTTTTGCTCTTTCCAAAACGTATACGAGAAAGATACTGTTTCGTTATTAATAGTTATTAGCGTTATATGCATTCCGTAAGAACCAGTTTTTTCATTTTTTCCTGCTTCGTTAATCTTCACTTCCTTGATATCCGCAAAGGTATTTTTCAGAACTTTGACGGACTGTTTTTCTACTGCGAGTAAATCTTGCTGTTTTTGCACTTCTCTTTTGTCCATATAGACTTTCCCTCCGATTCCTAATATGACGATTAACAAAATGGCTAAGCTGAATTTTCTTATTTTCCGGGGCAAGAACGTGCCTCCTTTCTTTTTATGTAAGTATTGATACCTTTATTATTTAAGTACGCGAAAGTTTGCAGGAATTTTTTATTTTTGAAATTTTTCTCCAATTTGCTATGGACGATTGGCGCTACAGCCATCGCCTGCATGCCGTCCAATGAGTCTTTGATTTGTAAGATTTGAAATTCCATACCAGCAAATTCTTTAACAGAGTTCTTTTTGTATCCCTCATTGTAGCGGGGATATTTGGGATCTAGCCAATAAACCTTCTCACTAATATCATTGTAATGCTTATCGTTTATTGTCATACTAACTCCTCCTGTCCGTTAGAAAAAATTACTTTTACTCTTTTTATAGTGACTCCTGTCTTTTGTACCGCTCTGTTCTCAATGCCAAAACCACCAAGTTCATTTCTCTCCTTCCAAAAACTATAATCAAAATAAACAGATTTCCCTTCATTATTTGTCATTGTCACAAGTGCACCATAACTTCCGGTAACAGGGTTTTTTTTAAATTCTTCTACCTTCACTTCCTTGATATCCGCAAAGGTATTTTTCAGAACTTTGACGGACTGTTTTTCTACTGCGAGTAAATCTTTCTGTCTTTGCACTTCTCTTTTGTCCATGTAAAATTTCCCTCCGATTCCTATAGTAAGAATGGTCAAAATGATGACTATGGTCTTTCGTCTTTTCTTAGGCAAATAGAAGTCTCCTTTCGGGCTATGTATGATGGATTGTTTCTCCTTTAAGATAAGTACGCAATCGAGCCTGGAATTTTTTGAATTTTTTAGAGTTACTTATCTACTTTTCTACTTTCTTTTTTATCACGTTTTCATTTTAAAGTAATTTTGATAGTAGTGAACAAAATGTAGCATCTACGCACAGATTGTGTCGTATACGATGGACGTAAGGTTTGTTTCCGCCATTCTCTCTTTTTTTTAAAGTCACAAAAAAAAGGGTTATGACAAAATTTTGTCATAACCCCTTTTCTCGTATAAAGGTTGTTCCAGAAGTTGACCACTTTTGGAACAACCTTTAAATGATTGATCTTTTATTATTTAGTTGATCCTTTTTCTTCGATTCCATAAGGCAAGATAATCGTTTTTTCTTCGACTTCTTCTTTATTCATCATTTTCGTCAATAGGCGCATGGATACCGCTCCTAAATCGTATAATGGTTGTGTGATACTTGTCAAACGAGGACGAGCTACTTCTGTCAGTAAAGAATTGTTGCTTGTGATGATTTCGAATTCTTCTGGTACTTTTACGCCACGGTCTAATAAACCATCCAAGATACCAATGGCTAATTCATCGTCTGAAACATAGACAGCTGTTGCACCGCTATTATGGATCCGGTCAACTAGAGACAGACCATCTTTAAAGTTGTATTGTGCCTCAAAGATTAATCCTTCGCTATATGGTAGATTGTTTTCGCTTAATGCTTCTTTATAGCCTTTCAAACGGTTTTGGCCATTGATAGGATCAATCAGCGCACCGCTGACAAAAGCGATTTTTTTATTGCCGTTTTTTGCTAATTTATTTACTGCATCTTTTGTTGCTGATACATAATCAATGTTTACGCTACCTACTTGTTCATCTGGATCAATGGAACCGGCTAGTACAACAGGCGTTTTTGAACGTGAAAATTCTCCACGGATTTCGTCTGTGATATGGTGACCCATAAAGATCACGCCGTCCACTTGCTTAGCCAATAAATTATTCAATACATTGACTTCTTTTTGATCGTTGCCATCTGAGTTTGCTAAGATGATATTGTATTTGTACATTGTTGCCACATCGTCGATACCACGTGCTAAAGAGGCAAAGAACATATTGCTGACATCAGGAATGATTACCCCAACTGTTGTTGTTTTCTTACTTGCCAAGCCACGTGCGACTGCATTTGGACGATAATCCAAGCGATCGATAACTTCCAAGACTTTTTTTCTTGTTGCTGGTTTGACGTTTGGATTGCCATTTACGACACGTGAAACAGTAGCCATCGAAACATTTGCCTCTCTCGCTACATCATAGATAGTGATTGTTTGCTTTTCCATTTGTGTTCTCCTATTCATATTTTATATGTTTTCTGAAAATACGTCTTACATTTCTAAAATAGGATATCAAATAATCTCAACAATTGCAACCGTTTTATCTCTGTTTTCATGAAAATTTTTACTTTTTTCAGTTTTAAGAACGTTGGTCTTTTAATCAATCAGTGGTACAATTATTGAATACAAAATTAATTTAGAAAGTAGGTTGCCAAATGAATAACGTAAAAATCAATGAACTACGTCAATGGATGGCACAACACCAAGTAGAATTGGCTTATATCAGCGACCCTGGCCACATCGCTTACTTTTCCGGATATGAAAGTGATCCTCACGAGCGTGTACTAGCTCTTTTTATCCCTCTGGAACAAGATCCTTTCCTTTTCACTCCTGCTCTGGAAGTTGAAGATGCTCAAAACAGCAGCTGGGCGTACGATGTACGTGGCTACTTAGACAGCGAAAACCCTTGGGAGATCATCGGAAAAGAGCTTCGCGCACGCTATGGGCAACCTGGTAATGTAGGTATTGAAAAGAATGCTCTGACTGTCGATCGCTTCGATGCTATCTCTGATATCTTGACAGGTACAGATTCTTACACCGATCTAACTTCTATTATCCAGCGTCTGCAACTGATCAAAACGGTAGAAGAAAAAGACAAACTGATCGAAGCTGGTAAATGGGCCGATGTTGCCTTTGAAATTGGCTTCAAAACAGTAAAAGAAGGCGTAACTGAACAAGCAATTATCGCAGAAATCGAATACCAATTAAAAAAACAAGGTGTTTCACAAATGTCTTTCGACACATTAGTCCTTGCAGGAGCAAATGCTGCAAGCCCTCATGGTACACCAGGAAGCACGAAGGTTTCACCAAATGAACTAGTGTTATTCGATCTTGGCGTTATTTGGAATGGCTATTGCAGTGATGCTACTCGTACAGTTGCTTATCAAAAACCAACTGAATTCCAAGAAAAAATCTATAACATCACTCTTGAAGCACAGCTTGCCGCACAAGAGGCAGTTCGCCCAGGTGTGACAGCAGGTGAACTTGATCAAATCGCACGAAACGTGATCAACAGCTATGGCTACGGCGAATATTTCAATCACCGTTTAGGTCACGGAATCGGAACAACCGTCCACGAATTCCCTTCTCTTGTAGAAGGAAACGACTTAGTGATTGAAGAAGGGATGTGCTTCTCTCTTGAACCAGGAATCTATATTCCTGAAAAAGTAGGGGTACGTATCGAAGATTGTGTGTATGTGACAAGTGATGGTTGTGTGCCATTCACGACTACACCAAAAGAATTACTTGTTTTAGAGTAATGAAAATAAAAAAGGTGAGAGCTGGTCCGCTCTCACCTTTTTTATTCTAGAAATGAGTAATCTTAGTGATTGGTAGTCGAATCTGTCATTGTATCTTTCATTTCTTTTTTAGCTTCTTTTGCATCTTCTTTTGCCATTTTCAACATTTCTTTTGTGTCATCTGCAACTGGTTTTGCTTCTGACATTCCTTCATTGACCGTCTCTCCTGCTTTATCTGCAGCATCTTTTACATCGATCATGATATCTTCTGAAGTATCTTTAGCAATACTACCTAATTCGTCTGCTGGCTTTTTCAGATCTTCTGCTGTTTTTTTGAAACGATTAGATAAATCAGCTGATTGTTCTTTGAGGTTTAACAAGATATCATCTGATTCACTTCCTGCTTCCTCTGCTGATTCACTTACCTTCTGCTTAACATTGCCTGCTAGATCCCCTGCTTGTTGAGAAAGATCTTGCGCTTTTTCTTTTGCAATACCTGTTAACTCAGATGATTTTTCTTTTGCCATATCTGTGTAATCTGAAGCCATGTCCATCAAATCATCTGCTTGAGCAGCCAATTCATCCCGAAGTTCTTTACCAGATTTGGGTGCTAACAATAATGCGGCGATTGCTGCGGCTGTACCTCCAACTACTGCACCTAATAAAAATCCACCTTTTTTAGCCATTCTTATTTTCCTCCTGTCGTTTCAGTATGTTTTTTGTTTTTAAAAAATTTCATCGCTGTTCCACCGACTTTTCCGGCAACAGTCGCTTTAGCTGTCGTTTTTCCGATTCCGCCGACTTTCGTCACGATGTTTTTACTAGAATGATTAAGTTCCGATACACTTTCACTTAAATCAGCAACTGCTGTGAACAATGGATCGATCGTTGCGACTTTTCCATTGATATCCAAGAGCAGCTCATTACTTTTGACTAGCAAGCCTTCTACTTGTCTAGATAAAAGATCTACGTCTTGTGTGACGATCTCAATTGTCGTATTTGCTTCTGCGACAGTCTGGTCTACTTTTTCTAAAGTTTTGGAAACTTGCAACAATACGCGAACGATGAAAACGACAAGTATCGCAAAGGCGATTGCTGCGATCAATCCTGCAATTTCTCCTCCTGACATGATCAAACTCCCTTCTTGTCTCTCTTTTCTATAAGGATAGCATTTTCGTGTTTTTTAAACAAATAAAAACGAGCTTCAACTACTTTTTATTCAATTAGCAGCTGAAGCTCGTTAGAAAAAAATGATTATTTTTTCTTTTCTTCTTTGATTTCTGTTATTCCTTTTGGATTATGATCGATCTTGCTTCCTTCTGCTTCTAATGTTTTACCTAAAGACATGATGTATTCACGCAAAGGTGCCCCTACTTCTGGATGTGTCAGACCATATTCAATACTTGTTTTCATAAAACCAAATTTGTCACCAACGTCATAACGTTTACCTGTGAATTTACGGGCAAATACGCGTTGTGTTTTATTCAACGTATCGATTGCGTCAGTTAGTTGGATCTCATTTCCAGCACCTGGTTGTTGTTCTGATAATACATCAAAGATTTCTGGAGTCAATAAGTAACGCCCAATAATAGCTAAATCACTTGGTGCTTTGCTTGGATCTGGTTTTTCAACAAAGTTTTTGACATTGTATAACCCATCTTCCAGTACTTCCCCTGGGTTGATAATTCCGTATTTTGAAGTTTCATCGTGAGGAACTTGCATAACGGCAATCGTAGAAGCGTGTGTACGTTCATAGTCATCGATCAATTGCTGTGTCAATGGTACTTCGTCTTCCATGATATCATCGCCTAGCATAACGACAAACGGTTCATTTCCAATAAAGGCTCTTGCTTGAAGAACGGCGTGTCCTAACCCCTTTGGATGAGATTGACGGATGAAATGCAAGTTGACATCTGTCGTTTCTTCTACTAATTTCAATAATTCGATTTTTCCTTTTTCACTTAGGTTTGTTTCTAATTCGATATTTGAATCAAAGTGATCTTCGATTGGTCGTTTAGCTTTTCCTGTAACGATCAAGATGTCTTCGATTCCTGATTTCAACGCTTCTTCAACGATGAATTGGATCGTTGGTTTGTCCACGATTGGCAACATTTCCTTTGCCATCGCCTTTGTTGCTGGTAAAAATCTTGTTCCTAATCCTGCTGCTGGAATAACTGCTTTTTTTACTTTCATATACATTCGCTCCTTCAAAAAATTGTTAATGAGAATTCATTTTCTTTTTTCCCATCACGTAACATGATTTCTTTTGCGGCTGTTTTGATTTCTTTTTGTTCATACAGCACTTCATAGATTGTTTGAGTGATGGGCATTTCGATTTCCATCATTTGGGCTAGTTCCATCGCTGCTTGAGTAGTATTCACACCTTCAACGACCATTCCCATATTGGCTAGCACCTCTTCTAGAGGCTGTCCTTGTCCTAACAAGTTGCCTGCGCGCCAGTTTCTGGAATGAACACTTGTGCAAGTAACGACTAGATCGCCTACTCCGCTTAAGCCAATAAAGGTCAGCGGGTTGGCACCCATTGCTACACCTAAACGGCTGATCTCAGCTAATCCGCGCGTCATGATTGCCGCTTTTGCATTATCGCCAAACCCTAAGCCGTGAATAGCACCAGCTCCAATGGCAATAATATTTTTCAAAGCTGCCCCCATCTCTACACCAATCACATCAGGGTTAGTATAGATTCGAAAATAATGGTTCATGAACAGCTCTTGTACATATTTTGCTGCTTTTGCATCTGTGCTTGCCGCTGTGATCGTCGTAATGTCATGCTTTGCTACTTCTTCCGCATGGCTTGGCCCAGAAAGAACAGCAACAGCTTTTCTTTTTTCTGTCGGGATTTCCTCTAACAAGATTTCAGAGATTCTTTTATGCGTTCCCTGTTCTAATCCCTTACTTGCGTGGATGATCACTGGCTTCGTATTCAATTTGGCAACTAGTTCTTTTGCAACAGAACGTATCGCTTTCGTTGGGATAACGAATAGTACCGCATCTGCATCTTTTACTGCATCTTCCATATCGGTGAATGCTCGGATGGAATCGGGTAGATGATGATCTGGTAAATAACGTTGATTGGTGTGTTGGGTGTTGATTTCTTCTACTTGTGAAGCACGATGTCCCCAAATCCGAACGTCATGTCCGTTTTCAGCGAGGACTTGTGCTAAAGCAGTCCCCCAAGAGCCTGGTCCTAAAACCGCTACTCTATAATTCATTTTACCACTCCTGAAATTTTTTTCATTTTTAACGCTCTAAAAATCAAATAATTTGTTGATTTTTTCCTAATGAGCGGTCATAATCCGGTAAATTTCCTTTTTTTCTACGCCAAATAAACAGAATCAATGTGCCGACAAATAAAACAGCAGACAATAATTGAGAAATGCGGATCACACCTAAAAAGTAAAGGCTGTCTGTGCGTAATCCTTCGATAAAGAAACGTCCGAAACTATACCACATTAGATAACATAAAAGGACTTCTCCTTTTTTCAAAAGATGCGGTTTCTTCCGCAAAACCAAAAGCAGAATAAATCCAATCAAACTCCAAAGTGATTCATAAAGAAAGGTTGGTTGTCGATAGATCCCTTCGATATACATGTTATCAATGATGAATTGCGGTAAATGCAGACTTTCTAAGAAACTTCGTGTCGTGTCTGGACCATACGCTTCGTGGTTCATGAAATTTCCCCATCGTCCGATTGCCTGCGCCAGTAATACACTTGGTGCAGCGATATCTAAAAAGGTCCACAAAGAAATAAAATGATATTTGGTAAAAAAGTACAGTGTGATTGCACCTGCAATCAATCCCCCGTAAATCGCTAATCCTCCTGAACGGATATTGAATATTTGGATTGGATCAGCTATATATTGGGGAAGATCGAATAAAACATAATACAAACGGGCACCAATAATGGAAATCGGCAATCCCCACAACATAAAATCTGTCACGTCATCTGCTTTTAATCCTACCCGAACAGCTTCTCTGCTGCTGAGCCACATGGCAATAATGATTCCTGATACGATAATCAATGCATACCAGTAGATAGGAATTCCTACAAGCTCAAAAGCAACTCGATTGATTTGTGCTAACATATTGTCACTCCTTGCTAGTCATTGCCTGAGTTTTCTTCAATCAAGCGACTTAATCTTTCTTCAAATGTTTTCGTTGCGTCAAAGCCCATTGTACGCGCGCGGAAATTCATCGCGGCTACTTCAATGATGATTGCAACGTTTCGTCCTGTTTTGACAGGGATTTTTATTTGTGGAATGCCCACTTCCGCGATTTCAACGGTCGTGTCTTCAGAACCCAAACGGTCGTATTTCTTATCTTTCGCCCATGCTTCTAGATAAACAGCTAACTGGACTTGCATAGAGCCTCGTACCGCACTCGCACCGAAAAGATTCATTACATCTATGATCCCGATCCCTCGAATCTCAATCAGATGTTCCAGGATTTTAGGAGGTTCTCCAATTACCGTCAGTTCATCTTGCTGATAGACATCTACTCGATCGTCTGCGATCAATCGATGTCCGCGCTTAATCAGTTCCAACGCCGTTTCACTTTTCCCTATCCCACTGTCCCCTTGAATTAGTACACCTAATCCGTAGACATCGACTAACACACCGTGGACACTTGTTCGAGGGGCTAAGCGCCCATCTAAATAACTAGATAATTCACCTAGCAGCCGAGACGTTGAGATAGGCGAACGCAGCACAGCTATCCCATTTTCATTGGCTGCTTGGATCATTTCTTCCGGAGCCGGCAATCCTCTTGAAATAATAAATGCGGGCATATCTTCACTACATAATCTTCTCATGATGATCAAACGCTCTTCTGGGATCATCCGTTCCGCAAAACTGATTTCTTTACTGCCAAATAGCTGTAAACGATTATGAGAATAATAATTAAAATAACCGGTCAACTCTAGTCCTGGGCGTGAGATGTCCCCAGTCACGATGACGCGGTCTAAACTTTTCTCGTCGCCTGTGACGATTTCCAAAGATAATTTTTTTACTAATTGGCTAACTTTTACAACTTCTGACATTCATGCTACCTCATTTCTATTAGAGTGTTCTCTACCATTTTATCATTGTCTAGCCAAAAGTACTACCAATTAAAAAAAACGTTTTTATTTAATTACCAATGTAATAGAAAACGCATTCTTAATTATAAACAAAAAAGCTGCGCCGAGATCTCGGCACAGCTTTTTTTATTTTCTGCTGTTATGTTCACTAACGATTACATTGACAAGTGACATCAAGATAGCTACGAATAACGCTGCACCAAATGAAGAAAAACTAAAATGTTCTGCTCCTACAAAAAAGGAAGTCATTTTAAGAATCGCTGCATTGATAACAAACGTAAACAATCCCAATGTGACTAATGTAAAGGGCAGGGACAGGATCGTCAGAATCGGTTTGACAAACATGTTCAACACAGATAATACGAAGCTGGCAAGGACGGCTGTCCAAATACTGCTCACATGGACCATCGCAGGAAAAAGAACAGCCAACGATATGAATGTTAACGTATTAACCAAAATACGCTGAAAGTACGACATTAAAAGTCACTCCATTCGTCATCATCGATTTTTTCCGCTTCTTTGCGTTTTTTTGTTTGTTCACGATAATTGTTTTTTTCATAATATGCATTGTTATGTCCATAGTTTGTTCGTGCAGAACGCGCAGATGGGATAATCAAAGCTAATAAAATGTATAAAATGATTGGACTTCCAAAAGCAACTAAGCTTAGGAATACATAAAGCACACGGATAACAGTGGGATCAATCCCGATATATTCCCCAATCCCTGCTAAAGTACCTGTCAAAACAACATTTTTATTGGATTTTGTCAACTTTTTTTTCATCATGTCTCACCTCTGTTCTACTATTTTAAATGAAGAAAATCGTTGTGACAACCTTCTTCTTAATCGGTGTTCAAGAGATAGCCTATCGGCAATAAGGCACAATTTTGTAAAATAGGGGAAGCTATTTTACAAAATCGCTTCTTATTGCTCAAGGCTGAACATCTCTTTCACAACCTCTTTATTTATCTGTATCTTTTAAATAGATACTTCCTGTTGTCGTTGAAAGTTGCACTTGCGCGATCTCATCATCTGAAACACGACGGAATTGCAACATTTGGTTTGTCCGTTCTTTTTTCTCACGAACTACTTCGTAATTGGACAGACGGCTGTTGATGCTTCCAAGACTTGTTTTAGCGTGTCCTTCCAAACCGATGGTATCTGGTAAAGCAACTTTGACATTCCCGTTCACTGAACTTGCTTCTACTTTTTTCAAATTATCTTCTTTAATCGTAAGACGTACATCACCATTTACTAAAGACACAGAAAGGTTTTCTGGTGTGGCACCAAATGTCACTGTGCCGTTTACTGTTTCGATAATAGAATCTAAGATGTTCCCGTTTCGAATATCGATATTGCCGTTTACACCTTCTACTTCCAACATCGTTGCAGTTAATTGGTTCACGATGATGTTCCCATTCGTAGATTTTGTATAAATATCTTTAGCTTCCAATGTCTCAATCATGATGTTGCCATTTAGAAGTTTGATAGCTGCATGGTCGTATACTCGTTTAGGCAAGTAGAAAACAAGGTCTGCACGCACACGCTTATTTGGAATTTGGAAGGAGATATGATCTTCATTGACCTCGATCTGGCTCCGTTCAGAGAATGCTTCAAATGGTTCAGCACCCATTTTTCCGTAAAGTTTGATCTTAGCTTCCACTTTCACATCATCACTGTCCCACGTTTTTAACGTCACGTTTCCGTTTGCTGCCTTGATATCAAGGATACTTGCTGCAGGAGCTTCATAGTAAAATTCGTGTTCAAATTTCGTTGTCGCAATTCCAGGGACACGTAAGCTGACATCTTTCCATTCCATGTTGTCATTTACTGTTTCTGAAACAGTTTGGAATGTTTTCTTCAAGAATTTGCCTAACTGTGATCCAGCTTCTGACATTTTTTCGCCTACTTGATTCAGCGTATCTGTCGCTTGATCTTTCCAATCATCTGGCAATTCAAACTTATCCGTAAACGTTTCTTTTTTCTCAGACCATTGGTTCTTGCGGATATCTTTTAATTCTGCTTCCAGCTTCAATTGTTCTTCTAATAGTGTATCGCCGGTTGCTTCTAACTCTTTGATTTCTGCTTCTAACGTTTGACGCTGTGCTAATTCTTCTTCTGTCAATTCGCCTAATTCTTCTTTTGTATTCAGCTGCATCAATGCTTCCTGTTTCTCATTACGTGCTGCCTTATTGTCAGCAAATTGAGCATTTACTTCGTCTAGACGCGCCGAAGTTTTATTCGCTTCAGTTGCTAGTTCATCTAAGATCTTTTCTAAGTTTTCTTGATCTTGTCTTTCTTTTTCTTTTGGATCAACTGGCTCAGAAATTCTTTCTTCACCGTTTTCAAGTTCATCGATCAATTGACTTGCCTGATCTTTTTCTTTATGACTAGCAGTTACCTTCTCTGCTTCTTTTTTGATTTGTTTTTCGTCTTTTTCAGTTGCCATGCTTTCTAATAAATCTAAGCCTTCTTCAGTCGAAAGGATTCCTTTTTTCACTAAGTCTAAAATACGTTCTCTTTCTTTCATGGAAATTGCCTCCTTAAGCAAAATTGTTTGCAAGCTTTTCCTTACATCCATATTATGCACTGATTCAGTAAAAATGTCATAGGACTTAAGTTGTAACTTTTACTCCATCTTGAGATGTTCTTTCTTTTTTGTAAAGAGATATGCTGTAGTCACGCAAGTTAAGGGCAGGACAAGTAGTGCGGCCAATGTGGTAAGGATAGCCATCGTATATTCCAAGACAAATGATTTTTCATTGATTATTTGCTGAAAAGGAATGTCTAAATCAATGAACCAAAGAATCAACGCTAAAGAACTCCCCATAAACGCAAAAAGAAGAGTCATCACTGTTGACGCCAATATTTTTTTAGCAATGGCAAAACTAGCATGGCGCAATTGGTTAAAAGACAAATGTGGATTTGCCTGATATACTTCGAATGTTCCACTAGAAATCGCTACACTCGCATCTAAAACAGCACCGCTAAGACTGATCAGAAGCAACGACCTCGCAAGTAGTCTAAAATCAATTGCTAACGTCTTATCTAAGCCAGATAGTTCTTCTAGTTCTATCGAAGTAAACCCTTGGATCGCTAAAAAATCAGTGATAGGAATCAATAGTAGGAAACAAAACAAAAAGATCAGTATACTGGCAAAAGCGGCTCGCATTTTCAGATTATAACCGTTGATAAAAAATAAGATAACCACAGCGATCAATAGGAATCCTATAATCGACAATACCAATATCGGCCACTTCTGATGATAGCCGAATAATAATAGGAAAAAGATTCCTAAATTAATGAATAATCCTAAAAGAATATACATACCTTGCGTACCACCGACAAATAGCACACTAATTGCAAAAATCCCAACAAGTATAATAAGTACATTCATTTTTTTAACCTCCTTACAGCGAGAAAAAAGAGGACCGCGATGGGGATTGATAATACTATTCCTAAGCTGCCAGCAATGACGCGTAAAAATTCTAATGATAAATGTTGTTCTACCGTTTCTTTGAAAGACCATTGATTTCCTAAATATAACAGAAGCGATGGAATCGCTCCGCTGATATAGACGAATAAAAGGATATTAGCCATCGAACCAATCACATCTCGGCCCACTTGCCTTCCTGAAAGCCATAACTGTTTCGCTGATATTTTCGGTTGTTGCTTGGTCAATTCTTCTAATGTCGCAATGACTGTGATCACGGTATCGAGTGTCCCTCCAGCTGTCCCGATCAGCACGCTGGAAAGAAAAACAGAACGATACGGTCGTGTCAGATAATTCAGTTCTTCATAGCGCAGTCCTTGATCTTTCCAATGATTCATTGTCAAAAGACAAATAAAAAATGCTAAAAAAACACTTGTAACTGCAGCCGAAATTTTGATTATACTGCTTCTATTCCATCCGTCTAATGCCAATATACTAACGATTATCCCTATAACGACAAATAAGATTACTATATTTAAGAGAGAAATGCCTTCTGTTTTGGCAAAGAGGAGCAACAAAAGTAAAAGTAAAACGATGTTGACGATGAGACTTCCTAAAGCAAATACACCCTGTTTTCCACCAATAAGCAACATGGTGCCAATGAAGATACTTGTAAAGAAAAAAAGCCAGCCATCATTTTTTTTGCTACTAGTTGCCATTCATCTCCATGCATTTGGACAAGATAGATTTGTCTTGTTGTTATATTTGCTGTTTCGATTTGATTTTTTTGATAAGGAGCCGATAAAGAAATCACTTCTCCTTTTTGGTCCGTGTTCATCAATCTTCCTGTAATCAATTGCTGATCCTCTTCTATTCTCACTCTTTCGATCTCGATAACAGGTACGTCATATAGAGCAGCTTGACGCTGAATAAACCATGAAGCAAGTATACAAATAAAAAATAGAGTGATGATGATGCTAATCTTTTTTTGCATTCTTTATCCTTTCTATTGGAATAATGAAAAGGGTTTGTGACATGTTTTGTCACAAACCCTTTTCCCGAATAAACAGTGTTCAAAAGCTTGCATCTGCGGTAATAAGTCCAATCAAACGAAAAATAGGAGGAGCTATTTTTGTTTGGCTGTTCTTATTACTTGATGCAGGACAGCTTTTTCACAACCTCTTCA
Organism: Enterococcus sp. 10F3_DIV0382; assembly: GCF_002140245.1. Classification (NCBI taxonomy): domain Bacteria; kingdom Bacillati; phylum Bacillota; class Bacilli; order Lactobacillales; family Enterococcaceae; genus Enterococcus; species Enterococcus sp. 10F3_DIV0382. The sequence goes on along the minus strand of NZ_NGMF01000001.1, from coordinate 1,115,876 downwards.
CTAAACGGTGTTCAATCAGCTGACCTTCGGTATTAGCTCAAAAAACGGCAAAATATGAGGAACTATTTTTCCGTTTTTTTCTCTAATACTCAGGTCAAAACGCTGATTTCACAACCTCTTTTCCTAAATAAACAGCAGAATCACAACTTCAGTTTAGAAAATCTCATTGTGGTTCGTATTTAACTCAGTGATTTTCCCTGTAGCCAAGTAGACGATCCATTCACAGATGTTTGTCACATAGTCTCCGATTCGTTCTAGATAACTGGCAACATTCAAATAGTCTGTTCCACTGATGACTGTTTCAGGATTTTCTTGCATGTTTTTGATGGTTGCATTATAGATTCGATTGAAATAGTCATTGACTCTTTGATCCATATTGGCGATCGTACGCGCGTCTTTTTCGTCTGTTTTGACATATGCAACTAGGACGTTGTCCACCATTTTTTTCACGTAATCGGACATATCGGAGATCTCTTTTTCGATTTCCGGTATTCTCGTCTGTCCTTTTACGCGGATTGTGGATTTAGCAACGGACACCGCATGATCGGCCATACGTTCTAAATCAGAGCTAGCTTTCATGACCGTGATAATCATACGCAAGTCAGTTGTAACTGGCTGTTGCAATGCAATCATTTCAAAACTTTTTTTCTCCAAACGCGTTTCCATATTATTGATATTTATATCGTTTTCGATAACTTCTTGAGCTAAGATTTTATCGTGTTTGATGTATGCACGAACTGACTTGTGCACAGCGCTGCTCACCATCATCCCCATTTCGTAGAACTGATTATGGAGATTCAGCAATTCTTCTTCAAATTGTGTACGTAGCATTCCGTTTCCTCCTTATCCAAATCGACCTGAAATATAATCTTCTGTCTCTTGTTTTTCTGGATTCATGAATATCTTCTTCGTATCGTTGTATTCGATCAAGTGACCATCTAAAAAGAATGCCGTCTTATCTGAAATACGTGAAGCTTGAGACATATTATGGGTCACGATGATCATCGTATACCGCTCTCTTAATTCTAACAGCATACTTTCGATTTTCCCAGTAGAAACAGGGTCAAGTGCACTAGTTGGTTCATCCAATAAGATGATTTCGGGATTCACTGCCAAAACACGTGCGATACATACACGCTGCTGCTGCCCACCGGATAAAGACAAGGCACTTTTATGCAGTTTATCCTTCACATCCTCCCAAACAGACGCTGCCTTCAGACTTTCTTCCACTACTTGATCAAGGACTTTTTTATCTTTTTCTCCTTTTAACTTCAATCCATAGATGACATTTTCATAAATAGAAAAAGGAAATGGATTTGGCTGCTGGAACACCATGCCGATTTCTTTTCTTAGTTCAACAACATCTGTTTTCGGACCATAGATGTCTTTGTCTTTATATAAAACACTTCCGGTGATCGTTACATTTGGAATCAGATCGTTCATTCGATTCAACGAACGTAGATAGGTAGATTTCCCGCAACCAGAAGGACCGATCATCGCTGTGATTTCACCTTGATTGAAACTTAGATCGATTCCCTTTAGTGCTTCTTTCTTTCCATAATACAGATGAAGATCTTTGGATGAGATAATTTCTTTTGTCATGTTGAGGCCTCCGTCTTAACCAAAATGACCGGACACATAATCTTCGGTTGCCTGAATTTTTGGTCTGGTAAATATCTTGTTTGTTTTGTCATATTCCATTACTTTTCCTAGATAGAAAAAGGCAGTGTAGTCGCTGATACGAGCTGCTTGTTGCATATTATGCGTCACGATGATGATCGTGTAGTCTTCTTTCAAGTTTACAAGTGTTTCTTCAACCGTTCCTGTCGAAATAGGATCCAAGGCACTTGCCGGCTCGTCTAACAGCAAGATATCGGGTTTCATCGCGATTGCACGAGCGATACACAAACGTTGCTGTTGTCCGCCAGATAAAGCCAAGGCACTTTTATCCAAGCTATCTTTTACTTGATCCCACAAAGCTGCTTGTTTCAAGCTTGTTTCAACGATTTCATCTAATTTCTTCTTGTTTTTTTCACCATGCTGTTTCAAAGCAAAAGTTATATTGTCATAAATCGATTTGCTAAAAGGGTTGGGGCGTTGGAACACCATGCCGATCCGTTTGCGCATTTCATAAACATCCACTTGAGGCGCATTGATATCCACGTCTTTATACATGATCTTTCCAGTGATTTTCGTATTAGCGATCCCATCATTCATACGATTCAAAGAACGAAGATACGTGGATTTTCCGCAGCCAGAGGGGCCAATCAATGCAGTGATCTTATTTTTTTCGAACTCTAGATCCACTCCCTTGATTGCTTCATTGTCGCCATACCAAACATGCAGATCATTCGTATATAATGCTACTTCCTTCTCTTTTGGCATGGTAATGACATTTGTTTCATTCCAATTATATTTTTTCATCTTACTTCTTCTCCTTAGGCTGAAGTCATTTTTCGGTATAATCGTTTGCCAATCGCACGAGCGCCGAAGTTGAACAGTAAAACAGCAATGATCAATACGGCAGAAGCACCAGCCGAAACAGAAACACCATCAGGCATCGTACCTTCTGTGTTGATCTTCCAAATATGGACAGCCAGTGTTTCAGCTTGGCGGAAAATGCTGATCGGACTAGAAACACTTAATGGATTCCAGTTCGTAAAATCTAATGCTGGCGCGCTTTGACCAGCTGTATAAATCAATGCGGCAGCTTCACCAAAAATTCTTCCTGAACTTAGGATCACACCAGTCAAAATTCCTGGTGTTGCTTCTGGAACAACCACTTTTATCACTGTTTCCCAGCGTGACAAACCTAACGCCAATCCAGCTTCTCGTTGTGTGTAATGGACCGCTTGTAAAGATTCCTCGACCGTTCGAGTCAAAAGAGGCAAGTTGAATACGGTCAAAGCCAATGCACCAGAAATGATTGAGAAACCATACTGGAATTGAATAACGAAAACCAAGAAACCGAATAAACCGACAACAACAGAAGGCAAAGAACTCAAGATCTCGATAGACGTACGGATTACGTCTGTCAGCCAGTTTTTTCCGGCATATTCTGAAAGATAGATACCCGCACCTAAAGAAATAGGAAAACTGATGATCATGGTAATCAAAAGCAAATAAATCGAGTTAAACAGTTGAATCCCGATACCACCGCCTTCTTGGTAGGCTTTGGAAGGTTCAGTCAAGAAAGACCATGAAATGTGCGGTATTCCTCGAACTAAGATATAAAGTAATAAAGCTGCTAAGATCAATACGATGATCCCTGAAACCACATATAGAACACCTGTAGCAATTTTATCTGAGCGTTTTGCGTTCATTATTTCAGCTCTCCTTTCTTCCCAATCATACGGATCACGATATTAAAGAATAATGACATCAATAGCAAGATCAGCGCTAATGACCATAACACATTATTTTCAACTGTTCCCATGATTGTATTTCCGATTCCCATTGTCAAGATGGACGTCAATGTAGAAGCAGGAGTAGTAAGTCCTGTTGGCATTAATGCCGCATTACCAATAACCATTTGGATAGCTAAGGCTTCGCCAAACGCACGAGCCATACCAAAAACGACTGCTGTTAAAATCCCGGGCACTGCTGCTCGCAGCACCACTTTGTAGATTGTTTGCCATCTTGTGGCACCTAGCGCTAATGAAGCTTCCCGATAGTGCCGTGGCACTGCCTTTAATGCATCCACAGTCATCGTTGTGACAGTCGGTAAGATCATAACGAATAACACAAATGTACCAGCTAAGATACCGAACCCTGTCCCGCCAAAGATACTTCTAACAAAAGGAACGATAACAGATAGACCGATAAATCCGTAAACGACAGATGGAATACCTACAAGTAGTTCGATGACCGGTTGCAAGATCTTCGTTCCGTTTTTAGGAGAAATCTCCGTCATGAATACTGCTGCTCCGATAGCAAATGGTGTGGCAACGATAGCTGATAAAAAAGTCACAATAAATGAACCTGTAATCATAGGCAATGCCCCTACCATTGGTTTCCCATTTGCTCCGATTTGGCTCGGATTCCAATCTGTACCAAACAGAAAATCAAATACATTGATCTTATCAGTAAAAAAGGTGGCCAAACCTTTACTAGCGACAAAATAAAAAATAGATAATACAACCAACACGATCAGCGCGATACATAAAAAACTAATAAATTTTCCGCGCTGTTCCATTTTTGAACGTTTTGATTTTGTTAATAATACTTTTTTCACATCTTCCACAGATGACTCCCCCTTAATCAGGTTTAACATACTCACTCAGTGTACAAATTGAACATCAATTTGGTTTTAATAACATGTAAAAGTTTAGCTAAGTTTGTAAATTTTGTGTAAAGATTACTCTTTAACAATGTTTCCTTGCCAATCACGTTCAACTTTCATATGTGAAACAGGGATATAGCCTAGCTCTCCGACAATATTATCTTGTACTTCATCAGATAAGATATAGTCTAAAAATTCTTTTGTCAGTTTTTTTGGATGGTCTCTTGTGTACATATGCTCATATGCCCAAATCGTCCATTTGTTCGTTGTCACATTTTCATCTGTTGGTTCCACACCGTTAACGTTCAACGTATCCACATCATCGGAAACGTAAGAAAAAGCAACATAGCTGATTGCTCCGGGTGTGTCCGCAACGATTTGGCGCACCATTCCGCTTGAATCTTGTTCTTGTGCCTGAACAGCTGTTTCTCCGTCCAATACCCATTTTTCAAACGTACTACGGGTCCCGCTTCCTGATGCACGGTTCAATATAACTACTGGCTGATCTTTCCCACCGACTTCACTCCAGTTTTTGATCTCGCCCGTAAATAATTTTTTCAGGTTTTCCATACTGATATCTTTTACGCCAATATCCTTGTTCACAATAGGAGTGATTCCAACAACTGCTACTCGATGATCGACTAATGCCGAAGCATCAATCCCTGATTTTTCTTCCGCGAACAAATCAGAATTTCCGATATCGACTGCTCCTGACTGTACTTGAGACAACCCAGTTCCGCTTCCGCCCCCTTGTACATTGATGAATTTTCCAGGATTTTCTGCCTGGTAGGTTTCAGCAACCGTTTCTACTAAAGGCTGTAAGGCAGAAGAGCCAACTGCAGTAATGGATTCTCCTCGATCAATCCACTTTGAACAGCCTGATAAAAGAATAGCTAATCCTATTATTGGTAAGAATAATTTTAGTTTTTTCATTAGAAATCTCCTTTAATCCTAAAGTATGTTTATTCTATCATTTTCATTACTTGATGAAAACGAATCAAAATCATTAAATAACAAAATAAATTCTCATAATTGCAAAAAAAGCTATATCATTAAAAGTTTCTATGCTATACTGGCTTTGAAATGTGTCTCTTTTAATAGCATATATTAGCTTATTTCTTGCTTTCCCCCAAAAACAAGAGATATCCCAAAGTTAATTTCGCTCATGCGAGACGCTTTCTCCATTTCTGACGTACTCTCAGAAATGGCCCCGAGAGAAAAGGACACGAGATCTCCATCTATTGATGGCTCTCCTGTCCTTTTTGTATTTTAAAGGAGCGGCGAAATCAGTCTTGCTAATCCTTCTTTCATCTTGATCATCATCCCTCGGTTTTCATACACTTCTTTTGTGAGATGCGTCGAAATCTTTGAATCTTCAAAGAATGCTTTTCTTACGCGAGAAGCCATTCGTTCATCATAGATCAGTGTATTGACCTCAAAATCCAATCTAAATGAGCGAACGTCGATATTAGCTGAACCAACGGAAACGATGCCGCCATCGATAATCATCGTCTTTGCATGGATAAATCCATTTTCATATGTTTCGATTCTTGCCCCATACTCGATCAGCTCTGCAGCGAAAGAATACGTTGCCCAGTAAACGAGAAGATGATCTGGTTTGTTAGGTATTTGGATATGGACTTTTACGCCTGAGAGAAGAGCCAACTTCAATGCCTCATGAATCGATCCATCCGGTATGTAATACGGCGTTTGGATCAATATCTCCCGTTTGGCTAACGAAATCATTTTCAAATATGTCATTTTGATTTGCTCATGTTCAGTATCTGGTCCGCTTGTCACGATTTGAACAGCCATATCACCTGTAGAATGAATGGACGGGAAAAATTCCGGTGAATAGCCTACTTCTTTTGTATGCTGAGAATTCCAGTCCATCAAAAAACGGTTTTGCAAGGTGTAAACCGCTTCTCCATAGATACGCAGATGATTGTCTCGCCAATAACCAAATTTCTTTACCAATCCTAGATATTCGTTTCCAACATTGAACCCACCTGTATATCCGATTTTCCCATCAATCACTACGATTTTACGATGATTGCGATAATTGATTCGAGGATTGATATACGGAACGAATAGAGGAAAGAAAAATGCGACTTCTCCGCCAGCTTTTTTTAAATTCTGAAAAAAACTAGAAGAAACTTGTGTGGAACCCCATGCATCAAGAAGGACTCTGACTTTTACTCCGCGTCTTGCTGCCTCTGTCAATGCCTCTCGAACTTCTTCACCTAATGTATCACTGCGGTAAATATAATATTGGAAATGGATATGGTCTTCTGCCTGTTTGATATCCTCGATCAGCGCATCGAATTTTTCACGACCATCTGTAAATAAAGTGATTTCATTTTTAGTCGTATAAAGCGTACTTTCAAATACAGTAAGCATATAGATCAATTGTTTCACATCTACTTGTCCAGTAGGCGGATGAGGATAAAGTCCTCGCATCAATGCTTGTTTATCTTCTTCGATTTCTAGATTCTTACCGATTTTCCCTTGGATCTTCAAATCAAAGATTTTCTCTTTGGAAATCCCTCTTCCTAAAAAAATATATAAAATAAATCCTACAACTGGAATGAACATCAAAACGAGCAACCATGCCCATGTTTGCGCAGTTTCCTTTCTTTCTCGAAAAACGATAATAAAGGAAAGCAAAATATTCATAATCAAAAGGATCGTAAAAAAATTGTCAACGATAATCTTCACGGCTTCACCTCTTTTTCTACCAACTTAAGAATACCCAAGTTGTTTTTTAAAGTAAAGAGAAAAAAGCCGCCCCATTTACTCCACCTAGCTGATAAAAAAAGAAAGCTGGAACGAAATCGTCCAACTTTCTGATTATATTTATCTTGTGACACTAGAATTTCAAGAAACGTCTCATAGAGATGATCGAGCCGAGTGAACCAATGATCACACCAATACCGACCATCAAAAGATTGATTTTCCAAACGATATTTTCTGGATGGATCAATGAATAATGAGATCGTAATAATGACGGATTGATCAATTGGTAAAACCATGCGTAACCAAATGTAATGATCAGTATCGGAAGAATGGCACCGATTAAGCCGATCCAACCACCTTCAAGGAAAAATGGCCAGCGGATATATCCATTTTTTGCTCCTACTAAACGCATGATTTGAATTTCACGCTGTCTAGATAAAATCGTGATCCGAATCGTGTTAGAAATGAGAAACATTGCTACAAACAACAGCAATGCCGCCGCAACTAATCCCCATGTTCGAACTGCACCAGCAATTTGGAAAATCCGATCTGAGGAAGGCCCACCGTAATCAGAACGGGAAACATTCTTCAAATCTGCCGCTTTTTCTGATACTTGTTTTGTATAAGAAGGATCGGTAGCACTTACTACGTATACATCATATAACGGGTTATTATCCCCTTCAAACAATTTCCAAGAATCACCCATTTCTTTTTGGATTTTCTTCAATTCCTGTTCTTTGCTTGAAAATTCGACTTTTTTGACATGATCTAAGTCATTTAATTCTTTTTCTAGTTTTTTCATCTCTTCGTCTTTTGTACCAATGTCTACGAACACAGATACATCCACGTTTCCTTCTATATCTTGTGCTAGTTTGGTTGCGTTCATGATGACCGCCATGAACACACCAACTAAAGTCAACGTGATCGTTACCGCACTGACCGAAGCTACTGTCATCCAGCCGTTACGTTTCAAACTCTTGATACTTTCTAATAAATGGCGGAAAAAGGTTCTAATCATCGTATCCATATTCCCCTTCCGCTTGGTCTCGAATAATGCGGCCGTTTTCGATAGCAATTACTCGGTGTCGAATCGTATTTACGATCGTACTGTTATGTGTAGCCATCACGACAGTTGTTCCTTGTGCATTGATCCGATCTAATAGTTTCATGATTTCCCATGAGTTTTCCGGATCTAGATTCCCTGTCGGTTCATCCGCGATAAGTACTTTAGGTGTATTTACGATTGCTCGGGCAATAGAAACACGTTGTTGTTCCCCACCAGATAATTCGCTAGGAAAGACTCGGACTTTGTGTTTCAAACCAACAAGATCCAGCACTTCCATTACTCGTTTTTTGATATCCCGAGGTTTTCTGCCGATAACTTGCATGGCGTACGCAACATTTTCATATACTGTTTTTCTTGGTAATAATTTATAGTCTTGGAACACCACGCCGATTTCTCTGCGTAGATAAGGAACTTCGCGGTTTTTGATGGCTATTAGATCATGACCTGCGACGTTCAAAGTTCCTTTTGAAGCTTTTTCTTCTCGATACATCAATTTGATGAATGTAGATTTACCAGCTCCAGACGGACCAACAACATACACAAACTCTCCTTGTTCGATGACAATCGAGAGATTGCGGATAGCAGTGGTACCGTTTGAGTACTTCTTCATTACATCCTTCATTTCAATCATGGCGTTCTCTCCATATCTTTTTCAGTCTTTAGCTATTATAGCATGGCAATGTTTCAACTTGCTTGCAAAATCTTACAATTTTATTTCAATTTAACAAAGGGCTCTTATTGCAGATGCATTTTCAAATAGCCGTCAATAAATAAATCAAGATCTCCGTCCATAACAGCTTGGACATTTCCTGTCTCTACGTTTGTCCGATGGTCTTTTACCATAGAATATGGATGGAAAACATAAGAACGGATCTGTGATCCCCAGCCGATTTCTTTTTGTTCTCCTCTCAGTGCAGCTGCTTCTTGTTCTTTCTTTTCCACTTCTAATTGGTAAAGCTTAGCTTTCAGCATCCCCATCGCTTGTTCCCGGTTTTTCAATTGTGAACGTTGTGCCTGACTCGCTACTACTGTTCCTGTAGGCAAGTGAGTGATTCGTACAGCGGATTCTGTCTTATTGATGTGCTGACCACCTGCACCACTTGCCCGATATGTGTCGATCTTCAAATCATCTGGATTGATTTCTATATCGATCGTTTCATCAAGCTCTGGCATCACATCTACCGAACAAAAAGAAGTATGACGACGTTTTGCTGAGTCAAAAGGCGAGATACGTACAAGGCGATGAACACCTTTTTCTGCTTTCAGATAGCCAAATGCGTTGTGTCCTTTGATCAGCAGGGTCACACTCTTGATTCCTGCTTCATCGCCTGCTTGATAATCTAGTGTCTCTACTTGATACCCATGCTGCTCTGCCCAGCGTGTATACATGCGTAAAAGCATGCTGCCCCAGTCTTGGGACTCCGTTCCGCCAGCCCCTGGATGCAATTCGACGATGGCGTTGTTTCGATCATAAGGACCATCTAACAACATAGATAATTCATACGTATTCATTTTTTCATCTAGCGCATTGATACGTGTTTCTGCTTCTTCTTGCATTACTGCATCAGGTTCTTCCTGCAACATCTCCACCATCAATTCGATTTCTTCCAGTTCTTCAGCAAGAGAATGGAATTGATCATAAGTTTCTTTATTTGCATTGTTTTCACTGATCACTTTTTGAGCAGCTTCGCTATCATCCCAAAAACCAGGTTCAGCCATTTTTGCTTCTGCTTCCGCAATGTCTTCTTCCAGCTGGTCTAAGTCAAAGAGACCTCCTGAAGCTTGTGACCTTTTCCTGCATTTCTGTCAGGAGATTTCGAATTTCGGATATTTCCATGTTTTTTTCCTTCTTTCACTATACTTTTTTTATTATATCTAGTCTAACAGAATCGTCAAATAACAGAAAGAAGGTGAGACAAATTCTTTAAAAAAGAATTTGTCTCACCAATCCTGCTGTCAGAAACTAGTTTGCATCTTTTCCGTGACAGTTCTTATATTTTTTCCCGCTTCCACAAGGACAAGGATCATTTCTACCAACCTTGTTCACATGGATTGGTTGTTTTTTCGCGCTAGTATTACTGTTTTCTTTGGCATCTCCATCTTCTGAGTGAGAAGCTGTTCCTTGAGAAACTTGCTCACGTTGTACATTTTGACGGATCTCAGCTTTCATGAAGATACGAGTGACTTCATATTCAATGGCACCTACCATATCTTCGAACATCTTATAACCTTCTGTTTGGTATTCGACTAATGGATTGTTTTGACCATAGGCACGCAAGCCGATTGACTGACGTAATTGGTCCATTGCATCGATATGATCTGTCCATTTAGAGTCCACGACACGTAAGATCACGACTTTTTCAAATTCAAGCAGTTGCTCTGGTCCGTTCAATTGAGCTGCTTTGGTATTGAATACTTCTTGTGCTCGTTCGTTTAGATATTCTTTGATTTCTTGAGAGGTTTTTCCTTCGATATCTGTAAGGGAAATACTGTCTTCATGGACAAGCGTGCTGCCAGCAAAATCGACGATACTTTCCAAATTCCAATTTTCTTTTTCTAATTGCGTATGCGCATCTACCACACGACTGATTGTCCGTTTGACCATATTCATCAGTGGTTTAGATAAGCTTTTTTCTTCCATGATCACTTCTTGACGCTGTTTATAGATTACTTCACGTTGCTCACGCATCACGTCATCGTATTGCAAGACGTTCTTACGTGTGTCGTAGTTGTTTCCTTCTACGCGTTTTTGTGCAGCTTCTACTTGTTTCGTCAGCATCTTGCTTTGGATCACAGCATCTTCGTCACCGATCTTCATTCGATCTAAGAAAGCTTTGATTCGTTCTGAACCGAATCGTTTCATCAAATCATCTTCTAAAGACAAGTAGAATTGTGACATACCAGGGTCTCCTTGACGTCCTGCACGTCCTCGAAGCTGGTTATCGATACGACGAGATTCATGTCGTTCTGTCCCGATAACTGCTAGGCCACCAAGTTCTCTTACGCCAAGCCCTAGTTTGATATCTGTTCCCCGACCAGCCATGTTGGTAGCAATCGTCACTGCACCTTTTTGACCCGCATTCATGATGATTTCTGCTTCTTTAAAGTGATTTTTCGCATTCAGTACTTCATGAGGAATACGTTCTTGATTCAGCATATCTGATAATAACTCAGATGTTTCAACTGCAACAGTTCCGACTAAGACAGGCTGTCCTTTGCGGTAGCGATCTTTGATATCTTGTACGACAGCATGGAACTTGCTTTGTAATGTTGGGTAAAGCAAATCTGGTCGATCGTCACGGATGACCGGACGGTTTGTCGGAATCTGGTATACTTGAATATTATAAATCTCTCTGAACTCTTCTTCTTCTGTCTTAGCTGTACCAGTCATCCCCGCAAGTTTCTTGTACATACGGAAATAGTTCTGGAAAGTGATCGTCGCCATCGTTTTCGTTTCGTCTTCGATCTCTACGCCTTCTTTAGCTTCGATCGCTTGATGAAGACCATCTGAATAACGGCGTCCATCCATGATCCGACCCGTAAATTGGTCAACAATCAATACTTTTCCATCTTGAACAACATAATCAATGTCTAAAAGCATGATGTAGTTGGCTCTCAATGCTTGATCCAAGTGATGGGTCAATGCAGTATTTTCAATGTCATATAAGTTGTCCAAACCGAATGTTTCTTCAGCTTTTTCGATCCCTGCTTCAGTTAAACTGATTGTTTTTGATTGTATATCGATTTTGTAATCTTCTTCTTCTTTCAAACGTTTCACGAAGTTGTCTGCTCTTGTATATAAAGCTGTTGATTTTTCTGCTTGCCCTGAAATGATCAGCGGCGTTCTCGCTTCATCAATCAAGATCGAGTCAACTTCATCGACAATGGCATAATTCAGCGGACGTTGTACCATTTGATGACGGTAAACGACCATGTTGTCTCTCAAATAGTCAAATCCTAATTCATTATTCGTGCTATAAGTGATATCGCAATTATAAGCCTCGCGTTTTTCATCCGAAGATTTTGAGTTGATATTCAACCCAACTGTCAATCCTAAGAAATTATAAAGCTCGCCCATTTCCGTCGAGTCACGGGTTGCTAAATATTCATTGACGGTAACTACGTGGACCCCTTCGCCAGTCAACGCATTCAGATACACCGGCATCGTTGCGGTCAAGGTTTTACCTTCACCAGTACGCATTTCAGGGATATTCCCATCGTGAAGCACGATCCCACCCATCAATTGTACGTGGTATGGATATAACCCCAATACACGTTTTGCTGCTTCCCGAACGACTGCAAAAGCTTCCGGAAGTAATTGATCTAATGTTTCTCCTTTTTGGTATCTGCTCTTGAATTCAGCAGTTTTTGCTTGTAATTGTTCATCAGTTAATGCTGCCATTTGGTCAGCGTATGATTCAACTTTTTTTGCAATGCTATCTAAACGTTTTAGTTCTTTCTTATCATTTTCGATAAGTGAACGAATCAAATTGGCCATGCGTTGTGTAATCTCCTTTTCCTTCTGTGTATTATCCAGACTATGTAGACTCTACTTTTTATTTTATCATTAGTTATAGATAATTGAAATATCTTAATCGTATTAAAGTAAGAACTTCATAATTTATTCATATTTTAACTAAAAAAGAGACGAACTCAAAAAAACTTGCGGCAGCTATTGACAGCTGCTGCAAGTTTTTGATGTTATTTAAGTATGGATGATCAGTCTGTTTCGATCAATCCGTATTTTCCATCTTTTCGGCGGTAAACGATACTTGTACCATTTGTTTCTGCATCTTCAAAAATAAAGAAGTTATGTCCCAGCATGTTCATTTGTAAGACTGCTTCTTCACTGTCCATTGGTTTCAATGAAAGGCGTTTTGTACGTACGATATCTAATTCAGAATCGTTTTCGTTTTCTTCCTCTCCATTGAATAAAACAGCAGCATCTGCAGTATTCATGCCCGTTTCACGGGATTTACGATTGATTTTTGTTTTGAATTTGCGGATTTGGCGTTCCAATTTGTCAACAACCAAATCGATACTTGCGTATAGATCTGGAGAAGTTTCTTCGGCACGTAATACAAGATAAGGTAATGGGATCGTTACTTCCACTTTTGCTGTTTTTTCTGTATAAACTTTTAAGTTCACATGCGCCGTAGCATCGGGTGCGTCACTGAAATAGCGTTCTAGTTTGCCTACTTTTTTCTCAACGTAGTCGCGAATCGCTTCAGTTACTTCGATATTTTCGCCGCGTACATTATATCTAAACATAAAAATTACCCCTTTCGTCTACCACAATCAAGAAGGAGAAGGACCACTCTTTCCCTCTTCTTAATTCTATTATATCGAACTCTAAGTTATTTGCAAATTAAATCGCTATCAAATTTCCACATCTGATTCATCTTGCCAAAGAAATGGTTCGGATGATTTTTGGCTGTGCGGTCTGCAAGCAATCTGCTGCATGAAAAAGTGTCTGACCTGTTGTATAGACATCGTCAATAATCAATATTTTTTTATGTTGTATCTTAGAAATAGGTACAGCAAGCTCAAAAGGCTGAGGCATCTCCAATCTTTCCTTTCGCGTGTTTTTTGCTTGAGCAAGCAGATGTTGCTCTCTTTTGAGCAGCATCTGAAAAGGAATTTTTGCTGCTTTCAACATCTCGCTTACTTGATTGAATCCTCTTTCTAGCCACCTTTTTTCAGATAAAGGTATTGGACAATAAATATATGCCGGGTAATCTTTTTTTATCTGAGTCCATTTATATGCAAAAGTCCCTGCTAATCGGATGTCTCCCATAAACTTGTACCGATTGATCCAAGCCTGCATTTTTTCATCGTACGTAAAAAAGGCGCGGTGTTGAAAATCATATGCAGGATATTTCTTCTTCCATTCTTGACAGTCGTTGCAGAAAACGAAACTAGTCTTTGCTTTCTTTTTCGTCTCCTCGTATGTCAAATGGATTGGTTTTTGACAACCTGCACAACCTTTTGCTTCCAAAAAATGGAATTGTGCGCGGCAAACTGAACAGGTCTGAGGAAGTCTATATTTCGACACACCGATGATCTCGCTGAATGTTAAATTTTGGATGATGTCTTTACTGCAGCAACTACATCTCACAGCATCTTCTTCCCTTCTTCGTTCATTTCTTTGATTTCCTGACAGGCTTTTCGAATAGCTGAAGTTTTTTCTTCATAGAAAAAATAGACCCGACTGTTCGTATAAGGACCTTTACGATCAGCTCTTCCTGCGATTTGCACCAAAGAGGATTTAGTAAAAACTGGATGATCTGCTCCTAAAACGATGACAGAGATTCTTTCAAATGTGACTCCTCGTTCTAGGATCATCGTGGTTAACAGTATCTCGTATGTTGCTTCTCGCATTTTCTGAACTTTCTTTGCCCGTTGATCGTCTTGTGAAGAAACATCTGTTATCTCATATTCTGGAAAAGCTTCTTGCAGTGTGACTTTTAAACGATGCATCATCGTAATACTTGGACAAAATAAAAGGATATGGTTTTCTTTGATTAGTTGCTGAATGATCCGCACCAAAGAGTTGATTTTCTTTTTGTTCCCACATTTTTGTCGCCAATTATTCATGAAAACAAGTACGGGTTCAGGAAGCAAGCGCCGATGAAAGCGCAAGGCAAGTTTGTGGATCTCAAATGTCTGCTTGATTTCCTTTAGTAACTTTTCATCAGGCGTGGCGCTTAAGTAGATGAATCGACCGTCTGATTTGATTGCTGTTTGCACAGCGTGAGCTAGCCCAGCATCCCCGCTATAAGGAAAAGCATCAATCTCATCAATTACTAATAAGTCAAAGGATCGATAAAAACGATATAGTTGATGAATCGTACAGATAACAAAAGAACTAAAGGTATAAGCTGTTGATGTATTCCCATGGAGCAACATGATTGTTTCTTCTGGAAAAACAGGACGATAACGTAAAAACAATTCATTACAAACGTCGATTCGCGGTGTACAAATGGCTACTCTTCCTCCAGCTTTTAACGTTTTCACTAAAATCGGATAAAGCATTTCTGTTTTTCCTGCACCTGTTACTGCCCAAATAAGATGGTGTCTTTTTTCTGAATGATAAAGTATCCTATCTGCGATTTCCGTTTGTTTTTCAGTAAGCTGTCCTGTCCAAGAAAAGACGACTTCTCGAGATTCTGCTTTTGGCTGATCAAATAAATATAACTCTTGTTGACTGTCGCATCGCCCTAAAGACAGGCAATGTATGCAAAAATAGCCATAGTCTGCAAGCTGTCCCTCAAAGAAAGGCGTTTTCACTCCACAACGATGACAAAGAATCCTGTTACCTAAACGTTCTACAGCTGCGATCTTCTTATAATTTGGTAAGTTTCCCTCCTCACAATCCATTGCTTCAATCTCTCTCGTAAGAAGCCTTCTGCCCCAAAAATGATTCATATCATTCGCCCTAAAAAAATATACGAAAAAACAAGCAATCTTTTTTTGATTGCTTGTTTGATAGTTCTATATAATCTATTTATTCACCAATCAATGTAATTGCTTGGTCTAATACTTTTTCGCCATTCATCATTCCATAATCAGCCATATTGATGACGTCTAAAGGAATGCCTTTTGGTTCCAGACGTTTTTCAAAATCAGCTTTCATAAAGCGAACTTGAGGTCCTAATAACAGTACATCTACATCTTTATTTGCAAGATTATTATCTGCATCAGAAGCTGACACAGCGAAAATATCAGAATCGATTCCTTTTGCTTCCGCAGCTTTTTGCATTTTTGTTACTAGCAAACTTGTGCTCATACCAGCCGAACATACAAGCATGATTGTTTTTTTAGCCATACTTTTCTCTCCTTTTTAAAACAGACTACGCAAACGTTTTCTTAGCGTTTGTTACTCTATTATATAAAAAGAAAGAAATTTGTCAACGTTTTCTAAACACGGTTTATTTAATCAAATAGCCAGCTAGATTTCACTAATTTATTGAATACGACATATTCTTTATCCAAATTGATGACCACTACTTCATAGCCTGCATTTAACCAGCCGTAGGCACCCTTTTCTGGATGTCTATAGTCATTTGCCCACCAATCTGTACTTTCCCTGGCTGTTTTGGGAAGTCCGTTACTGGGAAACAACAGTTCATCAAATTGGGTAAAGGTTAATGTTACTTGGGAGCCGCCGTTGTTCTTCAAATAATGCGTAATTGCATCATACTTTTTCATTCGTTCCTTCATCCCCGGATCCACCTGCCTTTGTCTTTATTATCGCATACTACAGTAATTGCGCAACCGTTATAGTGTTGAAACAACCTAGAACTTTCTTTATACTGAATAAAGCAACCGAAAAAAAGAGGTGACAAGATGATCGAACGTTATCGTACAATCAAAGAAAATGGACAAAGTGAGATTGAAATCAAGAAATCACGCTTTATCTGTTCTCTTAAACGAATAGAATCAGAAGAAGAAGCGAAAAACTTCATCCAAGAAATCAAAAAAGAACATTGGAAAGCAAACCATAACTGCAGCGCCTTCGTCATTGGCGAAAAAAATGAGATCCAACGTAGTAGCGATGATGGCGAACCAAGTGGAACGGCGGGCGTACCGATGTTGGAAGTCCTCAAAAAAAATCAACTGATCAATGTAGCTGCAGTAGTCACTCGATATTTTGGAGGAACGAAACTCGGCACGGGCGGATTGATACGTGCATATACTCATGCGGTCTCTCAAGCATTGTCCGACATTGGAATCGTAGAAGGTACCTTGCAACAGGAGATCTCCGTAGTGATCACGTATCCGCAACTAGGAAAATTACAAAATTATCTTGAACTACAGCATTTTTTCATAAAAGAAATCCAATACACTGATCAAGTCATCGTCATCTGTGCAGTGGATGAAAAAAATGCTGACAGCTTTAAAGAATCCATCATTGAGCTGCTGAACGGACAAGTCCAATTTGAAGAAGGTCCTGTTTCTTATCACGAGCAACTGATAACTGATCATAGATAAAAACAGGTGATTCTGATTCTCTTTTTTTCGAATAAGGAATCAGGGATCACCTGTTTTTTATTTTTCCAAATAAAACTCAAAACGATTTCCTACATATTGCGTACGCACATACTCAAATGGCGTACCATCTTCAAAATAGGAAATCTGACGCAAACGAAGAACTGCATCTCCTCGTTTCACCTCTAAATAGTCTGCGATTTTCTCAGAAGCCAATACAGCAGTAATCGTTTGATTCGCTGGACCGATTTTTTTCCCGCCTTTTTCTTCTAATGTGCGATACAGCGATTCAGTAATCTCTGCTTTGCTGTAGCCATCGATCAGCTTTTGCGGAACACTGGCTACTTCAAAACAAATAGGGACATCGTCTGCAAAACGAATACGCTCCATTCGCAAGATCGTGTCATCTTTACTCAAGTTTAGTTTTTCCATTTCACTTGAGCTTGGCGAAGTCAAAAAGTAAGAGATTGTTCGACTAGAAGGTACTCTATTTTGCGATTCCATGATTTCTGTAAAACTTGTCGCGCCAGACATCTTTTCTTGTACTTTTTCTCGCGCAACATATGTACCCGAACCGATCTTTCTTTCTAAGATTCCTTCATCTGCCAAGTTTTGAATTGCTTGTCTCAACGTCATACGGCTGACATTGAATTTCACTGCTAATTCTCTTTCTGAAGGAAGACGGTCTCCGACTTTCCATATACCTTGTTCGATTTCATTTTTTAATTGGTCATGAATCTGTATATATACAGGTAATTGATTCGACATAACGTACACCCGTCCTTTCGTTTCTTCTATTATAACTGGTATATACCTGATTCACAACTGAAAAAGATAAAGGATTCTATCCATAAACAGATGATGTAGGTACAAATCCTTCTTCCCATTCCTATTAATAGAATTCATTTTCTAGATATGTCCTATTGAGAAAATAACAAAAGACCCTATAATCGCTGAAAATGCCGATTTATGGATCTTTTGTTATTATTAGCGGTTTTTAGCCATCCATTTTTTGGTATGATTCGTTGGGCGTTTTGATTTTACATGGACTGCTTTTTCACCTTTTTTAGGAATGTTCACTTCGATATCGTATTTTTCTGATTTGACCAAGTCATATAACTTTTCAGCTGCTTCGTCTACTTTTTCTTTCCACTTCATTTTGATCCCTCCAATTTTTTTGTTAACTTAACTCTATCTTAATTTGACAGAATCTTCAAGGAACAAGGTAGCAAAGCAAAAAAAGAGCTCTCGAACTTACGAGAGCCTACGGTTGTGCTATACTGGGGTAGCTGGATTCGAACCAACGCATGAGGGAGTCAAAGTCCCTTGCCTTACCGCTTGGCTATACCCCAATGAAATGGAGGAGAGTGGATTCGAACCACTGAACCCTAAGGAACGGATTTACAGTCCGTCGCGTTTAGCCACTTCGCTACTCCTCCGAAAGGTTTGTATCAACCTGACTTAGTTATAATACCTAATTTTCCAGATTTTTGCAACCCTTTATTGAAAGTTTTTTTGATATTTTTTTATTCGTGCAGATTCCAGTGACGAATCACTGTTTCTATCGCGTTTTCAAGACTTTTTTCTTTTCCAAAATCTTCTTCACCAAAGAAAATTTCATATTCTTTTGGTCCATAGGCTAAAATTTCACCAATCATTTTTTTTCCTATAAATAACTGAGTGACTTCATAATTCTTACCTTTGATATCTTTTTTTACTTCTTCGATACGTACTTCAATATCTTTATTTTTTTTTGACATCATTTTCACCTCTCAGACATTTTATCATATTGCAGCCAATAAAACATTCCTTAGGCAAAAATCTCTTGTCCATTTCATCTTCTTTTATGCAAGAAGTGACTTCTCTAAAGCTTTTAATTCTCCCCTTGACCTATAGCGATATAGTTGGCCGCTGCGCCTACAAGGTTAGCATCGTTTCTGTATTCACACAATAGGATCTGTGGCTCGAAATCATGCAGGTCGAATTGATCTGTCAACTTCTTCATTCTACTTTGGATCTCATCGATGAGCCCATCCTTTGCAGAAACGCCACCGCCTAATACGATAACTTCCGGATCGAATGAAAATTGGATACTGAATAAACCTTTTGCAAGGTACGTATAAAAACTCTCAACTTCTTCTTTTGCTATTTCATCCCCAGTTTCTGCTAATTCAAAGACGTCTTTTCCGGTATAAGTATTCTTATCGACTCCTTTGCGTTCACAATACCGCCAAGCCATCTGTACGGCTGTACCAAGTTTACTAAATGTCTGATCGCCCTCTAAGAACATCAAACCGAACTCTCCACCATAAAGATGTGCACCTTTATTGATTTGGCCTTTCGTGAACATCGCCCCACCAATCCCAGTTCCTACCACGACAAAAGCAACATCTTGATAATCACGAGCAGCTCCTTCATAAAACTCAGCCATTCCGGCACAGTTGGCGTCATTTTCAATCGTTACCGGAAGTTGAAACAAAGTTTCCAAATCTCTAAAAATATTAAAGCCATGGATATAAGGGATCGCACTGATTCCCTCAATTACCTGTTTCTCATTATTCACTACTCCAGGTGAGCTGATCCCAATTCCTTCAATCTCAAAAGAAAGACACATGTCTTTATAGACTTGTAATAATTGCGCTTTCATTTCTTCCCAAGATTCGGGCGTTGCAAATTGGCCCTTGCCTTTGACATCTTTACTATCCCAACATCCATATTTGACAGCCGACCCGCCAAAATCAAAAACTAATATCCCCATAAACATATTCTCCTTTTTGCTTGCTAAAGCTATTGTAATGTATATGTTTAGTATTTGAAAGCATTTTCTCGGATCACAAGTCTATTCGTTAAAGCTGGTTTTGTGTAAGTGAATTGCTAAAATCACTTGATCTCGCAATTGTTCTCCGTTCTCAAAAATCGGTTTAGAATAATGATGGATAAAATAGTCTTTGACTCGACCAATCTCCACATAGCCCATTTTTTGATAGAGATGTAACGCAGCACTGCTAGTACTGCCGGTTCGTATGATGATCTGAGTTTGACTGGAAGCGAGCTGTGAAAGCTCCTGAAAAGCTGTCTCAAGGAGTTTCCCACCAATCCCTTTTCCTTGATGCGAAGGTTCTACAGCTACGTTAACGATTTCGAATTCTTTTTCCCTTACTATATAGATCAGTATACCTATTGTTTTTTCTTTTTCTTTCCATATCCAGCCGTTCCCCTTTGAAACATATACCTGAACTTTTTCTTTATCAGGATCTGCATCTAATAACAAGGACCATGGTAAATCTATCTTATTGAGTTCTTCGATCATTTTTGACCTCCATATATGTAGTCATGAAGTCGTTGCTTTGATAGTCACTCTCTCTTTTCTTTATTGCCCAGTACTACCCGTATTTTTCACAACCTTTTTTGACGGTGTTCCAAATCCAGCACTTCGACAATAACTCACAATTTTGCAAAATATGGGAAGCTATTTTCCAAATTATTTCTTTATTGCTCAGTGCTACCCGTATTTTTCACAACCTTTTCATAATCTGGTTCTTTTTTATCTTTCTTATTTCTCGTTAATTGAAAGGTCAAAGGTACATAATCAATACCGCCTTTGACAAAGGGATGACAGCGTAAGATCCGAGCCGTTCCCATTACCGTCCCTTTTAGCGCACCATGAGTTTGAATTGCTTTTATCATATAATTAGAACAGGTTGGATAATAGCGGCAACTAGGAGGAAATGCAGGCGAAATAAAGCGCTGATATCCTCTAACTAAATAAATCAATATCTTCTTCATCAACTAGATTCCTTCTTTTCTTTTACTAAAAAAAGGGATCGCGACTAAAGTCAACGTTCCCTTCTGTTTTCTTTTATCCTATGCTGCTTCATGGCTCATTTCCTATCGACTAGAACCACCGTAATTAATTATCAATGAAAAAAGTCTCGAATATGAATCCACAAGCTTGGTTGAAATACTTTAAATGGATTGCCACCACCGATGACACCATATCCAATCATCGTTCCGGCTACAAAAAGAAGGATAAGTAATAAGATCACCACTAAAATCTTTATCAGAGTTAATAAGATATATCGTTGGTTACTCATTCAGCCACTTCCTTATGCAATCGTTTGTGCTGTTTTTTCAGCAGGAGTTTGATCCATGTCTACACGTTCAACATCTGCACCTAATTTTTGTAGTTTGATATGGAAGTTATAATAGCCACGATCTAGATAATTCAAGTTACGGACACGTGTGATTCCATTTGCTTTCAAGCCAGCTAAAACTAATGCTGCTGCTGCACGCAAGTCTGTTGCATACACTTCCGCACCTTGCAATTCATGGTTTCCATCCATGATTGCTACATTTCCATCGATTTTGACGTGGGCGTTCATACGGCGCATTTCTTCTAAATGTTGGAACCGATTTTCAAAAACTGTTTCAGTTACTACGCTTGTACCTTCTGCCACTAATTGGATGGCTGTCATTTGAGCTTGCATATCTGTAGGGAAACCAGGATGAGGCATCGTTTTTACATCTGTAGGTAAGATATGTTTTGGTCCGATGACACGGATTCCGCCTTCTTCTTCAATGATTTCTGCACCCATTTCGATCAATTTAGAAATCAATGGGCGGTTATGTTCAGAGATAGCATCAGCAATCAGTACATTGCCTTCTGTCATTGCAGCAGCGACCATAAAGGTACCAGCTTCGATACGATCTTGTACGATTGAATGGTTGACTGCATGTAAATGATCAACGCCTTCGATACGCATTGTTTCAGTACCCGCTCCATAGACATGAGCACCCATTTTATTTAAAATATTTGCTAAATCAACGATTTCTGGTTCGCGAGCTACGTTTTCAATGATGGTTGTTCCTTTTGCTTTTACGGCAGCCATCATGATATTTTGAGTAGCACCTACACTAGGAAAATCTAAATAAATCGTGTTACCGATCAATTCATCTGCAATTGCTTCAATATAGCCGTTTTTTTGAATAATTTTTGCTCCTAAAGCTTGAAATCCTTTTAAATGTAAATCGATTGGGCGTTTACCAATCGCACATCCACCAGGCATAGCCACTTTTGCATGTCCATTTCTAGCAAGTAGCGGTCCCATCACAACGATTGAAGCACGCATTTGACTAACATATTCATAAGGCGCTTCGATCTCTAATTGTCTTGAAGCGTCGATTGTTACTTGATTCTTTTGTTCATCAAAATCTACATCTACATTTAAGTGACGAATCACTTGATTCATAGTGAAGACATCAGAAAGAATCGGAACGTTGTCTAATGTCGTAATACCTTCTTCTGCTAACAAACTGGCAGCTAAAATAGGCAATACAGCATTTTTAGCTCCTTCAATTCTTACTGTTCCATTTAATTGATTGCCACCTCTTACGATGATCTCTTCCATGTTGTTGTTCCCTCCAAAAAATTCCAATGAGCATACACTTACTCAAAA
The DNA here is from genome assembly GCF_002140245.1 of Enterococcus sp. 10F3_DIV0382. Taxonomy (NCBI): domain Bacteria; kingdom Bacillati; phylum Bacillota; class Bacilli; order Lactobacillales; family Enterococcaceae; genus Enterococcus; species Enterococcus sp. 10F3_DIV0382. The sequence continues at coordinate 1,093,345 of NZ_NGMF01000001.1, read as the reverse complement.
TCTTTTCTATTATAACACCCTTGCTTTTAAAATAGTACCTTTTTTTAAAATTTACAGGCTAACGAAAAGATTTCGGCATAAAGCGATAACTTCTAAGAAAAAATTACTTGCAGTGTACCCTAAAAAGATTGAAAAAAGTACGATTGCCATTCTAATTTGCGTATTATGCATTGGTCTAAAAAAAGTCTCAATGCGTAACGAACGTAAAGACCAGAAGGCTAAGTAGATAAACGCCAAATGACTCACGATTCGAAGTATCGCATCAATTCCGTATACTTGCATAATGACGTCCTTTCTAACAGTTGTTTTTATAATAACTAATAAAATGATAATACCATAAAATGTATAAAAGGAAAAACAAGTATACTTAAAAATAGAGGAATACCCTTACATTTTTAGGAAATAAGGGAAAAAATATGCAAAAAAAGAGACTGAGACAAAAGTCTTGTCTCAGTCCTTTATTCTAAATAAACGGTGTTCTCCTGCCAACTCCTCGGTCACAAGCCACAATATTCATCAAACATGAGAACCTGTTTTTTTTAATTTGTTCCTTGTGACTCGGAGCTGAATGGCAGGCTCACGACCTCTGAAACACGGATAAACATCCGCTTCTCATTTTATGAGTGCTTAGATACTTTAATACGATTGATTGCTCGATGCAACGCAACAGTTGCCCGCTTCAATTCGTTCGTATCTTGTTTTGCTTTTGCTTCTTCGATCTGGCGTTCTGCACGTTGTTTTGCACGTTCCGCACGAGATACATCGATATCCCGTTCACGTTCCGCACTATCAGCAACGATTGAAACAACATTATCACGCACTTCCATGATTCCGCCATTCACAGCAATCCAATCGACATGGGTATCTGAATCTGTCCGTTTTACACGAACTTCATCAATCGTCAAAGGAACGATGATCGGTGCATGTTTAGGCAAAATCCCAAGCTCACCAGCTGTCGTACGTGCGACGACGATAGCTGCATGGTGATCATAGACCAAACCGGCAGGAGTTACCACATTTACTGTTAAATATTGATCCATGGGGCACCCCTTTCTAGTAGCCTAGTGTTTTCGCTTTTTCTACGACGTCTTCGATTCGGCCAACACTTCGGAAAGCTTCTTCAGGAAGATCATCGTATTTGCCTTCCAAGATTTCGCGGAATCCTTTCACTGTTTCTTCTACAGGAACATAAGAACCTGGAAGACCAGTAAATTGTTCAGCCACGTTAAAGTTTTGTGACAAGAAGAATTGGACTCTGCGGGCACGAGAAACTAACACTTTTTCCTGATCGGATAATTCATCCATACCTAAGATAGCAATAATATCTTGTAATTCACGATATCGTTGCAATACGTGTTGGACTTCTGTTGCTACTTTATAGTGTTCTTCTCCCACGATTTCAGGTGCTAAAGCACTTGAAGAAGAAGCCAATGGATCTACCGCTGGATAAATCCCTTGTTCTGTTAATTTACGTTCCAAGTTGGTTGTCGCATCCAAATGGGCGAATGCTGTTGCCGGCGCCGGGTCAGTGTAGTCATCGGCTGGCACATAGATGGCTTGGATCGATGTAATCGAACCTTTTTTCGTAGATGTGATACGTTCTTGCAATTGACCCATTTCTGTTGCCAATGTTGGTTGATAACCAACCGCAGAAGGCATCCGTCCTAACAAGGCTGATACTTCAGATCCAGCTTGAGTGAAACGGAAAATATTGTCGATAAACAACAGTACATCTTGGCCTTCTACATCACGGAAATATTCCGCAATCGTCAAACCAGTTAACGCAACACGCATACGTGCACCTGGTGGTTCGTTCATTTGACCGAACACCATGGCTGTCTTTTCGATAACTCCTGAATCTTTCATTTCATAATACAAGTCATTACCTTCACGAGTACGTTCACCAACACCGGTAAATACAGAAATACCACCGTGTTCTTGGGCGATATTATGGATTAGTTCCTGGATCAGTACGGTTTTACCAACACCGGCACCACCAAATAGTCCAACTTTCCCACCTTTTAAATATGGGGCAAGCAAGTCGATAACTTTGATCCCTGTTTCCAAAATTTCTGTACTTGTACTTAATTCGTCAAAGGCTGGTGCTTTTTTATGAATTTCGCTTCTTTCCGCATCTTCTGGGAAAGGTGTTTCTAAATCGATCGTATCTCCTAGTACGTTGAATACGCGACCTAATGTTTCTTTACCTACAGGAACAGAGATTGCTTTGCCTGTATCAATGACTTCCATTCCTCTTTGTAAACCATCTGTTGATTCCATTGCAATGGTTCGGATCACTCCGTCCCCTAATTCTAATGCTGCTTCAAGAACAACTTTTGATTTATTTTCGTCATTTTTATAAACAACTAATGCGTTGTTGATATCTGGTAAGGATTGGTCTAAAGAAAATTCCACGTCGACAACGGGACCGATTACTTGAACAATCTTGCCTGAACTCATCTTTTTTCCTCCAATCTCAATACTATTCTAGTGCCGAAGCTCCGGCAACAATTTCGGTAATTTCTTGGGTAATAGCCCCTTGTCTTGCACGGTTGTAAGAAACCGTCAGCTCATCAATGATATTAGCAGCATTATCAGTTGCTGTTTTCATTGCTGTCATACCAGCAGCATGTTCTGCTGTTTTGGCGTCAACGATCGCACCGTAGATCAAACTTTCAGCATACTGAGGCAATAACTGAGACAAGATTTCTTCTTTTGAAGGTTCAAAAATATATTCTTGTTCGAAAGTCGTTGCTTCTTCTGGATCTAAGTCTGAGATTGGCAGCATTTTTTCTACACGAAACTGACTAGTTAGCGAATTGATATGATGGTTATAACATACGTATAATTCATCGAATACTTCGTTTTGGTACATAGTTGTTGCCATATTTACGATTTTGCGGACTTCATCAAAGCTTGGCTGATCAGATAAATTGCGCAGCTCATATGCTAGGTTGATACCGCGTGCTTTAAAGAAGTCTGCACCAGTTCCGCCAATTGCGATCATCACGTAATCATCGGGTGATTGGTGGTCTTCTTCTAAAATAGACATCGTTTGTTTCAATATCGAACTGTTATATCCACCGACCAGACCGCCATCTGCAGTGATGACGATATAACCGGTTTTCTTCACAGGACGGCTGAGCAGCATGCTGTTGTAATTGATATCCCCTCTAGGATTTTCTGAGGCAATATCATTTAACTGAGTAGCAGTCAAATGCGTAACGATTTCCCTTACTTTTGTTGCATAAACCTGAAACTTCTGTGAAGAAGCTTCAGATTTTGTCAACTTAGAAGCAGACACCATCTGCATTGCCCGCGTGATTTGGCTCGTTTTTTTCGTTGAAGCGATACGTGTCTTGATTTCATTTAATGAAGCACCCATTCATCTCACCTCACTATGCATTTTGAATGGATTTCAATTTATCTTCTGTAGAGGAATTATTTCCTTTTGTAGCTAAGAACATGTCTTTATATTCCTGAATCGCACTGTTCAACGTTTCTTCTTCTGGAAGATCTTTTGTTGTACGGATTGTTTCAAAAATATCTGAATGATTGGTATCCAGATATTCGAATAATTCATGTTCGAAGTCTAAAATACTGTCTACAGGGATACTGTCCAAGAATCCATGCGTCAAGGCATACAAAATCACTACTTGTTTTTCAACAGCTAGCGGTGCATGCAGTTTTTGTTTCAAGATTTCTACTGTACGGCGTCCACGATTTAGTTTTGCTTGTGTTGCCGCATCCAAATCAGAACCGAATTGTGTAAATGCTTCTAATTCACGATAACTTGCTAAATCTAGACGTAAAGTCCCAGCAACTTTTTTCATTGCTTTGATTTGCGCAGAACCCCCTACACGAGAGACAGATAGTCCGGCATCAACCGCTGGACGAGTACCTGCGTAGAACAAGTCGCTTTCTAAGAAGATTTGTCCGTCAGTGATTGAAATAACGTTTGTTGGGATATAAGCAGAGATATCTCCAGCTTGCGTTTCAACAAATGGCAAAGCAGTCATTGAACCGCCGCCTAAATCATCACTTAATTTTGCTGCACGTTCTAATAAACGTGAGTGCAAGTAGAAAACATCCCCAGGATAAGCTTCACGACCTGGTGGACGGCGAAGTAGCAAGGAAAGTTCACGATAAGCAACAGCTTGTTTTGAAAGATCATCAAAAATGATCAATACATGTTTACCATTGTACATGAATTCTTCACCCATTGCAGTACCAGCATATGGTGCGATATAAAGCAATGGTGCTGGTTGAGACGCACCGGCATTCACAACGATTGTGTAATCCATTGCGCCATATTTTTTCAATGTTTCAACTTGTGTACGAACTGTAGAATCTTTTTGTCCGATTGCTACATAGATACAGATCATATCTTGGCCTTTTTGGTTGATGATCGTATCGATCGCAATAGAAGTTTTCCCTGTTTTACGGTCACCGATGACTAATTCACGTTGTCCGCGTCCGATTGGCACAAGGGCGTCGATCGCTTTTAGCCCTGTTTGCATTGGTTCGTTAACAGATTTACGTTGCATAACGCCTGGTGCCATCGCTTCTACTGGACGAGCTTTGTCAGTAACGATTTCACCTAGTCCGTCGATTGGTTGACCTAGCGGATTGACTACCCGACCAATCAAGGCCTCTCCAACTGGAACTTCCATGATCTTACCTGTTCGTTTTACTTTATCTCCTTCACGAATGGACTCGAAATCGCCAAGGATAATGATACCTACATCATTTGACTCTAAGTTTTGCGCCATTCCGTATGAGCCGTTTGAAAATTCAAGCAACTCACCACTCATCGCGTTTTCTAAACCATGTGCACGAGCGATCCCGTCACCTACATAAGTTACGGTACCGATTTCTTCGACTGAAAGCACGTTTTGATAATTTTCAATTTGTTCTTTAATCAAGGCACTAATTTCTTCTGCTTTGATGGCCATTCGATTCACCTACCTCTTTGTACTATCTATTTAATTGATTACGCATTTTTTCTAATTGCGTGCGAATGCTTCCGTCGATTACTCGATGGTTGGCTTCAACAATCGCGCCACCAATAATAGAAGAATCAACGATTTGTTTTAATTCAACTGATTGATAGTCCATTGTTTTTGCAACATTCTTTTCTAATTGTATTCGTTGTTCGTCTGAAAGTGGGACTGCTGTTGTGACACTTCCCAATAGTAACCCTTGATGTTCATCATATCGACGTTCATATTCTTCGATCATGAACAAAAGGTCATCCATTCGGTTATACTCATAAACAACTTCTAAAAAGTTTTTAACGATCCCATCATAACCGCTGACAAGCTTGTCCATGATTTCTCGTTTTTCATGAGGTTCTAGACGAACATCACTTAACATATTCCCTAATCCAGGTACTTGTTCATAGATTTGACGTAAACTTACGAGATCTTGATAGATTTCTTCTGCTTGATTTGAATCGATCGCCAGTTCAAATAAAGCTTTCCCGTAACGTCTTCCTACTGTATATTTATCTAGTTTCATTTGAAGAACCTAGACCTTCAATGTATTGATTGATTAATGATTCATGCATTTCTGGAGATAATTCTTTGTTCAAGATTTTTTCCGCGATTTGAAGAGAGAGTTCTGCAACGTCGTCTTTTACAGAGTTCAGCGCTGAATCACGTTCTACAGTGATATCAGCTTGGGCTTTGCTTTTTAGACGAGCTGCTTCTTCTTGAGCATCCTTCAAAATATTTTGGCGGCTTAATTCTCCACTTTCTTTCGCATTTTTGATGATATCAGCTGCATCAGAACGAGAGGCTAACAATTGTTGTTCGCGTTCTTGTTCCATTTTCGCTGAGTTGATGCGAGATTGTTCTGCAGAATCTAAATCATTGGCGATCTTGTCTTCACGTTTTTTCAAAATATCGCTGATTGGTCCCCAAGCAAAGTGCTTCAAGAGAGCCAGTAGTATCAAAAATGAGCCGCTGACAACGATGATATTACCTAACATCGCATTGCCAACTTCTGCAATTGCCAATTGATTCAGCATAGGCGAGCCTTCCTTTCTTTGGAGTATTTCTAGTTTCCATGTAAAAAAGCAGTAACAAACGATGTTGTTTCTGCCTTAATACTGATTCAATTAAACGGCAAAAACTAGAATCAAGGCGATAACTACCCCTAAGATAGGAACAGCTTCAACTAGAGCTACCCCGATAAACATTGTTGTACGGAATTGACCAGACATTTCAGGTTGGCGAGCCATTGATTCGATTGTTTTAGAGATAACTTGACCGTTACCATAACCGGCTCCGATTGCTGCTCCCATGATTGCGATTGCTGCTGCGATATAATTCATAATTGTTTTCCTCCTAAAATAGATAAATAGTAGTTTGTTTTTTAACCGAGTATTATTCTTCTACTTCAATCTTATGGCTCATATAAACCATTGACAAAGTAACAAAGACAAATGCTTGGATGCTCCCAATAAACAAGGAGAACGCGATCCAGACCATCTCTAATGGAATTGCTAATGGTAATGAGAACCAGCCTAAGCTTGTCATCATTTTTGCAATCAAGGTTAGCAAAACTTCCCCCGCATAAATATTCCCATAAAGACGTAAAGCAAGTGTTAATAAGTTTGTAAATTCTTCAATCAGTTTCATCGGAAACATAAAACTATAGGGTTTCAAGAACGAATTTACGAAATATCCTTTGAAGCCTAACTTTTTCACCCCGAATAAGTGAGTAAGTAAGATCATTATAAATGCCAAAGTTAAAGTAACAAACGGGTCTGCTGTCGGGCTTTTCCAAAGTGTTGTTTCGTTAGGTAAGACGATTTTTGTTACTAAACCGATGTTGTTTGCAACAAAAACAAATAAAAACAATGTAAATGCCAACAAATGGAAATTGCTCAATTCTTTTCTAGGCAGATTATCTGTTACGATTCCTCGACTAAAATCAATGACCCATTCTATCGCATTTTGTTTGCCTGTTGGTTTCAACTTAAGATTTCTTGTAAAAAAGTAAGCTAAGAAGAAAACAATCAAACAGGTCAGTAACACCATTATACAAACTGTACCATCAAACCAAATTGGTCCAATGTGGAACGTTAGCGAGCGTTCATCCAATCCATTTCACCTCTTTTCCCCGAAATTCACATAAAATCAATTCATGTGCGTATCTGGTTTTTTCCAATCGGTTTCTAACCACACGGTATCATACCACCATGAAACAGAAAATTCAAAACATTTTCATGAAAATTAGACACTTTTTTATTTCAGTCAAAAACGAAGCGAATTTTTCCCCATGCACGGTGCTCCTGATCTAAGAAAAAACCTGTGATAATCATGTTTTATCAGATTAAATGCTAACAAATTTTATCATTAAGTAAAAGCAAAAGCACCGAATATGCGAAAAAGGATAATGAAATTATCTAGAGAAATTTTTTAATGTTCGATCAATTTGTCGATCGATATCTTTTCGTTTCAACTCTTCCCGTTTATCATACGATTTTTTCCCTTTTGCCAGACCAATCAATACCTTGGCATAGCCGTTACGAATATAGACTTTTAAAGGAACAACAGTGATTCCCGTGTTTTTCAATTCGTTTTCAAGACGAACGATTTGTTTCTTGTGCAATAATAGTTTTCTCGTGCGCAACGGATCATGATTAAAAATATTTCCTTGTTCATAAGGACTGATATGAACATTATGCAAGAAAGCTTCCCCGTTGCGGACACGAATAAATCCATCTTTCAGATTGATCCGGCTGTTTCGTATCGACTTGATCTCCGTTCCTTGCAAGACCATCCCTGCTTCCATCGTGTCGATGATCGAATAATCATGGCGAGCTTTCTTGTTTTGTGCAATTAATTTTCCCTCGCCTTTTGGCATAGCTGTTTCCTCCAACTCATTTTATTTTTTCTTTTTCTTCTTTTTGACACCTTTGTAAAATGGCTTTTTCCCTTTTTTCTTACCGAACGTTTGCTTACTATCACTATATCGTTTGTTCTTCTTGCCATTTTTTTCTGAGCGTTTGCCTGCTTGTTTTCCTTCTCGTTTTCCAGATTTTCCATTGCGTGATTTTGGACGTTCCAACGCAGTGACCTCTTCTGCGGAAACGAGTTCAAAATCCACTGCTCGTTCATCTGGATCAGCTTTGACTACTTTTACGCGCACTTTTTGTCCGATTTTAAAAGTCATACCGGTTCTTTCACCTACAAGTGCTAAATGATTTTCAATAAAATGGAAGTAGTCTTGTTTCAATTCATTGATATGGATCAATCCTTCTACTGTATTCGGCAGTTCGATAAACAGTCCGAATTTCACAACAGAGCTGATGATCCCGTCGAATTCTTCTCCCACTTTGTCCATCATGAATTCTGCTTTCTTCATCGCATCTACTTCACGTTCTGTTTCTACTGCGCGACGCTCCATCTTAGAACTATGATCTGCGATTTCAGGAAGTTCCTCAGCCCATAAACTTTGAATGCTTTCACTTTTATCTTGGCTATAGGAACGGATCAGCCGATGGACGATCAGATCGGGATATCGCCGAATAGGAGATGTAAAATGTGTGTAGTAATCTGCTGCTAAGCCATAATGTCCAAAATTATCTTCTGAATAGCGTGCTTGTTGCATACTTCTTAGCAACATAGTATTGATAACTGCTGCTTCTGGTTTATCTTCTACTCCTTCGATCACATGCTGTAAATCTTTTGGTGTAATCGTTCCTTTCGTTCCTCGTACCAGAATGCCCAAAGCTGAAGCAAAATCAAAGAAGCGCTGCATTTTTTCTTCTTTTGGCTGTTCATGGATTCGATAAATAAACGGAAGATTTAATTTATTATAATGTTCAGCTACCGTTTCGTTGGCGGCAAGCATAAAGGATTCGATCAAGCGTTCACCTATCCCTCTGCTTCTTAGCTGGATGTCATTTGGATGTCCTTCAGCATCAACAAGGATCTTCGCTTCACGATCCTCAAAAGAAATCGCTCCACGTTTAATTCGCATCGTTTCGAGGATTCGATGCAATTCACCCATTTCTTGGAACATAGGCACGAGCTGAGCATAGCGTTGCATCGTTTCTTCATCTTGATCTTCTAAGATTTGATTGACAGCTGTGTAGGTCATCCGTTCTGTTGTTTGGATCACACTTGGAAAAATCTCATGTGAGACAACTTGTCCATTTGGATCGATCTCCATTTCACAACTCATGGTGAGTCGTGGAACATGGGGATTCAATGAACAGATACCATTGGATAAACGTTGTGGGATCATCGGAATCACTCGATCGGTCAAATAGACACTTGTTCCTCTTTCGTATGCTTCTCTGTCCAGTTGACTGCCTTGCGTCACATAGTAAGATACATCTGCAATGTGTACTCCAAGAAAATAATTACCATTTTCTAATTTTTTTACCGTTACTGCATCATCTAGATCTTTTGCATCTTCTCCATCAATTGTAACAATGAGCTGATTTCTTAAATCTCTGCGTCCAACAATATCCGTTTCGCTGATCTGGTCTGGAACTTCATCTGCCTCAGACAACACATCATCAGGAAATTTTGTAGGAATACCGTTAGCCACGACAATCGAGAGGATATCCATGCCAGGGTCATTCTTATGACCAATCACTTGCTTGATTATCCCTTCTAAACTAGTCGCATACCCTTTTTCAGGGTAATGGGTCAGTTCGATCAGTACAATACTTCCGTCAACTGGACGAACTCCCTCTGCCGCTGCATACACTTTGAATTGGTTAAGCTTTCTATCTTTCGGGATGACCACACCATAAAGATCCGTTTCCTGTATCTCTTCGTCTGAATAAGCAACAAATTCTCCGGCTAACTGAGTAGTCGCTCGGTCTCGAATCTCCACTACTTTTCCCTCTGCTCCGCGATCCATATCTGTATTTGCTCGCTTCATGATATCAATTGCTACGGTATCCCCATCCATTGCAAAGCCAGTCGCTTCTTTCGGGATATAGATATCATCTTCTTCGGGATCAATTGTTACAAATCCAAATCCTCGTTCATTTGCCCGAAATGTCCCTTCGACCAAGATTGGTTTTAAAGGAAGTTTCACTTTTCCTTTTTTATTGAAAACGATACTCTGTTCTCTTTCCATTTGAGCAATCGTTTGTACTAGTAATTTAAAATCATCGCTTTTTTGAAAGCCTAGACCTTCAGCGATTTCTTCCATAGAAAAACTACGTTTGCGACTGCTTTCCATGAAAAAGAGAATTTTCTCTTTTAGTGTTTCTTTTGTCATATTTATTCCTCATTCCAAGGTAATTTTTCTAAAAATTCCAACACGTCTTTTTCTAATTCGCGTCTTGCTGTGCCAACTGTAATCACATGACCGCTTTCAGGATACCATTGAAGTGTCACCCGTTGGCGGCTCAATTTGCGTGCCGTTTCAAATACACCATTTGGGTCGATCATTTCATCTTTCCCAGCTTGAGCTAAAAATATCGGCTGTTGGATATCTGATAGTCTACTTTCTGCGATTGCTGCTTGGTCTTGTATATCCATTAATTGATGTTCAGCTAACGAGCGATAAGACACTGCTTTTTCATTGATTTCTTTTTCAGATTTGCCTGCTATCTTCAGCACTTGACGTACATATTTTTCAAAATTTTCAGGCACGTTTGTTTTTACAGGAGACAGGGGCGAACAGAAAAAACCGCCGCCAATTACTGATTCTTCTTCTAGTGCCCGTACAGCAAAGATGCCACCCATCGATAGTCCCAATACGGCAATATCAGAAAACTGTTCAGACTGTAAAAAATGGATGGCTTTTTTAGTATCTGCCCACCAGATTTCTGCTTTTTCTTGCAAGATATCATATGGCTCCATCGTTCCATGTCCTTTAAATAGCGGCGCATAGACTGTATAATCTGCTTTTTCTAAAAACCGTGCGAGCATCCGGACATCATTTGGACTTCCTGAGTACGCATGAAGCAGCAAAACTGCTCGTTTTCCATGTTTTGCATAAAGGGGTTTTGGTAATTGTTTCACTCGTTTCACCTCTTTCGCCTCATTTTACCATAGTTTCTTTCATAACTTCTTCTTAAGCGTTCTCTTTGCAATAAAAAAAGCCGCCCGCCGTTGTGCGAGAGGCTTATTCGACTACTTCGAAGATAAAAATGCTAGGACAAATAATAAGATCATCCAGACAGCTCCCATGACTGCAGTTGATCGCTGCATGACAGCTTCAAAGCCGCGAGCTTTTTGTTTGCCGAATAGTTGATCCGCACCGCCGGTAAATGCACTCGCTGCACTATTTTGCTTGCTTGGCTGCATCATAATCGCAATGACCATAACAATTGATAAAACGATCACGATTCCCAAAATTAAATTATACATATAGCAGCCTCCTTCCCAAAAGATATCGTCTCTTTAACTTTATCATAGATAAAACTCCGTGACAACTCTATATAAATGGAAAAACAGCTGAAAGTGCAAAACTTTCAGCTGTTATTATTATGATTGGCGTAAGACGTCATGATATTCTGGTTTCTTCTCAAACTCTTTTTTTGCGTAAGGGCATAAAGGGATGATCTTTTTCCCTTCACGTCTTGCTAGTTCTACTCCAGTATACACTAGCTTTTCAGCTAATTTTTGACCACGATATGCTGGATCGACAAATGTATGGTCAATGATCATGATGTCTGGCCCCGCATCCGACCATGTCATTTCTCCGATTTCTTGTTGCTCATCATTGAATAAAGCAAGACGATTTTTTTCCTCTTTGATTTCCATATGCCGCACTCCTCAAATAACTGATATTTTTTTATTCCTACCTTATTTTAACAGTCTCCTGGTCTATAAACAATTATTTATCCTCGGATTGCTTACAAAAAGGAAGAGGAAATCAATCCATCGTTATTCTTTGTTCAATAAATGAAAAAATCACTGTCCAATAGGTCTTCGGATCTTTCATCGATGCTTCCAAATGTTCTGCTTCTGGAACAAGCAGTAATGCTTTATCCCCTGCCGTAGCGTTTTGAATCGTGTATGCTGCTTCTGTAGGAACAAAATGATCTCTTTCACCATGGATGACTAACAAAGGCAAATGGTTACTACCAAGCTGCCTTGTAGCTGATGCTTGCTTTAAAGAATAACCTGCGTATTTCTGAGCATAGTGATTCGCATATCTCATGATCATTTTTTTAGGAAAGACCGTGATTTTACTTAACATGTACCGAAATTCCGCATAAACAGAAACATATCCGCTGTCTAAGATAAATCCTTTGACTGCAGATGGAAGCTTTTCACCACTTGCCATCATAATTGTAGAAGCGCCCATTGAACCCCCGTGCAAAATAATGGATGCATCTGGTTGTTCATCTAAGATGAGTTGGATCCATGCAATTAAATCTAGCCGGTCTAGCCATCCCATTCCGATGATTTCTCCTTCACTTTCTCCATGCGCACGTAAATCGGGTATAAGAACGTTGAATCCTTTCTCTGCATATCTTTTACCTATATGAGACATATCTCTTTTCCCTGTACTTCGATAATCATGTACACAAATGACCCATTTATTCTGCTGAGTTGGTTGGATGAACATCTGTCCAGCTAGTTTCAACCCGTCATAACTTTTGATCGTTTTCGGTATTCCTTGTTCCCAGAAGCTTTCACACTCTTCTTCTAATTTTTGTCGCTTTTTTTCTACTGACGTGACTGCAGCAGGATCCATCAAGCGGTGCCCAGTGTCTTCATACCAGTCATAGCCTCTCTGTACTCCCGCTCTTACTAATTTCTTTGCATAAAAATAAGAAAGAAAATGGTAACTGATTCCTATAATTATCAGAATAAGAATGAAATAAAAAATAACCATCGTACACCCGCCGCTTTCTGCCAAACTATAATCTATTTATTATACAATATACCGATCAATAGGATTCTTTTTCTTCGGCACACGTAAATTCCATTTCCTTTTCATTGTATCATTTACTTAAAGTTCTTCTCAATAGATTTACTTGTAAGAGAGCATTTACATTCACAATAAAAGCCAGTATACTAATTTCGTGCATTATAAACAAGACGCTCGTCTTGGACTGGTTCGGAAACTTCCCAGAATAAAAAACTAAGTATCTCTAAAGAAAGGAGATTGGAAATAATGCGAAAAGTAATTATTGATTGCGATCCAGGGATCGACGACACTTTAGCTTTATCACTAGCTGTCAAATCCCCTGATATCGAAGTAGTTGCTATTACCGTCGTTTGCGGGAATGTCCCTGTAGATATCGGTACGCAGAATGTGCTGAAATGTTTGGAACGCTGTGATCGTTTAGATATTCCTGTTTATCAAGGAATGGAAAAACCTTTGAAGCAACCTTTCATTAGTGCGCAAGACACTCATGGGTTGGATGGATTAGGGGACACAAATTTCCCGATGGTCTTAGCAAAACAGGCAGAATCGCTCCATGCAGTTGATTTTCTGGCTGATTATTTCAAAGAAAAAACAGATACATCAGTCATTGCTTTGGGTCCTTTGACCAATATCGCTTCTGCTTTGAAAAACAACCCATCTGTTGGAAAACATATGGATCGTTTTGTCTCAATGGGCGGAACTTACAAAAGCCATGGTAACTGTTCACCAGTTGCTGAATACAATTACTGGTGTGATCCTGAAGCAGCTTCTTATGTATTCGAGAAGCTCAAACAACCGATAGAAATGGTTGGGTTAGATGTGACAAGAGAAATCGTCTTGACACCGACTATCCTTGAATATTGCTGCCAAATGAATCCTGAAGAGGGAGAGTATCTAAAAACGATCACTCGTTTTTATTTTGACTTTCACTGGAAACAAGAAAGAATCTTGGGGTGTGTCATCAATGATCCATTAGCTGTTGCTTATTTTATCGATGAGTCCATCTGTGAAGGCTTTAAAAGCTTCACTGCTGTAGAAACTCAAGGACTAAGTCGTGGACAAACATTGGTTGACCGTTATGAATTTTGGCAGAAACCTGCTAACAGTAAAATTATGACAAAAGTAGATACTCGTCTTTTTTTCCAAAAGTTTTTGACCGTTCTTTTAAATGCACAAGAAGAAACGATTATGAAAGATTTGGAAAGGTTAAAGATGGGCTGACAAAATGAATAAAAACAAGATGGCAACTCGCGTACTTACAATGATGGCTTTGTGTATTGGGATCAATTATGTTGGAGGAACGATTGCTTTATGGCTTCGTTTGCCAATCTATCTAGACTCTATTGGAACGATTTTTGCTGGCGCGTTACTTGGTCCCATACCAGGAATGTTGACAGGACTATCCAGCGGTGTATTAAGCGGGGTGACTACAGATATTTTTTCACTGTATTATTCACCGATCCAAATCCTCACAGGTTTGTTGGCTGGATTGATTTTACCAAGGTATCTCGACAAAGATAAAAAACGTTTGAAACTCTTATTACTCGCTTTGATTTTGTCTGTACCTGGAACGATCGTTTCTTCGAGCATTACCGTTCAGTTATTTGGCGGAATCACTTCCTCAGGTTCTAGCATGATCGTCCAATTATTACATGGGTTAGGTTTCGATCAAACCATCAGTGTGATCTTGGTACAGGCGGGCACAGACTACCTTGACCGTCTGCTATCTGTCGTCGTTGTTTCATTAGTCATCACTATGTTGCCGCAACGCTTGATATATTCCAAGAGAAAAATAGGATGAACAAACAGAGCCAAATGAGCAAAAAGTTGCTCATCTGGCTCTATTTTTCATCGATTAAAAAAACTTACGCTAAGTAGGATAAAATAATGGCTTGATATTTTTCGATCATATCTAAATAATTATCGAGCTCGACATACTCATCTACTTGATGAGGCAAAGTAACGACACCAGGCCCAAAGACGACAAAATCGAAGGAGTGGTCAGCTTTTGTAAATTCGGCTGCATCTGTGGTTGCTGCCGCTCCAACTAAAGGTAATGGCTGACTGAATTGTTGCTGAATGCAATGAATCAAAGGAGAATCTGGATCAGCTTTGACAGGTATTTTGTTGTAATCGATCGTCAATTCCAAATGGTAGTCTGTCTCTTGATTCAATTCCTTGACGATTGATTGCAGTAATGTAATGATTTTATCATTTGGATATTCAGGAATCGATCGGATATTCCCTTGAAGCTGCGCGTGGCTCGGAATGCTGTTTACTTGATTTCCGCCGCTGATCAACGTGACATTATGGATTGTTTTTCCTAAGACGGGATTCTCGATTGTTTCAGCGAGGTGATTCATTTCAGCATTTGCTTTCGTAATGAATTCATTTAGATGATTGATCGCATTATAGCCTTGGTCTGGCATAGAGCTATGCGCTTCTTTTCCGTGCGAGATGACCGTATAGTTGATTGATCCCATGTGTGTGTACATCAAACTGTAATTAGTTGGCTCTCCGATGATCAAGGCATCTAAGTCATCCACATAGCCTGCTTTCGTGAGCTGTTCCCCACCTAGTTCACCCACTTCTTCTCCGACAGTGGCTAATAATTTGACTGTTCCGTTAAATGGTTTTCCTGACTCTTTGAGCTCTATCATGGCAATCACCATCGCCGCCAAGCCACTCTTCATATCTGTAGCACCACGTCCGTACAAACGATTCCCATGGATTTCTGCTGCAAAGGGCGCATAGGTCCAAGACGATTCATTCCCCGCCGCCACGACATCCATATGACCAGATAGGCCTAACACTTTTCCTGATTGCCCTTTTTGGAATTGAGCAATCAGATTATCTCTACCATTACTGTAAGAAACGATTTCACCTATTATGCCATGTTTTTCCAAAATCTTATTCAAATAAGCTGCTACTTCGCCTTCGTTTCCATTCACTGATTTTATTCGGATGATCTCTTGTAAAATCGCAATTTTTTCTTCTTTTTTCATCTAATCTTCTCCTTTGCTGTTTCTTTTATTGTATTGGAGTGCACCTAGATTTTCAAATAAGAGAGGCCACAGAAAAAAAGGGCGTGACAAAAGCAGCGTCACATTCCCCTTTTCCAAGTAAATGGCTTTCCAATTCTTGCCTCTACGCTAGTAAATCCAACCAAGTAAAAAAACAAGAGAAGCTACTTTGTTGAACTGTTCTTCTATAGTCAAATCATTTTATTCCTCATCATTGAAAATAAGAGTATCACATGATCTATAGCTACTCCTACTTACGTAATAACCACGTAGCCAATTATTTTCTTCAAGAGAGTAGTCATATTCATACACATACACACTATTCCTTACCATGAAAAAAATACTGACACCGCCTCTACCACTTTTCGTATCTTTCACCACTCTTGAAATAAAAATATCATAATCGGTTAATTGGTATTCCTCCTCTAATAATTGATACAGTGCTCGTGTAGCTATATGTTTCTTGATTGGAAATTGATAGAGCCATGTACCCCCTAACAGTAAACCTATCGAAATAAAAATCTTAGAACAGTAATTTCTTTTTTTAGAAATCCTCCTTCTCATCATCAATTCTCCCATGTTAAGATATGGATCGCTCTTTCATCAAAATAATCAGGAAGATCGTATGGCAAAGCAATAAGCGGCTGATACATCCCTCCTACTTGCACGGCAGCCGAAGCATACCAATAAGCTTGCCAGACGATTTTAGAACAGTAAGCCGGATCCATCCCAAAAATATTTGTAGTTATCCCATATTTATAATTTTTATCATTGTAATTATCTAAATTTTTTCATTTTTCTGTCTCCCTGTTCAAATGATTTTTATCGAAAGAGGAAGATTGCCATCCCCTTTTTGAAGAGAATCATCCTATCCGAGCGTAAAAGGATATGAATGAAACGAAGACTGCTTCCTCCTCTCTTATTGTTCTATCCTTAAAAGGTCCTATACGATGTTATCTCTTGATCACTGACTTTTTTCGATACGATTGTCTCGTATCGATATTTGTAAATATTATATACAGAAGCCAGTTACAAAAATAAAATTATGAGTTATTTTTAATAAATACGGATATTTATATAATAGGGTTTATATGATATATATAAATAAACAGTTGTTATTATAATAATTTATGTAATCTCCCGATTTTTCTGTTCTTAAAAAAGAGATTTATTCATCAAATGATTTTCACAACAAAAAAACTCTCTACTTGCTGAAATCAGCAGGTAGAGAGTCTGATTACTTAACTAAGTGATCATGCTCGTCTATCTTTCAATCGGTCGATCATGTATCTTCATTAGAAAAGAATTATTTGTTTTTCAAGTTGTAGAAAGATTTCAAACCTTTGTATTCTGCAACTTCACCAAGTTGGTCTTCGATACGTAGTAATTGGTTGTATTTAGCAATACGGTCAGTACGTGATAGAGAACCTGTTTTGATTTGACCAGCGTTTGTTGCAACAGCGATATCAGAGATTGTTGAATCTTCTGTTTCACCAGAACGGTGAGATACAACTGCTGTGTAGCCAGCTTCTTTAGCCATTTCGATAGCTTCGAAAGTTTCTGTTAATGTACCGATTTGGTTCACTTTGATAAGGATTGAGTTAGCAATTCCTTTTTCGATACCTTCAGATAATTTTTGAGTGTTTGTTACGAACAAGTCGTCACCAACTAATTGAACTTTGTCGCCTAATACGTCAGTTAATTTTTTGAATCCGTCCCAGTCGTTTTCGTCTAATCCGTCTTCGATTGAGATGATTGGATATTTAGAAACTAATTCTTCGTAGAATTTGATCATTTCGTCAGTTGTTTTTTCGCCTTCGCCTGAGTCAGCTAGTACGTAAACGCCTTTTTCTTTGTCGTAGAATTCTGAAGAAGCAGCATCCATAGCAAGAACAACGTCTTTACCAGGTACATAGCCAGCTTTTTCGATTGCTTCGATGATTACTTCGAAACCTTCTTCGTTTGAACCAAGGTTTGGAGCAAATCCACCTTCGTCACCAACAGAAGTTGCTAATCCACGAGCTTTCAAGATTGAAGCTAATGCGTGGAATACTTCAGCACCCATACGTAGAGCTTCTTTGAATGTTGGAGCGCCAACAGGCATGATCATGAATTCTTGGAAGTCGATTGAGTTATCAGCATGTGATCCGCCGTTGATGATGTTCATCATTGGTGTTGGCAATACTTTCGTGTTGAATCCGCCTAGGTAGTGGTATAAAGGTACTTCTAGGTAGTCAGCAGCTGCACGTGCAACAGCGATAGAAACACCTAAAATAGCGTTCGCACCTAATTTACCTTTGTTAGGAGTTCCGTCTAAAGCGATCATAGCTTTGTCGATAGCCATTTGGTCACGAACATCGTAGCCAATGATTGCTTCAGCAATGATGTTGTTTACGTTGTCGACAGCTTTAGTTACACCTTTACCGCCATAACGAGCTTTGTCTCCGTCACGTAATTCAACTGCTTCGTATTCACCAGTTGAAGCACCTGAAGGAACCATTCCGCGGCCAAAAGCTCCGCTTTCTGTGTATACTTCTACTTCGATTGTTGGGTTACCACGTGAGTCTAAAATCTCGCGAGCGTAAACATCAGTAATAATTGACATGTTTTGTCTCTCCTTTGAGTTTGTTTTTTCCTAAGGGATTTCCCTCATATACGATTTTAGTTAATTTTGCTCATTAGTGCAAACATTTCTTGCATTTTTCGCAAATTTTCACCAATTATTTTACAGCGTCTAACAATGACAAGAATGAATCTGCTTGCAAGCTTGCGCCGCCGACTAAAGCACCGTCAACATTTTCTTTTGCCATGTATTCAGCAATATTTTCTGGTTTTACAGAACCGCCGTATTGGATACGAACAGCTTCTGATACTTCTTTTCCATAAAGTTTTTCAACTGTTTGACGTACAACACCACAAATTTCGTCAGCGATTTGTGCGTCAGCTGATTTACCAGTACCGATTGCCCAGATTGGTTCATAAGCAATCACCATGTTTGACACTTGCTCAGCTGAAAGGTCAGCTAAACCAGCTGTAATTTGTCCTTCGATCCATTCAGCAGTTTTGCCTGCTTCATATGTTTCTAAAGATTCGCCACAGCATAAGATTGGTGTCATACCGTTTGCAAAGATAGCTTTTGCTTTTTTATTGATGTCTTCGTCTGTTTCATGGAAATATTCACGACGTTCTGAATGTCCGATGATCACATAGTGAACACCTAGATCAGCAAGAGCTGCTGGTGAAGTTTCACCAGTGAACGCACCTGAGTTTTCCCAGTAGCAGTTTTGTGCTGAGATTTTTAGTTCTGTACCTTCAGCTGATGTCATTAATTCTTGTAAGAATAATGCAGGAGATCCGATGACTGAATCAACCTTGTCATTTGAAGGGATTTTGTTTTTTACTGCTTCAGCAAATTCTTTTGCTTCGGATGCAGTTTTGTTCATTTTCCAGTTACCTGCGATAATAGGTTTACGCATTGAGGAACACACTCCTTAATTTATTGAAAAATGGCTAGGGAGTCATGAAAACTCCCTTCACCTTTTGATCGATTACTCGTCAGAATAGAGCAAAATTGGCTGTTTATTTATCGTTGATTGCTGCTAGTCCTGGTAATTCTTTACCTTCAAGCAATTCCAAGCTTGCGCCGCCACCTGTTGAGATGTGTGTGAATTTGTCAGCAAAACCTAATTGTTCTGCTGCTGCAGCTGAGTCTCCTCCGCCGATGATTGTTGTTGCGCCTTCTAAGTTAGCGATTGCTTCACAAACACCGATTGTACCTTTAGCAAAGTTACTCATTTCAAATACACCCATAGGTCCGTTCCAAACAACTGTTTTTGCACCTTGTAATGTATCAGCAAATAATTTTACTGATGCTGGGCCGATGTCTAAAGCCATCAAACCGTCAGGAATGTCTCCTTCGATTACTTGTGTTTCTACATCATTTGAAAATTCTGGTGCACAGACATTGTCGATTGGCAAGACAAGTTTGTCGCCTGCTTTTTCGATCAATTCTTTTGCTAGTTCTACTTTGTCAGCTTCTACTAGAGAGTTACCGATCTTGATTCCTTTTGCTTCGTAGAATGTGTAAGTCATTCCGCCACCAATCAAGATTTTGTCTGCTTTAGGAATCAAGTTTTCGATTACGCCGATTTTATCAGAAACTTTTGCGCCACCAAGGATTGCGATCATTGGGCGTTTTGGTTCTTCTACTGCTTCACCGATGAACTTGATTTCTTTTTCCATCAAGAATCCAGCAACTGTTGGGATACCAGTTGAAGCGATACCTACGTTAGAAGCATGCGCACGGTGAGCTGTGCCGAAAGCATCGTTAACAAATACATCACCTAATGAAGCCCAGTATTTACCTAGCTCTGTATCGTTTTTGCTTTCTTTTTTACCATCAACATCTTCAAAACGTGTGTTTTCAAATACGACAACGTCGCCATCTTTCATGTTGCGGATTGCTTCTTCTAATTGTTCTCCGCGAGTTTCAGGTACGAATGTTACTTCTTTACCTAATAATTCGCCTAGACGTTTTGCAACTGGAGCTAAAGATTTTCCTTCTTTATCTTCTTCTGTTTTTACACGTCCAAGGTGAGAGAAAAGGATTGCTTTTCCGCCTTGTTCTAAAACGTAGTTGATTGTTGGCAATGCTGCTTTGATACGAGTGTCGTCAGTGATCACGCCGTCTTTCAAAGGAACATTGAAGTCAACACGGACAAGAACTTTTTTGTCTTTTAAATCGATATCTTTCACTGTTTTCTTAGCCATTTTATTTCCTCCTGAATAAACTTATTATCAAAAAAAGCGGAAGAAGCGCGATTGCTTCCCCGCTTTTAAATGTACATGTCTATCATTTACACTTGTACGTTTGTCTATCTTATAAGTTAGCGAAGTATTCTAAAGTACGTACTAATTGTGCAGTGTATGACATTTCGTTGTCGTACCAAGCAACAGTTTTAACTAATTGTTTGTCGCCAACTGTCATTACTTTAGTTTGTGTAGCATCAAATAATGAACCGTAAGTCATACCAACGATATCTGAAGAAACGATTTCGTCTGTGTTGTATCCGTAAGATTCGTTTGAAGCTTCTTTCATTGCTGCGTTGATTTCGTCAACAGTTACTTCTTTTTCAAGAACTGTTACTAATTCTGTTAATGAACCTGTTGGTACAGGAACACGTTGAGCAGCTCCGTCTAATTTACCGTTCAATTCAGGGATTACTAAACCGATAGCTTTAGCAGCACCTGTTGAGTTAGGAACGATGTTTGCAGCAGCAGCGCGTGCACGGCGGAAGTCACCTTTAGGATGAGGTCCGTCTAGAGTCATTTGGTCACCTGTGTAAGCGTGGATAGTTGTCATTAATCCTTCAACAACACCAAATTTGTCGTTCAATGTTTTAGCCATAGGAGCTAAACAGTTAGTTGTACATGAAGCACCTGAGATAACTGTTTCTTTACCAGTTAATGTTTCGTGGTTTGTGTTATAAACGATTGTTGGAACATCGTTTCCGCCAGGAGCAGAGATAACAACGCGTTTAGCACCAGCTGTCAAATGTTTTTCAGCTGCTGATTTAGAAGTGAAGAAACCAGTACATTCTAGAACGATATCTACGCCTAGTTCGCCCCATGGTAATTCTTCTGGGTTGCGGTTAGCTAATACTTTAACTTCTTTTCCGTTTACGTTGAATGAACCTTCATGAACTTCAACTGTTCCGTTGAAACGTCCTTGAGTTGTGTCGTATTTTAACAAGTGTGCCAACATTTTAGCATCTGTCAAGTCGTTGATTGCTACTACTTCGATTCCATCTACATCTTGGATACGACGGAATGCTAGACGTCCAATACGTCCAAAACCATTAATACCTACTTTAACTGTCATTTAAGATTTCCTCCTTATGAAAATCAAAAAAATATTTATTTTAAAGGGTTACCCCTTTTAAAATCTCGTTTGCAGCAGCTTCATCAGTGATGAGCCACGTTTGTTTTGGTGCATTTTTCATATAAGCTCGAATTGCTTTGGCTTTTGATTTTCCGCCCGCTATCGCCATGATGATTGGGACTTTCGCCAAATCTTGCAATTCTATGCCGATCCTAGGGACCTTATAAACAACTTCGCCTTTTTCATTGAAAAAGTAGCCAAAGGATTCCGCTACAGCATTTGCTTGTTTCAGCATGACTAATTCTTTTTCAGTCATCTTTCGACGTGCTGCCATGTGTAATGCACGCCCAATACTATGAATAACACAATTCGCCTCACTAATCAAGTTTAAGACTTCTTGGATAGATGGCTCATTGAGTAAAGAATTGTAAGTTGCCAGACTTAATTGCTCCGGAACATAAAGTGCACGGTGGTTTCCGTTTGCTTTGGCAGCCATTCTTGCACTGACAGAATTTGCCTGTACAGTTATCGCTTCACCGATCCCGCCTCTTGCAGGGACAAATAGGTTATGCCGTTTTTTATTTTCCAGATTAGACAACTGTTCTGCTACAACTGCCATGGTGGTTCCTCCCATCACAGCGATGATATTCTCGCCTTCCGGAAGCAGTCGGTCTAAGGCTTCACTCAGCGCTTCGCCGAATGCATCAGCCACTTTGGTTTGCTCTTCGCTGTTTCCTGAAACAACGATACAGCGCTGATTACCAAAATATTCTGCCAACTGTTGTTCGGTTTGATGCGTACCTAAAAGCTGATCCATGAAGTTTTCAAGACTTTGATAAACTTCTTCACCCTTAGTTGTCAGCGTCATACCGCTTTTTGAGGTATCGATCAAATTCAGATTTTTCAAAAGGTCTGTTTCTGTTCGCAATACTCGTTCTGTTATCCCCATACTTTCTGATAAACTTCGACGTCCAATCGGCTGCATCCAATAGATATTTCGTAAAATTTTATAGCGTTCTTGCAACACTTCGATAATATCTGGTGCAACAGATTCAATCATTTTTATTTCATCTAGCATAGCGATCTCCTTAGTTGGACACTTTGCGTCCAATGTAGACTTAAAACGACCCATATACGATAAAAAAAAGAAATTAACTTTTCGAATTTCACATCAATAAAGGGAAATCTCAACCTCACGACTGTTAGTCTAACAGTTTTGCTTTCGTTTTTCAACTAAAAAGATCAGAAAAAGTAAAATACTTTTTCTGATCTTTTGGATGATTAATTATCATAACGTTTTCTTTTTGATGAACTCGGGATTCCTAATAAATCACGGTATTTTGCTACTGTCCGTCTTGAGATCGCTATCTCATCTTTTTTCAGCAATTCAACCAATTTCTGGTCCGACAACGGCTTGCTTTTGTCTTCTTGATCAACTAATTCCTGCAACTTTTTCTTCGCAGTATCTGCCGAAAGATCTTCTGTCTGTTCTGCACCGTTAGTAGGGATTCTTGCAGTGAAAAATTTCTTTAACTCAAATACACCGAAATCTGTTTCCAAATATTTCCCGTTGACTGCTCGACTGACCGTAGATTCATGCACATTTATCTCGGTCGCAACTTCCTTTAACGTAAGAGGTTTGATGGGCCGCTCCTTGTCGATAAAGAAAGCTTTTTGCCGAGAAACAATGACTTGAGCAACCCGCAAAATTGTATCCCCGCGTTGGAGGATCGTTTTCTTCAACCATTCGAATTCCTGTTTCCGTTCTTTTAAATAATTTTCAGTTTCTTTATCTGCTTGTTGTGACATTTGCTTGAAGTAGGTCTCTTGAAATCGGATATTCGGCTGGTTTTTTCGGTTTGAGATGACTTGTACATTTCCATCGTCCACTAATACCCGGACATCAGGAATAATGTACAATTCGCTACTACGGTCGAAAATTCGTCCTGGACTTGGGCTCAATGTTTGCAAATAGTCGAATATTTGCTGAACAGCGTGTAAATCAACAGAAAAACGCTGCGCAATCTCTTTCCATTTTCGCTCCACCAATTGCTCAAAACATTCTTCTAGCACGATGTAGGCTAGTTCCGGCGCATAATCATCCCGTTCCGTTTGAAGCATGAGACATTCTTGCAAACTACGTGCACCTACTCCAGCTGGTTCTAATTGCTGGATTAGTGTCAACGCATCGAGCATTTGGATAGGCGTCGCTCCGATCTCTTTTCCAGCTTCCTCTAAACTAATCGTCAAAAATCCGTTCAAATCGATGTATTCTACAAGATAAAGAACGATTTTCCTTAAAAAAGTATCTCGGTAATTCAAGTGGACTTGTTCGATCAATGAATCAAATAAAGACCCTTTTGTATCAGGAATCTGATTTAGGTAATTTGTCTCTTCTCCTTCATAAGAAGATGAAGAAGCTTTTATGTAATCTGGCTGCCATTCCGGCTCAACAACTTCCACCAATGGGTTTTCCATTGCTTGGTTCTCAACGAATGCCAACAGCTCTTCACTGTTATATTGTAAAACTTGGATGGACTGCTGCAACTGTTGCGTCATGGCTAGTTTCTGTGTCTGCTGCTGTTTTTGTGAAAAATTTTGCTCAAATTTCATTTTTTTGTCCAATCCCCTTGTAATTTTTTATCTGTTTAGTTACAATTATCCCAGTGCTTGCGTCCTTAGTGTAGTGGATATCACGTAAGATTCCGGTTCTTGAGACGGGGGTTCGATTCCCTCAGGACGCGTTCTATTTTTTTATAGTAGGATTCACGACACTTTCTACCAGAGACGGAAAGTGTCTTTTTTTTGCTTTTCCTAAAATTTGCCTACCCATTAATTCCTACCCTCAACGTTACGCAAGTCACTTTTATTTTTGAAATGCTGATGTTTGAATGTCTTCCATAGCAACATGCTAAAGTAGATACGCACTTATTATACCTGTTCATCTAACCACTTATCAATCACATTTCGACTAAATCACCAGAATCTATTCACTCCAACATAAAATGTACATATAATTGACTTTTATCCCTTTTGTTTATGGACATATTCTAACACTTCTAATTTTTTATTGATTCATCTCTTTTGTATGAATAACTTTATTTTCAAGTTAAATCATCTTGTTTATACACTAAAGTTTGAATAAGGTTAAATATTACAGCTACTTGGTTAATTGTATCATTTAGATTGTTGAACGTATTTTTGTTTTATTATTAATTTATCGAATTTGATGATAAAACATTGATTCGGCGATCTTAATGCTTGGCAATTTCGAGTCTACAGTATAACTGACATACGTTTAACTTTAAACATGATTAGGGATGATCCTTTTTTGTTTGATAACAAGACTTGCCATTCGAAATTAATCCTTGCTCTAGGAATGGGTGCAGATATATTCATTCTTTTAGTGTGGTTAATACCAACAATCAACTACTTTAGGACGTGATTTTACTATGAACAATCATTTAAGTATCCATTCTCTTTCAAAAAAATATAAGAATAGTAGTAATTTTGCCAATAAAAATATAACTATCGTTTTTTCCCCTGGAGAAATTGTTGCTGTAACTGGACACAACGGTGCAGGAAAAACAACTTTCTTAAATCAAATCATAGGCGGAACAAAACCTACTTCCGGTAGTATTACTTTTCAAGGCCACTCTTTAGATAAAAACTGGAAAATGGCTAGGCAATTTGCAGCAATGATGCCCCAATTTCATGCACCATTAGATGGGGTTACCATGCAACAGTCTATTGAAGCTATTTTAAGGATACGAGGATTGAATAAATCTGATACCCAGACTCACGTTATAGAGATTATGCAAGAACTTAAAATTTCGAAATGGGCACATGTACAAGGGCAGAAACTATCAGGCGGATTGCAAAGGCTTACTTCATTTGCCATGTCTATTGTTGCCCCTCCACCAATCTTACTGCTTGATGAACCTACAAATAATGTTGATCCGATAAGAAGAAAAATCATTTGGAATTCCTTAAGAAAATTAGCTCAAAAAGGACACATTGTAATTGTGGTAACTCACAATTTACTCGAAGTAGATCAATATGCAGATAGATATCTACTCTTTGATAAGGGAACTTTAATTAAAGATGCGTATGTTCGCGAATCGTTAGAAAAAACGTTGATCCAAATGCACCTTGTACTATTCTCTGATAAGGAATTTGAAATGCAAGAATTACCTAGAAATATTGGCTGTATCTTACAAAAGGGTGAGTTACGTTACGATGTCACTTTGTCACAAGAACAAGTAGTTGATGCAATGATATGGATTAATGAAAAGATTTCATCAAGAGAAGTAACGAACTATAGCTTATCACCTCAAACATTAGAAAACACATACGGAGGATTAACGAATGAAAAATAAGCAAAGCTACGATTCCTATTCACGCCCTTCCGATAGTTGATTATTTCAATTATACGCTTTACTTAGATGGAGTCTAGTAAGATACAAGGTACTTTTGCCAGTCTTTACAGTGGCCCAACTGCTACTATCATTAGCAATTGTTTACGGACTCACTTTTTTAATTCCTACAATGGATGATACAACCGCTGTCTATTTATCCTCTGGTGCAATAGTACTTGGGATTATTGCTGTTGGGGGCGTCTTATCGGCACAGATAGTAAGCACTGCTAAGCAAAATGGGATCGTTTCTTATCAAAGAACACTGCCCGTTTCCCGATTCAATCTCCTATTGGCTGATTTTATTATCTGGGGATTCGCTTCTTTACCAGGAATCCTGATGTCTTTTCTTGCTTCATCCCTAAAATTTGGTCTAGCGATTCATTTTTCTGTCCTGTCTGTCGCTTTATTGATTTTAGCTCAAATGTCGATGATTTCTATCGGATTTTGTATTGCTTACTGGCTGCCCGCTAACGGAGTGTCTTTAATGACACAAATCATCATGATTGGCGGGTTACTTTTTTCACCGATTACTTATCCGGCCGATAGACTGCCTGAATGGACAAAAATAATATATGATTTCTTACCTTTTGTCCCAACAGCCAATTTGATTCGTACTTCTTTTTTTGGCTCTGGATTTATTCAACTAAAAAATATCCTAACAGTTAGTATTTGGTTAATCATCACCGGCGCATTGTCATTAAGAGCACTATCACGGAGGAATTGAAGATTTTGAGAAGAATTGAAATAGCTGAATTATATAAAACCACCTCTATCACTGCTGTTATAAACATTATAGGTGTTTCAAATATTGTCGTTTTAGGTGTATTGAATTACACAATATTAATATTTATACTGTCAGTTTTTATCGCTCTGATTATTGGAATGACACTAATCACCTTTACACAACGCATAGAAAAAACAGAAATACTTTAAATTCCAATAATGGAAAACTAGACAGACTAACTTTTAAATTCTGTAGTCTCTATTCATAAACGTCAAACAATACGATGCTTGCAAAGTATCTATCAGCTTCAGTCCAAGTATGATAGATTCCACCATTTTTCTCGACTAAAGATCTTATACTTTTTGTACCTATACCAGCACTCTGTCTTCCTTTCTTGTATATCTCTCATTGACTAAATAAGCATTATTTATCTCTATGAAAAGATCACTTTTAAACTGCTTAATAATCACGGTGATATCTTTGCCTTTTCCGTTATTTCGAGTGCATGCTTCGATTGCATTATCCATTAGGTTTCCCACAATGATTGCTATAATATCATAATCAATTTTTACATTTTCTGATATAAAAATCGATGTATTGACCTGAATTTCCGATTGTTCTGCTATAGTCAGTTTTTCATTTAAAATATAATTCAAGATAGGATCCGAAGTATAAAAGTCAGTAATCATTTCTTGTTGTTTCATCGTCTTCCTCAGATATTTCTTAGCTGAAGAAATATCTTCATTTTCTAACAGCCCCGATAGAACTAAAAAATGATTTCGCAAATCGTGTCTAATTTGTTTCAGATTCTCTTGGCTCTTTTTAATTTCCTCCACATATTTTATTTCTGATTCAAGCGCCTTCTTCTCTAGAGAGATTTGATTGATATGTGCTTGATGAAAAGAAATACTGTGATAAAGGTATAAAACACAAATATTCATGATTACAATTCCCATCGTTATAAAAATATCTATTATCCTTCTATTGATGGCCATGTTTACTTCTGACATAAGAAACCCGAAAGGTATGATACTTGAATAATCGGAATTAAACTCATTGTTAAGAGAGATATAGTATTAATTTGATTATGTAGCGTTTCTTTTCGTGAAAGGAATAGTCGCATGCCAAAGAAAAATAAAATTTCGATAAGTAACGTGAGACTAGTGCTAAATAGGATCGAATAATGAGTAATTGTATTTTCTACCTGATTCAAAATTATTAACTGAATCAACTTGACGGAAACCGATTCGCAGATGAAATTAACTGCTAGTAGAAACAACATCCAAAAGAAAATCTCACTATCTGATAAAAAATATTTCTTCGCAATACTCGCAATTACAAAAAGACTCAAGAAAATATTAATATAAGGTAAATATTCAAACGGTAAAAAAAGATTCGAAAGGAAATTGAATAAAATAATCGTACAAATAATTAAATTTATCAAGAAAGTCTTACTTTTTTTACTGCCACTCCAGAGAAAAAATAATCGAGCAAAAAAACGTACATTATTAGACTAATATTTCGAAGTAACTCATCTTCCATTAGAATAAATCTCTCTTTCGCATAAGTATCTTTGTTAGAGCGTCTGTTTTAAACTTTCTGCTTATAGGCAATTCAATGATATTTTCGCAATTGCTTAATCGAACATAGTTTTTTCCTATTTCTCTTATATGCTCCATGTTTATAATAAATGAAGTATGTGTTTGAACAAATGTTGATGTCAACTTAGCAATGATCTCCAAAGTTGACATATTTGTTTTGAGATGTCATATTGATGAATACTTGACGTCTATTTTTTTCAAAAAACAAAATGTCATTTAACGCGATTCGATAATCCGTTTTTCTATAGGAAAACTCAATTTATTATTTAAAACTCCTAAATGTTTGATAGCCCTTTCAATCACTTGAAAAAAATAGTTCTGTTCCAACGGTTTCAGAATATAATCAAACGTATGTAATTTAAAGACTTTTTCCATATATTCTCGATAACTCGTTAAAAAAATAATCGGAACATTGAAATCATTTTGCCGAATAAAATCTGCTACCTCCATTCCATTCTTTCCTGGAAATTCAATATCTAAAATATACATATCAAAATTTAATTGATCCATTTGTTTAATCAACTTTGACGGATCATAATATACATAAGGTTCAAATAAAACTGGGTCATAATTTTGCAACAAATTACCTACATAGTTAGTAATGCCAAGTTCATCATCGCAGATAGCAACCTTCAACATAATATCACTCCTATTGTATGCTGACATACCTTGAATGTGTACAACTATTAGGGTTCGATTCCCTCAGGACGCGTTCTATTGCCATTTTAGCATAACTTCCGAATGTTTGCTTCTTTACTTTTCAAGTGAAAACTGTCCACCAAAAAAATTAGCGGACAGTTTTTTTATTATAGTATACTTGTTTTCACTTACTGGACTGGCCGATGATCGTTTCTGCCATAATAATTCTCGACAGTCGTTGGATGTCCTAATAAATCCCCCACTGTCGTAATGCGGTACCCTTGCTCTTGCAGATAATCGATCACTTGAGGGACGGCACGAATCGTTTCAGGATAAATATCATGGAATAAAATAATTGCACCATCGTATACTGTTGCTTGGATCTTCTGCAAAATCAAATCAGGATTTCTTGTCTTCCAATCTTCTGAATCGACCGACCATTCGATGATTGGCCGCTGGATAACACTTGCTCCTACACTTGTGATCGAACCATAAGGCGGACGAACGAAAGTGGGGGTTTTACCAGTGGCTTTTTTTATCCCAGTGTCTGTTTTTGCCACTTCTTCTGTGATCGACTGGGCAGAAAGCACCTCCAGATCCTGATGATCATACGTGTGATTGCCGATCTCGTGTCCTGCTTCAGCTGTCTGCTTCACAATTTCAGGATGTTGCGCCGTATTTTCTCCTAAAACAAAAAAAGTGGCGTGTACGTTTTTTTCTTTAAGTATTTGCAACAGCTGTGGTGTCGTGGTCGCTCCTGGTCCATCATCAAAACTGATGGCAATACTTTTGACAGTTGGATCTTGGACAGCTTCTGTACTTTCTTGTGTTGGTTCTGGTTCAGTTGATTGACTTTGTGTTGATTTCACTGATTCTTGAGTGGATTCATTGACGCTAGCTGTTTCAGTCGACTTGTTTTTATTCGTTGATTGTTCTGATTGTTTGAAAGATTGTGATGAGCGTTCCGATGAAGTTACTTTTCCTTTCTCTTCGCTGATCAATGATGCGACCGAAGTGACTTCGAAAAATAAAAGCACGGATAAAGCAATGATACTGATAACTAAGTAATTTCTTTTCACTATATCTCTTCTTTCTCTTCTTAATTACTTACTTGAAAATAACTGTAAAAATTTGAAACTGCTAGTCGCAACTACTTCTCGCCTAATGATCCAAATAATTTTCCGATGCCAAAATCGTTTTTGTCACGGACTTGGGAATGACGAATTCTGGTGTTCCCATATAACCAGGAGCAATTTCATATTGAGAAAAAGTCAGAACTAATTGATGCTCTTTATTCAAATAAAAACTTCGTGTTGGTGTAACAAGTGTTGGTTTTTCTATCGTTCCTTCTTGAATATCTTGTTCAGTCCAATAGTACTTAGACGGATCTTCCTTGACTTGTTCGGCCATTTGCCGCTTGACTTCTTTTGTCAAAACAGATAGATAGGTGTCATCTTTGAATAACAGCGGAAGTGAGAGCTGGACACTGTTTTTCTTGTCGATCGTGTCGTATCTTTTTTCAACGTGGCTATCCGCTGCTGTTTGGGTAATCTGTCTTTCGATCACAAGAAACCGGTCATCGTCTACGATTTTCTGATAATCACCCAGAACTTGGTAATGATCCGTTTCAAGATTTCCATATTCTTTTTCAGCTTTTTTAAAATCTGCTTGTCCTTCGTGAAAGTATTTTTGGTTTAATCCATGAATCGTTTTGTTTTCTTTCTCATTTTGAGTATGGATCTTCGGTACTTGAATATCTATTTTTTCAGATTGA
Source organism: Enterococcus sp. 10F3_DIV0382 (assembly GCF_002140245.1). Classification (NCBI taxonomy): domain Bacteria; kingdom Bacillati; phylum Bacillota; class Bacilli; order Lactobacillales; family Enterococcaceae; genus Enterococcus; species Enterococcus sp. 10F3_DIV0382. The sequence continues at coordinate 1,062,421 of NZ_NGMF01000001.1, read as the reverse complement.
TCAGTAAAACGTTCACCTAAGATCAATTCAATGACTGATCCTAAAATTGGCAAGTCTTCTGCAAAGCTTCGAACTTGACTATTAAAAAGGAGACTACTTGTTGTAATCATCACGATAGCCAAAGATACTACGAACCCTTGGAGGCGTCTTTTTCTCCGTCTTGCTTTTATGAATGATTGCTCTTCGATAAGAAAACGCTGGCGGATCTCCTCTTGAAGCCCTCTTGGAATTTCTTGTTCTTTATAAGTTTTCTTTAGTTTTTTTAACTTTTCTTTTTGAGAATACATAGCGGTCTTCTCTCCTTCATTCTAGGATTTGACGTAAAACATTCAGTGAACGATACATTTTTGTTTTAACTGTGTTTTCGTTCATATCTAAGATAGTCGCAATTTCTTTCAAACGAAATCCTTCAAAAAAGTAAAGGATCAGAATCTCTTTTTCCGGACTGTCTATTTTATCTAAAATCATATGAAGTTCTGCAACGGAAGTTTCTAAAGGTAATTGCTGCGGGATATCTTGAATTTCAAATAAGTCAACAGGTGTCCTTTTTTGTCTGCGCCAACTATCTAATGCCGTGCGGATCAATATCCGGTAAAACCATGCACTAAAATGCTCGATTTCTTTTTCTTTTTCAAAATACTTCAGTGCTTTATGGAAACTATCTTGCATCACATCTAAGGCCTCTTCTTTATCATGTACGTAATTCATCGTGATACGGAACATTTTTTGATAATCAGTTTCGATGAGTCCATTCAGCAGGTGACGGTATTTTTCAATCTGCCGTTTTTTCTTATATCCAGTAAAAATCATTCTCCACTCCTTTCCGCCTCACTTAATATGACGTACAAGGTACGCTAAAAGTTTCAATTATTTTATTTTTTATGTATTTACTTTGAATTTTTATATACAAAAAAGAAGGTGTGACAAAAATCATGTCACACCTTCTTATTCTGATAGCTTCAACGTCTCTGTTGCAACCTCTGATACACGGTGTTCTAGAAGTAGCTTCTTCGGAAATAAGTGGAAATTTCTTGAAGTTGACCACTTCCGTCACAGCCTCTACAGTAAATGATGTTTATTCTTTTTCAGAGTCAGAAAATTCTTCCTCTTCATAGTCTTCATCATCATCGTCTTCGTCTATGATACTTAAATCTTCTTCGATATTCCCAGGCAAGTCTTCTTCATCATCTGTTGGGTCATCTGCTCCAATTTCTTGCAAGTCAGAATTATAAGCAGCGATTTCTTCATCATCATCGTCATCAAACAGATCATCGTCGTCTTCTTCTGTCAGATCTGTATCTTCTGGGTCATCGTCATTGTAATCGATCGCGTCTTCATCATCATTGATAAAGGCGTTGACTTTCTTGCGTTTACGGCGACGCGGAGTATCTTCATCCTCTTCGTCCATTCCATGGTTTACTTCTTCATCGATCGAATCGATAGCATACCATGAACGCAAGCCCCAACGATTATCCCCTAATGAGATAAAGCTGCCGTCAATATTCAAGTCAGTATAAAATTGTGCGAGTGAATCACGAATTTCACTGTCTGATTTACCAAGATAGTTTTGGATTTGGTTGGCTAAATCAGAAAAATCCATGACATCGCCACGTTGTTCTAAGATCGCGTGTGCTACTTCGATCATTGATAATTCGCTTTTGTTTGCACCTTCAAATACACTAATTTCCAATCAGGACACGTCCTTTCACAGTCTACTCCTTATCATACAAAATCAGACACAAAAAATCAAACTTTTCTTTTATATTTACGCTGTAAAATCCAATGTCAAATAATATTCGCCGATTTTTTCTAGTCCCATGAACAAATCATAATCGATCCGAACCTTTCCTGCTGTGGGACGGTCTTTCAAACTTACATGCAGTTCTTTCGTAAAGGTAGCAATCTGAATCATACCGTATGGTGTTCGGTAGGCTGTTTCTAACCGTTCTTTATAACCAAATTTCAAACGCATTCGCATTTCTCCTGCACGAATCAGCTGTACATGACCATCTGGAACTAATTTGATCGTTACAGGGATTTCATCGCCTGTTTCCTCTTGCATCTCTTTATACCGTATGTACAGCGTATCGCCAATCGTCACCATTTGCCCTTTCAAATCAAAATAAAAATCTTGCACTTCCCCTTGTTGTTTCACTTTTGTACGCAATTTGATCGAAATCGGTGTTCCTTGTGATAATTCCATTCTTCATTCTCCTTTACTTCTCATAGCTACATTGTTCCTAGTTTCTTTTGTTTTGTCAACCAACTTGTCCATTTTTACAGAAAACCTTTTTTCCAAAACAACTCCTTGAATTTAGAGTATAATATTGTAGAAAATATGAATTTATAAAAAGGAGCCGGTTGAATGAACCCTGCGATTCGACTAGATCAGCACATTTATCAAAAAAACGACTTTTCCCCTTTCGCATTAACAGATATATTAACGGAATATTCCAAAGAACACCAGCAGATCTTTTTGCATTTCTGGCAATATGACTGCACCGTCATCTTAGGTATGAAAGATGTTCGGACACCTTTTCTTAGAGACGGGATCCAAACACTGAAAGATGCAGGTTATGCTCCGATAATCAGAAACTCAGGTGGATTAGGAATCGTATCAGACGAAGGGATTTTGAATATTTCTTTGATTTTCCCCCAGAATGACAAAAAAAAAATAACCATCGATGAAGCTTACGAGCAAATGCTTCGATTGACTAAATACGCCTTTCCTAAGGCACCGATTCAAGCATTCGAAATCACCCATTCTTATTGTCCTGGAACTTATGATTTAAGCATCCATGGCAAAAAATTTGCCGGCATCGCTCAGCGTCGCATCAAAAATGGGATTTCTGTTATGATGTACTTAAGTGTCAACGGTAATCAGGAAAAGCGCGGGCAAGTCATGAAACGATTTTATCAATCTGCTTTAAAAGAAGGCTTTGGTACAAATGGCTATCCTGCAGTTGATCCTGCCACAATGGCAACACTTGAAGAACTGCTTGACCATCCCCTTCTCGTAGAAGAAGTCAAAGAAGCATTTGCAAAAGCTTTTGAAAAGCTGTATTCTGCAAGTGATTTACTGGATTCTACCGACTGGCTAAAAAAAGAAATCCAGCTGGAGCAATGGAACAACCAAATCCAGAGAATGGAACAACGCAATAACATAAAGGAGCTACAATATGACAACCCCTTATAAATATCAAATGCTGCCTATGGAGAAAGTTTTTCGTGACCCAGTCCATAACTATATCCATGTCCAGCATCAAGTAATCTTAGATTTGATCAACTCGAAAGAAGTCCAACGTCTGCGACGAATCAAACAATTAGGCACTGCTTCTTTCACTTTTCACGGAGCAGAACATAGCCGTTTTACCCATTCATTAGGTGTTTATGAGATTTCAAGACGAATTTGCGATATCTTTTCTCGAAATTTTCCAAAAGAAAAGATAGGCAACGGAGGCTGGGATGATCAGGAACGGCTGGTAACTTTATGTGCGGCACTATTGCATGATGTCGGTCACGGTCCTTACTCTCATACATTCGAGCACATCTTCCATACGAATCACGAGGCTATCACTGTAGAGATCATCACTTCTCCAGAAACAGAGGTGTATCAGATCCTTAACCGAGTAGAAGAAGGTTTTCCTGAAAAAGTAGCGAGCGTGATCCAAAAAACCTACTCTAATCCGCAAGTTGTCCAAATGATTTCTAGCCAGATCGATGCAGATCGAATGGACTATTTGCTTCGGGATGCTTATTTCACCGGAACGGAGTATGGAACATTCGACCTTACCCGAATATTACGTGTGATTCGTCCATATGAAGGCGGGATCGCCTTTTCCATGAGCGGCATGCATGCAGTGGAAGATTATATCGTTAGCCGATATCAAATGTATGTGCAAGTGTACTTCCATCCTGTTTCCCGTGGTATGGAAGTGATCTTGGAGCATCTGCTTCATCGCGCGCACGAGTTGTATCAAGAAGATGCCAGCAGTTTTGAACTACACTCTCAACTACTCTTGCCATTTCTTGACGGAAGCTTTACTTTAGAAGAATACCTCAAACTTGATGATGGGGTCTTGGGTACTTACTTTACTCAATGGTCTGAATCTGCTGATCCTATTTTAAATGATTTAGCTAAACGTTTTTTGAATCGTAAACCACTGAAATCCGCCACTTTTTCTGGCAACCGAGATTCAAATTTGATTCAAAAACTCACTTTGTTAGTAGAAAAGGTCGGCTATAACCCTGTTTATTACACTGCTGTCAACTCTAGCTACGATCTGCCTTATGATTTTTATCGCCCAGAACAAGGCAGACATCGTACGCAAATCGAGATTTTGCGAAATGACGGAACTTTGATAGAATTATCACAGGTTAGTCAGCTTGTTGCCGCTTTAGCGGGACAAGAACAAGGAGATGAGCGATTTTTCTTTCCAAAAGAAATGGTTGACCCATCCTTGCGTGATCATTATGATTTATTTGATGAAACTTATCAAGAATTTGCCAGCCATATCCGTAATGGCGCATTGATTGAAATAAACTAAAATATATTGGAGGAAATTATGGCTATCAAACTAGTCGCTATCGACATCGATGGTACTTTATTAAATGAGAAAAGAGAAGTAACAAAAGAAGTAAAAGAAGCGATTGCCGCTGCTGTTGCAAAAGGGGTCTCAATCGTTTTATGTACTGGTCGCCCCTTACCAGGTGTCCAAGAACAGTTAAACGAGCTGGACCTTTTTCAAGATAATGATTACGTTATTACTTATAATGGGGCACTCGTACAACAAACAAAATCAGGTAAAATCATCGCCCGTCACGGTCTGACTCATGAAGATTTTCTAGAAATCGAAGTGATGGCACGCCGTGTTGGCAGTCATCTCCATTCGATTGATGACAAAGCAATCTACACACCTAATCGAGATATCAGCGCTTATACGATACACGAAGCAAGCTTAGTCAAGATGCCGCTAAAATATCGAACACCTGAAGAAATGACACCAGACATGAACATCGTCAAAATGATGATGATCGACGAACCAGAAATTTTAGACGCAGCAATTGCACGTTTACCGCAAACTTTCCGTGATAAATACACAACGGTCAAAAGTGCACCCTATTACTTCGAAGTACTAAATAAAGAAGCAAGTAAAGGTGCGGCAGTTGCGAATCTTGGACAACATCTTGGTATTGACCAAGATGAAATCATGGCTATAGGGGATAACGAGAACGACTTATCCATGATTGAATATGCTGGTCTAGGAGTAGCTATGGGAAATGCCGTTTCTCTTGTCAAAGAAGCAGCAAATGTCATCACTTCATCGAACGACGAACACGGTGTAGCTGAAGCAATCAAAAAATACGTTCTGTAATAAATAAAAAACTGAGAGAAAGCTGGTCTACTCGCTTTCTTTCAGTTTTTATTTATTATTTTTTTCGATCCATCTCTCGACTGCCCATCGATGGCTGCCACGTTTCAATTTATCAAGTGCTTCTCGAGGACTGACCCACCAGATTTTATTGGTCTTTTCTGTGGGTTCTCCTATACGCTTCCAAGAATCAGCAGCAAAGAAATATCCTGGATTATAGTAATAAGTTGCACGATAATTCGAGTAAAAGTACTCATCTGCTTCTCCCAGATAGAAAGCAATTTCTGCCGCAATCCCCATTTCTTCTATTAGCTCACGAACGATTGCTTCTTCTTTCGTCTCATCTCCTTCAATTTCCCCGCCAGGAAGAAAAAAAGCACCATTTGGAGCCTCGATTACTGCAATCTGCTGATCTTTTTCTATGACGATATATGCTGCATAACGGGTTTGATAATCAGCAAATTGCTTTTTTTCACCAAAAATTGGTTTATCCATGAATAGTTTCCACCTTAACAGTTTTATTTTCTATCCATTTTACATGAGAAATTTCTCATGAACAAGCACAAATCAACTATTTCCTTACTTCTTTTTGTTATGATTAAATAAAAGGAAAGGGAGAGATGAATCTATGAAAATGGCTCACACATGTGTTCGAGTGAAAGATCTTGAAGCATCAATCGAATTTTATCAAAAGGCATTTGGTTTTGAAGAAAGCCGCCGCCGTGATTTTCCAGAAAACAAATTTACACTTGTTTATTTGACACTTCCTGGGGATGACTATGAATTAGAGTTGACTTATAACTACGATCATGGTGCCTATGATTTAGGAAATGGTTATGGTCATATAGCTATTGCAGCTGATGATTTAGAAAAATTACATGAACAGCATAAAGCTGCAGGTCTTGAAATTACTGACTTAAAAGGATTACCTGGCACTGCGCCTTCTTACTACTTTGTCATTGACCCTGATGGTTATAAAATCGAAGTCATCCGAGGCTAATAAAAAGAAACTGTGACAAAAATCTTGTCACAGTTTCTTTTTTTCGAATAAACGATGTTCCAGAAGTAGCTTCTTCGGAAATAAGCCGAAATTTCACAAAAATTTGAGAAGTAATTTCCGTAAATTCCTTCTTATTTCTTGAAGCTGCCTCCTTCTGTCACAACCTCTATTTATGTTATCCGCATACTTTATCCAATCATGACACTTTCTTCTGGATACTTGTATTTTGATTGAGTTCTTTGTGCTTTTGTCATCAGAGAGAAGACCACAGTCAATACCCCAACTCGTCCAATGTACATAAGCGCTATAATGATCAATTTCCCTATTGCAGTCAAGTCTGGCGTCAATCCCATCGTAAGTCCTACTGTTCCAAATGCAGAAAAGACCTCAAAAGCAATATATTCGATGCCAGAAGTTTTAGGTATCGTTTCAGTCACTGATAAAATCATGATGGCGACTACACACAGAGTCAACGTGATAAAAAACAACGTGAGTGCTCGCAACACTGCGCCTTGACGGATTGTACGGCCAAATGCTTCCGCTCTCGTACGTCCTTTAAGCATCGAACGCATCTGGATCAGCAACACACCTAACGTAGTTGTTTTCAATCCGCCGGCAGTCGACCCAGATGTTCCGCCAATGTACATCAAAAACATCGTTAAGATCAGACCGGCATGACTCATATGGAGGTAATCAACTGAATAATATCCAGCCGTTCTAGGTGTTACACTCATAAAAAAAGTATTTGCCAATCGTTGAAACATATTCCCTTCCACTAACGTTGCCCCATTGTGTTCTGTGAAAAAGAACACAACGAAACCGCCTAATAAAAGGGTACCTGTAACGGTTAATGCGATTTTTGAATGAATCGTCATCTTCTTTTTCTGATGATATTCCAATAAGTCACGCCAAACGATAAAGCCTAATCCGCCAGAAATGATCAAAGCTGATACCACCATGATCAAATAGACATTTTGCTGGTGATTGGCTAAACTGTCTCCTAACAAATCAAACCCTGCATTACAAAAACTAGAGATTGCGTGAAACAAACTGTACCAGATCCCTTTCAGCCAGCCAAATTCAGGCACAAATACAAAAGATAAAGCAACCGTACCAATCAATTGAATCACAAAGGCCAATTTCAGGATGTAAAGCATGAGCTTCATCACACCTGATACTTCTTCTAGATTTAGCGCTTCTTTTAATATAATACGTGTGCTGAGACTGACTTTTTTCTTTATCAATGCAAAGCATAGAATCGGAACCATCATAAAACCAAGACCGCCGATCTCAATCAAAAGCATGATCAAAAACTGACCAGCACTGTTCCAATGTTCTGCTGTATTCAATGTCGTCAATCCCGTCACGCAGACGGCAGAAGTTGCAGTGAAAAGCGCATCGATAAAATTTGTCCCATGCCCACTATTACTAAAAAATGGCAGGGTAAGTAGGCCGCCGCCAACTAAAATCAGGAGAAAAAATCCTAATGCGAGAAGCTGAACGGCCGGCAAGCGTTTCTTTAATTGTTTGTTTTGTTTAATCATCGTTTTCCTCTTTTAAAAAAGGATACCACTTAGTCAGTGGTACCCATATTTTTTACTTTGATCAACCTTGTTACTTCTGCGCGCTCGTTTTCTTCTAGCTTCATACGAATATAATAGATCGTTTCTTCTAATTGAGGAATCGTCATATATTCTAATGCATTGACTCGTCGACGTGTCTTTTCGATTTCACTCGCCATCAGCTGACAAGTTTTTTCGATTTCTGTCAGTTCCAAAAGTTTTGGAAGCAAGGTAGTAAAGCGATCGATTGACCGATCCAGTTCGGCACTGGAATTCAAATACCCGTATTCCAAAGGGGAGTCTGTCAGCTGTTCATCATATTCAAAATTCATCACAGGTACTTTTACACTCATGATATTTTTGTCTACAATAGATAAAGCAACGTTTTCCGCCGGCAAAGCAAACAATTCTTCGATGAAAGGTTCCGTGATCGAAGCATTTGCCAATACAAAATCAGACATTGCTTCTGTCATAGACTCTTCCATTTCTTGACGCAGTTGGTTGTTCTTTCGAATCAACAGGATGAATTGACGCATCAGTTCATCTTGCTTATCTTTTAATAATTTATGCCCTCTTGTGGCAGTTGTCAACTGTTTTTTCAATCGGGTCAATTCCATGCGAGTCGGATTCACATTCAATCGTGCCATCAGAACTCACTTCCCTTCTGGCAGATATTTGTCCAGCATGTCGTCTTTGATTCGTTTTAATTCGGTTCTTGGCAACATCGATAGCAGTTCCCACCCTAGATCAAGTGTTTCAGTAATCGAACGGTTCGTGTGGAATCCTTGATTGACATATTCTTTTTCAAACCGCTCAGCAAACTTCGCATAGATCTTATCTACATCAGATAAAGCAGATTCTCCTAAAACTACGGCTAATTCTTTTGCCTGTTTTCCTTGTGCATAGGCTGCAAAAAGCTGATTCATCGTAGCCGCATGGTCTTCTCTTGTCTTTCCGGGTCCAGTTCCTTTATCTTTTAACCGCGAAAGAGACGGAAGTACATCAATTGGTGGTTGAATCCCACTCTTGTAAAGCTCTCTAGTCAAGATGATCTGACCTTCTGTAATATAACCGGTCAAGTCAGGGATCGGATGGGTCTTATCGTCTTCTGGCATTGTTAAAATCGGAATTTGAGTAACTGATCCTTTTAGTCCGCGGATCCTTCCTGCTCGTTCGAACAAAGTAGCTAAGTTCGTGTAAAGATACCCAGGATAGCCTCTTCTTCCTGGAACTTCTCGCCGTGCTGCAGAAATCTCTCGCAATGCCTCTGCATAGTTGGTCATGTCTGTCATGATAACCAATACATGCATTCCTTTTTCATAAGCAAGATATTCTGCAGCAGTCAAAGCCATACGAGGAGTAGCAATACGTTCGATTGCAGGGTCGTTTGCTAAATTCATGAACATGACAGAACGGTCGATTGCACCAGTTTGTCGAAAATCTTCCATGAAAAATTCTGCTTCTTCAAAAGTAATTCCAATAGCAGCAAAGACTACGGCGAAATCATCTGATGAATCAAGTACCGTTGCTTGTCGCGCAATCTGAGCAGCTAATTCTTTGTGAGGAAGACCAGAACCAGAAAATACTGGTAATTTTTGTCCACGAACTAATGTGTTCAAATGATCGATTGCAGAAATCCCTGTTTGGATAAACTCATCTGGGTAATCCCGAGCTACTGGATTGATTACTTCTCCGTTAATATCCAAATACTTTTCGGGCAGGATTTCTGGCCCGTTATCTTTTGGACGTCCCAAGCCATCGAATACTCGACCGATCATGTCTTCCGATACACCTAGTTCTAAAGGATGGCCTAAAAATCGTACAGAAGAGTCACGTAAATTGATACCACTTGTTCCTTCAAATATTTGGACCATTGCTTTATCTTCTTGGACTTCCAATACTTGTCCACGACGAATCTCGCCGTTTTGCATACGGACTTCGATTAATTCTTCATATTTGACACCAGCAACTTTTTCAACCGCCATCAATGGACCGACGACTTCACCGATCGTACGATATTCTTTAATCATTGCTCATGCCTCCTTCTGAAACGATTGTTTGCATCGTTTGCTTGATTTCACCGATAATTTGATCTAGTTTTTCTAATTCTGTTTCCGGGATATACTTGCTTCGTCCGATCCTTTCACGAATCGATACGGTACCGTCCATGATCTCACTTAAATAAGCACCTAAGGACAACGCACGCCGTCCTTCTTCACCAAAGGTCAAGATCATCTTCAACATTTTGAATTGTTTCTCTCTTGAAGTGAATGTATCGACATCATCAAAAGCATTTTGCTGCAAATAATCTTCACGAATGGATTTTGCCACTTCTAATGTCAGACGGTCATTATCTGAAAGGGAATCAATCCCTACCAAACGCACGATTTCATTCAGCTGCTGTTCTTCCTGCAAAATACGCATGCCCTCAGTGACCATGGATGCCCAGTCAGCTTGAAGGATATGATCCATGTACTTCCCTACTTCTGTTGAATAAAGAGAATAACTTTGGATCCAATCGATTGAAGGAAAATGTCTTTTTTGGGCTAAAGTCGAATCAAGTCCCCAGAATACTTTTACGACCCGCAATGTATTTTGTGTGACTGGTTCCGAAATATCCCCTCCAGAAGGCGATACAGCACTGATTGCGGTTATACTTCCTTCGCGACCTTCTGATCCTAAAGCAATGACTCTTCCAGATCGTTCATAGTATTCCGCAAGACGGGAACCAAGATAAGCTGGATAACCTTCATCACCAGGCATTTCTTCCAAACGTCCGCTCATCTCACGAAGTGCTTCTGCCCATCGTGAAGTGGAGTCAGCCATGATAGCAACGTCATAACCCATGTCACGGAAATATTCCGCAATCGTGATTCCCGTATAGATAGAAGCTTCTCGAGCCGCTACTGGCATGTTAGATGTATTGGCAATCAATACCGTACGTTCCATCAACGATTCTCCTGTATTAGGGTCAATCAATTCAGGGAATTCATTTAAAACATCCGTCATCTCATTTCCGCGTTCACCGCATCCCACATAAACGACCAGGTCCACATCGGCCCATTTTGCGATTTGATGCTGAACGACTGTTTTTCCTGCGCCAAATGGACCAGGAACAGCTGCTGCTCCCCCCTTTGTCACTGGGAAGAACGTATCGATCACTCGCTGTCCGGTGATCATCGGTGCATCAGGGTTTAATTTTTCTTTGATTGGCCGACTACGTCTGACTGGCCATTTTTGGAGCATCGTCAAGTTTTTGTCACCATTTTCAGTTTCAACGACACATACGGTTTCATCAATAGTGAACGATCCTTTTTCGATTGTTTTGATCGTACCTTTTATCCCATTTGGCACCATGATTTTGTGTTTGATAACTTTTGTTTCTTCTACGATTCCAATCACATCGCCAGCACTAACCGTTTCTCCGGCTTCTAATGTGGGTTCGAACCACCATTTTTTCTCATGATCCAATGCAGGCAATTGGACTCCCCGTCCTAAGAAATTACTTTGTGTGATTTCCATAAAGGTATCTAATGGCCGTTGGATTCCGTCAAACATTTGTGAAATGATCCCTGGTCCTAATTCAACAGATAAAGCTTCACCAGTAGAGCGAACCGGTTCGCCTGGACCAATTCCAGAAGTCTCTTCATATACTTGAATAGACGCCACATCGCCACGCATCTCAATAATTTCTCCGATAACTCCTAGATCTCCCACTAAACACATGTCCTGGATACTGGCATCAGACATGTTTTCAGCCATTACAAGAGGTCCGGAGACTTTTATGATTTTTCCAATTTGCAAAATTTCTATCTCCTTTTCATACTATAAGATATTTTGACCTACTGCTTTTTCTACGTTCTTTTGAATTTCTTCCAGCCCAATCCCTAATGATCCTTGATGGTTGGGAATCAATACGATAGCAGGTATCATTTGTTCCTTGTAACGTTCGATCGTTTCTGGGCTCAATGCTGCACATTGCTCTGTGACATAAATCACGCCATATTCATTCTTTGCCATTTCTTCAATTGCCTGGCGAACGGTCTGCTTGGTTGTACCGTAACGAACATCGAAGCCAAACAATTTGAATGGCAAAACAGAATCTTTGTCGCCAACTACACCGATCTTATGCGTCATAGACTTGTCTCACCCGCTTTCTGATTGTTTCTGGTTCGAAATGGCTTCTTTTGCCGATAACCAGTAAACGAAGGTTTTTGCTTTCTACCTCTTTTGCGTTCAAAAAGGCTAGTAGTGGCAGTGGTCCGAAAGCCTGGGTTTGTGCTTCTTGATACAATGAACTTAGATAATCATCTTTCAACTGTTCAAGCTTTACGAGATCAAGATTTCCCTCACGGATGACAGGACGCAGAAACTCAGCATAATCTGTCTCTAATAGAAAGTTCGTGTAAGCTTCCATGTCTTTATCTACAAAGTTCAAAAATACTTCTTTTTCGATACTTCCCGAACTGGAAAGCACCGTCGTCATGAACCCATATGTTCTTTTCTGCAATATTCCTCGAGCCATCGTTGTGATATTGGTCAAGTCAATAAAAGTAATGACTTCTGTCAGTAATTCTTGATATCCTAGCTTATCGGCAAGCCGTCGCTGTTCAGTCATAAACTGCCGATCATAGATCACATCGATTCCCTGAAGAATGGTAGACTCTTCAAAATAATCGCGGACTTCTCGTATACTATCCATAATACTTTCAGGGAGTTCATTTGAAACTTGCGTATGAATGGCATCCTTCAAGGTTTCTAATGAATAAAACCCATCGTCGATATACAAATGGTCCAGATTTTGATTTGTCATCTCAGCCTTTGTTAAAGCTTTCAGATTATGGAAAGTATAACGCATCGTATAGATCCAAACGATTTCAGGCTCCGGTGCTGATTCCTTTAACCAGCGAAATAGACGGCTCTGCTCCTTTAAAAGATTCTGTTCAAAGTCATATTCATATCCGTCATAGATATATGGACTGTAAATCGTGGATTTCAATATCTCACCAAGTGCTTCGACAGAATTGGTTTGAATCATCCGTTCAAATGTCTCATTGGACAAAAGTTCAAGCTCTCTTCCGCGAATCAAGGGATTTAGTTCGTGGTATTCCATACACTGATCCCTCCTTATTCGAATAATTGATTGGCAATCTCAAAACTCATCGTTCCTTGGATATCTTGTACAAGGCTGCTGAAAAGAAAATTATACTGAACTCCTTGATCGTTTATCAGAAACCCAGCTTGACCAGCAACAGATTCATCGCTTAAAACCATCGTAAATGGAAGTTCATTGTTCCATTCATCCAACAATGTCTGAGAAAGATAAGCTGCTGATTTTTCTCCAGCAATGAATGTTACTTTGCCTGTCAAAGGTAATGAATACAATGAATTTTTGATAAACTGGATTTGTTCAGATTCATCCCAATTCTCCATTTCAGCTATTGCATCTGCAAACAATCGACGTAAAAATTCCTGCTTCGCGTTCAAATTTTCTTGTCGCACTTCTACTTGTTGGCGATTCCTAAGCTGACGGTATTTTTTTTCAAGTAATTCGATTTGTTTTTCTTTTTGTTTTTGATGTTCTGTTTCGATTTGCGTACGTTTTTGTTCAAAGTTTTGATCGATCTTCATTCGCTCTTCTTGCTCTAACGCCGCTCTTTCTTGCTCTGCTGCTTCATTCATCTGAGAGATGATTTTTTCAATGGCGTTCATCTGGTTTTCCTCCTTTATGCTTAGGCATTCAATACTAATAGGAAGGAAATAACGAAACCTAAAATCGCATATGTTTCAACCATCGCAGCAAAAATGATTCCTTTTGTAGCATGTTCAGGTTTTTTCGCTAAAATTTGGATACCTGCTGCTGCAACTTTCCCTTGGGCGATACCTGAAAACAAGCCTGTAAAAGCAATCGGCAGAGAAGCGCCTAAAAAGTTCAAACCTTGTACAACTGACATATCATTTCCTAAGTTGATAAAAATCAAAAAGGCGATAACGAATCCATACAACCCTTGCGTACCCGGAAGCAATTGCAGAATCAGAGCCTGTCCGAATTTTTCGGGTTGACTTGTTGTTAACGCTGCTGCTGCCTCACCTGTCATTCCAACACCTTTAGCTGAACCGATCCCTGAAAAAATCGTCGCTGTTGCCATCGCTAATACTGCAAATACCATTCCACCATTTTGACTAATTAAGTAATCCATCATTGTATAAAAATCCTCCAATTATTTATTGTTTTTTTTCTTATGATTGATGTTGACGTATTTTTCCGCCGTTTTCAGCGGGTCAAAGGCACGTCCGCCTCCTGTATAAAATTTTCCAAAAAATTCGACATACTGCAATCGTGCGCCATGGACATAGGCACTCAACAGTGTCAAAAACATATTCAGTGCGTGTAAAGCGATGATCAAAAGGATCCCTATACTGAATCGAGCGGCTGGCGGCATGAAAGCAACTAGCATATTGAATGCCGCGCCAATACTTCCGCCTGAAATACCTAGTGCCATCAAACGTGTATAACTGACTAAATCACCGATATAACCAGTCAATCCGTAAAGATTATACGCTCCTTTAGCAGCACCCTTGACTTTAGACGGCGATTGGATAATCGGCACGATTAAGATACATAAAGCAGCAATGATTGATAGCCCCGCGCCAAGATAAACAAATGCTGTATTTTTTATCAACATGGCACCAATCAATGCAATAACGATTCCAATTAGGATTCCTTGCCAGGCAAATCCATCACTGACAGCACTCAAGTAATCTTTTCTCCTGATATTTTCCTTTGCTGCCACAAATAATCCAACCAAGATCTGTATTAGACCGAAAATCACGGATAAAATCAAAATCGTATTGACGTCATCCGTCGTAGATAGGATTGGGAAAGGCAAGCGAATGCCAAACAGTTCTTTTGGTAATGCCTGTCCGAAAAATGAACTGTAGATCAATCCCCAGATGATCGATGGTACCGAGAGAATCTCAAAGAATTTTACGAAACGTTTCATCCCACGTGGTAAAACAAGTAGTTTTTGAGCTAGTATTGTCCCAATGAGCATCAGCAATCCGTAACCAACATCTGCGACCATCATCCCGAAGAAGACAAGATAAAATGGTGTCATCCAAGGTGTTGGATCTACTTCTTCATATTTTGGCAGACTGTACATTTCAGTCAGCAATTCAAAAGGTTCGATAAGCGGATGATTTTTCAATTTAGTAGGGACTTCCTGCTGAATCTCTTCTGAGTTTGGTGTTTCGAAACTAACATATATATCTTCTTCTGATACAGTTTCGTTTAACAGATGCATCAAATTCTGTTTTTCTTCTGCATCTACCCAACCTTGCAAAACGATCAGATAAGTGGCATGGATAAACCGTTCTTTTACTTTTTCCCGTTCTGCAACGGCAAGTGTGACTTCTTCTACCCATTCAAATTCTTGGATATAGCCGCTGCACTGACCTAACGCTGTTATTATCTTCTTTTGGTGCTCGTGAACAATGGATAATTGCTGTTTGGTTTCTTGCAGTTTTTCTTTAGGATTTTGTTCATAAGGATACGTTTCTTTATTGAACCCGTATTTCCCAGCAATTTCTTCTATAGCAGCAGCTGATTTGTTTAAAGCAACATACGAAAGATAAACTTGTTTTGGCGTATAATCTATTTCTTCCATATAAACGTCATCAAGTTTACTCAGTTCTTCCTTGAAACTTTCAAAATTTGCTGCACTCACAGTCCCCATCTCAAAAAGGGTCGTCTTACTTGCATACATACTTGGAGCAATATCCAGCTGTTGCCAATGAAGAAGCCATTCTTCCTCTTCTTCTAAACAATCGCGTTTTTCAGTTAGCTGTTCCCACTTTTCTTTTAAATCAAGGACTTCTTCTAATTTATTCATGAAATTTTCTTCGGAATAATTTGCTTCCAAGTCTTGTAAGGAAAGTTCTTGACGTTTCAAATGGAGTTTCTTTTGACGGCTATCGCCGTGGTGTTGTATGAATTGGATAGCTTCTTGGATGTCTTTCAGTCGATTGCCTAAAGCGCTTAATTTTGCTTCTTTATCAATAATCGTGGTATCTGGAAAATATTTTTCTACCCACTGGTTATTTGTTCTATTTTGATACAGATCCCGGATTTCAACATTTTGGATTCCTTGTACTGCTTGTAAAATCCTCTCCTGATTTCTTTTATCTGAAATGAGGGTCACTTTTTCCATCTTAGTGACGGCCATAAGTTTCTTTCACCCTTTCAATGATTGCACCGATTGCTTGACTCTGATGCTTTTGATATTGGTCTTTCAAAGTAGCTTGCACCTTGTCTGCTTCTGCTTTCAATTTCATTTTTTCTTTTTCTAATTCTTGCTTTTCGAATTGTTCTTTTTCTTCTACCAACTGTTTCAGCTGTTGCCGATTGTTTATTTGGATTATCTCCAATTCTTGCTCTTTTTCTTCTGCATAGGTCTTCAACTGCTGCCGTAGGGTTCGGGCACGCTTCTCATTTTCTTCTTCTGCTTTTCGGATTTGTTCCAATGCTTCTAACACTTGCTTCACTTCCTTTCGATTTAAAAAAGAGGTACATGCTTTCTTTTTTCATTGAAAGTATGTACCTCTAAAGATAACTTAGTATAGGCAGGCCCCTTCAATAAAATGTCCTTCTCACCCCTTGAAGAACTAGATCCTTGAAGCTTACGCCCAACCTTTTTATTTCTGCTTACTTTTTATTATAACAAATTAAGCAATATTTTCAACTATCGTCATGAATTTCACACGAAAATTCTCTTTACAGATAGTAACACAGCAAGAACAGATAAGTATAGGGGCAAGTCTTACATAGTTTAAATTTTTTTAAATCCTTGTTACAATTAGTCTACTTTAGGGGGAATAAAAATGAAACCAATCATCGGCATTGCCGGGAATCAACTGATTCGAGCAACAGATATTTTCCAAGGAAATCAAGTAAGCTACACACCGCAGGGATTTGTGGATGCAGTTTTAGATGCTCAAGGATTGCCTCTTATTCTGCCAGTCATGTCTCCAGATTCAGCGCCTCAACTAATTGAGAAAATCGACAAACTTATTCTTGCAGGCGGTCAGGATGTTAGTCCGCAACTTTACATGGAAGACCCTCATCCAAAACTGACGGAAACAAATATTCAACGAGACCAATTCGAACAGGCATTGATTTTGGAAGCATTGAAACAAAGAAAACCGATTTTTGCAGTCTGCCGAGGACTTCAACTATTGAATGTCGTGTTGGAAGGAACACTTTATCAAGATCTTTCATTATATCCAAAATGGTCCGTAAAACACGAACAACAGCCCACTGCCCCGCAGTTTGCGACTCACGAAGTCAAAATCGTTTCGGACAGTTTATTAAGTGACCTTCTCCCTGATTCATACTTTGTGAATTCCTATCATCATCAGGCAGTCAAAGATCTTTCTCCTTTGTTAAAAGCCATCGCCTTTTCCAACGATGGACTCATTGAAGCAGTCCAAAGTAAAGATAATATGCACAAAATCCTTGGTGTCCAATGGCATCCGGAACTTTCTCATCGTGTAGATTCATCTGAACAGCGTTTATTCGATTTCTTTGTGAATGAATTTTAACCGTTTTTCTGAGGAAGTTGTGAAAAAGCTGTCCTGCATCAAGTAATAAGAACAGTCAAACAAAAATAGCTTCTCATATTTTTCGTTTGGCTGGGCTTATTACCGCAGATGCAAGCTTTTGAACACCGTGAATCAGAGGTCGTGAAATCAGCGCCCTGACCTGAGTATTAGAGAAATAAAACGGAAAAATCGCTTCTCATATTTTACCGTTTTTTGAGCTAATACCGAAGGAGACAGTGGCACGCCTTTTGTTGCAGTCGCTTTTTAGTCTATTGAGCAATGTTGGCTAGCATTTTTCTCAATCGTCCTTTCGATAGTCCAACAGCCTTTGGAGCTGAGTAATCTGTTGCTGTAATTCCATTCCTTTTGTCGTATCTCGATTAAGTTTGCGTGGGAGCTGCTGCTCGATCACTTTTTTTACATTCGTTTGATCAGATTTTTTTGCAAATTGTTGTTCAATAGGCAAGAACGGATAATGTGTCACGATTTGGAAACCGTAAGAATTGCATAGTAGTGAGTAGCCAGCAATCCCGGTTGTTTTTTGATAAGCTTTGGATAGACCTCCGTCAATAACAAATGCTTTTCCGTTTGCTTTGATCGGTGACTCCCCTTTTTTTACTTTTACTGGTGTGTGTCCATTGATGATTGCTGAACCTTCTTCTTTTGCATCGAATTCTGCCAAAATTTTTTCACTGAACCACTCTTCATCTCGCAAGTGATAATAGGGATTGCTTTTTTCGACGTGCGTATGAGGCTCTGTGAGAAAATAGCGCTCAAAAGTTGCCATTTTACTCTTGCCGAATAAAGGCGAAAATGGCCCGCTCCACGCATACCAAATCAAATCGGTCGCCAAATCTTCTTTTGCAGTCAAATCTTTTGCGCTTTCAGTTATCTGTTTTTCAAAAAATCCCAGTAATTCTTTTCCGCGATAAGATTGGTCTAATTCAAATGCTAAGAGCTGCCCCTTTTCATCTACAGGTATACAGCCATGAAACAGTACATGCTGATTATTCGTGAGATACATTCCCCCTTTTTCGATCAAAAACGTCATGTGTTTTTGCATTCTTAACGAGTGCTGGAATGAATACATCAAACTATCGATCACTTTTTGTTCCTCTTCCAAGAACTTTTTAGGATCATCTGGCTGGATCGTTTGAAAACAAGTCCCTTTCAACTCATAGAGCTGACCTTCTAAATCGATTGTTGATTCCTCGTAGTTGATTTTTTCCAACAATTTACGATCGTCCATTTTAAATTCAGGTCGTCGATCCAACAACTGATGTTCTGATTTGAATTGGAGGATAGAAAGTGCTTGATGGATCTTTTCTAATTCTTCTTGTTCTCTTTCAGATAGATCTTTCCCGTTTTTAGGTGTAAATACAGGATTCTTCTGGTAAGTTTGATGGGCAAAAGAAAATAATGGACGTAAATTTAATCCATATTCTTTCTCTAATTCAAATAAATAGTTGTAGCGTGCGGCAATCCGTAAAAGCGTCAATAAACATGCCTCAGAGCCGCAATACGCACCAATCCACAAAATATCATGATTCCCCCACTGGATATCTACAGAGGAAAAATCCATGATTCGATCCATCACTTTGGCTGCTTGAGTTCCCCGATCAAAAATATCACCCACGATATGCAAATGATCGATGACAGATTTTTGGATCGTCTGCGCAAGTTTTGTTAAAAATTTTTCTTCTTCCTTCATCAAGACAAGCTGTTCAATGATTTTTTTTACATAGTCTTTTTTCCCGTTGATACGATCATCGATATACAAGAGTTCCTCAATGATATAGCTATATTCTTTCGGCAATCCTTTTCGAACTTTTGATCGAGTGTATTTGACTGTCGTAAACCGTAAAAGATCGATCAAACGATGGATCAGCTGGGATTTATCTTGTTTTTTGTACCACTCAGTCGTCAATGCATATTCTGGATAAGCCGTAAAAATAGTGAATTGGCTAATCTCTGTTTCCGTCATTTGTTCAGAGAAAAGGTCTTTGATCTTTTCTTTAAGATTTCCTGAACCGATACGCAGAATATGATCAAAAGCAGGAAATTCGCCATGTATATCGCTCAAAAATAACTCTGTTCCTTTTGGAAGCTGTAAAATTGCTTCGAGATTGATGATTTCCGTGATGACATCTTCCGTTGTGGGGAATTTCTCTGAAAGTAAATCTAAATAGCGGTCCATTAAAACGCCTCCAAAAATTGGTATACTCAATATTATAAAGTTGTTATACACTATTTTCAATGGATATATATCAAATATAATAAAAAAATAGAAATAGGTCTATACAAAAAAGGAGCTGAGAACAATAAATGTCCAGCTTCCTTCTATATTTTTTTATATTTTATGCTTTTTTTCGTTCATTTCTCATAATTGAAATCGATTGTTTCAATGAACTCCATAATCCGCCTTCGCTATACACGAGTACATTCGATTTGTACATGTTTGCAGACAAAATCATCAATAAGAATGTCACGGCTACAAGTACCAACAAGGAAATCAATGCTCCACCCATACCGACTGTCTCATTTGCCAAGCGAACCGGCATAATATAGGAAGATAAAAATGGAATATACGAAGTGATTCGAATAACGATATTATTTGGATCTGACGCACCTAATATCAACCCAAGCATGTATCCGCCTAAAGATAAATAAGTCACTGGCAAGATTGCTTTTGCTGTATCTTCTGCTTTGTTGACCAAAGAGCCACATAAAGCTGCCAAAACAGAAAAAATCAAAATGCCAAAGATCATAAATAGAAGAGAATACCACAAGAATGGTCCAATCAAATTATCTAATGAGATACCATCCAATATATTCTTGACCATTTCCATATCTTTGAATTGATTGTATCCTACACCAAAAATAATGCCGTATAATGCCATTTGCGTTAATGCAACAAGCAAAACACCAGTTAGTTTCCCGTAAAAATGCTTTTGTGCAGTCGTACTGGACAGGATCACTTCCATGATCCGCGTGCCTTTTTCAGAAGCAATCTCTTGTGCAATGATTTGTGCATAAGTCAGAATGATAATGAACAAGACAATCGTCGCCACATAGCTGACAACATATTGGACTGTCGAATTATCTTCTCCTACCGACATTTTTCCTTTTGAATCAAAGTTGACTTTTTGTCGAGTCAAACTTGCCTGTTGGCTCAAACTTGCTACTTCTTCTGGAGAAATACCTAATTCGCTTGCTCGAAGCATCGATTGCAAGCCTGTCAATTGTTGTTGTATCAGCAGTTGTGTACTTTGTCCCAATGAATTTTCACTATAAAGCGTCCCATTTACTTTATCTTTATCAGTTGAGACTACTAAATAAGCATCAATTTTTTCTTCCGAAAGGTCTTTTTGTGCGTTTTCTTCAGAATCCACTGCTTTGAACTCAAAATCATCTGTTTTGACTTGGCTCATTTGCTGACTGATTTGCTCATTATCAGCCAATACGCCGATTTTATTGACATCACTATTTTGCTGGGCAAAGTTTCCTGCTACATAAATAATACCTAGCATGATGAAAGGGACTAATATCATAATCAAGAAAGAAATCGACTTGACATTTTTTAAATAGACATCTTTGGTAATAATCCAAAACTTACGCATCGATTTCACCTGCTTTCAATTTGAAAATCTCTTCCAAAGTTGGCGGCTGCTGGTTGAACATAGGAATATAGCCGAATTGAGTCGCACGAGTAAAGATTTCTTTCCCTGCTTCAGGATCTTCTAATGTAATCTCTAACGTATTATCCTCACGAAGGATCACTTTTTTCACGCCTTCGATTTCTTCTACTTCCTGTTGGCTTAACCCAGATTCCAAGAATAACTTCGTACGGCCAAATGATTCACGGATCTCATGGACTTTTCCATTCAAAACCATTTTTCCGTTTCGCAGCATGATCAAATGATCACAGATTTTTTCTACATTATCCATATTATGGCTAGAAAAAATGACACACGAACCATGTTTCTTCAATTCCAATATTCCATCTTTCAGTAATTCCGCGTTTACCGGATCTAACCCGCTAAATGGTTCATCCAAAATGATCAATTTAGGTTCATGAATCAATGTGGCGATGAGCTGGACTTTTTGCTGATTCCCTTTAGACAAAGATTTTACTTTATCCGTCTTTTTCCCTTTTACCTGAAATTTTTCCATCCAAAAATCGATTTTTGGTTCAATTTCTTTTCTTGATTTCCCTCTAAGTTCTGCAAAATAAAGCAGTTGGTCTTGAATCGTTACTTTTGGATAAAGTCCTCGTTCTTCTGGAAGATAACCGATGATATCATAATCTTTCTCCCCAAGATGATGACCATTCCATAACACTTCTCCTTGGTCTTGTGTCAAAAAATCCAAGATCAAACGAAAAGTCGTTGTCTTCCCAGAACCGTTTTGACCAATCAGCCCCATGATTTTTCCGTCTGGGATTTGGAAAGAGACATGATCGACAGCTGTGTAGTTCCCAAAAGTTTTAACAAGATTCTTGACTTCTAACATTTCTTCACTCCTTCTTCAATAAATCCATATATCCTAAAACACCAGATGTAAGCGATTTATTATTTACCAACAAAACGTATACTCTCTTGTTGTTGTAAATAAAATGATAGGACACTTTACTTTCTTTGTAAAGTGCCCTTTTCTCATTCCTGATGTAATTTATCAAATACGTTTTGTGCGACATTTTTCGGTAGTCCGATTTCTTGTAATTCTTCTATCGTAGCTGCTGTGATATTTTTCAATGATTTGAACTCTTTAAGCAACATTTTTTTTCGTTTCGGTCCTAGCCCTTCGATTTCATCTAATCGGGAAGCAAAACTGTTTTTACTACGCAGCTGCCGATGGAAAGTAATCGCGAATCGATGGACTTCATCTTGGACCCTCTGGAGCAAGAAAAACTCAGGTGAATTTCGCTCAAGTGGTACTACAGCCAAATCTGTACCGAATAGCAACTCATTTGTTTTATGTTTATCGTTTTTTGCCATACCAGCAATAGGAATATCGATTCCTAATTGATTTTCTAAGACATCTTTTGCTACATCGACTTGTCCTTTTCCTCCATCAATCAAGATTAAATCAGGTAAAGGCAACCCTTCACGAATCACTCGTGAATATCTGCGATAGACGACTTCTCTCATCGATGCATAATCATCCGGTCCGTTGACTGTTTTTATTTTATATTTCCGATATTCTTTTCTTGCTGGTTTTCCATCAATGAATACGACCATCGCAGCCACAGGATTCGTCCCCATGATATTGGAGTTATCAAAAGATTCGATGCGTATTGGAGTCGGGATATTCATTGCGTTTCCTAAACGTTCAACTGCTCCGATCGTCCGCTCCTGCTTTCTAGCAATCAAATCAAATCGTTCATTCAAAGCAACTGAGGCATTCTTATTCGCCAATTCCACTAATTTTTTCTTTTCGCCTCGTTTTGGTTGTAGAACTTTCGTATCCAACAAAGCTTCTACACTTGGTTTGTCGATCGTATCAGGAATCAAGACTTCTTTAGGAATGAAATGTTCATTTTCCTGATAAAACTGGCCAATATAAGTCAAAAAATCTTCTTCTGCTTCGTTATAGAAAGGAAACATTGAAACATCTCGTTCAATTAACTTTCCTTGTCTTACAAAAAACACTTGGACACACATCCAGCCTTTATCAATCGCATAACCAAATACATCTCGATCCAATAAATCAGTATTTGTCATTTTTTGGCGAGTCATGATTGTTTCGATAGCACGGATCTGGTCTCGGTATTCTGCAGCTTTTTCGAATTCCATGTTTTCAGCAGCTTTTTCCATTTTCTGATGGATCTCTGACTCGATTTTTTCGTGTCCTCCGTTTAAAAAGTTTTTCACTTCATCAACGATTTTCGTATAGACTTTCGGATCTACGTCGAAATAATAAGGACACAGACATTGCCCCAAATGATAGTAAAGACAAGGCTCCTTTGTCTGACTAGGTTTGCATTTTCTCAGAGGAAATAATCGGTCGAGAATCTTCTTTGTCTCATTCGCCGCACCGACATCAGGATATGGTCCAAAATACAGTGCTTTGTCTTTTAGTACTTTGCGAGTAATCACCAAACGGGGATATTTTTCATTCGTTATCTTAAGGAAAGGATAGGTTTTATCATCCTTTAACATAATATTGTATTTAGGATCATTTTTCTTTATCAGATTGATTTCTAAGAGCAATGCTTCGATATTCGATTCTGTAACGATGTATTCAAAGTCTTCAATTTCACTAACAAGCCGTTCCGTTTTCGTATTATGGCTGCCAGTAAAATATGAGCGGACGCGATTTTTCAATATTTTGGCTTTTCCGACATAAATGATCGTTCCATTTTTATCTTTCATCAAGTAACAGCCGGGCTGATCAGGAAGTAAAGCTAGTTTGTTTTTGATTCGTTCGTTCATCTGGTACTCCCCTTCATATTCAATTAAAGTTATTATAGCATGTCTGTCAAAAAAACAATCCAGCCTGACAACGTAATTATACTCAAAAAATGTTAATTTGAATAACCTTAACTCAACC
This sequence comes from Enterococcus sp. 10F3_DIV0382, assembly GCF_002140245.1. Classification (NCBI taxonomy): domain Bacteria; kingdom Bacillati; phylum Bacillota; class Bacilli; order Lactobacillales; family Enterococcaceae; genus Enterococcus; species Enterococcus sp. 10F3_DIV0382. Next base: position 1,038,335 of record NZ_NGMF01000001.1, on the reverse strand, counting down.
GCAAAAAAACCGAGGACGGAACTGAATTCAGTCCCATCCTCAGCTTATTTTTGCTTTAAGCTTTTATAAATATTGATCGATCATTTGACGTAGTTGTTCTTTTGAATGAACACCAACAGCTTTTTCTACTACTTGACCATCTTTTTTCAACATTAATGTTGGAATACTCATGATTCCGAATTGTTGAGGAGTTTCTGGGTTTTCATCCACATCCATTTTAGCAATTCTGAATTCTTCTTCATCATATTCTTGTTCCAATTGATCCAAAATCGGTGCTTGCATACGACATGGACCACACCAAGTTGCCCAAAAATCAATTAATACAAGTCCTTTGTCTGTTTCTTCGTTAAATGTCTTATCTGTAATTACTTGTGACATATCAAAGACCTCCATTTTTAAAATCTATGACCAGTATAGCATTTCTATCCTTGGATAGCGAACCATCTGCTTACCTTTAGTAAGTTTTACTTAAATTTAACAATTGTCGCACCATTTCCGCCTTGATTTGCCGGTGCAAACTCAAAGCTTTTGACGCTCCGATGGTTTTTAAGATAATCAGTAATTCCCTTGCGAAGTGCGCCTGTTCCTTTTCCGTGGACAATAGTCACTTGAGGATAACCTGCTAGGATAGCAGAATCCAAATACTGATCTACTTCACTTAGCGCTTCCTCATAACGTTTTCCTCGAAGGTCCAATTGATTCGGCACATGACTGCTAGATTCAGAACGTACAGCATGGACAACTCGTTGTGTCGGCTCTTTTTGAGGAGCAACAGGCGTCAGTTCGTCTTCGGACACATTCATTTTTAGTATGCCGATTTCTACTTGCCACTGATTCCCATTTTTACGTAAAAGCGTCCCTCTTTGGCCGTAAGTCGTAACCAACACTTCGTCTCCCGGTTTCAATATTTTTTGTTCTTTCGCCTTCTTCAATACTTTATTTTTCTTCAAAGTTTCTTCTTGATGTAGATTTGCTAATTGGGTCTTTGCATCGATCAACTGATGCTCTTTCACATTTCCTTGCCCGATCTGCTGTTGCATTTTACGAATATCAGCAATGATTTTTTCTGCTTTTTCTTCCGCCTCTGACACGACTTCATTTGCTTTTTTCTTTGCTTTCTCTATTTCTTTTTCACGTTCTTCAAAGAAATAGCTGTAAGCTTCTTTCAAATCATGATGAAGTTCTTGTGCCTCAGAAACAAAATGTCGCATTTCCAGATATTCGGTCTCTGCCATTTTCCGGCGATTCTCTAAATCTGTGATCATTTCATTTAAATCTTGGCTCTCATCATTCATCAACTGCTTTGCTTCATTAATAACATCTGTATCAAGGCCTAATCGACTGGAGATTTCAAATGCATTGCTTCGTCCAGGCACACCAATCAGTAAACGATACGTTGGACTTAGTGTATCCACATCGAACTCCATGCTGGCATTAATCGTATTTGCCCGATTGTATCCATAAACTTTCAATTCAGGATAGTGCGTAGTTGCCATCACATAAGCAGACTTTTTACCAAGATCATCTAAGATTGCGATGGCTAGAGCAGCACCTTCTTGTGGATCTGTTCCTGCACCAAGCTCGTCAAATAGTACCAGACTTTTTTCATTGACTTTTGATAAAATATCTACAGTGTTCGTCATATGAGAAGAAAAGGTCGATAGACTTTGCTCAATCGATTGTTCGTCACCTATATCCGCAAATACTTCTTCAAAAATACCGATTTGGCTTTCTTCTCCTACAGGAATCGGCAACCCTGCTTGCCCCATCAGCTGTAACAGACCTAAAGTCTTCAACGTGATCGTTTTCCCACCTGTATTAGGTCCTGTAATGACGATGGCTTGATAGTCTTTTCCAATTGCGATGTCATTAGGAACTACTTTTTCCTGATCAATCAGCGGATGTCTTGCTTGTTTCAAGACGACATGATTGTCTTCACTGATTCCCGGCACGATGGCTTTTACTTCTTTACCAAATCGTGCTTTTGCATTCATCAGATCCATTTTACCAATCACATAAGCATTGTGGATGATTTCTTGACGATGTGGAACAAGTTCTGCAGAAAGTTCACTTAAAATACGTTGAATCTCATTTCGTTCAGCGATTTGGTATTGACGCAAACGATTATTCAAATCCACCACTTGTTTTGGTTCAATAAATAAAGTCTGTCCTGAAGCACTTTGATCGTGAACTACACCGCCAAATACACCGCGGTATTCTTGTTTGACTGGGATAACGTAGCGGTCATTTCGCATGGTGATGATTGCATCGCTCAAATATTTTGCGTTCTTCCCACGGACGATTCCGTCTAACTGTTCACGAACAGCTTGTTCACTTCGACGAATGTTCTGTCTTATGATTTTTAGCTCAGGAGAAGCATCGTCGGTCACGCGTCCGTCTTCATCAATTGCTTCCTTTAAACGACGACTTAAAACAGGAATCGTGACTAGCTGATCTGCCCACATATACAAACGCGCAAATTCGATTTCACTGTCAGAAAGATCATCAATGAACCGATGCAATTCACTTGTCGTAGATAACACTCTGGAAACTTGTGCAAGCTCCACTCCATTCAAATCTGCCCCGATTTCGATCCGTTTCATATGAGGGCGGATATTTTCAAGTTTTGGTATAGGAACCCCGCCTCGCAGACGTTGTACTTTCAACCCATCCTCAGTTTCTTGAAGCCATTCTGTGATCGTTTGTTTCTCGCTCACTGGTACCAATTCTGCCAGTTCTTCTTTTCCTTGTGCAGTCACTACAAATTGTTTGACCATCTGTTTGACTTTTTCAAATTCCAATGTTTCAAGGATTCGGTTATTCATTTTATCACCTTATCTTTCACTATGAAAAAAGGGCTGTGCCGGACATACGTTGCGCAGCCTTCTTAAATAAACTACTGTGTACAAAAAACAAAACATTCTTGTAAAAGTTTTTCTAAAAAAATATTTTTCTAGCCCTATTTTCCTTAATTCAAAATATTCGTTACCCAAAGCTCATACATCTTGTTGGTAAGAAAGGGCGTTCTCTCAACGATAAGACGAGCGAAACTATGCTCGCCGAATTGGTTTTGGACCACATCTAATGGAACAAAGGCAAGTAACTGCAAAATCAAAAATATAGTAACGTAAGCCATGATTAGTGACAGGATACCTCCTGCAATCCAGTCTACCTGTTTCAAGATTGGCACATATGTCAATCCATGGACAAAGACCCCCACAAATCGGGTGATCAGCCAGCCAATCAGCAAAATGATCAGAAAAGCCGTTCCTGCATAAAAAGCTTCATCTAGGTGAAAGGCAAATACTTGATCAAAAAATGCTAACTTTGATGTCGGGGTGACAGCTGGGTATGGAATGTATAATTCCAAATGACTTGCTAATGGTTTGTAAAAATGCTGGGCAGCAATAAATGACAACACATATCCGATTGCGAATATGACTTGTAAAGCAAACCCGCGACGTGCTCCAGAAAAAAACGCAATTAGCAATAAAAATAAAATCAGCAAACTCAGCATGCTACGTTCCTTTCTCTTCTAACTTTTTTAAATTTTTCTTATTTTAATAAAAGGATCTTAATTAGAAGATTTTTGTTTGATTTGTCCTTTTCGTTTTTCATTTAAAATCTGTTGTGCTTCCACATGATTTTTAATAGTATAATCTGCTTGTCCATTTTCTTTCAGTACTTCTCGAGCTTCATTCTCGATTGCTTCCATGCGTTTTACGCGATTTTCAAGCTCTGTAAATTTGATCATTTTTTTCTTTAATTCTGCTGTTTCTTCTTCTAGTTCCAAGATTCTTTCTTGTTTCTTCAATTGATCCGAAAGCGCATTGACAGCCATCAAGATCGCTGCTTGTTCATTATCCATTTGTGGTGATAATTGTTTCAATTCTGCTAACTGCTCATTAATCAGCTTCGTTACGATATCCATATGATGCTTGGTTTCCCGTCCGATAATAGTATATGTTTGGTTGGCAATCACTGCTTTGTAGCGTGTTTTTTCGTGCGCCATACGAATCATTTCCTCCTATTTGATGAAAGTTTTATTTAGTGTACCATGAAGTTGGTTCTTTCACCGTTCTCCACAAATATTTTTCACATACTTAATTATTATATGATAAACTTAAAAAAAATGCTATGTCTCGCAACCTCTTAGAAAACGAAAAGTCAGGAGTTGCGGTATAGATTTATGTATAAAAACGAGGAGAATTTTATGAGCAACGTCATTATCAAAGCAACGAACGACCAACTTAGTCAAATGAAAGCATACTATCGCTCTTATTTGTTAAATAAACAGATTCCTTATACTATCTTTGCTGCAAAAAAAGACGGGACGACCATCACTGCTTACACATCAGGAAAAGTGATGTTCCAAGGGGCAAACGCAGAAACGGAAGCTCAGCGCTGGGGACAGGCACAGGATAAACAGGCCAAACCAGCAAGAACGGTCTCTTCTTTGCCAAAAAATATCAGTCAATTATCCGTTTTAGGCAGCGATGAAGTCGGAAATGGTAGCTATTTCGGTCCACTAACAGTATGTGCTGCTTATGTGAAACGTGATCAGCTTGCAGAATTACGTAAACTTGGTGTTCGAGATTCAAAAGAGTTAAAAGATAGCCAAATCATCCAACTTGCTGATATCTTAAAAGAAACTATCCCTTACAAACTACTTGTCTTGCCCCCAGAAAAATACAATGAGATCCAGCCAAAATACAATGCCGTTCGGATGAAAGTCGCTTTGCATAATCAAGCAATCCATTTGCTGCTAAAAAAAATCGCACCAGAAAAACCAGAAGCGATTTTGATCGATCAGTTTACGCCAGAAGCAAATTTTAAAAAATATGCGCGTTTAGAAAAAAATCACTTGCAAGAAAAACTGTACTTCGTTACTAAAGGTGAACAATATCATTTAGCTGTTGCTGCTGCTTCTATCATCAGTCGTGCTAGCTTTTTAGAAGAGTTAGACAAAGCATCAGCTGAAGCTGGAATCACCCTTCCCTCAGGAGCTGGAACGAAATCTGATCAAATAGCGGCAAAACTATTAGAAAAAGGCGGCATGCCTATGCTTGAAAAATATGCCAAACTTCACTTTGCCAATACAGAAAAAGCGTTGAATCTACTAAAAAAATAAATGGTGTTCAAAAACTTGCATCTGCGGTAATAAGTCCAACCAAACGAAAAATAGGAGGAGCTATTTTTGTTTGGCTGTTCTTATTACTTGATGCAGGACAGCTTTTTCATAACCTCTTTCCTTAAACGGTGTTCTCCTGCCAACTCCTCGGTCACAAGTCACAATATTCATCAAACATGAGAAGCTGTTTTTTGAAATTGCTCCTTGTGACACGGAGCTGAACGGCAGGCTCACAACCTCTTTCCTTAAACGGTGTTCCAGAAGTAGCTTCTTCGAAAAATAAGCCGAAATTTCACAAAAATTTGAGAAGCAAATTTCGTCAATTCCTTCTTATTTCTTGAAGCTGACCACTTCTGTCACAACCTCTTTCCTTATTTATTGCTGAAAATAGGTGGTCAATGCTTGTGTCAAACTTGCAGCGATTTGCTGCTGATAACTGTCTGTTACTAATTCCTCTAAATCACTATCATTATTCATATAACCCATCTCGATTAAAATAGAAGGTTGAAGATTTTCTCGAAGAACTTGATAGTTCCCAGTGGAGATTCCTCTTGAATCCAGAGGCAGATCAGTGAAGGAATCAGCGATTGTTTGTGCTAATGTTTCCTCTTGTCCATAGTAATAATATGTCGTGATCCCAGTTGCTTCATTCGCATATTCCGTAGAGTCTGCGTGTAAACTGATAAAGACATCTGCCTTTTTTTCTTCACTGTAGTCGCATATATCTCCAAGCTGTACTAATTCATCTGTAGTGTGGGTCAAATAAACCGTTGCTCCAGCATCCTCTAGCGCCTTTTTTACTTTTATGGCTGTACTTAATGTTATATCCTTTTCTTCTGTTTGTTCATCATTGCTTAATGCCCCAGTATCATTTCCGCCATGCCCAGGATCTAATACAATCACTGCATCAGATAACTCTTTCGGTTTTGTTTGTATATTCTTTGTGACTTTGGTTCCATCTACGAGGGCTAAATATCCAGTATAGCCATCATTAGTCTTAATCTGATAAGCATTTTTTGTTTCGGAAAGAAACTCCGTCAGTTCTCCGCCGTTTATAGTTGCTAATGGGGTCGTTAGCGAGTCATCTGTATATAGTGTACGGTCATTTTTTCCGATTTTGACTAATGTCTCTTGTTCTGTGTCATCAGATGATTCCTTTGTCTTTGTAACCGTGCTGTTCGTACTGTTGACCGTTTGTTCAACTATCTTTTTTTGACCAAAAACATCTATTCGAAAACAGATAATAATGATAATGATTGCACATACAAAAGCTCCAATTATTTTTTTCATGTTTGACTCTCACCTCGTAGATTCAGACTAAGGGGCAAAACTTAAAATCAGCTTAAGTACGCAAAAAAGGAGCTGCGACAAACATTTTGTCACAGCCCCGTGTTTTCAAATAAACAGCAAATTTAACCAATCAGTTCCCATGCGCCCCACTCATTAGAACCTGGTTCTTCCCCTTGATTCCACCACTTTGCCTGATAAACTTTCCCTTTATAAGTGACGATGTCTCCCTTGACATAAGCTTTTTCTGGGTTCCATTCTTCGTATCCTGGAGCAGGGTCTTCGCTTTTCGTTGTGATCGTTATCGGCAAGCTTTTCTCAGATACATTTCCAGAAGCGTCAAATGCACTGACTGTATAAGTGTACGGTGTATTTGTCTCCAAACCTGTATCTGTATATCGAGTATGAGCTGTTTGTGCTACACGCTGACCATCACGATAGATGTAATAACCTGCCACCTGATTATTGTCTGTTGATTCTTCCCAACTCAAAGTAACTTGTGTTCCTTGAATATCTGAAACAGCTAGATTTTCGGGTACAGATGGGGGTTGCGTATCGGATGGATCCGGTATCAGTTCTTTTCCATAGATGACTTGCCGATTGATTTCCGCTCCTTCATCTCCGATTCTTTGGACTAACGCAATATGGCCAATTCGATCGACTGTTGGATTTTCATCACTTGATCTTAATCTAAATTCATAAGAAGCATCTGGCTCGATATGTTTACCGTCATATACAGAAGCTAAATCAATCACGACATACCCATTTTCTATCGTTACTGTTCCAGCTTTGTAATCTCCGGCACTTAGACTTTCAGCTGAGTGGATTGGAATATACAGTTTAGGGAATTTGATTGTTTCTTGGGCTAATTCCACTGCACTCAATACACTAGAAGTTTCGTTAAGCTGCTCGTTGTTCTTGATAGTGATGTTATAACCATTCGCACCATATTCACTATAAGTAGAAATATCCACATCAATCGCTAACGGGGAGGAAACTATTTCTTGTTCTGACAGTTTTTCGTCACCGAATAATCCTTGTTTGATCGCATTAGTCAGCTCGTCTCTCTTACTACTGTTGGTTTCCTTATCTTGTGATTGCATCCAGGAGATTACTCCACCTAATTCATTTTCTTTTACATATTCTGCTTTGTAGCTGACAGATTTGACATTGTCATAAGTAAAGAATTCTCCTGTTGTTTTACTGTACATATAAGGTGCTTTCGCTACATCATCCCAATATTCTTTTAAGTCTGCTGTTTGATCAATCAAATCAGCGATATTCCGATAAGGCCAGACGCCGCCAGCTCTACCACCATTTCCTGAAACGAGATCGTTTTTGTTTTTGGCACCGTAAGAAGGTGTTTGATCGGCATCTTGGTTACTTGCTTTTGCTGATTGGAACAAACCAGGTAGCTCTTTGTTATCCCCGCTTTCTACCTCATGCCAGCCGCGTGTATAAAAAGCTGCACCAATCACGATTTTGTCGGAAGGAGCTCCTTCTTTTTGTAAAAATTTGACTGTCTGATCGACAGAAAGACCTTCTTCATAATTAGGATCAGCTGGATTGCCATATAGTGCCGTATGGTGAGCACTGTTGGGACTCCATGCCCCATTCAAATCATAGGTCATGATATTGGCAAAATCGACCACAGAGAATAATTTAGGAATGTCAATCCCATCATTTAATTTTTCTCTGGAAGAAGGAAGCGCTACAGATAATTCATATGTTTTCCCTAACTTTTCTCCTTGTTGATCAATTGACTCGCGAATCTCTTTTAAAAGCGTGATGTAATTCTCTTTGTCTTCCGGTTTGGCATGTGGTGTTCCTTCATCGTTTACATTATCTACTAGATCTGGCTGACGGACATCAGCTGGATATTCCCAATCGACATCGACAAAATCCATATTGGTATACTTAATAAATTTCGTGATATTTTCTACTAGATTTTTACGTTTTACTGGATCAGCTGCCACTTCTGAAAAGTCTCCTGATTTTGACCATCCGCCTAAAGATACGCCTATTTTTAGATTTTTATTTTTGCCGCGTAAATCTTGGATTGCATTCAAAATCCCAGAACTTGGTGTGTTCCATCCTACGCCAGGTTGTTCTAAAGATGCACCTACAGTAGCATCTGCATCTGTAAATGTCAAATTCCCCTCGCTATCAAAATCTAAAAAGGCAAAGTTCAAATGTGTTAGCTGATCCGCTGGAATATCTTGAGGAAGAAATTTCCCTTCACCATCCCAGATGGACCAATCTCCATAATACATGACATTCCGGTATTCTTTTGCTTGAACAACTTGAGCTGTTTCTTCGGCATAGACAGAGTCTTTTTGTCCTAATAACGGAGATGTGACAGACATCACCGATGAAAATAACATTACGGCTAAACTGATTTTTTTCATTTTTGACATATTTTGAAACCTCCTTTTGTCTATTCGTTATGATTCATCCACCAAATAAATAGTTTCTTTCATTCTACAAATAATTAATTATTTGTGTTATTAAATAAAAACACCTCCTAGATCACCGACAGAACAAACGCACCAGAAACATTGACTTTATAATCACAACTAAATAGTAACATTCTAAAATTACGTTTGCAATCGTTTTCTTTTATGTTTCATACGTTATTTATAAGCAAACAAAAACTACTTTTTAGTTAAATCTCTTTTGATAACGATTCAATTAGAATGAAATAATAAATAAAATATCCCTTGATAATTATGAGAGAATAACAAAGTTTTATACATGAAAACCTAGCCGTATAAAAAAGAAACAAGATACAACGATTTTCGTCATATCTTGTTTCTTTACCTAACTATTTTTCTCCACATATAACAGCTTTATGTTTGTCCTAATACACCATTCAAATATAAATCAATCAATTGTGCCACATTCAACGGTTCTTCTACAGGTCTTTTTGATCGAGTGATGTACGGTGCCAACACTAAGAAAAAATGCCTTGCTGCAATTTCTTGGGAAATCCCACTTCTTAACACGGATTGGTTTGTTGAAAAAATTTCTTCAAATGGTTCACGATAATTTTTCTTCCATAGAAAGAAAAGATGATCTCTCGTTTCATTGGAAAGATTGCTCTCAAGGTCGTGAAGCATCAGAAATAAATCAACAAGATGCGTCTCAATCAAAAATTGAGCCATTTTTGTCAACATCACTTGAAATGTCGTTTCGCTTGTTTGGACGATTTCTCTCAACGCTTTCCCAACATCTTCTAAGTGCTTTTCTAATACTGCTGTATATAACTTTTCTTTATCACTAAAATAGTGATAAAGATTGGGCTGGGTGATCCCAACTTTTTGTGCGATCTCTCTTGTCGAAGTACCAAGATAGCCCTTGGACATGAACAAGTCAGTCGCTTCTTTTAAAATTTTTTGTTGCGTGTCTTTATTGTATCGATGGACCATTTTTCCACCTACTTTTTGGTTATTCTTTTTCTTTCAATACACCATCTTCCATCATAAATATTCTATCGCATTTGTCAATCAACCGTGTGTCGTGCGTCACCATGATTGTTGCTTTATTTTTTTCTTTTGATTCTTTTGCCAAAATATCGACTACTTCTCTTGCCTTTTCTGAATCCAAACTGGCAGTTGGTTCATCTGCTAGAATAATAGACGGATCATTGTACAATGCACGAGCAATTGCCACCCTTTGTCTTTCACCACCAGATAGTTCTTCTGGATACTTGTTGATTAGCTTATCCACGCCAAGCTGCTCAAATAATTCTTTTGCTTCTTTTTGCCGACGTTCATGTTTGATTTTATCTACTAATAATAACTGCTTTTTTACTGTCAGAAAAGGAACCAGATTTGATGCTTGCAAGATAAAACCAATTTCTTTGAAGCGGAGTTTAACACGTTCGCTTTCTTTTTGATTACTGAATTCCTGATCATTGATAAATACAGATCCGCTGCTAGGTGTCTGCAATCCACCTGCTAAAGTCAAAAAGGTACTTTTTCCTGATCCCGAAGGACCGATGATTGCAACAAATTCCCCCTTATCGATACTCATTGTTGTTTCTTTCAATGCTTTTACTACTTGGTCGCCATCTTGGAAACTTTTTTCTACTTCTTTAAATTCTATTGCTTTCATGTTCTTCCTCCTTCTTATCCAATGGCCTTCAGCGGATCGATTTTCACGATCGTCCGAACAGAAAATAGTGCGCCTAACACAGCCACTACCAACATCAACAAGCTAATGACGCCAAAAAATAGCCAATTGCTTTGGAATGGAACCGCATCAGGTAGAACAAGAGATGTTCCCACTGTTCCCACTAGACCAAGAAGAATACCAACAAAGGATAAAATGAATGTTTGTGCCACTACAGAGCGTGCAATAAATCCTCCCGTGATTCCTTGGGCTTTCATTACACCAAAGATATTGATTTTTTGCATCGTCAGTACATAAATAAAAATCCCGATCACGATAGCCGCAATAACAATCAAAAAGCCAATCATAAACCCAAAAGTCAATACTTGTGCATTGTATCCAGGTAATTCATTGATGAATTTAGAAATTTTGATCTGTTCCAAGTCTTCAGGTAAATCGTTGATTTTTCCTCTGACAACTATTGCATTGATCCGTGCATTCTCACTTGTGTCTTCTTTTTCGAAGCGGATTTGTTGGTAAGCATTGATGGTCGTATAAAGAACCGGTGAAACATTAAACTTGGCATGATCCGTAAAACCAGTTAGTTTAAACGTCTTATCACTACCAGATAACTTAACCGTATCTCCTACGGCTAGACCATATTCTTCCTTCAGGCTAATATCGCCTATTGCCTCATCATCGTTATTAAAAGCTTTTCCTTCAACAAGATTCGGCATGATGAACTGATCTTTATCGATACCAAAGAAGCTAACATTGATTTTTCCTTCTTCTGTACTGTCTTTACTAGTCACGACTCCTGGAGTTTGGGCAAGATAGGCCACTTTTCCACCTTCGACTTCTTCTGCGGTCTTCTTAGTAATCATGGACATCCCTAGATTTGAATTTGCATCTTTCGATAGAACGATCGAATCTGCCTCCCACTTGTCAACCGCCGTTCGATTGTCTTGAGCTAAGCCATAAGCTAACCCGGTCAAAAAAAATACCAAGTAGGCGATTAAAAACATCACCCCTGCAACTAATGCGTAACGTAACTTTGAATGCATAATTTCATTTAATGCTAAAAACATTTAATTCCTCCTCTTGAAATAATTATTTTATACAATAATTTTATCACTTGATAAATTTTTGGCGAATATTATGCTCAAAATACATTTTCGCTTTTTTATTATCTCTCCTTATGATGTCTAAACGCTTTTTAGTTAGTATTTTCAGTTTTTTTATTATAAAAATAGCATTTCACATAATAAAAGACCGTGATGTTTCTCACGGTCTTTTTTCTACTCTATTGCGATTGGCTCTCTTAGCTAGTACTTTAAAAGCTAACTCATTGAGATAGTGAAAACGTGGGGTATATTCAGCCAAAAATCCAAAGTTTTCAACTGCTAACTGTGGAATCGTGTTTTTTTGTTTCACGATATCAGCAAGCAAGTTCAAATCTGATAATAAAAATTCTTTGCTTATCAGCTGTCCACCAATGATTTCTAATGTATCTGGATGATAGATCAGCTTTGCATTTACTGTTTTATTTTCTTCATAGTATTGTGGAAATAGGTCAAACTCTCCTGAACAAGAACAGGCACTTTGTTCCAAAAATGGTGCTTCGTCTTCTGTCAACCCAACAGTTCCTAAAAAGTGGTCGGTAATGACCGTTGCTGTTATTTTTTGTTTGAGATCATAAGCAGTCGGCTGCTCGCACAAAGTCAACGCTACCGCTCTCGCCATATGTACAGCTCGAGTAACTAAGGGCAAAAAGAGATGCCGTTCTTTTTTGTCAAAACTGACTGGAACGATATCGCCAATCGCATAGATATCCGAATCACTTGTCTGCAGGTATTCATTGACCATCACAGTGTCGTCCTCATACAATGCCACTTTGTCTTTTAACAATGACGTATTTGGACAAGTTTGAGCAGAAAAAATGACGATATCTGCCTTCAGTGTTTGAGACAAAAGTTGTACGGATACTACTTCTTCTCCTGATTTTTTCCAATCAATCAAAAATTCATTTGGATGAAAGTTGATTTGCTTGGTTTTCAGCTGATTTTGAAAACTGCCAATCATATCTTTATCGAAATATCTTGATAAAACATTCGGCATGTAATCAACTAAATGAATCATATGTCCCTTATTTCTCAAAGCATCTGCTAATTCTAACCCAATATAACCAGCACCAAAAATCACTACTTCTTTTGCTTCTTTCAAAGCGGCAAGTACTTGTTTAGATTGCACTAGATTTTTATAGGTGTAGACATTTTCAGCTTCAATTTGTTTATATAAAGTGGCAAGAGATGAACCTGTTGCCACGATTAGTTTATCATAGGTTAGGGTTTCTTTTTTTCCTTCCTCAGAAGTGAGGATGAGCTGATGCTTGTCTGGATCAAGTTCAGTTACTCTCCATTCGGTGATCAGTTTTGCACCACTTGCTTGAAGAGTCCGCTCGTTGTTTGCAGCTTCAGCTAAACTATGTATCTTTCCTTTTAAATAAAGATTGATCCCATTTGAAACATAGCCTAATCCATCTTTGTGATTTTCATCGATCAACAGAACTTCTGCCTCCGGTTGAAGTTTGCGTATATTTAGGGCAGCGGTGATGCCTGCATGGGAAGCACCAATGATCACGATTTTCATGTTTTATTCATCCTTAAATTCAATTTTTCTAAATAGCATTCTTTTAAAAATTGGTTCAAATAGGGAAAATCATAGTTAAATTCATTACTCGTAAATACAAAAACTTTAGCGGACTTCTGTGACGGGTATTCTTTCAATTGGCTAGTCAAAATAACATCATATTGCTTGTCTTTCTCGTATTCGACTAAATCATATTTGATCGTATTCAACAACTGTTCTTGAATGATTTCTTTCACGATATCCGCCATTAGCCTTTCGTACGGAAGATCATAAGCAATTTGCAAACGCAATTCCAATTGCTTGATTAGCGTTCGTAAAATAGATGCATAGCGAGCAAATAATTCAAAACGGGCATTTTCCTCGTCTGCTTCAGTAAAATCCACAATAGCAAATGTTTGTCTGACCAGCCTTTCACATAAAACAAGGAATTGTTTATCTTCTACTTCAGTTAACCGTTGTTTCAATCCTTCTTGACCAAAAATATTCATCCATCCTCTAAAATAGGCAAAATGAGCGTGATTTTGCATCACTGTTAACGCAATCTTTTGCGAAATCTCTTCTGGAAAAACATAGAAAGAAAAATATTCTTCTATCGATTGTTTAAACGTTCGATTCAATTGAGCCACTACGTCATCTTTGTATTTTTCGCTTATCAAAAATTCCTGAACATGTGAATTATGTGTATCTAATGTAAAGTTACTGATCATGAAAAGATAAAAAACCAACGTTTCGTTTTGGTCCCAAGGAAAAGCATATTGAAAGAAATAACGGGTCAAAAATGTATGAAGCTCCAATAAAAATTGTGTCGTTTGAAACAATCCAACAGGAAGATTACTATAATCTGGTTTGGCTTTTTTCGTACAGCGCATCCGTTTCTTCATAATGGAAAGCCATATTTCAAATTTCAGTCGTCCTTCTTCTGTAATGGCGAAACTGAACTCTTTTTGTAGCAGATCTAAAAAAGTGTTTCCTGATAAATCGCTGTATTCTTTTTTATTTTCAAGGTAGGGGCGACCAAACCAAAATAATTGAAAATAGAAATAGCGGATTTGATTTTCTGGGCCAGTCAAACGCCCGCTTTTTATTTTCAAATGAAACTCTTTTAAAGAATCATTTAATTCCTTCACTCTACGCGACAAAGTAGCCGAACTGATATTAAGTTCCATAACAAGTTTCTGCCGATCAAATGAGCCATATTCTAACAGATAAAGAAGGATTTGATATTTTGTAGAATAGCGCAAATAGCAATGATAATAAACATCGATAGCTGCTATATTGCCATGTCTGATCAATAAAATGTATCCTTCTTGGATAACGATTTCCAGTTGTTCGATGTTTTCTAAACTAGCTTGTAAATAAAATAAATCTTCTTTCAAGGTAGACCGATCGATTGATAAGCGGGCTAGTACGTTATTAACAGAGATCTCTCCTTTTTCCTCTAATAAAAGTTGAAAAAGTTTGATTTGCCGTTGTTCATTTTTTTCAAGCAAACTGAAAAGTTCCAAGTCCACTCCTCCAAGCATTTCTGATTTTAACAGCAGAAGTTTCCTTCTCATCCTTGAAAAAGAGGATCTGCGACAGTTGTCACAGATCCATACAAATTCTGATCACTTAGCTGATTGGCCCAGCTGACAGTTCCCATGTGATCGTGCCTTGATACCTTACGCCAGGTTGAGCGTTCGTACTGCTATTTACCTCTAAGAGTAAACCATCGGTATCGGGAAAGTCAACGAGAACCTCTCCTTTAGCTGTGCCATCACTTTGATAAATCATCGTGTTTTGTCCTTGTTGGATCAATTGCTTTGATCCAGCATGATTAAAGTACAATTTTGTTCCGCTTAATTCTTGACCTTGATCATTCTTAAATGAAGAAGTCAATGTACCTGTCAGTTGCCAAGGAGACGTGCTTGGAAGCCGAGTATCCCGTACATCAAAAGAAAAATCGCCTTTTGCTTCATAATAACTTGTCTTCAACGGTTTGGGGAGATCGTTGCCAAATGTAAAATCATCTGGTACATCAACTAATGTCAATTCTTGTTTGGGGACAAGAATTGTTTTGGAAGATGTTTGGACAACTGGATTAGGAAGCTTAACACCATCTGCTAATGTAATATTGCTAGAAAGTACAGCTGCCTTTGTCGGTATGCTGACAGATTGCACAGAAGTATCTACAGTATTTAATTGATAGTTGTAAGTAAGATGAATAGTATCGCCGACTTTGCTCAATAAATCTGCTGGGACAGATACTCCTTGTTGAACGCCGGTATCTGCGACAGTTGTACCATTTAATTTTAAGGTACCATTGATATAAGTAGTATTTTCTGGAAGTGAGATCGTGATTTTTTTGTCGGTGATCGCATCCCCAGATTTTGTCAACGTGAATGTCACATTTTCTTGTATCGTATCCCCTGATAGTGCAAATAATGGGGATCCTTCATCCGGTTGTCTGCTAAGATTTTTTAGCTGGCTGTTTGCACTCACTGATGGAAAATTAGCCACTGTTATTTGGGGTAGAGTGGTGATTCCCGCTTGCTCAGACTGCCATTTGTACGCAAAAGAAGGATACAGGTTAGTAAGCACATCGTCCACCAAGCGATAATCAAAATAATATTGCCCTGAAGCCAATGCAGGTAGTGTAGAAGTAGCTGTAGTTGTGCCGCCATTATTTGATGAGATTGTTTGGAAAAGTTGATCTGTCCATCCTGCCGCTAGTTTTTGGGTCCCTTTCGAATAAAGCTTGTAATGGATCGACCCCGTTTTTAATTCAGTTGCTGACCAATTGGCCGTGACTTGGTACGGCGCAGGAGAAAGGAGCTTTCCCCACTGACTATCGGCTGTTAAGTTTGTTGGTAAAACCGTACCGTCTAGCTTGTACTGCTCCAATACCTTTAAAGCAACGGGAGAAAGCAATCCACCTTGCGCATCTTTCCCACTATATACAATATTGGTTGACTGATTCAATCCACTTGTGCTTGCTGGAGTATGAGTCAGCGCTGCTCCTTGTGTGACGTTTTTTCCTGTAAAATAATTGACTACACGATCAAAGCGAGTAGATGGTAGTTGATCAAAACGTCCTTCAGTCAACCCCATCGTTAGTGTTCGATTATTGGTTGAGCCTGGAAGGTTCTGGTTATTCCCATCCACGTATTCTGTAGTATCAGCAAATGTATTATATTTTCCTGTTGAATCACTTGGTGAAATGTAACTATTCCACGTATTTATCTCTGCACTTGCAGAAAATGCATACGCTCCTGGATTCAATTTTCCACCAGTTAATTTAGGATAAAATCTACCTGCAGCTGGAGCTAAGATCGAATTGAACATACGATCTTGGATAATATTATTCGAGTCATAAAAATCAACAGAAAAAATAGCTTTTTTAGATATAGAAGGTTGTAATTTACCCTTGGTCAAAATTTTGTTTGGACTCGTATCATATTTATCTCCGTTTTCTGTCATCTTCGCGACATTAGCTGTAATATCAAATTGAAGCGGGACATCGTCAACATTGAACTCGCCTCGCGTAATAATAGCGATGATATCTGGCAGGAGAGTATTTGTATCCCACGAACCCATCCCGAAACGTAAGGTATGGCTTCCTGCTGATAATAAACTCCCGCTAGTAACCTTGATGGGGGCACCGGCAATATACAAGTAGGCGTTGTTCCAGTCAATTGCTTTTAATACATCACTGCTTGATACATGTTCCGGTAAATTGATGATTGCAACGAAGGCAAACCCTTGTGCAGTGATATTCACCAAATCAAGTACATTTGTTAGTTTCACATGACTTTCCCAATGAAAACGGACCGTGCCACCTTTCCAAGGATCATTTGAACCATCGTTTAAATAAGTAGCAGTCAATTTAGGCAACTGGTTAGCCCCAGTTAGTTGGACAAGCTTCCCGCCATTCACTGCACTACGTCCACCATTTGGAGGTACGATGTTTTCGTATGTGGACGGATCATAAGAAATGGTAGGAGGCGTTGCTCCAACAGCTTCTGCCGAAGGTGAAAAGATAAATATACTTAAAACAAAAAGCGAAGTAAAAAAGAAGGAGCGAAAAAATGTAAATTTATTTTGTAACAACATGTTCATCCTCCTTTTCCTTTCTTCTCCATAACAACAACCACGCAAGAAGCCATAATTCTATACCAATAATCAAATAAAGAACACGGATCCTTTGTTCATTCGTCTCTGGGAATACGCCATGTTGATTAGCTTCTTTATAAATCGATGGCTGTGTCTGTTGTTTTGAGGCGCCATTGACTGAACCACTTGGATGAGGAACTGGACTTAGATCATAAAATGTAATCGTGCCTGAACTTTTGGTATCTGCTTGGACTGGCTCTTGCCAGCTGAAGAACAGCAAACTTGCAATAATCCCTCCTAATAAGATTGATGTTTTCAACGAAATCACCTCATCGTATTGTTTCTCCTTTTTTCTTTTTCTTGTGGAACCACAAAAACAGCAAAATCAACAGTAACACTAGAACTGCAACAACCAATCCTACATAAAGCCATGGGAAAGATTGTTCTTGTACTTCAAAAACGGAATTTTCATTTACTTTCTGTGCTTTTTCTTTTTTGATCGTAAAGTTTTGTGTAAATCGCCATTCATTACTGTCACCTGATTTTGCTATGATTTCTGCGCGGTAATCACCGGCTTTTGCTTTATCACCAGCTAAATCAAGATTCAAGTGAAAATTCGAATTTGGTGCAACTAAAAATGCATTAGACGTATTTTCAATATAAAGCTGATTTTCATAATAGATCTTGCTCGTAAATATCAAATTACTGATAATCGTAGGCTGAGGATTTTGGAAACGAAGCTGGACAGTGGGCTTTGCATTGACCTCGTTCAAATCTCCTGATAAAAGTTTCAGATCCGGTTCTATCGTCTCTTGACTTTCTTGTAAAACGACTGCGAGATTATAAGCAATACGATTTTTGATTTGTGCTCCTTCTGTAGCATTTTCTGCTTCAGCTTCTTCTTTAGGTGAAACATGAATACCCGCTAATACACGTCCCTTAAAGCTTTTAGCTGGGATTTTTACTTCTACAGGTACAGTTGTTTCAGCATGCGCTGGTACATTGACTTCCTTTTTCGCAACGATCAAAACGTCACGGACATCAAACGGCAAAGTCCCATCTAGCGTTGGATTTTTTTGACTATAATCGATCGTTCCACCATCACTCGTTACCGCCGGATTAACAGAGACCTCAAATGTTCGTTCTTGATCTGAAGAATTGCTGATAATTACTTCCAGTGTCTGATTTTGTTCCGGTGCCACTAATAAATCAAAATAACCGATTGCTTTATCTATTTGATTCTCTGGAAATACCGGTTTGATCCCAAAGTCTCCTGCTGAATCCTCTGCTTGACTGATTGACGGAAAAATGAAAAATAGACTTAAAATAGAAAAAAACGAAACAAACAGTCGTTTACTTTGATTCATTGTCCACCACATCCTTTCAACAACAACTGCGGTAAAAAGATTCTTCATCCATAGTATTTTCACCGCAGTTTGTTGAATTTATTTCATATTCTATGCTACTGGGCCAACCACGAGGTTCCAAGTCAAATCAGCCGTGAATGTTCCAGCTGCTGCTTTAGGCACTTTCAGCGTGATATTTGCTGGATCATAAACAGAAAGCCATGTTCCCAGACCTTGGTCTTTTGCTGCTGTAAATATTGGTGTCGCTGCACTTGCTTTACTTAATCCAGTCACAGCTTGACTAGTTGGTGCAGTGGCTTCGTTATCTGAGGTACTTTTCACAGTGGATGTCCCAAAATCCAATTCAGCCCCTTGCAAAACTTGTGAATCGTTTACAAAATCTGAAACCGAAACTGTCACGTTCCATCCTTGCGCTTGCCCGTCTGCACCTACACCTCGACGATCTGATACTTGAAGATAAGGTGTATCATTTTTTGAAGCGTCTATTTGATATGTTTTTGTTCCGCTTTCAATCTCGTGTGTACCAAACGGCAATTCGGGCACTACATCCAGTGTTAAAGGACCTGTCTGGCCAGTTCCTGGATTTTCCGGATCTGCCGGCTCTACTGGTTTAGAAGGATCAGTAGGATCAAGGGGTACGACAGTATTTGTTGGCTCAGTAAAGGTAATATCTCCTTTTGAAGTTGCTTGACCTTCAGCAAAAGCTGGGGTTGCCAAGCCGCCTAGAAGAAGTGTTGAAAGTAATAATGTCCCAATCATGTTCTTTTTCATAATAAATCACTCCTTTTTCTTAGTGACCTAAGTATAGTAGAGACAGCATGCAAAAAATCCTCATGAATTCATCCGCTTACTTGAAATTCTGACCCTTTTTGTATAAAAGAGAAAAAAGCAATAAAATCGTTTACATGAATATTCTTATTTTTTTATTAAGTATGAAAAAACATTTCAATTTTCTTTTTTTCATTTCAACTTATTCTATTAATGCTTCTCTGGCCCATATAAATAGGAGTACGGCATCAACTGCCGCACTCCTATTGTTTTCGTCATTTGTATCTTAAATAAAACGATTCTCACGCAATTTTATTTTTTTGATATCTTCTACTGTTTGCGTTCCAGCTAATTGCATGACCATTTCCAATTCTGTTTTAAAGAAATCAAACACTTGACGGACTCCTGTGCTTCCTCCTAAAGACAATCCATAAATAACGGGTCTGCCAATAGCAACAAGATCTGCACCTGATGCGATTGCTTTGAAAACATGCTGTCCGCGTCGTACACCGCTGTCAAACACGATTGGTACACGTTTATCTACTGCTTCTGCCACATATTGCAACGAATCAAACGCTGCAGGACCACCATCTAGTTGACGGCCACCATGATTAGATACCCAGATTCCGCCAGCACCAGATTCTAATGAACGATAGACATCTTCTTCTGACTGGACACCTTTCACATAGACTGGCAAATCAGAATGAGCAGCAATAAATTCTACATCTTTTGGACTAAGCTTCTGTTTAGAAGATTTGTACACAGCATCCATCGTTTGGCCTACTCCTGATTGATAAGCCTGAACGATCGGCATTGGCAGTGGGAAGGTAAACCCATTTCTGCGGTCTGTTTCACGGTTTCCGCCAACTGTTGCATCCGCTGTCAATACGATTGCTTTTGCTCCATTGCGTTTGGCCACTTCAAGAATATCCAAATTGATTCCATCATCTTTACTCATATAAAATTGAAACCATTGCGGTGCTTTCTCCCCGCCTGCTTCTCTTATTTCTTCTAAAGTACAAGAAGCGTAAGAACTTGCTGTATAGATCGTCCCAAAATCTGCTACACCTTTTGCAGAAGCTTTCTCCGCCTTCACATGAGCTAAGCCATGAGCAGCAACTGGTGCCATGATGATTGGTGCAGTCAGCGTTTCTTCGTCAAAATGTGTAGTTGTATCGGGTAATTCTACATCTCTTAATATATGAGGAATAATCAGCTGATGATTGAATGCCCGTTCATTTTCTTGATAAGTAAATAAGTCGCCAGCACCACTGCTGATGTAACCATAACCACCAGCCGGAATCACTTGTGAAGCCGCTATTTCTAAATCTTCCATATTGATAAAATCCACTATTCCTTCATTTGTACCTGCTTGATACGTTTTTTCCATTTCAATGCCTTCCCTCTATAAAAAATTGAATGAACAATATGATAGCGTTTACACATTTTATATTACTCTTCCGTATTGATACAGGCAAATAATCTGTTTACATTTCAATCATTCCAGTTGTACTACTCTGAAAGAAATGTTTAGAACACAAATAGATAAAAAACGATGGGACTTTGACAAAAGTCGTGTCAAAGTCCCTTTTACGAAATACTGTGGATGCCTATTGAAATAAGTGCGGGTTGTTTCTTTGTGTTTCAATCGTTTCTTGCCATTCTTCGTTTAATTTTGGATTACCGTTTTCTTCCTTGAACGCATAAGGTCCCAATCCAAAAAGCTCAGTTAGTATTTGATTCACGATTTCATATAGCTCGGTGTGATTGGACACATGATTATTGAAAATCATCTCATTATCACCACGTTTAAATCTCACATTCGGGCTCTCATGATGAACCTCTATGCAGTTTTCCCCTTTTTTTAACTGACGGACTTCTGAAAACATCTCATAAATATCTTCTCCAATAAAACCTTCAGCAAGCGCCAGACTGTCCACAAGACCGCCTACTGTCAACTCAGAGATTATCGCTTTGTTGGAACCAAGCTTTAATGTATAGCTTGTTGCTTCTACTACGCCGCATGCATTGCAACCGCCTTCTGATAGTTCACTTTTTCTGATCAATTGAACTTCTTTCATTTTCTGTTCCTCCTCTTAGTTTTCTACTTATGTATTTTTTATCACCTGACGTAAGTGAACTTTATCGTCACGATCACGTGATTTATTCTTCAGAGATTCTATTTATCTATCTAACATATCTTTTAATCTTCTACTTTTCTTTCTTTAGCATATAAGAGATACGCATAGTAATCAAGCAAGGATTGTTGATATAAAAAGAACAAATACCGCTATTTTAATTTCTTTTGACTCTATTACTCCTGTCTCTTATACACATCTAGATGTGTATAAGAGACAGGTTTTTGTATAAAAGAGAAAAAAGCAATAAAATCGTTTACATGAATATTCTTATTTTTT
>NZ_NGMF01000001.1:996187-1016411 GCF_002140245.1 Enterococcus sp. 10F3_DIV0382 | reverse complement strand
CATATAAATAAAATTTATTATACCTGCTCTTTTTGACTATATCCTCATCTGACTCCTATACTTCGTTTGTATTAAAACTTAGGAGGAATCATTCATGCTTACAGGGTTAAACTTATTAAATAATCCTTTTCTAAATAAAGGAACAGCTTTTACAAAAGAAGAACGGGCAAAATACGGAATCACTGGTATGCTTCCAAGTACTGTCCAAACATTGGAACAACAATCTGTCCAAGCTTACGGTCAATACTTAAGCAAACAGACCGATTTGGAAAAACGTATCTTCTTAATGAATCTATTCAATACGAACCGGACATTGTTTTATAAATTGATGGGCGAACATTTAGTTGAATTCATGCCTGTCGTTTATGATCCTGTCGTTGCGGATTCAATCGAACAATACAACGAAATTTTCTTGAAACCACAAGATGCTGCATTTCTTTCAATCGACGAACCAGAAAACATCAAAGCAAGTTTGAAAAACGCAGCAGATGGACGCGACATTCGTTTGATCGTTGTGACAGATGCAGAAGGAATCTTAGGTATGGGTGACTGGGGTGTGAACGGTGTTGACATCGCTATCGGTAAATTGATGGTCTATACTGCTGCGGCTGGTATCAATCCTGCACAGGTCTTACCTGTATCGATCGACGCTGGTACTAATAACGAAGAATTATTGAATAATCCATTATACTTAGGGAATCGTCATGCTCGTGTAGAAGGCGAAACTTACTACGAATTCATCGATCAATTCGTTCAATCAGCTACTGAATTATTCCCAGAATTGTTATTACATTGGGAAGATTTTGGACGAGGAAATGCTGCAACGATCTTAGAAAAATACGAAGATAAAATCACTACTTTCAATGATGATATCCAAGGCACAGGAATCGTTGTACTAGCTGGTGTATTAGGTGGATTGAATATATCAGGTGAGCAATTGAAAGATCAAACAATCTTGACATTTGGTGCTGGTACTGCTGGTGTAGGTATCGCAAACATCCTTTTAGATGAAATGATCCGTCAAGGTGTACCTGAAGAAGAAGCACGCCAACATTTCTATCAAGTAGATAAACAAGGTTTATTGTTTGAAGATACAAAAGGATTGACTCCTGGTCAAATCCCATTCGCTCGTAAACGCTCAGAATTCACTAATGCTGATGAATTGACAAACTTAGAAGCAGTTGTAAAAGAAATCCATCCAACGATCATGATTGGTACTTCTACCCAACCTGGAGCATTCACTGAAGAAATCGTGAAAGAAATGGCGGCTCATACCCCACGTCCAATCATCATGCCTTTGTCTAATCCAACAAAATTGGCAGAAGCAAAAGCAAAAGATTTGATTGAATGGACGGACGGAAAAGCTTTAGTTGGAACTGGTATCCCTGCTGCTGATGTGGAATATAACGGTGTAACTTACCAAATCGGTCAAGCAAATAATGCGTTGATGTACCCAGGATTAGGGCTTGGTTTGATTGCTTCAACAGCTACACGAGTAAATGCTGAAATCATTTCTCAAGCTAGTCGAGCATTAGGCGGAATCGTTGATGTAACAAAACCAGGAGCAGCTATCTTGCCTCCAGTAGCAAAAATCACTGAATTCTCTCAAACGATTGCTGAAACTGTCGCAAAATCAGTTGTTGCACAAAAATTGAATCGTGAAGAAATTACGGATATCAAAGAAGCAGTTGAATCTGCTAAATGGGTTCCTGAATATAAATCTTTAGAAGATTAAGATTGTTATAGTAAAAGAACATACAGAAACTTTGTATGACGTCTAAAAAGAAAAAAGCGACTGCGGCAAAAGAGCAGCCAGCCAACTACTGCTCTTTTGCCGCTTCTCTTTGGCTTTTTTCATACGATACAGAATAAGAAAGGATCTGTAAAAATGGCACAAAAAACAACAACTGCAACTGCAGTTGAGGAAAAGAAAAAAGAAGGATTTTGGTCAACAAAAATTACCGGCGTAAGTTTGCCCCTTTATTTGATCATGGTCCTTGTCCTAATCATTGCAATGGCTTTAGGAAAATTACCGACGAATATGATTGGCCCAATCGCTGTTTTGGTCATTTTCGGTAATTTATTTCATTTTATCGGGACAAAAATCCCTATCGTCAAAAGTTATTTAGGTGGTGGCTCCGTCTTTGCGATCTTTGCCTCTGCTGCAATCGCTACATTTGGGATCTTACCTGAGTATGTAGTGAAATCCACAGAAAACTTTGTCAGCAATATGGGCTTTTTAGACTTTTATATTGCTGCCTTGATTACTGGTAGCATCCTTGGTATGAACCGTAATCTATTGATGAAAGCTTCTGTTCGTTTTATTCCTGTTGCACTTATTTCAATGGTCGTCTCCTTTTTTGCCGTAGGACTCGTAGGTATGCTTATCGGAAATGGTTTTGCAAATTCCGTTTTATATATCTCATTGCCCGCAATGGCTGGTGGTGTTGGAGCCGGAGCTGTACCTTTATCAACGATTTATGCAAATGTTTTAGGTACGGACGCTTCTTCTATCATTTCCCGCCTGATTCCTGCGACAGCAATGACAAATGTCCTAGCTATCATTGGTGCAGCGTTAGTTGCTCGTGCGGGACAATCAATGCCAAAATTCAACGGTAATGGTAAATTAATGGAAAAAGGCGACCTTGGCGATGGAAAACCTAGAAATGTAAAACCTTCCATTCCACAATTAGGTGTTGGTCTGATGGTATCATTGACTTTCTTCATCTTAGGACAAATCGGTAACTATTTTGTTCCTAAAGTCCATGCGTACGCATTCATGATCATTATCGTTGTTATCTGCAAAATCGCAAACCTATTACCAGAATATTACGAAGATGCAGCTATCATGTTCAACAACTTGATTGTCAAAAACTTGACAGCAGCTGTTCTTGCCGGTATCGGTATTGCGTTATTGAATCTGAATGTATTAGCTTCTGCTTTGACATGGCAATTTGTTGTCTTATGTTTGACAAGTGTTATCGCGATTTCAGTGGTTTCAGGATTTGTCGGTCGTTTGTTTGGTTTATATCCAATCGAATCAACTATTACTGCTGGCTTATGCAACAACTCGATGGGTGGTACAGGAAATGTAGCTGTCTTATCTGCAGCTAATCGGATGGAACTTATTGCTTTTGCTCAAATGGGCAATCGGCTTGGTGGTGCCATCGTTTTGATCATCTCAGGTTTCTTGATGCAATTACTTTCTTAGTCAAAAAAATACCTGATCATCAAGTATCGACTTGATGACCAGGTATTTTTTGATAAAAATTTACAGGATTTTCAAAAATCTTTTTTGCATTTTATCGGAATGATAACCGATGTGTTCATAAAATCGGTGTGCTTCTACTCTGTATTCTGCAGAATTAAGTCTTATTGCTGATATTCCTCGTCTTTTCGCTTCTTCTTCTACGCCAGTCATCAAGGCCTTTCCGATTCCTCTTTTTTCAGCATGTTTAGACACAGCAAGTGCCATAATATTGAACATCGGATCGCTGAAAATCGATTCATAGGACTCCGCATGTACATAGCCAGCTGCTTTTTTAGAAATAGGATCTTCATAAACCAAAAAAAAATTTTTTTCTGGCTCCTTCAACAGTTTCTTCATTTGTCTCATCGTAACGGTTAATGGTACATCATACCCTAATTGTTCCGCATTGATTTCTCGTAGTGCTTCTGCATCTCCTAAACACATTTCCCGCAACATCCAAATCACCAGCCAATTTTTATTTTTTTAAATGAATTTTTTTATCACAGTATACTCCTTTTTTCATTTAAAAAAAGACTTTTCAGTGATTTTGACTTGCTTGAATCCAGATCCTTCTAATGTTTGCAAGATGACGAAAGCATTGTAAAGATTGATCAAAAGAACCACGATGACAATCGCTTGAAAAATAAAGGTCACTTTTTTTGGAGACAAAATCCTGCTAAATCTTGCTCCCCACAAACCTCCAATAACAGCAGCGGGGATAACATAAAACAACATAGATAAATCAAAGCGCATAAAGCTACTTGTTAAAGCAATCGTTACCAATTTTGCCAGTTGAGAAAAGAAAATCGTAGATAGAGAATATAGTGTTGCTTCTTTTATTGGCAATGCAAACATCAGCATCAACAAAGAAACATTGACTGGTCCACCACCAATACCTAAAAAGCTAGCTAAAAAGCCCAGAACCACCCCACATGTAAGGTACCAAGTCCATGACGTCAAATGAAATTTTGGCTGATGATGCTTGGTGTAGAAGAACGCAAAAACCAAGGTCAATACCGTCAAAAAAATTTGGATCAGCTGCACATGCTTCTCGTTTTCAAATAACTGTAAAAAAACTTCGAATACAATGTTGCCGACTACTCCTCCAACAACAGCTCCACTAGATACCCAACCGACAATCTGCCAGTTCAGTGATTTCCCGCTTGATACTTGTCGCACAGTCGAAACAATGGACATCGTGAATACCGCAACTGTTGAGTAAAAAGAAATCCCTGCAACAGAATGGGCACCGATAAGATCAAGGATCGGTTTGATCAACACGCCTCCACCCATCCCGGAAATAGCGCCAACTGTATTCGCCAGAACGATCACCACAAAATAAATCAGACCAATCATCTTGTATTTCCTTTCTCTTGTTTATTTCTTTTGGCGATTTTTACTCTTTTCTTTTATTATACAGTAAGAGAAACAAACGAGGCTTCGAAAGCTTTTCTACTTTTTAAGGAAATTTAGTGCTAAACGAAAAGAGGTTCTGAAAAAGCTGTCCTGCATCAAGTAATAAGAACAGCCAAACAAAAATAGCTCCTCCTATTTTTCGTTTGGTTGGGCTTATTACCGCAGATGCAAGCTTTTGAACACCGTTTAAGAAAGAGGTCGTGAGCCTGCCGTTCAGCTCCGAGTTACAAGGAACAATTTCAAAAAAAGCTTCTCATGTTTGATGAATATTGTGACCGAGGAGTTGGTAGGAGAACACCGTTTAAAGAAGAGGCTGCGAAATCAGTGTTTTGACCTGATTATTAGAGAAACAAACGGCAAAATAGTTCTTCATATTTCGCCGTTTTTCGAGCGAATGCCGAGGAGCAGCTGATTGAACATCGTTTATTTGGAAAAAGGGATTGTGACAAGACGTTTGTCACAATCCCTTTTTTATATCTTATTCATTCTTTCGTTCTATTCTTCTTCTTCCGCCATGAATGTATTGAATACTTCTTCGATCATATCCCATTCTGCGTCTGTTTCGATTTGTTCTAACTCGCCTTCTGTTCCATCTTCGTTTTCGATGTATGCATAAGCTTGTAATTCTACATCTTCATCTTCTGAAACACCAGCTGGATATAAAAGAACATAGTTACGTCCAAATTCTTCTTGTCCGTCAACTGTTAGCAAGATTTCGTATAATGTTTCATTTCCTTGGTCATCCACCAATGTGATGTGTTCGTGTCCTTCGTGTTCGTGGGAATGGTTATGTTCTGTCATAAGATTACCTCTTTTCTTTTTATTATTAAAATAATTGCTTACCTGAGCCGTCTAAATAATTTTGTAAAATCATCACAGCTGCTAATTTATCGATGACTTTTTTTCGTTTCGCTCTTGAAGTATTTGCCTGCTCTACTAGCATACGTTCTGCCTGAACAGTGGTTAGTCGTTCATCTTGATAATCAACCGGCAAGGAGAATAGTTCTTTGATCTTCTCTCCATATAACAGGGAAGCTTCTGCCCTTGGTCCGATGGAATTGTTCATATTCTTAGGTAATCCAACTACAAAACGGTCTACTTCGTACTGCGCCACTAATTCCTTCAACCGATCAAAGCCAAACTCTTCTTCTGCTTCATTGATTCGAATGATTTCTACACCTTGAGCTGTCCAGCCAAAGGGATCGCTCACAGCAACGCCTACTGTCTTAGAACCGACATCCAAGCCCATTACTCTCATAAATTCACTCCATGATTTGAGAGGTAGTCTTTGACAATTACTTCCATGATTTCATCGCGTTCGTGACGGCGAATCAAATTTCGTGCATCACGATAACGAGGAATGTAGGCCGGGTCTCCAGAAAGCAAGTAGCCGACAATCTGATTGATTGGATTGTAGCCTTTTTCTTCCAAAGCCCGATAAACAATCGCTAATGTTTCGCTCACTTCTTTTTTGCGACTATCGTCAAAACCAAAACGTACGGTTTCATCTGTAAAACCCATGATTCTACACCTCTTTCCCGCAAGGTAATTCCAGCTTACCTTCTACACCCTTATTTTACTCGAAGAAAGGGAAAACTACAAACAAATATTCCAAACTTCTGAATAAATTAAGAAACATGATTTGTCTGATTTTTCCTTTTTTCTGTGGCTTTTTCAAAAGCCCTCTTTCCATAAAGTATACGCTATATTTCTTTGAAAGTATGTTTTTACACATTTTTTTCATAAAGTTCATAAAAAATTCGAATTGCTGCTACTAGTTTTTCGTTTTCATTGCTTGCCCTGTCTCATAATTGATGGTGTAGCCATCTTGAACATTGTAGATAAAGACATTGAATTCAATTTTTTTGTCTTCAATACTTTCTGCTTCCAACTGCACACCTCTTGCTACCAGTTCATTTCCCTCGAAATGAGGAGTGACACGATAGCGTACATGATGATTTGTTTCTTTGATATATGCCGCAATATCATTTTCGTGGGCAAGCATGTACGGAGCATTCAACGAACGTGTCCCTGTCATTAAGTTTTTAATGTTATTATTTTGACCAGTCAACTGGAAACCAATCAAATGGCTGCGGTTGTATAACCATTGTCCGTCACTTAATTTCTTTTGTTTCCAACCTGTCGGATCAATATACAAAGGTTCTCTCTTTTCAGTAGGAAACAAGTCTTTTCCCAACATCGCATTGGCTTGTCCTACTCTGTTCAATTTGTCTATATTTGAATAGCTTTCCCATGTCCCTTTGGAAAGACTAAGATCCTCTTTTGTAAACTCCGGCTGATTCCCATTGATTTCTATTTCTTGATGTTTTCCATCATATTCTGGTACATCCGCTACTTGAGAAGCTTGCGGTGTGGAATCAAAAATAGTTGTAATTTGTTGGAAGATATCTGAATCTTTTTGTGTGGTGGAAATACCGAGTGCCCCTGCAATGACAGCAGCGACGATCCCCACGATCGCCTTGGTTGTTTTTTTGCTCATTTCTTTACTCCTTTACTAACAGCTCCCTAAATCTTAACATATGTTCCCCTATAAATAAATACTGGAAAGAAATAGAAACAGTAAAAAAATAAAACCAGTTTTTAGACGGCTTAAAACACAAAAAAGAGACGGATTCCTCGTCTCTAATCGTTCACAACTCTATCTGTGAGGTATTTATTATCATTAAAATTTTTTTCATAATCAAGACAATACGTTGATTTCACACCTTCTTTTAAGCGGGTGACGGGAATCGAACCCGCGACATCAGCTTGGGAAGCTGGGATTTTACCACTAAACTACACCCGCGATACAAAAATAGTATACGCCTCTTTTACTCCTTCCTCAAGTTTTTTTATTCTTTACGCTTCCGATATGTTTTGTAGTAAAATAAAACTAATCAATCAATTATTGGAGAAGATGCTATGACGGGAAAAGAATTAGATCTGCTGCTAGACACTTGTCTACTCGCTGGGAAAATCATGATGGAAAGCAATGCAGAGATGTATCGAGTAGAAGATACGATGAGTCGAATTGCTTTAGCTTCTGGAAATTTCCGTTTGGTCAGCTATGTCACGCAGACTGGTCTCTTTATTGGTCTTGATCGTACCTCGACCATTCGAATGGAACAAATCACCAACCGTTCGATCAATTTAGAAAAAGTAGTAAAAGTGAATGATCTTTCACGTAAGTATGTTGCTTCAGAACTAACATTAGAAGAACTTTACAGTGAATTGCAGGCAATCGACCGAGACCGTTCGTTCTTTCCTGTCTGGTTGCAGATCGTTAGTGCGGCAGTTATCAGTGGAACAATCATGGTGTTATTCGGCGGAAAGATGACCGATTTGCCTGTGACTTTAGTTATTGGTGGATGGGGATACGCAGTTTATCTGTATAGTTTGAAATTTTTTAGAATCAAATTTTTATCGGAATTTTTATCTTCTTTATTGATTGGCATAGCTGCTATCTACAGTGTTCGTTTTGGCTTAGGAAGCAATCAGGATTTAATTATTATCGGATGTGTGATGCCTTTGGTTCCTGGGGTTCAAATTACGAACGCTATCCGTGATTTGCTAGCTGGCCATTATGTGTCAGGGGTTTCTCGCGGAACAGAAGCGATGATGACTGCTACGATGATCGGTTTTGCGATTGCTTTTATTTTCCAGCTTTTTTATTAAGAAAGGAGCACGAGTATGGGCACGTTATTTATTCAATTTTCTTTTAGTTTTTTAGCGACTGCGGCATTTGCCATTGTTACAAATGTCCCTAGGCGTTCATTGATTTGTTGTGGTCTTTCTGGTGCTTTCGGCTGGATGATTTACTGGATCTGTGTTCAAATGGGCGGATCTGCTGCTTTCGGGTCATTGCTTGGCTCTTTAGGAGTCGCATTCATCAGTGATCTTTTCTCTAAACGTTTGAGAATGCCTGTAACGATTTTCAATATTCCTGGGATGGTTCCTTTAGTCCCTGGTGGTTTGGCTTATCAAGCGGTTCGAAATCTCGTTACTGAATCCTATCAAGAAGCAGCTCATTATGCGGTCCAAGCAATCATGATAGCTGGAGCAATTGCTTTAGGTCTCGTATTATCGGAAGTCTTTAACCATAACATCCGCAACTTCAAAGTAAAGCGCGATGCCATCATGTTGAAACGAAAAAAACGGCTTTTTAAATAAACGAAATGTAACAAAGAAAAGGATATGACAGAAATAATTAGCTTCACGAAATAAGACAGGATTCACGAAAAAGGTTTCTTAAATTTTTGTGAATCCTATCTTATTTTTCGAAGAAACTACTTCTGGAACACTGTTTAGTAGAAATGGTGAAAGCAGCGTCTTGGTCTGAGTATTAGCAAACAAAATGGAAAAAGGAACTTGCATGATTAACTTAAGTCTGTTTACTAAAAAGTGAGATATGATCCTTTATTTTTAATTGTTTAAAATGATTCATTCCTTATCTTTTCTTGAATAAATTTCTTTAGTTTATCAATACTTCTCTTACCCATCTCTAGTTGTTCTCCATTCGTAAACGTTACTATTTCATTTACTCGGTTAATAGATGCAATGTTTTCAGTATTAATGATGTAGGCTTTTAAATCTTTACATAAATACTCATATTCCAGTGTTTTTTTATATTTTTTTATTGTGCCGTTTATGAGTGCCTCTTCGTCTTTCAATACCAAGCCTATCTTATTTTTATAACCTGGCATACTCATTAGATAAAGAATTTCATCGTAATGGATATAATGATCGCTATTGCCATAACGAACAGACGTCCACTTTTTTTTGTTTGCTTGTTGAACAGGCTCGTTCTCTTTTTCTTTCAATAAGTAACTTTGGATGTTTTTTTTATTTTTTTCATAAGTGAATTCTTTTATCAAATACCTGCTAGGCGTAATATTTCGGTTAATAACAGCTATTGCTTTATTCGGATGAGAGGT
Organism: Enterococcus sp. 10F3_DIV0382; assembly: GCF_002140245.1. NCBI lineage: Bacteria > Bacillati > Bacillota > Bacilli > Lactobacillales > Enterococcaceae > Enterococcus > Enterococcus sp. 10F3_DIV0382. Next base: position 1,006,811 of record NZ_NGMF01000001.1, on the reverse strand, counting down.
CAAATAAACAATTCTACACTTCGCATTCTTTTCTCTAAGCATTTCTCCTAGTTCAATCCCGCTGTAATAAGCGTTCAAATCGATATCAAGAAAAAAAATATCCGATGAACGAATATCATTGTTTTTGACAAATTCAACAAACTGCATGACGTTCAATCCCTTGATTATCTCGAAATTCCAAGGAATCAGTAAATTTCTGGATTCTTCTAAAATATCTTCTATCATTTTTTCAAAAACCAAACTGTCATCCAAAATAAATATACGTGTTATCATACAAAGTACCTCCACTTGATATTTTACTATTTAAATTATTGCATACCATTTTTCTAAATATATTTTAGGAATAAATTGTAATTCTCTTCACAATCTTTTCCAACACCTTTGAAACCGCTATTAACTACATTCAGCATGCAACTTCTAAAATAAATATCATTTTACAAAACATATCAAATAGCCAAATATCTCATACAAAAAAAGCCAGACAACCGACGTCCTTACACGTCAACTGTCTGAGCTATGTTCATTTATTTTTTCTTTTAAAAAGAACGATACACATACTGATTTTTCGGAGCAGATACTTTCTCAGCGTTTGTCACAACTACAGATGGAATTTCACGCTTGAATGGTTGATAATAGTCCGATTGGATGGTTCCTTCTATTTTATACCACTCATCGTTTTTAACCGTTACTCCTTCCGGCATATGTGTTAACAATCCAAAGACTCCTGAATCTGCCACACAATGGATAATACCGAATCGGAACAAGAAGATATCTTCATTGCTATCGTTTGGTGTTTGGTAAACAAATCCTTCGTAGCTGATTTTTTTGCCAATGAATTCGCTAGGGTAATTATAGATCAGCTCCATGACTTCTAAATAATTTTCATCTGTGATCTCGATAGTCTGCTTATCCCCATACTTCTCTTTCAGTTCATTCATTTGGTCTAAATAGTCTGATTTGTTGAAATAAATACTTGTATCTGGCTTTAGGTATTGCGTCTGCATCTCCGGGTCCCCTACCGATTCTTTGCTTACCGGAAAATTAAATCCTTTGGCTTCTACGATCGTAGTATCCAGACTAACTGTTGGAAACAACGTACCAACGATTACTGGCAAAGCAAGCAGTACATAGGCGATTCCACGTTGATAAGGTTTCGATAACCCATGGTCGTGATCATGATCATGCTCGTGCGTCTCTTCCTCTGCTTTTCCGTTTTTGACCCACAAATACAGCTGAACTAAAGCCAAAAGAGCGGATAAAATCATCGAAAGAATAGCTAAATAACGATAGTGGACATTGATATATTGATCAAGTTTACCAGAAACTTGCAAATACATCATCAATTCGAAATAGCCAGATAAAATCAAAAACCGCAGCATATTTTTCCTCCTAGATAAATAATGTGAATCCAACAACGCTAAGGGCAATCAGTCCGATCAGCGATAAAATAAAACGTCCTGTAAAATATCGTTTCATCATCAATAGATTTTTGATATCGACCATTGGACCAAAAACCAAAAAGGCAGCTACAGGTGCTGTGCCGAACAGACTTAACAAAGAAGACCCTATAAACGCATCTGCTTCTGAGCAAAGAGACATCGTAAAAGCTAATAACAGCATGATAATGATGGCTAAAATCTTTGTTGAGCCGAGCGTTAGCATCATTCTAGTTGGTAAATAAGTCTGCATCGCAGCTGCGATTAACCCACCAATGATCAAATAACGACCTGTATCAAAAAATTCATCGATTGAATGTGTCAACACATGCCCCGTTTGATGGATCAGCTGATTTTTTGGTTCATTCTTATCACTGTGTTCTTCTTCATGCACATGATGATGGTGATCTTCTGCTACTTTAGAGGAGATTTTTTCTTTCAATACAGCGTCTTTTTGAAAATAGGCAAGCCAGACACCAATCACAAGGGCAACAAAAAAGCTGCCCATCACCCGCCAGCTTGCCATCTGCCAAGAATTGCCAAATGCGATAAACGTGGAAAAAATCACAATGGGATTAATGATTGGCGCTGTCAGCATAAAAGCAAATGCTGTGTGGACCGGCACGCCTTTTTTTACAAACTGATGAACGATTGGTACGATGCCGCATTCACATGAAGGAAAGAAAAATCCTAAGATCGAACCAGTAAAAATAGAGAATATACGATTTTCAGGAAGCCATCGCTTCACACGTTCTGGGGTCAAAAATACTTGTAAGGCGCCTGAGATAAGACAACCTAATAGTACAAAGGGTAATGCTTCGATAACAATTGATAAGAAAATCGTACTCATCTGCAAAACCGAATTGGGAATAAAAGAAAACATGAGTTTCCTCCTTTTCATTTCTAGTTCATTCGCTTTGCAAATATACGCTTTTATTCAAAAAAAAACAAGTTGCTCTGTAAATTTTTACACAACTCTTATTTTTTACCAAAGCACTTCAATTGACTTTTTCTATTATTCCCATTAGATTAAGGACTCGTACATATCACTGCTATCACAAAAAGGAGAATAAAAATGAAACAAACCACTAACTTGTCTGAAGTTCAAGACATACTGCAACAATCATCCGTTGCCATCGTTTATCTTTCGATGCCTAATTGCAGTGTTTGTCACGCTGTTCGTCCACGATTGGAGGAGCTGCTCACCCATTATGATATTCCGGCACTTCATTTGGATGCATTCGAAACACCAGAAGTAGCTAGCAGATTTGAAGTATTGACTGCGCCAGTTGTTCTGATTTTTCATCAAGGCAAAGAGGTCTTTCGGCAAGCGCGGTTCATCGACTTTAAAAAAATCCGTCATTTACTAGATGAACTGACAGCAGAAGATGACTCTCTTTCTTATGAAGAAATCTTTCGAACAGAATAATCATTATCCAAACAGAAAAAAGCGATTGAACAAGTGAAAGTTTCGCCTTCATTTGTTCAATCGCTTTTTATTTTTATTCTGCTGTATTTTCGGAATGCGCATTTGCGTCAGAATGCAAGAAATAGATCAAGGTTTGCAATTCATTCGTCAAATCAACATTTTGGATCAATACATCTGACGGAGCATTCAATCGAGCAGCGGTAAAGTTCAAGATTCCTTTGATTCCTGCTTCCGTTAACTGATTGACTACTTCTTGTGCTCTTTCAGCGGGAATCGTTAAAATCGCTACTTCGATTTGCTGGATCTTGATTTGTTCCGACATATCTTCCATTGGATAAACGGGGATACCGTCTACGATGCGTCCAACGATTTCTTCATTCACATCAAAAGCACAACTGATACGTATGCTATTACTTTGATGGAATTTATATTTTAGTAAAGCACTTCCCAAGTTCCCTACACCAATCAGCGCAACATTTGTCAATTGATCATCATTTAATGTCTTCGCAAAAAAGTGCATAAGATCTTCTACATCATACCCATACCCACGTTTTCCTAATTCGCCAAAATAAGAAAAATCTCGACGGATCGTTGCGCTATCTACTTGAACGGCTTCACTTAATTCAGTTGAAGACACTTTTTTCTTTCCAGCATTATTTAAAATCCTTAAATAACGATAATACAAAGGCAGTCTTTTAGCTGTCGCCTTTGGAATAATATGATCTTTCACGAAATGACCTCCACGTATTGTCTAATTACATCTTTGATTTCTCCATCATAGCAGTATTTATAGGAAAAAATCAATTCCATTGCTCAGATATTGTGAAATTTTATTCTTTATTCATTTATTTATCATTTCTGCAAATCTCGCAGTATAATGGAATTTATGGTAGACTACTAATTGAAAAATAGTTTTTTATTTGAGGAGAATTCACAAAGTAGAAAAGAGGATTCCATGATATTATTACAAGCCAATCAGATTGCTCGCCATTTTGGTGCAGAAGTCTTATTTGAAAACATACATTTAGAAATCAGTACAGGCGCTCGTGTCGCTTTAGTTGGCAGAAATGGCGCCGGAAAATCGACTTTATTAAAGATCATTGCTGGAATTGAAGCACCTGATGAAGGAAAGATCGCTAAAAATAAAACAGCGACTCTCGGATACCTCGCTCAGGACACAGGACTTGATTCCAATGAAACAGTGTGGAACGAGATGCTGAAAGCTTTTGAAAAAGTTAGACAAATGGAACAGCGGATGCGCGAACTAGAGATTTTCATTAGCGAAGGTACGCCAGATACACCCGCTTATACTTCTTATTTAAAAGAATATGATCGACTGCAACACGATTTTTCGGATCGAAACGGCTATGGTTATGAAAATGAAATTCGTTCCGTATTGCATGGGTTTAAATTCGATTCTTCCTTTTATGACCAGAAAATCGATACTTTATCAGGTGGACAGCGCACACGTTTAGCTTTAGCTCGCATGCTTTTGCAACACCCTGACATTTTGATTCTAGATGAACCAACGAACCATTTAGATATCGAGACACTTTCCTGGCTTGAAAATTATTTGCAAAGCTATACCGGTGCATTACTGATTGTTTCACATGACCGTTATTTTTTAGATAAAGTAGTCAATGAAGTTTATGAACTAAGTAGAAGAAAAATGCGCCATTACAAAGGCAACTACTCGAAGTATCTAGACTTGAAAGCAGAACAGCTGACAAGTGAATGGAAGGCTTATGAAAAGCAACAGACAGAGATTCACAAATTAGAAGACTTCGTTGCTCGGAATCTTGTTCGTGCCTCTACCACTAAACGGGCGCAAAGTCGCAGAAAGACATTAGAAAAAATGGAACGTCTGGATCGTCCTCAAGGGGATGAGAAACAAGCAAACTTTCTTTTCAGTATAGAAAAACCTTCTGGAAATGTTGTCTTGCAAATCGAAGATGCCGCTATCGGATATGATGATGTCACCTTATCTGAACCAATCAATTTGGATATCCGTCGTCAAGAAGCGATTGCTCTAGTTGGTCCGAATGGTATCGGAAAATCAACGTTGCTGAAATCGATCATCCACCAGATTCCTTTTATCCGTGGCAAAGAAACGCTAGGGACAAATGTCACCATCGGCTATTACGATCAAGGGCAAGCTGATCTGCATACAAACAAGACGATTCTAGCAGAATTGTGGGATGAGCATCCTACCACTCCAGAAAAAGAGATTCGAAGTGCTTTAGGTGCTTTCTTATTTTCTGGCGAAGATGTAGAAAAACCAATCCCTCTGCTAAGTGGCGGTGAAAAAGCACGGGTTGCTTTAGCCAAATTAGCGATGAACAAAGAAAATTTTTTGATTTTGGATGAACCAACAAACCATTTAGATATTGACAACAAAGAAGTATTAGAAAATGCATTGATCGATTATGACGGCACACTGCTTTTTGTTTCCCATGACCGATATTTCATCAATCGGATCGCGACAAAAGTCGTCGAACTCTCTGAAAATGGTAGCAAAGTCTATCTAGGAGACTATGATTATTATTTAGAGAAGAAACAGGAAGAAGAAGAAATCGCCGAATTATTGGCACAAGATGAGCCAGAATCCGCTCCTGCTCCTACGAATAAATCCGATTATTACCAAAGCAAAGAACAGCAAAAGCTTATCCGTAGCCTTCAACGAAAAATCACTCAGGTTGAAGAAGAAATGACGCGGATCGATGAATGGATCGATCGGTTGGAACAAGAAATGGTCGCACCAGAAAATCTGGAAGATCACGTAAAACTCAATGAGCTGAATCAAGATTTAGAAGCTGCTAGACAAGATCAAGAAACAAAATTGACGGAATGGGAAGAACTAAGCTTGGAATTAGAAGAATACGAGAATTAAAAGCCAATGGAAAGAGGTTGTGACAGCACTGTTGTCATAGCCTCTTTCTTTTTTATGCAGAAACATAGCGAAACCGTTCTCTTTTTCTTACTATTTTTCTCTACTGACAAAATAAACAATAATTTTCCGGCACAATTATTTGCTGTTTTTTACCATAACATAGTACGATCAACGTAGAAAAGGAGATGTTTTTATGAAAGTTGTTGTCATTGGCGGTGTAGCTGGCGGTCCTTCGTTTGCCACTCGTTTCCGTCGATTGAATGAAGCGCACGAAATCATTATCTATGAACGCGGAGAAAATATTTCTTATGCAAGTTGTGCTTTGCCTTATTATTTAGGAGGTGTGATCACTGACCGTGACTCGCTGATCGAACGTACACCAGAAATATTGAAAACAAAAAACAACATCGATGTCTTTACTAAACACGAAGTAACAGCAATCGATCCTTCTACTAAGCGATTAACAGTTAAAGACCTATCCACAAATGAAGAAACAAAAACAGATTACGATAAGTTGATCATCTCTTCTGGTGCTAGACCAGATTATCCGGATATTCCCGGAGTTTTTGAAGCAGAAAACGGCTTTGTCCTCCGCAGTGTGACAGATGCGGATCGAATCAAATCGTTTCTTGAAGAAAAAAAACCACAACATGTTGTCATCCTTGGCACAGGTGTTATGGGTCTGGAATTAGCTGAGAATTTCAAGCATCGCGGCTTAGACGTGACTTTAATCGATCAATTGCCACAAGTCGCTTTCCCTTATGATCCAGAAATTGCTGTTTTAGTTTATGACAAATTGCTGAAAGAAGGATTAGCCGTTCATTTAGAAACAAGAGTTACTGAGATCCGTGATAAAGGTCGAGAAATAGTATTATCAAATGGCTCCGTCCTTTCTGCTGATATGCTAATCTTTGCTGTTGGTGTTTCTCCGAATAATGAAGTGGTGAAAGCAGCCGGCATACAATTATCAGATACAGGCCAGATCATTGTTGATGACCAGTTACAAACCAATCTACCGGACATCTATGCGATTGGCGATATTATCGAAACGACTAGTGTAGTGACTGGGCAGCCGATCCAAAGTATGCTTTCCAGTGCGGCCAATCGGCAAGGACACATGCTGGCAGATATTTTAAATGGTACGCCTATGCGCTATCGCGGATATATTGGTGCGGGTGTCGCAAAAATCTTTGATCATACAGCAAGTTATGCGGGAATGACAGAACATGCATTAAAAGCATCAGGCATAACAAATTATAAAACTGTTTTTATCACTCCTTTTGACCATGCCTATTTCTATCCAGAAGCTACAAGATTAAATCTAAAGCTGATTTTTGATGCAGATAGCGGTCGGATTTTAGGTGGACAAGCATTTGGAGAAAAGGGAGTCGACAAACGGATGGGAGAACTTTCTGTAGCGATCACCGGAAACTTGACAGTCTTTGATTTACCCGATCTTGAGTTGCCTTACTCTCCACCGTATTCTACTACCCGTGACCCGCTGAATATAGCTGGTTATGTCGCAATCAATCAAATGACAAATATCGTAGAAACGATCAAAGCAAGTGATATACCCGAAAACGATTTGAAAGAAGCGTTCTTTTTAGATATACGTGAACCTAATAAAGTACCTTCTGGCAGTATCTCGGCAACAAAAAATATTCCAATGAATGAGTTACGAGATCGAATCAATGAAATCCCAAAAGATAAAAAAGTTTACATTACTTTTAGAAGAGGATTGAATACTTATACTTCTGCACGAATCTTGTCAGGTTTGGGTATCAAAGCGATTTTGATTGAAGAATAAAAAAAACGACCGCGGTGAGTGGCCGCGGTCTAGGAGTTATTTTTACTTGAGGAGTAAAAATGAAAAAGTATATAGGGTTGTTGGTTGGTATGTATATAGAATAGAAGATAAATGTGAAGAAATTGTGCATTATTTCTTCACATTTATTAGGTTATAGTTTAAGAAAGTTTAAATATTCCACAGTTTGGTTATTTTAGGCGTTTCTTTTCATAAAATTATCAGGCATCATCTTAGTTTCTCAGCACTAGGAACTAATAAAACACTCTTTTTGGATTTTTCTTCTGTTTTTCTCTTATCTGATAAAGTTTGTTTTAATTCCTCTAATCTCGCTAAATCGATTGGTTTACGTTCCGTGATACTAGGAACTGGTGTGCTGAGAACCGCTTTTCTATATTTATAATATTTTTCCACCATCTCGTTGATTTTATAATGACGAGGGGCTATTCGACTGATCATTTCTTCTATAACTTCGTCATTCAATTTTCTATTTGGGAGATTTCCATCAAGGCAACTGATCAAAAGATTATAGCGTATTTGGACTTTTCTTTCTAATTCTTCAACGAATGGTCCACTAGTATTTGATACTTTTAAGAAATTTAATTTTTCTGATTCTATATTCAACCAATAATGAAGATAATCAGATAAATATAATTTATTTTTCAGTTTCTTAACCATCTCCTCTCTAAAATTCCCCACACATTCGTCTGGTACAGTATCGATAGAATAGGGCATCAAGGTCACTTGTGCTGATTCTACTACAGCGCCTAACCGATTATATGATTCTTCTATCGAATTAGACTGACTAGTTTCTTTCGCGTAGTATTTCCTGTAAGGTTCTAATTTTTTTAACAGATCCATATTCACATCAAATCCCACTGCTTGAAAATGAGCATTTGGCTTCTGTTGGCTTTCGTTACTTTGACTCACAAAATCATATCGCTTATTTTTTTTGAAAAATCTCGATAATATTTCATATCTATTCATACAGTCTTCTCCCTTTCTTTTGTCGATTACCATATCATTTTATTGAAAAGAGGGAAAGGTCATTTTTTTTCTTTTGGTTTATAGAAAATGAAAGATATAGTGAAGGATTTATCGGATTCGATTGGTCATACATGTAAGATCAGGAAATAAAAAAAGTGGATTTCTCCACTTCATAAAAATCTAGCTTTTTGGAACACTACATTTTTTATAGCCAAACTTCTTTTGCGACTTGCTGCAATAATTGGATTTTCTTCCATTGTTCTTCTTCTGTTAAATGGTTTCCTTCTTCTGTTGAAGCAAACCCACATTGAGGACTGATACTTAGATTTTCCAACGGTACAAATTGTTGTGCTTCTTTTATTCGTTCTTTTATCTTCTCCGTATCTTCCAAATCTGGAAACTTAGAAGTGACTAATCCTAAAACGACTTTACTTTCTTTATTATTCCAATGTCTTAAAGGGGTAAAATCACCTGCTCGGTCAGAATCGTATTCCAAAAAGAAACCATCATAATTCGTTGAAAATAACTCTTCTGCAATGGGTTCATATCCACCGGAGAACAGCCACGAAGAAGCGTGATTCCCGCGGCAGATATGTGTCGTGATCGTCAAATCTTCTGGTTTGTCTTCCAGTGCGTTATTGATAATCTCTGTACAAATATGAGCCATTTCTTTCGGATCAATTCCTTTTTGAAGAAGTGTTTCTCTTTTAGTTTGATCAGCTAGAAACGCCCAATTTGTATCATCGAATTGCAGGTAACGGCAACCTTTTTCATAAAAAGCATGAATCGCTGCTTTGTAAGTAGATGACAAGTCCTCATAAAAATCAGATAGATCAGGATAGATCTCATTGATTTTTGAAGAACCATCGTTAGATAGAATCTCTTGTCGTAAAATCATGGTGGGACTAGGGATCGTTGCTTTTGCAACAAAAGTATCATCTGTTTCCACTACTTCTTTCAGAAAAGCAAAATCTTTTAAAAATGGGTGGTTTGGATTGAAAGATAATTTATCTACTACTCGAATATTATAAGCTGGAGCTGCTTTCCCGTGGAATGTTTGATTATATCCAGTTTCTGGAACATAGCCTTCGATACCATTTAGTTCTTCTAAAAAATCTAGATGCCAAAATCCGCGCCGAAATTCGCCATCCGTAATTCCTTTGATGCCCACTGCTTTTTGATCTTCTACTAATCTCTTTATCTCCTGATCTTCGATTGTACGAAGTTCTTCTTTTGAAAGTAAGCCTTCTTGAACTTTTTTTCTTGCTTTTTTGATTGATTGCGGACGTAAGAAACTTCCGACATGATCTACTGTAAATGGTTTGTTTTTGCTCATTTCACTCACTCTTTTCTTTGTTTTTTTGTAAAAAAAAAATCCTTTTACTAGCAAATACTAGTAAAAGGACGATTATACTCGTGGTACCACCTTTTTTCAGAAAAAACATTCTTTCTCTCAGCCTGACAATAAAATCAGTGGTCTTGGTAACGAAAGACTGTTCGTTTTTGCCTACCTTTCGACAAAAAATCCTCTAAGGCCATTTTCGACAGTCAACTTCTAGCTTTTTACACCAACCAAAGCCTCTCTTGAACCATTTCCTGTCTACTTTCCTTCTCATCGGATACTATTAGAATAAAATTAGAATAGCATGTTTGAAAGAAAAGTCAATAGGGGATAAGAACAAACAAAAACTAATTTGTTATCTTTAGATTACTTCCTTAAAATAATTATATCCGTTTTAACTACATAAAAAGGACTTAATTTTGGAAAAATTCCCATCAAAACTAAGTCCTTTTTATTATAGTTATGCAAATTTGCTGATTTCTTCATTATTTCCGTCTTATGAGGTTTTAAAAAGTTTTATAGTACGTTCTATATTTTCAGCTTCCTTATCCCCATATAAGATGCGTTCTACTTTACCATTTTTTATAAAAATTACAGCAGGAATACTTTCGACACCTAATTTATTATAATATTTTCTGAAATTATCAACATCGGTTTTATTTCCAGTAGTATCTAGGTAATTAATTTCTAGTTTTTCCTTTTCCAAATAAGAAATTAATTTTGGTTTATATAATAT
>NZ_NGMF01000001.1:995232-996064 GCF_002140245.1 Enterococcus sp. 10F3_DIV0382 | reverse complement strand
CATAAATGTCAAACAAGTATATAAAAGTAATATTTGCCAAAAAAAGATTCGTGTAAAATGTATTTCTAATGAATTTTCAGAACCATTTGCAATTCCTGATATAGTTAACAGGTTCAATGGTGCCTGAAAAGTTGTTCCGTTTAAAAAACTATTTACTCCATTAGGAATTATCAACGCAACTAGAAATGAAAATGTTGCAAAAAATGAAACGCCACTATATTTAAAGATGTCAAGAATTATTTTTTTCATAGTCGTTCTTTCTCCCATTTAGTATTAAATACGTGATTTGTTATGATAAAACCAGTAACAATAAAAATTGTTACTAATGTGATTTGGATAATACTAGAATAACTATTAAAAAGGTTAATTAAATAAGTAATCGGAAATAAGCCTAGTACACAAACCAATATAAGGCTAGTTTGCGATAATGGATTTTCTTTACTGTATGGAAAGAAAACACCCAAAATAATAGAACTAAGAGTAGAAGTTGCTAAAATTCCTAAACCAAAAAGGCATTCTCTTAAACTTGGAACTTTAAAAAGAAGCATTAATAAAAAGAAGAAAGAGGTAACAACAAATGTGCTGATGAACTTCCCTAAAAAATATTGACTTCTCTTAATTCCTAAAATTCTATAAAAACTTAACATCTTTTCATCAACGCCATAACTTAGAAAGCCAAGTGTACCTAACAAGCCAGCATCTATCTTAATAAGAATATCTAATATTGGAAGATGACTCAGCAGTGTAAAGATATTTAATCCTAATAGTAGAAGAATTAAAAGAATTGTATTTTCAGAGCGTAACAATAATTTCATATCTTTAAGAATAAGAC
>NZ_NGMF01000001.1:992921-994749 GCF_002140245.1 Enterococcus sp. 10F3_DIV0382 | reverse complement strand
TTAATAATGTAATAATCTGGTTCTTATTGATTCCCTTATACATACTTTTTATAAATGCAAGGTACTCAAAACCTGTCAATTCCTCGATTAAGATAATTTCATCAGAAATATAGGCAAATCTATTTTTTATAGCATCATTATCAACATTTTGTCCAAATAAAGAAATACTTCCTTTGTCTTTCTTTATTATTCCGAGAATAGAATTTAGTAAAGTTGTTTTTCCTGAACCATTCGGTCCTGCCAAACAAAGAATTTCTCCTTTTGAAATTTGAAAAGAAATTTCTTTTACTCCATTTTCAGAGTTTTTGTATATTTTATTTAAATCATTAATAGCTAACATATTTTATCCTCTACATCCAATAGAATTGATTAAACAAAAGAAAAGCTATCCGATTAAATAAAGATATGGATAGCTTCTAACAAATTGCATACTTTCACATGGGCTAAATAAATGATCGTAGACAGTAATTGCTACTTACAGCCCAGTCTTACAGACCCACTTCCGTTTACATAACTCCAAGAACCAGTGAAACTCTTCCCTTTAGTCAAGCAATACAAAACACAAGCCGCAACAATTGTAACAGCAAGTAATAGAAGAATAGCAATTGCAACGGTATACCAAACAACTTGATCTTCTGCCAAATAAATATTTTGACTTGTAATAGTTGGTGCTGAATAATCCATAATAGAATCTCCTTTAATTTTTTTATCATTTCAAAACTACTAATCATTAGAATTTAGTAGTTCTGTAATAATCGTATGTCCGTCACCAAAGAAGGGCAATAAATTGATAATGTGAAACATAAAAATAAAAGCAGGTATTCTTATCCACAAATTATCTGATAAGAAATAGAGTAGAACACCTAAAAAGAAAACAAAAATCGCTCCTGAAAACGTAATGAGGATATTAGATTTTCTATCTAATACTTTTTCTCTAACAATTGACATAGATAAAGTTTTTATTGATAAATACCCGTGATTATGATGAGTGATCTTCCTATATAAAATCAAATGAGTGGTTTCATGAAGTATGATGCTCATTAGCAAAACGAGATAGGAAAAAGCTGGGAATAGAATCCATAAAAACTCTAAACGAATTTCTTGAAAAGATAAGAACAGAAAAAGTAAACATAATAAATTTACTCCACATACGAAAGTAATTATTGGGAAATTCTCTTTTAAAACATGAAAGCACACTTCCAAGAAAATTTTTAACGTTTTTTCATTGTAAATACTATGACTGGTTCGCAAATTTTTTTGAATTTTTTTAATACTACAAGAGATTTTTTCTTTAATAGAGGTTCTTTTAGGAAGTGTATAATTGATAATCCCCCTATTATTTAAGGCTTGTAGAAAAACTACTAGGTCTTTTTTTAAATTTTCTTTTGGCACATCAGGAAATTCTTCTTGAAACCATTGAAATAGTTCCTGTCTCTTATACACATCTTGATATTCATTTTTATCTTGAATGGAAGAAAGCAAAGCAAAACTATGGATACAAGCAATAAATATTACTAATTCTACTAAAACAAGAAGTAAAAGATTAACAGAAAAGGTATTCTCTAAAATAATATGGCCTAAAAATCCCAAGTTCCAGAATAAGATATTATAAGAAAATGTTTCGTAATTTAGTAAGATATTTTGAATATTTTCAAGCAAAGTAACAACAATTCTCAATATAATAATCGTTTGCACCAATAAAGAAACACTTTTAGCAAAGGGAATTTTCATGCGTATTCCTAAAAAAAATAAAATATTATAAGACAAATTCATTAATAAAGTGATAAATATTGATTGTAATAAGAAAATTCCTGCTATTCTTAATGAC
>NZ_NGMF01000001.1:954333-992821 GCF_002140245.1 Enterococcus sp. 10F3_DIV0382 | reverse complement strand
GAATTTAAACAATTATGATCTTTATTATGTATGTAGAAAAACGGTGAAACAACAATAATGAATAAAAAGAAGATATTTAATGACCAAGTAGTAATAGATTCCGTCAAAATAAACAAAAATAAGGAGTTGAAAGGCAATAAATTACACTGAGCTATCAGTTACAGGACTCACTTTTTCTGAGTTAAACTGAGAAATTGGATACTAAAAAGTACTAAAGCTAAAAATTTAGAAGCTTTAGTACTTTTTATTTTCTCTTTATTTCTGTCTTCATATTCCTACCAACTGATACATGAAAAACTGTGACGACGTTTGCTACAATATTTTCAGAAAAAATCAAACCAACTTTGTTTATTGTTCTTTCTATATATCAAATTATCCCCTACCTTATGGAATTTTCAGCCGCTTTTGGTAGAAAATTGGAAAACTCAAATAGAAAAAGGTCGCTTTTTCTCTATTTAGAAGGTTGATAAATCCCCATTCTTACTGAGTTTTGTCATCATTTCCGATACATCTTGAATTCTAAGAATAGATCATTATAGATGCCTAGGTATTTCGATCCTAGATCTTCGTAGACTTCAAGATGAGAGATCGTGTCATCAGATGGATAAAATTGTTCGTCCGACGAAATGTTTTTTGGCAATAACGCTTTTGCTTTTTCATTTGGTGTAGAATAACCAATATACTCTGCATTTTGTGCCGCGTTTTCCGGTTCTAGCATAAAGTTGATGAAGTCATAGGCACCTTCTTCATTCTTCACGGTTTTTGGCATAACGATATTATCAAACCAAAGATTGGACCCTTCTGGTGGGATCACGTAATGTAAATGTTCATTTTCCCACATCATATCGGCAGCTTCGCCAGAAAATGTTACTGCCACGGAAGCTTCTTCATTGATCATATACATTTTGATCTCGTCAGCCACGATTGCTTTGACATTTGGTGTTAGATGATTCAATTTATTTGCTGCTTCTGTCAGCTGTGCCATGTTCTTACTATTCAAAGAATAGCCTAAACTATTCAAAGAAAGCCCCATAACCTCTCGTGCACCATCAATCAGCATCAAACTGTCTTTCAATTCCGGCTTCCACAAATCATCCCAATGCTGGATTTGATCTGCATCAAAGAATTTATCATTATAAACGATCCCTAAAGTTCCCCAAAAATATGGAATCGAATACTGATTAGCTGGATCAAAATCCAAATTTAAAAATCGTGGATCGATATTATTTAATCCTTTGATCTTTGAATGATCTAAGGGTAGCACTAGTTTTTCTTTGATCATTTTTTGGATCATATACTCACTAGGAATAGCGATATCATAGTTTGTTCCACCTTGTTGGATCTTTGTGAACATCGCTTCATTAGAATCAAATGTTTCATAATTTACTTTGTACCCATATTCTTTTTCAAATTTCGTGACCAAACTAGGATCGATATAATCCCCCCAGTTATAGATCGTCAGTACCTTCGCTCCACTCATGCCACTTGTTTTTTCAAGTTGACGTACACCAAGCAGCAGCACCGCAATAATGATGAGAATACCTAAAAACAGAGATTGTAATTTTTTCATCGTAGCCGTGCCACCCCCTCGCGTACTCTTCTGTTTTTCTTCAACCGTTTTGGACGGTTTTCTTTACTAATGAAGTAGTAACCAATGACCAATATCATGGAGAACAAGAAAACTAATGCACTTAGCGCATTGATTTCTAAACTGATTCCTTGTCTTGCACGAGAATAAATCTCTACTGAGAGCGTTGTAAAGCCATTTCCTGTGACGAAAAACGTAACCGCAAAATCATCAAGAGAATAGGTAAATGCCATAAAATACCCAGCTATGATCCCTGGAGAAAGATAAGGCAAAATGATATTTTTGACTACTTGCAAATTATTCGCACCAAGATCTCTAGCCGCATCAACCATTGAATCGTTCATTTCTTGCAATTTTGGCAAGACCATCAAGACGACGATTGGAATGCTGAAAGCAATATGGGAAAGCAATACACTCTGAAAACCTAATCCGAACCCTAGTAGTGTAAAGAAAATCAAGAAACTAGCACCGATAATAACATCAGGAGAGACTAATAAGATGTTATTCATGCTCAACAACGCTGTCCGTGCACGTCGTTTCTTCGTGTAATAGATCCCCATAGCCCCAAATGTCCCGATGATCGTGGCGATCAATGCAGATAAGAAAGCCAACATGAACGTATTCAATACGATAATGATCAAACGAGTATCTTCAAAAACAGCTTCATAATTTTCCCAAGTGAACCCTGTAAAGCTGTTCATCGTTCCTCCTTCATTGAAGGAATAAAAAATCAGATAGAAGATCGGTGCATATAAGAATAAAAAGACGATCCCTAAATAAAGATACGACCATTTAAATTTTTTCATTTATGAGCGACCTCCTTTTTTCTTCTCGCCTGTCAGGAGCATCACGATAAACATAGCAATGATTAAAATCACACCGATCGTAGAACCCATCCCCCAGTTTTGCGTAACCAAGAAATGCTGTTCGATAGCTGTTCCTAAAGTGATCACTCGGTTTCCACCAATCAGACGAGTGAGCATGAATAAAGAAAGAGAAGGAATAAAGACTGCTTGGACGCCGCTTTTCACACCATTTAATGATAATGGAAAAATCACTCGTCGGAAGGTCTCAAAGCTATTCGCTCCTAAATCTCTGCTGGCACTGATCAAAGAAGGATTCATCTCTTCCAATGCATTGAAAATCGGCATAATCATAAATGGAATCTCGATATACGTTGCGACGAACAAGAAACTGAAGTCTGTGAACAATATCTGTTTCGGTCCGATCCCGATAAAATCAAAGAAATGATTCACGCTGCCGTGAACACTGAAAATTCCAATAAATGCGTAAGCTTTAAGCAGCAGATTCACCCATGTAGGCAAAATAATCAACATCAGCCATAATTGCTTGTGCTTCAGTTTTGTTAAAAAATAAGCAGTCGGGTAACTGATGATCAGTGTAAAAAACGTAATCAAAAATGCATACCATACAGAATTGATCGTCATAGAAAGCGATGTCCCCGACGTAAAATAAGATAGATAGTTATTCAGCGTGAATTGCCCATTCATATCAAAAAAAGATTGATAAATGATCATTAATACAGGCGCGATCACGAATAAACCGAGCCACAAAATATAAGGGACGGAATAGATTCTGCGCATTGTTTTCATTCATGTCCCCCCTATTCTTCGTAACTGTCAAGACGTGCATCGAATTCTTCTTCAGACTCGTTGAAACGCATGACATGGATATCTTCTGGCTCAAAGGCCAATCCTACTTTGCTTCCTTCTTTAGCTTTTTTCGTCGAATGGACCATCCATTCATTTTGCTGTTCATCATAACAGATGATTTCATAATGGACACCACGAAACAGCTGAGTATCGACCGTTACGACTAGCTTTCCTTTATCTGGTGTCGTGATCGTCAAATCCTCTGGGCGTAAAACAACTTCAACTGGCTCATTCGGGCGCATCCCGCCATCGACACATTCAAATTGCTTACCAACAAACTCAACTAGATTATCTTCGATCATCACACCGTCCACGATATTGCTTTCCCCAACAAAATCAGCAACGAAATGATTGATTGGCTCATCATAAATATCTACAGGCGTACCACTTTGGACGATTTTCCCTTTATTCATGACAAAAATCTCATCACTCATCGCCAACGCTTCTTCTTGATCATGAGTCACAAAAATAAACGTGATCCCTAATCGTTGTTGCAGATCCCGCAGTTCATACTGCATATCTGTACGTAGTTTCAAATCAAGCGCCGATAACGGTTCATCTAGTAACAATACTTTAGGTTCGTTCACGATTGCTCGTGCAATCGCTACACGCTGTCTTTGACCACCAGACATTTCACTGATCTCCCGTTTCTCATATCCAGGAAGCTGGACCATACGCAATGCATCTTTTACCTTCTTTTCGATATCAGATTTGGACATTTTTTTGATCTTCAATCCAAAAGCAACGTTATCAAAAACATTCATATGAGGAAAAAGTGCATAATCTTGGAAGACGGTATTTACTTGTCGCTTATTAGCTGGCAAATCATTCAACCGTTTCCCTTCAAAATAGATGTCCCCTTCTGTAGCTTCAGTGAATCCAGCTATAATACGTAGAATCGTTGTTTTACCACAGCCGGAAGGACCAAGCAGTGTATAAAATTTTCCTTGTTCGATCTCAAAACTTACTTTTTTTAATACTGTTTCATCATCATAACGTTTCACTACTTGATCAAATGAAATGATTGGTTTCCCCACGTTTTTACCCCCTATATTACAAATATGATTGTGTCGCGACAATCAATACTTTTGTTCGTTTTTTGAGATGATTCCTTAATTGATGTTGTTTTGTCGCTTGATAATAGATCGACTGTCCTGCTTTTGCCACATAGATCGTCTCTCCTAAGCTTAACTCTAATTCCCCTTCTAATACAAAAATAAACGTTTCAGATAATGAAGGTTCAAACGTCTTATATTCTCCTGCACCTTCAAAAGTTAGTAAAACAGGCTCCATTTCTTTTTCATTCGAATCAGCCACCAGCCATTCCAATTCATACCCGTTTTCTTCATCGAAATAAACCGTATGATCTTCTTTTGAATAAACCACTTGCAGATTCGCTGCTTCTTGATGAAAAAATTCTTCTGGAGTGACACCTAAGACTTCAAGAATAGAAAAGAATGTTTCCATTGATGGTGAACTTAAATCTCGTTCCAACTGGGAAATATACCCTTTTGACAAATCTGTGCGTTCGCCTAGTTCTTCTTGTGTCAAATTCTTTTGGATGCGCAAATTTCTTAACTTCTCACCAATTTCCATAATTTCCTCCGTATGAAGTTTTCTAATAGTAAACTTCTGGTTTACTACCACTCGTATTAGTATACGAATTTTATTGCAAAAGGCAACCCTTTTTAACATTTTTTTTGCTGAATATTTCTTTATCTTTTCGAATCATTTCTACTTATTCGATTCTTTCTTTTTTCTGCCTCTTTCACCTAATTTTTGTCTAAATTTAAGGAAGAACCAGAATAAAAAAGTAGGCTTTGTGGTATGATAAAAGAAAATTTTTAAAAGGAGTGTCTCACGAATGAACGCTTTTCGATCTTTTCAGGTAATAAATGAACCTGTTTTCCATACAGCAGTCAGTGATCTGCCATTTACTGAATTGGCTGAAAATGAAGTCTTGGTAAAAATTGCCTATTCTGATGTCAATTATAAAGATGCATTGGCAATGAGCGAGTCTGGTCAGGTGATACGAACATATCCAATGACTCCAGGGATTGATTTATCCGGAACTGTCGTCCAAAGTAAAGATACACGTTTTTCAGAAGGAGATCTTGTACTTGCTACTGGTTTTGGGCTTGGTGTCACCTATCCAGGCGGTTACAGCCAATACCAAAAAGTACCAGGAGACTGGTTAGTCCCTCTACCGAAAAATATGACACTGCGTCAAGCGATGATTTTTGGTACAGCAGGTTTTACTGCTATGTTGTGTGTGAACGCTTTAATCCGTCAAGGCATAACCTCCAATAAAAAAGTTGTCATTACTGGTGCTTCTGGCGGTGTAGGCAGTGTAGCTGTCGCCCTGTTACATAAACTCGGATTCCAGTCAATCATCGCTTTTTCCAGAAAAGAAGAGTCTGTCACATGGCTAAAAAGTTTAGGTGCTACTCAAGTCGTACGTCCTGATGAATTTCTGCCAGAAACAACAAAAGCTTTAGGAAAACAGCAAATCGATGCTGTCATCGACACAGTAGGCGGTGAGCAACTAAGTAGTCTTCTTCCATTGATCTCTTATAACGGTGTAGCAGCTTTATGTGGTAATGCAGGGGGAATCAAACTAAACACGACCGTTTTGCCTTTTATTCTGCGAAACATCCAATTGATTGGGATCGATTCTGTCAATGTACCTATTGAACAACGTCCTTCTTTATGGCAACAGATGGCAGATTTGCAGATAGCAGATGATCTAGTCGCCCAAGAAGTAACTCTGGAGCATTTGCCTGAAACAGCAACTAAACTACTTGCTGGGACACATCAAGGAAGAACACTGGTAAATGTAGGTGACCAAAAATGAAGGTTCTGATCACAGCTGGAGGGACAACTGAAAAAATCGATCAGGTACGCGCTATTACGAATCATTCGACAGGACGATTAGGACAAGCTTTAGCTGATCACTTAGCTGCCAACCCAGATACCACAGTCGATTACGTGACTACGAGACAAGCACTGAAACCGGAAAGACGTTCCAATATAACGATCTATACGATTGAGTCTGCCCAAGACTTGTTTTTACAATTAGAAGCACTCACAAAAAAAGAACACTATGATGCAATTATCCACAGTATGGCAGTCAGTGATTTTACTCCTGCTTTTAGTTTTTCAGAAGAACAGTTGGCAAAAAAACTACCCGCTTCTTCAACACAAGAAGAACTGGCCAATTGGTTTGCAGAAAATGAACAAATAAAGAACTCTGCTTCAAAGATCTCTTCTGACACCGAGCATCTTGTGCTCGTTTTGAAGAAAACGCCAAAAATCATTTCTTATCTGCGTGAATGGCAGCCGAAAGCGAAAATCATTGGTTTTAAACTATTAGTAGACGTACCAAAGGAATCTCTTCTTACAGTCGCCAAAAACAGTCTGATAAATAACAAAACTGATTTTATTTTCGCGAATGATTTGACAGAAATCCATGGCGAGACACACCACGGTTATCTCTTATCTAAAGATGGGACAGTGGA
Source organism: Enterococcus sp. 10F3_DIV0382 (assembly GCF_002140245.1). Taxonomy (NCBI): domain Bacteria; kingdom Bacillati; phylum Bacillota; class Bacilli; order Lactobacillales; family Enterococcaceae; genus Enterococcus; species Enterococcus sp. 10F3_DIV0382. The sequence goes on along the minus strand of NZ_NGMF01000001.1, from coordinate 986,042 downwards.
AGAAGCACAAAGTAAATCAGAGATTGCTGCATTGATTACTGAAAAAATTAGATTGGAGGAATCAAAATGAAAAAGATCTTATTAGGCGTTACCGGAAGTATTTCTGCTTACAAAAGTGCCGATCTTACAAGTCAATTTGTCAAATCAGGTGTCCAAGTAGATGTGATTATGTCTCAAGGCAGCACACATTTTATCACGCCATTAACCTTGCAATCTCTGTCGAAGCGAGCAGTCCATACAGATGTCATGCAAGAATCAAATCCACAGGTGATCAATCATATCGAACTAGCCAAACAAGCTGACTTGTTTCTCATCGCACCTGCTACGGCAAACATTATCGGCAAGCTAGCAAACGGCATTGCAGACGATCTCCTTTCAACAGTCGCAATGGCGCTTCCGGCGGGAACACCAAAACTGATTGCCCCTGCCATGAACACGAATATGTATCAAAACCCGATCACTCAGCGTAATCTGGAAACATTGAGATCTGTCGGCTATCAGGAAATCGAACCAAAAGAATCTCTTTTAGCTTGCGGAGATTTTGGAAAAGGTGCCTTAGCTGATATTCAGACGATCATCGAACAGGTCATGCTGACTCTTAACGAAAGAAATGTTTAGTGGAAAAGGAGTACTTATGAAAAATACAAAAAACTTTACTTTGACTGCGATGTTTTTAGCTATTTTGATTTTATTAGCTGTTACGCCTCTAGGGTTTATTCCTATTGGCCCAATAAATGCAACAACCATGCATATACCTGTAATCATTGCTTCGATCGTTTTAGGACCAAGACTAGGTGCTTTTCTTGGCGGTACATTTGGACTGATCAGTATGATTCGAAGTACGGTTATCCAAACACCTTTGTCTTTTGTCTTTTCTCCGTTCATCCCAGTCATCGGAACTGAACATGGAAGCTGGAAAGCCTTGTTGATCGCGTTTATCCCTCGGATCTTGATTGGTGTTGTTCCTTATTTCGTTTATAATGGTCTGCGCAAACTGATGAAACAAAAAGCAGATACCGTCTCTTTATTCTTAGCAGGACTTGCCGGCTCATTGACCAATACGATTTTAGTGATGAATATGATCTACTTTTTATTCCAGCAAGATTATGCCAAAGTCATCGGGACAAATTTAAATGCTGTTTATTCAGCTATTCTTGCAGTTATTTTTACAAGTGGCGTACCTGAAGGAATCGTCGCTGGCCTTGCGACTGCGGCAGTATGCAATGTCTTGCTAAGATACTTCAAGCGCCCTTCTCTTCATCACTGATAGTTATCGTAGCCGATGTCTGATTTTTTTCTCTTTTGGTGTTACTATTAAATAGTAAGATTTGACGTCGAAAGGATGATCCAAATGAAAATTTTTGTTGTAGGTGCAAACGGACAGATTGGCCGACACCTGATAAAAGATCTAGCTTCAAGCTCCCACGAAATTTTTGCTGGGGTAAGAGATGTCGCTTCCCAGACATTAGTAAAAAAAGAGAATGTTTCGTATGTCTCTTTTGATTTAACTTGGTCCGTGGAAAAAATGGCTGAAGCATTCAAAGGTATCGATGTATTGATTTTTGCTGCCGGTTCTCAAGGAAAGAATCTTCTGCAAGTAGACTTGGATGGCGCAATCAAAACAGTGATCGCAGCTGAAAATGCGCATGTCTCTCGCTATCTGATGGTCAGTGCTGTTTATGCGGATGAACCAGCAAAATGGCCTGAGTCCATGACAGATTATTATATTACTAAACATTATGCAGATGAATGGCTGAAACGAACTAACTTAGATTTTGTCATTCTTCAACCAGTCACATTGACGAACGATGAAGAAGTTACTTCCATTCAATTAACTAAGCCTAATGAGAAGGCATCAAAAACGATCACTCGCTCTACAGTTGCTGCTGTACTTGCCGCTCTAGTGGAAGAAACGGATATTTCCCGTACGACTCTAGTACTTTCTGAAGGTAGCAAAGAGTTGAATACAGCATTCCAAGAATGGGCAAAGGAGGAATAGATCCATGCGTGCCATTTCAATCAAGCATCCTGGTTCTGTAGATGTATTAGAACAAATAGAAGTGCCTGTTCCTGAACCAAAACAAGGCGAATTATTGATAAAAGTCCATACAGCAGCGGTCAATCGAACAGATATCATGAAAAGAGAATCAGTCTCTTTAAAACCTCCCTACCCTATTTTGGGTGTCGAAGTAGCTGGAGAGGTAGTTGAGAATAAAAGTGATATCTCCACTTTTACTACTGGAACAAAAGTGTACGGATTAGTCAATCTAGGTGGTTATGCTGAATATGCTGTGATGCCTGCCGATCGAGCAATCCTTCTCCCTGATACGTTAGATTATGTTTCTGCTGCTGGAATCTCAGAAGTTTTTCTGACTGCTTATCAAACACTTTATTGGCTTGGAAAATTACAAGAAGGCGAAACTGTTTTGATCCACGCAGGAGCAAGTGGTGTTGGAACAGCAGCGATTCAATTAGCTAGACAACTTTCTCACGCGAAAATCATCGTTACTGCAGGATCAGAAGAAAAGCTCGCCTTTTGTAAAGAACTTGGTGCAGATGAATTGATCAACTATAAAAAACAAGATTTTCAAGAAGAGGTAAGAAAAATCACTGATGGTCGAGGAGTCGATGTTATCTTGGATTTCATCGGCGCTTCTTACTGGGAAAAGAATTTAGCTTCTATAGCCGTTGATGGACGCTGGGTCTTGATTGGTATGCTTGGCGGAACCATTGTGCCTGAGATAGACCTTGGTGTATTGATTGGGAAACGTGTCCAACTTCTTGGTACATTATTGACACCTAGAAGTGATCAGTATAAAGCAGAGCTCGCACAAACTTTTATGGAAAAAGCGGGGCCTTTTCTAGAAAATGGCAAGATTCGGCCAATCATTGACCGTACATTCCAATTCAGCGAAGTCAAACAAGCGCATGAATATATGGAAGCAAACAAAAACATCGGAAAAATCATTTTGAAGATAACTGAATAAAACCATGCTGATCAAAAAAGAGGCTGGAATAGAAGCGTTTAACTCCAAGAAATAAGAAAAAATTCTCGAAAATTGCTTTTCAAATTTTTGTGAATTTCAGCTTATTTCCGAAGGAGTTGCTCCTGCTTCCGCCGTTTATACGTGTTTAGAGCGTGAGACAAAAGTGTTCTTTACTTTTGTCTCACGCTCTTTTTCCGAACAAACGGTGTTCAATCAGCTGACCCTCGGTATTCGCTCAACAAACGGCAAAATATGAGGAACTATTTTTTCGTTTGTTTCCCTAATACTCAGGTCAAAACACCGATTTCACAACCTCTTTTTATTTACGTTCTATTTCATTCATTTTCCGAAGCAAACCGAGCAGCTTGTATGCCCGCTTGTCGCCCAAAAATAATGATTTCTGCAACTGAGTTTCCACCGATCCTATTGTCTCCATGTAATCCACCTGTGACTTCTCCGGCAGCATACAACCCGCTGATCGGCTGATTTTCTTTATCCAATACTTCGGTATTCGTATTGATTTTCACACCCCCCATCGTATAATGAATCCCTGGCGCGATTTTGATTGCATAATAATTTGGAGACGATAGATCATGTTCCATGGCTGTGGCACGATTGAATTGAGCATCTTTTTTCTTGGCAACATCCGCATTCCATCCATCAATTGTTTTTGCTAATGTTTCTTTTGGCAAATCAATTTTTTCTGCTAATTCTTCCATTGTTTTTCCAGTTGTGACATATCCTTTTTGGTCATAAAATTCGATGGCAGTGGCACGATCACGCACGCCTTGATCAAAAATCAAATACGCTGATTTTTCAGGCAACGCTGTGATGGTTGCAGATACTTTATCCCTTGTATCCATTTCATTCACAAATCTTTTGCCTTCTTGATTTACCAAGATTGCTCCTTCTCCGCGAACCACTTCACCGATCAAGATTCCCTCATCCTGTTGCACGGTTGGATGAATTTGTATTTTATCCATGTCAACGGTTTGTCCGCCTAACTTTTCGATCATGGTAATACCATCTCCAGTTGATCCTTCTTGATTTGTCGTAATATAATCAGCTAAATCAGGACGATATCTTTCAATAAATTCTTTGCTAGCACCAAAACCGCCTGTAGTGACGACGATTGCTTTACCGGTGATTTTTTTTGGTTCTTCTCCTTGGACATGTACAGTCACTTCATTGACTGTTTCGCCATTTTTCTTAATATCTGTCACATCTGTGTTGACAAAAATCGGTATTTTTCGCTCATGGACGCTGTTCAATAATCCATCCACTAAATATCCACCGATAGCCGAGCCATCAGACGGACGATGCGTCCTCTTCTCACCCATCCCTCCAGTGATCGTTAAATTATCTAGTTTGATCCCATTTTGATCCAACCAATCGATTGCATCAGCAGAGTGATTGACAAAGTAACGAAGCAGTTCTTTATCATTTGTTCCTCCGCCACCTTTTAGCGTTTCTTCATAGAATGCCTCATTGGAGTCTTCGATTCCCTCTTCTTTTTGGAATTTGGTTTCAGAAGCGTTCATTCCGCTTGATGATTTAGACGTATTTCCTCCGGCAACAGGCATCTTTTCGAAAATCACTGGGTTCAAACCAGCATCTTTTGCTTCGATAGCGGCTGCCATCCCTGCACCGCCAGCTCCCACGATTACGATATCATAAGATTCTTTCATTTCTTTTGGATCGGTATATGCTTGTTTAGAAGCACCTGATGACACTTCGGCAGATTCCTTCGTACTAGAACTTGTCTGTGCTGTATTTTTCTGATCTGCGCCACATGCACTCATGGCAAGAAGCGAAACCGCCGTTAATAAACCAACAACTAATTTTTTCATGTTTATCCCCCTTTTCTCCTTATGCCTATATTAAGTGATTTTTTTCACAATATCAACTCTGTTTTTCTTTAAGACATATAGTTTTGGTAAACACGCGCTTCTTAGTATAATTAAGGATATACATGAAGGAGTTATTTTATGAATCATTTGAAAACCTTTTTTACGAACAGTACAAAAACTGCTGGCAGAATCACAAATGGAATCTATATTTTATTACGTATCATCGTCGTTATTATGTTGGTTGATCAGATTTGGAACCAACATTGGGGAAATACGATGCTTTTATTATTGACACTGATTTTATTTGAAATTCCTTATTTTCTGGAAAAGATATTAAAGATACAGATTCCAAATATGTTAGAAATCATATTGTTATCTTTTATTTTCAGTTCAACGGTTTTAGGAGAATTAAGCGATTTTTATGGCTATTTTTCAATGTGGGATACTTTTCTACATGCATTCAGCGGATTTTTAGCTGGGGGTGTCGGTTTTTCACTTGTTTATTTGCTCAATAAAAATACAAAAACGATGAACTTGACTCCTCTGTTATTAGCAGTCGTTTCCTTTTGTTTTTCGATGACAGTTGGTGTTATGTGGGAGTTTGTTGAATTTTCAGCAGATAAATTGCTACAATTCGATATGCAAAAAGATACGATCATCCAGCAAATCAATAGTGTGGAGTTAAGCAAAGACGGAAACACTGTCTATCATGTTCCTGATATCACTCGGACAGTCATTGAAAGTCAGAATGCAGACGGTAAAACAGATAAAATAATCATCCAAAATGGTTATTTAGATGTAGGAATCATAGATACTATGAAGGATTTATTTGTTAATTTTATTGGAGCAGTCGTTTTCAGTATATTTGGTTACTTGTATAGTCGAAATGATTACCAAAAATTTACTTTCATCAAGAATTTTATTCCCAAAAAAATCAAACGATAAAAATTCTAAAAAAATAAGAGAAGAGGCAGTGACAAGACTTTCGTCACGACCTCTTCTTTTTCGAATAAATAGCGTATCATTAGCTAGCCAACAGGATGAATTCAAAAACAGTAAGATAGAAAGAACTACTTTTCCGTTTTTCTTCTCATATTGTGAGCTGATTTCACCATTTTTTTATTTATCCAATTGACTTAAAACCTGCATAACCTTTTCATAATCTGAATTAGGTGTGCCATCTAGATTTTCAGCAATAAAAGAAAAACCCATTTTTTTATAAAGAGCAATCGCCTGATGGCTCCATGTCTGTGTGTGAAGATAGATTGGTCCATCCGTATGGAGGGTAGGAAATTCTTGTAAGACTTTAGCAGTCAATGCTTTTGCGAGCCCTTTTCCTTGGTAAACTGGTTTAACTGCCAACCAATGAAAAACCGGATACATTCGCTCTCTTGATTTTTTTCGCCAAGCGGTACAGGTTGCTACTTTTTCTCCATTTTTTGTCTCTACAAAAAACATCCTTCTTTCAAGTTCTTCAGGATAAGGAGCAAAGTTTTTTTGAAAATACTCAAGTGCTTCACCTGTCGTTTGAAATTCCCCAACGGAAGTTTCAATCTCTGACCAAGCAGATTCGTCCCCTTTTTGATAGGTTCGAAATTCAAAGCCTTCCGCTAAAGGCGTCATTGGCACAGGCAATTGAAATGGTCTTGTCATCCAGATTTCTGCGTAAGGCAACGTTTTATCTAACATTTTTCTATCCCTCCTCGTATCCATTATGCCAAATAACAGATAACTCAGCTACTTATTTGACTATAGCAGATAGGGGGATGAATCAGAACCATTCATCTGCGTCAAATTCATTTCGATTAGCGTATACCCATGTTCCTGCCATACCTCGCATGACATCTCCTAAAACGGAAGAAGAAGGGACGCCTCCACCAGGTGCGGGTGTTCCCGGACTAGGAAGCGGTACTTGCGGCTGCAGATGCTCATTGGTGGAATCAATAGTTGACAAGCGTTTTTTCTTCGTTTCCTTGTGGTCATCTGATTCATTTTGATCTTCCGACTGTTTAATAACAATTTCTTTTTCTGATTGTTGTTGTTCTATTTTAGACTCTAACATTTCATTTTCCGATTCAGAAACTTGTGGGACCAAATGATCTTCTTGCCCTATCGTTTTGTTAGATTCTGAGCTTTTTATAGATATTCTTACTGGTTCTAGGCTTCTTATTTGTTTTACTTTCCCTGTTGGAGAAACTGCATGAGCCATTTGTTGTTTTTTTTCTGGCAAGCTTTCTTCTTGTCTTTTTTGTTCTTTTTGGTTTATCTGTTTATTTAATGGTAAAACATGTAATAGCGACTGAGCACAGAGTTCTTGGAGTGAATACGGATCATGATAACTATACATAATCGTAAAATCGCCTGTTTGTTTGGTCAAATAACCATCCTCCAATGGTTCTCCGTTGATTGTGACCTCTACATCATTTGACGGTACGGGTTTACCTAAGGAGTTTGTTGCGGATTTGATCAACTCTTCTTTACTTATTTTTTCATTCGGCTGAGCAATAACAACATGACCTTCTAATGAACTATTATCCGGTACATAAACATAAGTGAAGGTAATTTTCTCTCCTGATTGCTTCCTATTATTCATCAGTTTTGAGTGAATAGCTTCAAGAATCACCGACCAGTTACTGTTTCTGTCTAATCCGTTTGCTTGCATCCAGTCAGAAATAGAAGTGACTTTTCCGTCTTGTTCATAAGTCGACAAATCTACATTCGGCACTCGATCAGAAAATTCAGCAGGGAGTTGTAAATCTGGAATAAGTTCTACACTAGTTATGCGTGTTTCTGCTTGCAGTTCTTTATTCGTTTGACGATCAATAAAATGAGTGATGACAGTCGATGAAACAGCAGGTGCTTCTACATAAACGACAGCTGTTGTTTCCACTATTTTTGATGTAAGAGGGTCTGCATAAGTTAATACGACGGGATATTCTCCCGGTGTGGTAGAATCTACTGTCCCGCTCATTTTGATTTCTTCTTTATTCCCTGAAGTTCCATCGCTTTTTGTTACATATTCGATAAGAGCTTTAGGGTCGTAATTCTCTCCTGTTATTAGATGAAGATCTTTTCCTTTGATAGCTGTTTGATCAGCATGAACATGAATCACAGCAGATGCAGTCATTGTTTTTAAAGCAATTGGATCAAAATAAGACAAGTCAATAGTAGATACTCCTGGATTTGTCGTGTCTATGATATTCCCATTGTTTGAAATTACTTTGGACATATCTCCTTGTGTTCCATCTGCATTCCTCAAGCTTTCTACCAGATCCGATATCGAAATTTTTGTCCCTGCCAGAACGTCGATTTCCTTCCCTTCGAACTGTGAATAATCTTTTCCATATACATAAGAGACTTGTGCACTTCCACCGTCCTTCACACCTGTCAAAGCATGATTTAAACTATCAATGATCTGTTTTAGCTGATCACCTTTTGTTGGATCAGTCATACCGGAAAAGACAGAAAGCGGCACGCTACTTCCAGTTTCTGATGTCCATAATGTTTTGTAAGGAATTAACCAATAGTGGTTTATCGTTGGAGGATAACTGACTTTATTATAGGAATTCAAAGAAGGAAGTAGCTGTGTTCCACTTACATCAGTGAAAGTATGGGTAATAGTAATAGGAGAATCAGTCGTCTCAGAGACAGATGTACGTACGATTTTGATGGTTTGTGTCGTTGCCTGAACGGGTACATTCATATAGACACCTACAGATAAGCTGATCAGCATCGTACGCATCACAAATTTGACGTAGCGGTTTTCAGAACACGATCGTTCTTTGTCTAAACGGCAAGCGTGTTTATTTAGTTTTTTAGGTTGTCTTTTTGAACACATTTATTCTTAGTCCTCCCTACTCTTGCCTCAGCATGAAGTAGTAATTTTCATAAGATGATTTTATTATATAGATAAAATCAAAAAAAGATGGTCAATTGGGACAGTATTTTTCTTGATTTTTTATTATTTAAAGAAAATCGTAATAATAACTTATGTACTTTTTAATTTTGTCAAGCAATATCTCTCGATATCTAGTCATCTTTTCTTTGAAAAAAAACATAAATCAGCTAATAAATAGGTGAGACAAAGTTGTCATCCATAAATATTAGCTGATTTTTTCAGTTAAATGTCTATTTTTTTCTCTGATAATGATATTCCCAAAATATTCCCAGTCATCTGGAGTCGGCGGATTTTTCCATATTATCTGCTCTTTGTTGAATTTTTCAAGCAAACAATCAGATAAATAAATATCCGTACGGGAAGTGATTCGACTTTCAATCACAATATTGTAATTTTTAAATTCCTTCACTTGAGAAATAATATAAGCGGTATAGGCAGATCCTTGAGAAAAATCAATACAGACATGGATTGGTGATTCAAAATAAGAGACTGGACAAATACCGACCAATAAAAAAAGATAATCATAAAATAAGCGAATCATGAAACGTTCATCTTTTTCCAAGAAATAGTGTTTATTATCTTGTATGACATTTTGGATCGCTGTACTGAATATTGGATACGTTTCGAAGAAAAACTGCAACTGCTTTTTAGACGTAAAACTAGTCATCTCAAAGTCGAATATCCAATTTTTCCGATTGACATGCATCATCCCCATACGAAGTTCTTTTCGTATATGGAGTCTTTCTTCTTCAGAAACTTCAGTTGAAAATGGTAATTGATCAATCAATTCCACTGACATTTTTTGACTAACCATATGGATATCATGGAAATGAGCTTCTGCAAGTCCAAACGCACCATCTAATTCAAATTCTTCTTCCGTAATCAAAAATAACATGATATAAGAAATCTCATCAATAATCTGCTCTTTAGGGATATGTAGAAAAGAAATATGCGATAAATCCTTAATAATCTTCATTCCTTCTGAGCTCTTAAAGTATTCATCTGAAAAGAAACGTTTTCCTATTGGTTGATTTCCATAAATCCTCAACAAACTAACAGTAGTTAGCAAATTGAATTTGATTCGCTTTGTGGCAGACAACTTTAAATTGAACAGATATTCAAAATATTGCACGATACTTTTTGCTTCATTCATGACGCTTTCTCTAAATGGCATAGAAAAACCATTAAAGACCCCAAAATATACCCCAAATAATACGTTCCGTATGTTTATTTCTTCCCCAACTAATATGTTTTTCTTTAACTTTATTTGATGCTGTTCAAGAAAAGAGACTAATTCTCTTCTTTTTACATAAGCTCTTGATATGCTTAAAAAATGGTTCTCTGCAAATTTTTCAATTGTTACTTTTGAATCCACGATCTCCGTTAACAGTCGAGCAATTTTTGATCGTTGAAAGTAGATTCTTCTTAAATTTTTGATATCCGTCAAATTTAGCCGTTCAACATGAATCTCTCCTTCTTCTGAGATTTGGATCTCTGGCTTTGATTTGAATTCAGAAAATTCTTTATTTAATTCTATGATATAATTTCTTGTTTTAAATTTAGATAAACCTAATGTTTCATATAACTTAGACAACACGACGTAATTCTTTTTCTCAAATTCTAAATATCTGGCTAACAGCAGTTTTTCTCTATCTTCCTCTTCGATAAGGTAATCCAACTTCATATCCTACACCTCAAAAAAATGCCTCATACCAATCACTTGATATGCAGATGAAAGTTCATCTTTTCACCTATACTGATTTTATGATGGATTACACCTGTTTTTTCATCAGTTATTCACATTTTTTATCTTTTTTTTGAGAATATTGCAAAAAATGGAAAAATTTACGGGAAAATATTCTATATTTTTTGTTTTATTGTGTTAAAATGTACAAGATTTGCACCATTTGCGTAAACAACCACAAAAAAGAGCAGGGCGTCCTCCGTCCTGCTCTTTTACTTATTTTAAGTGCAATTACTTATTAATTCGCTAAACTTCTGCTTGTTTCTGATAGTGCTTGTTTCTCTCCAATGATCCGCACTTCTGTTTCTAAAGACACATCAAATTTTTCTTTGATCACTTCTTGGATGTGCGCAATCAATTCAATATAATCTGTCGCTGTCGCATGATCGATATTGACGATGAATCCTGCATGTTTTTCAGAGATTTGTGCACCGCCCCATTTCAGACCTTGCAATCCTGCTTGCTGGATCAGCTGACCCGTATAATGTCCTACTGGGCGCTTAAAGACACTGCCGCATGAAGGGTATTCTAATGGCTGTTTGGATTGACGCAATTCTGTCAACTCATCCATTCGTGCTTTGATTGCTTCATAATCCCCTATTTGCAAACTGAATCGAGCTTCCAATACGATAGCACGTAGCTCTTGGATTTTACTGTGACGATAAGAAAATACCATTTCTTCTTTTGTCAAGGTTTTCAATGTTCCATCTTCAAGCAAAAGATCCACTTCAGCAAAAACATCTTTGATCTCTCCGCCATACGCACCTGCATTCATATAAACCGCTCCACCGACACTTCCCGGGATGCCGCAAGCAAATTCAAATCCAGTCAATGATTCGGCCAAAGCTGCATAAGTCGTATCAATCAGTGAGGCACCTGCTTCCGCAATGACCATCGTTCCTTTGACATGAATCTGTTTCATTTCAGTCAGCATGATGACTACACCACGGATCCCACCATCTTGAACGATCAGATTGCTTGCGTTTCCTAGTACCATCCAAGGTATATCATGGATTCGGCAATAATCGATGATTTGCTTTACTTCTTCTTGCTTTTTCGGGAATGCAAGGACATCAGCTGGTCCGCCTGTTTTCGTAAACGTATAGTTCATCAATGGTTCATCAAACAATAAAGTGATCGTGGCTAAGCTTTCAACTATTTCTTCTTTATTCACTGAGGATTTTCCTTTCTTTTCTCAAACGTCCCCATTATTCTATCACGCTTAATACAATCTTGCCAGTCTTGTTCAAAGTTGATGACGGTAGTGCTCTTTAAGCACTTCCTCGCATAATTCATGACTTCTTACAACTTCTTGCTGCTTAAGCAGTTCTGCTTCCGGTTTACCTGAACGTATCTGAGATAAGAAGGCCTCTACCATTGGCTCAAACCCGCGTTTGACTAGCGTGTTCGTCCAGTCGCCAAATTCTTTCACCTTTTTTCCATCAGCATCTTGAATGACAAGCTGGGTCAGGTCGCTTACTTCATAAGTACCATTCTTACTTGTTACTTGATATTTTTCTGTATTAGCACCACTTGCTAGATCCATCGTTAATAGAGCCGTTTGATTTTGTGTTTCTAATTGTAAAATGGCATATTCCAAATATTCCTTTGTTTCTCTTATCTGATATTTTGTTCTCAAAATGGGTTCATCCAATAAATACACCGCTGTATCAATGAGATGTAAAAATAAATCATAAAAGACGAATTCTGTCGTCTCTTTTGCCGCTATTCGATTTTTTTGCAGTTGGATCAGCCGCTTCTCTGGGATACGTTTCAATTCTTCTACCATAGGAGCAAAGCGTCGGTTAAAACCGACCATCAAGATCACTTGGTTCTTATCAGCCAATTCTTGCAATTCACGCACTTCGTTTAGATGGACACTCAACGGTTTGTCAATATAAACATGGATACCATTTTCTAGACATCTTTTTGCTAGCTCATAATGTACTTTTGTTGCTGCGTGAATCATGCATGCTTCGATTTTTTCTTCTAAAAGCTCATCGATCGTTTCATATAGATGTTGGAACCCATATTCTTTTTGGATTCTTTCTTTTGTTTCTTTATTTCGTGTTGCAAAATAAAAATCAACTGTTCCTTGTTTTTTCGCATAGGTTGGTAAATATGCTTTTTCTGCAATATTCCCTACACCGATTACACCAATCTTCATCGACTTTCCTCCTGGATCATTTAGTTACTTTCATCTTACACCATTTTTTACTAAAATAAGGTACAATAGTATCGCAAAGGTAAGGAATTTAATTTGAAGGAGTGTGCTTTTATTGAAATTTATCTCTTGGAACGTCAACGGGCTTCGTGCCATCGCAAATAAAAATTTTTTAGAAGTTTTTCATGAGTTAGACGCCGATTTTTTCTGTTTGCAGGAAACAAAGCTCCAAGCAGGACAGATCGATTTAGATCTTCCTGGTTATTATCAATATTGGAATTATGCGGAACGAAAAGGCTATTCTGGTACAGCCATTTTTGCTAAAGAACCTGCATTGAATGCCACTTACGGAATGGGTATCGATATCCACGACACAGAAGGCCGTCTGATCACTTTGGAATATTCCGATTTCTTTCTTGTAACTTGTTATACGCCAAATTCTCAAAGTGAATTGAAACGTTTAGATTACCGATTAGAATGGGAAGAAGCCTTTTATAATTATCTAGAAAATTTAAAGAAACAAAAACCAGTCATCGTTTGCGGGGATCTAAACGTCGCGCATCAAACGATCGATTTGAAAAACTGGAAAACGAATCAAAAAAATGCTGGATTCACTCCGGAAGAAAGAGCGGCTCTTTCTCGACTGTTGGATAACGGGTTTATCGACACATTTCGTTATTTTTATCCAACCCAAGAAGGTGTTTACTCTTGGTGGAATTACCGATTCAATTCAAGAAAAAACAATGCTGGTTGGCGGATCGATTACTTTTTGACGAGCAAAGATTTAGCGCCAAGACTGGCTGATGCAAAGATCCATACGGACATTATGGGCAGTGACCATTGTCCAGTAGAATTAGATTTGAAATAAAGAGGTTGTGAAAAAGCTGTCCTGCATCAAGTAATAAGAACAGCCAAACAAAAATAGCTCCTCCTATTTTTCTTTTGGTTGGGCTTATTACCGCAGATGCAAGCTTTTGAACACCGTTTACCAAGAGGTTGTGAAAAAGCTGTTTAGTTTCGAGTATTAAGAAAAATTTTGTGAAAATGGCTTTCCACATTTTTGCATAAATTTGGCTTAATACCGAGAAACTGGCTTTTGAACACCATTTATTGAGAGGTTGTGAGCCTGCCGTTTAACTCTGAGGCACAAGGAGCAATTTCAAAAAACAGCTTCTCATGTTTGTTGGATATTGTGACTTGTGACTGAGGAGTTGGCAGGAGAACACCGTTTATCAAGAGGTTGCGAAATCGGCGTCCTGATCTGTGTATTAGAGAAACAAACGGCAAAATAGTTCCTCATATTTTGCCGTTTTGTGAGCTGATACCGAGAAGTCATGATCCTCTCGTCTAACTCCGAGTCGCAAGGAATGAGTTCAAAAAATAGCTTTTCTCTACAAAAACTACATAAAAAATCCTATGTTTTTTGTTAAAACTATTTGTTTTTTTCAAAAGTATGTTACAGTAATTTCCCAAGGAGGTTTTACAGAAATGAATTTTGTTGCCATGGATTTTGAAACTGCCAATCATCAGCCTTATAGCGCTTGTTCTCTTGCGTTAGTCATGGTAAAAAACAGCCAAATCGTCGATGAATTCTATACATTGATACAGCCTGAAACTCCTTTTTTCTGGCGAAACGTCCAAATTCACGGAATCCATCAAGAAGACGTACGCAATGCGCCGAAATTTCCAGAAGTCTGGCAAACTATCCAACCATATTTTCAAAAAAATCGTTTAGTCGTTGCACATAATGCTGCTTTTGATACAAAGGTCTTAGCAGGTTGTTTAGATTATTACCACCTCGAACAGCCTAATTATCTTTCTTTATGTACAGTGAAAAGCAGTCGTCGCTTGTTTCCTGAATTTCCAAATCATCGATTGAACACTGTGTGCGAAAATTTGAACATCCAATTAGATCATCATCATGATGCATTGGAAGATAGTCGTGCGTGTGCGGAAATCCTGCTTTATCAAGAAAAAAAATTCGGGACAGATCCATTGAAAAAACTCGTGACTATAAAGTAAAGCAATCATTTACTTATGAAACGCACAAAGAGGTTGTGAAATCAGCGTTTTGACCTGATTATTAGAGAAACAAACGGCAAAATAGTTCCTCATATTTTGCCGTTTGTTGAGCGAATATCGAAGGTCAGCTGATTGAACACCGTTTATTCAAAAAATGGACTGCGTCACGACTTTTGTCACAGTCCATTCATACGTTTTTCTGCCTTCCCAAAAGGATGACAGTTTCTTAACTCTTTTCTTATTTTTTCTATTCAATCAAATAACTCATTTTATATACATCTAAAAATTCACCTAAATCTGTTCTTGCCCCTCTAAGCATGACCGCTTCGATTTGGAAACCCATTTTCTGGTAAAGGTGTACGGCTCTTTCATTACGAACTTGAACATCCAGCTCCAATCGAAAAAGTACACCCATTTCCTTCACCCAATTGATGATTTCTTCTAGCATAAGAGTACCTAGTCCCATTCCCCAATATTCCTGCAGGATACTGATACCGACTTCTCCCACGTGAGATAAACGAAATTGACTGTCTGCTTTGACTGATGCTGTTCCAACAATCGTCCCCTCATTGATAGCAAGCAGCAATAAATTATTGTTGCTTTCGTACATATAACTCAACTCTTCTGATAAAGTTTCTGGGGGTAAAAGAAGTTCAGCTTCATCTAAAGCTAAAAATTCTGTCTCGCTATTGACTTGTTCCATCATCGAAAGAATATCTTTTGCATCATCTGGCACTGCTTCCCGCAAGATGATTCCAATTTCTTCACTCATGGTTTTCAACCCATTTTTCTAGGATTCGCTGTTTGAATGTTTCACTTTGTTCACCATATGAGATTAATTTCACATAACGCTTTTCTAAATCTGTATCACTTTTTTCTAAAATCAGTTCCAAATAATCTTCTGGCAGTGCTTCTTCTAATAGGTTTCCCCATTCGACAACGGAAAGCCCATCTCCTTCAAAATATTCATCTAACCCTAAGTCAGCTCCGCTAGCTGCTACCCGATAAATATCCATGTGATACAACGGAATCCTGCCTTGATTATATTCTCTAATAATCGTGTATGTCGGACTTTTGATCATTTGCGTTATTCCCAGTCCTTGGGCGATACCTTTCGTCAATGTTGTTTTACCCGCACCTAGATCACCAGTCAATATCAGATTATCACCTGGCATGGCGGAATGACCAATTGCCTCTGCAAATTGTTCTGTCATTGTTAATCCTGATAGTTCGATCATTTTTCATCTTCTCCCGCTCTTCTTTCTTTTTGCCAGTATATCGCGTAATGAAGTTTTTTTAAAGAAAAAAACGAACTAGCCAAGAACAGCAGCTGCCGTTTTTGGACTAGTCCATGTGTATTTGTTAATCAATCAATGTTTGTGCTGCTGTGATAATCGATAATTTATATACGTCTTCTTCATTTGCCCCACGAGACAAATCAGAAACCGGTTTATTCAAACCTTGCAAGATTGGTCCGATTGCTTCAAAGTTACCAAAACGTTGAGCAATTTTATAGCCAATATTTCCTGATTGCAATTCTGGAAATACAAAGACTGTTGCTTGACCAGCTACTTCTGAATCTGGCGCTTTCAGTTGTGCAACTGAAGGAACATAAGAAGCATCAAATTGCAATTCGCCGTCGATCAAATATTGTGGTGCTAGTTTTTTAGCGATTTTAGTGGCTTCAACTACTTTGTCTACTTCTGGCGATTTCGCTGAACCTTTTGTCGAGAAGCTCATCATCGCCACTTTTGGTTCGATATCGAACAGTTCAGCTGTTTTTGCAGAATCTACAGCGATTTCTGCCAATTCTTGTGCAGTTGGATTCACATTGATTGCACAATCAGAAAAGACGTATTTTTCTTGGTCTCTTCCACGTACCATGATCATCGCACCACTTGTCCGACTGACACCAGGTTTTGTTTTGATGATTTGGAGTGCTGGACGAACAGTGTCACCCGTCGAATGGATTGCTCCAGAGACCATGCCGTCTGCAACACCCATATACGTAAGCATCGTACCAAAGTAATTCACATCTTTTAAAATCTTTTCTGCTTGTTCTTTGGATGCCTTTCCATTTCTACGTTCGACAAATGCATCTACCATTTCATCCCACTTATCATAAGTATCAGGACTAATGATCGTAAAGCTAGATGTTTTGATTCCTCTGGCATGTGCTGCATTTCTTATTTCTTCTTCGTTTCCTACTAAAATGGGTTCCACCAGTTCTTCTGCTTTCAACCGGGCAGCTGCACCTAAAATTCGAGCATCAGTAGCTTCCGGGAAAACGATTTTGATCCCACGGCGAACAATCTTAAATCTTAAACTATCAAACAATTCCACAAGATGACCTCCAGACGTTTTTATATGTATTATCATACACTATTCCATAAAAAAAGAACAGTTTATTTTATCTGTATCAGTCAAAAATGCCGGAAAAATGAAGTTTTTCACATATATGGCAAACTGCGCTATAACAGGAAAGCGCTGTTTTATTACACTGTTTCAGGCAGTTGCCAATCAATCGGTTCTTCTCCTAACGCAAGGAGTGCATCATTCGTTTTCGAGAAGGGTTTGGAACCAAAAAAGCCACGACTTGCGGATAGCGGACTCGGATGTGGAGATGTAATGATGATATGACGGCTCTTATCGATCATTTTGATTTTTTCTTGCGCCGGTTTTCCCCACAAGATAAACACGATTGGTTTTTCTCGTTCATTTAATTTTTCAATGATCGTGTCTGTTAATCTTTCCCAACCTTTCCCGCGATGTGAATAAGCTTGCCCTTCCCGAACAGTAAGAACAGTGTTGAGTAAGAGGACTCCCTGTTTAGCCCATGATACTAGGTTTCCATGTTGAACAGGTACGATACCAAGATCATCATGAAGCTCCTTGTAGATATTTCTTAAAGATGGCGGGATCTTCACGCCGGGCTGCACAGAAAAAGATAATCCATGAGCTTGGTTTTCTCCATGATAAGGATCTTGTCCTAAAATCACTACTTTGACTTCTTCATAAGGAGTCAATTCCAACGCTTCATAGATATGATACATATCTGGATGGATCTTTTGGGTCGCATATTCTTTCTTTAAAAATTCTCTTAGATGCAGATAATAATCTTTTGAAAATTCTGAGGACAAAACTTCTTGCCAACTGTTATGAATGATTTCTTTCAAAACCTCCACCTCCTAATAAAAAGAATAACTCACATTTTCTTCAATCACAAGGGACAATCTTCCCCCTCAGCACTTGATTAATATGGTAAACTAGGAACAAGAAGCAGAAAGGAACGATAATCATTATGATCAAATTAATTGCATCAGATATGGATGGCACATTATTAGATGCCCATATGAGTGTTTCTCCTGAAAATGCCGAAGCGATACGTTTTGCAAACGATGCCGGCGTTGAGTTCATGGTCGCTACTGGACGAAACTACCAAGAAGCTCGCGCCGCTTTAGATGAAGTAGGAATCGATTGTGCGATGATCACTTTGAACGGGGCACAAGTATTTGATAAAGAAGGAAATTCCTTGTTTACCGTATCCATCCCAAATAATCAAGCAACCTCTGTTTTGGATATTTTAGACGCTAACGGTATTTACTATGAAGTAGCAACCAACGATGGTCTTTATTCTGAAAATCAAGCGAAGCGGATCGAAAGCTTTGCTTCCATGGTCGCTACCCATTTACCTCACCTTACGTATAAAATGGCGATTGCCATGGCCTCAGCTAAGCTGGAGTTGTTGCACATCACATATGTAGACAGTATTCGTACCATTTTGGAAGAAAAGAATCTGGAAGTCTTGAAAATCATCTGTTTTCATACAGAAGGACCTGCTGTGTTAGGACCAGTTGGTAAGCAGATTTCTCTTTTAGGTGATTTAGCTGTCACTTCTTCTGGTCAAAACAATATTGAAGTGAACCATAAAAACGCTCAAAAAGGGATTGCCGTTGCCCACGTCGCGCATGAGCGTGGCATTTCTTTAGAAGAAGTCATGACGATTGGTGATAATTTCAATGATGTCAGTATGCTGCAAGTGGCTGGAGTCAGTTTTGCAATGGGAAATGCAGAAATCGAAGTAAAAGATTATGCCAAATATACAACGGACACGAACCTTGAATCTGGCGTAGGAAAAGCCATATTGCGCGCGATTGCAGAAGACTTATAGTTTTATCTAGAAAAGAGGGATATAGATGTCAGAATTTTTCATTCAGGAAAAACAGCTTGGACGTGCGACTCGGACAATCGTCAAAAACGAAAAAGGGCATTCCCTGTTTTTGATGGTTGGTCGTTGGGGAACAAAGGGCGATGCGTTGTCTCTTTATGCCATGAATGGCGATCTTGTTGCCCACATCAAGCAAATAAGCCTGACATTCGGTACGCGTTTTGAGCTGTATAAGGAGTTCGAAAAAGTGGGAACCATGCAGAAAATATTCAATTGGCCCGGTGATTTTTATTATATTCGTAGGCTTCACTGGACAGTCCAAGGTGATATCTATAATCATCAATATCAAATCCACCATTTCAATCAACAAATCATGAAGATGGATAAAGCTACGCTTTTTTCAGGAGATTACTATGTACTGGATATCTCAAATGATGAAGATGCTCCTATTTGTATTTGTATTGCTGCGGTTTTAGATTACTGGCTTTACCGAAAGAATAAAAATAAAGAAAAGCCTTTATCCTATCGATTTGATGTGAATTAGAAAAAATAAAAGCAGCATGAAAGCAAGCTAACAATAAACAGCCTCAACATCTAAGTTAAAATGAAGAATCTACGATATTGGGAGTCGTTACTTGATCGAGTAACGACTCCCAATATTTCTTATCAATAATAGAAAATACCAAAATTCCCCACGAAGCAGAGGTATTCAAACACTCTTGATGAACTAAAAAAGTGCTATTTCATCCGTCTATATCCTCCTATCACATATTAAAACTTTAATCGACCGATAGGACATCCTCCATTCGATCTGACCGTCCCTCTGTATATCCCTACATACCAGAATCTTCCTGTAGCAAAATCTTTGTCGTAAGACCAACTTTGTAAATATAATTGCCCACAATAAATACCATCATTATATATAATTGTATTTGTTAGACCGCTTAAAGTAGCCGATCGTCTTGTATGGTAGATAACTTTACTACCTCTGCTATTGATAGTACTCATTACTTGCTCAGCACTTAAATCATTTGTATCGGCATGTATTTTTTGTGAAAAAGCGGTTAATCCCCATATAACCATTGTTAAAATAAATAAGTTCTTAAATTTTTTCACTTATATATCTCCTTCCCTGAAATTTATTTTTGAAGGAATCGGTAAAGGTAAGGAATGGTGATAAAAATATCCCTCATAATATCCTCGAGTTCCATTTGAAACAGGCATTTCCCTATATTTTCCAAGCCAACCTCGATAGGCTCCAGATTGGAAGAATGCAACAGCTGGAGCAGGATTTCCAGTCGTTGTCCATCCACTTGTCCAATAACGTGTCAATATAGCTTGTGGAGAAATAGTGATAAACTTCATTTGATCGAAATCAAAAATAGTGGTTTCTACAATGTGAGAAGGAGCATCCTCACCATAGCTAAAATCTTTTGCTTCAGCATGGACACCGTTATTACTTAATAAAAAAACAACAACGGACAGTAAAAAACAACTAGATAAAAAAACATTTTTAATCATAAAAAAACCTCCATTTCTACTTTTACACTCTCATTATACATTGAATTTTTATGCATATCAAACCTGTCTCTTATACACATCTTGCATATCAAACAAAACTCCAATTATATTACCTATTATTTTATAAATATGGTAAAATATTAGAAAAATAGAGATTCAAGGAGAGGATCATATGAAAAAAAAGTTATTAAAAAGAACTATTTATACATCACATTTGTTATTATTATTCATAATCAGCGGTTGCAATTCGAATTACAATAAAATAACTTATGTCACAATAGAACAAATTACAGCTAATGGAACCTTACAAACTAGAGGAACTTATATTTTAGACTCTTATACACATCTAGATGTGTATAAGAGACAGTTACTAACTAGAGGAACTTATATTTTAGATAATGGGTATTTAGAAATCAGTAAAGAATTTAAACAAAATATAAATTTAAATACCTCTCCAACAAAATTGTTAAGCGAAACCGATCGACTGTTACTGGCTGAAATGATTAAAGAAGACTTTCCTTCCGAAACTATTTCTACTGAAAATCCAGAATTACTGCAAAGTTTCAACAGGAAAGTCAAAAATGGAAGAGTGGAAATCGATTCTGATAATAAAAAAACTTATCTAATCGGAAAAGATTACAAAAAGGAATTTACATGGGTAGCTGACAATCAAGCAAGGCTAAAAGATTCATTCGGAGTCGAATACAGTTTTACAACGGATAGCAAATAGGACTGTGACAAAAATCGTATCACAGTCCTTTATTTCGAACAAACGGGGTTCCAGAAGTAGCTTCTTCGAAAAATAAGCCGAAATTTTACAAAAATTTGAGAAGCGATTTTCGTAATTTCCTTCTTATTTCTTGAAGCTGACCACTTCTGTCACAACCTTATTAAAACCTATTCAATTTTTAGTAACAATTATTCTTCTTTACACTATTATTTTTTTACTATTTGACCATTTAAATCAATTTAATTTCTTTTGCATATGATCATAAAGATGACCACTGATCATCCGCTGACCGACCACTTTGAAGCCATGGCGTTCGTATAATTTTTTAGCCTTTGGATTTTTTTCATCCACACTTAGTCCGATGACGGAGCGATTCGCTTTCTTCGCCAATTTAGGTAATGCTTCTAATAATCGTGAACCGATGCCTTGCCCTCTAAAATCTTCTGATACACTGATAGAATCCAAATACCATTCATTGGGAAACGTTTCTTTATCAATGAACAAACGTGTAGACGCATCTAACTGATATTTTTCTAAGATAGGTACCAGCGGCTGATCGATGATGGCTTCTTCTTCATCTGTATAACCGTAAGCAACTCCTGCAACTTTACCGTCTATTTCTTCTACGATACCTCGTGAATAACTGTAGCGATAATTTGGATCAGTGATGGCTTCTTCTAGAATCTCTAAAGTCTTTTGTTCCCCTGTCTGCTTCAAAAATGGCAATTCCATGTCTTTTAGAATTACTAAGATCAATGGAGCGATTTCTGGAGCATCTTCTTTTCTCGCAAAACGAATCATAGTTTCCTCTCCTTTTCTCCATTCTAACATGCAGAAAAAGAAATCGCAAAATCGTTATTTTAAAAAATCTTCTATCTTTTCAGTAATGAAATAACCATGAGTAACGATTCTTGCCGCTTCAGTTCGGCAATAAGGGCAGACGATTGGCATTTCTTTATCATTATGTTCGACTACATTATTGACTTCTTCGTATGCAAATTTTTTTCCGCAATTAGGGCATTTCATTTTTTCCATGTTATCTCAACTTCCTTTCATCTTTACCCTCTTAGCTTACTCTTATATTGAAAAAAAGAGAAGCGATAGCCTTTTTCTATGCAGATATCCATACCTGTTGAGTCTGTTTTCCATCAATTAATTGGACTTGATAATACGGACGTTCATCTTTAACTACAATTGCCCACTCTTTCACTTTTGCTTTTTTCCCGTAGTAGCTGACTGCTTCCTTCATCGCTGCTTGCGGTTGCTTGAACTCTTCCGTTTTTTCTATGTCAAATAGAGGTTCTGCTGTTTTTTCTGTATGATTCCTTACAGTTGCTTTCCCAGTGGACGGGTTGACTGCTATGACTTGTCCTTCACAAAAAAACTGGTATTCATATGTTGCATTCGTAGGATTATCCAATTCTTTTTCCACTGTAAAATGGATAGAAGATATATTGTGTTTTTTTATTTCTTTTTTAGCGATTGCTGCTGCTTCGTTCAATGAGATCCGATATTCTTGATCACTAATATCATCCAAGTGAAAAGCGGCGCTGAGCAATCCTGTCATACCGGTAATCAATATTACGATGAGGGCAGCAGCACCAAACATCATTTTTTTCATTCTTCATTCTCCTGTTTCTTTTTTTAAAAGAATATCAAGAAATGAACGAACGAAAAATCGAATGAAACGAAAAAAAAGTGACAATTTTGTTATCTTTATTCGTGTAGTTCTAACGGCAACCCGTCTGGATCAAAGAAAAACGTCATTTTTTTACCTGTAAACGTATCTTCTCTTACCGGTTCAGATTCGATCCCTAGGGAATACAATTCTGCAATTGTTTCTTCGATATCGTCTACTTTGAAAGCAAGATGACGCAAGCCACAAGCTTCTGGATAGTTTGGTCGTTGTGGTGCATTGGCAATTCCAAAAATCTCCAATTCGGCACTTCCTAGTTTCAGATCTAATTTATAGTCATCTCGTTCTTTGCGGTAGTTTTCTCTGATTACTTCAAATCCTAATTTATTAACATAAAAATCACGTGATTTCTGATAATCTGAAACAATGATGGCTACATGATGGATCGTTGTAAGGTTCATATAAGCACTCCTATTCTTCGTTTAAATTCGTATCTACCTTATTCTCCAGCTCTATTGTAAATGTGTCAGCTTGAAAAAAATAGCTGTTTTTTCTTTTTATAAGAAAAAAGGCAAAAAAAAAACAGAAAGTAGGTCCTCCAAGACACTCTTCCTGTTCCCAATATAATAAATGAAAGTAAGAAATTATATTTTCAAGAAAACAAACAGAAAATTATCATAACACAAATTATTTATAATTGAAAGACTAGTTTTTTTTCAAGAAAAGCATACAATAGATTGTGTTAGTAAATACAGAACACACTACATTTAGTGTCTTAAGGAGTCCTCATACATGAAGTCATATTTTCAGTTTTTAGCTCATCAGCTAAAAGGCTGGCCGCAACAAAATTATTATCTTTTCTTTTTCAGTCTTGGCTGTCAGGTCATGACTCTTGTCAATAGTCCCATCACTTGGCTGTCCGTTATCACATTTATCGGTACCACGCTTGGTGTATTGTGTATTTTATCCATCAATGCGGCAAAATCAGTCAACGGTATTTTAGGTATTTTGTCTGCGATTTGTTTTATTATCGTTGGATTTTCAGCAAAGAACTATTTAAGTATCGGTGAACAGATTGCTTATATGATCACATTGGATATCCCCGTATTGTTAAGTAAAGAATGGAATCATAATATGGCTTCAAAAATCCGAAAATTCACTGGAAAAAGCTGGTTTATCGCAATCGTCAGTACTTTCCTTGTCTATCTTGTTTCAGGATTCCTGATTGGTCGTTATACAGATGATCCTCGCCCATGGGTAGATGCCATTGCTTTTTCCATTAGCTTGACTGCTGGTATCATCAGTTTCTTGCGTTACAATAACCAATATTACTGGTGGTTAGCTTCAGGGCTTGCACAAATGGTCCTTTGGTATATTTCATTTACGCATGGATCTGCAAGTTTGGCAATGTTCGTGAACAGCTCTGTTTACTTGCTGAATGATGTCCTTGCATTTACCGTTTCTCCTTGGTATAACCAAAAAGAACGTGAACGTATGCAAAAAATGGAAGAAGAATACTACAACGCACAGCAACACGCATAAAAAATAGGCTTTTTCTCTAAAAATAGAGAGAAAGCCTATTTTTTATAGTAATTCCTTCAGATACTTTCTTGCCTCATCATTGAAACGCAGTGATTCTTCTAACTTCTGATAATACTCTAACGCTTGTTTTTGCGCTTCAGTAAAACGATAATGTTTCCCTTTCCATTTGTCGATCGTCTCTTGTACATTCCCAGATTGGATATCCTTCACTACTAGCTGCCATTTTTCTTTTGAGATTGTGTGCTCTTTCTTATCAGCAGATTGTACGGCTTCTCGTTCTTTACGCAATACTTTTAAAAAACCATTTCTGACTATCCGAGGAATGCTGTCGAAGAACCCTTCCGTAAAACCATAGCGACAATATTGCTTCCAAATAAATAGATAGATTTTTGGTTGGATGAACCGTTGTTTTTTCGCAAAATATTCCATCTGAGCAATGACTTCTGGTGTTCGCTGACGTTTTGTCTTTCTCAATGCGGAAATAAACGTTTCAAAATAAGCATTAGGATGCGCTGGCACTTCTTCATAAACGATGGATTGCCAATCTTTACGTAAAAATGTGCGATAGTTGTTCAAGAATTCTTCTACATCCTTTACTAATTCTTCTGTAAAGTCGTCAAACAGTTCTTTCTTTATCTGTCGCTTTTTTGGCTGCCCATTGATGTGTTCACTGATTTTCTTGATTTCATTTTCCAATGCTTGATAATCCGCTATGTAAATCGGCATTTCCGCTTGGCGAAATTCTGCGAGACGCTGTGCTAATTTTATATCCGGTAAATACGGCTGTTTCATCCGTCGATTTTGGTACAGGACAAAACAGTATTTTTGCCATAGTTCTTCAGGAAAATCGATATTCTTTTGCTTAAGCCATAATAATTCATCTAAGGCCAGATCGACTTTTGTCATTCCCTGATGGATCGAAGCTGCTACTGTCGGAGAAACATGCAGGTGATCGGCAAAGTGGTTGATACCTAGCTTTAGGGTCTTTCCGGTTTTTGGCGATTTGACGATATATTGCACTTTTAATTCTCTCCCACATTCGCAATACAATTTTTGCTGGCTTCGTTTTGTTCGAAAAAACGGATTGATCTTGAAGTCAGAAAACACCCAATCTGTTGCGGCCAAATAATGTTCTTCCATAAAACGAGAGCTGATTAGATATCGGCGGTGCTTATCGACTAGTTCCCGCTGTTTTTTTGTTAATTTTGCATAGATCTCCCAACGTTGACTGCTTGTGTATTGTTTAGAGATCTTAATAGGATAGCTTTTGTTGATTTCTTTTGGAAACCATTCTTCAAAGACGGATTGCCATTCTTCCACAGCTATTTCTTTCCTTTCTAATTACAAAAAGCTGGCTACTAACATAACGTTAGCAACCAGCCAGTGTTTCTTGCTAAATTAGTGAGTTGTTCCGGCATTCCCGGAAATATCTTCTTTATTTTCTACTGCTGCTTCAACTGCATAAGTCAAAGAAGAAGCAATGTCTTCCAGAGACATAGAAGGTGTACCCACTGGACGATCGATCACTTGATCTGGTGAGAATGGTACGTGGATGAACCCACCGCGAATTGCAGGGAATTGCGTTTCGATCAAATGAAGCAAACGATACATGATATCGTTGCAGACAAATGTTCCTGCTGTATAAGAGATGTACGCTGGTAGACCATGATCTTGTACATTTTTTGTCATTGCTTTGATTGGCAATGAAGTAAAGTAAGCGGCTGGACCGTTTTCTTCTAAAGCCGTATCAAATGGCTGATTTCCTTCATTATCAGGAATTCTTGCTTCTGCTAGATTGATTGCGACACGTTCGAACGAGACTGCTGACCGTCCGCCTGCTTGTCCGACACAGATCACGACATCTGGTTGGTGCTGTTGGATGGCTTCTTTGACTACTTGACTGCTTTTTTCGAATACGGTCGGTACTTCCACTTTGATGATTTCAGCACCGCTGATTTCATCTGGCATTTTCTTTACTGCTTCATAGGCTGGATTCACTTTATCCCCACCAAATGGATCAAAACCTGTTACTAGTACTTTCATCTGTTGTTCCTCCGTCCGATTGATTTAACATATGGTTATCTTTTATCTTACCATTTTCTTTGAACAGCGTAAATAAAGGAAAGAAGAGTTTAAATAACATAACATAGCAAACTTAATATATTCTTATAAAAAAATAGTGTTCCACTACTTTGAAAGCGGATTATTTTACTATAAAATAAAGATAATCTGATGAAAATATCACCTATACCATTTATCGAAGAAAGGAAGTAAAAAATGAAAAAATAACATTATTTTGCAAAATAGGTCTTCTTTTAGGAAGTACCGTCATTAGCATGGTGCAAGCAGAAGCACATGCTGACACAGTCACAGACTCAAAAAACGAAATACGGATAACCGAGCAAATGCCTCGATCAGGCGGGGTCATTTTGGATGATAGCGGGAAAGTGATTGGCACGACAGATCCCTCTCTCATAACGGATGCCCCTTTAGAAAGTAGAGGATCTGTCCATATCCACCGCGGACATTGGACATACGGGACACATAGTTGGCCTGTTATGCCAATAGGACAAAAACGTGCTTGGTCAAATTTCAATCATTAAGATAAATTCCACTATGCAACAGCAGTGGTTGGAGGTAGAAGATATACTGCTTATGCTGACCGTAACATGTATGCCTATGCCACTGTAGTAGGTGATAGCAAACACACAGGCTTAGCGTATTACGGCTGGTGGTAATCCATCTTTAAGTAACTACACTGATGTTTTCATCAGACATCATTAAAAAATTGCTACCTATTTTAACAGTAAAGGATCACATTTCATGAACAATAAACTTATTCGGTTGAATTTATTTGTCTTTTTTTCTATCCTTTCATTCATGATTTTCTTTTATATCCGAGAAACGACACAAGAAAGGATCATCGCCGACAGCTATTCACTTCCTGAACAATACCAATCGTTCGATCTACCTCGAACGATCCAAGACGATCGACAAAATTTTTCGAGAAACCTGTCCATTTTGCTCGAAACGGCAGAAGAAGAACAGTTGAACGTACTTTTTCGTGAAACAAATTTCACACCCAAAATCACGAACGGAAAGCCTGACCCAAGTGTTGATCTAGTCGTGATCGACTATTTTTCCAATGAGCCTGATTTGAGAACGCTGCTGAATCAACCTTCAGCAAAGCACCTCTTAACTCAACACTATACGATCAATTATGCTTCGTTCAACAATCATCCATTGATAGAGCTGCCTTCCTTTAAAGAAGCAACGAAATTTGTAGAAAGCCAAAATACAGAGCAGGTATCCGCGTTCATCAAAAGCTTGACGACTAAGTATAATGAACTCTATCAACCTTCATTCACGGTGCAGGATTTTCAATATACAGATTATTCAGAAACCATCATGTTGCTTGATTTTCGTCCTGTGAGGAATTTGATTATTATCAGTCTAGTCTTCTTCCTGTTATTTACCGCTCTATGGCTATTCGACAATGCAAGAAAGTTATCGATCCTACGATTGAACGGACTTTCTTGTGCGACGATCTTGTATAAAGTACTGCTAAAACAACTGCTCTTCCTATTCGCATCGTGTTGTTTTGCTCAATTAATCTTCGATCCATCGATCTTTCTTTCGAACATGGGCTACCAAGCGGCTTTTTTTGCCGTATCTGTCGTTAGCTCGCTGTGTGTCGTTTATTTCTTATGTTCCACTTCTTTTGCTGAAAAACTCAATAGGAGATCATATGCCAGAACCTTTATTTTTTCACTTTATCTCTTTAAGACAATCGCATTTGTCTGGTGCTTAGCCAGCGTCCTTACTGTTGTCGAACTGGTCAATCTATCACTTAGTCCTTCTACCTATCCGGATGAATTTTCTGAGTATGCAGTATTTTATAATACCTATTCAGGAAAAAACAACCATGAAGTCATCAGTATCGAAAACAATGTATTAAGTATCCAACAAGACCGCTTGTATCAACATCTAGAAGAAAACGGGATGCTGCTGATTGGTACAGTCAGTTACTTTATGGAAGAAAAAGAAATCAACCGCAAAATTTGTGTAAATGTCAATTATTTGCAAAAATACCCGATCATCAGCGTAACTGGACAAAAAATAACGATCTCTCCCGAGGAAACCCAACGTGTCTTTTTAGTACCGGAAAGATTGGAGAATCAGTTCCAAGAAATCAAAGAACATTATTTGCATGGCTACTTTCTGGATGAATCACAAGCTGATTTTTATCTCACCCGGTCCAAACAAGAGATCCATACATTCCACCCAGATGAAGAAATCATTCACTATCCGAATGTCATCGAAGTCCAAACAAGAAACAACAGTGCGGGAAACCTCCGACAAATCATTACTGGTGGTGGATATTTCGACCCAGTCAAAGTTCCTATCACTCAATCGGTCGAGAAAACATTCGAACCCATCAAAAAAGTACTGGAAGAAAATTATTTATTGGACAACTATCCAGCGCTCACCCCGCTTTCAAAAATCAAAAAAGTAGATTTACAAAGACAAATTGGTGAAATCAAACGACATAGTCTGGAAATTCTCTTCGCTCTTTATCTTTTGATCACGATGATTGCTTATCTCGTGCTGATTTCTTTGAAGATCAAAAAGCAGAAATATACGATTTGGCGATTGAATGGTATTTCCATGATCAAAACTTATCGTATGATTTTCTTGCCGTTTTTCATACAATATGGTGCATTGGTTTTATATACGACTTTCATGGATGCGCCTTTTGCTTGGATCCAGAGTCTGATTCTTTTTTCTATCTTAGAGATAGGAATGATTTTCTTCACCTTGCACCGTTTGGAAAGAAAAGAAAAAGCAACTATATTAAAAGGAGAATGATAGTCTGATGCCTCTCATCCAATTAGATTATGTAACGAAAACCTACAAACAAAAACTTGTCCTGGATGCTGTCTCTTTGTCGATCGATCAAGGAGAATTTTGGACGATCCACGGAAAAAGCGGTGCAGGAAAATCCACCCTATTGAATCTTTTGGGACTCATTGATTCATTCGATGAAGGAACGGTCTCGCTCTTTGGAAAAAGTGCGCCGAAAATCAACAGCAAAGCAGCTCTTTTACTACGGAGAAATAAAATCTCCTATCTTTTCCAAAATCATGGATTGATCGAAGATGAAACGATCATGGACAATTTGAACATCCCCTTCATCTATCAAAAGACCAGACGAAGAGAAAAAATCAAGCTGCAGCAAGAAGCTCTTGCCAAGGTTTCCTTAGACTATCCATTGAAAACAAAAGTTTATCGTCTTTCTGGCGGAGAAAAGCAACGCCTAGCTTTTGCCAAACTCCTACTAGAAGACAAAGAACTGATCCTAGCAGATGAACCCACTGGCTCTTTAGATAACGAGAACCGTAACCATATCTTGGATCTGCTATTCCAACAGCATCGCGCGGGGAAAACAGTTATCGTTGTGACCCATGATCCTTATATCATCGAAAAAAGTCCACGCTCTTTTTCGATAGATTCGTGGCAGGAAACTAAAAAAAGAGGTTGTGAAATCAGCGCTCTGACCTGAGTATTAGAAAAACAAAAAGGGGGTGTGACTAGTGTCACACCTCCTTTTTCCGAATAAATGGTGTTCCAGAAGTAGCTTCTTCGAAAAATAAGCCGAAATTCCACAAAAATTTGAGAAGCCATTTTCGTCAATTCCTTCTTATTTCTTGAAGCTGACCACTTCTGTCCCAACCTCTTTTTTTATTTAAATAAAATCATGTAAGCAATTTGGAAAACAAGCATGAACAAAGCAATGAAAAGTTGATTTTTGATCACACCGTATTTATCTTTCATTTCCAACATCGCCACTGGCACGATATTGAAGTTAGCAGCCATTGGTGTCAGCAAGGTTCCACAAAAACCGCAAGTCAACGCGACCATTCCTATTAACGCTGGATTCGCTCCATGGCTAAATACGAATGGTGCACCGATACCAACCGTCATCACGGTGATAGCCGCAAATGCATTCCCCATGATTACCGTAAATATCACCATGCCAAGAGCGTAAATGATGATACCGATGTTCACATTTCCTTCTGGAACGATCGTACCTACGGCATTGGAAATCACTGTTCCAACTCCGGCACTTGTAAATACCGCACCAAGAGAAGCTAAAAGCATGGGCAACATACTTAACGGCCCTACTGTACCCAGCATATCTGCTGCGTCATCTAAAAATGTGCTTGGGCGATTATCTCGAGAAAAGAACATCAAGATCAGCATAGCCGCAAAAACACCGACACCCACACCGACTAAAGCACCTAAATTGGTGAATAAAGCAAACAAAATCGCAAAGACACCGATACTCAAAGCTGGAATAAATATTTTCATTCCTAGTTTGTCTGACATTTTTTCCATATATGCTTTTGATGGAAGCCGACTTTCTCCTTTGCTGACTCTCTTAGCAATCGCGGGTATGGTCATCGCAAAGATCAAGCCGCCGTTCACGATTGCCGGAAGCCATCTTCCTCCTGCAATAACTACCCCTAAAACCGTCCAGAAAAAGGCTGAGCCGTAACGATGAGGATTGGTTTTATCTGTTAAGTTTCTTACTCCAGTGTAAATCAACACAAGTCCCATCACGATATAAAGGATCTCCAATAATTTATCGCCTAACAAAATATCAGGATTTGTAAAAAAGTCCATCTTATTGCCCCTTTCCTGAATAATATTTCTTCGCTAGCTTCTTTTCCTTAAGATAGAAGTAGACACTTGCCACGACTAAAGCTGTGATAGCCACTGGAACTTCCACTAAAGCAAGCTGTCCCAATGTTACGTCATATCCTAGATCTTTCAATGTGGATTGGACTAGCAATGCCCCTGCTCCTCCGATGAACAGTACTTGTCCAAAGAACCAGCAGACATTTTCCATAGCCGAAGCCATCCCTTTTAGTTCTTCTTCATGCTTCGGATGGACTTCTAACCCTTTTGATTCGATGGTCCCCAATGCCATAGGTAGAATGATCGGACGAACAAATCCAGCAACTCCACCAAAACTCACGTTAAAAGCTGCAAAGATCATTCGAAAGATCCCATAAATATCTACGATCATGCCAGCAGATACTTTTTTGAATCGCTTGATCAAGGAAGCCGCTGATTCTTTCAGACCATTTCTTTCAAGTGTTCCTGTCGCCAACATAATGATGATGAAAATCGCCATCCCACGATTGTTCACAAAACTTGTGCCTAAAAGTTCTAACATTCCTTGAATGCCAAGACCGCCAGTCAAAGCTGTCACAACTAAAGCAACCATCACGATCAATATCGAGTCTAATTTAAATGCGAACCCGAGAATAACGATCAAGACGCCTAAAAGGCTAAGATAATTTTCCATGTATTTTCCTCCATAAAATGACAATATTTTTTTAATTATAATGCAAAACACATAAAAAATATAGCTGTTTTC
>NZ_NGMF01000001.1:945119-954060 GCF_002140245.1 Enterococcus sp. 10F3_DIV0382 | reverse complement strand
ATAAATAACAGATTAGTTCTATGCTGTTGAAAAGCATTTATTTTCTTTTACGCTAATGATGTATCCATCGATGCTTGATGCACCTTACTAAGAAGAATCAGATTGCCGATAACTTGGTAGGTGTGCTATACTACAGAAAAAGATATACGATCTGCCACCGGGTAGGATAAAGAGGATGATCATTCCATTAGGTCTTTGAAGGGATGATTTTCCTCTTTTTGTGTATTTTTTTATAGTTAAGGAGGAATGTAAGTATGGCATGGATGGAATTAATCATAGCAGGGATTTTGGAAGTATTCTGGTCAACGATGATGAAATGGAGTGATGGTTTTTCCAAAGTCAATTATTCTTTCTACACAGTGATTGGAATGATTGCTAGTTTTTACTTTTTGTCAAAGGCAATCAAAAGTTTGCCGATGAGTCTCTCTTATCCTATTTGGACAGGGATTGGCGCGGTTGGTTCGGTCATTATTGGTGTGGTCTTGTTTCATGATAAGCTGAATCTTTCCACTTGGTTTTTTGTCGGGTTGCTGCTCATCAGCATCATTGGCATCAAAATCACTAGTGGTCACTAGATACTTAGACAAGCAGACAAGGACTGATCAGAAAAAGCGGGGCTTTTTATTTGATATTCCTCTTTCTATGAAAAAACAAGAAAATAAGACTAATGACCTAGCGACTTCTCTACTCATCAGGTGTATGCTTGTACTATCTATAGAAAAGGAGTGAATATTTTTGAAAAGTCTTTCGGTCCAAGAATTATCCAAGAACTTTGGTCACAAACAAGCCCTCAGCGATGTCAGTTTTAGCTTATCTCCTGGCAAAATCGTTGGATTAGTAGGTCCTAATGGCGCTGGAAAAACAACGATCATGAAAGCTATTTTAGGACTGATCCATTACTCAGAAGGAACGATCCGTATTGGTGAAAATGAGATTTCTCCCTCTAGTCATAAAGGATTAGAACAAGTAGGAGCATTGATCGAATATCCGGGTATCTATCCATTCTTAACAGGTTATGATCATCTGAAGTTATTCTCTGAAACAAACGATGTATCTGCTATCGACACTATCGTGAAACAGCTCAAGATGGAAAAATACATTCACAAAAAAGCGAAATCCTACTCGCTGGGAATGAAACAAAAATTGGGAATTGCTCTTGCCTTACTGAACCATCCGTCTATCGTTATTTTAGATGAGCCGATGAACGGTTTGGATCCACAAGCAACAAGAGATGTGCGAAAAATCATTACCGACTTGGCTACTCAGGGCACCTCTTTCTTGATCTCCAGTCACTTACTCAGCGAGCTTGAAAAAATGGTCGATGAGCTGATCCTGATCAATCAAGGAAAAATCATCAAACAATGTACAATGGCTGAATTGAACCAAACAGCGCAAGATTTCATCGTTATCTCTACGACAAATGATCAAGCTGCTCGAACGATCTTGACAGACGCTGGATATCCCTTGGAAGATCCTGATAAAATCAAGCTTCTAAAAGAAAACGAAGAGTTATTAGGAACTGTTATCCAGTTATTGTCTGCAGAAAATGTCCATGTGACAGATGTCCAGCATCTGACGAATGATTTGGAATCTTCCCTATTGGAAATTCTGGATTCAGTAAAGGGGGAAGAAGAAAAATGACATTGCTTGTAAAACAAGAATTATTTAAATTGATCAAGAAAAAGTCAACTGCTGTTTTATCTGTTCTATTAGTCGCTTTACTCATAGGAACAGCACTTCTAGCCAAAAAATACACGACGATCATTGATCCAGTTGAAATGACTGCTCAGCTTTTCAGTGCCACATCTTGGATTGTCTTTATCATGATTGCTGCTGCAAGTACGATCATTTCAATGGAATCACAATATGGTACATTGAAAAATCTCCTTTATCGAAAGTATTCTCGAGGAGAAATATTAGTAAGCAAATGGATCACATTAGTTATTTATTCTATTTATTTATACCTTTTAGCTATTATTGTCACCGTGTTGATGAAACTGATCCTTTTCCCTTCGATTTCCTTTACGGAGAAGATTTCTACTGGTCAGACACTGATCCAAAGCTTATTCACTTATACTTTGGG
Organism: Enterococcus sp. 10F3_DIV0382; assembly: GCF_002140245.1. Taxonomy (NCBI): domain Bacteria; kingdom Bacillati; phylum Bacillota; class Bacilli; order Lactobacillales; family Enterococcaceae; genus Enterococcus; species Enterococcus sp. 10F3_DIV0382. Next base: position 951,977 of record NZ_NGMF01000001.1, on the reverse strand, counting down.
TAGTTATATCGGTTTATGGCTAATTTTAAGTTTAGTGTTGATGATTGCTTGTTTTATCAATAGTTCCGGTGCCTCCATCTCAGCAGGGATCGTCTTTTATTTTGCTTCATCAATCATATCTGGTATCCTCATCGCACTCATTCAAAAATGGGAGTGGATCAAATGGAATCCAATCAGTATGCTGAATCTGCAAAACCAAATTGGCAACGAAGAGATTATGAAGCAATTGACTCATCTTTCTACTAATCAAATGCTGTTTGGCAATTTAGCTTACATTGCTTTGTTCTTAGCATTGGGATACCTCGTATTCAAGCGAAAAAATGTATGATGGTTCATTAACAAAGAAGTTGTGACAGAAGTGGCCAGTTTCAAGAAATTTCGGCTTATTTTTAGAAGAAGCTACTTCTTGAACACCATTTATTCAAAAAAAGAAGCGATGACACGAATGTTGTCACCGCTTCTTTTTTGAATAAACGACAGGCTTCACAGCCTCTCTTTATACTTCTATACGTGAAGCATCCCAGTGGCAAATAAAACCATTGCGATTACTCCGACCATCGTCACACCGATAAGTAAAATCTTATCTAAGTGGATATGTTGTACAGGTTCGTTTTGTTCTTTACGTGCTTTGAGGTAAAAATAAATACCTGGTAAGAAAAGAACAAGAACAAGCATCACTTCATTAAAGGCTACAACTAGCATGGCCCATACTTGAAAAGCACTTGCTAAAAACCCTACTAAAAATTGGACCCACTCTTTCCGCTGATAAGAAAGCTTCATTTGGTACAGCCCTAAGAAAAGCCACGTGAAGAAAATCGCTGCTGTACCAAGTGTATAAGCAAAGTTATATGCACTGTCAGTGAATAATAATGAAAGTAAAAAGACATTCGTACATAACGTCGTCAATACGATAGCATAAGTTGGTGCCCCATTTTTGTTGAGTTTTCCCCATGCTTTAGGCAAAAGTCCGTCCTCAGCCATATTCCCCATTGTTTCAATCGGCAAGATTGTCCATGAGAGCCAAACCCCAACTAAAGAAATGATCAAACCGCCGTTGATCACGACCGCCCCCCATTTACCAACCATCATTTCAAATACATATCCCATAGCAGGTTGCGCTTTGATCGTTTGTAGCTGATTCATCGTCATTGTGCCATATGGAAGCATGGAAACCAAGACGTAAATAATGATCAAACCGAATATTCCTAGAATCGTTGCTTTCCCAACATCCGATTGTTTTTTTGCTCGTGAACCTACGACAGAAGCTCCTTCAATACCAACGAATACCCAGAGCATCACCATGATGCAACTCAATACTTGACTAGAAAACGGGATCGGCTGCCCATTCGCATTCAATATGATATCGCTAGAAAAGTTATTAATGAATTGTTGGATCGAAAAGGTGCTGATAGCTACTACAATAAATAAAAATAATGGCACTAATTTACAAAATGTGACGATAGCATTGACAAAGCTAGCATTTTCAACTCCACGATTCACTAGCCATGCATATCCCCATAAGAAGATCGTACTCATCACGATCGATGCCACATTTTGACCACCTTCGAATACGGGGAAGAAATAACCTAATGCACTCATCAACAATGTTGCGAACGCCACGTTTCCTAACCAGCATGTGAGCCAGTAACCCCAACCGCTGATAAAACCAGCGAAACGGCCAAAACCTTCTTCTGCGTAACTAAAGATCCCGCCTTTTAAATCTGGACGTTTTTTATTGATATTATTGATCGATAAGGAGAGCATCAACATTGCTGTTCCTACGAGTACCCAGCTGAAGATAGCTGGGCCACCAGCCGATCCGGAGATGTCCGTCATAATACCAAATACGCCACCTCCAATCGCTGAACCAATCACTAAGGCAGCAAGTGGAATCAAACCAATTCCTTTTTTCTGTTGCTCTGTATCCATGTAAGCATCCTCCAAAGTAAAACCGCTTTTATCAAAAAGTATAACAAACCTTTTTTATTTTTACTTAATTAATAAAAACTTTAATAGAAATATAATTCTACCGACTTTTTTCTCATTATACAAGCAAAGCGCCTAGTCCCTTTCCAAATTACACCACCAAAAAACTTAAAAAGATGCTATACTAAAGGGAAAGAATTGGGGGATGATCCATGAACATTTTATATATATCGATTTCAGGAAATACGCGTGCTTTTGCCAAACATCTAGCAGAATATGCTGAAAAAATGCATGCAGAAGATCCTGTCAATCCTGAAGTTACTTTAAAAGAAATCCATGAAAATAGTGATTTTACGAAAGAAACAGAACCATTTTTTACTTTCGTTCCTACTTATTTAGACGGCGGGAATGGGTTAGACAACGGTGACACAGAAATCTTGACCGAAACGATGCGCGAATATCTGGAATACGAAGACAATCATAAACTTTGCCTTGGTGTAGTCGGTAGCGGTAATAAAAACTTCAATAATCAATATTGTCTGACAGCCAAACAATACGCACAAAGATTTGGCTTTCCTTTCTTGGCAGATTATGAATTACGGGGAACACCATCTGATGTGACACGCGTTTATCAAATTTTGGCAGAAAAAAATAAATAACACAAAAGAAGAAGCTGAAAAATAAATTTTGGCTTCTTCTTTTTATGTTCTCTATTGTTTCTATTCTTATTAAGCTTTGACATCCATCACAGGTGCTTTTGCTTTCGCTTTACCTGTTTTTTCCAAGACAAAGTTTTTTACACGATCCATATTGGTTACCAAGACGATCATGGAGGTTTCTTTGTCTGCTGCTTTGATTGCTTCTAGGTCAGCTTCTGCTACAAGCGTATCAGGTGTCACTTGCTGTCCTTCTGTTACTTTCACATCAAATGGCGTACCGCCTAAGTCAACTGTGTTGATGCCCATATGAAGCAAGATTTCTAAGCCATTTGGTGTCGTAATGCCGATAGCGTGTTTTGTTGGGAAAACAGAACTTATTACCCCAGTAACCGGAGAATAGATATGTCCGTTTTCTGGTTCTACAAAGTAACCTTCACCCATCATTTTTTGTGCAAAAACTGGGTCACTTGCTTTATCTAAAGAAACAACTGTTCCGTCAGCAACTGATGATAAGATAGTCACACTTTCAGCTGAAGCTTGAGGTACTGCTTTTTCAGGTACTTCATTTACTGTGGCTGTTTCGGTCGCTAGTTCTTCTTTTTCTAAACGGTCTTTAGGAATACCGAAGAAGAATGTAGCAACGAAGCCACCAGCGTAAGCAGCCAATAAACCAAGGATATAGCCTAACCATTTACCATCAGAGATCAATGGAATCAAAGCGGCTCCTGAAGGTCCAATAGCGATTGCTCCGACATTTCCGATCATTCCGATCACTGCCCCACCGATACCTCCACCGATACAAGCAGTAATAAATGGACGTCCTAGAGGTAATGTTACTCCGTAAATCAATGGTTCGCCGATTCCTAAGATTCCGACTGGTAAAGCCCCTTTGATCATTTCTGTTAATTCTTTGTCTTTTTTGCAGCGGATCCATAATGCCAATGCTGCACCCACTTGTCCTGCTCCGGCCATCGCAAGGATTGGAAGCAATAAGGTACGACCAGTTTCATCAATCATTTGTACATGGATTGGCGTCAAGATCTGATGTAGTCCGAACATGACCATTGGCAAGAATAATGTACCTAGAACGAAGCCGGCAAATGCTCCTCCAACACCAAGTACCCAGTTGATCCCACCGACCATGCCGTCAGAAATGAACCCTGCTAAAGGCATGATGAAGAAAATTTCGATCAGACCGATGGCAATCAGGGAAAGAGTTGGCGTAACGATGATATCTACCGCATCAGGTACTACTTTATGCAGTTTTTTCTCAACGATTGACAATAACCAAACTGCGAAGATAACACCTAAGATCCCGCCTTGTCCAGCTGCAAGAGCTTCACCGGTAAACAAGTTTTTCAGTGGTGCTTCTGGATTCATCCCTGTCAGCATCACAACGGCCCCGATAACTCCACCAAGCGTTGGCGTTGCACCAAAAACTTGTGCAGCATTGATACCTGTATAGATAACTAGATAGCTAAACATCCCGTTTTTCAAGATGTTCATCACATCGATATATTGTTGCCATGTTCCTGCGTCTAGTGTTCCAGCTGTGACTAAGTTTGCTAAAACTGCGGCAATCCCTGCCACGATCCCAGTGCCGACAAATGCAGGGATCATTGGTACAAAGATATTAGAGATGTCTTTTAATACCGATTTGATTTTAGAGGGTTTTTGTTTCGATTTTTGTGCCGCTTTCATTTCTTGTGCCCGTTCGTTTACACGGTCTTTTCCAGATGCAGAAGAACTTGCTGTAGCTGCACTAGCAGAAGGAAGTTTTTCTCCTAATTTCACGCCTGCTAAGTCAACCATTTCCTGCGCTACTTTGTTCACTTTCCCAGGTCCGATGATGACTTGGAGCTGTTCATCCTCTACTACGCCAAGTACTCCTGGAATCGCTTTTAATTCCGAGACATTTACAAGATCATCATTGATGACCTTCATACGTACACGAGTCATGCAGTGGACAATGCTTTCAACATTGCCCATACCGCCTGCTCCTTGATAAATTTGTTTTGCCAGTTCTTCCAAAGTCAATTCGTTTTTTGCCATGGTCTTTTCCCCCTCATAAGGTTCCTTTTACAAAACCGTTTGCTTCAGCTAATTTTGCTTGAGCTGCCTCTTTATCACTATTTGTCAAAATCATGACGATAGCCAGTTTGACATTTTGATCTGCTTCTTCAAAGTACTTTTCAGCTGTTTCGTAGTCAGCTTCTGTCGCTTGCATGATGATTCGTTTTGAGCGTTCAATTAGTTTTTCATTTGTTGGTTTGACGTCGACCATCAAGTTATTGAATACTTTACCGATACCGATCATACTGATAGTAGAAATCATATTCAAAATCAGTTTTTGTGCTGTTCCTGACTTCAATCGAGTAGAGCCTGTCAAAAATTCTGGTCCTGCATCGACTTCAATTGGGAAATCCGCATGCTTGCTGATTTCTGCTTGTTTATTGCAAGAAACCGTTCCTGTAACAGCACCAATCGATTTTGCGTAATCTAATCCACCAATCACATATGGTGTACGACCGCTAGCTGCGATACCAATAACTATATCATTTTTTGTTAAATTCAGCTTGATTAGATCTTCTTGCCCTAATTCATAAGAATCTTCGGCTCCTTCGACGGCTACAGTCATTGCTTCTTCTCCACCAGCAATTAGACCTATGACCATTTCCGGTTCTACACCGAATGTCGGTACACATTCAGCAGCATCTAATACACCAAGTCTACCACTCGTTCCAGCTCCCATATAAATCAAGCGACCACCTTTTTTAAAGGATTCAATCGTGTTGGCGATCACTGGCTCGATACTTGTCAGTTCTTTTTCAACAGCAGCGGCCACTTTCTGATCTTCTTTGTTCATGAGTTGGACTGCTTGAGAAATACTCATTTCATCTAATCCAAAAGTTTCTTGGTTTCTGCGTTCCGTTGTTAGGTTCTCTAAATTGATTTTGCTCATTTTTATCTTCCTTCTTTTCTTATAAATTGATAGTTCATACCAGCTTTGATTTGGTTGATCAGCGGTAGTTCTTCTTTGATGACTTTGGCTACTACATTCACTTTTTCATCCGCTGGCAAATCATATTTAGTTAATTGGATCTCACCCATATAGCGCAAATACTTTTCGTTATCTAAAGTAATAGATCCTTTCATACGCTTAGCTGTATTTCTTACTGGGATTGGCGGAATCTCTCGAAAACGCGCATCTGCGCTTCGTATGACATCTCTTGCATCATCTTGCCGATTCGTATGTTTTCCTAATATATATTCGTAAAAAACTTCATCTACAGGTTCCGTATGGAGCAAGACTGTCTGTTCTTTTTGGAAAGAAGCAAATTGCTCCTGAACGTGTTCTGACAGACCTGCATCTCCGATATAAACAATATCCGTGTTACTTGCTAATAGATCAAGAGCACCTGCCAGAGGATGGATCCCTCGATGTTCTTCCAAAGTTGGTAATCCTTGATACAGTGGACCTCTCAACTCTGTATCTCCTGGTACAAAGCCTTGTACAAGGAATCCTTGAGTTTTGAGCCATTGATTTTTTTCCTGATACCATTCTTTGTCCAGCCCTGTTTCAGGACGTGGATAATAATTATGCCAAGCTTCAATCTGTGAGAAATCAGCCGCTGCTTCTTTCAACTCATCGATATCTTTAGGCGTGATCGTGCTGGCATTCAAACTGATTTTCAATTGATGTGACCAGTCGGCGATCTGCTGATTAGAAATATGATAATCCATTCTTAACCCTGTTACACCAATTGCTTTCAAGGGTGTTAGATCTTCTAATGAAAAGCCAGCTCGTTTCAATGCCTCTCCTGAAATATCGACCATCAACTCTAGTTTATTCTTTTTCGCTTCGCTTCCTAGTTCGATCAATCGATTTTGATAAGCCGAAACATCATCTTCCGGTATATGCATGGAAGTGAAAATACCGACAAAGCCATTGGATGCCATTTGGCGGATATACTGTTTCTTCTCTTCTGACAAAGAATCATTCATAAATATTGAAAAGCCAAACATATTATCCCTCTTTTTCTGTATCCGTCTTCATTTCTATGACTAGAGTATATATCTAAAGAAACAAAATTTCAATACTTTTGTTAAAATAATTAAATTTTATTTCTAAAAATTGGATTTATAATGCCAAAAGAATTGACACAGCCACAAAAAAGGCACTGCTAAGCAAAAGCAGTGCCTTGAAACATTTTATTTAAATAACACAAAAGTCTAATTACTCATAAGAAATTAATTCTGTATTGTCTACCAT
>NZ_NGMF01000001.1:939346-945019 GCF_002140245.1 Enterococcus sp. 10F3_DIV0382 | reverse complement strand
GTCTAATTACTCATAAGAAATTAATTCTGTATTGTCTACCATGAATGTAAAGAACCCTTCATTAGGCATTGGATGAAAATAAGCATTGATCACTCTTATCAAGGCATTATGACAGACTAACAAGTAGACATTTTCTTCGTCTTCCATGCATTCTTTCAATAAAGGAACGATTCGTGCGTACACATCTAAGACCGACTCTCCATTTGGGAAACGTACAGCAAACGCTAAACGCGCTTTTTGAAAGTTTTCATCTTTGCTTGGCAATCCGTCATAATCCCCAAAATCCATTTCTACCAATCGCTCATCAGCGGTCATCGGCAAATTGAGACGATCAGCTACTGCTTGTGCTGTATCTCTTGCTCGTTGAAGAGGGGAATGGATGATTTTCGTGATTGGAACAGGCAAATCTACTACCTTTTCTGCTAGTGCCTGTGCCTGCACCTGTCCTTTTTCAGTCAGCGGCACATCTGCTCGCCCGCAAACTAATCCTTGTGCGTTCCAAGTTGTTTCTCCGTGTCTCGTTACATAAAGCATGTGATTCTCTCCTTCGTTGACAAAGTTCTCCTTAACCATACCTTGTTGTCTTTGAGATTACAAGGTTTAGATTTTCTCAAGAGAAATAATCTCAGTAGATACTTTATCTAGAAAGGTTTGATCATGTTCCACTAGTAACATAGCAGGTTTCACGTTCAAAATCAGTTGTTCTAATTGTTCTTGATTGAAGACATCCAAATAGTTCAATGGTTCATCCCATATATAGAGCTCAGCTGGTTGGGATAAAGATTTAGCCAATTCCACTTTTTTCCGTTGTCCCATACTCATCTGTTCGATTTTATTATGAAAAACATCTCTTTCCATCCCAAGCTTTCGGAGATTATTCAAAAATGCTTGATAGTCTACTCGGTTTTTCTCCGCGAATTCCGCCAATGTCCCTCGATTGTCTTCATAATTTTGGCGTACGTAACTAATGGTCAAATGTTTGGGCTGGGATTTTTCTCCTACAACCTTGCCGTTGAATGTCCCCAGAAGATAATGGATAATGGATGACTTTCCCGCGCCGTTAGGACCTGAAATTGCCACCCGCTGATGAGGTTCGATCGTAAAATGAACTGGCTCGAATAACAGATTTTCATACCCTAATTGAAGATTTTCTACGCTTAACAGCCGTTTATGATGAGACACTTGGCTATTCATCGTCAAAGCATCGATATACTCGATATCTTTTAATAATTTTTCTTTCTCACCGATCTGGGTTTCCATCCGATTCACGATTGCTTTAGATCGTTTCATCGTCCGTGCAGCATCAGCGCCTACTGCTCCTTTATTCACTCGCCTAGATTCCGTATCGATGAATCCGACTTTTTTCTTTGTTTTGTCTCCTTCTCGGGAACGAGACCATTCTGCTTTTTCAGCTGCTGTTTTCTTTAGCCTGTTGACTTCTTTTTTCAATTTTTCATTTTTAGCTATTTCAAATTCATCACGAAGTTTTTTCTGTTCTTCATAGATAGAGAAATTCCCTTGATAAAGTTCCAGTTGGCTCTTTTCGATTGCTAAAACATGGTCCACTACTTCATCGATAAATCCCCGATCATGACTCACCACGATGAATCCTTGTTTTTTCTTTTTCAAGTAAGCCGCTACTTGTTTTCTGCCAGAGATATCCAAATGATTCGTTGGTTCATCGATTAACGGGAAATGAGTGTCATCCACAAATAAGAGTGCCAGTAGGACTTTTGTCTTCTCTCCTCCTGATAGTGTGCTGAATTCTCTCCATAAGATTTCAGGATCTGTTTGCATCAGTTGGAGCTCTCTTTCAATTTCCCATATCTCAAAATCCATAATCTCATTTAACACATAATAGGTCAAACGCTCTTTATCTTTTGTTTGCTGCGGGAAATAGACAAACGCTTGCTGATGGATCACTTGCCCTTGATAAGGGAGTTTGTTTTGCAGGATATTCAGTAAAGTTGTCTTTCCTCGACCGTTTCGTCCGATAAGTCCTAGTTTCCATTGTGTGTCAAAGTTTAGATTGGCTTGTTCAAATAATAATGTGCCTTGGCTGTCATAGCCGAATGTCAGATTTTTTATTTCGATTTTAGACATTATTCCATCACCTCGTAAAAAAAGACCAGTCCTATTTTCAGAACTGGCTAAAGAGGATGCAAGGGTTGGGGCACACAAAAAGACCCATACATCGAAAGAACCAAGCCAATCCCGAAAATCTGCACACTGCTCCCTTGTCTCCACAAGGTACAGTCTGAATGCAGCTTTCATCAATCGACTTAATTTTTCAATGCACGGATCCCTCACTTTGTCCTATATTTGAAATTACGATAGCATAAAGAAATTGTTTTTGTCAACTACTTCGGGAGAATGTTGAAAAATCTGCTGAGTGTCTGTCCTAAGATTTCTGTTTTTTCTAATGTTTGCCTGTGTTCCATTGCTTCCTCTAAATCGATTGGTCCTAATTGAATGCTTAAGACAATGGGGAGAAAATCAGAGAGTCCTTCCAGCTCTTGGTCTCTACTTCCGCAAATAGCGATTATTGGTTTTCGATATTTTTTTGCAAGCACTGCTACGCCATATGGAACTTTTCCGTGGATTGTTTGCTGATCAATCCGCCCTTCTCCTGTAATGATGACATCCGCTTGTTCGATCTGTTTTTCTAATCCAGTGATTTGGCTGACCAACTCAAAACCAGAGACCATCTTCGCTCCTAACAAAAAAAGGGCTCCGCCAATACCGCCTGCTGCTCCGCTTCCTGGGATGTCATCTAAATCCACCTCCCAAACATCTTTTATCTGCTGAGCAATCTTTTCAGCTTGTTTATCCAAGAAAGCTAACGTCGTATCCGTTCCTCCTTTTTGTCTTCCAAATTGCCAAGCAGCTCCTTGTTGACCTGTATATGGGTTGGTCACGTCTGCAGCGATGATCACTTTTACTTTAGAAACAAGAACGTTCCTTCGATCCAAATGAAGTTTTCTAGTAGATAACAAAGGATTTCCTTCTGTGTACCCTTCTAAAGAAGCACCCAAGGATTGGAGTAATCCTAGACCACCATCGCTACATCCGCTTCCTCCTAAAGTGACAATGATTTGTTCCACTTCTTGAAGCAGTGTATCTTTGATAAGCTCTCCCAAGGCATAACTAGAAGCAAGTCGGATGGTTTGATCCGTTGGTTTATCAAGTAAATCTAATCCTAATACTTGTGCAGATTCAATGACTGCGGTATTTTTTCCTTGCCAGTTCGTCAATAAATAACTGATTTTTCGCTGACGAAATAAGAGATCCATCCCATCAATCGTACGCCAGTTTCCCCCGAGCGCGTAATAGATTGCTTCTGCAGTATTTTCTCCGCCATCTGCAATCGGCACATTGATTTTTCTTCCTTTACGGTCTTCCCAACCATTTAGAACTGCCTGATTTAATTCAAATGAAGAAGCACTTCCTTTAAATGAATCGATTGCCGCCAAAATATCCATCTATATCCCTCACTTTCTTCTTAAGTAAGACACTTTTTTTCACTTTTTTCAAACAAAACAATGCTATTTTCTTCTGTTTTTCTATATACTAAAAGGGAACTCATTGAATAAAGGAGAGAAAAAACATGAAAATCGCAATAGCTGGAGCCGGAGCAATGGGCAGCCGAATCGGATTAATGTTGCATCAAAGCGGAAATGAGGTCGTCTTGATCGATCGCTGGCCTGCTCACATTGAAGCCATTCGTACAAATGGATTGATTGCTGACTTTAATGGCAAAGAAGTAGTTGCAAAACTGCCAATCTATTCACCAGAAGAAATCATCGAAAGCAACAAACACGTGGATTTGATCGTAGCCTTGACAAAAGCGAATCAATTAGATGATATGTTTCGTTCGATCCAATCCATTATTACTGAGAATACTTATGTTTTGTGTTTACTGAATGGATTAGGTCATGAAGATGTACTGGAAAAATATGTACCAAAGAAAAATATCTTATTTGGGATCACGATGTGGACCGCTGGTCTAGCTGGTCCCGGAAAAGTCACATTATTAGGTGATGGAGAAATCGAACTAGAGAACTTGGAACCAGAAGGCGAAGCATTTACAAAAAAAGTTGTAGAAGTCTTTCAAGAAGCAAAATTGAATCCAATCTATAGTCATAATGTTCGTTATTCCATTTGGCGAAAAGCTTGTGTAAACGGAACATTAAATGGATTATGCACGATATTGGATTGTAATATTGCTGAATTAGGTGCGCAAAAAGCGGCAGAGGGCATGGTTCGAACGATCGTATCTGAGTTTGCTTCTATCGCAGCAAAAGAAGGAATCACATTAGATCAAGAAGAAGTGTACCAACATATTGCTTCTACTTATGATCCTGACAACATCGGGTTGCATTACCCATCTATGTACCAAGACCTGATCAAAAACCATCGTTTGACTGAAATCGACTACATCAATGGTGCCGTTTGGCGAAAAGGACAAAAATATGATATTGCTACACCATATTGTGCCTTTTTGACCCAATTAGTCCATGCAAAAGAAGGAATCCTTGGCGCAGAATAAAAGGCTCTCTGATGAGAATCAGCTGGATCAGCAGCTGGTTCTCATTTTTTTACCCCCATGAAAGATCAAAAAGAAAAACACAATTCTCATGTTGCCATAAGAATTGCGCTTGTTTATTTTCATCTATGATTGGTTGGCACTTTTATTTATTTTTAGCAGAGGAAAGATCGTATTCATATTGTTCATAAATAGCGGAGTCAGTAGTGAAAAAACGTTTTGCCCAATTTTCTGCATCAAAAAATTCCAACAGTTCTGATGGGATTGGCTGAAATGGCGTATACAGAAATTCCGGTAATTCATCTAAATCACGTTCTTGAAGCAAAAAAATATTTTCAGGATGATAAAACTGATAATGAGCTATGGCTTGATTATCTGTCACTAGTTTCTTTTGAAAATACATAGATTCAAACGTTCGCAAAGTCACTCCTTGCTGACCCTCCCGCAACAGTTCCAGAATCCCGCGCGATTCCCCTGTTTTTTTCAGGTACTCTTCATAAGTAAGATATCCAGGTTGTTCATTTCCTCGAAGCGGAAGAATAAAGTAATTGGTCGTAACACCTCTTTTTGTAAATTCCTGCTTATATTTTTCTGCCCGTTCTTTTCTGCCGTTATTTGTTGCACCAAAAAATAGATCCGTCTTTGGTTCGCTAGAAGAAAAATCCATATGTTTCGAATAAAAGGAACTATTATGTTTTAGTCCAAGTTCTTTCGCTTCCAAAAAATCAAAATGATAAATCTCATCGATTGCCGGTTCATCTTGTGCCTGTTTCAGCATCGCCTCGTGTTCTGCTTTGAAGTGGTTCCAAAAAAATAACACGATTTTTGCATTGGTAAATGGACGCACGCGTCGAGCCATCTCCATATCAAATCCATAATCTAAAAAAACGATCAGCTGATAATTTGCCAACTGTTGTCGAGCTGATTTAATGAATTCCGACTGTAGTAAATCTTTTCCGGACCAAACATCTAAAGAGCGGATGGAAGGAAAAAAATAAAGTGATTTATTTTTCGCAATTAGCAATACGTCGTTTTTGTTCATCTGTTCCGCCTCACTTTCTCTGTCACTTTTTCCTATGATAGCCTGTTTAAATAGTAAAAAGCCAGTAAAACGCTTCCTATTATTT
>NZ_NGMF01000001.1:878134-939246 GCF_002140245.1 Enterococcus sp. 10F3_DIV0382 | reverse complement strand
TATTCTTACTATACATTTTGATTGTGAATTTAAAAGAAAGAGGTTATTTATGGAAGATAAAAAATTAAAAAAACAACTTAGCTCCCGACATATCACCATGCTAGCTTTAGGTGGAGCGATTGGTGCAGGTCTATTTAAAGGAAGTGGCGAAGCAATTGGAATCGCCGGCCCTTCTGTATTGATCGCTTTTTTGATTGGCGGCATAATTTTATACATCGTGATGAAAGGTCTGGGAAAAATTGTTTTAAGTGGTGGTGATACGCACCACGGATTATCTGGATTGATTCGTCCATATCTAGGTGCTCATGCTGCCGATTTTACCGATTGGGTCTACTGGTCCATGTGGATTATCAATATCATTGCTGAAGCTGTTGCAGCTGCTTCCTTTTTACAGTTGTGGTTCCCCCACATTCCAGCTTGGGTATTTGTTTTTATGTTGGCTGTTTTAACTACTATCATCAATCTTTATTCGGTACGATTATTCGCAGAGACAGAATATTGGCTGGCCTTTGCTAAAATCAGTGTCATTATCCTATTGATCATTTTTGCTGCTTATCTTGTCGGTCAGCAAATGTTGGGTACTGGTGTTTTCCCTACCCTTCAACAATTAACTGATCATGGTGGTTTTACTCCCCACGGTATGAAGGGAATCATCAGTTCTTTGCTTGTAGTTATCTATTCTTACGGCGGTTCTGAGTTGATTGCTATCACAGTAAGCGAAGCAGATGATCCTAAACGTGCGATTCCTAAAGCAATCAAAGGCGTCATGGGAAGAATCATTTCCTTTTACATTATTCCTTTATTTTTGCTTTTGATTATTTTTCCTTGGAATACTTTAGCAGGCACGAACGTTAGTCCTTTTGTGATGGTATTTGAAAAAATGAATATTCCATTTGCGGCAGATATCGTCAATTTCGTGATTGTTCTTGCTCTGTTCTCGTCTATCAATTCAGGTGTATATGCTTCTTCGAGAATTTTGTTCTTCCGCTTGAAAGATCGGAAAGGTTCCTCTAGAAAACTAGCTGTTTTAAACAAGCATCAAGTACCGCAACGTGCTGTGCTGTTTTGTACCAGTGTTCTTTATCTAGGTGTGGCTCTTTCTTATTTTGTCGGTGACAAATTATTTGGCTATCTGGCAGGTTCTCTTTCCTATACAGTATTATTGATCTGGATCATTATCAGTGCTGCGTCCTTTGTACTGACACTAAGGAAAGGAACGTTATGGGACAAAGGAATCAGCTTTTTTGCATTAGCAGTCTTAGGGTTGATTTTCCTTGGTATCCTATTCACGAACTCCATTGGGGTAACTGTATTGACCGGTTTGCTTTACCTGTTCATTTATTTCAGTTATCAAAAAAAGAATGATGCTTTCGTCTTGACGAATGAATGAAACCAATAGAGAATTTTATTCTATTTATATTGAATATCTGGAGCTATTGAAAAAAAGGAGCTGCGACAAAAATTGTTGCAGTTCTTTTTTCCGAATAAACGGTGTTCAAAAACCATCTGTGCAGATTAATTGATTGTTCTCTACGCTCATGACATGATAGAAGAAAGGAATGAAGAAAAAGGAGTTTGTTTTAAATGAAAAAGTATTGGAAGTTTTTGTTGATGATTGGTGTTTCGACGGTAGTCATGTTTGGTATGATGTATTTGAATGTTTATGCGCTTGATCATATCTTCTTCAGTCGCACACGTGTATTCATGGCGCTGATGATGGGTGCAGTCATGGCAGTCATTATGTTGTTGTTCATGTGGAAAATGTATGAAAACAAAAAGATAAATGCTATGATTTTAGCCGCTAGTCTTCTTGTTTTTGCCGGTTCCTTATTTATGGTACGAAGCCAAACAACTGTCAATGATACGGCGTGGATGAAGGCGATGATCCCTCATCACTCTATTGCTATCTTGACAAGTAAACGAGCTGATTTAAAAGATCCTGAAGTAAAAAAATTAGCGGAAGAAATCATTCAGGCACAAGAAGAAGAAATCGACAAAATGAAAAAAATGATCAAAGAAATGGAATGACCATTATCCATCCAAATAAAAAAAGAGGATGTTCCAGAAGTGATCAACTTCAAGAAATAAGAAGAAGCTACTTCTGGAACACCGTGAATCAGAGGTTGTAAAATCAGCGTTCTGACCTGAGTATTAGAGAAACAAATGGCAAAATAGTTCCTCATATTTTGCCATTTTTTGACTAATACCGAGGGTCAGCTGATTGAACACCGTTTATCGAGAGGTTGTGAAAAAGTCGCTTAGTTTCGAGTATTAAGAAAAATTTTGTGAAAATGGCTTTCCACATTTTTGCATAAATTTGGCTTAATACCGAGAAACTGGCTTTTGAACACCGTTTACTCGTAAATGGGAGTGTGACAAGACTTTTGTCACACTCCCTTTTTACATTTTTATTGTTCTAATTGCGCTGTCTTGCTTACTGCTTCTTGCGGTTTCACAAATTTCTTTGAGATCCCCCAACCTGTAAAGGCACTGACCATCGAAAACACAGGTGAAAGCAAACTGAAAAACACGAATGGCAAGTAAGTGAGTGTAGGAATGCCAAATGTACTTGCTACGAAACTTCCGGCGATTCCCCAAGGCACTAAGTAGTTGATTACTGTTCCACCATCCTCTAGTGTTCTCCCTAATACAGTTGGATCAAATCCTGCTTTTTCGTAAGTTTCTTTAAATGCATTACCAGGCAGGATAACAGATAGAAATTGTTCTCCAATAAAGATATTTACTCCGATGCTTGTCATCAATGTTGTAAAAATTAATTTTGGGGTGTTCGTCATCTTTCTTGATACTCGTTCCATAACGGTTGAGATCAACCCAAATTCGATCAACAAACCACCTAATGACAATGTTAGAATAATCAATGACACAGTTGGCATCATGCTTTCGATTCCTCCACGGCTAAGTAGTGAATCGATTTGTTGGTTTCCAGTATTTGAAACAAATCCCGATTCGATGACCCCTGCCAACTTCGTTAAGGAAGTTTGTGGGTTTTGAATAAAGATCATTCCTACTGCTACAGCAATATTCAACAAAATCGTCAAAATTGCCGGCACCTTTTTCCATGCACACAAGAGCATTAAAAATAGAGGAATCAGTGACCAGATCGAAATAGTAAAGTTTGCTTCTAAAATATCAGTCACTTCACGAATAGATGAAAGACTTGCGGCTTTACTTGTGTGTCCTAAAATCATGAATAAAAAGAAAGAAACAACAAATGCCGGAACAGTTGACCACATCATATGCTTGATGTGTTTGAACAAATCGGCATCAACAATAGCTGCTGCTAAATTTGTTGATTCGGATAATGGAGACATCTTGTCTCCAAAAACGGCACCTGAAACAATGGCTCCAACTACAAGGGCTGGATTTAGTCCTAATGTTGTCCCAATACCGAAAAATGCAATCCCAATCGTTGACATAACAGTAAAGGCACTCCCTACAGCGCTACCTACGATTGCACAAACAACAAATACAGAAGGGACGAACCACTGGACACTAATCAATTTAAATCCAATGACCATGAGGGTTGGAATAATTCCTGCTTGTATCCATACAGCAATCAATGAACCGACTAAAATAAAAATAAAGATTGGAATAATCCCCGGTTTGATGCCATTGATGATCCCTTCGTGCAACCAATCTGTCGGGTATTTTTTTATCACTGCGTACAACATGACCATTCCGATAGCTGCCAAAATCGTGATATTAGGTGAAACCTTTAATCCGACAACGCCAATCGCAATGCCTAAAACAATGACCATCAATACAAGTGTTGCTTCTAAAAAACTTGGTGTTCCTTTTTTTTCCATGATAATCTCTCCTTTTTTAGTTGTTCTTATGTTCTAAAAAAGTTAAGATATCGGATTACTCCGCCACAATTCATCCGCGATTCCTCCTTTATAAAAATAAAAAGACCTGCTTTCAACTAAGGACGAATGACTCCGCGGTACCACCTTAATTAAAAACAGATCTGTTTTTCACTTTCAAACGATTATTCAAATGTATGGACTTTCCATGTAATTCGTCAATTAGGCTTGATCGGTTCACAGCGACCACCGACTTTCTGAACAAAACACCTAACCGCTACTGCGTGAAAAGTTGACTTGTATGAAGTTTACCTTCCATAAGATCATTTGTCAATGAAAAAGAAAATATTTTTTCATTTTTCTGAAAATTATTTTTATAACTTTCGCGCACAACTTTATCTTTTTACTAGAAAGTAGCGCCCTCTTGTTTTTTTCTTGCTACTATTTCTTGATGTTCTTGTTTGATTTTTTCTAATAGCTTGGGTTCTCTCAATAAATCTAGAGCTGTATTGGCAAGTAATTCCGCTGCAATCGCAATAGAAGCAAGTCCTTTTTCACTTTTAGCAGCAGCTTTGAATTCTTCTGTATGTCCGGCAATATATGTCTCAGAGATTGCTACAGTAGGCTGTATCGTTGGAATAACTTGGCTAACATTTCCTACATCAGAAGAACCTAGACTTGTTCTTTGTTCCGTTTCTATTTCTTCATCAGGAACCCCTGCTTCTTTTGCATGTTGGAAGAATAAGTCATCAAAAGAAGGCGTGACGATGACATCATCGACTGCATTTTGGAACAATCCAAACTCAAAAGTCGTACCCATGCTTAATGCAGCGCCTCGTACGATATTTTCCACTTTTTCATATACTTTGTCTAATGTTTGTCGATTTCCTGCACGTAAATAGAAACGTCCAGCAGCGTAGTCTGGTATGACGTTGGCCGCCACGCCCCCATCTGTAATGATTCCATGGATATTGACATCTTTTGGCAATTGCAAGCGTAGAGCGTTGATTCCGTTAAACACTTGGATCAAGGCTTCCAAAGCATTTACTCCTTTTTCAGGTGCTGCTGCTGCATGAGAAGCGACACCGTAAAATTTGATATCGACTGGATCATTTGCTAAAGATTCTGTCGTTTTCCCATAACGAAAAGCTGGATGGACACATAATGCTGCATCGACATCCTCAAAAAAACCTTCCCGAACGAAGCTTCCCTTAGCTGATCCATTTTCGCCTCCTTCTTCCCCCGGAGTACCATACACACGGATTTCTCCGCCAATCTCATCAATGAATTGTTTCACTATGCTGGCTGCTAATACGGAGTAAGTACCAAATAAATTATGTCCGCATGCATGACCAATACCTGGTAAAGCATCAAATTCTGCCAAAAAGGCAATTGTCGGACCTGGTTTATTGGAAATATAACGTGCATCAAAGCCTGTTCGGTGCCCAGCTACTTCTTTTTCTACCCAGAACCCTTCTTTTTCCAATTGTTTGATTAAAGCTGCTGAGGAATAAAATTCATAATTACTTACTTCAGGATGGTCGTGGATAGCTAGTGCAAGTGCTTGATATTCTGGTAAACGGTATTGAATCAGATCCTTCAATTGATTTGTTGAGAGTGTGGTTGTCATAAAAATTTCCTCCTATGCTAGTCGTTTTTTCTTATTTTCTCCCGAATGTTTCCCACGCAGGTACGCTTGAACCTTTTGATGTTTTTTCGATTACTTTGGCTGTTTCTTCTGTTTGATAGGCATCTACTATTTTTTGATACGTTTTATTGTCTTCATCTTCTTTTCTTGCAACGATGATATTGACATAAGGACGTGCATGCTCATCGACTGGTTCTAAGAAGATTGCATCAGAAGCGGGATTAAATCCAGCATCTACAGCTACACCGCTATTGATGACTGAAATATCTACATCTGACAAAGCACGTGCTGTTTGGGAAGCATCTAACTCAGAAATGTCTAGATTTTTTTTATTCTCGGTAATATCAGAAACGGTAGGCGCTTGGTCTTTTGCCTTGTCCACTTTGATCAATCCAGCAGTTTGCAATAACAGAAGAGCTCTGCCGCCATTCGTGACATCATTAGGGATTGCAACTTTTGCTCCATCTTTGATATCAGCCACATCTTTTAACGTATTGGAATAAATTCCCAACGGTGCATTAACCGTATTCCCAATCGATACTAAATCAGTTCCGTGTTCTTCATTGTAATTGTCTAAAAAGAATTGATGTTGGAAGGAATTCAAATCGATCGATCCATCTGCTAAAGCCGCATTTGGCTGATTGTAATCTGTAAATTTCACATATTCCAAATGGATGTTTTCCTTTTTCAAACGGTCTTTCACATCGTCCCATACATCTGTATCTTCCCCAATGATCCCTAGTTTTACGGTCGTTTCTTTTTTGTCAGTTGTAGCTGCTTTTCCTTGGCTGCATCCTGCCAACCAAATAATTGCTACAAATGTAATGACTGCAAAACGAATAATTTTTTTCATTTTTTCTCCTCCACTTTCAATGTGTGACTTTTTTAATCAGTTGATTACTGATAAATTGACTCAAAAAAACTAAGACCAGAATCAATAATGTAGCGACAATCGTTACATCTGTTTGGAATCGATTATATCCTCTCGATATAGCAAGATTCCCTAATCCTCCGGCACCTACTGCTCCAGCCATGGTAGTCAGTCCGATCACATTGATGATCGTCAACGCTGAGACCCGAATGATACCAGGTAACCCTTCTAACAAATAAACACGTAAAATGATGCCGATTGGGCTCGTGCCCATCGCTTCTGCTGCTTCGATCACCCCAGGATCAACTTCTAGCAGTGCATTCTCGATTTGACGGGCAAAAAACGGGACAACGCCAAAAATCAAAGGGACTAAAGCTGCTTTGGCACCAATCGTCGTTCCAACTAAGAAACGAGTAGTCAAAGCTAAAAGAGAAAGCAAGATAATGAAAGGGATGGAACGAATGATATTGATCAACTTATCAAGTATTTCGAACAGCAGCCTGTTAGCTAGTAATCCATTTGGACGTGTCACTACTAACGTCACACCTAAGATGATTCCGATGATCCCACCAATTAATGCCGTCCAAAAAGACATATATAGTGTTTGCTTTGTCGCTTCGATGAATTCATCCGGAATCAAATAGACATTCGGCAAATATGTTTTAAAAAATTCAGTCATTTTAGTTTCCTCCTTCGATGACTTTGATACGGTTATCTAATTCATTTTTTTGTAAAATAGTTACTTTTACACCAGATTTAATCAAATAATCCAATGCTTTTTGCCGCTGTTTGGTTTCTCCAGCTAAAGTAACGATCAAACTTCCTAAGGGTGTTTCTTGTAATAGCTCTACATTACCGTATAAGATATTCGCTGTTACTTGGTACTTGCTGTAAAGATGAGCGATTAGAGGTTCGTTCGTCTGGTTGCCGATATAACTTAATTCCACCAACCATTTATTTGCAATCTGATCGGCAAAAGCAGCATGGACACTGATTGTTTCCAATGCTTGGTCAAGGTGTGTCGCTGTCCGAATAAAATCTTTAGTCAATTCTTCTTCAGGATGACTGAAAATCTGGATGCTGCTACCTTTTTCAATGATTTTCCCCGCTTCCATAACCGCTACCTTGTTGCAGATTTCTTTGACAACTTGCATCTCATGAGTGATCAGGACGATTGTTAGACCTAGCTGACGATTTAGTTTTTTTAACAGTGCAAGGATCTGAAGGGTCGTTTTCGGATCAAGTGCACTAGTTGCTTCATCGCATAACAACACTTTAGGTTCATTTGCCAGAGCTCGTGCGATTGCCACTCGTTGTTTTTGCCCCCCCGACAGTTGTTTAGGATACGCAGATGCTTTTTCTTCCAGACCGACAAGTTCCAGTAGTTCATTCACTTTTTGACGACGTTCCTGTTTTGATTTTCCAGAATACTTTAGAGAAAAATCTACGTTGTCAAAAATCGTTCGACTTTCCATTAGATTGAAATGCTGAAAGATCATACCGATGGCCTTTCTTTCTTTTCGCAATTCTTTTGGAGAGAGCTGGCTTAAATTCGTCTGATTGACGATGACTTCTCCTGCTGTTGGTTTCTGCAACAAATTCATCACGCGGACTAACGTACTCTTTCCTGCACCTGAGTAACCGACGATCCCATAAACATCCCCTTTTTCAATCGTTAAATCTACAGAATCTACTGCCTGTATCTCTTTTTCTTTTTGTTTGAAACATACAGAAATATCTCGCAATTCAATCATTAACATTCCTCCTTGTCTATAAAAAAAGCATCCTCAAGAAAATGAAAATAGTCATTTTCTTGAGGACGCCTTTTTGCGTGTTACCACCTCATGTTCAAGCTGTGTTCACACACAACTCCTCTTCAAGTACCATCATACTCTAGCAAGATATCGGTCGCAGCCGTCACCGCCTTACATCTATGCTCGGGATGAATTGCTCGATGGCCATTTTCCAATAGTCGTTCCTTGCTTCTTCTCAGCTACCGAAGCTCTCTGTCAAAGGTTCTTCTATCGTACTTACCATTTCAATGCAAATAATATTCAAAAAAAAATCCTTTTACTAACATAAACTATGTCAGTAAAAGGACGACGTATCGTGGTACCACCTTTTTTCGGAAGTTTCCTTCCCTCAAGCCCAACATCTCAAAAAGAGAGATTGGCGTTCGTTTTAACGGTCGAACATTTCCGAATTTGCCTACTTATCGACAAATTATTCTCCAAGGCCATTTTTCAGCTTTTCTTACTTGACTCTTCTCACCAGCCAGAGCCTCTCTGCAAAGTTTCCAAGCTTACTTTCCTTCTCAACGAAATCAATATTTTGTTGTTGGGAATAATCTACAGGAGGAAAACTGAAAAGTCAAGCATGAAATCCAAATTATTTTTTCTATATTTATTTTTCTGTTTTTTTATCTAACATTTCAATAACAGTTCGAAGATCTTTTCCTTCCGCAAGAAGGTTCAATTTTTCCTTCTCTTCGACGCTATAATTTCGAACAAAACTGGAATCGGGAATCAAAACAACGCCTAGTCCTGCACGTGAAGCGGCTGTCGCTCCTACTAAAGAATCTTCCACTGCAAAAGCTGAAAGAGCTTCTAATCCTGTTCGTTCCAAAGCTGTCAGATAAGGGACTGGTGAAGGCTTGTTCTCCGATACTTCATCTCCGAACGTAAACGTATCAAAGTAATCGGCTAATTGAAAGTGATCCAAGATATCTGTTGCTCTTTTCGTAACAGTTGTCGTAGCAATCCCTAGTTTCATATGACGTTCTTTTAAGTCTGTCAATATTTCTTTTGCGTAGGGTTTCAATTGGATAGCTCCACTTGTCAGCTGTTGATAAAAATATTCTTCACGCTTTGCTCGGACTTCCTGCACTTTTTCAGGACTGCCTGCTGCCTGCACTAAAATATCAAAACTTTGTTTCCAGTTTTTTCCGCCCCAAGCGTCAACGATTTCTTTCGGGATATGAATATCAAATTGCTGGAATCCCCAAAGCCAACCATCCCGATACGTTCTTTCCGTATCCACTAACAAACCATCTAAATCAAATATTGCACCTTTCATCTATACATTAATCCTTTCCAAAACAATACACCTAGTTTAGCATGATTGATCCAAAATGAACAGAAGCATAGAGCCCAGCCGCATCACTTATAAGAGTTCTTGGAATCGACGGATATAGATTTTCTTCACAGCTGTCACAAGCGCCAGATAAGCGACGACTGTTATAAGCAACCATAACCAGTAATTGCCAGGGAGCGGCATCAAGCCTAACTCAGCACCAAATCCTGTGAATGGAAGGACTGAACCGACAATGATTCCTAATGTAGTGATAACCAGCATGGCAAATGTTGCATTGCTTTGGATAAATGGTATTTTCGGTGTACGCAATGCATGGAGTACTAATGTTTGTGTCCACAGGGATTCGACAAACCATCCTGCATGGAATAATGCGATAAAAATCACTTGTTGTGAGCTATCCAATGTATGGAAACTTCCACCAACTACAGCAGGACAAATAACAAAATACATCAACAAGTAAGTAGTAATATCAAAAATCGAACTTGTTGGACCAAAATAAACCATGAATTTTCCAATACTAGATGCATTCCATTTCTTTGGCTCATCCAAATATTCTTTATCCATCCGATCCCATGGTAAGGAAATGCAAGAAACGTCATAGATCAGATTCAAAAATAGAAGTTGCAAAGGCAACATTGGTAAAAATGGTAAGAACGTACTGGCAATCAGTACGGAAAACATATTGCCAAAATTAGAACTTGCTGTTGCCTTGATATATTTCATGATGTTTCCAAAAGTTTCTCTTCCAGAAAGAAGGCCTCTTTCCAAAATCGTCAAATCTTTTTCTAAAAGGATCACGTCTGCTGATTCTTTTGCGATATCCACAGCTGTATCCACGGAAATACCGATATCAGCCACTTTCATTGCTGGAGCATCATTGATACCATCTCCTAAAAATCCGACAGTATGCCCATTTTTACGTAAAGCTGTCGTCAATCGTGCTTTTTGCTGAGGATTCAATTTTACGAATACTTCGTGTTCTTCAGCTACTTGCGCTAATTCATGATCATTCATTTCCGAGATTTTCTCACCAGTAATCAATTCATTGATTTCTAGGCCTACTTGACGACACACAGACCGTGTGACTAATTCATTGTCCCCAGTCAGAACTTTTACAGCTACACCATGTTCTTTTAAAGCTTTCAACGCTTGTTTTGTTGTTTCTTTTGGTGGATCAAGGAAAGCAAGATAACCAATCAGAACCATGTCTGACTCATCTTTGACTGAAAATTCTCCAACAACGCTTGGATTGGTCTTTTGTGCGACACCAATCACTCGCAAGCCGTCTTCATTAAGTGATTGTACTTTTGCAAGCACCGCTTCTTTTCGTTCTTTTGTTAATGGTGCGACAGTACCACCAAGATCAATAAATTTAGAAATGTTCAACATTTCTTCAATCGCGCCTTTTGTGATCATCTGTGTTTTGCCAGCCGGATCAGCGACTACAACACTCATACGGCGACGTTCAAAATCAAAAGGAATTTCATCTACTTTTTGATAATTGATTGTATCTGTATCTAAAGTTTCTGCTGCTTCATCAATGATAGCCACATCTAACAAATTTTTCAGCCCTGTTTGATAGTAGCTGTTTAGATAAGCATGGCGCAAAACACGATCATCTTCATTTCCTTCACAATCCATATGATATTCAAGAATGATTTTGTCTTGTGTCAATGTTCCCGTTTTATCCGTACATAACACATCGATCGCACCAAAATTCTGGATAGCATTTAAATTTTTGATGACTGTTCCTTTTTTGGCCATCACACTTGCTCCTTTGACCAAATTCGTCGTAACGATCATTGGAAGCATTTCAGGCGTTAAACCAACTGCCACAGATAATCCAAAAAGAAAAGCTTCTAACCAATCTCCTTTTGTAAGACCATTGATAACGATAACTGCTGGAGCCATCAATGACATAAATTTGATCAGCAGCATGGATGTTTTGTGGATGCCTAATTCAAAACTTGATCGGATGGGTTTTTCAGATAGCGTTTCTGCTACATGCCCAAATAGTGTGTCATTTCCGACAGAAACAATGATTCCTTCTGCGCTTCCACTGATGACATTGCTTCCCATAAAGACAAGATTTTCATAACTTGTTTCGCTTTGCTGATCGTCTTCACATACTTTCGCATGCTTTTCTACTGGATAGCTTTCCCCTGTCAATGCTGCTTGGGAAATGAATAGATCCTTTGCGGACAATAAACGCATATCCGCTGGTATCATATCTCCTGCTGAAAGCCGAACAAGATCTCCACAGACGATTTCTTCCATAGGAATCTCTGTATACTCGCCATTTCGTTTGACAGCTGCCGTTACTTTCACAAGTGATTTCAGTTTTTCAGCTGCTTGATTAGAACGCACAGACTGGATCAACGTCATCGTCCCACTGACGATAACCATAGTGAAGATAATAGCTACACCAAAGAGATCTTTATCTCCTGGAGCCGCTAATACGTATTCCGTAATGAATGAAATAATTCCTAATGCAATCAACACTAATGTAAAGGGTGTGATGTATGCTTTCAATATTTCTATAATGAATGGTGTTTTTTTGCCATATGAAATCGCATTTTCACCATAAGTTTCTCTTGAACGCTCGATTTGTTCTTCTGACAATCCATTTGGTGATGCATGGAACAATTCAAATAATTCTTGCTTCGTTTTTCCAGCAAAAGCTGCATAGATTTTTTGTGTATCTTTCTTTTTTTCCATCTCGATCTCTCCTTTGTGTCCAAAAGACAGCTGTTCTCGCTGTTTTTGGTCTTTTGCTATTCATCGGATCGATAGAGAAAATGCTGAAAGGGGCTGAGAACAGATAGATAATAGCCCTGGCCTTTCCTCTAAATCCTTGTTTTTCGAATGACTGTCATCCATTTGTTCTCATCTCCTTTACTAAGTAATTTTAATTCATGACTTCCAATCATTTTTCGAATAGTTATTTTCCCAACTCGCTCACCTCCCTTTTTGTTTTTTCACCTATGGGATTTGCGGCAACAAAAAAACCTCTCGCCAAATACTCAGCGAAAGGTTTGAAAAAGCAAATCAAAAAAGCTTCTCAGATCTCATCGTTGAGTTTTGACACTGTACAACGTAAAAAGCAGATATCTGCTTTTAGCTACCTTATGAAAAGCCTTATCTCGACAATTCCTGTTCTACCCATTGGCGTCTCTCGACGTTTTTGGGCAGTAGCCTATGTTTGTATAGGAGCCTCACCTAACAAATCCTATTCGGTTTTCCCTCGTTAATATAACAACTAAAAAAGAGGATGTCAAATCAATTTTCCATGTTTTTCATACTTTTTTAAAATACACGCGTTATATTTCCTGTCTCACGCAGTTTTATTTGTCTCATTTTCCACCTCCCGCTATAATAGAATTATAGTAGGAAACGAGGTGCTGTTATGGAACGAACACTTGTTATTATCAAGCCAGACGGCGTAAGACGCCATTTGGTCGGAAGCATCATCCAACGTTTTGAAGCAAAGGGACTGGCCATTGCTGAAATGAAATTTGCAACGATGACACCTGAACTAGCAAAAGAACATTATCAGCACTTGACTGAACGTAGTTTTTTTGATGAGCTTATCGATTACATGACTTCTGGTCCGGTCGTTTATCTTGTGCTGGTCGGCGAGGAAGTGATCGATATCGTCCGTAAGATGGTCGGAGCAACAAAAGCGGCGGATGCCGTTCCAGGTACGATCCGAGGAGATTATGCACTGCCGGGGACTGAAAACATCATCCATGCTTCTGATTCCCGTGATGCTGCAACAAAAGAGATCGCCCGCTTTTTCCCGCCATTCGATACAAACAAACCGTCTGAAAAAGCGGCGAAGTGATACAAATCCTAAACTGTTGGTCTAACTGCTGGGTTTAGCAATGGCCAGCAGTTTTTTCTCTAAAGAATTCCTTTGATTCTTCCCTAATGTATATTCGATCACTGCGAAAAACTCTTGGTGATTTTCCGATTTTTCTTCCCCTAAAGCAGCAGAAATCAGTCGTTGGTAATAGTCCGCCATCAATGTTTCATAAATCACTGTACTTCTTTCTTTATGCGCTAAACTCCGCTTCATATCTTCATTCACGCTACGTGCCTTTTTTAAGCGACCATTTTCTATATAAAACAAAGTCAAGTTCGTCAAAAAAGTAAAGAGATACTGCTCGTGATTATTCAGTTGTGCGATCCGTCGCATTCTTTTTTTGATTTTCAAATAATTATTCTCAATAAACCGATCACTGAATATCCAAGGAAAATCAGCTAGAATAGATACTTCAAATTGACCATACTCTGGTACTTGCATCAAATATTCTTCAATGATACGACATTCATAACGCAAAAATTCGAATTCCGTCTCAGATACTTCTGTTTTTTTGGACATATGCAGATTCAAAACCAAATAGTACAGATCTTCTGTTTTCTTATAGTGCCTGCGGTTATTAGCAATTTCTTTGTAAGGATCAAAGCTGTCTTCTTGAATCCGATCTAGCATTCGTCTTTTTTTCTTTAATTTTTTTGGCTCATCAAGCTGATTTCGTATCCATTCATATTCAGCAAGTGTCATGTTCATTCGCTCTAAAAATGATTTCAATGTTCCAAACGATACTTTTTTCACTGAATTTGTCTCGATCCCGACTAGCGAAGTTTTAGAACAGATTCCTTCCGCTAATTGGGTCTGTGTCAGCTTTTTGTTGACTCGAAGCTTCTTAATCAATTCTCCATCATACATAATAGTTCTCCTTTTTTAATTGAAATTAACCCTTGGCTTTTCCAGAATGCTTGCCAATAAGAGGAATGATTATTTCAATTTAAATTTTCCGCATTCAATAAATAGATACGTTAAAAATAAAAAATACACGAAAAAAATAAAAAAATGTTTTTCTCATAAAAAATACCAACCTTCAAGCATGAGACTGCTGTCTAATCTCTGAAGGTTGGTTTGATTGTTTATTGATCATTTTTTTGCTGCTCCGCATTGGTTCCTGTTACTGGATATAGGATAGTCGTTGTTTTATTGCCGTTTTTTGAAAAGACACTGGTCGAATGTTCACCTTTTTGCTTTTCGATTGCTTCATTACGTTCCGCTTCGTTTTTATAGTCATATTTTTTCGGATCAATCGTCTCAAATCCGTTTGGCACATAAAACCGCAAGAGATTTTCCTGATTCAGCTTATCTGAAAGACTTAACGCAGTCTTGACTTTTTCCTGATCTTTGGAGATTTCCTCGTCGATTCCTGCTGCTTTCGTATCGATGATTTCTCCTGTCTGATTATTGTAAGCTTTTCCTCCTAGGACGGTGTATTTGGGCGTCACGAAGTTCCCATTTCGAAAAGCAACTACTTGATCGTGCTGAGAAGATAATAAGTCTGTACCAAAATGAAGATAATCTTTATCATCGATTCCCAATAGATGTAGTAATGTCGGCAAAACATCGATTTCTCCACCGTATTCATGATTGACTGTCCCTTTAGTGTAACCAGGCATATGGATCATCAATGGCACTCGTTGCATCTGTGCGTTGTCAAATTCATCCCATGTATCTGGATCTTTACCAAGAGCACTTGCTAAATCTTTATTATCTGTATTCGAGATCCCAAAATGATCCCCGTAAATCACAAAGATTGAATTTTGATAAATACCAGATTTTTTCAAATACGTAAAAAATTGTTCCAATGATTGATCCAGATAATGGGCCGTTCGAACATAATTATCTACTGTGCTATTGCCAGTATTCAAAGATGGAAAGTCGAAATTCTTGTCATCCGTATAATAAGGCGTGTGGTTGGTTACGGAAAGAAATTTCGTGTAAAACGGCTGTTGTAGATGTTCAAGATATTGGGCAGATTCTCTGAATAAATCTTTATCTAATATCCCATAACCTAACGTTTCATCGGATTCATCAAAATAAGATCGATCAAAGAAATTGTCATACCCTAAATTTTTATATACATGATCTCTATTCCAGAAACTAGCTACATTCCCATGGAAAACAGCGCTTGTATAGCCTTCTGTTTGACCAAGGATCGCTGGTGCTGCTTGAAAGACATTATCTGACCCAAGTTCTGTGAATAATGAGCCTTGAGGTAAACCAAATGTGCCAGTTTCCAACATGTTTTCAGCATCACTTGTCTTTCCCTGTCCTACTTCATGAAAGAAATTGTCAAAACTGATCGTTGCTTGATTCTGGAAAATACTATTTAAAAACGGCGTGACTTCTTGTCCGTCTACCTTCATATTGATCAAAAACTGTTGAAAACTTTCTAAATGAAGAACAATCACATTTTTTCCTTTAGCAATCCCAAATGTTTCAGGATTTGGCTCTGCATAATGTTTCTTTGTATAGTCTAAAACTTCATCAATTCCATTACTGCTTGCATGCGCGCGAACACTGCTAATCATTCCTGTTTTGATTCCGTCATAAATAGTGTACGCATCGATTCCTAGATATTTGACAATATAGGAACGGTCAAATGTCCGCTGTAGCAATTGGGGACGGTTGGCTTCGCTCAACGCTAAATTTCCTGAAAAAATCAATCCTGAAAGACAGGTAACAGCGATAGCCATCGGTTTGCTGACAGGGTTGCTTTTGATAGGTATTTTCTTGACCTTCAACCAAACCAGTAGCCCAATGAACACAGCGATATCCAACCAATAGATGATATCATGGGGTTTCATCAAAGAAAAGGAGCTTCCAGACAACCCTTGTGACACTTTCGAAAAGCCTAACACAGATTTGACTGTAATGAAATCTGTGAATTCCCGATAAAAAATAATATTCAAGTACAACAAAAGCGTATTTAAAATATCAATGATCAAAAGAATGGCTAACGCTGGCTTTGGCTTTTTAATGTACAAAGAAAGGCCAAAAAACAATAAGGTAGTCGCAATTGGATTGATCCACAAGATAAAGTACTGGATCGTACCTTCCACACCTAATGAAAAATCTGCATAGTAGGCAATGATCGTCTTCAGCCAGAAAAAGAAAACAGCTGTCAAAACGATTGCTAAACGATTTTGGCACAATTTTTTAAGTTGTGTCACGTATATCACTTCTCTCTATTCACATTTTTTCTTATTTTGCTCCTGAAAAATGAAAATTTCCTAAAAAAGTTGTTATCTTAAGATTTTTTTATTCTTTCTAAAGATTATTCCATCCATTTTTCACAGCATAAAATTGCTGTGGTGTAAGCGGTTAAACTAGTAAGGAGATAAAAATCTTGTGGTGACCGATTTACTCTATAGTATTCAAAAGTAGTTTCTCGGTATTCGTACAAAAAAAAGGGGCTGTGACAAAATTCTTGTCGCAGCTCCCTATTTCTTGATGCAGGACAGCTTTTTCACAACCTCTCCACTAAACGGTGTTCAATCAGCTGACCTTCGGTATTAGCTCAAAAAACGGCAAAATATGAGGAGCTATTTTCCCGTTTTTTTCTCTAATACTCAGGTCAAACCGCTGATTTCACAACCTCTGATTCACGGTGTTCCAGAAGTAGCTTCTTCGGAAATAAGCCGAAATTTTACAAAAACTTGAGAAGCACTTTTCGTAAATTTCTTCTTATTTCTTGAAGCTGACCACTTCTGTCACAACTTCTGTTTTTCATTGTCCATAGGTTTGATATTGTCCTTCTGATGACTCATTCGTAATGATTGAGGCTTGATTTTCTTCATTTCCCGTTATCGTTTGTCCACTGCCAGAATCTGAAGGGCTTAGTTCTGTCGACTCGTTTTTTTGAGAAGAAGCAGTTGTTTTCTTGACTTGTTCGTTGGTCTTTTTCCATTCCGCTAGTCGATCGGCCACCACTTTTTTGTCCACTTTTTCAGAATAAGCTGTAACCACTTTTCCATTTTTCAAACGTGCTACCTTGTCGCCATCATGAGTCAAAAGCAAAACGACCAAATGTTTGTCTTTGAATTGATATTGTCTGAGAGAAATCGCACTAAGTACGTCATCGATATTGATAAATTGATTTTCTTCTTTTCCTTTTGGCAAATAGATGTCCAATTCACCTTTTTCGTAATTGGCAGTTAATTTATATTCCTCCCACCAATAAGTTGAGAATTCTTTTTTGAAATTATCTACTGATTCTTTGCTTGCTACGATTTTTTCTGTTTCTTTCTGAGCAAGATCTGCTGTCATTTTTCCTGAAAATGCTGCGGATAAAATAAGCAGTAAGAAAAAACCGAATAACCAAAAGAGAAGAAACGGTCTTTTTTTCCTCATGCCTTCCTCCACTCCTATTTAATTTTGACTATTCTATTATATACAAAAAATGAAATAGAAAGACAAAAAAGTTGAAAAAGATCGTAAATAATTGAACTTCTTTTTCCTGAAGCGGTAAGAGCGGGAATTTTCATACATTCTCTCTTGGCTATTCTTTAAGCTTCAAATCCATTTCTGTCTGATACATCTTTGAACCAATGACCCGATTTCTTGATCGTTCTTTTTCCATCTTGTGCTAAATCTACTGAAATAAAACCGTAACGATTCTTATAGGCATTGGTCCACGACCAGTTATCCATGCATGTCCACATATGATAACCTAAACAATTGGCACCTTCTTGAATGGCTTGATGGACATATTTCAGATGAGACTGAACAAATTCGATCCGATAATCATCGTGGATCATACCATCTTCCTTGATAAATCGTGCTTCATTTTCTACACCCATGCCGTTTTCAGAAATAAAACAGTCGATATTCCCATAATGATCTCGTACATTGATCAAAATATCATAGATTCCTTTTTCATAGATCTCCCATCCGCGATAAGGATTCATTTTACGACCAGGCATTTCATAATTGTCGAAGTAATCCTCAGGCATAGGACCGTTTTTAGTATCGATTGGTGTTTCTTTTGCTTTTATTCGGCGTGGTTGGTAATAATTAATTCCCAAAAGATCTACTGTATTTTCTTTAATGATCGTCAAATCATCTGGATGAATCTCCGGCATTAGATCGAGTTCTTTTATTCTCTCAATCAATTCACTGGGAAACTCGCCTTTTACAGCTGGATCAAGGAATGAACGATTGAAGAACGCATCTGCTATTCGTGCTGCTTTAACATCTTCGGGATTTGATTCGTCTCTTGGATAACTCGGTGTTAAATTTAAGATGATTCCGATCACACCGCTTTGATCCATTTCATGGTAAGCTTTAATGGCTAATGCTGAAGCCAACGCTTCATGATAACCAACTTGGATTGCCTTTTTCATATCTGATTCTTCCGGATAATGCCATCGATACAAATAGCCTGCCTCGACTGGAACGATTGGTTCATTATGGGTAAACCATTTTTTTACTTTCGAGCCAAACAATTGAAAACAACTTTTTGCGTATTTTTCATAGGCTTCAACCGTTTCTCGGTTCAACCATCCGCCTTTTTCTTGCAGATACATCGGCATATCGAAATGATACAGATTAACAAAGGGTTCGATACCGTTTTCAATCAACTCATCAAAATAGTGATGATAGAAACGAACGGCTTCTTCGTTGATTGTTCCAGATTCATCAGGTATCAAACGGCTCCATTGGATAGAGGTTCGAAATGAATTATGCCCAGTCTGTTTCATCAACTGTACATCCTCTTGATACTTCGTATAAACTTGCGAGGTTTTTTCAGGTCCTACTTGATCAAAGAACTTTTGCGGTTCGTTTTTGTACCAATAATCAAAAATATTCTCTCCTTTTCCATCGCCTGAAATTCTTCCTTCTGTTTGTGGACCACTTGCTGCAGAGCCCCACCAAAAATTTTTTGGAAATTGATATCTTTTCATCAAAGCACCTCTTTTTCTTTTTTAGTTGATTCCATGTATGATATTTTCCATCACAATCACTTTTTCATTTTCTTCCTCTTCTTTTTTGATTCGTTTCAACAGCTGTTCTGCTGCTCGTTCCCCGATTTTATCTGTTGGTGGCGTGATCGTGATTTTTGGAAGGATACTCAGATCGTTTTTATCTAAATAATCATAGTGACTGAACGCAATATCCTTCCCGATTCTGACACCTTCTTGATTGAAACATTCGATGGCACCAATCGACATGTTGTAATTGCTGACAAAAATAGCAGTTGCCCCTTTTTCTAATAATGCTTTTGCCCCGTAATAGCCGCTTTTTCTAGAATAGTCTCCTGTAAAGATCTCTAAATGGATAGACGGATCCTTTTGTACCGCTTCTTTGGCTCCAGCTAAACGTTCTCTTGCTACGTAATCTGTTTGAGCGGCAGCAATAAATCCTATTGTTTTATGTCCTTGTCCGCCATGATGAGTAATCACTTTTGCTACACTTTCTCGATCATTCACTACTATTGTATCAATACCTGCTGGCCCATCCGGACAATTCAATGCGACAACTGGGATACTCATTTTTGTCAGCATTTCAAATCCAGACCACTCTTCTTCTGATAAGAAGACGATCAATCCATCGATCGCATGCTTCATCAGGTATTCGATTTTTTGTTCGATTTTTTCTGGCTGATCGGCAAACCCGCTTAATAATAAGCTATACCCATTTTCTTCAGCTACTCTTTCGATCCCTGAAACAACCTCCGAACCAAATCGGCTAGATATCCCGTTTATCAACAGTCCAATAGAGAAACTTCGATTATTCTTCAATCCTTTAGCAATGATGTTTTCTTTATAGTCCAACGCTGAAATCGCTTCTGATATTTTTTCCATATTCTTTTCCTTCAGCTGCTGACCGTTTAAATAGCGGGAAACTGTTCCCACTGAAACACCAGCCATCTTAGCCACGTCACGGATCGATGCCATACATTTTCACTCCTGCCAGTTACATTTGATTTCTTTTTCTTGTTGTTCGACCATGATGACCGCTTTCTTTACATAATGCCGCTTGTCATCAATATCCATATAACTAAAGTCTTCAGAAGTGAGTTCAAAAACAAGCAGTCTTTCCTCTTGAGACCGCAATTCATCTTTACGAAAAGCTTTCAATAATTTCGTTCTTTGGATGACAGCGCCGTCAATTAATCGGACATAGACAAGAGTACTTGTTTTACCTGAAACACTTCCTGTATTTTTAACTTTAATTGATATTATTACTTTGTCAATATCCGTTTTGACTTCCATCTGACTGTATTCAAATGTTGTATAGCTTAGACCATGTCCAAAAGGATAAAATGGACTTCCGCTTAAATCATAATAATTCTCTTGTTTAGAAGCAGCACGCTGATAGTAATAAACAGGTAGTTGCCGACTATTTCTAGGATAAGACAAACTCAATCGTCCGCTTGGGTTATTTCTTCCAGAAATCATCTGCGCAATGGCTTTTCCACCCTCCTGTCCAGGAAACCATGCTGTTGCAATGGCATTCGTAAATGACTCGATTTTCATCAAATCGTAGGGTCTTCCTTGCACAAGTATCGTTATGATTGGCTTGCCTAGTTGATACAATTGTTCAATCAGCTGTTCTTGGTATCCACCTAAAGAAAGAGAAGCAACATCTACATTTTCTCCAGAATCCATGTTGATCCCTTTCGATGAAACTGCCCCGTTACGAAGAAATTCCATATCAAAGTTCCGCGCACTTGATCCACCTAGAACTGCAATGATCACATCTGAGTTTTGAGCAAGGGTCACCGCTTCTAATAATTTTTCTTCCTGATCCTCCTGATTTCTTACTTCACATCCTTGTGCATAAGAAACCTTTGATTGGGGAAACTCTGTTTTTATCTCTTGTACTATCGTTTTTTTCAAACGGTCTTCTGTTTGTGGTGCAGAGTAGTCTCCCAACAAGTGGTAAACATCGTGAGCATTTGGACCTATAACAGCAATGTTTTTTACTTGTTGATCCAACGGCAATATACCGTCATTTTTTAGTAAAGTGATACTTTCTTTTGCTGTCTCTAAATTTAAGTGCTCTGATTCCTCCATGAGATGATCCCAATACTCCTTTGGATCGTTTGCAAATGGCTGTTCAAACAAACCTAATAAAAATTTGACAGATAAAACTCGGCGAACTGCTTGATCTAGTAGCTTTTCATCTACGACTTGATCATCAATGGCTTCTGCAATCTTGGTATAGGTCTCGTCCCACAAACTGAGATCGATTCCTGCCGCTAATGCATATGCTGCAGCAGTCTTTTTATCTGTAAAAACATCGGCTAAACGATCCAAAGCCACACCGTCTGCCATAACGATCCCTTGATAACCGATCTCTTTTCTTAATGTTTGCTCAAAAAGCGCTCGATTGATATGACAAGGTACCCCGTCGATGTCATTATAAGCAGCCATGACACCTACTGCATTTCTTGTACTCTTCAATAATGGCCCGTAAATATCGGAGAACTCTCTGCGTCCAATCGTCACTGTGCCTGAATTATGACCGCCTAAAGCTTCTCCTTGTGCGATACAGTGCTTTAACACAACACCGATCTGATCCTTCTTCTTATTGATTTCCTCTACTGTCTGATCAAGAAAAGAAACTTTTTCTGAAATAATCTCTCCTTGGAACCCTCGAACGACCGCTTCAGAAAAACGAGCTGAGAGAATCGGATCTTCCCCAAAGCACTCTTCTGTCCTTCCCCAACGAGGATCTTTTGCCAGATCCAAAGTCGACACCAGCGCTAAATGAACACCTTTAGCAGCCAGTTCTTTTGCCATCAATCGGCTCGATTGTTCTAATAATGCTACATTGAAAGTATTTCCACGGCCGATATTCGTTGGATAAGAAATCCCATCCAAACCTTGATGACCATGTGGACATTCTTCTACAAGCAAAACTGGAATTTTCCATCGCGAATGCTGTAGTACATATTCTTGGACTAGGTTAGCCACCTTCCAGCTTTCTTTTGCAGGAATCCCATTCTTATAATCTGTTTTAGACCACGGATCAGAGCGAAACAGACCGTATAAGGCACCCAGACCGCCTCCCCATTTAACATGTTCTTTTAACTTTTCTGTTAATTCGATCTTGTCTCCGTTTTTTTCATAACATTCCCAACCATACAAATGCTGGTTTACCTGTCCTACTTTTTCAGCAATATTCATCCTCGAAAGTAAATCTTCTACTCTTTGGCGGATGGTTAACTTTGGGTTTTGATACGGGTAATCGTACACCTTAATATCCTCCTTCTGCCAATTTTGCCTTATTAGCGGCTAATACAAATGGCAGGAATAAAAATACATCTAGAATGATAAGTATTACTGTTAAGACTGCTGCTCGTATATCGCCTCCTGTAGCAATAAAAGATTGTATAACCGGTGGAGTGATCCAAGGTGCAGCAGCAACTGTTTTACTGATGATTCCAAGACTTGTGGCTGCGTAGGCAATAACCAAGTTAATAGATGGTATAATAGCGCATGGAATCATATATATTGGATTCATGACTACTGGTAATCCAAACATAATTGGTTCCGTAATATTAAATAAACAAGTAGTCAGACCAAATTTAGCGATTGATCGCTGTTCTTGACGTTTAGAAGCCCACAAGATAGCAATAACTAACGGTAAAATACACCCGCCACCTCCGATCAATCCAAATGCATTGGTAAAGGGCTCCGTAATAATATTAGGAATTTCTTTTCCTACTGAAAAAGCATCCATGTTTTCCTGAATAGACTGTAACAAAGGTGCTTGCCGTATAGGAGCCAAAATACTCGAACCATGCATACCAAACACCCATAAGAAATCAGAGAAAAACTGTAAAAATAAGATGCCTGGGACGGATAAAACAAAAGCTTTCAATGGTGTCTGAATCGCTAATTCAATTAATTGCGGAACATTCAAACCAGTCGTATGGTTTAAAGTAAAAACGACAACTGAAAAAAATAAAATGACAACTATTTCTGGTACTAAAGAATTAAATGACGTAGCTACTGCCGGTGGAACTCCTTCTGGCATCCTGATTTTAAAACTCTTCATTTTCGCTAATTTGATAAATAATTCTGTACTGACAAGGGCAGCAATCATCGCCGTTGCTAAGCCAGACGAAGAAGTCAGCCTTTGTAAGAAAACCCCTGTAGCTTCTGCTGTATTTCCGTCCATCAAAGTGACTGTACTTGATAAAGGCATCAAAATAAACATTACGGCTGTACTTAGAATTCCTGCATGAACAGGACTAAATGATGGATCATCAATCACGCCTGTTTGGATATAGTGGGTTGCCAAATTCCAGCCAATATTGTAACACACGATAATAGCTAAAATACTCATCGTACCATTATTCACGATTGAAGCAAGTTCAGCCAATGGACTTAGATCAAGTATTCTTTGGACTGTTGCATTTGAAAAAATCAGAGCATTCAGCAAAACCATGACAGAAGCAGCCATTACTAACGGCATAGTAACGATAAAACTGTCTCGAATGGCCAGCAAGTGTCGCTGGCTACTCATCTTAGATACGATTGGTAGCATTTTTTCAGATAGTCTGTCTACGACTTTCATTATTTCATCTCCTAGATTCTAAAATTGAACCGGTTCATTTTTAATATAGCACTTTTTTTAAAGATTGCAACACATTTTTTAAAACGCTTTCTAAAGGTGGTGGATTTTTTATGACTTTTGAAAAATTATTCTATTTAATGGTATTTTGTGAATTTTTTCTCTTCCATCCGTTTGAAGTTTTACTTTCCAATGGTATAATTTCTTTATCCTATCAAATGGGGGAAGTATTTTGAAGAAATTAATCGTACTATTTATTTTGTCTGCGGGACTTTTGACATTGACTGGCTGTGATTTGTTTGGCGGCTCTGACCAATCCTCGGACGAAACAACCGATTCTTCTGTCTTAAAAGCGGAAAAAGCAGATATCACCAACAGTGTATATACGCTAAAAGTACGTAAAGATATGGATTTATCCGCGGGACAGTTGACATTTACAGATAAAAAAATGGAATGGACACGCACGTATCAGACACAAGGAGCTGATTCTTCTGAATCATCTGAAAAAAAAACAGTGCTGACAGATATCAAGATTACTACCAAAGATGACGAATATATTATTTCAGGAAAAGAAAATAAAAAAGAAGCAACAGTCACATTTACCAAAATCGGTAATTACCGTTTGAAGGATAAGGATGGCAACATCTACAGTCTATAGTGCCATCTGTTGGATCTTCTTTTGTTTCTCCCCTTCTTTTCTGCTATAGTAAAGAAGCAAGATGACTGTAAAGGAGACGAAATGGATGATCGATAGTCCTGATTATTGTACATGTAATAACAACAAAAATATCCATACAGAATTTAATGATCAAGGAAGTTTGAGTATATGCGACAATTGCCACAAACTAGTCAAAGATTCTTTTAAATCGTTTGAATCTTATCCTGTCAAAAATTATGTAAAAAGCAAAAGAAGATAAGCAAAATCAAGCAAAACTCACTATGGCTGATTTTTATGAGCTTCAAACTCAGCTTCTTCCTTTGATCAAGCTTCAAAAACTGGAATCAGTAAAACAAACAGTGGATCATTTCAGTTCACAAATCAAAGAGTAACGTTTTATTTATTTCACATCTTTGAATATAAAATAACCAAACGATAGAAAGACTTATTCTACATCACGTAGTAATTTTTCTTTCCCGTCGTTTGGTTTTTTACTTTTAGCCTAATTCTTGACCTTTCGCATGCTGATTATCTGTAAAATATTTTCCAGCAGGCTTTCCTTCCAATTCAGCTAATTTTTCTTGGATCTGACGAATCACCTTTTTTGCATCTTCTGGATTTTCTACAAAATCGAATGTATCCCCATCCACTTGTATTTTAGGACATACATCAAAATCCTCATACCATTGATTATAGCGGGTGTTCAATGTTTCGTAATAGGTGTATAACGTTTCATCGCTTTCTAGCTGTTCATAGTCACGCCCGCGTTTTTTGATACGTTCTAGCATCGTGTCCAAAGAAACTTTGATATGGACCATCAAATCAGGACGTTTTTTTGGAGCAACATCATCTAACTCGTTTAGCATCGTATCTAATAAGCTATCGTACTGCTGTACTTCGATATCCGTTACCCGACCTAAATCAGCATTTAGATGGAACAACAGACTATCTTCGTAGATGGAGCGGTCTAGCACATTGTCATCGTTCACTAAAGCATTTTTCATTGCTAAAAATCGCTTATTCAAAAAGAAGATTTGCAATAAAAATGCGTACTGCTCAGGATTTGAATAAAAAAGCGGCAATACTTCGTTATCTTCGACATTTTCATAAAATGGTTTAGAATCAATCTCTTTTGCAAGCATATCCGTCAAACTGCTCTTACCTGCACCAATCGTTCCTGAAATCAAAATCACTGACATACAACCCTTCCTCTTCTATAAGTACTCGCCTACGTAAGTTTCAACAGGCAATTTTTCAAAATCATATTCACGTACAGCTTGGTCTGATTTTAAATACGTGTGAAGACTTTGTGTAATCATCAAGTTCGTAGGTACCGTCTCTTCTTGTACGATGATCATCGGTTTTTTCAACATAGTTGCCACACCTAATTCGTAAGCCGTTCCTGGATCGATTGTTTGATGCTCAAAGTCAAGGATAGCCACAACAAATTCTGCATTTGTCAACTCTTCCATATCTTTTTCGTATACTTCTTGCGCCCAACCAGCACTGAATAGTTCATAATTGCTTTCTTGGTGATGACGTGGAGAGTAGAAACTTGTAACTGTTTTGTTTTCCTCCAACGCTTTTTCGATACGACTTACTCGATCGATTTGCTCCTCTGAAAAAAATGGTCCTGCTAAATATATTTGACTCATTATTTTGCCTCCTTCAATAATAACTGATTTTTAATAGATACTGCTCGTAATTCATTGACCAGTTCCAATGGATTGTTGGAAAAGATCACTTGATCCAACCATTTTTTATCCATAAAATCCTCTTTTGCAAAAGTTTCTAATAATTGTTGCAAGCCGCTGTAATAACCGCCAATATTCAATATTCCGATTGGCTTATCAGGTGTCAGGCCGATCGCTATCCAAGAAAGAAGTTGCGAAAATTCCTCCAATGTACCTAGACCTCCAGGGAAAACGAGGACAGCATCTCCTTTTTCAAATAATAATACCTTTCTTTCATCAATTGTCTCTGTAGGAATAAATGTAGTAACATCTTTCCCAGGCAGCTCAGTTTCAAAAAGGCCATTTGGATAGATACCTGTGACTTTTCCGTTATTTTCCAGTACTGTTTTACTAATCACTCCCATAATCCCGGAGTATGAACCACCGTAAACCAGTTCGATTTCTTCTTGTGCCATATATTTTCCTAACGTTTGCGCAATAAATTTGTAGCTTTCTTTATTGCCAAAACGGGAACCGCAAAAAACAGTAAGTTTCATAAAAAAACACTCCCTAACTCAAAAGTCTATCTTCATTCTACACGTGTTTTTTTAAAATAAAAGACTAGATTTTGTAGTTTTTTAGTGGTATATAGATCAAGCACCACTATATATAGTATTTTCAAAAAATAATTTTTCAGCTATTTTACAGTAACCAAAAAAAATAAATAACTAGTAAATATAAAATTGAAACGACTTACTTATAGAAGAAATTGGGATTTCGTCCTACATGTCAATAACACGCATTATTTAAATAGTCACACACTTGTTTCTCCTATTAATGAAAAATCCATTTTATTCTCGTGTTATGTTTCACCAACGCCTGATGTTTCTCTAAATAAAAAAGCCGACGAACCAAATAATCGAAATTTGATCATTTTGGTTCATCAGCTTGTTCCCAAACCTTTGTATTAACGATAAATAGCTGGATTCGTAAAACTATCACTTGGATCATCACTGCTGGAAGAAAATTCGGTGATAACCGCGCCTGTTGCACCTGCCTGGAACCAGTGTTTAATATTTGGTTCGATCGTGTACTGATCTCCAGCGTGAAGTATGATTTCTTTTTTTGCCGTATAGTAACGTTCTTGCCCCTTTGGAATAATACAGGAAAGTTTTTTTGTTTCTTTTCCTTCGACATAAAGATATACTAAGCCTTTTCGACAACGAAAGGTTTCCTTTTTTCCTTCATTCTCATCTCGAGGTGGGTGCCGATGCTCTGGACAAGTTTGATAAGGCAATAATACCAGTTCTTTCCCACAGTATCGCTCATTATTTTCATAAACAAATAAATTCAATCCTTCAGTCTCGATTGCTCCTAATCCAAAATCTGTATATTCGATTCTTTCTAATTCTGTTTCTTTCAATACTACTCCTGAATCTAGGAACATTTGTTGTACTCTTTTCTTGTAATCCATTCTGTTCCTCCTAACTGATTGTCAAGTCATCCCAAGATATCTCTTCTTCCTCTTTTTCTTCTTGGATGACTTCTGCATTTGGGTCAACTGGTTTTTTCAATAATAAAATAGTTATTCCCGTAGCAAAAGAACCAGCTAATAAAGCGCCAATGAATGACCAAGGTCTAGTCATCGTAGCGACTGCAAACATTCCTGATGCCGGGATACGGCTATCTGCTCCCCATAGCATGCTCAATCCACCGCCGACTGCCCCACCAACACCTGTTGCTATGACATTACGTGCCAAGTCATTCAATACGATAGGAAAGCACCCCTCAGTGATTTGACAAATCCCCATAGGAAAAGCTGTCTTCAATGTATCGATTTCTTGACGATTGAATATATTTTTACGAATGATTTTCCCTAAGAAATAAGCAATCGTCAAGCCGAATGGGGTGACCATTGAAGCTAAGATCAATACAGTGATTGGTTCATAGATTCCTTCTGAAAACAAAGCAAACACAAACGCAAATACGACTTTATTGATAGCTCCGCCGTAATCGATTGATGACAATACCCCAATTACTGCTCCGTATAAAAATAACGAAGAAGTATCCAAATCACTTAAATAACCTGTAAGCATTTCTGTAAGCCAATTGATGGGTGTTCCTATTACATAGTACATGATCAACCCGCCGATGAAAGAACTGAGGAATGGCAGAACCAGAGTTGGCATTAGACCATCCATCCATTTAGGTACTTTGATTCCTGCCGTTAATCCAATAACGACTAATCCAGATAAATATCCGCCAACCATCCCACCTAAAAAACCCGCTCCGATCCCACTAGCAGTCATCCCGACAATCAAACCAGGTGCAATACCAGGCTTATCTGCCATTGAATAAGCTATCGCACAGGAAACGATCATCGGTAATAAACCTAAACCATATCCACCCATCGTTGTCATCGTATCTGCAAAAGAAAAACCATCTGTGAAGGATTCGATCGTTGTACCATCCAACATATTTCCAATAGCCAACAAGAATCCAGAAGCAACGACGATAGGTAAAAAGAAAGAGATCGCCGTCATCAAATGTTTTTTGAAGCCGATTGATTTCAATTTCTCCATCTTATACTCCTTTCGTTCGTCCATCCAACATCTCTTCTAATTTTTCAATCAGTTTTCTCGGAGATTTGACAACTAGACTAGTTGGTACTTCGACTATTTTTTTTCCAAGAAACCGCTCTTTCCCATTCACCTTGATGTCTGCAGCGATAAGCACAACATCTGCATCCGCGATGCATGTTTGGCTCAGTAGATCTTGTGTCCCAGCAAGCCCCTGTGTCTCGATCCAGATCTCATGACCAAGACTCTCCGCTGCTTGAAGCAATTTTTCTTTTGCGATATACGTGTGTGCAATTCCCGCAGTACAAGCTGCGATCCCTACGATCTTCATTTTGCACTCCCCCTCACATATAATATTTTGCTTTATCGTCTGCTTTGAATAAATGAATTTTATCTAATGCAACTTGTTTAACAGCTTCCATACAAGGCGGAAACAGCACATTCGGTTCACGGATCTCTAAATCTCCCGAGTTCAAGATATCTCGGAGTTTTTCTGCGAATACTATTTTGATATCACTGGAAATATTGATTTTGTTTATTCCTAATTCAACTGCCTGACGTATCTCCTCATCTGGGTTGCTCGATCCTCCATGGAGGACTAAAGGAACAGTGGTCAATGATCGTATCGTTTCCAAAATATCGAGTCGTAGCTTAGGTTTGAGTTCCTTAGGATAGATTCCATGAGCTGTTCCAATAGCGATCGCCAAGCTATCGATCCCCGTCTCCTCAATAAATGCTTGTGCTGTTGACGGATCTGTATAAATAATCTCGCTGACACCCCCTTCTATGGTATTACCTGTGTCTCCAATCGTTCCCAGTTCAGCCTCTACAGAAATACCACTAGCGTGAGCAGCTTCTACTACTT
This sequence comes from Enterococcus sp. 10F3_DIV0382, assembly GCF_002140245.1. NCBI lineage: Bacteria > Bacillati > Bacillota > Bacilli > Lactobacillales > Enterococcaceae > Enterococcus > Enterococcus sp. 10F3_DIV0382. The sequence goes on along the minus strand of NZ_NGMF01000001.1, from coordinate 909,634 downwards.
TTTTAGATAACATAACGTTTGTTTCGTATGATAGGTGAGATGCATCGATCATGACCGAAGTAAAACCTAGGCGGATGGCATGAATAATTTGGTTAAAGTCAGCACCATGATCTAAATGGATACATATAGGGATATCTGTCTGCTCAGCCGCGTATTTTACTTGAGCAACGAAACTATCTGTCAAAAATTTCAGTTCTTCTGGATGGATCGCAATCATGACAGGAGCTTGTGCTTCTTCGCAAGCTTCTATCACTGCGTTCAATAATTGTCCAGAACCTGCATTGAAGGCAGGTACGGCAAAGCCTTTCTCATTTGCTACAGCTAGTATTTCTTTTCCTGTTACTAACATACGTTATCGTTCCTCCTAGTCATTTTGTGTCAATAATGTATACAATTCTTCGATTGAAGTAGCTTTTTTCAGTTCTTTGATAAACTTCTCTCTTGCCAAAAGTACAGCAATTTTTTGTAAAAGCTGAAGATGTCCTTTATTTTTATCTCCTTCTTGTACAGCAAATAAAATCACAATCTCTACAGGTCGTTCATCTAATGTTTCCCATGGGATTGGATCAGCTAAAGTAGCAGCCGCGATTACTGTCTGTCTGACGCTTGTTGACTTACCATGAGGGATAGCGATTCCTTGTCCGATTCCTGTTGCTCCTTCTGCTTCTCTTTGATAGACATCCTCTAAGAAACTCTCTGTATCGGATATTACGCCTTTATCCGTCATAAGTTGGGTTAATTCTTTTAAGATTTGACGTTTCGTTCGTGCACTCGAATGAATGATCAGCAACTCTTCATAAATGACTTGAGTCAATTCCAGTGATATTTCCTCCCTTCAAAAAAACAGGCTTGACGCATTCCGCTTCAGCGAAATGGGTCAAGCCTGTCGAACAGTGACTCCCCAAATTTTAGATTTTTTGATAGACACTTTCCACCTCTCTTTCATGGATTAAATCTCCGATCTTTCGTTTGAATCCGATTCCTTTTTTGATCAACACCCACTCTCCTTCGTTTGATTTCGCAATGATAGCATTGTGATTCAAAACAGCGACCACTTGCATCGGTTGCTCCTCTCCTTTCAGTGATAGAAAACAGCCAAATAAAATCTGCTTTCATAATATGATACGCAAAGGCTGGTTCTTTTGACGAAAAAAAGCATCTTTTTACACTGACCGGATCTGCTGGCTGTAGCTCTATTAAAAGAATATAAAATCTTCGAATAGAGCAGATTTATCTTCAGGTGTATGTTCAGATAAAAAAGGTATTGAACACAATGTCCAATACCTTTTGCTCAGCAAATAAAACGCATACAATTTGTTAAATTTTCTCCTCTAAAGGGTAGATTTCTCCTTTTAGATTCGATACAATAAACAAGGTTGATGTATTTACATTGACTATGGCAAACTTGGACGGTCACGTGTGATGACTTTTCAAGGCCTCTGTTTCTAGCTGCCACTAGAAGCAGAGGTGCCTTTTTTTATTTGGCTGTTTCTATCTGCCATTTATGATACTGATAGCGCCAACAGTAGTCAAGAAAAAACGAAAAAACACGAAAATGTGTACTGTTTTTCGGTCAGGTTTTTGTAAAAGCAACATTTCTTATTCTTTTATGCCCCATTTGCGAAATACACTTTTTTCGAGTGCCCCTTCTCTTCTTCTTTCTTCTAATAGTTTCAAGATGTGAGGTGAGGCGTTTGGTTCATTTAATGGTGGAGTAGCTTATCTTAGCTTCCATGAATTAAAAGCTTCCTTTAATCACTAGACTTCTATGAATGAGCAGATTTCCCTCATTTATAGAAGTCTAATTTTTTGGTTAATGCAGTTATTTATATGTTTAAAATATTTTGAAGTGTTAAAGTTATAGGGAAAGAATGCCTAAAGCGGAGCCAATGTGTGCACCTGCAAGTAACTGTTGTTTCGCTTGTCGTTGTAAACTCGTTTTTTCTGGATAGTCTTGTACATTAGCATCTACTCGTCCAAAGATCCATGGAACTCCGCTATCATCTTGTTCGTCCACTGACAAAAGGCTATAATCAGCTGCAAAAAGTCGGATTTTTGAATCTTGTTTCAACCATTTAATAAGATTTGGCGACAGTAACCAAGTATCTGTGTACATCACTTGGTAATGATAATCAGGAAAATACAATTCAAAAAAACGAATGGCGCTTTCGTAACTATCTCTTATCTTATTTCGGGATAAATCTGCATCGGAAGGAATATGAAGAGAAAGACACTGCTTCCCCTCTAATTTTAGCTCTTTATGTCCCTTTGGAAAATATGTCCTTTCGTATTCCAATTCACCAATCCGAAAGATCAATCCGCTAGTGTAACGCCAAATCCAAAAACCACGGTCAAAGTGATATCTTCCTGTTACTTGAAAATGTTCATGAATAAATCTAGTAAAAGCATTCATTGTTGCCAAATAGACAGTTCTTGGAATCTTCAATGGTTGATAAATTTTTAACCAACTTTGAGAAGCTGCATATAGATAAATTGTTAATGCTACAAACGGCTCTTCTCCATAAACTTCGTCTATTTTTTTGGCAGCTGCTTTTGCTTTATTAGCATCCAGTAATTCACGACTATATTGTTCAAGCACTTCACTAGAAATACTTTCTAATTCCATCATCATTTGTTCTATCACGGCTTCTGGGAAATCTAAGTCACCCGCTAGATTCTTGATTTTATACACTATTTCCTCCATCAAAATTTTTTCTTCATTCCCCTCTTCTTAAGTGTGTGGCTCAAATGATTAATTATCGTTTTTCGAATCTTTGATCATCTTCTTTATTGTACATCATTTGCAAGATCAGATGCTGTCACTACTTTGATTCGCCCAGCATCACGTTGTTCTTTTACATAATCACAAAGTGCCAAATTAATATATATCAAAAACAACCACTTTATGTAAAAAAATAATACTTATGCTAAATATTTTGATTTCCATACTAAGTAAAAGAGTAACTTTGCTGTATCATATGGTTATAAAAAAATTCTATTCAGATTAGCTTTTAATTTTCATCTAATTCTCTCCAAACCAGAGAGATTTCTTAACCAAATATCCTTTTCCTCTTTATTATACAGGAGTACAATAAATAGAAAGAAAAACGTTATTTTATTTTCTTAGATAATTGGAGGTTAATTTCATGAAAAAAAGGAATTCATTTTACTCCCTCTCGTACTTCTGTTTGTTGGTTGTGAACAAAAAAACACTCGCCAGTCAACACCTCATTCGACTGTTATTGAAAACACTACTTCTCGTGAAGCAACAACTGACAGTAAAACGAATAACGAATCAAGCGCTACTGTCAAAAGCAGTAGTGAATCAGTTTCACAAACCACTAGTTCTTCCATCGTTGCATCAACTACTTCGTCGTCAACTGTACCGTCAACAAATAGTAGTGAGACTTATGCTTCTGTCAGTGAATCGATAAGTCCACAAGTCAGTAATTCAACTGATTTGTTAAGTAATTATTCTGATCTAGAAATAGAATACGCTAGAGTTTGGCTAGCTGTGATGGGCACACAATATAAACAATGGTTAGCTGATCCAAGTACTGGTTTTGAACTGCATGTTTCTAAGTCTCCAGCAGGAACTCCAATTGACCCTTATGACCAAGGAAGTGTCGCTTTTCCAGCTGAAACAGTCATACTCAGTGGGAATATAAGTTTCCAAGGTTTAGTAGTTTATTCTAGCAATCATAACGGTACAATAACTCAATATTCTGTTCCTTCTCACTGGCAACATGATGAAACTTCTGATCATCCTGAGCTAGTCAAAGAAAAGACTCAAAAAATACTAGATGAAGCTTCTACAATCAGTATCCCTACCAACACTCCTGAAGATATCAAACAGCTTATTGATGTCATGGTAATCGACAATTGAACGAAGACAACCAAAAACATCTATTTAACAACTTGGCTTTCTTCGACTGAGACAGGAATCATACGCATTTTCTAGAGAATCTAATGTTTTTGATTTCAATAAATCAGATAAACTTTTTCCTTCGTTCATTCACTTAAATAGCTTATTATTTTGATGTTTGCTTTTTTTCCAAACAACTCATGCGTTTTTCAAGAATCTCCATTTCTTTTTTCTGAGTAGATATCACTAAACTATTGGAAACAACTGCAATACTTAACAGTAAAATAGCTAGAATCAATCCGTTTTCAATAAAGATTATATGAAAAGCTGTGCGAATCCATTCCATTATATTCCTACTTTCAACGTTTTTTTCGTTAGTTGCGGCCGTGCATGTCGTTATCAAATTCGTTCATCTCAATAGTTTGTCTATCGCTTGTTTCTGCTGAATTTTGTATCGTGAAAGCAGAGACACTTGGAATGAAAGATACACCTAGCATACTTATACTAGTAAGAGTTAAAATTATTTTTTTTCATTCTTTTCACCTCATTCTTTTGATAATTCTATTTTGCCTATTTTGTTCTTGACTGAATAGATAAAATCTTTTTACAATGAGTTAAATGAATGTAAAAGCGCTTTTACATAATGAGAGGAAGAGTATTTATGAGGGATTTTTTTCCAAAAAAATTAAAACAACTACGAAAAGAACATGGACATACGCAAGAAGAATTAGCAAAAAAGCTCGCGATTACTAGACAGACAGTCTCAAATTGGGAAAATGGCCGCTCGTTTCCAGATCACGAAAATGTTTATTGCTTAGCTAAATTATATGGTCAAACACTCTCTATATTTCTTCCTGATCTCCCTGAAGCTCCCATGAAAGCAGAGGAAATATCTTCGGAAAGAATACAATTGATTCGATTTTTCATCTGTTTACTCGTTGTTCTGTCTTTCCTGATCCCTTTTGTTTCTGTGATTACTCTATTTCTTTTCAACATGTGGAAAAAATACATTCATTCGCATTTTCTTCGCCTGTGTTATCCTCTCATATACTTTTTAGCTTTATGTAATTGTCTTGGTGTACTCCTTTTATTTTACTTTCAGCTACTTTAGCAAAAACAAGGCTAGGACAACAAACAATCCTAACCTGTTTTATCCCTGAATCTTTTTACCGGATCAAGTCTGTTTCAGGATCATTCAGCAGACGTTCGACTTGTTCTCTTGTCGTTAACGGAACATCACCTTGGATCGAATGAGCTAATCGAGCATTTCCTAAGGCAAAATAAACGGTCTTCTGTAAGGACCACTTTTCAGAGAAACCGAGTAAGATCCCTGCAGCAAATGCATCCCCTGCCCCGATTCGATCGAGTACATCCAAGGGATAAACAGTTGTTTTCTCTGCTTCTTGTTGTGTGATCAAATAACCACTTAACTGTTTTCTTCCATCTACACTTTCTCGCCTTGTCCCAGCAAACCATTGGATATCGTAGTGGTTCATAAAGGACTGGATGTAAGAAATAGGATCATGTTCGTTTTCTACATCGGCTGTTTCCTCCCACTGCACTAGCTCTGTCAGATCTCTGACTGAGCCAAACAAGATGTCGCAATAAGGTAACATTGTATGATAACGCTTCTTCATTTGTTCTTTTTTTCCATCTTCTTGATTCAAACTAGGACGATAATTGAAATCAAAACAAACTTTTTTCCCTGCTTTATGTGCTTGTTCTGCTAATTGGATAGCCGTTTCAGCTGTCTCATCGGACAAACTTAAACTGATCCCGCAGATATGGATCAAGTCGATCTCATCAATAAACGCTACGCAGTCATAATCCTCCATCACAGATAAACCAAATGAGCTATGTTTTCGATTTTGATAAGTGACTTCTGTCGGGCGGACACCATACCCCATTTCCGCAAAATAAGTGCCGATGTGTTGATATTGATGGATCACATACTTCGTCTGGATACCTAGGCCGTTCAAATTAGTGAGTGCTGCTTTTCCTAGTCGATTGTCTGGCAGAGCCGTCAGTAAATAACTTTCAACGCCAAAATGGGCAAGATTCCCTACCAGATTTACGCCGGTCCCTGTATAAGCCATGCGTAAGGTATGGGTTTGTTCCAGCATCAAATGTTCAGGAGGAGTGAGTCGCAGCATGACTTCCCCAAATGCACCGATTTTCATTCTTCTCACCTTATTCCACGATTTTTTTCATCAATTGCAACAGTTGACGTACCTCTTCTGGGCGTGTATTCCCTGTATCCTTGTCGATAATCGCACTATATACATGAGGAATGACCTTTTTCACTCCTGCGTCTATTGCGATCCGTACGATTTCTTCCACATTATCAAGGTCGATCCCGCCAGTTGGCTCTAAATAAAAATCATTGGCAGCACAAGCTTCCGCTAAGGCTTTATATTCTTTGATATGGGAAAGTCCCTTCATAGGAAAATATTTGATCGAGCTGCCGCCCATATCTTTCAATAATCGAATAGCTGTTTCAAGTGTCACGACTCCTGCAGGTCCTTGTGAACTTAAAGGACCAGTTGCGATGTTTACGTACCCTTCTTTACCCGTGGGAGAAACCAAACCGTTGATGACCGTTTCTGTCTGTTTCAATACTGCTCTGGAAGCTCCTACTCCTGTAAATACTTGATTGACATGCTGAGGCTGCAATACTTCGGCTAAACGAGTGACCATCTGGCTCTGGTTTGGGTCTCCCGCGCCTAAACCGATGGACAAGGCGTTATTTGTTGCTTGCTGGTATTTTTTCATTTCTGCAATAGCTGTTTCGTCGTCAGAAAAGTTCTTTGAAAGTACACCTAAAACGATATGGCCTTCCGCTGCCTCATAGCATTCTTTTGCGTTTTCTACAGAATTTGCTAACACATTTAGACAGATCTTATCTTTTAAATAATTGGGACTTAATCTCATTCCTTTTTCTCTCCTAGTTCTTCAAGATTTCTTTTAAACGATCGATGATTTTTGCCATCTCCTGTTGACTGACAGAACGGATATCGAATTCGATGATGCCGTTGTTTGCCTGGTATTCTCTTGTATAGATGGCAGGATTTTTTTCTTTCAATGCTTTAATCACTTGTTTAGCTGATTGATTTCCTGAAACTTTCACACTTGCTCGATAGATTGCTCGACCTGCGCTATCTTGAACGATCTTAGCTTCTAAATGATTGATTTGATTAAGTTGTTCGATGAATGGCTGTAATCTTTCTTTCATTGCAGGGCCAGACTCACTGCCTTTGTTCAAATAGTCTTCCACTGCTTGGACAAAACCAAGGATATTTTCCTTTCCGATTTTCATGGAACGTCCAATTCCTTTTGATTGCATCCGGACCCATGAAACATACGTTTTTTTCCCAATGACCATTCCGGCACTTGGTCCTTCGATTGCTTTTGCCCCTGAATAAATAACCAAATCAGCGCCCATTTGCACATATTTTTTCAGATCTTCTTCTGCCGCGGCATCAACGATCAACGGAATCTGGTTCTTTTTGGCAATCTGTGCTGCCTCTGACACGTCAAGCATACTTTTTTGTACCGTGTGATGACTTTTTATATAGAGAATCCCTGCTGTTTCTTCTGTGATCATCATTTCGATTTGTTCAGGCGTACACATATTGGCGTAACCTGCTTCGACTACCTGACCGCCTCCTTGCTGTACCATGATTTCCACAGCCGTTCCGTAATCTACATTGTGTCCTTTCGGCAAAATGATTTGTCGTTTTTTGATGGATTCTGCATAAGGGTGATAAAGGGGATACAGTTCTCCTTTGCCTATAACAGCAGCTACCGATTGAGCAATTCCTGCAGAGGCGGATGAAACGATCTGGACATCTTCAACTTCTAGCAAATCGGCTAAATATTTTCCTGTTTGAATGCTTAATTCTTCCATCTCAAAAAAATGCTGACCGCCAAAACGTTGCGCGTCAAGAACTGTCTCTGAAAGGGTCGAGACGCCTAGAATCGTCATTCTTCCTGAAGCATTAATGACTTTCTTCAGCTGAAATTTCTCATGATTCGCATGCATAACTTTTTCCTCCGATGATTGTTTGTACTGGTTTGATTTGCTGATTTGACTGTCTTTTCTCTCCATTGGAATCGATTAGTTCCTTGGGTTGATTGATCAATTCAAAAACAGTAAAATCAGCGTCAAAGCCTTCTTTGACTTGTCCCTTTGTTTTCAAATGGAAATTCTGTGCAGGAACTTCCGTCACCTTTTCGATGATTTCTTCCCACGTATATCCGACAAGCTTCAATTTTTCCATCGTTGTAGCTAAGTCATAGACTGGACCGTTTTTGCGATTACGAATATAGATATCTGTACTGATCGTATCTGCTTTTATCCCTTGGTGATAGGCAGTTTCCGCAACTTGGAAATTAAAACTATCCGTCCCGTGTCCGATATCGAAGATGATTCCTCGATTTTTTGCTTCTACAGCTATTTGTTTGATTGTTTTCGTTTCTTGATCCAAGATGCCGTTTGTTTTCCCATTGAAACAATGAGTCATGATATCTCCTGATTCCAGTAAAGAGAGGATATCCGGCAATTCCGGCGGAGCAGAACCGATATGGACCATCAAAGGAAGCTGATGGTTTTCTTTTTGTATCCTTTTTGCCAGTTCTAGTGGAGTGATGCCGTTTTGACCAACTACGCTCTTGCTCATCCGTGCTTTGATTCCAATAATGAAATCTGGCAGTTCCTTGATTTTTTGCTTTACCATATCAACTTGAATCTTGTTTAGATCTGCTAGTTCATCTTGTGCAACGATTCCCCATTTTGAGATATTCAAAAGCGCATAGACATTTGTTTTTGCCTGTTTGGCATGTTCATAAAAATCAGCAATGTTTTCTGCCCCAGTTGTCCCTGCATCTATGACTGTTGTCACACCTTTATTCACACCGATCTGATCTGGATAATCATAATACAAAGTCATTTCCTCAAAACAATGAACATGATCGTCGATCCAACCAGCCGACAAATATTGCTGAGGGGTCAAGCTGATTTCCTGACGAGCTTTTTGTGTGATGAGAGGGGCGATTTCGCAGATCTTTCCTTTTTCTATCCCGATATCGAAGATCTTCCCGTTAAGCTCTCTTGCATTTTTAATGACTAAATCATACATAATCATTCCTACTTTTCTATAAATTTGAATTTAGACCATGGATGAATGAACGGTAGCAAGATCAATTCTTCTGGAGTAATATGTCCTACTTTATTCTTTCGCGGATCACTGTGTGGCTCCAATACGATCTGAAGTTCGTTTTTATATTTGCCAAAGCGGTCATTCCCAACGACAACATCTCCTACGACAAATTCAAACTCAGTATCATGTACTTTGTTTTCGTCTTTTTGGTATTTTTTTCGAACTTCCGTTGATCGGATCACTTGGTCTGTGATGTCCCCTCGACGAACATGTTGCTCTTCCAATACGATTTGCCGTTCCACCTCATTTACATTTGCAACAAATTCAATTCTAAAAACAGTCTGGTAACGATCCAAATGCCCTAATGACTTCAATTCTTCTTCACTTGCGTATGCGTTTCCAATAATTATATCATCAATTAGGTTTGTGGCAAACAAATGCTTGGCCGCTGTTTCGACAGAAAGATGGCGATGCATTTCTAAAGTAGGCAGTCCATCATTGATATCCCACGGCCCGATTGTACCTGATTGTGAAGTAATGAAGGCTGCCGTTCGAATACCGTTTTTTTTGAATCGTTCACTACTTGATTGGAAAAAATGATACGGCAAAGCCGTTCCTTCTTGCGGGTAAAAATTATGACAGCCATATAGAAAAGATGTATTTGCCTGATGCGTCAAGATATTTTCTAGATAAGCCACATCATTACTCATATTCAACTCGATGGCCAAGTGATAAGGATTAAAAGTCAAAAGTGCTTCTTTTCGCCCATCAAATCCTAAGTCCAAACGAATGCCATCTGCGCCTAATCTATGGAAAAAACCTAAATCATCATAAGAAATATTCAATTGTTCAAAGATAGCCGGCGAAACATCTACTATCGTTTCAAATCCCCTCTCTTTTGCAAAAAAGATTAATTGCTGAAATTTTTTCTGAACGACTTCCGGATCTTCCGTGACCTCAAGCATACTCATAAAAATTCTGCTGAATCCATACTGATGGGCTGTTTCGATATACTCACGATCTTTTTGAGGATCACTGTGGTCTGGGTAAAGGGAAATGCCTAATGAACGTTTCATGGTTTGTTCTCTTCTTTCTTTTCAATTATAGTCGTTCTTCGGTGACACCATCTGTCAGAGTGAGATCTGCTTGCTCTTTCGCTTGCTCCTCTGCTTCTCTAGCCAATTGCTGTTTTTCAAATACTTTGAAGAATGGATAATAAATAGCCAAAGTAATCAAGAAATTACCAATAACCAATAATCCTGCTGCAACGCTCCAGTTCGTGCTCATCCAAGCAGCAATCGGCGCAGGCATCGCAAACGGCAGACGCGCAACCATCATTGGCACGACACCGCTGACAGTGAGAACATAAGAAAGAGTGGTCGTCACAAGAGGGGCAAGAATAAATGGAATCCCCAAAACTGGGTTCATCACTACTGGTGCACCGAAGATCATCGGTTCATTGATATTGAACAAACCCGGTAAAATGGACAAACGTCCTAAGCTTTTTAAATACTTGGATTTAGAAAACATGAATAAGACAACCAACGCAAGAGTGGTTCCTGCTCCGCCGATCCAAACGAACCATTGTAGAAATTGTTCAGTAAAAATATTTGGCATGGCGTGAGCACTTGTCCCTGCATTAAATGCATCGATATTTTCAGCAATCGAAATATCCCAAAACGGACGAATAACTGGACCCATGATTGCCGGACCATGGATTCCTAATACCCAGAAGAAACAAATTAGAAAGACAGTCAAGAGACCGCCAAACAAGCTGTTACCCGCTAATACACCTTTCAAAGGCATAAGTAGTTGACTCAAAAATCCATTTAAATCGAATCCAAGCATATGGCGGATGATCCAAAAGAAAATCAAGATGACTGCTCCTGGTATCAATGCAACGAAAGAGTTTGTTACTTCTGGCGGCACACCATCTGGCATTCGGATAGTTATTTTTTTCTCGATAAAAAACCGGTAGATCTCTACTGAAATAATTGCCGTCACGATCGCCCCAAATAATGAGCCCGATCCTAGATTAGCGATGTTGATGTAACGTCCGGCTGTGATTTCTCCTACATCTTCTAAGATGCGTGTAGGAGGAGCTGCCACGATCAGAAAAGACATTAATGCCAAGATACCTGCCGTCAGTGAATCAAGCCGATAGCTTTTCGCTAAAGAAGAAGCAATCCCGAATGTCGCATAAAGAGCAAGGATACCAACTGTATAGCGAAAAGGAATATCTAATATCTCACGGTAAGGTTCAATGACTGCCGCAACTGATTCAATCGGGATATTCAGTAAAATCGTAAAAAATGAGCCTACGATCGTCAATGGCATAGTGGCAATGATTCCTTTTCTGATGGCAGTCATATGTCGCTGAGTACCGATACGATTGGCCACGGGCATGATTTTTTGTTCGATAATTCCTATAAATTTATCCATTTTCCTTCTCCTTTTATAACATTATAATGTTTACAATTGAATAATAACATACTTTACTATAATTTGTAAACGCTTTTCAAAAGATGCATCCCTCCTTTGTTCTTTTGGTTTTACAAAGAAAAGGAGGTGCAACAAAAGTCGTGTCACACCCCTTTATTCAGAATATATGGTCATCTAGAGTCAGCCTTGTATCTACGGTAATAAGTCCGACCAATTCAAAAACATGAGAAGCTGTTTTTTCGTTTTTTTCTCTAATACTCAGGTCAAACCGCTGATTTCACAACTTCTTTTTTATTTATGTTTCGTAATCAATATGGTAAGGATGCAGCTCCGTATGATAGATTGCTTCTGAATATTCAATCATTTTCCCCATTTGCGTAGACGATTGCCGTATCCGTTTGATGCCAATCTGTGTGTCTGTTTTCAGAATTTCTTGTTCTTCTTCTGTTAAAAATACTGCAGAGAAATCATCAGAAAATGAGTCAATGGTATACCCTTTTTTTGTCAGCAGACGATACAAAGATTCTTTGTCAAATTCTTCTCTGCTGAATTGCATCATTTCTTGTGGAAGATAGTGGACAAAATAAATATAAGGCTGATTGTTCAAATAATATAAGCGCTTAAAACAAACAGCTTGCTCACCGAAAAAGGAAAACAAAGGATCTTCCTTCTTTATATGGACCAATTGCAAATCTAGCGTTTCTTTCTGAACTTCATATTGGGAGTTCTTCAAGATCTGCGTAAAACTTGCCGCTTTGGATAATCGATTGTAAGGACGATTGCTTAGAACCGTCGTCCCACGACCACTTTTCTTTTCGACATATTCATCTGATGCCAGCAGCTCGATTGCCTTTCGGACAGTGATTTTGCTGACTTGAAACAGTTCTTCTAATTCACTTTCTGTCGGCAGCATCGAACCGACTGGATACTTTCCTGAGAAAATATCTTCTTTGATTTTATCTGCGACTTCCAAGTATAGTACACGTGTCCTTTTCATAACGTCACCCTTTGCTTTACTATTACTAAAAGAATAGCACATAAAAAATAAAAAAAGAACACAAATCACATGCGAGAAGTGTGTTCTTTTTCATTCCACTGTTTTAATTATAGATTTTCGCCATTTGAGGCAATTACTTCTTTATACCAATCAAAAGATTTTTTCTTCGATCGGTTCAATGTCCCGTTTCCTTCATCGTCTAGATCCACATAGATAAAGCCGTAACGTTTACTCATTTCTCCTGTCGATGCACTGACTAGATCGATACATCCCCAGGGGGTATAGCCCATCAAATCTACACCATCTGCAACTGCTTGGGACATTGCTTCGATATGACGACCTAGGTAATCGATCCGATAATCATCAATGATCGAGCCATCCTCTTCCACATGATCAATAGCACCAAGACCGTTTTCAACAATGAATAATGGTTTCTGGTAACGATTGTATAATTCATTCAATGCGATTCTCAACCCTTCTGGATCGATCTGCCAGCCCCATTCACTCGCCTCAAGAAACGGATTTTTTACGCCTCCTAGCAAGTTTCCTTCTGAAGTTGCGACTTGCGGGTCAGTCTCATTGATTGCCGTAGACATATAGTAACTAAATCCGATGTAGTCAACTGGATATTCTTTTAGCAACTGGAAGTCTTCTTCTGTTTGCTCTAATTTTTCCGAATCGACTCCATATTTTTTATAGGTACGGGCTGTGTACGCAGGGTATTCTCCGCGTACTTGAACATCCGTGCAGAAAAAATTGAATTCTTGATTTTGGATCATGGTTGCTACCTGATTGACTGGATTGGCATCGATGCTATAAGTCGTTGCATAAATAATCATGCAACCGATTTGGATATCCGAACGCAATTCGTGGCCGATTTTTACAGCTTTGCTACTTGCTACGAACTGATTATGCCATGCTTGGAAAATATTTTGGTACTCTCCTGCTCCGTTGCTTTTTACTAATCCTTGACTTAAAGCTGGAAAATGAAAGGCCGAGTTGATTTCATTGAAAGTCATCCAATATTTGACTTTACTGTTGTATCTCTTTAATACTGTCTGAGCAAATCGTTCATAGAAGTCGATCAGTTTTCGATTTTTCCAGCCACCATATTCTTTTGCTAAATGAAGAGGCATCTCGTAATGAGAAATCGTGATCACAGGTTCAATATCGTATTTTAAGCACTCATCAATCAGCTGATCGTAAAATTCTAATCCCGCTTCATTCGGCGTGCTTTCGTCTCCGTTTGGAAAAATCCGTGTCCAGGCAATCGAAAAACGATAACATTTGAACCCCATTTCCGCAAATAAAGCAAGATCTTCTTTGAAACGATCGTAATGATCGATTCCGCGATGATTCGGGTAATTATATGTTTCTTGATCGATCGTCCAGTCAAATTCTTTACGACCGATGATTGCAAAACGCTGCTTACCTCCAGGCATAGCATCTGCAACGGATAACCCTTTTCCGTCTCGATCATAAGCTCCTTCTAATTGATTGGCAGCAGTTGCGCCACCCCATAAAAATTTTTCTGAAAAACGTGATTGCATCCTGATTTCCTCCTTATTTTACAATTGCTAGAACATCTTCATTTGCAATAATCTCTTTTTGGTCTAATTCAAGTATATCGGCAAATGCATCGGTATTTGTAATGACAACCGGTGTGATCACACTATAGCCGGCTGCTTTGATTGCTTCGATGTCAAAACGGATCAATAAATCTCCTGCTTTGACGAGGTCCCCTTGTTTGACTAAGATTTCATAACCATTCCCATTTAATTCTACCGTATCCATCCCGATATGAATCAAAATCTCCGCTCCGTCAGTCGTTGTGATCCCTACAGCATGTCCAGTTGGAAAAATAGTCGTGATCTCTCCATCTGCCGGGGCAACAAGTTCCCCTACTTCTGGATCAATAGCGATTCCTTTTCCCATCACGCCAGAAGAAAAAACTTTGTCTGGCACTTCACTTAGTGGCAGTACTTTACCCGTTAAAGGACTCTTTAAGGTATGCCGTGCTGAAGTAATCGGTTCTCCTACATTCGCATGTTTGTTTTCTAATTGATTGTCTTGTGTTTGTTCGTCAAATCCTAAAATCAGCGTACCTACAAATGCTAGAACAAAAGCGATTCCTGTAGCTATTACGGCTACTGTCACATTTGACTCTACACCATCTACCGTACTAATGAAGGTTGGAATCGTTAATAAGCTGACCAAACTGCTGGAGAAAGCTTTTACTCCAGAAAATCCGATAATAGCCCCTCCGATCCCTCCAGAAACACACGCTGCAATAAATGGTTTCTTCAACGGTAACGTCACACCATACACAGTTGGTTCAGTGATCCCAAATAACGAAGTCACTGTAGAAGAAATCCCTAATGCTCGAAGCTTTGTATCTTTTGTTCGTAACGATACAGCTAAAGCAGCGCCACCTTGTGCCAAGATGGCTGGAAGAAGCATTGGCATCAATACATCAAACCCATATTGCTCGATATTCAAAAACATGATCGGTACGAATCCCCAATGCATGCCGAACATCACGAATACTTGCCATAAACTTCCCATGATCAGACCTGCTACGATTGGACTAAATACATAAATCGAGTTGAAGAGACCACCTAAAGCATTACCGGCCACCGTCCCGATTGGTCCTAAAGCAAGAAATGTCAACGGAACCATCACTACTAAAACGACAAGCGGAACTAAAATCATTTGCAGAAATTGCGGAATCACTTTTTTTACGAATGGCTCTAATTTACTTTGCACCCATACTGCTAGAATGATTGGTATGACAGAAGAAGTATAACCAGACGGCGAAAGAATCACTGGGATCCCAAAGAAACTGATAGCTTCTCCCGCACCAGCAACTGCTGTGATAGCTGGGTACACAAGTGCCATAGCAATTGCTACTGCTAAAAACTGGTTGGCTTTGAACTTTTTAGCTGCTGTAAAAGCAAGCATGACAGGTAAGAAGGTAAAGACACCATCTGCTGCAGCAAACAATATTTGATAAGTACCGCTATCAGCTGTCAGCCAGCCCATCACCGTTGCCAATGACAAGAATCCTTTCAATACCCCGGCGGCTGCCATCGCCCCTAGAAAAGGTGTAAATATACTAGAAATGATATCAATTAGACGATTCAAAATATTTTTGGACTCTTCTTTTCCATCCTCCGAAACTGCAAGACCTTCCTCATCCACGATCGATTGATAAACATCTGCTACATTACTGCCAATCACTACTTGATACTGACCGCCACTTTGGACGACTTGGATCACGTCTGGGTCTTCTTTTAACTTTTGCGTATCTGCTAAGGATTCATCTTTTAATCTGAACCGCAAACGCGTAGCACAATGTACTAAACTTTTGACATTCTTTTGTCCTCCTACCGCTTCCCATACACGACGACCAACTGCTTGATTATCCATTGTTTTTTCCTTCTTTCTTTTTTTATTTAAAAAATAAAAACCCAGATTGAAAAAAACAGTCACAAACATTCGTGAACCTATTTTTTCAATCCAGGTTTTGCCTGCCATACAGTAACAATCCTTATGATTGGATACTTTTTTTCTCACTTACTACTCTTTGAATATGAATCGTTAAATAAATCTGCTCTGCGATTCCCATTTCCTGTTTTTGCGTTTGTCGAAGATACTCATTGATCCGTTCGACACAATGAAACGCTTTTGGATACTTTCCTTGAACTAATGCGTAGAGAAATTCATCTTGTTCGTCAGATCCTTCCCCTTTGAGATAACGCTGGGCAAAAAACTGCAGATGAGTAATGATACGCTGATAATTCAAAGATTCTTCATCGAACATGATGCCGAAGAATTTACTGATGATACTCAGTATATCTCTTACCATTGTGGTAGCGGTCATCGTCACTTGCATGTCTTCGTTTCCTTGTTGGCTATTCACAAAATGAAAGGCAATAAAACCGGCTTCATCCTCAGAAAGTTCCACACCAGTCTTTTGTTTCACGAACAAAAGAGCCTCTTTCGCTGCTTGATATTCTTTCGGATAAAATTTTTTTGTTTCAAATAATAATGGATTAGGCAGTTGGATATTTTCTTTTGCCCGTGTGATCGCATAATGAAGATGATCGGTCAATGTCAGATAAATATTAGGCGAAAATTCAACTTTTAGTGTATCTTCAGCCAGTTCGACTACTTGTTTGACCCATTCGATCTCCTCTGCCGGAATATCAGCCATCAGCTGTTGGAATTGGTTTTTAACAAAAGAATCTCTTAAAACAAATTCTTTTTGGACCGCTTCTGGCGAAATCTCGTCCCCAATCTTTTTTTGAAAAGCTAGGCCTTTTCCCATACAAACGACTTCTTCCCCGAATCCATTTTTCGAAATGACGACGTTGTTATTCAAAATTTTATCAATTTTCATTTTGCTTCGCCCTCTCAAGAAAAATAAAAAAACCTAGAATTCGCCTACTGTTTCTTAGCTGAATTCTGGTTTTGCCTGCCGTACAGTAACAATCCATTTCTTATTCAAAATCATCATACCATCGAATTTTTATTTATGCAAGCCTTTTCATATAAAAAATAAAGAAACTGGAACACAAGTCTATCCAGAAAACAACCAAATCAGAGATGCACCTCTTTGCGTTCCTCTTTTTTCAGCAAATCGGGTTTTCCTCATCGATTCATATCCTTTGGTTGTTTTTGATCTGTAATGACTTATGTCCCAGTATCCTAAAATGTTTTTGTCTCTAGATTGAAAGCAGTTCTCATGTCATCTGTCGCATCCTTCATCGGTGTGACACTTTCCAGTTCTCCTTGTACAACTAGTCGTGTGACGGCATCCATGTCGCCACACGTGATCAGCGTGACGATTTCTTTTCCCTCGACCTCGTTCAATAATTGTGTATCTGTAGGAGCAACTTTTTCTTTAAAAAATGTTTTATATGTATACACATTTTCTAAATCCGTCAAATAGATCTTGGCACCCATTTCCAAATTTTCCAACGGTGTAAACAGCAATTCAGGATTTGTTGCACGATGGCTTGCTAAAGCATAGTTTCCCTTTCCCATCTCTTGATCTGGAGATAACGTTCCTGCACCGTAAAGCAGTGAAGTATTATCCAAACCTTTGAAAATCGGTAAATTGATCGAAACAGAAGGTACTGCGATACTAGCAATCACTGGCAGATCTGTTCCGCTCATTTGTGACCTCATCACTCCTTCTGTTGTCATTGGTTCTACTGCGTCAAAGTCAAAACTGACATCTTTATCGTTATTCCTTTTCAAATCTTCTTTCGTTAAATTCGCTATAGCATATCTGTCTCCTGTTAATCTGACAAGATAGTCTTTGATCTGTTCATTGAAAATCAAAGCTAGTCCTACTAATAACAAGAGGAACAAGAGGATATTGACTAGCCATCTTTTTGCTTTTCCTTTTTTCTTCATTTTCTCTCCCTCCAGTCTCATTTTACTGTTTTCCTTGTGCTCTTTCCAACAGCTTAATGACACATTTCTACAACTCTGTGTATTTTTTTCGTACCCCTGCGCTTTTTTCTACAGGATATTTCAAATTATTTTTGATCAATTTTTCTTCAATGATCTCATCTAGATCCAACTGAAGGTTGTCTGCCATCATGTATGAATAGATCAATACATCTGCCAGTTCTTCTTTGATTCGTTCTAATTGTGTTTCTTTTACTTCTTCCGGCGTTTTCCATTGAAAAAGTTCTAACAATTCAGATGCTTCCAAAGAAATAGAGATAGCCAAATCTTTTTCGTTATGAAACTGTCGCCAATTACGTTCATCTCTAAACTGGTTGACTTTTTCCATACTATTCATTTGCTTGCCTTCTTCCAATCATTTCTTACTTGATTAATCATACCATTTTTTTACATAAAAAATAGATGATGCTTTTTAAAAAACTCCTGTTTTCTTTTATTTAAAATAAATGTCATAAAAAATCAGTAATTTAGGTAGCCACCATGTGTATGTAGTAATGTGACTTCTTCCCCTGAGGCTTTTTGTTTTTCGATATGTTCTTCTCCCCAAACAGACATCGCTACTAGAATCTCTCTTAATGATTTTCCTTCTTCGGTGAGCGAGTACTCTACTTTAGGCGGGACTTGGTTATAGACTTTTCGATGGACAATGCCATCTTGTTCTAACTCTCTTAACTGCTGGGTCAGCATTTTTTGTGTGATCGTAGGGATTTTTTTCCGTAATTCACCCGGGCGAATGGGACCATTACCTAAATGACATAAAATAATCGGTTTCCATTTTCCTCCGATGACTTCCAATGTTGCTTCGACGCCAATATGATAGATTCTTTCCATTTTTATCTCTCCTTAAAAAAGATACGCATCGTATCATAGCATGCTCCTTTCATTTTATGAACTAACAAAGTCTCTTCCTCTGCGTTTTTTATACTTTCGCCAAAAAAGGAACTATATTTTGAAAAAAATAAGAATTTTTTCAAACGCTTAAACGTTTGTAGGTTCACATTTGTTACCAAAAAGTGCCTATCATACAAAAAAGTCGGTACTTCACGAAGGAAGGATGAAGGTCTATATTCTCTATTTGTCAGAAAAATTTGAGGAGGAAATAAAATTGAATAAAAAAGTTTCACCAGTTTTTACGCTTATGGCTTTGGTAATCAATGCCTTTGCTATTGGATCTACAGAATTTATCAGTGTAGGGCTTATGCCTTTGATCGTTGATAGTTTTCATGTCAGTTTGGCTCAAGCAGGGCTGACGGTTTCTCTTTAAGCGATTGGTGTGACAGTAGGCGCACCTTTACTCACTATTTTAACAGGAAAATGGAATCGTAAAATGTTGATGGCAGCAATCATGGTGGTTTTCATCATTGGGAATCTGCTGGCTGCTTTTTCTGGGGTATTTGTTTTATTGCTAGCTGGAAGAATCGTATCCGCACTTGCTCATGGGATTTTTATGTCTGTATCAAGTGTCATTGCCGCTGAAGTCGTCTCTCCTGACAAACGTGCAAGTGCGATTGCTGTCATGTTTACAGGGCTAACGGTCGCAACCGTTACCGGTGTTCCTTTGGGGACATTCATCGGTCAGCAAACAAGCTGGCATATGACTTTTCTTTTTATTGCTTTCGTTGGAGCCATCGGTCTACTCGCCAATCTATTGCTCATTCCAAAAGATCTCCCAATACCAGGAGTTGTCGATCTAAGTGGGATTCTTCGGATAGCTAAAAATAAATTTTTAGTGGGCTCTTTTTTGATCACAGCTCTTGGATACGGAGGAACATTTGCTGCTTATACCTATTTGACTCCGATTCTTGAAGACAAAATCGGTTATTCATCAGAAGCTGTCGTTATTTTGTTGATTATCTACGGCGTAATGGTCGCTATTGGTAACACAATCGGGGGGCATTTTTCGAACCGACATCCATTAAAAGCTTTAGGTATCATGTTTGTCTTGTTATCCTTATCTTTAGTATTTTTATTTGGAACGATTCTTAGCGGGAACTTGTTCTTTGCTACAGCAGCTACCTTTGTTCTAGGGCTATTTTCTTTTATGAATGTTCCGGGTCTACAATTATATGTTGTACAATTAGCTGAAACGTATACACCGAAGGATATTACGCTTGCTTCTGCATTTAATATCTCTGCTTTCAACATTGGTATTGCATTCGGTTCTTTTGTTGGCGCACAAACGACTAAAACGGTTGGTGTCACTTATGCTCCTTTATTTGGTGCTGTTATCGTTTTACTTGCTGTGTTTTTAGTTTTCTGGTTACTGAATCAAGAAAAGAAAAATAAATAATCTTTCAAAATCAGTATGAAGGACTGTGACAAAAGTCTTGTCACAGCCTCTTTATAACTTTTCCATTTTTTTAGCGATCCGCTCATTCATTTTTCTTTTCAATTCATTGATTCTTGTCTTCGCCTGGATTTCATGTAACGTGTTTTCTGCAAATTGTCCTACGTCTTCTCCAACCAATTCTAAGACAGGAAGCCCATTTGAAGCACCTTCTTCAAAAAAGTCAAGCAACTCATACATCGCTGACAACATATCCATCCCATCCCCTGCGGTAAATTCCCAAAGAAATTTTTGTATCTCATTGTAGACAATCTGATAGTCAGCAGGAAGTTTTTTCAGGCGAGCCATTTGTTCGCGATATTCTGCTTTGTCTTCCATCATTTTTTTGATATAGCCAACCAAATTTTTATTGCTCATTTTCTTTGTACTCCTTTAGTTTTTCGATTTGACCTGAAATAAAAGACCAGCGTTTCCAAAATAATTCTAATTCCTGCTTTCCAGCTTCGTTCAGAGAATAAAATTTTCTCATGGGTCCTACAGAAGATTTTCTCTTCGTAACGGTAACTAATCCTTTCTTTTCCAATCTCAAAAGAATCGTATAGACAGTTCCTTCCACGATATCTTCAAACCCGTATTCCTGTAAATTTTTGGTAATTTCATATCCATAAGTCTCATGACGATCGATGATTTCCAGTATGATCCCTTCTAGGACCCCTTTTAACATTTCCGTAATTCCGTTCATTTTTTCACCTGTACTTTCGCTATACTCGCTTTCATCATATTTTGAAATCATTGACACGTCAATCATTTAAGCTGTTAATTTTGTTTTTTGCGGTAAACGAAAACCGACAACAATTGAAAAATTACGACACTCCCAATGCTCCAAGCAAAAGCCGTCCATAAATCATCAGGTACTTTTCCAGCAGTCATGAGTGAACGGAGTCCATTGATAATAGGAGTTATCGGCTGATAATCAGCAAACCCTTGTAAAGCATGCGGCAGCGTTTCTGTAGGTACAAAGCCGGAACTGATAAATAAAAGCCCCATCAGCAAATAAGAGAAGACGCTAGCTGTTTCATTGCTTTTAGCAATGAGCCCAAAGAATACAGCAATCCATGACATAGCTAAGGTTACAAGTAGTAAAAGCCCTAGTGCCAATAACCACTCGCCAATATCCGCTTTTGGTCGAAACCCAATCAAGACCCCACTGAATAAAACAAGAGCAACGGACAATAAATTAAACAGCATACTTGTGACAACATGACTGTTCAAAATAGCAGATTTAGCAATCGGCATAGAGTGGAATCGTTCAAAAATCCCAGTAGTCACATCATTATTTAAACGAAAAGCTGTGTAAGCCACACCGCTCATGACTGTCATTAGCAAGATGGCTGGGAGAATGAACCCTTTATAGCTAGCCACAGGTATGGTCATTGCTCCTCCTAATATATAAACAAACGCCAGCATGATCATGATTGGCATCACTACGACCGTAATAATCGTATCAGCGCTTCGCGTCATATGCTTCATCATTCTTCCTGTTAGTGTCATCGTGTCTTGGATCACGTTCATTTTTCTTCCTCCTTCGTCTGATTGATGATTGAGAAAAAGACATCATCTAATGTTGGTTGTTTTTGTGCAAATTCCAGAACTCCGATCTTGTTTTGCTGAATTAAAGTAAGAATCTCTGTTACTTTTTGAACATCGTTGTCAGTCGGGATCGATAAAGACAATAATGCTTCGTTCTTTTCTCTGCCTACCAGTCGATATGCGGCTTGGAATGTTTTTTCTTCTGCAAAAGTCAGTTCGATCGTTCCTTGCGGTAAATATTTTTTGACCTCAGCTACACTTCCTTGAAGCGCAATCTTTCCTTGATCCAAAATAGCGATTTGATCCGCCAATTGATCTGCTTCTTCTAAATATTGTGTCGTCAAAAAGACAGTCACACCGGCTTTTCTCAAATTCCTGATCGTTTCCCATAAAGAAGCTCTTGCTTGTGGGTCCAGACCTGTTGTCGGCTCATCTAAAAACAAAACGGTCGGATTCCCCAACAAACTCATCGCTAAGTCAAGTTTTCTTCTCATCCCTCCGGAATACGTATGCACTGGGCGATCAGCTGCTTCATGTAAGTCAAACGTGTGTAATAATTCATCAATCCGCTGCTTATGATCTTTCAAGTGGCGAAGCTTTCCAATAAGCACTAAATTTTCTCTACCAGTCAGCACATCATCTACTGCAGTAAATTGCCCCGTCAAACTAATCCGTTCACGGACTTGGATTCCTTGTTTTGCCACATCGAAATGAGCAATACGAATCTGTCCTTTATCCGGTGTAAGCAAAGTAGCTAACATCTTGACGATCGTTGTTTTCCCCGCACCATTTGTACCTAGCAAAGCAAAAATACTGCCTTCGTCAACTGTAAAACTCACACCATCTATTACTTTTTTTCCTGAGAAAGACTTGTATAAATCTGTCACAGTAATCATCTTTTCCATTGTTTTCCCTCTTTTATCCCTATCTACTTAGTATCACGAAGTATATGAATATAGTAATACTAATTAGCGGAAGTGTCAACTACTTTGTTTTACTAAATAGTAAAACAAACAGAAGGGTGACAACGGTCATCACGCTTCTGTTTGTTTATGCTTACTTTTTTAATAAACTGTGTTGTTGAACTCCCTTTATATTTAATCTTTGTTCAAGCTATTCTTTGTGATGTTAAGTCAGCAGACTGATTCACTGTGTCTGGCCGCCAGATACATTTCTACAAAGAAACAGTGATTCTGCTTTGAAAAATCGATTTTTAGTTCTGCATTTTCGTAAGCATCCAACATTTTTTTTCGCACTGTATAGACCTAATCCGCCATTTTTTTTAGAGTTTTTTCCTCTTTGGACCATTTCCGCTAGCGTCAAATTCGTCGGATTTGCCTTGTTCGCTATACTAAAACGTAATCCCTCTTTTTCTTCCAGCAGATTGATCGTAATCGGACTCTGATCGGCTACACGATGATCGAATGCGTTAGAAATAAAAATAGATAAACAGCGAATAAAAACAACCAAATCAATCGGGATGGTTTTTACTTCGACAGGAATAACTACTTGGATCGGGATTTTCTCCGATTCTGCTTTTTCTAGAAACTCTAAAAAGACGCCCCTAACAACTGGCGATAAAATCTTTGTCAGCTGTTGTTTTTGCGGTTCTTCCAAAATAGCTGCAGAATGGTTTTCTAAGATTTCTAAAAATTTAAATGTTTCTTTTTTGTTTTCCTGAATCGTACTTTTTAATGAAAACAACAAACTCTTATAATCATGTTTGAATTCTTCTAGATGATGGTAATATTCTTCGTTTATTTGATACAGTTGAAGTGATTCCTGATGTTGTCTTTCTTTTACTTGAAAGCTGATTAACATAATAGAAAAAAGCAACGAAAAAAAGCTGATCACAATCGATAAAAGAGACAAAAGCAGATAATCAGAGGAACGAAAATGAACACTTCTCAATACCAAGAAAATCACGCCCCAACTTAATAAAATACACATACAGCCAAAATAATGCTCGGTTGGATAAGTAAAAAGCAAGTTGAGAAATTTCGTCCGTTTGTCTATACTTTTTACTAATAGGTAGAAAATGAATGCGACGAGCAGTGCAAGAAAACTTGCTGTTCCGAGATGTACTCTTCCTAAATAATTTACCAAGTCAAAAACCAGAAAAAAGCTTAACCCAGTGATAGCAAAAAAAAGATTACTGATCAAACAGCTGATAAATAGTTTTTTCGTAGTAGAATAAAAGAGAAACATTAATAATAAGCCAACTAAATAAGGAAAACTTACTTTAGGAATAGGAAGAAAAATTATCAGCGCCATCAAAGCTAAACAACCAAAGCTGGTTTTTACTAGCAGCTGTTTCGAAAAGAATAAATAAATACCTAAATCTAAAATCAAAGTAAAGGTCAAATAAAGTGTCACTGTTGCGAACATCTTATTCCTCCATTGTTTTGTTTCATCATGTACACATATTTTTTTGATAGGAGCCTGCATATGAAAAAGTATTTTATCATAGAAGATAACCAGTTTCACAGCGAATGGATCATCAAAGAATTGGTCAATCATCATATCGAGAATATCGTGCAGCTCACTTCCATCTTCCAAATCAATCAGTTGATCCAGTTGGGCACTATTGATAATCACGATGTTTTCTTTATCGACATCGACTTGAAGCAATCACTTACAGGTATTGATGTCGCCGAACAAATACGTAAAAAAAACGCTCATAGCAATATCGTTTTTTTCACCGCCTATACGAACTTTGCAGTAGATATCATCAACCGGAAAATCCTTCCGATTGGATATATAAGAAAAGACAGGAATTTATCTGAACAAATTCATCAAGTGCTAGAACAGATCAATTGGAAAGAACAGCAGATCGTAAATGTCGATAAAATCTTCATTGATCAAAAAGGTGGGAGTCTCGTCCTATATCCTCGGGAAATTTTATATATTGAAAGTATCAAAGGATTGAAAAATCAAGTCATGGTCAAAACAACGACA
The DNA here is from genome assembly GCF_002140245.1 of Enterococcus sp. 10F3_DIV0382. Lineage (NCBI taxonomy): Bacteria > Bacillati > Bacillota > Bacilli > Lactobacillales > Enterococcaceae > Enterococcus > Enterococcus sp. 10F3_DIV0382. Next base: position 884,855 of record NZ_NGMF01000001.1, on the reverse strand, counting down.
GAAGATAAACTAGTAAGTACTTCATTAAAACAGTTGAAGATAGAATTAGAAAAATACACTTACTTTTTACTTTTAAAATCCTACTGTATCAACTTATCACAATTGCAGAAAATCGATTCTGCTCATTATGTGTTAGAATTTTTCAACGGTGATTCCTTACTCGTTGGTCGGAAAATCTTTGAAAAGACAAAGGAACGTTTCCATGATTTCCAGCAAACTGCTTCGAGCTGATGAATGAGAGCTGCGAAGTAAGCAGAACAGATTTCAGGGAGTGGAGCCAACTAAAGGCCCACTCCCTGAAATCGTTGATATGATTTTACGCTTCCTCTTCTGTAGGCGCATCTGTTAACGACCATGTAAATGTTGAAACGTAGTTGTCTACGGCATAATTGGATACAGGAACAAATAATTCCACTGATTGTCTCCCTTGTTCCGCATTTTCCCCTAGTGAATAAATCCATGTGCCAATCCCTTCATTTGCCCCTGCAGTTACTAGATCTACTGCCTGATCTGCTGGGATCTCGATTCCTTCAGCGCCAGTTCCAGAAATGGTAGATGGCGTTCCACTGCTATTAGTTACGCTATTTCGAATCACAGCATTTTTGAATTTTACCTTTGAACCAGTTAGTTTATTCGTATCAGATGTTGTACCAATAAATTCTGTTCGTTTGACTGATAGTTTCCAACCGGCATAATTTCCGCTTTTATCCGTTACTTGTACGAAATTCTGTACTTGTGTTGGTGCCCCAGTACTGTCCGTTCCACTTTGTAATGCAGCATATACTGTTTTTGCTGTGCCTAACTTGATTGTTCCGAAATCAAGATCTGGCGCTTGGTCAATCGTCAGTAATCCGGATGTTCCCTGATTTGGTTCGTCAGGTGTAAACGGCGTATCGGGATCATTTGGATCAACGGGAGGAACCGGAACGACGTCTTCAGGATTTGCGGCATCTGGTTTTGTTACGGAAATCGTTCCTTCTGTAGTGGCTGAGCTCTTATTCTCAGCAAAAACACTTTGTGTACATAATAATAGACTTCCAGCTAGAACGGTACTTAATGCAATTGTTTTTTTCATTTCTTTTTCCTTCTTTCTTTTAAAATAAATAATCCAGCAAATAAGCCAATAAGAATGGCTCCAACAAGTATCAGCCATTGCCAGTCAAATCGTTCTGGCTGATTTTTTAAATCAATATCTTTTTCATTCAATTGGTCCGCTGCATCATCAGTTATTTCAAAATCAGTATGAAGATTCCAGCGTTTTTCTTTCCAAGTACCCTTCACAACCGCTTGATAATGTCCCGGAACTAATTTTTTTCCTTCTAATGGGACAAGTAAATCAAAATTTGTATTGGGTGCTACATCTATTTTTTCTTTTTTTATTGAAAGGTAAGGTTCTTTTGATTATTTTTTGTAGATTTCAACCGATGTAGTCAAGCCGAACATATAAGAAGCATTTGGATTTTGAAGATTCACCTTAATCACATTTCTTCCATCGCTTTGATCCGCATAGGCTTTTTTTAATTTCAAATCTGGGGAAGACTCTTTTTCGCTATTTCGAATCAAGATCGCTTTCACTTGAGAAAACTGATTGACGACACCAACTGTACTTTTGTTAGAAACGTTCTCTTTTTTTTCTTGAAACGTGATCCCTCCTGCGACCACACCAGCCAGCTCTTTTTCTGGCGCTTTCAGTGAAAGTGTCTCAGTGACCGCACTTTGAGGAGGAACAGTTATTTCTCCCACTGTTTTTGCTAAGTTTTTCATATCATAACTTAATGTTTCATCTAATTTACTTTTTGATTCTCCATATTCGATCACACCGTTTGAATTCGTCGTAGCAGAATGGATCAATGTCTCAACTATTACTGGTTTATCTGTTCGGTTAAAGACCGTGTAGGGGATTTCCTGTGTTTTTCCAGGCTCCATCCTTACATTTATATATGTTTTGTTCTTATCGATCTGATTAGCTGGTAATTCGAAATCTACCGCAAAATTGAATTCGGAGGCATGGACAGGTGTCTGCCAAAGGATGAATCCAAGGAGAAGGATTAGAAGTAAAGAGCAGTTGTTTCGATGACTTTTATTCCATATTAGATTCATCAATCATCCTCCTTGATCTTTATTCTGTCGGCGCATCTGCTAATGTCCATGTCATCTCTGCTGAGTAATCACCAGCTATCTGATTTTCTTTGGTTAAGACAAGTTTAAACGCCCGACCGTTATTTAAATATTCTGAATAATCTGCTTGCGCATTCGTAGAATTTTGTCCTTCGACAATTTCCAGTTCTTCTTCATTCACTAATTGATACTCCTCGCCTTTCTTGAAATAAAGGACATCCTGCATAGAAAATCCTGAATCGTTTGTAAAGGGCTGAGATAGTTTTATTGTTAAGATCCATGGACTTTTTGTTTCTCGTTGGTCATAAATCCATAATTTTTCCTGCTCATCCATTTGGCCAAATGCTTCTTGCGTCAAACCAGTTGCTTTGATCTGTCCAAAATCGAGTTTGGAAGGGGCAAGAAATGAGAGGCCACCTTCTACTACGATCTTCGCAGCAGGCGCAAAAGGCGAAGCATCATGATAAACAACTGGCGTATCACTTGGATTGTGATTCCCGATTTCATCGTTGGTACTTGGCTTGTTCTGCACACCCTTAGCAGCAGCTTCTCCTGTTTGGTCGTTTAATACGATTTCTAATACGTCTCCTGCAAAAAGCTGATTTTCTGGGATAGAAAGAACAAATTTCCCTGTATCATCAATAGTGGTTTCTGATAAAACAGCTTGATTTTTTTTTAATGAAACCAAGGATCCTGCTTCGCCTGTACCTGTGATTGAGCGAGAAGCTGCATTGATCAATGTGGTACTTAATTTAGCAGGCTCAGGAGGAATGACATCGACTGTCGTTTTGGCAGAGTCCAGTTCTGTCACTTCTTGGCCGCCTCTTACTTTTTTAGCAGCAATAACTTGCACTTGATCCCCCGTTTTTAATCTCTCATCGTTGGGTACTTGAACTTCGAACAAGCCGCCTTGTTCGCCTTCTCCCCATGGGTTATATCCTGCCCCTTCGTTTTCATCTGTTTGTCCTTGCGTGAGAGCAGTAATTTCTACAGGTGTTTTCGTCGTATCTGCATAAGTAATACGTAAAGTCACTTCTACTTCGCCTGTCCAAGCATCTCTTGGCTTTGCCTCGACACCTTCGGGAACAACGACATGCCCATAGATTTTTTTATCTGCATTCGTTGGCACTCTTAAGGATTCAATTATCGGGAGCTGATTATTGGCACTGATTCGATTATAATTTTTCATTCCGGCACCTGTCTGAGCAAATTCATTTGTTAAACCTGCACTAGTGCTTGATACGAAATTACCTAAGTCGGTCCCATTGATCGATAAGTCTGTCATATCAGAAAAATAATCCGGGTCTTTTTCAAAGTTATCGAATGTTGCGCCTGTTTTTCGCCATAAAGCGATTTCTGAATGGGCAATCTTCAAAGAAGAATCTCCATTTCCTTGGAATACCCAGCCGCCTATGCCATTGATCTCGCTTCCAATCCGTTTGTTTTGGAAATCAAAATAGGTAGGAGATTCTAAATCCACATTCAACACATCCCCACTGATGATGCCGGTCTTATCTTCCCCTGTTTTCCCGACCATGACTAAATAAGTTTTTTCACCTGCCGTAAAATTTAAATCAATATCTCCAGTTGTATCTACGGTTGCTCCGGAATCTGCGCGTATATCGATATTTGATTTTTCTCCAGTGACTGTAAAATCAGCTGAACCTGGACTTTCTAGAAAACCAGAAGCGTCATAAAATTGGATCGCTTGGTTTCCTTGATTGAGTCTGTTCACGTAAGATTTGCCATCCCCTGCATTTCTTACCCTCAATGAGCCTCCATTGGTTACTGTAAGCTTTTGTGTACCGTTCTCAAAACGAACTGCGCTGGAACGCCCACTTTGCTTATCGATGTCGATAACTGATCCGGCTCCTTCTACGATCAAAGAAAGGCCTTTTCCTACAAAACGCATCCCATTGTTCCCGGGTTGGTCGCCATCTCCAGCCATTTTGACCAAGATTTGACCACCACTTGATACATGGATTTGACTAGAATCTCCTTGCAGGCGAAATCCGCCAGTAGTTGCTGTATTGATGGTGATTTTTCCACCATTCGATACAGCGACTTTCGATCCTGAACCTCTCATTTGGATGATTCCGCGATTGTTGTCATTGGTAATATTGATCTTTGTATTTACCGAAAATTCGCTTCCCGAACCACTGACTTCAAACATGACATTACCAGGTAGCGTATCGACTGCCTCTCCTTCATCGCTGACGCCATCTGCCCGATCATAATCAAGAAAGACCTTTGAACCGCTTAAGATATGGATTCCTGGTGCTGTTTTTCCACTACCAGTCTCATCTCCTGAATCTAGAAAACCGTAGAATTTCCCTAGATATGGTCCATAAAGTTGACTACCATTGATCACATTCAATTGATAGCTTCTACAAAAATAGGCTTTACCCGGAGCAGCATTCAGTCCTTCCTTCACTGGTTGGACATCCAACACACCAGAAACACCATCTAATGTGACAGTTGCACGAGGAGCGTAAATCAGTCCTAATTTGGACCCATCATACAAATCAAGTGTCCCGGTAAATTTTATTTCTCCCGTAAAATGATATCTGCTCCCCCAAAAATCGGTCATATAAGCAATGATAATGGCATTTCCATCGATATTTGGTGTTAATCCACCTGGATGTGCAGCTGTTCCTTTAAAATTCTGGAAATCGATCGACTGAGGTATCTCATTGATATAAATATGGTGTGTGCCGAAATTGTGAGCGAACCCACCAAAATCAATAACGATATCTCGTTTGATTTCTAATTCCCTGTCTAAAGTCAAAGGCTTAGTCAGTCGGATTTTAGTTACTGATTCGTCTGCGAGAAGCTGCACCAATTCTTCTGTTGTGGCAGCTTCGCTGTACCCATCCGCTGAAACAGCTCTTGCCAGTACCGCTTCACTGCTATCAGACGTTTGTTCAGCTACTTTTGAGGACTCACTTTTCTTATTTTCTTCTTGCCTTTTATTAGTAGAAACCTCACTTTGGGATTCTGTAGTTTCAGAAGTAATCGATTCTTCTGAAAAAGTAGTCTTGTCAAAACTTTGATTCTCTGATTGCGTTGATTCGTTTGTTTTCTCTACATCGGCAAAAACGGATGTCACCATCAAGAGAGGGAAGACAAACAAAATCGACGCAATCAGCTTTTTTACATATTGATTCATTCTCCACCATCCTCTCTGACGTTTTGACAATTTTATTTTATCGTTTTAATCTATTTCCAATTGTACTTTCATATTTAAAATATGTATTTTTATGGAAAAATTTTTCTATTAGATGAAAATTTCTTTTTTGTACAAAAAAAAGGCTGTGACCAAAGTCTTGTCACAGTCCCTTATTCCAAACAAGCGGTGTTCTCCCGCCAATTCCTCGGTCACAATCACCATTTTAACAATAAACTTGTAAATGTGAGGGCAATACTTTGATATTTACAGGTAATTTGTCCCCTTCATCACCATCAACATTCGTCGTCAATTCTTCCTCATCAGCTAATGACACAACTAATTGCTCACAAGTAAGGTAGGCTAGATTTTTCGTTGATTCACCTACTCCTTTTAATAGGTCTGGCAATGTTTTAAGCGTATCGATCAAAGAAGAATCTTTTAAATAAACTAAATGGAGCTTACCATCATCCACTTTTGCATTTGGAAGCAATGTCTCAAATCCGCCAACTGAGTTAGTTAGTCCTATCAGTAGAGTACTACTCTCAATCTCTTCCTTCTTTCCATCAACTTCTACGTGAAACGAGTAGGATTGTGTGGAAGCTAACTGTTTGATTCCTGACATGAAATAAGCTAGTTTTCCGAATTTCGTCTTCTTCTCCGCATCTACATCATTGATTGCTTCAGGAATAGAGCCAATTGCAACGACATTCATAAAATAGTCATCATTTATTTTTCCAATATCCAATGGTTTGACTGATTCAATCGAAAAATGATTAATCGCTTCCTCAGGTTCTAGCGGTATCCCTAATGCTCGAGCCAAGTCATTCACCGTGCCTAATGGGAAAAAGCCGAAATTTGGCCGATGTTCTTGTTCAGCGATTCCACTGATTCCTTCGTTAACTGTTCCGTCTCCGCCCATGACAAATACACTATGATACCCTTCCACAGCCGCCTCGCGAGTAAAGTTTTTTGCATCTCCTGCTTTTTTTGTATGCAAGACGACCACTTCATCAAACACCGACTCCAATTTTGCTATCGCTAATTGCTCAAATTCCTTTGCTTGTTCACCGCCTGAACTGGGGTTTACCACTAATAAAACTTTTTTCATCACTTTCTTTCCCTTCTCATTGATTTCTTTAATATAACGATAGCATAAAGAAAAAAATTAGGCTGTGATGAAGTATCGCTTTAATGTTTCTTATGATTTGTTTCTACGCTTGATAAGTACATATCCACTAGTGACTACTGCCAACAGACCAATAATTGTGAGTATAACAGAGCTCTTCTTATTTTCATTAGTTTTAGGCAATTGCTTATCAGGACCATTAGACGACTCTTGAGATGCAATAATTATTTGCTTATCTGTTGTGCTTGGTTCTGTCGTACTTGGCTCTGTCGTACTTGACTCTGTCGTACTTGGCTCTGTCGTACTTG
>NZ_NGMF01000001.1:866778-877924 GCF_002140245.1 Enterococcus sp. 10F3_DIV0382 | reverse complement strand
CTCTGTCGTACTTGGCTCTGTCGTACTTGGCTCTGTCGTACTTGGCTCTGTTTCTTCTAATGTATTGATAATCGTGAAACTGTTTCTATCACTTATCACCTCATACGTGAATCCATCTGGCACGTCTATCTCATCTACACTATAAATAAAATTCTCACCGTTATTATTGTAAAGAGGCAAACTAGAGGAAATACCTGCAATGGGTACCTGATAGACTGAAGTTGCATAATCCTCTTCTTTAGATAACATCAGTGGGTCTGAGGTGATCCAGCTTTCATTATTGGTAACAGTTTGTCGTTTGATGACATATTGGATAGAAGTTGGTATATGATTAGTTTCTATATTCTTCCACTGTTTCTTGATATTCAATTTTACAGTAGGTGCCTTGATCGATGGTATAGGAAAATCGAGAAGTTCTCCATTGTTCAAAGGATCAAGAGTCGTCCGTCCATTACACAAATACCATGTTTCACCTTTGAATGCTTCTGCTTCCGTAGCTAATCGTATTTGATACGTAAAAGTGATTTTTTCATTTTTTCCCAATGTAAGATGATTTAGTTTGATGATCTGCCCGTTCTCAGTCACTTCAGTCTTCCCAAGAACAGTTTCATCCGCTTGCCATTCTCCGCTTTCTTTTTTACTCCAACCTTGCAGCTGATAATATGAAGGACCAAATGCCCCAATTCCCTGCAGCAAGATATCTTTCCCCATTGGATCAGTAACTGTACCATTAACAATTGTTTTATCCATTCCATTCGCAATTTCCTTCAATGCATTTCCAAGACCAGTCAGATTCTCATCAATCGATAAATAATTGTTTGGGGAAGAAGCTAGATTTCTGCCTATATATTCGCCTCGCGATGAAGGAGCTGTTGCTACAGAATAACATTTGATTCCTGCATTTTTTATCGAAATGATTGTTCCTAATGTCGCATCATTGATAAGAGAACTGCTTACAGAAACCGCATTTGGATCTGTCGAACTACCGCTTGTTTGATATTTTTCTGAGTCCGTTTGGAATTCTGTGACATATTGATCCGTATGGTACCCGTTATAATCCACAATTTCTCCTGAATTATGAAATACTTGTGCATTTTCTTTAGGGAGATAACTTCGATTAGCACTGTCATCTCCGATATGCACCAACATTTTTTCTGCTTCTGGTCTACTCTTTTCTTCTAAAAGTGATTGGCCTTCCAGCAATCCTTTTTGCATGAATGTCCCCGTATGACTTTCAGCTGTATTTCTCAAAAAATACTCCAGTTGATTGATATCTGTCAAAAAATCATCTGTTGAATAAACAAATCGATTATATGCCACGATTCCAATACGGATATTCCCACTTTCTAAGGAATCATCAAGTTCTTCACCAAATTCTTGTAAGCCTTTTAGTGCGTTTGATAATTTTTCGCCCGTCATCGAAGAAGAATAGTCAATGACCATTACTAGGTCAATTGTTTTTTTTAATTGATTTCCCTTGATAGCTAATGTTACATCGAATAATCCTTGTATTCCTTCTGCCTTTTTTACAGATTTTTTTACAAATGCGCTGTTTTCATAATTTATATAATTTTCTTCATCAAAATTTGCTTCAGGTGCATTCCCATAGTCATAGTTATACGTATCGCCTTCTTTTACCCCATTTGTCAAAAATTCCCCTTCTGCATTGTTTTGATAATGAAAAGCATTTGTTTCGGCAAATGTGTCTCCCCCAAAAAACATTGCAACTAAACTAAACACTATCATCAACATGCTAGCCAGGTTCGTTTTAGTTATTCTATTACACATCTTTATTCAATCTCCTCCCTTTTATTCACTATTAGAAGTCAGTATAGAGGATTTCTAGTACTTTAACAGACAATAAATCGTACAATTAAAGTACAAAATGGTACAAAACATATGCTATGATTTACAATAATAGAATATATATAGCGAGGAGTCTAAATAATGGAGGTATTTCATTCTTTTTTTGGCAATGAAACAAAGAAAGAACTAGAACTGTTAAAGCTTTTATACAAGAACAAACGATTCATGGGAACAGAAGAAATCAGTGAATGTCTAAAAATGGATCGACGCTCAGTCTATAAATATTATGATTTGTTGTTGAACAAACCCTACATGACAAAGAAAGAACATATGGCAGTTTTATCAGTTAAGCATGGACAAGGCTATAAATTCAATGGCTCGAAAAAAGACTATAAGATTCTATCAAGACAAGTCCTTCAATCGAATCCTTTTTTTGAATTGCTTGAGACTCTCTTACTTGATAATAAGATCATCATCGCAAAATTCGCCTATGATAATTTTGTTTCTGAATCAAGTGTTCGGAAAAGAATGCATGAGTTAGCATCTCTGCTTGAACCCATGGACTTTTCCTTGAAGAAATCAAAAGGTACCGTTCACTTAATCGGTAAAGAGATGCGTATACGCTTCTTTATGGTGGCTTTTTTTTGGCGGATCTTTTCTGGCTTGCATTGGCCTTTTACGGGTATATCTCAAAGAAAATGTGAAAAGATCGTCACGGAAATCTACCATGAATGTCAGATTCCTGTTAACACAATCGAATTAAAACTTTCCTGTTATGTATTGGCTGTGACGATTCTAAGAACACGCAAAGGTTTGAAGATCGATGAGGAAATACATTCTGTCGTTGATCGATTCCCTTTTGTCAAACAGCCAGTATCACCATCAGATATGAAGAATATGCAATCTATTAAAAATATATTAGCGGAAAAATTAAGTGCCCATTACCATTTAGATAGATCAAATATCGAATTTATTTTTTTATGGCTGTATTCACGTGCTGATTTCCATCAAAAAAACATAAATACTGACTGTTTGGCTGATATCGATGCTCATAGAAGTGATAGCACTCTAATAGAAAAAATCATGTCACTTTATCCGCAATTAATAAAAAAAGCCGATACTGGATTGGTTGATGAAGAAAAGAAAAGAATGATTTTTGTGACATTATATACAGGTATCCTCTCTGTAGAAATGTTTGGAAAAATGGACTATTCCTTAACTGGTTATAATCTAAAAGAATATTTATCTCTCAAATTCACCGGTTTGTTACAACAATCGGAAGAATTAGTGAAGAGAAACAAGATTTATTCGAAAGAACCAGATAAACAAGAAGGATTATCCTTACATGTAGCGGTTGCTTGGTCTATGGTCGCCAGACCTATCAGTTTCTCAAAAAAAATAAAAATAAAAGTTGAAACCGACTTACCTTTTACGATTGAGCAAGGGATCATTGAACGAATCCAGACCACTTTCCAAAGCTATTATCCAATTGAGGTCAGCCATTCCTTTAAAGAAGAGAATTATGATTTTTGTTTGAGTACCGCGCCAATCACAGAATTAGAAGGATCTACCGAAACTTTATTGATCAACGCACAAGTTACTTTATCAGATTTACTGGCTATACAGAAAAAACTAGATACACTTATCCCATAATAAAAGTTGTTTTGCTTACAAAAATTCAATTCATACTATCGATTCACTCAAAAAATCCTGACCCACTCATCTAAACTTTGCTAGGTGGGTCAGAATTCTTAAAACGATAAAACATAAAAACAACCAAAATGAGAACACTCAATACAGCAAAATAAGAACGAAAAGGTAATATTATTTGATAGACACCTAACAAACTGAAAATTTTAGGTGGCAGATAAAAGCACAAAAATAGCAGGAGAATGTAATAGCGTCTCTTCCAATTTTTGTTGTCAGACCTCATAGCGATAAGAGGAATACCACATGCATAACTGAAAAACTCTTTATGTATCGTTAACGTTTCATAGCCTTGAATAATAAATGCTACAATCCCTGCTATAATCAGGGTGCCTAACATCAAAACGGAAAATCGATGAATATATTTTATATACAAATGATCCATTGTACTTCCTGCCTTTTTATTTGTGAGAAAAACAAATCCTTATACGTGAATAACTTCTAGAAATAAAAGAAATTTGCAAAATCACTTCATTGTAACTACTTCTACGTACATTTTTCAACATCGCTTTCTTTATTTAATATTATATAGGGAAATATCTAGGGTGGCTATCTTGGATTCCAACTAAAACAAAGAATTGTTTAAATAAAAAGAACTAAATCAAGTAGTAATAAAACTACTGTTGATTTAGCTCTAATAAAAAGATTTAGATGAACGGTTTTATTGGTTTAAATAGTTCATACTTTTTTATTTATTCTGCTTATTTACTACTTGCTGTACTGGAATCTGAAGTGAATGTACTCAAAACATTTTCAAAGTCTTTGTCTTTGATTTTTACATTAGCGTCTTTCAATACTTCGCCAATCACTTTATTCTGGAAGGTACTGTCACTTAATTTTGTGTCTGTCGCGATTTCTTTCAATTCTTTTTTGTATTTATCCATGTCGTTGCCTTTGTTTTGGTTTTTCACCATTTTGACTACGTAGTATTCTGTAGCGTAAGTTGAGGTATTAGTAGAAGTGATCACATCAGAAACTTGACCGTCTTTCAACTTAAAGGCTGCTTCTTTGACTTCTGTTGGAACCGTTGTAGTAGTGGAATCAAATTTTACTTTTCCGCCATCTTCTTTTGTCGTAGTATCAGTTGACTTGTCTTTAGCTAATTTAGAGAAATCGTCTCCCTTATCAGCAGCTTTTTTCACATCTTTTGCATCGTTTTCACTTGTTACTTGGATGATTTGAGCTTCTACTTCTGGATGGAAAGTTTTCCAAGCCGTTTTTAAATCTTCATCGGTCAATTTGATATGCTTCTTTAGACCTTCTTGGAACGCAAGACTTTGTTTGATACTGTCTTTGAATGTTTCTTCAGTGTAACCTGCAGTTTTCAATTGTGAATCAAATGAATCCCCCAATTGTTTCTTTGTTTGATCATATTGAGAATCGACTTCTTTGGCTGACACGTCATCTCCGTATTTGTCTTCAAATACTTGATAAACGATCAACTGTTGCACAGTGGAATCTGCTCCTTGCATTTTTTTCAAGCTATCCATTACTTCTTGTTCGCTAATTGTGCCGCCTTTATAACTAACGGCTGTTTTTTCACCAGCATTCGTACAGCCTGACAATAAACCAGCGCCTAGTACGATGGCAAGTGCTAAAAATTTTTTCTTCATTTATTTGTTCTCCTACTTTCGTTTTTTGCGAATTGCTAAAAACAAAGGTGCTCAAGATGAGAATCATCTAGAACACCTCTACTAATCTGCTTGATACGGCCTGAATAGATAGAAGTCTATACAATCCAGAAAGTTCGCTCAGCAGAATAAATGTCAAGTAGCATATCACACCTTAATATACTACTTCTTTTGTTACCGTTTTTCAAGTCTATCTTGCGTTACGCTTTTAACGTAACTAATTCTTAGAACACATGTTATCAATTTTATTTTTCTTCTTCCACTGTTGGGATATTCAAATCAAACACTTTTATGTTCGATTTTTTAGACATTTTTTTGTTTTTATTGGAAAAAAAGTTTTATTTTTCATTTGTTCCCTAAATCATGATCATCTTGTTTCCTATTTTGGTCAGATATGGATCATGCGTGACCACGATAACTAACACACCTTGGGAAGCTTGTTGCGATAAGATTTCAACGACTTGATCCTTATTTCGTTTATCTAATGATCCAGTTGGTTCATCGGCTAAAATGATTTTGCTATTCTTCAATAAGACTCTCGCACAGGCGATTCTTTGCTTCTCACCACCAGATAATGTATAGATAGGCGTACTTAGCTTCTTGTTTATATTTACTTTTTTCAATGCCTCATACTTTGCTGTTCGCTTATCTGAAACATTTAAATTCGAAAACTTCAATCCAATATCTAAATTAAAATCGATCGTTTCATATTCAATCAACCCAAAATCTTGAAAAAGAAAAGATATGGTATTTCTTTTTATCAAGCGCTTCTCTCTTCCAGTTAATTGTTTCGTCTCTTGATCGAACAAATAGAATTGTCCTGAACTGAACCGATCATTCAATCCTAATATATTCAATAACGTACTTTTACCTGCTCCACTTTCTCCAACAACAGTCACAAGATCCCCAGCATCCGCAGTGAAACGATCCAAATGAAGAATCGTTTTGTTTTTGATGATTTTTTTCGCACCTTTTATCACTATCCACGGCTCCAATTGTTAACCTCCATTCATCAACAATAACTGACTTTTCTTTTCTGTAGACAAAATAAAAACAACTGAAAGAATAGAATCAATGAAACTAAAGAAAAAAATATTAAAAAGATATTTAGGCTCTCTTTCTATAAGAAAAAGGAAGATTACACTTGTCGTCCCCCATTTGATGAGGTTCATCATGAAGAAATCTTTATACGTTTCAAAGAGCGAATAACCACTTGAACGAAAGATAGCGATTTTCCGACAATTGTAGACAAAATATATGCATAACATGACGTAGCTCAACAAGAAGAAAGAAAAGAAAGTGAGAAAACATATCTGTATCAAGTAATGAAATGATCTGCTTAACACTTTGACAACTATCTCTTCAGTCTGAGTATACGGAAATGATAACTGCAGATTATCACGTAACTGACTTTCCTCAATCAGCTCAAATAACCTTTCTTTCGACAAAGAGCCTATCTTGATCTTTAACGGCGGATAGATTTCTCCGCTGAGAATATTTCTTTCCCAATACGTACTGTTTTTCAATGTCAGTATTTCAACAACCGGATAATGTTCGATCCATGGGTTAGAAGGAATAAATGTATAAATGGGTTGGTTGTTTTTTATAAATAGAAATTTCGGTTCTTTTTCACTGATTTCTTGATAATATTCTGTTATTTGAGCTAGGTCATTTTTTAAATCTGTATGTCTATATCGTTCAGGAATCAATATAACCGGGTGCGTTTCTTCTTCGGTTATTTGGATCAAGCTTCCAGAGACATCAATCAAAGGAAATTTCTTAAGATAATTCAGATTTATTTTTATCCCTCTGCCAAACTGTTCGTTTTCTTCATTCAAGTAATCTGATACATTGACTAATATACTTCCGTTTTTATTCAAAGTTTCATATAATTCCTGATCTGCTGCTGATGCAAAACGATTGGAATAAATAAAATCCACATGGTTTTTCCCGATGGTTACTGGATAAAACACATGATAGTCTTCATCAGCGATTTCTTTTGGAGATTCATGGGAAACAGCTAACTGTGAAGAAGAAAAAACGATAGTTGCTAATTCGACATTGGTAACGGTCAAAAGAAGAGAAAACAACAATCCAAATGTAAAAAGAATGTATTGGATATAGTTGAACGCTTCTCTTAACGAAGCGATTTTTTCAACTAATAAAAGAGAAATCAAAGAGATACCATATATTCCGCTGAACAAGAAAACGTACATCTGGAACAAATAAAGAAATTGCTCCTTATAATACATAAAAATAAAACCACCAATAATTCCTGCAATTATGAATGTAGTAATGATTTTCTTTTTCCCAAATAAACACCACAATACTTGATGTAAGGAAAAGCCATTATTCAACAATAAACTGATTTCTTTATTCATCAATAAGAAAAAAGACGGTAACAAAAGGAATAAAAGAATCAACCCAATAGTTAAATACACTCGATAATTATATACGTCTGTACTTGAAATAACCGAATACAGATAGCTATTTTCAAAATCTTCAAAAACATCAGTCGCATAACCAGTGTGAAATGCTTGATTGAATCGTTCCACAAATAGTAATATGAACCGATCATAGTCTTCTTTTTCTCTCGTCATTAAGAAAAATTCACCTTCAAAATCTTTTATTTTTATCGATTCTTCAATGGACATTACGTGAAAGGTGGTATTAGAATAGGGTACCTTCTCGTGAAAAGATTTGACATTCCCTTGATAATACGATGTCATTTCAAGCTTTGGCTGTATCTTGAAGTTCCAAGATGTATCTACTTCATTGGATTCATTTACTGTTTTTTTCATATAAGAAATCTCAGTTTCTGATGATACATTTTCAAATACCATGATTAGCTGCTCATATTCTTCTCGCTCAATAAAATGTTGTGGCAATCGAATCGGAGTATAAGCATCCGTTTGGTGGAAAAATTCATTTGTCCGATAGAGTACCTGTTTATTTATACTAACCAAGGCAAAACCGCTCATGATACCGATTACTATGATTGTGAGTAAAACTGTGAACTTTTTTTTGATTATCACCACTCTCCCTTACTTAAATGATTCTTCGATAAAATCATACCGTTTTTCATCAAAAAAACGTATCTATCAAGTGTATAGGTCATGTAGAATAAATCTATATACTGTAGAATCGAAAGGAGAAGAAGATGAACATCGGAGAAAAAATACGAACTTACCGCAGAAATTGTAACCTTACGCAAAAAGAACTAGGCGAAAAAATCGGTGTTTCCGATAAAACGATCTCTAGTTGGGAAAATTCTCGTACAATGCCAGATCTTGAAATGCTGTCACTTTTACATCAGACTTTAGGTCTGCCGATTGATTTTCCTTCTATTGAGCCAACTGCCGAATCAATAGAACCAACATTGCCGGATGAATCTCTTGTTTTCAAGAAATCTTATTCATCAAAACAACCCTTCTCACTCAAAAAGACACTATCTTTCTTTCTACTCGTCTTTTGTTTGGTCTATCTTTTTCTTATCAATTATCAATACAAAAATGAAACGATTGATCGATTCAACCCTTTTTTGAAACCACAAATCGGCTATACCACACTCCCTGTAGGATACGTGGACAATTCCATCGAACATTGGGTATGTAATGATATCTTTGGTCATGGTACATGGCTGTCTTTTCACGCTGGCGAGGTAGAAAATGGTAAGAATCATGCTGTAATCAAACACAAAGGAAAACACGTCATGAACGTTCGTCTACTCTCTTGGGAAGCCATTCCCTCAGATTACCAAGAGATCCTCAGCCAAGACTATGACGACGCCTTAAAAAGAACCCCTCAGGAGCTAGATAGGCATTAAGTAGGAGAGGAATGTGAGGTAGAAAAAATCAATGTACATGATTTTATCAAAAACATAGGTACAAAATAATTGAAAAAGCCTTGAGATGAAAGGCGTCAAATAAACATCTCTACCTAATCGAAAAATTTGATTAGGCAGAGATGTTTATTCTGGATAAGCACTGCTCTCACAACCTCATTAACCGATCCGAGACGCTTTGAACATTGTCTAATGCCGCATCTACCCATTGGCCTTTGGCGGCAGCAGAAACATTGTTTTTATAGGTATCACTGGCATTCTTCAGTTTAGTTGCTCCTTGGCTTTTTCTTTCTCGTGTGAGGGATTTTCTAGTTTGGGATGTAGCTTTGCTGGGACTTGCTACAAGTAAACGGATGAGTTGTTTTTCCAGATTCTTTCGTTGCTGGATTAATTCATTATTTGCTCCTTCAAGTAAAGCATCTACACCACTCATGATCCAATCGAATTCAAACATAGGATTCTCCCTCTCTTTTTGATTTTCTGTATTCTTCTTCATACTGACGGATCTTTTTGTTATATATAGATTGATTTTCATGTAGTCGTTCTTCCAGATTCCGTTGGGTTGCTCGTGTTCGTTGCCGTGATTCTTCACTTGCTTGTTCTAAGAGACGATAGACTGCCCTTTTATTTTCGGGAGGGTTGGTCTCATAATGTTTAGCGGTGGCATTGATTTGCACAGAGATATTTTCTAAATAGCGTTGAAATTTTCTTTGCTCATTCGACAGATAATCTAGATGGTTTTCTAATACTACGCGATTTTTACGATAAATTTCTTCAGTTTCTTCTATTTTCCTTCTGATTTCTTGTTCCATTTATTCACCTCTAAAATAAGTAATGGCTGAGCTCATGATCAGAATCTACTTGCCTATTGATCGTTTGTTCAATGTTTCTTAACAGCCTTTCAAGCTCTTCTTCTGATTTTCTAAGCGTTGCTACTGTTCGTTCATATTCATTTACTGGGTCTATCCGTATACTCCGTTCCGTTACTCCCAAAGAATCAAGTGCTTCCAGTTCTTCATAATGTGTCAAACTTTCTCCCCAATAGCGGGCGTCTAATTTTGTCTTTTGCCATAATTCATTGGCATTTCTGATTTCTGTTTGGAACCATTTCTTTAATTCACTAATTTCTGTCTCCACTGTTTTTTTGTACCCACTAGTAATCGCTTTGGCTTGTGATGCATCCAAAAATATTTTTTGAGCAGAAGATAGACTGCCTTTTGCTAGAAAGTGTCTCTTCACGTTTTCGATGCCGGCAAGACGCTGCTGGGTTTCCAACCCGATCACATCAGGTTCTCCTTTCGTATCAAGCAAGACATTCCCGAATTGGTCATACTGATATCCACCCCACATGTGCTGGTCGACCCACCCGACTTTTTTAGACAACACTGGGCGCATTCGGCCGACCATTGGCTTGTCTTTGCTATAGCCGATTGGTACCAAGTCTTTCTCATCGACATAATTATGCAGTTTTCCTGACCTCGTCAGAAGATCAGCGGTCACGCGCTGACTTGGCGTCAATACCGTATAAATATTGGGTCCTTGGAAAAAATATCCTCCACTAAGACGCCTGCTTTCCTCCAATGACAAATCAGCGACAGCATATTGTCCATTCATGGAGCCTAAAGAATGACCATAGACGAAAAACTGGGCATTGGGATAATGGCGCATCGCTTCCTTCAGGGTCTCCGCAGACGTTCTTAATTGCGGGGGCGGTGCGCCTTGTTCAGCCGCGAGGATCTTACGTGCCATATCCACATTATTGACGACCCAGTCTTGCCACACATCGCCAGTTTGTTTCTTGATTTTGTCTAAGCCTGTCGAACCGCGATAAAGCACCGTTACTTCTTTAACCGCCAATCTTTCCGGCAATGGTGCAACCGGGGAAACGAAGCGGTCCGTATGGGTAATGACAAAAGACTGTTCGCCAGAGGGGTTGTTGATGACTTGGGAGACGTAGCCGATTGATATGTTTCCTTTGTCTATATCTATTTTATTTTTTATTTTTAAATTATCGTACTCTTTATTAGCTAACTCGACTTTTTGTTTATCATTCATTATGATCTTCCTCCAGTAACTCAGCTAATTTTCCAGAGTAATTAATTCCGCCAGCCTCCAGTTTTCCATTGCTTTTATTAAGGGTATATTCTATGGTTAATTC
>NZ_NGMF01000001.1:836371-866678 GCF_002140245.1 Enterococcus sp. 10F3_DIV0382 | reverse complement strand
TTTTTTCTTTTTCATTTAGGCTCCTTTTTTAGTTAGTAAAGTGATTCGGGATTTATAAATTCATCACAAAGTTTATAATTTTAATGGTTTATTTATCTTCTCTATACAAAACCCCAACTATATAAAAGCGCATTCATTTAAATGTTAACATAAAAGCCTTTATACAGGATTCCAAATTTTTACTATAAAAATAAAAAAAGTTTATAAAATAATAGTTAGACAATGAAAAAATATCATACTCTTGCGTAATTTAAACAAAGAGAATGATATCTTATATATTTAAGTCTTTTCTGTTCATTTTTGGGTTATCTTCAAAATTGTTTAATCATTAGAACTAGTTCTATCAATCTTGTCCTTTCTTTACCCCTATTGCCATCTCAAAAACAAACACTTTTATGTCCGATTTTTCAGACATTTTTTTGTTGTTTTTATTATAAAAAGTTTGTTTTTTTCATTATGATAGTTAGAAAAAAATACCATTCTCTTGCATAAATGAAATGAAGCAAAGAGAATGATCAATTAAAAAATGATTAACTATTCTATTATTAGGCTATTTGTATTATTCCTGTCTCTTATACACATCTAGATGTGTATAAGAGCTATGTCTATATCTATTTTATTTTTTATTTTTAAATTATCGTACTCTTTATTAGCTAACTCGACTTTTTGTTTATCATTCATTATGATCTTCCTCCAGTAACTCAGCTAATTTTCCAGAGTAATTAATTCCGCCAGCCTCCAGTTTTCCATTGCTTTTATTAAGGGTATATTCTATGGTTAATTCTTCATCGTTATTAATTATTAGAACTACGTTAATTCCGCCCATTGGATTATGCCTCATAGTAGTATAATCAATTTTATAAGTTTGGATTAATCCACCAGAGGTGAATGCTCTTGAATCTAAATTTTTACATACCTCCTGAAACTCCTGTTTCGCCTCCTCGCTTTTCACGATCTTGACCATTTCTTCTTGTAACTTTTCTGTTTCCTTTTGCTTGTCTATCACTAGTTTTCCTCCCATTCCTAAAAGTATGAGTAATCCGATCAGTGGGACCAACCACCATTTTTTCTTTTTCACGCTAGACTCCTTGTTTAGTTTTATTTATCCCACCAGTCTTTCAGGCAATGGCGCAACCGGGGAAACGAAGCGGTCCGTATGGGTGATGACAAAAGACTGTTCGCCGGAGGGTTTGTTGATGACTTGGGAGATGTAGCCGATTGATATGTTCACTCCATCTATCTTTAGTTCTTTTTTTAGCTTTAAATTATTGTATTCCTTTTTAGCTATCTGAACTCTTTGTTCATCTGTGTAAAAGTTATTCATATCCTTTCTCCTTTATTCTTTTGGATAAATCACCTGATAAATCTACTCCTTCTAATAGTAATTTCCCTTCTTTTTTAATCACATTAAACTCTATATCTTGAGAATTCTTTTTATTTATAAATAAAGTTACATTTATCCCACCCATCGGATTGTGTTCTATCTGTCTCTTATACACATCTAGATGTGTATAAGAGACCACATTAAACTCTATATCTTGAGAATTCTTTTTATTTATAAATAAAGTTACATTTATCCCACCCATCGGATTGTGTTCTATACCTGTCTCTTATACACATCTAGATGTGTATAAGAGACAGCTATGATGATTTGCAGTAACATAAATAAATAGGATCATCGCTGGTAGTTTATCCAAGAGCACTCAAGAAAATACAAAATGTATTGTTCAAGCGCCTATCGTAATGATAAAATGAAACAAATAAACGATACAAGGAGGAAGAGACCTTGAGTAATGGCAAAAAATTTTTTTCATTGTAAAAATCGTTCAGTTGCTAATCTATGGGGTTTCGGTAGCGTGGGCATTTTTTTATAGAGGAATCACACCAAACTGGCCATTTTATCTCTTGTTAGTGGGAATATTAGTAGGAAATTTTGTCCCCCTTCACTATCGTACCAACTTTTTTTCAACTGGTTCTGGTCTTTTTCTTAAAACAAAGACGCGAAAATTAGAAAACATTATTGAAATGACAATTACCTGTATGGTCATTTTCTTAGTAATATTCCTAAACGTCTTCTAATAAGAATCTCTTAAAATTAGCTTGTTACAGTTAGTTAACTAGTTTGTATTTTTCCTAATTTAAATAACACAGTAATTTTATCTTCCTCATTAACATCTTTTGCCACCTCTTTGTCTTAAATTTGAAACATACAAGTAGAGCTACGGACACTAAGAATGTTTTGGCTCTGTTTTTTTTGCATCAAAATTACTCTGATATAGCTAGCTGATAGCTTCGTCCATTTGAATGAAATTATTTTCATTTCACCTTATTACGAAAGGAGGTGTGACAAAAATCTTGTCACACCTCCTTTTTCCGAATAAACGGTGTTCCAGAAGTAGCTTCTTCGGAAATAAGCCGAAATTTCACAAAAATTTGAGAAGCAATTTTCGTAAATTCCTTCTTATTTCTTGAAGCTGCCCACTTCTGTCACAACCTCTATATTTAAGTATTACCCCACAGACCCTTCCATCTCATAACTGATCAATCGGTTGAGTTCGACTGCATATTCCATTGGAAGTTCTTTGGTGAATGGTTCAACAAAGCCCATGACGATCATTTCAGTTGCTTCAGATTCTGTCAGGCCTCGGCTCATCAGATAGTAGAGTTGTTCTTCTGAGATTTTTGAGACTTTGGCTTCGTGTTCTAAAGAGACTTGGCTGTTGTGGATCTCATTGAATGGGATCGTATCGGATTTCGACCATTCGTCCATGATGATCGTGTCACATTCGATATGAGAGATCGAACCCGCACTGTTTTTGGCAAAGGTTACTTGTCCTCGATAGTTTACTTCACCGCCGTCTTTTGAGATTGATTTAGAGACGATGGAACTAGAAGTGTTTGGTGCGTTGTGGATCATTTTTGCACCTGTATCTTGGATTTGGTTTGCTCCTGCAAAGGCGATGGAGAGCATGGTGCCTCGTGCGCCTTTTCCATCTAAGTAAACACTTGGGTATTTCATCGTTGTTTTTGCACCTAGGTTTCCGTCGATCCATTCAACGGTTGCGCCTTCGTATGCTTTTGCTCGTTTGGTTACTAAGTTGTACACATTGTCTGACCAGTTTTGGATCGTGGTGTAACGGCAATACGCATCTTTTCTTGTAAAGATTTCTACGATGGCGGCATGCAGACTATTACTTGAATAAGTAGGTGCCGTACAGCCTTCGACATAGTGGATGCTTGCTCCTTCGTCAACGATGATCAGCGTACGTTCGAATTGACCCGTGTTTTCCGCATTGATCCGGAAGTACGTTTGTAATGGAACATCGACTTTGACGCCTTTTGGCACGTAAATAAAGGTTCCACCTGACCATACGGCTGAATTCAGCGCTGCTAATTTGTTGTCGGTTGGCGGTACAAGTTTTGAAAAGTACTCTTTGAATAATTCAGGGTATTCTTTCAAAGCAGAGTCAGTGTCAGTAAAGACGATTCCTAATTTTTCGAATTCATCTTTCATATTATGGTACACGACTTCTGATTCATATTGTGCGGAAGCACCGGCTAGATAAGCTCGTTCAGCTTCTGGGATACCAATCTTTTCAAATGTATCTTTGATTTTTTCTGGTACGTCTTCCCAGTCACGAGCGGGTTTGTCACTTGGTTTTTGGTAATATTTGATGGCATCGAAATCGATGTCTGAAAGGTCGGGCCCCCATGTTTGCATTGGCATTTTATTGAATGTTTCTAGAGATTTCAGACGGAATTCAAGCATCCATTCTGGTTCGCCTTTGATTCTTGACATCTCACGGATCACTTCTTCTGTCAAGCCTTCTCCTGTACTGAAAACCGGTTCGACATCATCGTGAAACCCGAATTTATATTCTTCTAATTCTGGTACGCCCATGTTCTCACTCCTCTTCCTTGTGGTAATGATGGAAAGCTGCGGTACCATCGTTTTCCATTGCTTTTCCTAGTGCTTTCCAGGCAAGTGTCGCACATTTGATCCGAGCGGGAAATTTAGCTACACCACCAAGCATAGCAGCATCGCCTAATTGGTCGGGATCTTGGACTTCTTTTCCTTGGACAAGCTGTAGAAAGTCTACAGTTAAATGTTCTGCTTCTTCTATTGATTTTCCAATGACGGCGTCTGTCATCATCGAGGCACTTGCCGTACTGATGGAGCAGCCGCTGCCGTCAAAGGCGATATTTTTGATGATTCCGTCTTTTACATCGACTTGCAATTCGATCACATCTCCACATGTGGGGTTGTTCAATTCAATCTTGCTTGTCGAGTCGGTCAAGCTTCCACGATGATGCGGATGGGAAGAATGATCCAAGATCACTTGACGGTATAAATTGTCTAATTTAGATAGTCCCATGTTGGAAAAACTCCTTTGTTGCCATGATTGCTTCAACTAAACGGTCGGCGTCGTGCGTCGTGTTGTAGAAATAAAAGCTGGCGCGAGCAGTCGCTGATACTTCAAGGTACTTCAATAGCGGTTGCGCACAATGATGACCTGCTCTAACGGCTACCCCTTCCATGTCTAAAGCTGTCGCGACATCATGGGGATGTAACCCATCCAAATTGAACGCAACAACTCCTGTCCGAAATTTCGGGTCTTGCGGACCATAAACAGTCAATCCATCGATTGCTTGTAATTTTGGCAACACATAAGCGGCTAGTTCTTCTTCATATCGATGGATATTGTCCATGCCGAGTTCTTGCAAATAATCGATTGCATGGCCTAATGCGATAGCGCCAGCGATATTTGGTGTCCCTGCTTCGAATTTCCAAGGTAGTTCTTTCCATGTACTGTCGTATAATTCGACAAAATCAATCATTTCGCCACCAAATTCAACGGGTTCCATTTCTTCTAACCATTTTCGTTTACCATATAAAACACCAATACCTGTTGGTCCGCACATTTTGTGTCCGCTGAAAGCAAAGAAATCACAGTCTAGTGCTTGGACATCAATGGCCATGTGTGGGGCAGATTGTGCACCATCTACTACGATGACCCCACCGTTTTCATGGACAAGTTCAGCTAATTCTTGAACAGGATTGATGACACCTAAAACATTGGATACATGAGCAATGGAGACGATTTTGGTTTTGTCCGTAATCTTTTTCGCTGCATCCTCCATATCCAGGAAGCCTTCTTCTGTTAGTTCGATATATTTCAGGACGGCACCTGTTCGTTTTGCCAACTGCTGCCATGGGATAACATTAGAATGATGTTCCATGTAAGAGATCACTATCTCGTCTCCTGCTTTGATATAGCGGTCGCCGAAGCTTCTGGCTACCCAATTCAAACTTGTCGTCGTACCACGTGTAAACAGCACTTCTGCTGTTTCTTTTGCATGGATGAACGCTCGTACTTTTTCTCTTGCTTGTTCATACTCATGGGTCGCGCGTTCTGCTAACGTATGGACACCGCGATGAACATTGGCGTTATCGTGTTCGTAATAGTGCGCTAATGCCTGGAGTACTTGTTTTGGCTTTTGGGTCGTCGCTGCATTATCCAGATAAACGAAAGGTTCATCATTGACGTCTTGAAATAAAATAGGAAAATCATTGCGTAGCTTTTTAGCATCGATCATCCATTCAACTTCCCTTCGATTACTTCGACTAATTCTTTCCGAACTTGTTCTACAGGGATTGCCGTTAAGACAGAACCGAGGAATCCTCGAATCACTAAGCGCTCTGCTTCTTCTTTATGCAATCCTCGACTCATCAGATAGTACATTTCTTCTGGATCAACTCGTCCTACACTGGCAGCATGTCCAGCAGTTACTTCGTTTTCATCGATCAAAAGAATAGGATTCGCGTCACCACGTGCTTTGTCAGAAAGCATCAAGACACGGCTTTCTTGTTGAGCATCTGCACCTTTTGCTCCTTTCAGGATGTGGCCGATACCGTTAAAGGTCAATGTTCCTTTTTCTCGGATCACTCCGTGTTGCAAAATATGCCCGATCGTATGAGGTGCTTTATTGGTTACTCGTGTATCGATTCCTTGGATTTGTCTGCCCGAGCTGATCGCCACGATTTTGACTTCTGCGTGTGCACCTTCTCCTGCTAAATCTGAATCAAAGTCAGCGATCACATGACCGTCATTCATGACACCAATTGCCCAGTCGACAGAAGCGTCTCGTAAAATGTGCCCACGGCGATTCATATAAGAAGTAATATTCTCTCCTAATTGATCTACAGCTGAATATTTGATTTTTGAACCAGCTTTAGCGATGACTTCCACGATGATATTACCTGATGATTTTGCTACTTGTTCTTTGGTTGTCTGGAAACGTTCCAGATAAGAAAATTCACTATGTTCATCTGCCACGATCAACACATGCTTGAAGAAGTGCTCATCGGATGCGCCATCTTGAATGAATAAGGACTCGAGTGGTTCATCGATCACGACATTTTTAGGCACATACAGGAAAATACCGCTGTTCATAAAAGCTACATGGAGTGCAGTCAATTGGTCTTCGTCCATGTTTACTGCTTTTTTCATATAATATTCTTGGACTAGTTCTGGGTATTCGATCATTGCAGTAGACAAGTCGGTAAAAATGACTCCTTTTTCTGCTAATTCCACAGGTAGTTGTTCAAAAATCGTCCATGAACCTTGTTGGACAAGCACAGGATTGTCTTTCATTGCATCAAATGCTGGAATCGTGCCTGTTTCACTGATAGTTTGTGTTTCTTTCACATCGAATAACGACCAACGATGGAATTTCACCCGATCGATATGCGGCAATGGCAGTTCATCTGCTTTTGTTAGTGCGTCTTGACGGAAGGTTCTCATCCAATCAGGTTCGCCTTTACTTAAAGAAAAATCATTTACCGCGTCAAGATAATCGAGCCAGTTTTTTTCTTTCATTCTTGCTCCCCCTTACGCTTCTTCTTCTTTATAGTCGATTCCTAATTCTTTACTGATTCCAGCGTAACCTTCTGCTTCTAGGCGTTTAGCTAAGTCAGCATTTCCTGTCATGACTACTCGACCTTCCATCATGATGTGAACGACATCAGGTGTGATATAGTTCAATAATCGTTGATAGTGGGTGATGATCAATGCACCGAAATTGTCTCCACGCATTTCATTTACTCCTTTAGCAACGACTTTCAAAGCATCGATATCCAAACCCGAGTCGATTTCGTCTAAAATCGCAAATGTTGGTTCTAACATCAACAATTGTAGGATCTCATTCCGTTTCTTTTCCCCGCCAGAAAAACCTTCGTTCAGATAACGTTCAGCCATTTCTTCTGGCATATTCAGTAAAGCCATTTTTTCATCTAACTTTTTCAAAAATGCCATAACAGAGATCTTGTCGTTTTCATCACGTTTCGCATTGATTGCTGCACGCATGAATTCCGCATTCGTGATACCTGGTATCTCACTTGGATATTGCATAGCTAAAAACAAACCAAGTCGTGCACGTTCGTCTACTTCCAAGTCTAAAACATTTTTCCCGTCAAACAAGATTTCACCTTCTGTTACTTCATAGTTTGGATTGCCCATGATAGCGGCAGATAAGGTTGATTTTCCTGTGCCGTTAGGTCCCATGATGGCGTGAATTTCTCCGGTTTTCATTGTTAGGTTTACGCCTTTAAGGATTTCTTTTTCCTCGATCGACACATGTAGATTTTTTATTTCTAAGACAGACATGCATTATACCCCCAAATTCTCTTTCGTTCTCACTCATTTTAGACTAATTGAGAATGAAGCGCAATGATCTTCCTTACTAAAATCAAATATCTTTTATTGATTATTAAACAATTTTGATTTCTAAATTAGAATAGGTATAAAAAAGATGAGGAATAAGCCGTTACAGACTTATTTCTCATCTTTTTTGTTTCATTCCTTATTTTGCATCAGCCTTTACTGGTTTAACAGAGCCGCCCCATTTGTCTGTGATCCATTCTTGGACTTCTTTACGGTGAAGCACTTCAATCAGTTTTTTGATTTTGTCACTGTCTTCATCACCTTTGCGAGTCGCAATGATATTCACGTAAGGAGAGTTGTCTTTTTCAAGTAATACGGCATCTTCTAATGGATTCAATCCTGCGCCATAAGCGAAGTTTGCATTGATTGCGACTAGGTCACCTTCATCATTTTGGTACGTAGAAGCTAAAAGTGATGGGTCGATCGTATGGTTGAACTTCAAATTCTTAGGGTTTTCTGCAATATCATCGAATGTGGCTGTTTCCAGATCTACTCCATCTTTGACTTTGACTAGCCCAGCATCTTGTAAAATCGTGATGATGCGTCCCCAGTCTGATTCAGAATTCGAAGTGATGATCGTTGCACCATCTTTTAGTTCAGAAACATCTTTGATTTTTTTAGAGTACAAGCCCATTGGTTCGATGTGGACAGCACCGGCATTGACAAAGTCATACCCTTTTTCTTTGATTTCTTTGTTCAAATAAGGAATATGTTGGAAGTAATTGGCATCGATATCGCCTTCTTCCAACGATTGGTTCGGTAATACATAGTCATCGAATTTGACGATTTCAAGATCGATTCCTTCATCTTTCAATAATGGTTTCACATGTTCCAAAATCTCTGCGTGCGGTGTCGGTGAAGCGCCGACTTTCAATGTCGTGTCGTCTGCTTTATTTGCTGAATCTTTGCTGTCGCTGTTGTTACCGCATGCTGTTAATCCTACAGTCAGCAAAAGCGCTGCTGCTAATCCAAAAATCTTCTTTTTCATATCCTATATCCCCCTATATCCTATTATCTTTTGTCTGTTTTCTTAGTTAAGAAATCACCGATTCCTTGAACGATAAATACGATTAATAAAATAATTAAAGTCGCAACGAATGTCACTGTCAGATTACCACGTTGGTAGCCTTCCTGCCAAGCAAGACCACCAAGTCCACCTGCGCCGATCGCGCCGGCCATTGCAGTAAATCCGATCATCGAGATCGTTGTAACTGTTAATCCAGAAATCAACGCGGGAATACTTTCAGGTATCAAGACCTTCCAGATGATTTCCCAGTAACTTGCCCCCATTGCATCTGCTGCTTCCAGTACGCCAGGGCTGACTTCACGAAAAGCAATCTCTACTAGACGGGCATAAAATGGTGCCGCGGATAAAACAAGAGCTGGAATGGCTGCTTGCGCACCTAGCATAGTGCCTACGATTGCTTTAGTAAATGGAATGATCAAAACCATCAGGATCATAAATGGTGTTGATCGGAAAATATTACTGATGATCGATACGATCCCGTAAATGATTCGAGCATACGGTTTGTTTTTGCGCCCAATAGAGTAAAGGATCAATCCCAAGACTAATCCGATGATCGTCACTAAGACCATTGAGATCAATGTCATATATAGTGTATCAAGGATAGCCTGATTCATCGTTTCCGGATTGATTTGTTTAAAATCTAGATATGTTTCTGAAAAGCTTTTATCCACGATGGATCACCTCAATTCCTACTCCTTGTTCTTTAATGAACACTTCTGCTTGATCTAATTCTTTGGTTTCACCTGTCATCAAGACAGTCAATGAACCAAAGGAACCTTCTTTTACTTGTTTGATTTTCCCGTATACGACGTTGACATCAATGTTATAGCGTCGAATCGCTTGGGAAATAACTGGTTCGTTGGCATTTCTTTCGCTAAAGGTCAAAGTTGCCAAACGGCCGCTTGGATTTTCTTTGATGAGTTCAGCTAATAGTTCTGTCGAATCAGCTTCTGGTTCGATGTCTTGTTGTACAAAACGTTTGGTTACTTCTTTTTTCGGTTGTCTGAAGACAGTCAACACGTCTCCTTCTTCTACGACTTTCCCCAACTCCATCACAGCGACTTTGTTGCAGATTTTGCGGATCACATTCATTTCATGTGTGATCAAGACGATGGTCAAATTCAATTTCTTATTGATTGCTAACAATAAGTCTAATACTTCTTCTGTTGTTTGCGGGTCCAATGCACTCGTAGCCTCATCACAAAGCAGGATCTCAGGGTCATTTGCCAATGCTCGTGCGATACCGACACGTTGTTTCTGTCCGCCGGAAAGTTGTGAAGGATACGCTTGTCCGCGTCCTTCTAACCCGACTAAACGCAACAATTCTTCTGCTCGTTCTTTGCGTTTGCTCTTTGGTACACCAGCTAATTCCAACGGCAGCTGGATATTTTCAAGTACAGTTCTTGACCATAACAGGTTGAAATGCTGGAAGATCATACCGATTTTCTTTCGGAATGTACGTAATTCTTTGTTTTTTAATTTTGTGATATCTTGATCGTTTACGATCACTTCGCCGCTCGTGGGAAGCTCAAGTCCATTCAGGAGACGGACTAATGTACTTTTTCCTGCCCCAGAATAGCCGACGATTCCATAAATATCCCCTTTTTCAACGTTTAGTGAAACGTCATTGACGGCTTGGATGTTTCCGTTTTTCCCATTGAATGTCTTTTTGACATTCGTTAGTTGGATTAATGACATGCCATTCACATCTTTCTCTTATGATTTTTCAAACAAAAAAGCCTTCGCCCTCTTGCCTTAAGCAAAAGGACGAAAGCTTGAACTTCCGTGTTACCACCTTGATTTACCGTTACTTCGCAATAACAGCCTCTTCCAGTACTTGGACTTAGCTTCTTTCCGTATACTGTCGCGCTGTAACGGGCACTCCCGTAGTAAGTTTGCTTACGCTCGCTTACTCTGCTCTAAGACCATCTTCCATCTCATTTTCGTTACCCATTTTCAGCAAACAGGGCTCTCTTCAAACGTCCGTGACATGTACTCTTCTTTTCAAAGCTTTCTCGTTTCATATAGGATTGCTTATGATTATAGCAACTGGAAGAATCAGTGTCAACTTTTTTCAAGTGATTTTCTGATTTTATAATTCGTCAAATTCTTTTGGATCAACATCTTTGAAACTTAAGATCCACGCATTCATTTCATCTGAATCATTCAAGATATTGATATCTTCACCGATTTTATCATTCACAGAAGAAACTGTACCCGTTAGCGGGCTAGCAAATTCATTGACCGCTTTTTCCGCTTCGACTTCGATCAGAGGTTCATCTTTTTTTAGCGATTGTCCTGCTTTTGGCAAATTGGCAAACGTGATGTCTCCGAGTTCTTCTTGCGCTTCATTTGTCAAACCAACACAGTATTCTTTTCCATTAAATAAGATCCAAAGGTTGTCCTTTTTCTTCAAATGTTTGCCTGCCATTTTATATCAGTTCTCCTTCATAAATTTTTTCATTGAATCCAATTGCAACAAGCTGGTCCTCTTGCACGATCAGCGGCCGCTTGATCAGCATGCCATCTGTCGATAAGACTTGGCTTGCTTTTGAAGCCGTAAACTCGCCTACTTGATCTTTCAGTCCAAGTTCTCGATATTTCATCCCGCTTGTGTTGAACAGGCGACGGATCGGTACTTGACTCGTTTCTAGCCAAGTCTCAATCGTTGAGGCCTTCGGTACTTCTTTGATCATATCAACAGTTTGATAACTAACGCCATGCTGGTCTAACCACGCTTTGGCTTTTTTGCATGTTGAACATTTCGGGTACCAGTAAAAGGTGTACAATTTTCTTACCTCCTTGAAGATCTTGCAGGTGCTTCATTTTGGTATCTCATCGATAATATCAATCCGACACCGATCATGTTCCCTAAAATCGAAGATCCTCCTTGGCTAATGAAAGGCAATGGGATCCCTGTTAAAGGAAGTAATCCGATATTTGCTCCAATGTTCTCAAAGACATGGAACAGCAGCATCATGATCAAACCGCTTGCGATATAGGCGTAAAATTCATTGTTCGTATCGAAACACACCCGAATCATACGATAAATCAAAATAAAATACAAGAAAATGACGAATGCACCACCGATAAAGCCGAAGTTTTCACCGATAACGGTAAAAATCATATCGGACTCACGAACAGGCACATAAATATTGCTTACATTGAATCCTTTACCAAACAAGCCACCGGTGCCGATTGCCAAAAGTCCTTGTGCCGGCTGGTAACTCATCCCAGACGTATCATGGAAAGGATCCAGCCATGAATCAATACGTGCAAATTGATAAGATTTGAAGCCCACTTTATAAAGCAAGTCTCTTCCGCCTTCAGTCGTCACTAAGAAAATCGTTCCTGCACCAACGACTACTGCTAAGATCACTACAGGGGCGATGATGCGCCAAGAGATTCCAGACATCAAGAATATCCCGCCGAAGATCGCAAGGAAGACGAGCATCGTTCCAAAGTCATCTTGAGCCATGATCAATGCTAATACCGGTATCGTCACGATCAAGAGCTTCCCAATCAGCCAAAAGTCCGATTTCATCGTCCGTTCTTTTACTTGCGTATTATGTTTGGTCACGATCAGCGCCATCATCAAGATGTACGCGATCTTCATTAGCTCTGCTGGCTGGAAGGTGAACGCACCGAATCGGAACCAGTTTTTAGAACCTGTAGAATCGGCTAAATTCTTGTCATAGAATTCCAGTAAGAGTCCCATTACTACTAACCCCAAGCCATAAAGGTAAGGAGTCAGTTTCCAGATCCATTTGGAATTCAAATGCATGATGACAACGATTGCTGCCGCCCCAACTAAATACCAGACAACTTGCATCCCTACGCCTTTCAAGACTGCTGGATTGTTCGGATCATGGCTAAGTGCTACATATAATGAGAGCAGACCAATCAAACATAACAGAAAGACTGGTAAAATCACGCCATAATCAATACGATTATCGTTCGAAGCTTTTAATTTTTTTTCCATGTTTCATCCCTTTTCTTAAAAACCATACTGCTGATTATTATAGCGGTCCAGTTAGATAATGGAAAGTCTTTCCACAGACATTTGGGAAAAATTAACTTTCCGTTTGTGCAGCTGCTTGAGCAAACGGAAGGCAAAAGCCTACTGCTTATCTTTAGTGTATCACAGAACTTTTTTTGATACATGCAATTATCTATCAGCTGAGATTCTCCTCGCTGTGAGAAGTTTCTGTGCTTTCATTGTATCGAAGGATCTCTTCAGCAATCTCTAACAGCTGATCAGAAACCAGATTGGTTCGTTGAATGAAATAAAAATACCGATGGAAATTCAACGGAATCATTGGTACGTCTTTTGGCACAGAGCGCTCAGATAAAATCGAGCGTCCGATTCCTTCCTTCAGCAACGCAACGATCACATCATTGCTTTTCACGATCATTTTCTTATCTTGGATATTCATCTCTTCAAAATAACGCTGCGTGTAATGAAAAACACCAGAGTTTGCTTCTCTTACAAGCCACAATTTGCTTTTTGGGTCCCCAGCGATGACTAGCTGGTCTTCCATCAAAGAGTATCTTTGTACGCCGGAAGTCTCTAATGGCTTTTCGATAAAACCAAAATCGGATTCATGTTTCGCTACTTGTTCTAATGATTCATGAGAATTCGCGATTTCGATCTCAAAATGCACTTTAGGAAACCTTTTGATCAGATGTTTCATCAACTGAGGCAAAAGATAGACAGCAAAGGTGTGGGAAGCAACGATCCGACATACTTCTTCTTCATTTTGTTCATTGAGCAATTTTTGCTGAGTTTCTTCCCATTCTTCTAACAAAACCAGTGTCCGTTCATATAATAAGTCGGCTTGCTTAGTTGGAAGCATCTCTTTTCTTCCGTTACGTTGAAAAAGATCGATATTCAATTCCCGCTCCAACTGTTTGATTTGATTCGAGACGGCTGGCTGAGATAAAAACAGTACTTCTGCTGCTCTAGAAAAATTTCTTGTTTCATATACTGCTCGAAAAGTCGTTAATAACTTAAACATGGCACCACTTCCATAACTTTTTATGATAATTACTATAAAAACTATTTGATTTAAATATACAAAAAACCATCTATAATAGAAATGTACAACAAAACAGTTGCTGATCCAACTAGTAACTCAGACAAGATAATCAGCTGTCTGCTTTGCTCGTAATCATACAGACCTATTCATTTTACAATGTATTCGTTCATCTTGGTACTAAAATCTATTAAATAAAAAGGAGAATATATATGAAGAACTTTTTGAAAATTATTCCGATCCCGATCTGCGGGTTGATTCTTGGGTTAGCTTCCCTTGGAAATCTGTTTAAAGACTATCACCATGTTGCTTTAGGCAATCTAACTGGCGGTATCTCAATGATTCTTATGATATTCATTTTTGTTAAATTGTTTATCTTATTTGAGCATACGAAACAAACATTGCATGATCCGATCATCGCCTCCGTTTCACCAACTTTTACGATGTCACTCATGGTTATTTGTACTTATTTTGTTTCATATGAAAGTATTGCACCGATTGTCAAATTCATTTGGTTGTGTGCAGTTATTTTCCAAGTGATACTTGTCTTTTATTTCAATTATCACCATGTCATCAAAGCTGATCTTTCTATTGAAGCAATTTATCCAAGCTGGTTTATCATTTATGTTGGGTTTGGGGTCATCACTGTAACTGCTGGGAACTTCTTCCCACTTATTGGAAAAATCTTCTTTTGGATTTCATTGGTCTGCTATGCGTTCTTATTACCAATCATCATCAAACGTGTCTTTTTCGTAAGAAATATGGCTCATCCAACACGTCCGCTGATTACGATCGTTGCAGCACCTGGTTCTCTTTGCCTGACAGGTTACCTGAAAAACTTTGCAGAACCTAACTTTTATCTTGTCGTAGCGTTGTTCGTTTTATCTCAAGTATTGTATTTCGTCGTGCTGTCTATACTGCCACGCTTGTTCAAGCTTCGTTTTTATCCAAGCTACGCAGCCTTTACATTCCCACTTGTTATCTCTGCAACAGCTCTATTTACTACTGTTCATTACTTCAACAGTTTAGGTATTTATAGTAGCGTATTAGATTTCTTAAAAATTGCGGAATGTCTGTTTGCAAGTGTAGTTGTCTTCTACGTGCTTGCTCATTACGTACGTTTCTTAACTAAAGAACATAGCAAACATGGAAAATTTGTTTCTAAAAAAATCGCTTCATAATTGATTCGATTGGTTGTGAAAGAAGTGGTCAGCTTCTAGAAATAAGAAGGAATATACGAAAATTGCTTCTCAAATTTTTGTAACATTTCGGCTTATTTCCGAAGAAGCTACTTCTGGAACACCGTTTACCAAGAGGTCGTGAAAAAGCCGCCTAGTTTCGAGTAGTAAGAAAAATTTTGTGAAAATGGCTTTCCACATTTTTGCATAAATTTGGCTTAATACCGAGAAACTGGCTTTGGAACACCGTTTATTCGAAACAAGAGGTTGTGACAAGACTTTTGTCACGACCTCTTATTCTTTTGTCAAAATACTGGTTTAGTGCTACTATGTTCGAGTATGCTTTTAGTATTTATTGACGAAAGGAACCAATCAAATGAAATCATTGTCACATCCAATAAAATCTGTAAAGGATTCAGCGGTCCGCGAGATTTTGCCCGGATTACTGCTTTCTTTTGCCATCGCTGCCGTCAGCCGGCTTCTTGCTATTTATCTGCCACAGTTAGGTGGAGCGACTATTGCTATTTTATTGGGTATTTTATTAGGAAATACTTTTTTTAAACAGCCTGTTCTAGCAATCGGCACAAAATTCGCTGAAAGCAAACTATTGGAATTCTCTGTTTTTTTACTAGGTGCAACTGTCACCGCTCAAACGATTGCTCAAATTGGTGTAAAAGAAATTGTTTTTGTGTTACTACAGATGTCAGTCACTATCATCGGTGCTTACTTGATTGGTAAGAAACTGCAATTCAGCGATACTTCTTCTTTGATGATGGCTGGAGGAAACGCTGTTTGTGGTTCTTCTGCTATTGCTTCGATCGCCCCTTCCATCCATGCAAAAGAGGAAGAAAAAGGGCAGATCATCACACTGGTCAATCTACTAGGTACTATGATGATGTTGACCCTCCCTTTTCTTGGATTACAGCTATTCGGAGGAAATCTCATTGAAAAAAGCGCACTTTTAGGTGGCACACTCCAATCTGTGGGTCAAGTAGTCGCTGGTGCAAGTTTGCTTGACAGTTCTGTTGTCGAATTTGCCATGTTGTTTAAGATTCTACGTATCATGATGCTTGTTGTTGTTGTCTATTTGTTTGAAAAATTCATGCACAAGAAACAACCAGCTCTGTTTGAAACACCGACTGATACGCAGAAAAAACGAAAATTACCGCTTCCTTGGTATGTATTAGGGTTTGTGATCTTTTGTTTGGTCAACAGCTTGTTTTCTTTACCTGTAGTTATTGACCAATCGGCACATTTTATCAGTAGCTGGTTTGAGATCACTGCTTTAGCGGCAATTGGGCTGCGTTTAGACTTTGCAAAATTCATGAAAGAAGGTACACGTTTCTTATCTTACGGATTGGCTGTCGGGCTTCTCCAAACAGTAATGGCTTTACTATTTATTTGGCTGATCAAACTTTAGAACAAACACGAAAAAACAGTTGTGATTCTCGCATGGAACAATGTTCGAATCACAACTGTTTTTTAATTTTGCAGATACCCTTCTAATAGCAACAATTGGCGTTTGATTTCGACTCCATCTGTTGCGTTTCCCATATATCCTGTCAGTTTTCCATTTTGCCCGATCACTCGATGACAAGGAATAACGATTGGTAATGGATTGGTTCGATTTGCCTGTCCAATCGCTCGCACAGCTTTCGGACTAGCGACAGCAACGGCTACTTCTTTATATGTTCGGATTTCTCCATAAGGAATGGTCGACAAAGCTTTCCAGACATTTTGCTGAAAAGGCGTACCTCTCTTTATAGATAAAGGAATTTCAAATTCTTTTCTTTTTCCCGTAAAATATTCTTCAAACTGTTCTTGTGTGCGCGTTAAAATTTGCTGATTCGCTGATTTGCTTTCCGAAATTGGCTGAAAAGATACAGCAGTCAACCCGGATTCATCTGCATCTAACCATAAAAAGCCGATAGGTGTGTGTATTTTCATTTTGTTTGCTCCTGGTCAACAGACTGGAACTTCCTCCTTTTTCTCTGTCCGAAACTACTTGCCAACTACTAAAAATTGTTCTTAAAAATTTGATAAACCGAGGAAACATGGTAAACTAAATACGGTAGTTTACCAAAAGAATACCTGTTCTTTTACGTAAAATCAAATTTAAAAGGTGTTATTTAAGGTTTATTAAATTTTGAATGTAAACCATATATAAACATACGATTGAAAGGAAAGAAACGATGAAAGTATCAATTGTTGTCCCATGTTTCAATGAAGAAAAAACGGTTCCTCTTTTTTTTGATGAGGTTGAAAAATTCAAAGGTCCCCATGAGTTCGAATATTTATTTATTGACGATGGATCAAAAGACGGTACATTAGCAGCAATCAAGAAGCTAGCTGCAGCTTATCCTTATGTCCGCTTTGTCTCATTTTCCAGAAATTTCGGGAAAGAAGCGGCTCTATACGCTGGATTACAAGCTTCTACAGGAGATTTAGTGACTGTTATGGATGTTGACTTACAAGATCCACCTGAACTGCTTCCTGAGATGATTGAACGAATCACTACTTCTGATATCGATTGTGTCGGCACCCGGCGTTCGACTCGTGAAGGTGAGCCTGCAATCCGCAGCTTCTTCGCGAAAAAATTCTACCAGTTGATTAATAAAATCAGCGATACAGAAATGGTCGATGGCGCTCGTGATTTCCGTTTGATGACCCGACAAATGGTGGATGCTGTCCTAGAACTAACAGAATACAACCGATTTTCAAAAGGTTTATTCAGTTGGGTCGGATTCAAAACAGAATATATTTCTTATGAAAACCGCGAACGTGTAGCTGGTGAAACATCTTGGTCCTTCTGGAAATTGTTCAACTACTCGATTGATGGTATCGTGAACTTCTCCGATGCGCCATTGACAATTGCTTCATTTATCGGCGCTTTGTCTTGTGTCGGTTCTGGTATTGCGATCTTGTTCATTATTTTGCGGGCATTGCTGTTTGGTGATCCTACATCAGGATGGCCTTCCATGGTCTCGATCTTCCTATTCATCGGCGGAATCCAACTGTTATGTCTTGGAATCATCGGGAAATATATCGGAAAAATCTTCTTAGAAACGAAGCAACGTCCTGTTTATATTATTAGAGAAACAGAAAAAGTGAAGCCAAATGAATTGAAGCCTCACCAATAATATACGTCAAATGAAGTAAACATTTTTTTAAATGAAGAGGGACTGTGACAAAAATCTTGTCGCAGTCCCTTTTTTCCGAACAAACGGTTTTCAATCAACTAACCTTCGGTATTAGCTCAACAAACGACAAAATATGAGGAGCTATTTTTGTTTGCTGTTCTTATTACTTGATGCAGGATGATGCAGAACAGCTTTTTCACAACCTCTGATATATGGTGTTCCAGAAGTAGCTTCTTCGAAAAATAAGCCGAAATGTTACAAAAATTTGAGAAGCAATTTTCGTAAATTCCTTCTTATTTCTTGAAGCTGACCACTTCTGTCACAACCTCCATCTTCTTACTTCTTCATTGCCGCTTTTAGTGCTGCTGCTAATGGGCTTTCTTCTGGTTCTTCTGCCTGTGCATATTTTTTCAGCAAGCGACGTTCTTCATGTTTGGTCATTTTCTTCTTCTGCTCTTTTTTATCAAGCATTTTTTCTGTCGTTCCGTCGTATTTACAACGGAAATAAGCACCATTTTTGCCTTCGATGATTTCCATTTTCCGGTGGCATTGTGGGCAGCGATGGTTGGAGACTTTTGGATCTTTTCTTCTGCGGTAGTTGCAATCTGAATTGGTGCAGACATAAATTTTGCCGTCTCGCGTGTTTTTCTCACGCAGATTGGCCCCACATTCTGGACATTTCTTTTGGGTAATCGAGAAATCTTGATATTCTTGTTTGCTTGATTTGATTTCATTCACCAAGCGTTTTGTTTCTTTTTCGATTCCATTCAAGAAGGTTCCTGCTTGTTTCTTTCCTGCAGCAATAGCTTCAAGGTCTTTTTCCCAGCTTTCTGTCAGATCCGGTGTCACTAAAGATGGGTTGACTAATACTAATAATTGTTTACCTTTAGGGGATACTTGCAGTCCTTGAGGGGTACGTTCCATCAACTCTGATTTGATCAATTTTTCAATGATCTCTGCACGAGTAGCCGGGGTTCCCAGACTGTATTTTTCCATTTGTCCAAGCAAGCTTGCTTCTGTCAATGGTTTAGGCGGTGCAGATAATTCTTTTTTGATGGTGAAATCGGGATTGATTCTCATTCCTTTTTCCCATTTGACTGTTTCCGTCTCAGTTTCAGTTTCGCCTTTCCATCCTGCTTGGACGACACGATTTTGCCGAAAAATGAATCGTTCTTTACCAAATTCAACCGTAACTTTTGTTTGGCTGACTTTATGGGGTTGAGCAAACAGTCCTAAAAAACGAGAGACAATCATTTGATAGATTTTTTGCTCTTCATTACTTAATTTTTCATAACGTGCTCGGTTTTCAGTTGGCAAAAGTGCATGGTGATCGGTCACTTTACTGTCTTGGAATACTTTTGTCTGTTGGACGATGGCTCCGTTTTTCAAATACTGCTTGACCTCAGGAGCAAAATCGCTGACTGCTTGCAGTCGTTCGTTCATCGTACTTTTCATGTCATTTGTCAGATATTTGCTGTCTGTACGCGGATAAGTAACGATCTTATGGGTCTCATACAAACTTTGTACAAGATTTAATGTTTTCTTTGCAGAATAGCCATAGCGTTGATTGGCTTCTCTTTGGATCTCTGTTAAATCATAAGGTAGCGGCGCAGATTCCGTTTTTAATTTTTCTTGGACTTCTGTGACAGTTCCTTTGCTTGTACTGATCAATTGAACAAGTTTTTGTGCTTCTTCTTGTGTTTTTAAAGCAAATTGATTTTTTTGAACCATTTTGGCTTGTTCTTTTCCAGCGTGCAACGTGATCGTGAAATACGTTTGTGGACGGAACTGTTCGATTTTCTTTTCTTGGTCTCTCACTAATGCTAGTGTCGGGGTCTGCACACGGCCTGCTGATAAATTATCCGCGTACTTCACAGTTAAGGCTCTGGTCACATTCAATCCTACCAACCAGTCCGCTTTTGCCCGGGCAAGAGCAGATTCATACAATGCATCATATTCTTTTGCAGGTCTTAGTTGCTTGAATCCTGTTTTGATTGCTTTATCTGTTTGAGAAGAGATCCATAACCGCTTCACTGGTTTATTGAAATGCACATACTCTAAGATCCAGCGAGCAACAAGTTCCCCTTCCCTTCCGGCATCTGTCGCAATGACTGCTTCTGAGACATCTTTTCGTTGAGCCAGCTGCTTGATTGCTTTTAATTGATATCCTGTTTTAGGAAGTGGTTTGATTCCTAGTTTTTTAGGGATCATCGGCAACGTGTCCATTTGCCAGCTCTGCCATTCCTTATTCAGATCTTCCGGCATTTTCAATCCTAATAAATGACCAAGGGCCCAAGTAACGATCACCTTGGGTCCTTCGTAATAATTTTTGTGCTTTTGATTAGCACCAAGCACCTTGCTTAGGTCTTTCGCAACGCTTGGTTTTTCCGCTAGAATTAGTTGTTTCATAAAATTCCTTTCTGCTTTCTACTGTGATGGGCTGATGATTTTTCAACAACGCAAGTCCCTTGTATTGCTGTAAATCATCGTCACACTCTTCACACCAACGCTCATCTCCGTCATTCCAAAAGGCGCTGAGAAAATTTCTTTTCGCATTGATATATTCATAATTTTGATGGATCGCGATCCATTGTTTTTCGTACGCTTGTCGTGCTTCTTCAAAAGACTCGAATGTTTCTTCTGCTTCAATATCTTCTTCCCAGTCTTCAAAAAACCACCAAGGCTCATTGTCCCCGAACATGGTAATTACTTGATACATACTCGTGCTCCTTCTTTCAGCTTTTCTAGACTCATCTTAGTCACTTTTCAAGAAAGTTGCAAGAATTTTCTCTTATAAAAGGGTCATTTAATGAACATCTTAAAATTGTTACAAATGAATCTGATTGTTTAAGGCAAAGTAGCGATAAAGTCATTGATCATCCAAAAATAGCTGTCTTCTGGATCGATTGTTGGTTCTTTTGTAAAGTATCCTAAAAAACGTAAGGAAAGATAACCGTGGATCATACTACGAAGTTCCCTGCTTCGATGAACTTTTTCTTCTTTCGTTAATTGAAAAGCCTCAAATATCTGCAAAATGATCTGACTCGTTTCATGGATTCCATCTAATAAAACAGCTTCATTGGTATGCGGTACACTGATCAGTAACTCATACACTGCTTGATTTGAAAAAGCAAAGGATCGATAAGTTTCTGCATAGATCTGCAGTGCTTCCTGACCACTTTTTCCCACAAGAGCCCGACGCAGCTGGTCATTAAGTTCCTGCAGAAGTTTCGCTGTTAGCGCTGTTTTGACATCACGAATATTTTTGAAATGGTTATACAGCGAGGGAGCTTTGATATCCAAGCGTTTGGCTAAATGCTGAAAGGTTATTTGCTGAACATCCATCTCTTCTGCTAGTTCTCGAAAGCAGTCGATGATTTTCTCTTGAGACAGATTTCTTTTTTTCATTTCCATGTTTCCTCTCATAAAATAAATCCTTCACTCTTTCAGTTTACCACGAAAAAGAACGAGAAAAAAGAGACTTTCATTGATAAACTACATAATGTAGTTTATAATAAAGAGTTGTAGATGAAAATTTTCAGAAAGAAGGAGTCTAATTGGCTGCAAGAATAAAGGAAAAATTATTTAGGAAAAGAGAAACTTGGGAACAGAACTTGTTTGTCTTATGGTTTGGAACATTTATGGCTGGTATCGGATTTAGTTTAGTCATGCCTTTTATGTCACTTTACATAGATACGTTAGGTAATTATAGTACGGCACAATTGAACTTTTGGAGCGGATTGACTTTTTCATCTACTTTCTTAGTGACTACGCTGATCTCTCCTTGGTGGGGGAAATTAGCCGACCAAAAAGGAAGAAAATTGATGCTGTTGCGTGCTTCATTAGGAATGGCAATCGTCATTTCTTTGATGGGCTGCGTGACTAGTGTGTATCAATTAGTCGCATTGCGTCTGCTTCAAGGGATTTTTTCTGGTTATATCAGTAATGCCACTGCCCTTGTCGCAACTGGGACGCCAAAAGAAAAAAGTGGTCAAGTTCTTGGGACCTTAGCAACTGGTTCTGTTACAGGAACATTACTTGGACCGCTTCTTGGCGGGATCTCTGCTTCAGCGTTTGGCTATCGCCCTACCTTTTTCATTACAGGGATCATCTTATTTTTCGTCTTCTTGTTGAGTCTGTTTTTCGTCCATGAAAAATTTGTCCCAGTGAAAAAAGAAAACATGGTTTCTGCCAAACAGATTTTCAAAGACTTGAAATATCCACACGTCGTCATCGGTATGTTCGTCACAACGATGATCATCCAAGCATCCAACAATTCCATCAGTCCAATCATCAGTCTGTACATTCGTCAATTGCTGCATGGACATGGGAATGTTACATTGATCAGCGGAATCATCGCTTCGATACCTGGAATTGCTACTTTGATAGCCGCTCCAAGATTTGGTCGCTTAGGTGACAAGATTGGGAGTGAAAGAATACTTGCGATTGGTTTGGGTTTTGCGATTTTGGTTTATATCCCAATGGCATTCGTCACGAATGTTTGGCAATTAGCTGCCTTACGTTTTTTGATTGGTATCTCTGATGCTTGTCTGCTCCCTGCTGTCCAAGCATTGATCACAAAATATTCGCCTCATCAAGCTGCTGGACGGATCTTCAGTTATAACCAATCTTTCCAAGCAACTGGTAACGTAGTAGGACCTATGATTGGCTCCAGTGTTTCCAGTGCATTTGGTTATCGTGGCGTCTTTCTTTCGACTTCTCTTCTTGTTTTAGTCAACTTCTTGCTTGTACGACACAATACACAAGAGATCCATCAGCAAGAAACTGCAGAAGAAAAAGCTTCAGGAGTCTCCATATCTTCAGGGCACTCTCCTTCTCATAGACAATAAGCGTAAATGAAAAACACTGCTTGAACAGTTGTCACAGACTGTCCTTGCAGTGTTTTTGTTTAGGCCTGTTTTTTCAAGAATTCAGATAAAAGGGATAATCCCTTTTCCAAGGTTTCTTTTTTACAACAGTAACCTAGTCGGGCATGCTTCGGTAAATCAAAGGCACTTCCTGGTACTAATAGTACTCCTGTTTCTTCTAATAAATTGATACAAAATGTCTGATCATCTTCTTCGATGGTTAATTTGATGAAAGAAGTAGAGACGTAATTGGGAGCGACGAGTTCAACTTTCGGTTCATTTGCTACCCACTGTTTTAAAATCGCAAGGTTCTCAGTAATGATCTTTTGGTTTCGCTCCAAGATTTTTTCTTTGTTCTTCAATGCATGTACAGCAAGATCATCTGACAGGACTCCACCGCAAATCATCGTGTAGTCTCGATATTTTCGAAAAACCTCTGCCAACTCAGGTCCAGTAGCTGTCCAGCCAATACGGATACCTGGAATGGAGTAGGTTTTGGATAGGGAATTGGTTGCTATACCTTTCTCATAGACATCTACGATCGACAAGAATTCACCTTTATCCGTTAAAGGCGCATATACTTCATCTATCAATACATATGCATCTACTGTACGAGCAATTTCTGCGATTTTTTCTAAAGTTTTCCGATCTAGCAATGTGCCTGTAGGATTGTTTGCACTATTCAAACAGATGATTTTTGTTTCAGGTTTGACTAAGGCTTCTAGCTGTTCTAAATCAAACTGCCAATCTTCTTCTTCCTTCAAATGAACAAAGTCAACAGTGGCACCTAAAGATTTAGGGATGTCATATAGTTGCTGATAAGTGGGAAGCATCGAAACAACATGGTCTCCTGCTTCCACTAACGCGTATAGAGCTAAAAGATTAGCACCAGTCGCTCCGTTCGTTTGTAAGATGTTTTCTGGATCGACGGTTTGATAAAGCGAAGCGACTTCTTGTTTGAACGCATCTGATCCTTCGATCCAGCCATAGTCCAATGGTTCATTTTTGCGTTTTTCGAAAAATTCACTTACGTTGGTCCCGTCTAAGCCAACGAGTTCGTCTAATGTCAATGCTTCGATCGAACTTTGTGCAATATCATATACCGCTTTCTTCTCCCATTTATTTAGCCATTCTTCCACACCGAAATTTGCGATTTCCATGTTTCTTTCCCCCTTATATCTTGATCCAGCCTACAGTAAGCAACCCGATTGAAAGCAGTGCGGCCACACAAATCAGCCCAA
The DNA here is from genome assembly GCF_002140245.1 of Enterococcus sp. 10F3_DIV0382. Lineage (NCBI taxonomy): Bacteria > Bacillati > Bacillota > Bacilli > Lactobacillales > Enterococcaceae > Enterococcus > Enterococcus sp. 10F3_DIV0382. The sequence continues at coordinate 842,464 of NZ_NGMF01000001.1, read as the reverse complement.
TCATTACTTTTTCTTTTCCCGTGATTTGATGGTTGGTTTCCCGACAAGCGATCCAGTAGAAGCAAAAACCAGGAAGATAGGCAATACTACATAAAAGGACATAAGAAAATCCTGCTAAAGTGATTCCCATCAATTCAAAAACTACAGCAATCCCACCAATCACTACTTGTTTTTTGATTCCTTCTTTTAAAGAAAACTGGACTTGATAGATTCCGACAAGCAGATAACAAATCAAGATTGCCGCTGTACATAAAGAATAGGCAAATTGATAGGCATAATCAGTAACTAAGAAAGTCAATAAGAATAGATTAGTCAAGATGGCAGTAACAACTAACGAATAAGTTGGGGCATTTTTTTTATTCGTTTTTCCCCAAGCTTTCGGCAACAGACCGTCTCGAGCCATCAACATCGTTGTTTCTGCTGGGAGCATCGTCCAAGACAACCAAGAACCGATGATCGAAATGATCAAGCCGATATTGATCAGTGCCGCTCCCCAATTTCCCACGATTCCTTTTAAAATATTTGCCATAGCAGGTTGTGAAATAGTTGCTAACTCTTCTTGAGATAAGACACCGTATGGCAAGATCGAAGCAAGGATATAGATAAATAATAAACAAAGCAGCCCCATGATGGATGCTTGCTGGGCTTCTGAACGTTTCTTCGCGCGGTTAGCTAAAACACTTGCACCTTCGATCCCTACAAAGACCCACATCATGACCATCAAACAACCTTTGATCTGCAACCAGATCGTTCCTTGCTGTCCTGATCCGTTCACTAGATTATCAGATACGTTGCCCCAAAAATTAGTAGTGAATATATTCACTTTAAATGCGATAAATACAAATATTAAAAATAGGAATAATGGCACTAATTTACAAATCGTCACGATCGTATTGATTACGCTCGCTCCTTCGATCCCATTGTTTACTAATAAAGTCAGACCCCAAATAAAAAGACTTGCGAATAAAATAGAAGGAACATTTTGTCCCCCTTTGAATATCGGAAAAAATTCTCCCATGGCACTCATTAGCATCGTCGCAAAAGCAACATTTCCTAGCCACGCAGACAACCAATAGCCCCAGCCACTAATGAAGCCACCTAACTTACCAAATGAAGCTTCTGCATACCCAAAAATCCCGCCATCCAGATCTGGACGTTTTTCTCCTAAATGGTTCAGCGATAATACCAAAGCTAAAATACCAATCCCGACGATTATCCATGAAAGGATTGCTGGTCCAGGGGCGGCAGAACTAGCCAGATCACTCGTGATTCCAAACACACCGCTTCCGATTGACGAACTGACAACGAGAGCAACCAGACCCCACTTACTAATACCTGTCGATTTCTTTTCCATTTCCATCACCTTCACTTATAAAATTGAACAAACCACCTGCAAAATATTTCCTTTATTTTGCATCTGCTCTTGCTTACCAAAAGCAACTTTATTCATATTATTGGATATTATGGACTGTTTCCACTAAAATTACAAGCGTAAAATGAATAAAAATTAATTTTATTGCAAAAAAACAGCTATGCTGTCCAAAAGAAAAGGTGTTTCTTTTGTTAGCCATAGCTGTTTTGATTCATTTCATATCGCTTAAACGTATTGTAAAACTTTTGTTTCTTGGTATGCGTGGTCGATCAAACCGCCACCTAGACATTCCATTCCGTCATAAAATACAACTGCTTGTCCAGGAGTGATGGCACGTACAGGTTCGTCGAATACGACTTCTGCACGGTTATCATCCAATAAGCGAACTGTCACAGGAACATCTTGTTGACGGTAACGGAATTTCGCTGTGCACTTGAATTCTTTTGGCATTGGTTCATTCGTCGTAAAGTGGATTTCACTTGCATCCAAGCTTGTGGCGTACAGTGCAGGATGGTGGAACCCTTGACCCACGTATAATGTGTTCGTCGCTAAATCTTTCCCTACGACAAACCAAGGTTCTTGCGAATCTCCTCCGCCACCGATTCCTAGGCCTTGACGTTGACCGATCGTATAGTACATCAAACCAGCATGTTGCCCTTTGACTTCACCGTCAAGAGTGACCATATTGCCTTTTTTCGCTGGTAGATAGTTGCTCAAAAATTGTTTGAAGTTCTTTTCACCAATAAAGCAGATTCCTGTTGAATCTTTTTTCTTAGCAGTCGCAAGGCCTGCGCGTTCAGCAATTGCCCGCACTTCTGATTTTTCCATACCGCCTAGAGGGAACATCGTTTTTGAAAGCTGTTCTTGTGATAATTGACTAAGGAAGTAAGTTTGATCTTTATTGTTGTCTACTCCGCGAAGCATATGGACCACACCGTTTTCATCGCGAGTGACTTGCGCATAATGTCCAGTAGCTACATAATCAGCACCAAGATCCATTGCATAGTCCAAGAATGCTTTGAATTTGATTTCTTTGTTACACATCACGTCTGGGTTAGGTGTACGTCCTGCGCGGTATTCGGCTAGGAAATATTCAAATACACGGTCCCAATATTCTTTTTCGAAATTCACAGAATAATAAGGAATCCCGATTTGAGCAGCTACTTTCGCTACATCCTTATAATCTTCCGTGGCCGTACATACGCCGTTTTCGTCCGTATCATCCCAATTTTTCATGAAGATCCCGATCACGTCGTATCCTTGTTCCTTTAATAAAAGTGCTGTTACAGATGAGTCGACACCGCCGCTCATCCCTACGACAACGCGTGTTTGGCTGTTGTCTGTCATGATATCACCATCATTTCAATTAGATTCTGAAACATCTACGAGTTGAAGGTCGCAACTTTTCAGTATTTTACATTATACGTCATATTTCTGAAAATTTCATCCCTTAATTATCAGCGTTCGAATACATAACCTATCATAGGGAAAAAACAGCGCTATCTTCATACTCCAGTGATTCTCATGATCAAAAGAGGAACGGCAGTTTCGATTCATAAGAAAAACAAAAGAACAACATTGTAATAAGTAGCAAATAGATAATTCATTCCTAAAAGTAGCCACTTTATTCGATTATCCTCAAGTTTTGTAGAGAAATAGAGACCCATCAAGCCGGAAATCATTATGAAAAGCAACAAAGCGATGATTGCCCACATCCTGTCGGTATTTAAATAGAAAGCCAATAGATAATGGATCCAAATAAGTAAACTGATCGATATCAACATCGGTAGACCTAGACCGAACAAAAAAAATGCTTTTTCTTTCTGTTTATATTCTAATATTTCTACTAAACCAATATACAACACACATCCTAGCAACAAATCCAACCTAGATAAACTTAACCACCCAATGATGTAAAACAGCCCTAATCCGCAAATCAAAAGAAAATGAAGAGCAATCACTAGCCATTTTACTTTTATGGAATCCATTCTTCTTGTAAAAGCTAGACTGATACCACTTAAAATCCAACATGAATACTGAATGATCAGAAACCCTATCACTTCATGACGAATATACAAATGACTGCTGAGCAAAATCATACAGAAGACTAACAGAACCACCGATACCCGCTTACTTTTCTTACTTTCTATTGATAACATCCAACTCTCTCCTTTTTAATTGACCCATACATCGCCTTCCTCATGCCCCAATGATTCTCATGATCAAAAGAGGAACGGCAGTTTCGATTCATAAGAAAAACAAAAGAACAATATTGTAATAAGTAGCAAATAGATAATTCATCCCTAATAGCAGCCACTTTATTCGATTATCTTCAAGTTTTGTAGAGAAATAGAGACCCATCAAGCCGGAAATCATCATGAAAAGCAACAAAGGGATAACAAGCCAAGATTTAATAGTATTTGAATGGAAAGCCAACAAGTAATGGATTCCAATAAGCGAACTGATCGATATTAGCATCGGTAGACCTAGACCGAACAGATAGAATGTTTTTTTCTTTTTTTGATAGTCTAATGTTACGACTGCTCCAAAATACAACACACATACTAACAACAACTCCCACCTAGGTAAACTTATCCACCCGATGATCCACCCAATGATGTAAACAAGCCCTACTCCGCAAGTCAAAAGAAAATGAAGAGCAATCACTAGCCATTTTACTTTTATAGAATCCATTCTTCTTGAAAAAGCTAAACTGATACCACTTAAAATCCAACATGAATACTGGACGATTAGAAACCCTATCACTTCATGACGAATATACAAATGACTGCTGAGCAAAATCATACAGAAGACTAACAGAACCACCGATACCCTCTTACTTTTCTTACTTTCTATTGATAACATTCAACTCGCTCCTTTTTAATTGTTTGCTTCGTTGCTGACTTCAAAAAGTTTGAAACAAAATAAATAGAAATTGGAAAACATTAAAATATGTAGCAAATAGATAATTGATAACTAACAACATCCATCTTACCTTCGCAGATTTGATCTTTGTCGAAAAATAAAGACCTGCTAAGCCGGGGAAGGATATGAAAATCATTAAAGCTGCACTTTGAAGACCATTTCCATAATAGAAATGAGCCACCCCTAGACACCAGCCAGACAGTAACATAGATATACATAACCCGACCAAATTGATAGTTAGTTTCATTTTTTCTCCTTTTGTTTTTAATCCTCTTTTTCTTACAACAGAAACGTTCCGCCATTTTTTACCAACCAAAAATGATCCAGTTAAAGATACATATCAAATTCGATACTATAACAATCGCTTTTAAACATTTAGAATTGATTTTTGTTGAAAAAACCAGGCTTAACCCACCAAATAACCAAATACAAAACATTATTCGTATACGAGTCCCATCGTCGTTATAATTTATTGAAGGGAAAAAATAGTCAAAGCTATACAAAGCACTAGCAGACTTATTGAAATGATTGTACACGTCTTACTTTTTAATGGTAACATTCACAAATCTCCTTTCCGATTGATACATGGCTATCTTAATAAATGACCATAAAATTGCATCATAGTAAGATGGGTAGCTATTAGATAATTTAGTATTATCAGGAACCATCTCATTCTTACAGACTTGACTTTTGTAGAAAAATATAGTCCTGTTAATCCTGGAAAAATCATCATAAGTAACATATATACTCCTTGAGGGCTATTTCCGTAATAGAAATGAGCTATCCCGAGACACCAGCCAGACAGTAACATAGATACACATAAACCGATCAAATTGACATCTAATTTCATTTATTTCCCCTCATTTCGTTTTTTATTGAAACAACAAACTAAAACAGAACAATTTACATAGCATAAATCACCCAACTATAAATACCAATCAAATCAAGTAGGATAACTAGCATTTTTAACCTTTTAGAATTGATTTTTGTCGAAAAAACCAAACTCAAACCACCAGTGCTCCAACAACAAAATATTATGGACACTAAGAACTGAAGATTATTTTCTATAGAAGGATGAAAATAAAAACTAGCTGAAATGAAACAAATTGACAACAAGCTTATTGAAATGATCGTACACGTCTTACTTTTTAGTGGTAACATCCACACATCTCCTTTTCATCAAAGTATTCATACATGTCGTTTTTTATCAAATTGCTTATACAAGATTTATTTTGCTCAAAGAATAAAGACTTAATATCTCACATTAAAACTCTATTTTAGAGACTATTTATATAGTAAGAATAGATACCAATGAAACAACTAAGTGACAAAAATATAGCTATATACAAACCGATTCTATTTAACTTTATTTTCTTCTCTTCTCGTGATTTTAAACATCTTTTCCTCACAACAGAAAGGTTCTGTCGTTTTTCATCAATCAAAAATGATCCAACCAAAAATACATATCAAATTTAATAAAATGACACATGCTTTTAAGCACTTAGAATTGATTTTTGACGAAAAAACAAGGCTTATCCCACCAAATAACCAATTACAAAACATTATTGATACAAGAATTGTATAGTTTCCATATTTTGTCGAAGGATAAAAACTAGTCATGATGATGCAAAGCACTAGCAAAATTATTGAAATGATCGTACACGTCTTACTTTTTAGTGGTAACATCCACACATCTCCTTTCTAATTGATTGATACTTGTCTATCTTCAAAAAAACTCTAAACAAAAAATCTAGAAATTTGTTATTTAAAAATAAACAAATAAAAAATATAATAAC
>NZ_NGMF01000001.1:824374-836046 GCF_002140245.1 Enterococcus sp. 10F3_DIV0382 | reverse complement strand
TCTGTAGACTATCTAACCCCAAATAAAATATAACGTCTTTGATTTTATTCGTAAAACTTAAGTTAAATGCTAATTATTTCATTAAAGATAACAGTTCTCAATCATCGATATAGCTGATTTTACTCTTTGGTGTTATGTGCAATATACGCCTAGATTAAATAACTTATACATTTTATTTTCAAGCTATCATCATACTTATTCATATGTTATTATTCTAGCATAAAACAAGGAGGGATTACATTGAAATCAAAAATTAAATTGTTTCTGACTACCTGTTTACTCGCCGTCGCATTTGCCATCCCAATCACGACTGTACATGCTGATACAGATACCCAGCAGATATTGGAGGAGTATTATGAAGAATTCAAAAATGAATACGCTTCCTTCGATCAGACATTTGAAGAATTCACTTCGAATTATTACAATCAACCATTCAATTCCGCGATTTCCGAAGAAGACCAATTGCGTGACTACCTAAACACCGTCAATGAGCACTATATTCGTAAAGAAGCCGAACAATTATCCAAAGACCCGCCTCTTTGGTCATTCAATATCGGAAATGCTTTGGAGAATATCACTTTTGAAAAAGTACCGACTTATCATAAATATGATCTGATGAATATCGTTCAACCAGGAGATATCATTTTCGAACGGAAAAGGGCTGGAATCACTCCAGTATTTCTTCATCATGTGATGATCGTAGAAGGCATTTATGAAGAGACACATAGCATCAATGGAAAACCAGAGACCTTCACATATATCCGAACTATCGAAGCAACTGATTATAGTCCTATACTTGAAACAAAAGCTGGAGGCGTTGTTTACGGTGTCTTGGATGATGAACGATTCGATTATACTGATTCAACTATTTTAAGAGTTCCAGCAGGGACAACAGCACAAAGAAATGCAGCCATCTCATTTATGCGTGGACAATTAGGTAAACAGTATAGTGTATGGGGAGATATAATGGGACGGGATCGCTCATCCACTAGAAATGACTGGTATTGCTCTTCCCTTATCTGGGCTGCATATATGAACGCAACACCTGATGGTAGAATCGATGAGCTAACTAATGAAAATGATCCTAGTTTCCAAGGTATTGATTTAGAAAGAACAGATTTTATTAACGGAATGGGTGTAACTCCAAATGATATAAAAAAATCCGATAAAGTCGAAAAAATCAATCCTTTTTTCGTAAATTATAAAGATTACGCAGAAAACATACGATGGTCGAACGCCGGCACTCCTATAGATGGCGAAGATTTCATTTTTAGCCGCGGTTCCAACTCATACACCTTAAGGAATGATTATTATTTCATCGCCACGGACAAAAATAACGGGAGACCTTATGCAAGTACACGTCTTACTTTCGGGCGTAATCATTCTGGAACGATCGTCGTAGAATTCGATATGTTCACCCGTTTTCTTTTAACAGACGAAGCAAGAGCCAAATTTTCTGACAGGAATATCCCGCTTATTCCAGAGACGATCGAAGATCATGATGTTCCGAACTATGTGATGAACTGGATCAATACCTATACCCAATGTTCGTTGGAGATCGTTTATTCTAACAATATCTCTACTGACAACAATCACTTAAGATATAATCCTTCTTTTACAAAAATCACGAAGAAAAAACATCCAGTCAATCCTTATCAGATCAACCAAGTCGTCCATACACCGCCTGCCTTCACTCAGCAAAGATTTGACTATACAGAGAACCTCAGTATCTATGACAAATATGAAATGACGCGACCGAATCCTTTCAATGCAGATGTTTCTTATAATCGAGCTACACCAAGCTGGTATTATTTTTACAATAATTATCATGCGTTGATAAAATTAGAGAATGGTACCTATCGCCACGCCTCTTATCTAAGGATCCATGGTTCATTCACAACTGCTGCTTCTGTCAGGAATGGTTATGGCTTCAATCATGATTTCACGATGACGGACGAAGCAAAAGCGATCTATAGGAATTATTTCTATCATATCGGCGTGAATCAGTCAGTGGATTATGCGATTGACTGGCTAAACCGATACACAAAAGAAAACACCCTGATCGTCTATTCCACTAATATAGATAATGATGTTAGGAAATTGAATGATGGTACTGCCACGGTCAGAAAAGCAGTTAATGATCAAGGGAAATTCGTGTACTGTATTTTGTAGTTCCTCCTTACAACATATGACTGTATTACTAAAAAATAGGATAAAAAGCCGCGCCAAAAAGGGACGACTTTTTATCCTATTTTTGAAAATCAGGTACTTCAATTCTTTTATAACATGCAGCGAACTGTTTTTCTATTTTGATCCTTATGGCACAGAATTGGGCAGCAGGCTCAAAAGCTTGTATTTGCGGGGACAAGTCCTACCCAATCAAAAACACGAGAAGCTGTTTTTGATTGCCTGTTCTTATCACTTGATGCAGGGCAGCTTTTTCACGACCTCTTTGCTTCATATATTTCTTTGATTTGCTTTTCGGATAACGGCGTACCGAATGGCAGTTTTTCTTTTAGAAGGTCTCTTTCTGGTGCGTCTACGCCTACATTGACGACATTTTCAATGGGTACACTATAATGATGGATATGCCCGTGAAGGTTTCGAATGGTGTCGTTAGGTCCGAGTAACATTGGATAATGCGTCAAGTAATATTGCTGATGGTCGAACTTCACGATAGCACCTACGTCATAAAAATAAAATTTGGGACTGCCATCAGAAAGTCCAGGATCGTTTTTTTCTAAATAACGGAAGAACGCACGACTGTCATGATTCCCTTTGATCAAGTGGATCGTTCCTTGCAGTTGACTGACTAATTCTAAGATGTCTGCATTTGCTTTTTCATACTGCGGATGCATGGCAAGATCACCTAGATGATAGACGTGATCCGTTTCTTTTACTACTGCATTCCAGCTGGTGATCAACTGTTGGTTCATCTCATCTACATTTGCAAAGAGTCGCGGAGCAAAGTCATTTTCTCCTAGTAAACGCTCATGAAAAAAGTGCATATCACTCGTAAAATAATTCATGTTTCTCCTGCCTCCCTTTTCCTTAGAGTAAACAAAATTGCTGATCGGAGCAACTCATAACATCTAAAAAAGCTGTGAAAAAACCACTTGATTTCAAGTAGGAAGAAAATTTTTATCACCGCTCCTTTTCTATTCGTTTTCTTGTTCACGGTGTTCTTTCACCAGTTTTTTCTGTAATTCTTTATCATAATTTCGAGCAACGGGTGTCAAAAATAAAACGATCCCGCATAAAAGCGTACCAATTCCCGCAATCAGAAACATCTTTTCTACACCAATCTTATCTGTCAAGGGGCCGGCAAATATTAAGCCAATCGGCCCTGGCAAAGTCATTAATGAGTTGAATACACCTAAGACTCGTCCTAAAACGTTCGGTTCATAACTCTGTTGGATGATCGCCATCAGTAAGGTATTGAAATAAGGTGTGGCAAAACCTGCCCCGGCATTCAGTAAAAGAAAATAAAAGAATCCCTGTGTTGTCCCCGGCAACAATCCACTAGCCCCAATCGTGGTACCTACGACTACATAAGCCATGAAAATCGGCTTCATCCGGTCTTTCCATTTTCCAAAAAAGCCAATCACCGCTCCACCTGCAAGCATTCCTACTGAATAGACTACTTCGACAAGACCCGCCTGTCCTACATTTTGACCAAAATAGCCCATCGTCATCAACGGATACAGACTGGCAGCTGGCATAAACAATAACGTGAACACAGCACCGTTGAGCATGATATGCCAAAGACCTTTATTCTCGTACAATTTTTTCACACCAAATTTTGTATCTGTCAACAAATGAATGGTTTCTCCTTGCGAAATAACCTTAGGGATCGTCACAAAAACAAGTAATCCCACACCAAATACCGCGCCTAGCACATCAAGCAAAATCAGCCAATTGATAGGTATCACTGTAAATAAAAATGCACCTATTGCAGGCGCAATGATAAAATTCGCTGACTGGACCATGCCTAGCTGTCCATTGATACGTGTCAGCTCTTCTTCTGGGACCATCGTAGGAAGGATCGATTGGATCGTCGGCATCTGGAAAGTTTGAGCAATTGCACGAATGAACAACGATACAAACACTAGCCACAACGGAAATGTGTCAGAAATCGTACCGACTACTACCAAGACCATTGCAAACAACGCGACAATGATATCTGTCAAAATCAACAATCGCTTTTTGTCCCAACGATCCACCAACGGACCAGCAAACGGACTCAGCAAAACCATTGGGATCATACCTAATAACGTAGCAAAGCTCAAGATTGTTGCTGAACCTGTTTCTTTCGTCAGATACCAAATGATTGCATATTGCACGATCATACTCGTGATTCCAGATAAAAACTGACCTGTCAAAAACAAGTTGATATTTTTACGCCAATGTAAAACCGGCTCCTTTTCTTCTCCCATATCCTTCCCCCACTTCTTCTAAGACTTATCGTCCTTACGTAGCTAGAATTATACTTGATTATTTCCTTGAAACCTAGCTGTTTGTTCAAATACCATCGTTATATATTTTCAGTTTTGGTAAAAAAGTAAAATTAGCAGAAAAAAATCAGCAATCATGCTAAACTAAGAAAAAACTAGGAGGGCATCAGTCATGAAAATCAACTTTCAGACCACTCTTACCCCTGAAGAAATCAAAATCGTACTTGAACAGACACAAGGTACGATCTGGATCAGCCACAAACTACCTAAGCTTCCAGAAAATGCTTTTTATCTCTTTTATCATCAAAAGGTGTGTACAGCAATTGGGAAAACAGTCCAACCAGAAACAATCGATACCGTCATCATGATCCAGCTTCCTTGGGATATAGAAGCCGATTATATGATCTACATGCTAACCGAACAAGCAGAAAAAGCTGGTCTTACAATAGCCAAAGAATCGTTCCCTTCGATTCCTGAAACGGCTAGAAAGAAAATGGCAGAACACCAAGAGAAGATTGCTGCTATACTAAGTACATTTGGTTATCCAATCGATTTTTCCGTGCCATCTGCCGCTGAAGATACGAAGAAAAAACCAGCAAAAGCTCGTCATCGCTGGTCAAAAGAAGTCAGTGAGATTCCTTTTACCGTCGATTTCAGGGGAAGTCAAGCAACGCTTTACTGGATCAAACGAAATGAATTGCTGATCAAAGCAGGCGCGACGCTCGTCAAAGATCCTCCTTTAAATAAAGACGGCTCATTAGGTTATGCTGCAAAATATGGGCAAAAGCTACGAGATGATTATAAAGACAAGATTTCAGGCACAACCACGATCGAAGATATCATCGTAAAAAGTGTGAATGAGGCAAGCTTGCTGTTGTACTTTGCCGGAACAAATAGTTGGTTGGAAATAGTGGATGAACATGGAAAATCCATTGATGAGTGGACGAGAGTCTGATTTACAGCAGAAAAAATAAAAAAGACAACTATTTTGTGTCGTCCTTTCAAAGTTAGAGATCTAACGATTAGGCCGTTTCAAAACTAGTTGTCTTTTTATATCCACAGGTTATTCGACTTTTTCGAATAACCCTCGACTGATCATCCCATCCATCAAAAAATAGAATTTATCTTGACTCATTTTCTGTTTTGGATCTTTGAAAATATTGACTGCTTTCAGTCCGTTTGCTGTAGTGATCGACATTTTCAATGTTTGGATATCTTTTGATACAGTGATTTTCAGTTTGAAGCCTTCTTTGCTTTGCGGCGTTGCATCTAATGGTCGGATCAATTGATAATTGCCTCCGTTTGTTTCTGTAAACCCATTATCGCGCAATGTATATCTTTTTGCATCAGGATGCAAACGATAGCTGATTGGTGCGCCAAGTACAGTTGCTGTTGTTTCAAATGCCATGATTTTCACCTCGATAAAATTAGTTTCTCTTTATTATAAAAGTTTATCCTGATTTTTACTAGGTTTTTCAGTTAAGTTCCCTAAAAAATGAAGGCGTTCTCTCAGACATCCGTCCACATCAGAATGACTTTATTAGTTATTTTTTGACAGCACGAACTAATTGATCAAGGAAATAATGGATGTCTTCTTCAGTATTATCTAATCCAAAGCTGATACGAATGGATTCTTTTAGTATCGGCGTATCTTCTCCATACATCGCTTCTAATACGTGAGAAGGTTCGATGTTCCCTGCTGTACAAGCCGAACCAGTAGAAATAGCGATTCCGTTCAGATCAAGCTTCATCAGTAGCAAATCATTTGCTTCGCCAATCAAGCGAAGATTCAACACATGAGGGAGTTTATTCGTTAAATCACCATTTACTTGATAAGGGATTTCGTTTGCTTCTAATGTATCAAGAATCAATTGTTGGAATCCTTGATATTTGTTGTTACGTGCTTCACGTTCTTCAGGTGATAGCAGTTCAACTGCTTTTGCCATTCCCCAGATTCCTGCTAAGTTTTCTGTACCTGCACGCCGCTTTTCTTCCTGCTCGCCACCTAAAAGCAAGGCAGGGATATTTACTCCGTCTCGTTTATATAAGAAACCGACGCCTTTTGGTCCATTGATTTTATGAGCAGAGATACTTAATAAATCGATCCCTAATTCTTCTGGATGGATCGTTTGGTTTCCATAAGCTTGTACCGCATCTGTATGGAAATAAGCTGGATGATCCGCTAAAAGTTCACCGATTTCTTTGATTGGCATCAAATTTCCGATTTCATTGTTCCCGTACATCACAGAGACCAAGATCGTATCTTCTCGCAACGCTTTTTTGATCTCTTCGATCGACAGATTTCCTTTTTCATCTACAGGCAGATATGTAACGTCAAACCCCTTTGTCTCTAAATATTTCATGGTATTAAGAACAGCAGGATGTTCGATAGCTGTAGTGATTAGATGTCTGCCTTCTTTTTGACGCGAGAACGCTGTTTCTAAGATAGCTGTATTATCCCCTTCTGTTCCCCCACTATTAAAGATGATCTCATGAGGTTTTGCTTGCAGACTATCTGCAATGATTTGTCTTGCTGTTTCCATTTTTTCATGCGCGTGGCGGCCAAACCCATGTATGCTTGAAGGATTACCAAACGTTTCTTGCATGATCGCCGTCATCGCTTCAATTACTTGCGGATGCATGGGGGTAGTTGCCGCATGATCCAAATAAATAGTTTTCACTTCATTCATCCCTTCCAAATTATCGCTAGGCACATTCTAGCATAAAACAGCGAATATACCAAAGAAGAGATTACTTTTACCTAGAAGGCACTTAGTGTAGCGAAAAAGAGGTTGTGAAAAAGCTGTCCTGCATCAAGTAATAAGAACAGCCAAACAAAAATAGCTTCTCATATTTTTCGTTTGGTTGGACTTATTACCGCAGATGCAAGCTTTTGAACACCGTTTACCAAGAGGTTGTGAAAAAGTCGTTTAGTTTCGAGTAGTAAGAAAAATTTTGTGAAAATGGCTTTCTACATTTTTGCATAAATTTGGCTTAATACCGAGAAACTGGCTTTTGAACACCGTTTATTCGGAAAAAGAGACTGTGACACAACTTTTGTCACAGTCCCTCTTCTCGTTGCTAATTAATCTTCTCGTTTTTTGTCTTTTTTCTTATTCGAATTCTTTTTCTTCCAGACGGAATAACGGACTCATCGGTGTATTTTCATGGATGCGTTTGACCGCTTCACCCATTAATTCTGAACATGTCACGATCGTTAAGTTTTCTGGATGACGATTTTCTTCTGTGAAAACAGAATCAGTGATACAAATATCTTTGATTGGTGCATTGTCTAAAATGCTTTTCGCATGATCGGACAATAATCCATGTGACGCACAGGCATATACTTCTTTTGCGCCGTTTTCTTTTAATACATTTGCTGCTCGTGCAAGCGTTGCTCCGGTGTTCAAGATATCATCTACCATGATACATGTCTTTCCTTGAACATCACCAATCACATAACCACCCTCCGTTGAAGCATCATCTGCATGGTCTACGATGGCTAATGTACTGTTCAAATATTCTGAAAGACTACGTGCACGCTGAACGCCGCTGTTTTTTGGCGACACAACTACGATGTCATCTCCCATCAGACCTAATTGACGGTAATAATGAGCAAACAATGGCATCGTAAATAAATTATCTACAGGAATATCAAAGAATCCTTGTACTTGAACCGTGTGCAGATCTAAAGTCAGTACTCGAGTTGCCCCTGCTTCTTCGATCAAGTTAGCAATCAATTTCGCAGTGATCGGTTCATGAGGTTTCGCCGTGCGGTCTTGTCTAGCATACCCATAGTAAGGCAATACGACATTGATCGTTTTCGCACTTGCTCGCTTCATTGCATCAATCATAATCAGCAGTTCCATGTAATAGTCATTGACAGGTGCATTCGTTGATTGAACGATGTACACGTGATCCCCACGGATACTTTCTTCAATATTGATGGAAATCTCCCCATCACTAAATTGCTTCACGACGCTTTTACCTAATTCTGTTCCAAACACTTTCGCGATTTTTTCAGCTAATGGACGATTCCCATTCAAACTAAAAATCTTCAATGTGTCATCCTGATACTTATTACTCATGTAGTCCTCCCCAAAACTTCTCTATTCTTCGATAGTTTAACATATTTTCCCAAGATTTTCTGTTAATTTCAGCAAATTCTTAAGGAAGTGAAACTGTTCCGTTACTCCAACTGGCAGGAATAACTTTATGGTAGTCCCCCCAATTGTCGTGTACTTTGTAATAACGTTCTCCTGTTTCAGTTTCAAAATAAGCATACGCCGTCACCCAATGATTGCCGTAAGTACTACCAAGTACTTTCAGGATTCCAATCATCACAGGCTTGCCTTCACGTATACGTTTTGTGGCTCGCTGCCATGAACCTAGAAGAGTTGCTCGTGCACGCTCGTGATTGCCATTCTTCTTTAAAAAACTAGAAATCCCTGTACTGACTTGAAAAGGGATCGTAGGAAGGCCTAGTGGTTGGATTTGGCTACGCAACGCCTTTGTCAATGCCATCGAGTTAGACGTGTTTTTCTTGCGGATCTCTAGGGGAAGCATCCACTCTTTACGATAGTCTTGATAGTAGGCAAGTAAAACCGCCGCCGCATAAGTCCCGCAAAGATAACCTGAAGGAGTAGCCCATTTCTTATATCTTAAAAAACGTTCTTCTGGCAATCCCACCCAACAATTTACGAGTTCTTTTCCTGACCTTTTTTCTTCGATCAAAACAGGTACCTCTTCTTTTCCGTTGATCCATTGAGAGAACTCGATTGGTGCTTCATTGAGCAGTCTCCATTGGCTACGAGAAATGCCCTCTTGATAGGTATATTCTGCTGGAGAATATTCTGTCGGATGTCCTGATTGATCGATGATCACATAACTTTGATCTTCAAAAATCAGTGCTAAAAAAAGCCGTTCGCTTTTTTTTGACTGTAGTTGCTGGGTGCTGGCTAATTTTTTGATTTTTTTATCTATTTTAAAATAGAAAGGTTTATCCACTACTTGTTTCAGTTGGGATCGCCTCCTTTTTTTCATTATAAGTGAACGATTGAAAAAAACAAATCAGTTTGATTGTCCGAATTTTCAAATTTTTTTATGTTCTATTTGTTAATTCCTTCATTTTGTAAGATAATGGGCACACGAAACAAAAAAGGAGCGATCGATGAATGAACAAAGAACGATTGAAACAAGATTTCTATGAAGCAGTCAATGAAGAATGGCAAAAAACAGCAAAAATCCCTGCAGATAAACCAGCTACAGGCGGTTTCCAAGACTTAGTTGACGGAATCGACCAACTTTTGATGGGAGAAACAGACGATCTGCTTGCCCATCCAGAAAAAGTATCTTCAGAAAAAATGAAACATTTCCTTGCTTATTATCAATTGGCAAACGATTATGACCGAAGAAATGAGTTGCATGCTCAACCACTTCAGCCTGTAATCGAGAAAGTTGAGTCATTGCAGTCTTTCGACGAATTGAATGAGCAATTCCCGGAATGGTTGTTGGATACACTACCATTGCCATTTAATCTAGATGTAGATGCTGATATGAAGAATGCACAGACGAATGCCTTCTTTGCTTATCCGCCTTCTTTATTTCTTCCAGATAAGACGTATTATGCACCAGAACATCCTAACGGTGCACAACTAATGGGCGTTTTCTTTGATATGGCAGTTCAATTATTGGAGCTTGCTGGCAAAGAAAAAAGTCAGGCAGAAGCAATCACTGAACAAGCAGTGCAATTTGATAAATTGATTGCTCCTCATGTAAAAAGTGCAGAAGAAAACGCAGATTACAGCAAAATGTATAATCCGCAATCTTTTGACACATTTATTCAATACACAGATAAACTTGACTTGAAAAAACTTGTCACTAGTTTGATTGGGACAACCCCAGATAAAGTGATCGTCACTGATCCAGTGTACTTTGATCATTTGAATGACATCCTGACAGAAGCTCATTTTCCCTTATTCAAAAGCTGGATGATCATTAAAACAGTACGTTCTCTTAGTGGGTATCTATCAGAAGAATTCCGCCAAGTCAGCGGAATCTATTCTCGCGTATTGTCTGGAACAGACGAAGCAATGCCTCAGAAAAAAGCAGCGTATTACCTTGCTTCTGGTCAATTTGATCAAGTCGTTGGTGATTACTACGGGAAAAAATATTTCGGCGAAGCTGCTAAAAAAGATGTAGAGCAAATGGTGAAAAAAATGATTGCCGTTTACAAAAAACGGCTAGAAGAAAATGACTGGCTTGGGGATGCAACAAAAGAAAAAGCCGTCATAAAATTAAATAACTTAGGTATCCAAGTCGGTTACCCCGATAAGATCCCAGCACTATTCGACCAATTCAAAACAGTGCCTGCAGATCAAGGTGGTACTTTGCTTTCAAACACTCTTGCTTTCAGCAAACTCACATTAAAAGATCGTTTCAGCAAATGGAACAAACCAGTGGATCGTTCAGAATGGGAAATGAGCGCTGATACAGTCAATGCTTATTATCATCCATTCCGGAATGTGATCGTCTTTCCGGCAGCCATCCTTCAAGCACCGTTTTACAGTCTAGAACAATCAAGCTCTGCTAATTACGGGGGAATCGGAGCTGTTATCGCTCATGAGATTTCCCATGCATTTGATAATAACGGCGCTTTGTTTGATGAATATGGCAACTTGAACAATTGGTGGACAGAAGAAGATCTTGCACAATTCCAAAACAAAGCACAAGCAATGATCGAAGAATTCGATGGTCTGCCTTTTGCTGACGGAAAAGTAAACGGAAAATTAACTGTTTCAGAAAACATTGCGGATGCAGGCGGTCTAAGCTGTGCATTGGAAGCAGCAAAAACAGAATCAGATCTTTCTATCGAAGAATTCTTTGTCAATTGGGCAACGATTTGGCGTACAAAAGCAAAAAAAGAATACCAACAACTTTTACTGCAAATCGATGTTCATGCCCCTGCTAAACTTCGAGCAAATGTGCAACCAAAAAACCTTGACGAATTCTATGAAACATTTGGTGTCACGGAACAAGATGCTATGTATCTAGCGCCAGAAAAAAGAGTGCGAATCTGGTAAGAGGTTGCGAAAAAGCTGTCCTGCATCAAGTAATAAGAACAGCCAAACAAAAATAGCTCCTCATATTTTTCGTTTGGTTGGGCTTATTACCGCAGATGCAAGCTTTTGAACACCGTATATCAGAGGTTGCGAAAAA
>NZ_NGMF01000001.1:742271-824274 GCF_002140245.1 Enterococcus sp. 10F3_DIV0382 | reverse complement strand
CAAAAATAGCTCCTCATATTTTTCGTTTGGTTGGGCTTATTACCGCAGATGCAAGCTTTTGAACACCGTATATCAGAGGTTGCGAAAAAGCTGTCTTGCATCAAGTAATAAGAACAGCCAAACAAACACAGCAAGTGGGATCTCATCTATAAAAATGATAGAAGGAAGTGGAACGAATGGACGTCTCACTTCCTTCTTTTTTTACTTTCCTCAACTAATTGTTCTACCTTATCAAAAGGATACAGTGCGTTTATTTTTTTCGCTGTTTCATGACATAAGCAGCTACACCGATTAACAAAATTCCTCCAGCTACTGCTAACAACGGGCTATTAGACTCTCCCGTTTGTGGAAGTCCTTGAGCGCCATCTTTTTCCCTTTCTTTTGCTGCCCCATCTGGATCAGAAGGTTTTTCATTTGGCGATCCATTCCCTGGATTTTCCCCTTCTGGTTCATCAGTTCCTGGTGGCACACTGACAGCTTCTCGCACTGTTATCGCTTTTTGCTGGGTAACAGGTTCTGTATGAGCAACCCATTTTTCACCATCAAATATTTCCGAACGATAAGTGACTTCTAGCGTATATTCTCCTTTTGAGGGTGCTGAAAAAATAGCGGTATGATTAGAAAATTGAGCACTTGACTGTGTTTCAACGATTTGGATCTTTTCTGGGAAATAACGCATATCTTCAAAGACAGGTGTTCCTTGATTTGGTGTGAATGTTGACACAGATACTGTAAAAGGCTTCAGTTCGATGATATTTCCTTCTGCATTCTCCGTCACACCATTTGCCTCTTGGATAATGATTGGATTATTTTGTTCATTTGGTTTTGTCTGATTTGGTTCTTGTACGATTGCATATTCTGGATACTCCGAAGACGGTGAGGTTTCTCCGTCAAAAGTAGCACCTACAGATAGTGGAAGACCATCTACTCTTCCCTTTTCTGTTTGACGATTCTCCGGTTTGATTTGCATCAATCCATGGACATGGATGCTTCCATTCGCATAGCGCGTAACAGGCTGCTGCCCTTCTTGCGAATGTGTATTTAGAGATTCGATCCAATCTTTTGATACGGTATGTCCAAGAGTATTTTCTGATTGTTTCTCTCGTTCATTCCAATAGTAGTTCAACGAGTGATAGATTTGATCTTCGTTTTGATTCAATGGGCGGATCTGCTCTCTCATCTCAAGATTTTCTGTTCGGAAAGATAAGATACCAGAAGCATGGAAGTCTGTGTTTCCTGCCGAAGAGGTATAAAGAGCCACATTATAGGAACCATTGTTGAAGCTTGTACTGCTATTGACGATAATATCTGTTCCACTATTGGAATCGATTCCTTTCGCAAGATTTTCGAAAGACAAACTATTGATCAATTCATGAGGGCCCGATAAAGAGGAACCACCCAT
This sequence comes from Enterococcus sp. 10F3_DIV0382, assembly GCF_002140245.1. NCBI lineage: Bacteria > Bacillati > Bacillota > Bacilli > Lactobacillales > Enterococcaceae > Enterococcus > Enterococcus sp. 10F3_DIV0382. The sequence goes on along the minus strand of NZ_NGMF01000001.1, from coordinate 822,872 downwards.
TTTGAATCCATTGCCGTTCCCTTCTCCTTCAACTCCCGGTACCCAACCGTTTCGATAAGCAACTGAGTTTTTGATGACTACTTTCCCGATCGAACCTGTTTCATTTTTAGCAAAAAGATCCCAACCATCATCTGCATTATGATAAGCGATACAACCGTCAAATACATTCCCTTCTCCTGTCGTCAGTTTGGCCGCAAATCCATCGGCATCTTCAAATCCCGGGTCAGCATTTTCAAAAGATGTACAGTTCTTGACTAAGTTATGCGCTGGCCATGCTTCGAAAGGATCATTTGAGCTACCGCTGATTTGGATTCCTGTATTTCCATTCCGATAAGCATGAATCTCTTCGATCAAATTATGGTTTCCAGAAATCTGCAATCCTTTTTGCATAGCAGCACTATTTGTAACGTCAAACCCACGTAAAACCCAGTAGTGACTAAACAGTGTCATCCCATTTCCAGTTCCTTTAAAATCAAGTACAGGTCGCTTGTTTTCTTGATTTTTCTCTGCAATCAATTGAATCGGGTTTTCTCTAGTCCCGTTAACTCCTTTTGGAATCGTTAATCCTCTTTCAAAGGAATAAGTTCCAGGAGCCAGGACGATTGTCTGCCCAGCATATGCGTATCTCAATGCTTGCGTCAGAGATAACGGATTTTGTCTGCTTCCGCTTCCTGTATCTGACCCTTCCGGTGTTACATAAACTGTCGAGTATTTAGGTTTATGGTAGTCAACTGTATGCAGGATCTCCTTTGTTTCATAACTAGCCATCTCTACGTATTCTTCTGGCGGATAGTTTTTATCTGGCGTAAAACTGAAAGTAAATTCGTTCGTTCCTTCCATCAGTTTTGTCTGATAATCAAATTCCCGATTTGCAGTGATTGCCAAGTCTTTCGCGTTCTCAAGTACCTCTCCTGTTGCTTGATTTTTGATTGTTAATAATCCGTCAGCATTTGCTCTAAAGGACATAGTATGGTCTTGGTTTCCTGAATGATTACTAGAGGTCACAGTGTAAATCGGATCAATCAAGCGAGTGGGCCTTTCTTGTCCAGGAGGATCTGTCGCAGGATCTGAGTAAGCCACTTCGATTCCTTCTACCTTGATCGTCATATTCCTTGCTGCAGCAAATCCTGCATAGATAACCGATTCATCGGAAGCATATAGCTTTTCCCAGTCATACATGATGTTAGAAGCTAGTTCTTCCCCTGTTTCAGGATCGTAATAATATGCCTCTAAACCAGTGTTCGTTTTTTTCATCTCTACATCTAGTTTAGTAATCGAATCCGTAGCCGGAAACAGATTCCCATGACCGTTTCCGAATATATTATAAGAACCTGCTTCTTTTTCTAAGAGCCCTGCTGAAGTCTCTAAAGGCGTTGTTTCCACTGAGACACTCCCAGGAGCAGGTGCGGCTTGAGGATCTTCAGATGATATCCCTGTGATTGCCCGTGTCCCCAATCCAAGTCGCATCGTATATTTACTGCCGTTCGTGTTGACCACTTCTTGTCTATCCGAGTCCCAGACATATTCGATCCGACTGCCCAGTATAGCAAATGAATTCGAATAAAATGCTTGCCCAAACAAATGATCTTTTGGCACTGTGTCTCTCACCATCAAAGCAAATCCTTCTTGAGCATTCGTATAGGTCCAAGATTCTATTTCAATCGTCGCCCGTATCCTAAAATTGGTATCTTTCGGAATGGCTTGATAATAATAGGTCATTCCATCTGATCCGCTTGACTGGAATTTCCCACCGTTATTCGTGGAAGAAAGCCGCACGCCGTCTTCTAATGGTTCAATCGCATATCTACTGGCACTTGTGCTTTCTCCAAAAACTACCCCTTTCCACTCTTCAGGAACTTCATCAGATTGCTTTTCTGCCTTTTCATTTTCTGATTCTTTTATCATAGGATCATTTCCTTCTTCCACATCCTTCTCTTCACTAGCCGTTGATTCTTCCTCCAATATTGACGTTTCTTTGTTGTTCACGTGTGCATTTTGTTCGTTCACAGTCTGTTCGTTAGCAGCAACTTCAACGACAGAAGTCAAAATCGAGGTACTAAGCATGAGGATATTCATCATTAGCGCACTGTATTTTATTCGTTTTTTTATCAAGTCTATCCCTCCTGAAACAATTTAGAAAGCGTTTACCTAAAGTATTACCTAATTTATTTTTGCTGTCAATAAAAAACAAAATTATAATAAGTGATATTTTATAAAAAGAAAAATATAACTTTAGTTGTTAATAATAAAGGGATTTATTATAGTTGAAATTATATTTTTGATAAAAAATAACAAATAAAAGAAGAGCGCAAAACAATGTAATTCGTTTTACGCTCTTCTTTTATTATTTTTTGATTTTTATTTTAAAAAAAGTTTTGTTTTTTTATAGAATCTCTGCACCTAACGCGGATTCAAAATGTCTCAATGCCCATTCGTGTCCGATAGGATCAAAACTTGCCACGGCATCTTTGAAAATATGGAGTTTGTATCCTAGATTATACGCATCAACTGCTGTATGCAACACACAAATATCTGTACACACGCCGGACAAATAAACATCTGTGATCTGACGTTCTCGCAAACGAATGTCTAGATCTGTTCCACTAAAAGCGGAATAATGCCGCTTGTCTATCCAATAAACATTTTCCTGCTGCTCATGCTCTTGGTACAAATTTTTTAAAGAGCCGTACAATTCCCGTCCACTCGTTCCTATCACATTATGCGGAGGAAATAAGCGGTTCTCTGGATGGAAAGAATCTTTTGGATCATGTGCATCAATGGCAAAAATGACAAAATCCTTTTGCTCCATAAACTTTTTTGTGTGGGCAGTCAGCTTTTTTTCAATTGCTTGACCTGCTGCACCAGTCGTCAGCTTTCCATCCTCTGCAACAAAATCATAGGTATAGTCAATCGAAATCAATGCGTTCATCTTAGTCCTCCTTATACGAGATGTTTGACAAATTCGATCACCATTTCTGCTGATTGCTTGCCTGCGTCTTCGATAAATTCGTCAAAGCTTTGTGTCGCCGAGTGATCTGCTGTGTCACTCATTGCACGTACGATCAAAAATGGGATATTGAACTGACGGGCCGTCTGTCCAACAGCGGCTCCTTCCATTTCACAAGCTAAAGCTTCAGGGAAATTCGTTAAGATTTCTTTGATTTTATCTGGAGAGTCGACAAATGTATCGCCTGTAACGATCAATCCTTCTTTTGCATTCAAATCCGTTGCTTTTGCTGCTTTAGCCATTTCACTGCGCAAATATGTGCTTGCTTCATAATATAGAGGCATTCCTGGTAATTGACCTGGTTTGTAGCCAAATCCTGTTGCATCTGCATCAAAGTAAGCTACTTTGTCTGATATAACAATGTCGCCTACTTGTAAACCTTCACCGATCCCGCCAGCTGAACCTGTATTGATCACCATGTTCACGCCGTATTGTTGGATCAACAGACTTGTGGTAATAGATGCTAAGACTTTTCCTATACCGGAACGTACGACGATCACTTCGTGGTTACCTAATGAACCTGAAATAAATAAAGCGCCTGCGCGTTCCCATGATAATGGTTCGCTTAGGTTCTCTCTCAAAATTTTTACTTCTTCTTCCATTGCGCCGATAATACCGATTTTCATCTTTTTAATTCCTTCTTTCTATATAAATGCGATTGCTAAAAAAACCACACATAACATTAGGATAACAATAATAAGAGATTTCATCAAAAAAGAGTTCCATTTGGTCGTCTTTTCTCGTTCACTGATCCTTGTTTTCGTGATTGGTTTATTCTTTTTGCTTTCTTTACGATAAAAGCTGGCAATCTTTTTTTCTTCTTGCTGATAAGCTGTTTCTGCTTTTCGCTGTTTTTTTAATGACTCGCTTGCTTGTGCTTGTTGTCGCTTGCGAAGTTCGCTTCGCGTAATAAGCGGTCCTTTGGCCATAAGCCGATCCCTCTACTTTCCTTTGGTCAATAATTCCCAGTATTGAATCGCATAAATCGTCTTTGCATCACAAATCAACTGATCTTTCATCGCTTGTTGTGCCTCTTCAAGAGTTAGATGATACAGCTCCAGTACTTCGTCTTCATCTTGAGCTAAAGGATTCTCGACCTTCTCTACTCCTTGTGCATGATAAATATGAAGGACTTCATTTGCAAAACCTGGTGAAAGATACATCGAAGTAAGATGGCTCAGCGACTTCGCACGATAGCCGGTTTCTTCTTCTAATTCTCTGGCTGCAGTCATTTCAGGATTTTTTCCTTCTCCTGGATCGATTTTTCCAGCTGGGATCTCCAAGATCACTTTTTCTAAAGGCTTTCGAAACTGTTTGACAAGGAGCAGGCGGTCATGTTCATCAAAAGCAATGATCCCAACACCGCCAGGATGAAATACTAGTTCCCTCTTCGAAGTTCCTCCGTCTGGTAAACGAACTTCATCTACAGCAACATCGATAATTTTCCCGCTATAGATTTCTTTGCGACTGATTGTTTTTTCTTCAAATTGCTCATTGTTCAGCATATCTTCTCCTGCTTTCTTTGTAATCATAACTGCTTTTTTTTCATTTTTCAATTTTTCTCGAAAACTCCCTATTAGTTTACCATAGATAAACCTTAGATTTTCTCTAAATATAGAAAATCCTTCTTTAGTCCGATACTCTTTCTAGTAGTCAGTATGCTAAAATAAGAATGTAATCGAATAACGGAAAGAATTCAATACTCAATGATAAATGACTTGGAGGGCTTATTATGATAAAACGAAATTGGCCGTGGCTTCTAGCACTGGTCTTGCTGTTTCTCTTTGTCCGAAACAATGGTTTTTCTTTTGTTCTAGGACTATTATTGATAGGCGTAGTTTTAGTTTTGTGGGGGCTCTTCGGTTCGCGCAGGAAAAAGGGAAAACAAGAAGAAATTCCTGCACTGACTGACGAACTTGAAACTCACTATGAAAAAAACGGTATGACAGCGAATGAAATCTCATTTTTTCGACAAACAATGAATCAAACAAAAAATGAGATCAATCAATTGCAAATGAATATGCAGCAGACAGCCAAACTTAAAGCAATCGATCTCCGCCATGACCCAGTCAAAGCAGCAAAAGCTTTATTCAAAGAATTGGTGAAAGAACCAAACCGACTGCATGAAGCAAGTCAGTTTCTTTATACGCATCTGCCGAATCTAGTTGATTTGACAAATAAGTATAATGAGATCAATGACCATGAGATCAAAAACAAACAGACCTATGAAAAGCTAGAAGAAAGCGCGCAGATCATCGACCAGCTGTCAGCTTTGATCGCACAAGATTATCAAAAATTCGTCGCTGATGACCTAGACGACATCGACGTAGAGATATCTGTTGCGAAACAAAGCTTAAAGCGTGATAATAAACATGAACCAGAACAAAAAGAGTAACTCTTTTGTTCATAAAAAAAGACTCGGAACATTCAGATGATGTCTGGTTGTTTCGAGTACTTTTTCTAAAGTAGAGATATTCATGTAAGAATCGAGAACAGATTCGACAAGGAGGAATTTTTTATGGATCATAAACCGACTGAAACAAAAGATGTCACACCAGTTAACGATACACTTGAAGACTTATTGAACAACCCGTTTTCAACCCCAACAGATACGCTGACCACTTCACAACAAGCGGAGATTGATCAGCTCCAAGAGCAGCAGACAGCTGCTCGCTTAATTGACAAACTACCGGCGGAACGTCAAGAACAAGCAAAACAGCTGGCAGCAAAAATCGATGCCAATGATGCACAGTCTGTCATCAGCTATGGCTCAGCTGCTCAAGCGAAATTAAGTGAGTTCTCACAATCAATGTTGAATCACGTACAAGCTCAAGATATTGGCCCAGTCGGAGATTCGTTGACTGAACTAATGTACCGTCTCCAAGAAGCCAACCCTGACGAACTGCGTGCCGGAGAAGGAAATATCTTCCAACGTGTCTTCGGTAAGGTCAAACAATCGATTTATGAAGTGACAGCAAAATATCAAAAAATTGGTGCACAAATCGACAAGATCTCAGTGAAATTAGATAAAGAAAAAGACGGACTATTAAAAGATAATCTGATGTTAGAACAGCTTTACCAAAAAAACAAAGACTACTTTGATGCATTGAATATTTATATTGCTGCTGGAGAATTGAAAATGGAAGAACTTCAATCAACGATCATTCCAGAAGCAATGAAAAAAGCAGAAGAAACTGGTGACCAGATGGATGTCCAGATTGCCAACGATTATACACAATTCCTAGATCGTCTGGATAAACGTACACATGACCTTCGCCTAGCTAGACAGATCACGATTCAGCAAGCCCCACAAATCCGCTTGATTCAAAACACGAATCAAGCCTTAGCTGAAAAGATCCAAGCATCTATCGCTACAGCCATTCCGCTGTGGAAAAACCAAGTCGTGATCGCATTGACTTTGCTTCGTCAAAAAGATGCAGTGACCGCTCAACGCCAAGTCTCTGAAACAACAAACGACTTATTGAAGAAAAATTCAGAGATGCTGAAAATCTCAGCCATCGAAACAGCGAAAGAAAACGAACGCGGAATCGTGGATATTGAGACCCTGCAAACTACACAAAACGATTTGATCGAAACGATCCAAGAAACTTTGCGTATCCAAAAAGAAGGAAAAGAAAAACGTCGTCATGCAGAAGTAGAACTTGGACACATGGAAGAAGATCTGAAACAAAAACTTTTGGATTTAACCCAATAGACCATTTTTCGTTCGTTACTAAAACAAACGCCCATCAACAGTTTATTACACTGTTGGTGGGCGTTTTTCTTATCTTTCTTCTAACTTCTCCATTGGAGTCTATTTCTCGTTCATCTTGCTGTGTCCATAGCCATAGCCAAAATAAATGATCAGTCCAATAACCATTACGATACCGAACACGATCCAAGTCACCGTTTGCAGACGAAGCATCAAGACGATACAAGTCAAGATCGAGACGATTGGCAAGATAGGAACGAATGGCACTTTGAATTCTCCTGCTTTTGGTTTGCCAAACATTTTTCTTAACTTCAGTAAGCCTAGACTAACTAGCATCAAATAGGCAAGCGCCATGATATTCGTTAGTTCCGCTAATACATTCAATGGGAAAAATCCGGCAAAGAATATGGCTGCCACACCAGCGGCATAAGTCGCTTTTTTCGGTGTACGATGCTTTTGATCGATTTCTGTCATAAATTTAGGCAGCAAACCATCCTTGCTGACAGCAAACAACAAACGAGCGAGTGAATACATCATCGAGATCGTCACCGTCAGCAACGTCAAGATTGCCCCTACAGCGATCACTGCGCCAACTGTCCCATGTCCTACATACCTCATGGCAAAGGCCACTGGATCATTAACGCCTAGTTCAGTATAAGGAACGATTCCTGTCAAAATCAGCGTCACGATAATGTAAAGGACCGTAGCGATCAGTATCGAACCAATAATCCCTCTTGGTACGTCTTTTTGTGGATTTTTGACTTCCTCAGCTGCCATTGCAACAGCATCAAATCCCAAGAAAGCAAAAAAAACAAGAGCTGCACCATCTAGCACACCGGAAAAACCAAAAGGCATGAATGGCTGCCAATTATCAGGCTTAACGAAAAATATCCCTACAATGATAAACAACGCGATGATACCAAATTTGACATATACCATGACATTATTCAAACGTAATGCTTTCTTGGCTTCAAGCGACACGATGTAAGTGACGAATATCACTACGAGCACCGCAATCAAGTCAATGTATGTACCATTTTCCGGATTGTACCCGCCAGTTAATGCTTGTGGAAGTTCGGCCCCTAAGCTTTTCAAGAAACCTTGCATATAGCCAGACCAGCCGGAAGCCACAGAGGAAACTGCTAGCAAAAATTCCCCGATCAACAACCACCCTGTCAACCAGGCAGCAAATTCACCAAAGACAACATACAGATAGGCATATGGCCCACCGATCACTGGCACTCGCGAAGCAAACTCTGCGAAACTCAGTCCAGACAAAATGACAACGATTGCAGCTAAGACAAATGAAAGTGACAGTGCTGGACCAGCATTTTGATTGGCCGCAACCCCTGTCACCACAAATATTCCCGTACCGATGATCGCGCCAATTCCAAGCATGATCAAATCAGACGTTTTTAGTTCTTTTTTCATCTCACTCGTATGATTGAGATTGATCTCTTTCTTACGAAACAAATCCATTGAAGTTCCTCCCCATTTTAGGTTGGAAAACAGTGATTAAACTGTTTTCATGTACCCTAAAAGGATACCACCTAAAATGACTAAAAGGCAACCAACAATAACATAAATGAGCTCTTTTTTCGTTTTTCTTTCGCCAAGGATGAAAATCCCACCTAAAGTAGAAATAATGATCCCCATTTGTGAAAGTGAGAATCCAACAGCTAAACCAAGGGATTTGACTGTAAGAAGCATACAGATATTACCTAAGCCCCATAATAATCCACAGATCATGTTTTTCCATACAAATTGATCTACTTTAACTTTACGGAAGGCAAAGAAGCTTGCGCCTAAGATCATTCCGATACTTTGAGGTAAGATAATTGACATCGCATCCAAATTCGCCCAGTTGACAATGATCGTATATACGCCATAACCAATCGTAGAGAAGATCAATGCTCTAAAGCCCTTACCAAAATCAAGCATTTTATTATCTGTATCTATTTTTCCTTCGTCATCTTGTCGTGCCGTCAAATACGCACCGCTTACAAGAAGAGCTAAAGCAATAATACCGTATACATAATCTTTCGTTTGTGTCCATTCTTGGAAGAAAACGGCTCCCGCAATCGTATTCAAAATTAATTGAAAACCAGTAGACAATGGTAACCCTACAGAAACACCCATGTACTTCATTCCATGGAATTGTCCATTTTGTCCAACACTCCAAGCTAAGCCAGATAAAAATCCGATCAAGAAAATCCAAGGGGTGATTACAGGACTAACAACGAAAAAGACAACTAAAGAAAACAGAAATGCACCAATCGTCATTCCTAGTGTTTGTTGATTGGCATCGCCACCAATTTTACCACTTACTAAACCAATACTACCCCATGCCAACATAGGGACTAATGCTATTAAAATTTCCATAACCAATCTCCTTTTATTTCACATGATAAGAAACTTATCAGCGAAAACGTTAACAACACAAGCGTTTTTTTTCGTTTCTAACGATTTTCTAACGTTTTTCATTATAAAAATTTAAGATTGGGAAAAATAAAGTCATTGTCGTCCCTTTTTCTTCAGTTGATTCAGCCGTCAATTGGATACCTAATTTTTCTGCCAGATTTTTTGCCAAATACAGGCCTAATCCTGTTGAATGCGTTTTACTAAGTCGTCCATTTCTTCCAGTAAATCCCTTATCAAAGATTCGTTTCAAATCTTCCTCCGGGATACCGATTCCTGAATCTTTAACAGAAAGGCTGACTCCGTGCGCTTCCTTTTTTATGCTCACCATGATATTTCCGTGATCCGGCGTATATTTGATGGCATTGCTAAGCAGTTGGTTGAAGATAAAAGCGACCCATTTAGCATCAGTCAGAACAGTATGATCCTCACCAATGATTTCGTAGCGAAGATTTTTTTGGATAAAATAATTGGCCTGACTGCGTATCACAGGCTGGATGATTCCTTTCAATCCATACTCTTGGATGAGATAGTCCCGCGAGAAACTGTCGAGTCTTGCATAATACAAGACTTGCTCTACGTATTCGTCGATTTTTGATAATTCATTTTCGAGTAAGGTATACTTTTGATCGTCAATATCGAACTCGATCGAACGAACCAGTAACTTGGAAGCGGAAAGTGGTACTTTGATCTCATGGACCCATGAGTCAATATAATCTTTTTGGTCTTGTTGATTGCTGATTGCTGATTGCATCACTTCTTGATGTTCGCGGATCAGCTGATTGATATATTCTTCTACCAGTTTTTCTTCTTCTGTCCGCCCGCCACTCAAATAATTTTGCAAAGGAGATGTTTTTTGTATGTCAGCTAACTTCCCCCACCATCTTCTTTTGCTCAAGTAGCCACCTAGCAGATAAAAAATCAGAAAGACGCCCTCGATCAAAGCTAAATAAGCAATCGTGCTCAAATCCACTTTGATATTTGGGGCTAGCCACATCACAAAGATCGTTAAGGCAATAAAAAACAGCCATCCCAAGATTAATGTCCACTGATCTTTCAAATATTTAAAGAAATTCATCTTAACCGATCATCCTTTCAGGGAACGATATATCCCTGTCCTACTTTTGTTTCGATATAGCCTTGGATACCTGCCTGTTCGATTTTTCGGCGTAACCGATTGATGTTCACTGTCAATGTATTGTCATCTACAAACCGCTCGTCATCCCAAAGTGCTCGCAGCAATTTTTCACGGCTTAAGATCTTTCCGTTGTGTTTCATCAAAATAAATAGCAGGCGGTATTCATTTTTGCTCAAATCAATGATCTCTCCATTGATCTCCATACTTCCGTTGTCGACATTCAACGTAATACCATTATGGCTCATCATTTCACTGGATAATTCTGTGTAATTATAAGAACGGCGAAGCAACGCATTGATTTTGGCAATCAGTACATCGATTTGGAAAGGCTTTGTCACAAAATCATCTGCTCCCATGTTCATGGCCATGATCATGTCCATATTCGTATTCCTGCTGGAGATAAAAATGATCGGTACTTTCGATATTTCACGTATTTTTTGACACCAATAATACCCATCCAAAACAGGAAGATTGATGTCTAGCAATACAAGCTGTGGTTCTTCTCTTTCAAAGTCTGAAAATACTTGGTTGAAGTCGGTCGTTCCAAAGGTTTCGAATTGCCATTTCTCAAGTTCTTCCATAATCAATTGTCGAATGATTTCTTCATCCTCGACTACCATGATTTTTGCCATAAAAAATCCCTCCATCTTTCTTCTTGCTTCTACAATATCAAAGAAGCCTTTGTGAAACAAGTTGGCTTACCTGTAAAATGCCATTTTAGAAAACGTTAAAAAAAACTGAAAATAGGCGATTTAATCGCTTTTGTCTCTTCCAAGCAGCTGAAATTTATTATGTTATTCTTAATAATTGGTCTATCATCTGTTATTTTTCTTTGGTTGTTTTTGTCTTTTAAATTTTCGATAACCCCAATAACCGAAAAGAGTTAGTATTAACAATACCCCTAGTAAGAGCGCAAGTAATCGATAAAGATGGTATCTTTTTGTCTTTTCCATCTTCGAAGAGGCTTCTTCTGTAAAAGGGACTCGCTTTCCTGTCACCAGTAACCTGTGGGTGTTCACAGTATAAGGTGTGCAAGTAATAAGTGTGACCAGATCCTGTTTTTCTCTGATTGCTAATGTATCTGTTTTTGTTGGAAGGACAACGATTTTCTCAACGACTTCATAAGCGAGCATACGACCATATACTTCAAGATAGAAACGGTCATTTTTCTCCATTTTTTCAAGATCTGTAAACAATTTTTTCTCAGCAACACCGCTATGGGCGGTAATGACGGAATGTGTACTTTCTCCTCCAATTGGAAAAGAGGTACCTTGTAAAACTGTTGCTCCTCTATCTAATAAAAGATCATTTGTTTCATCGAATAAAGGCAAGCTAACATTGATTTTCGGAATATAGATTGCTCCGATCATATGTTGTTCGTAGTATTCTTTTCCTGGATTTCGGACATCTCTAACCGCTTGTTCAAAAGGATCTTTGACTTGACCCATTCCTGGGATGGCTGCCGTACGAGCAAGCGCCTGATTTTTCTTTTCTTGGACCGCTAATCGTTGCTCATTTTTTTCTTCTTTCTCTCGTGCAAGCTGTTTTTGATAATTCTCGATCCTTCTTTGGTCCAAATAATTGCTGAGAGCATCAGCTAAAAATGGATATGTAAAAACTGCAGCTCCTGTAAAAAACATCACTACCATGAATAATTGTAATAATATACTGATTTTTGTTTGAGGTCTTTTCTCTGTTTTCTTTTTCATTTTCTTCACCTTCTTATTTAAAAAAACCGCAGCAACCTTTATAAAAACCGATTGCTGCAGCTTATTTTTGTTGCTTATACTTCAGACTTCATTTTAGATTTACGGTACCAGCTGTAGGCCCCAATCATCAAACTTAGACCGATCAGCAAGAATGCTAAGATCCCGTTTCCTCCAGTAGAAGGAAGAAATCCTTGTCTTACGTTTGGTACGCGTGCTGCTCCTGGATACTCATAGCCCACAATCACAAGTTCATCATCATAGCTACCAAGTTCTACATTGAACTCTGTGAAAGCTGCTTCACCTGTTGGTAAAACATATCCTTCTGGTGCTACTGTTTCTTTCATGAAATATGTTCCGTAATCTAATCCAACAACTTCGAAGTATCCTTGGTCATTTGAGACAAATTCTGTTGCCTCTACACTATTATCACTTATCCAATCGATTGTGATTTCTTCTGCATCAGCACCTGACTCATAAATAGGTAATCGTACGCCATCTTTATAGAAAACAGCATAAGCAGTTTTCTCTTCGTTCCACAATTCAAATCTTGCACCGTCTAGTAAAGCATTACTTGAAGCATCAAACTTTTCAAATCTTCTCCCGCCAGTCGTTACTTCTTCTGATGGTACGCGACGTTCGTTGTAGTCATACTCGTCACCTCTACCGATTTCGATCAACGCTGTATTGTTATGGAATTCGTCTGCATTGATGACTGCATTGACTTGTAAGTCATAGGTAACAGTTAATTCCCCGCCGCGATGATTCCCTAATTTTTCAAGCGTTGCTCTGTTCGGTATACCTCCTGTTTCAAGAATGATCTCCACGACAAAACCGTTACCCGCTTTTGTTACTGTATAATCAGTATCTTTTATCAGTGTTGTATCTCCTGCTTGTACAAGGATATCCTGATCAAAATAACTCAAACCTTCTGTTGGCGTATCTGTGATCGTGAAATGCGTGATGACTGTTCTATTGTCCTCATTGATTTCATCAATAAAGTAAGGAATCGGTGCAGTTATTGTATAAGAAACTGTTTTTCCTTTTTCCAAGTCAACATATCGGATCGTTTCTTCACCATTTTCATTGCGAATCGTCACTGTTCTAACGTCCGCTTCATCTACATTCATTTCTTTGGAAGAATCTTGGATTTCATTTTTAGGATACAAGTGTACATCGGTGTTGTACGTATCTTTCCAAGAGGTTCCATCCCATACACCGCCAATAATATCTGGCATCATAACTGGCATCATGACAACCATTGGAGACGCGATTCTTGAAATATGAGCTGGTGAATATGTTTCTAAGAAGAGATAGACTTTATCTCTTAATTCTCCCGTTGTTTCAGTTACCTGTACCTTTTCAAAAACAGCTTCACCATTTTCGCCAGTCGTCTGCTTATCCATACTTTCGATACCATAAGATACAAACCATGCTGCTGTGTGATCTGATTGGATCAAAGCAATCGCAGCGGCAGGTTCTAACCCATCATCATCTATGTCAGTTGTTCTAGGGTCATCTTTCAGCAAATTATAATAGACATCTGTAACATCAAACATTTCAAAATCGACGCCTGGAAGATTTTCATTGCCAAAATCATCTGATATCAACCCGCTGTTCGGTCGTTCTTCAGGCACAGTCGTGAATGCTTTTTTGTGTAATGTGATTGTCACTTCACTTGGTTTTTCCGTGACTTCTTCAGCGTGAACTAATTTTCCATTTCCAAAACTTCCTAAACCTACAGCTGCGAGCAACAGCGCACTCATCCCCATGGTCATCATTTTTTTATTCATTTTTTTCTCCCCGTTCTTTTTTTATTAATAAAACAGCACCTAACAACAAAAGGATTCCTAACAAAGAAATCAATGTTCTTGCTTCATTGGTTTGTGGAAATACGGACCCTTTCACAGGTTGATTTGGATTGCTTGGTCCACTTGGTTCTTTCGGTTTGTCCGTTGTTTCTTTTATGGTCTCGTTATACACGCGTGGTGTTGCTGATTCATAGGCAGAGGCTGGAACTTTTCCGGATTCCAATTCAGCCATCTTCTGCCCATTGACCATTACATATTGCGGCTGTCCTTCTGCATCCACCCAAGATTCAGGGACAATGACCTCGATTTGCTTACTTGCTTCGTCCATTTCGTACCCTTCTACACTTTTCAATTCCTCAAAATAATAGGTACCAGAGGGCAAGAATCGTTGACCTGTCGTGACTAGACCGTCTTTATCTGAAATGAATTTGCTTACATTTTTATCATTCAAAGGATCGTTGTTTGCTGGTTTGATCCATTGATTTTTCAAGTCATTCGCAGAAGCCATGTCTAAATAATATTTTTCGCCTTCTATTATCTGATACAGAGCAAAAACAGCACCTTCTAAGGGGCGTCCTTTTTCAGTTGTTCCTCTTTGTCGTCCATACTTGAAAAAGTATGGATCTCTTAAATAACCGACATTTTTAGGATAGATATGGATTTCTTGCAGTTCCTCGGTTGGTTCTGTTGGATGATAGATTGGCAAAACAGCAGCAATCGGGATCGCTGTTTGATCGATATCCACATTCAACCCGATTTCCGGATCAATTGATTCTTCAAAAATCAAATAAACTGCATCTCGATCTTGGTTTTTCTTAGGTACTTGGATGCGTGCAATCCCATCTCCTAATCCACCAACCGTATCTTTTCCAGTCGTTACCGATTCCCCAACCTGAGCAAGTCTTTCTTCTGTGATCAACTGACGGATATTGTTTCTGCTCGTTTCAGCGATTTGCTGGACGAATTCTCTAGAGGTCATGTTCTCAGCAGCTTTTTTGTCATGATAATAATCGGTCATATCGTAAACGGCGAATGTCGCTCCATTTAGCGGAACTGTCTGCGAAATGATATCTGCTGTTTTTCCCGCTTCCTCAGAGATAGCCAGACCGTCATTTTCATGGAATTCAAATTGGTCGTTATAATCGATATCTCGAATCATCCGTTTATGCAATACGAATTCCACAACGTCTTCCCCTAATTCTTCTGCCGACATCGTTTGAGGAAGAAGGACTGCTACAAATGGCAGTAAAACAAGTAATTGAAGCATCAAACACAACAGCTTTTTCATTACCTTGCCCCCTCCTTTTTAGATTGTCTGACATACAAACCATAGGCTGCACCGGCAAGTGCCACGAAGAATGCAGCAATCAGGATATAGAATAATCGTCCAGATCCCCCTGTAGCAGGCAATGGATTTTCAGGATCATTCCCGACACTAAGCTGTAGCCTGATTCGGTTCGTATCCAAAAGTTCATACTCTAATTCTTGCTGCAGATCAGGAGTCTCTGCTTCTTCGTTTGGATAATAAGAAATCTCAACTTTTAGTGTCCCGGCTTCTTTTCCTGGAACGACCCGATCATTTTCCACTTCTGGTTCTTCTCGATAACTAATTTCTAAAATAAAGTAGCCTGGAAGTTTCCTGTAGCCGTCCGGCGACTTCACTTCCTTGATCCGATAGAATCCTTCCGTCAAATCCAAAGCATTGAATAGGGAAGAATCGTTTGGATCTGGTGCCAAGCCTCCGTCGATGAGTTCATAGTCTCCTGCACTATTTTGTTTCTCAATTGAAAATTCTGCGCCTTCAAGACGTCGACTACTCATACTGTCAACTTTCAAAAGTTCCAGATCGATTGGTGCTAGTTCATCTTCTAAGGTTACTTGTAATACACCATCGATGATGTCATAACCCTCCGGTAACGGATCAGTTTCGTCTTCGATGACTGTCTCTCCAATGACAAATTTCCCTTCTTCATTCAGTGCAAACTGGAATACTTGATCAGACAATTGATACCCATTTGGTGCAACAGATTCCGAAACTTCATATTCACCGATAGACAAACGGAGTGGTTGACTGTATTCTAAATCGACGTACTTCTCTACACCGATCGTATAAAGATAGAAGTAACCGATTCCAGACAAACGTTTCGTTTCTTCTGGTTCTAATGGGTTGCCTGTGTATGCTCGATACAGCGGGAAGGAAGAATCTCCTATTTTCCTAATGTCAAAACCTGCACCATCTAAAGGATTACCTTCATGATCTAATTTTCTAACCCGGATCTCCCGGTAATCAAACGTATTGTAAGCAGTGAATGCCACCCATAATCGGCCCTCTTCGTCTGTTGAATGGGTAAGATATTGCCAATTTGCTTCACCTGTTCGTCTAAGCTGGATGATGCCTGTTTCATTGTCGTAAAGTCGCAAGATCCATGTGTCGTTTTCGCTAGGTTCTTTGAAACCTTCTGGGCTTTGACTTTCAACGATTTTGTATTCTGCATAGTTGGCATTTTCTTCACTGTCCGTATGAATAAATGAATCTGGTTCTCCAATAGGATGAATGACTTTCTCACCCTCCACGAGCAAATATTCTCCATTTTCATTTACTGAATAGAAGGTGAGCATTCCTTTCTCTTCGTCTGCTTCATTTGCACCAGAGATTCCTTTAGCTACCGGCGTTCCAATTTCAAGTCCGCTTCCATCGGTTTGATAAAGTTCAAACTCTGCCCCATTGATTGGCGTAGTGCTTCCTTCAATGAATTTATTGATGTTCATGTGGACTGGCTTGAATTCATTCCGCATTTCCAGTTTGACATACAAGTCTTCATAATCCGTTTCGTCCTCATTGACATTTTGAACAATTGAAAGTTTGTGGTATTCGCCTTCATAATAAGAATCAGGATCGCTACCTTCTTCTCCACCAACTCTTACTCCTGAAGTATTTGCTGCTACCAACTCATAGTGACCAAGCGCTGTATCTCCGCTGGAACTATATTTTTTGATTTGGAATTGATACGTCTCATCCACTAACTGATAACGTGGCGGTCCAGCGATCTCTCTGATCCAGAAAATATCACTGACAGCACCTGTTTCATCCCCCAGCACAGGGATCTTCGTTTCAAAGATTGCGAGTCCATCGTTGGTAGTTGTTCTCGTTTCAATCGGTTCCACATCCCCGCTATCCGGGTCCTGATCATATAGAGCAAATTCGACTCCTGCTAAAGGTTCCCCATTTTGCCCTGTTTTGCTAACTTGCAAATTACGGTCTTTGTGTTCATAACGAATAGAGGACGTTGGGAAATACATTCGACCAGATGTGATATCGTTATCATAATCTTCCAGATTTTGGATATATGCCTGATTATTTACAGCATAGAAATTCCCGTCTTGTGCACCTGCATCCAGTTTTACTTGATACTTGATCCTGACCATTTCCCCTTCACCTAAAGAAATCGGAGAAAATTTATAGGCTTGATTTTCTCGTCCGACATACGTTGTCGGTGTCGCCACTACTTCTGGCGGTGCTTGCCCATGACGTGTGACATCCCATATTTCTGGTTCTTGGTACTTCATGCCATTTTCTCCTGGATCTAGATGGTAAAACTGAATATCCGCCGATCTGCCAGCTCCAAACGGTGAAACATTAAATCCAGTTTCATCATAAAGTGTGGCTTGTTGGATCGTTTTCTTGAAAGTAGAGGAGATGTCCTCCAAGGCTGTAATGATGTCATTCTTGTTGTTCGCATCGTAATAACGCGGTGTTGTGCCATCATCGTTTAAATCAGCAATGTTTTTTAATACATTTCGTCCAATTGCATCGAGCCGCTGTCTGCCGGCAACACTTCCGTCAATGCCTAACCCAATGGAGAAAATACTTGGTGGGTTCTCTTGGTACTTGTTTTTCAGCCAATGATGATATGCAACAGTATTGATGGCAGATGATTTTTCTTGGGTATCCGGTTCTCCTGTAGTACCATTGCTAGCAGCACCAGTACCAACCCAGTGAAACGCTTTATCATCACCTTCTTTTACTTCTCCGTAACGATAATTATAATCCCACGTATCTTCTGGACGATTAAATTCTGAAGGATAGACAACAGGATAACTAAAACCTGCCCCTGATGTATTTCCAGAATATGTTTCAAAGTTTTTAAATAAATCGCCTGTATCTCGAGCGATCATATTATTCATAACTGCCCAGTTGGTAAAATCTGGTCTGTTACTTCTTTCAATTGGAGCATAACTGAAGGTGGGTGTTCCGTCTCCTACGACGATCAGGATCTTTTCGGGATTTCTATTTTCTCCGCCATTATCCGCGTACAATGTTTCATAGCCATTTTTAAGTCCTAGTGTAAGCGGCGTTCCTCCGATGGGTGTACGATTTAGTGCTGTATTCTCACTTCCCGTTAAACGATTGATGTCATTTGTCAACGGAAAGATGTCCGAACTGATTTGTTCCTGGTTATTGATGACTGTACTATTATGATAAAAATTCACCATACCGATCCGAATATCCATATTTGGGTCGGATAGCAGATTTTCACTAATTTCATTTACTGCTTCTATCAGTGCCGCATTTTTACTCTGACCTCCGCCTTCTAGTGTCCCCTCATTCATACTGGCTGATTTATCTAGAACAAAAACGATATCGATCGGGCTGATTTCTTGTTTCTCACTTCCGATCACATCTAGATAAACGTTATAAAGTGTCGTTGCATCTTCAGGATGTAGATCAGATGTTGGGTTGTTTGATAGAACAGGTTCTACCCATTTTTTGATATACGCTCCGTTATAATCCAAGTAACTGTTTTCAAAATTCCGTTCATCTCCCCAAAGCTGAACGGTTTGAGCCGGAACATTTACATCTTCTTCACCTGCAGTTGATCCATTATCAGCCGCATAGTCATAATTTCGCCAGTTCGCTCCCCCGATTGTGTAATCACTATCATCGATCAAGTTCTCTCCATCATATGGTGAGCCTTTTTCTCCCTGATAGCGTTCATTGCTTTGTGACCAATTTCCTAATACTTTTGTATAGTCATTCGTTGTAAATCGTGGATAGCGGTGCTGATCGTTTTCAGCTATTCCGCTAGGATAGATATATTCATATGGATCTTGCGTAGCTGTTGGTCCAAGACGTTCTAAAATACCGTTGAATAACCGGCGTTGAATGCGTTGGAGTGCTTGACCGCTGGGCACGATTGGTGTGTCCAGCTCTTCCGTTTCATTTTCTTCGCTACGTTGATTTTCAGCGGAATCCTCTGTATCTGTTTCATTTTCTTGTAATTCTTGATTAGCTATTCTTTCATCGACCACCACTTGAAGAGGTAGTTCCCCTTCATTCACATCTGGAATCTTTTCTGTTTCAAAAACCAATGTGCCGGTCTCAGCTTCTTTTGAATAAAATTTTCCGACATACCATTCTTGACCATCGATTGTCTCGACTTTTAAGTCTTCTCCATCTTCATCGTAAGAGGAGAGACCTGTTCCCCGAACGTTTTTTACGGTACCAATACCGGTAGCAGCTGTATCGATTGCTAAACGTATTCTACCTTCGTTCGCACTCTCTTTCTTTTCAAAAGCCAGATGCCATTCAAACGTTTCTTCTTTTTCGATATACCTCCCTTCGATTTTTGCATAATCCTCATCTAGAAATACCTCATCCTCCTTCACTTCTGTTGACTCAGCAGCTACATCCAATGCTGTCATATGATAGACAGACTGGAAATACGGTCCAAATAGCAGACTGACAGCTGCTAACTGCAAAAGCTTCAATTTTATCCCTTTCACATTCTTATACTCCTTTCTAAAACATGTGTCTTCTTTCACAACAAACACCAAAAACAACGTCTATCTAATTATAATCTAATTTAATTTTAACTTTAAATCAAATAATATCCATTTTAGTTAAAAAACACCAATTATACAACATTTATTATTAAAATTAGATTATAAAATTTTATAACGTTCTCATTTAACAGAACTTAAGTTATTAAGACAGGTAAATAATCCCCGACTGTTTCCCTGAAAAACAAAAAAATAAAGCACAAATGCGTATTTACGCACTCATGCTTTATTCATACAATTGATTCAGATAACGGCAGCACACAAGATGCCGATAACACTTCCTAAAATAGCTCCTCCTAAAACATCAGTAGGATAATGTAAAAGTAAAAAAATTCTTGAATAAGCGATCAAACAAGCAAATAGAAAAGCTAATATTCCTGCAATACGACTTAACTCGAACAACGCTGCTACAGATAAAAAAGCAAGTGCCGTATGCCCTGAAGGAAAAGAAGAAGTCTTCGGTTTGCTTGTGTAAAGGATAAGCCGACGATTTTTTTCATAGGGTCGTTTCCGCCTTGTCGTTTTTTTAATGAGAAGTAGACCAACAAAAAAATAGATTAGACTGCCTATAAGAATAGCTAGACCATATTCTCTTGTATCAGGTACCAAAACTAAAACCGTAGCAAGGAGCAGCCAAATAAAACCGCCATTAGAGATATTACTGATAAATTTCAAGAAATTGATTTTCCTATTGTCCGTTTCTCGTTGCTTAGCGAACTTATTGATAATACGATCATCGATTTTAGCAATCAAACGCAGCATGTTATTCCTCCTTTTTAAGACCCTTTTCTTGCGTACGATGGATAAAAAGCAGGACTTGAAAATAAAACAAGAAGCTAAAACCTAATAAAGCAAGGTAGATTGGTCCTGCAAACCATAATACAATCAGAAGTATCGACGTGCCTGCTAAATAAAAAAGTGCACTTTTAAAATCATTAAAAAACAAGAAAAATGCTGCAATCCAAGAGACTTCTTTTTGATTTTCCAGTTGAAGCAAGATTTTGTAACTAAAAAGAACCGCACTTAATAGAAGCAAAAACAACGTAGTATACATCAATGTATAGCCAATTCTCCCACCCCAATAATGGAAAATCCGATAATCGATGAATAAAAGAAAAAAATAACTACTTGCTAAACTATCTTGCTTTCCATAAAGAGAAATATTCTCACGGAACTTCTTCCAGTATAATGAGCTGAGCTTTTTCTCTTTATTTTTTTTGTAATAATAAATCATATACAGAACTGTTCGACTTGCAGATCCCAATGTGAAAACAGGCAAGACGCACAGGAACCACAGTAGCTGTAACTGGATAAGACGTGGTATCCATTCAATGATTTCTAAGAAATAATCATTGGCTCTTTTACCAATCGACCGATTCATCATCCTTTTGATCCTCCTGTCAAATCCATTCCTTCAATGAAATAACGTTGTGCAAAAAAGAACAGCAAGATCGTCGGGATCAAGACAAGTGTTGCTCCTGCCATCAGATAATTCCATTGTGTCGTCGCTTGGTTCTGAAAAACTTGCAAGCCAATCTGCAACGTGTATTTTTCTTGATCTTGGATATATAAAAGAGGACCTAAGAAATCATTCCAAGCCGCATTGAAGGAATTGATTGCAATCGTGATCAAAGCAGGTTTCGTCAATGGAAGCATCAAATGACTCCAAATATACAAATGATTCGCTCCGTCGATTTCAGCAGCTTCGATCAATTCATTATTGATCGATAAGTAAAATTGACGCATCAGAAATATATTGAACGCATTGCCGAAGAACGATGGAACGATCAGGGGCAAATAAGTACCTACCCAGCCGATCTTGGAGAATAATACATATTGAGGAATCATCGTTACAAACCCTGGGATCATCATCGTAGAAAGAACCAAAGCAAACATCAGCTTTTTCCCAGGAAAATCAAGCTTCGCAAATCCATAAGCAATAAAAGAATTCGAAAGGACATTACCAATCACTACTAGCACAGTGATGAATAATGTATTTCTTGCATAGCGCCAAAAAGGAAATGCGGCAATCGTATCCAGATAGTTTTCCCATACGATTTTTTCTGGGAAAAAGGTCGGAGGATAACGAACGATTTCTTCCATTGGTTTCAATGAAGTAAATACCATCCAAAGCAATGGAATGAGCAAAATAATTCCTATTACCGTCATAAGCACATAGCTTAGCATTTTTTTTGATTGCCGATTCACACTGGTCTTTTTAAAATAATCCATCATTTGCCGTCACCTCCAGAATAATAGACCCATTTAGGTGCAAGCTTCAAATTGACAAAAGTCAGAACCAAAACGATCAGAAATAGGATCATCGACATAGCCATCGCATACCCCATATCAAAAGCGACGAACGCCTTGTTCCACATATGCAGATTATAAAAAAGCAAGGAATTTGCAGGTCCACCTGTTCCATTTTTCGTCATGACATAAGCTTCTTGAAAAATTTGGAAAGAACCGATCGTAGAGGTGATCACATCGTAAAAAATAATAGGAGTGATTAATGGCAAAGTAATACTTTTGAACTTTCCCCAAACGCCTGCTCCATCGATTTCTGCTGATTCATATAAAGATCTAGGAACATTTTGTAATGTAGCTAAGTAAAGTAGCATTGCTCCTCCAGAGCTCCATATTTTCATCAAAATCAACGCTGGTTTCGTCCATTGTGGATCAAACAACCAAGCTGGTCCAGGGATGTGGAACCAGCCCAGAAATGTGTTGATCAATCCTGCAGATGGAGAAAGCAGCTGCATCCATAAGATGTAGACTGCTACTCCTGATAAGACTGCCGGTAAATAGAAAACTGTACGGAATACACTGATTCCTTTGATTTTTTGATTGAGTACTGTGGCTAAAAACACACTGAAAATCGTCGTCAGCGGTACATTGAAGATGACGAAATAAACGGTGTTGTATAACGATTTCCAAAATAAATCGTCATGAACGAACATTCTTTTGAAATTTGCTAGACCAATGAAATTCATCTTGGATGTCAAATTATAATCGGTGAAACTACCAATAACTGAAAAAAGCATAGGCCCTAGCATAAAGATTAAAAAACCGATAATAAAAGGCGAGATAAATAAATAGGCCCATCTTGCTTCTTTTTTCTTTCGGATAGATAAACGCTTCAAATTTTCTTGCCTCCTCTTTACCTAGACAGTCAAAAACGGATTATTGATTTTGCTTGACTAAGTTCTCTACTGCTTTTTGTGCATCTGCCAATCCTTCTTTTGCTGATTTTGTTCCTAAAAGAATCTGGTCGATCTGTTCATTCACTAATGTCGTATAATCCGGTGCATCTAAAGGAACTGGTGTGATCACCGTATTTTTAAAGTTTTCGTCCGCCATTTGATAGATCATTTTCCCTTTGTCCGTTAGGTTGTCATTATTCACTAAATTCTCGTTGGCTGTCTTGCTTGCCATGATGTCAAAACTTTTTTCGCCGAATTTTTCTTGTACTTCTGGAGAAGAAAGATATTTGATGAATTCATAAGAGGCTTCAGGATCTTTTGCTCCGTATGGTACTTCCAAGACGAATCCGCCACCCCATGACCAATGACCTGAACCTTCCTCTTTTTCTGGAAGCTGCATCACGCCAAAATCAAAATCATCCGGTGCGTTTTCCATCAAGCTAGAGTAATAATTGATGTTTTGGGCGCGCATGGCTACTAATCCAGAAATAAATGGATCAGACACACCAGAACCAAATTCTGCTTCTAATTTGTTGATTGTATTTTTTCCATAATAATCCTGCCAGTCTTGAATCCATTCCAAGGCTTCCACTTTGTTTTTAGTATCAATCTTGACTTTTTCGTCCTTATCAAACCAACTAGTCCCGTTGTCTGCGTTTAGCGCCCATACATCCGCGCCTAAATTCCATAATGGATAAAAACCGATACGCGTAAACTCTTTTCCTTCTTTTTTATCTAGTTTACGTGCTGTTTCTTCTAATTCATCCCAAGTTGTCGGTAGATCTTGTTCGCTGATTCCAGCTTCTTTAAATAACTTTTTATTATAAAAAATGACTTGTGTATCTGTATTGAATGGGATGGCATAAGGATCACCTTTATATTCTACTGTATCCCAAAGCTGCGGATAAAAATCCTTAGAAGTGTCTTTATCTACATACTCAGAGAGATTGGTTGCTTGCTGTGCTTCTGCTCTTTGCGCAACGGAATTTATGTCCTGTACAATAACATCAGGTGCATTTCCAGCCGTTATTGCAGATAAAGATTTGGTCCAAATATCCCCCCATGGCTGATACTTATAATTTACATGGATCTCGTCTTGTGATTGGTTGAAATCCTCAATGATTTCTTCGATGGCTTCTTTTCGTGCGCCCGACCCCCAAAAGGACCAGAAATCAATATTTTTTCTTCCATCACTTGTTTTTTCAGAAGAATTTGCTGCACTTGAGCTGGCATCGCTTGTATTACTTGATCCGCATCCTCCTAATAAAAACAATGCTGAACTTGCCAACAATCCTGTAAACAATATTTTTTTCATATTTTACCTCCAAATTTTAATGTAACCGATATCGGTTTTAATATAACGATATCATTTTGTTCTGAAAATAACAATTTATAAGGTATGATCATCGAAAAATTATTAATGATACCAACACTTTATATAATTCGCGAGCGTTTTCTTTGAATTTTTTAATTTTTCATAGCAGAATGAGAATGTATTAAAAAAAGATTAGGAGGAATTTTGATGTTTAGACACCAGAAAGAATTGCAGTTTGAGGCAAAACCAGATCGTCCGAATCCATTAATCGCGAAATATCTGCAGGAGCTGATCGGCGGCCAATATGGCGAGATGAGTGTAGCTATGCAGTACCTGTTCCAAGGTTGGAGCTGCCGAGGAGAAGAAAAATATAAAGATATGCTGATGGACATTGCAACAGAAGAAATCGGCCACGTGGAAATGTTGGCGACAATGGTTGCTCGTTTATTAGAGGGTGCGCCTGTTGAAGATCAAGAAGCAGCAATGCAAAAAGATCCAACAATTGGTGCCATTATCTCTGGAATGAATCCACAGCACGCGATCGTAGCTGGCTTAGGACCTCGTCCTGCTGACAGCGTGGGCAATCCATGGAGCGGTGCCTATATCATTGCGAGTGGCAACTTGTTAGCAGATTTTAGAGCTAATTTAAATGCCGAATCACAAGGAAGACTTCAAGTAGCACGTATTTACGAAATGATTGATGATCGTGGCGTAAAAGATATGCTGTCTGTTCTCCTTGCAAGAGATAGTTATCATCAAAATCTATGGGAATGTGCAGTGAAAGAATTAGAAGAAAAAGAAGGTTCGATCTTAGTCCCAAGTACTTTCCCACGTGACAAAGAACGAAAAGACATTGCTTATGACTTCTATAACTTCTCAGAGGGAGACCAAAGTAGTGAAGGTTCTTGGGCTAGTGGCAAAGCACTGGACGGAGAAGGCGAATATCAATGGTTGAAAGAACCTAAGATCGAAGGCGCTGCACCAAAATTAGAACCAGTAACACCAAAAATGTATGGGACACCTCCATTCAAGAAATAAGAAAAAAGGTTGTGACAAGATTTTTGTCACAACCTTTTTATTGTATTAGAAACGACTTTCCTATTGGCTCGCTTTAAATTTCTTGAAAAATAAATTTCCTTCAGCAGTTAAGCGAACACCTCTGTTTTCTGGATTCAATGTGATATATTCTTTCTCTTTACACCATCGGAAAAACGCGTTCCCGAGATTTCCTCCTAAATGAAATGTTCGTTCTGTCCAATCTAAGCAAGGTTTCACAAGTGCTCCAGATTGTTTTTTCAGTGCGTCAATATCTATTCCTAAGTCTTTGAAATAACAAACGCCTTCTTCTGTAAGTTCCACATGATGGTTTTCCATCACAAGATAGTTGTTGTGAATGTCACTTTTCTATTTAAATGGCAAAAATTTTTAGTATTAAATGACAAAAGCTACCAATTTTTGGTAGCTTTTTATATACCTATCACTAAACTATCTCTTGCTGCTTCGACAACTTCTACAGTAATCTTATCTATTTGATTGATTCTTAAAATACGATCAATCTATGCAAATAAACGATGAATAAGCCTAAAATTTCCTTTTGTAATTTTAATGATAGTTGTGATAGCCTCATAATCAGAAAAATCTTCTAACTTAATATCAATTCCTAAGTCTGACCACTTGTATTTCAAAATATGATGTGTTTCATCCTTACTAAGGTTATCAAATTCATGAGCAAATCCTATGCGAGAGTAAAGTTGCGGATAACGAGACAACCTTTTTTCAATACCAGGCATACCGTTAAGAACCATTGCCAGATCATTTCTATCATAAATATCTCTTAGCTGTTCTAAATGCTGAAGCTTTAAACGATCAATTTCATCGACAATAATTAAATCAATTGCTTCATAGGTTTTAGGAACAGAAGGATCTTCTTGATTGTATTTTAGTACCATATGCATTGCTTTAGTCAGACCTATTCTACTAGTTATTGTGTTAATATCAGAACTGACACGAGACATCTTTTCAGTTGGTGCAGTATAAAAAACTTTATTTATACTTAATATTTCATCTGTTGCATTTTTTCCAATATCATCAGCATGATGATAGGCAATTTGTTCTCTTTACAATAGGAAACAATTTTTCGAGATAATGTCTTTGTACTTATTTTTTTGTGTCTCAATACCAATTCTTCTATTTTTTGTCTAACTTCTTCTGAAACCCTAATTTGCTCAAAATCAGTTCGTATCTTCCTAATTAAACCAACTAGACCATCATGTTCATATTTTTGTACCCAGCGATAGAGTGTACGAGTAGGTACTTTATTTTTAATAGCTATTTCTTTTATCGTTTTTTGTTTATTAAGATAAGGCTCAATAATTTTATATTTTTTCATCGCATCTATTCTTTGCTGTTCTGAAAAACTAGTGAGCGTTTGTTTTTCCATCTTTTCCCTCCATTTTATCTAAATAACGATAAATCGTTGTTCGAGAAACATTCCAACGTTCGGCAATAGTTTTAATAGGTGTTCCACTATCAACTAGAGTCTTTAATAATTCTAAGTCTTGTGCTTTTAATTTTTCAGGACGTCCTCCAAATCGCCCTCTTGCTCGAGCTGCTGCTCGTCCTGCTGCGGATCTTTCTAAAATCAGGTTGCGTTCAAATTCTGCGAATGCTGCAAACAAATGAAACATTAGCTGACCAGTCGAACTAGATTTATCCATTGTAATATTTTCCTGAAGACTATGAAAACTTACGCCGCGTTCATTCAATCGATTGACAATTGAAATCAAATCTTCCATATTCCGTCCTAATCGATCCAATCGCCAAACGACAAGTGTATCGCCAGAGCGAACAAAATCAATCGCCATTTCTAATCCTGGTCGATTACTTTTTGCCCCACTCATATGATCGGTAAAAATTTTTTCACAACCAAATTTATTTAGGCTGTCTTCTTGTAAATCCAAATTTTGTAAACCAGTAGATACCCGGGCGTATCCTATTTTCAAAAAAATCACTCCCTCATTAATTTTATTGTAACATAACTTTATACCGATGGTATAAATGAACATAGATTTTGATATGGGTTTATGAACACATAATAGAATCAAAATTATAGAAATAAGATAAAAAAATAGACTGTTCAGAAACGCCTGATTTTCTGTCCACTCTATTTATGAGCTTCATTCAGTATAGAAACAAAATAATGAATATAAAGCAAATAAATATAGGATAGGTTTTACTTATTCTTCACTGCTGCTATTTTACTAGGAAATCCTACGACAATTTTGGGATTACTTTTTTTCTTCCTGAAGACAAAAAGATGCACTTATATACAAATAAAAACTCCCTATATAGTAGTTAGGGAGTTTTATATCTTATCAACGCATCATTGAGGGGATTTTACTTTTATGTGAATATCATACGTTATTATCAATTATATTGTAAAGCATTTCCACGTGACAGTTTCCCATCTTGCATGGTGTAAACTTGGTCGACTTTATCAAGTAAACGCATGTCATGGGTTATCATAACCACACCTCGATTATACTCGTGAGCAATTCGTGCAAGTAGATCAACAACTTGATGCGCACGTTCTGTATCAAGGCTAGCTGTGGGTTCATCAGCTAATATGATGCTTGGGTTATTATATAATGCGCGAGCAATTGCTGCTCTTTGTCGCTCTCCACCGGATAAATCTTTCGGATAAGATCGTAATACCTTGTTTAGATCCAGCAGATCTAATAGTTCTTCACGATTCATTTTTTTTGAATTTGGCTTGTCTAAACGATCTATTAAATCTAACTGTTCTTGAACATTCAAAAATGGAATCAAATTCGATGCTTGTAAGATAAAGCCAAATTCCTTAAAACGCAAAGTTGTTTTTTCTTTTTCAGTCATTTGTGTTGTTTCTTTATTTTTTATAATTATTTGACCACTAGTTGGTGTTTGCAAATTTCCTAGTGTCGTCAAGAAAGTTGTTTTTCCTGATCCTGAAGGACCAACAATAGCAGTAAACTCTCCTTCCTTTAATTCAAAATTGGTAGGGAATAGAGCTTGTGTTAATGTATGTCCACTTCCATATGTCTTGGTGACATTCTTCATTTCTACTAAATTCATTGTTTATTCTCCAATCGCTTCTATAGGATCAATTTTCAAAATCTTAGGCAACGAGATTAGCCCTCCCAAAAGAGCCATTATAATGATTGCTAAACCTAGAAGTGAATAGGCTAGCCAGCTAGGATAAAAGAAAAGGGTTGCCGGTAAAACAAATTTTACTGCCCATACGCCAATAAGTGCCATTAAAACACCCATACCTGATAAAACGAATATTTGACAAAATAGAGACCAGATAATTGTTTTGGATTGAATACCTTGTGCACGCATAATGCCATAAAGCCCTAGTTTTTGAATCATGATAATGTAAATGAAAATACCGACTACTAAACAAGTAATAACTACCAGAGCTATAATCATTCCCATAAACACATTTACTTCCGGTGTGTAGCCAGGAATATTACTGATCATATCTTGTTCGGTTACTTGTACTAAGCCCTCCCCAGAGACATCAACATCATTGTTTAGAACAATTGCTGAAATGGTTTTGGTTGTTTTATCCGTATGCTGTAACTTCCAGTAGGTAGACAAATCAGTATAAATGACCGGCACGGTAAAAAATTTACTGTCATTCGTTATACCGACGACTTTATATTCGTCAGTACTTCCATTTAACTGTATCTGATCGCCCATTTTAATATTATAATTTTCCATCGATTGATCAATGATAACTTCATTCTTACTTTCAGGATAATGACCTTCAATAAGTTTAGGGGCAATAAAACTGTTCCAATTTTGAGCAAAAATTGAGATATTCACTGTCGTATCATCATTTTTTAGATTTGTTACAGCAAACATATATCCTAGGGGGACCGCGTCATCTGACAACTTATCTTTATAGTTATCTTCAGTAATAAAGGAGGCTGTTAGATTCTTATTTGCATATTTTGAGAGTACTACTCCTGTTGAATCCCAGTTATCCGCTGCGGTTCGGTTATCTCGAACTAAACCAATTGCTAGGCTTGTCATAAAGAAGACCATAAACGATATAAGGAAAACTGTAACTAGGACAAGGCTGTAACGAAGTTTATTGTGTAAAATTTCTTTTATTGCAAGATACATTATTTTTATTCCTTTCTATTTTTAACTCCATTGTAAATTAAGTCTACAATTTCTTCTAAACGTTGATTTTGTTGCTGTTCAGTCATTTTTTTATTAAAAATCAGACATTGAACAAACAACATAAGAATCTGACTGGCAATCGCTGAGAACAAGCTCGTTAACGTGATTTTTTCATCTATTTTCGAAAAAAGGGAATGTTCTCTTGTCCAATTATTCTTATTATTGGAATCAATATATGAGAAAAAATCTTGTTGTAACTCTTCGTTTATTAGTATTTCGGACAAGAAAATTAAGACAATCTCTTTATTTTCCATTAGAAATTGATAACGATTAAAAACGATGTAATGAATAATCTCTTTTACTTCTGCTTTTTTTTCAAGATCTTCAAAAAAATCGGAAGTAAAAGCAGGTAATATATGATCTAAAATAGGTGTAAGTAAATTCATCGTTAAATCATGCTTATTTGTAAAAAACTTAAAAATTAGCGCTTTTGAAAAACCGGCTTCTTTCGCGATTTGACTGGTTGAAGTGTTGGATATTCCTTGTTTTGAATAAAGTCTAATAGTAGCTTCTAATATTTTTCGCTTATTCTCTGGCATTTCAGCCATATTTAGCCACTGTTCATAATTCGTCATAATCGTTTCTGACATTTCATACCTACTTTCTATAATATCCCACATCGTGACCGATCGGTCACGATGTGGGATTATAGTATCATCTAAAAGTAAATTAGTCAAAAAAACGCCTAATGCAATTTATGCTGATAAATACCTAAATCTATATGTTACTTAATAGGAACTTATTTCTAATGAAAAAAAGCTGATTTTATGTACACTTCATACTAGTGTACATTTAAGTTGTTTTAAGCTATTATATTTATATACTTAAAATTACTTATTTTTGATGGGAGTTCAATAGGTGAATCAACAAAAAAGATTGCTGATAATAATGGAAAGACTAAAAAAAGAACAATCGTTAACTTTACAAGACATTATGCAACTTACAGGTGCTTCTAGAGACACGGCTAGAAGAGATACAATAAAACTAGCGGATAACAACCTTGTGATTAGAACTTACGGAGGTATCAGTTTAGCAAATTCGTTTAATAAAATAGATGGATATTTAGGAAGAACAGATCAAGAACTTCAAGTGAAAAAGCAAATTGCTAAAGAAGCAAGTAAACTATTACTTGAAAAGCAAACCGTATATTTAGATGTGTCGACCACAATCTCACTTTTGCCTCAATATTTAGCGAATAGAAACATAAACTTGGCTGTGACAAACTCGATTGACATTGCCGATCAATTCTTAAAGACCACTTCAATCCCTACTACGATTCTTGGAGGAACATTAAATAAAGAAAGCCGTTCAGTTACTGGTGGATACCCAATCTGGGAATTAACTAAGTATCGGTTTGATATTTCTTTCTTAAGTTGTGCGGGTATAAATAATCAGGGAATCTATTATGCCCATGAAGAAGACATCGCAATGAAACAGGTAGTTAGAGAGAAAAGTAACAAAATCGTATTACTATGTGATCATACAAAAATCAATTTATCACATAATTACCTTGTCTACTCGTTTGAAGAAATTGATTATTTGATAACCGATAAAAAAATTCCTGAAGAATTAGCCGTTAGAATAGGAAAGAGCAAAATCATCTACACAAAGGAGAATAGCTATGATTAAAACGATATTATTTGATGTTGATGGAACGATTATTGATACAGAATATGTTATGACACATTCTCTGCAAAAAACATTGCGTGAAGAATTAGAGAAGGAAATCCCGATTAAAGAATTACATTATATTTTAGGTATTCCTGGAAGAGAAGCTATTAAAAAGTTTGTAAATACTGAAGAAGAAGAGGAAACTCTCTTATCAAAATGGGGTGAAAACGTACTTTTATTAGCAGACAATGCTCAAGTTTTTCCGCATATAGAAGAAACATTACAGACATTGCATGTAAAAGGGATTCAATTAGGACTTGTCACATCTAAAACAAAAGAAGAAATGAAAAATGAGTTTGATCGATTTAATTTAAATCAGTATTTTGATATACAAATTACAGCTTCAGATACTAAGTTGCATAAACCTTTTCCGGACCCCATACAAAAGGCAATTGATGAATTGGGCATAAAAAAAGAAGAGACGATTTACATTGGTGATTCATTATATGACATGCAAAGTGCGAAATCTTGTGGAGTCACTTTTGGTTTAGCTAAATGGGGTGCTAAAAACATTGAATCATTTCAAAGTGTAGATATAATTATTGATTCTCCTCAAGAAATACTTGATTTGTTAGAAAATAGGCAAAGAGCGTGAGATAAGGATAGGGTTTCACGCTCTTTGTTTTTCGCCATTTAAAGATTGAAATTTTTGCCATTTAAAAAGAAAAGTGACAGTTGTGAAGGAGAAAGTTGAAAAAAACTACACCTATCACACCGGCTAAATGCCGATAACAAGATCTTCCTGCTTTTAATTCACTATATTCTTTGTTTTCATTAAATGATTTGATCGATTTAACCGGACTAACTACCATAAGATTTTCTAACAAATCAGCGATTTCCAGAAATGATAATCGATAATAGACATTTCCTCCCTGTTTATAAGACATCACCCAATCAAGAGAATGAAGTTTTTTTATACGATAAGATGCCGTGTGATCTTTTATTTTTGCTTTCTTTGCTAGTTCATGTACAGTATGGAACCTTCCATCCATCAATAAAGTAAGGATCTCAAGTCGCGAATGATCTGCTAAGAGTTTAGTCGTTTGCTGAAGATCAGGAAATCCAGCCATTTTTTCTATCCTTTCACACATCGATGAGCATCGAGGAATAAGCTTAGTATACTATATTCAGAGGTGAGGATTATGTTTAAAAAAATGGAAAAAAGTTTCTATTACGGATTTCCCGTCGTGCTGATGACGACTAAGGATGAGAAGAAGGGATTTTACATGATCCAACTCATATCAATGTGGATAAATGGCAACCTCTTATCTATAAATTCAGGGAATATACAACTGCCAACCAGTCGTTAAGTTTGAATTTTAGATTCCAAGAATTCAAAGAGTCGTAATGATAAACATCGTTAGGTATAAACAAAAAAAAGACTCACAGCACGAGTAAAAAACAAATAGAAGCTATAAGGTCGAATGTGACTCTATAGATGCAGTATATGCAGCTTATGAGCATTTCTTCTGTTCTCTTTGTTTTTGGGATCTGTGCTGAAGTCTTTTTTGTTTTTTGCCGCTCTTTCTTTGAAAAATCGATTCTGTTATACCTTCTCCATTACTAATTCAGGCATCTGCTGAGTAATGATTTTTCGCGCAAAAGAAATATCTGTTACCCAAGGTTCGATTTGTTCTTCATTCAAGACAAGCGGCATTCGGTCATGGATTGGTGCAACTGTGCGATTAGGTTCAGTAGTCATTATGATCGATTCTGCTGTTTTTTCATCGTGATGGCTACGATAAAAGCCGCCAATATACACTATTTTTTCCTTATTTGAAAACATAAATTTGTCTTTTTCTTCATTCCACTCATAAAAGCCGCTCATTGGGAAAACACAACGATTTTGCAAAAATGGTTGATGAAAGGTCTTTTTTTCTTCTATTGTCTCTGCTCGGGCATTGATCATCAATTGTCCTTTTTTAAATCCGGTAAATCCCCACTTCATGATTTCCGGAGTGAGATTGTTTTCTTCCTTTTTTCTTAATGTCACAACAAGATTTGACGGAAAAATTTCTCCAGCTGCTAATTCTGCTGCCTGTTCCGGTTGTTTCTTCTGGGCTTCTCGATAATAATTCTGAAGGAGCTCCGACTCTAGATTAAAAAAATAACGACCACACATCCTAATACCTCCCCCATCTTTTTATCTATCATACACTGCAACAAGAAGTTCACACCAACAAAACGCTTTCAATGAATGGAGAATTAAAAAAGTTGTGACAAACTCTCCAGTAAACTTTTTTCTCTTGCCAACTCCTCGGTCACAAGTCACAATATCCATCAAATATGAGAAGCTGTTTTTTGAAATTACTCCTTGTGACTCAGAGTGAAACGGCAAGTTCCCGACCTCTGGGTAAACGGTGTTCCAGAAGTAGCTTCTTCGAAAAATAAGCCGAAATTTCACAAAAATTTGAGAAGTAATTTTCGTCAATTCCTTCTTATTTCTTGAAGCTGACCACTTCTGTCACAACCTCTAATTATTAAAGAACCTTTTGCGAAGTTAACAATCTTTCTTTGATCAATTGAAAATTCTGTCTAAGTAGTGATAGATCTTGTGTGACTTTCAACAATAAGATACTGCCCTGGATTTCAGCAATCAACGCTTTGGCTTGACGGTCTGCCTCTGCATCGGACAGTTTTTCTTCAGAAAGTGCCAAGATATTTTGTTTCGTATACTTGACCCATTGATTGACTAATTCTAGTAGCAATAGACGGAATTCTTCATCCACTGTACTCAACTCAATAATCAAATTCCCCACAGGACAGCCATGATAAGTGATTTGTGCCTCATGATCAGCGAAAATCCAATCCAACATTTCTTCTAGTGCTTCTTCTGGCTGTTTTCCAGCATTTAAGATGTCTTCAAACAACTCTGTCTGCCACATGTCCATATGCGCATGGATCACCGCTAGACAAACTTCTTTTTTTGAAGAAAAGTAATAATAAAATTGCCCTTTCCCCGTATCAGAAGCTGCTAGAATATCCCGGATTGACGTTTCGTGATAGCCTTTTTTATAAATAAGATCTTTGGTCGCTTCCAAGATCTTTTCCTTTGTTTTCAATGATATTCTCCTTTTTCATCTCTCATAGTCCTATATTATACAATAAATTCATCATTTTATCTTCCTAATCGTTTAAAAAGGGCTATGCCAAATTATCTGACACAGTCCTCACTATAAAACTGTTCTCTTGTAGCTAGATGTTCATTGATTCAAGAACTGCGAGGACAAAAGCAGTTCCTATCTTATGATAGTTGCTCTAATACTTCCTCTGTTGTCATCACTTGATCTGCAATAAAACCAAAGTTCGTCAACGCTGCATCCATTGCTTCTTGGCCAGGAGCACCAATTGCATCTGTCGCTACCACAACATTGAATCCACTCTCTACCAATTCACGCATATGGGAATCGCTACACAAGTTTCCGTTCATTCCACCGAGAATTACTGTGTCGATTCCATTTTTTCTCAATTGAAGCGCTAAGTCGTTGCTTTCTGGTCCAAAGATTTTATGAGGAGAGCTGATGATCGTATTTTCATCCAAATATGGTTTCAATTCTTCGATAAAATCGGCTCCTGAACCTTCTTCCACTGGTTCATATTGACTTTTTCTAGCAAACATCTGCTGCTCAAGCATCATATGTTCTCATGCACCACCAAATTGCCATTTATGGTCATGTGGATAAAAATAATGAGGAGAAATAAAGAGTTTGTATCCTTTTTCTTTTGCTTGTTTCACCATTTCGATCATATTTTCGATCGTATTGTATTTTTCTAAGATATCTTTTGTCAAACCAAAGCCACCGCCTGCTGGTTTCAAGAACTCGACTTGCGGGTCAGTTAGAACTACTGCTGTATTTTTGTTGTTGAACATGCTAAATTCTCCATTCGTTATTTATTTTAATACATCATTTAGAGCTTCACTCATTGTTGGATGAGAATAGATTTGATCTCTCAATAACGTATAAGGAAGTTTTCCATTCATAGCTAGCGAAATCAAGTTGATGACTTCATGAGAATCTTCCGCATAGATACTTGCGCCTAGAATCAAGTCAGTTTCAGGATCAACTAAAACTTTGAATACCCCTTTAGGATCTTCTAATACTTGTGCTTTAGGAACACCGCTTGTCATATACTTGAATAATTTGTAATTGACGCCTTGTGCTTTGGCTTGTTTTTCTGTTAATCCTACATTAGATAAAGTCGGAGTGATAAATACACTGTAAGGCACAGCTTTCCGGTTATTCGTTGTTCGTGTATTTTCGCCTTTCAACTGATCCATGATAATTCGATAATCATCTAAAGAGATATAAGTGAACTGCAGTCCGCCTTTGACGTCTCCAATCGCCCAAATGTTTTCCGCATCTGTACGAAGGTATTCATCTACAGCGATTGCTCCGCGATCGGTCAGTTTAACATCTGTATTTTCTAATCCAAGAGAAGCTGTATTAGCTTTTCGGCCAGTTGCTGCTAAAACTTTAGATGCTTCAATCGTTACTTTTTGACCATCTTCTGTAAAGGTAACGGCAGCTGTTGATTCTTGGTCTGCTACTTCATCAACAGTCACACCTAAGTGGAACTCGATTCCTGCATTCGTCAAATCTTCTAAAATCATTTGTGCAATGTCTTCATCTTCACGTGGAAGAAATTCAGGATGGGCATCAAGAACGACAACTTTAGATCCGTATTCATTGAACATTGATGCAAATTCCAGACCAATATATCCAGCTCCAATGATCACTAATTTTTCCGGTAATTGTTCCTGATCCATTGCTTGCGTAGAATCAATCAAGTAGCGACTTGTATTCAATCCTTTGATTGGTAAAATGATTGGTTCAGAACCAGTATTGATGAAAATCCGTTCGCCTTCAACAATCACTTTTTCACCATTATTCGTTACTTCGATTTGATGGTTAGAAAGAAAACGTGCTGTGCCGTCCATCACTGTCCCAGTCGCCTCATCGCTAATCATATGATAATTTTTGGCACGAAGCATGCCCGTCAATTTTTCTTTCCGAGCAACAGCCTCTGTAAAATCGATTCCTCTTTCTCCATTGAAAATCAATGATTTAGAAGGAATACAGCCGATGTTGATACATGTTCCGCCATACATACGTGTTGACTTTTCAACAACTAAAACCGATTCGCCTTTTGAAGCTAATGCCTTCGCTAAAGTCTTACCGCCTTTTCCAAAACCGATCACAATATTTTGATATTTTTCCATCCTTTTTCCCTCGCTTCTTCTTTACCTACCGATTGGTACAAAAATATGATAACCGATAATCGTCTATTTTCCAAATCATCTGCTTTGTTTGTCAAAAAAACCAGACAAAAAGCGATCCTTTCACGTTTTTAGTCTGGTTCGATTTCCTTTATTCTTCTAAACAATCGTTACTTCTACATCGATATTTCCTCTAGTTGCTTTGGAGTAAGGGCAGAATTCATGCGCATCTTCTGCAATTTTTTGGGCTTCTTCTTCGCTGATGCCATCGATATGCACTTCTAATACTACACCGATCTGATAGCCGCCATCATCTAAATTATAAAGAGAGACACGTGCTTTTACTGTGGACTCTGCAGTCATTCCTGCTTCTTTGATCATATGTTGTACCGCCCCATTGAAACAAGAAGCATAACCTGCTGCAAATAATTGTTCTGGATTTGTTCCTTCTGCATGGATTCCCGGAGGAGTGATTTTCATATGCATCGAGCCATTGGGTGCCTCGACCTCTCCATTGCGCCCGCCATGGTTGATCATTGCTGTTTCGTATGCTTTTTTCATTGTACTGCTCCTTTCGATTGACCATTTGCTACTTGCTATAGTTATAGTGTATGACAAGTAAGGCGCTTTCTACAAAAATTCTGCTTATTCAAATACCAGAATACCGTCTTCTACTATTTTTCCAAAAAACAAAAAGATGCCACTCGTGAACAACAGGGTCATATTCGTTCCAAAATAAATAGCAATCTTTTCTAAATAATCTTTTATATGATTGATTTTAAGATACATATATACCAGAAAGTTGACCCCATAGACCAATACTGTTAAAAAAATAACCATATTCGTTACCATTTTTTTCCTCCTTTTGCTGGCCACCTTACCAGCACTCGGTTTAACCTTACCACTTTTTTTGTTGTCCAAGCAACTACCTTTCAAGAAGTTTGGTTTATTCTGCTGGTAATGATCCAAGATCAGAAAAATGTCCGAATAAGTTTGCTAGTTTTTCTAACACTAGCTGGTTCTTTCCGCTTTCGTCATTTTCTATCTGCAATACTAACAACGGCTCATGTAAGCTTAAACGAATCAAAAACCAACCGCTTCCATAAGGTTCTTGCAGATTATACCGAATACCTTCTTCATTTGCCGGGTCGAAGTTCATCCCTTTTTCTTCTTCCAGCAGTCGCTTCATTTCTTCTAATATCTTGTTTCCTTGTTCGCGTGGTTCATCGCTGAACAATTTTAGTCGGATTTCTTGTACTTCTACGGGCTGTTTCAACTCTTTGATTTGTTCATCTAATGTGATACCTTTTCTTTTTAATTCTGGCAAAAGCATCAGGATCTTCGCGATGACATATGCACCATCATCCAGAAAATAATTTTCCTTGAATGCAGCGTGTCCGCTTGTTTCGATGGCTAGCTGTGTATCTTTCCCAAGACGATTAAGTTCTAATGCTTTATTGATTACATTTCGATAGCCGGAAATATAACGAATTTGGGTACCTCCTTTTTCTTCAATGAATTTTTGTAGATGAGAAGAAGTAGGCGAATTCGTTACGATCCTTGTTTCTGGATGCTCTTTTAATACGATCGTACTTAATACTGCGATCAAATTATTTCGATTGATGACTGTTCCAGAAGCACTGACCACAGCTGAACGATCCACATCTGTGTCAAAAATGATCCCAAGATCTGCTTCATTTGCTAAAACAGCCTGCTTGATACTTTCCATCGCTTCTTTGTTATCAGGGTTGGGGATGTGATTAGGAAATCGACCATCTGGTTCCAAAAATTGAGATCCTGTTGTATCAGCGCCTAAGCTATTCAATACTTTTTCAGCAAAGAATCCTCCAGCACCATTTCCAGCATCCACGATGATTTTCCAACCTTTTAGTGGTTTGTCATCTTGTGTTCCCATCCCTTTTTTGATTTTTGTGACTAAATCTTGCGCATAAGGTATCAAAAGGTCTGCTTTTTCCACACTTCCTACTTGTTCACTGTTTATTTTTTGCTGTTGTGACAGGATATAAGCAATATCTTCTTTTTCTGCTCCTCCTTCTGAGGT
The DNA here is from genome assembly GCF_002140245.1 of Enterococcus sp. 10F3_DIV0382. Lineage (NCBI taxonomy): Bacteria > Bacillati > Bacillota > Bacilli > Lactobacillales > Enterococcaceae > Enterococcus > Enterococcus sp. 10F3_DIV0382. The sequence continues at coordinate 784,538 of NZ_NGMF01000001.1, read as the reverse complement.
AAAAAATTTTATTCCGTTGTAATAATAAGGAAGATGGCTAGCAGTCAGCATGACCGCAGCGTCGCATGAGAATTGTTCAAATTGAGTGGACATAAACATAGCTGGCGTAGTAGCTAATTCGAAATCAATGACATGTATCCCTTGTTCTTTCAGACTTTGGATCAACGCCTCTTTTAGTGCTGGTCCGCTGATCCTGCTGTCATGACCAATCCCAATCGTCCATTTTTTAGTCGGATTAGTTGATTTCTTCTTTTTCTTTAGCCAGTTTGCTAGTCCCCAGCCGATCTTTTCTACCCTGTCTGTCGTCAAATTGACTTCATGACCTTCAACTGGTAATGCAATCCCTCGAATATCCGATCCGTTTTGTAGCGCTTTCATATCTTGCATATAAAAGTCCTCCTCATTTATTCCCTCATTTTTTCTAATTTTTCCGCAAACCGCTGTGCTTCTTCTTCTGAGCGGCAAATAATAATGAATGTATCTACACCTGCCATCGTTCCAACAACTTCGGGATAAGCAACTTCGTCTAACCAATTCGTTACCACATCAGCGCCATTTCGTTCAGTCAATACGATGACCATGAATTGAACAGACTGTATACGTAAAACCTCACGCCTAATTGCCGTACGCAAACGTTCTTCATTTAAAGAAACAGATGGTTGGTTAAATAATGTATAGCATACTATTTTATTTTCATTTTGGCTTTTTACTAACTTCATTTCTCTGATGTCTCGAGAAATCGTAGCTTGAGTCACATCGGCACCTGCTTCATGCAACCGTGTAAGCAGCTCTTCCTGTGTCCCAATCGGTTGTTCTGTAATCATTTGGCGGATCAATGCTTGTCGCTGTTTTTTTTTCATATTAGACACCTCTCAATATTGATTATAGCAAAAGACAAGTAATATTTCTTCTCATTTTGGTATTTTTTACTTTTATTTTTTCGGTTTTATTCAGGTTGCTATCCTTTTTCTATTTTGACACGCAAAATCGTCTTCATTTTTTCAGGTGCAGATTTTCGTGGATCGCTGATATAGATTTCTTTATGTTCTTTAGAAGTTCTTTGATAGCCTTCTTCTGCAATGAATGCTTCTAATTTCTCAAAGGATTCTGGTTCTTCATCATAGGAACCGATGTGTAAGATTTGGGCACAAAGACCTTCTTCCATCTTTCCGAATGCTACTTGTTCTCTCAAGTCTTCCGGAAGTTTGCTCAGAGAACGCTGAATGGCTTCTTGTGCTATCGCTTCTGTAACAAAGTCAGGCTGTCGGATCATCAATTGATAAGAAAAATGTTCTTTTTTCATCACTGGTTCATGCAAATACTTTTCTTGCAGTCCCCATTGTCCTTCCAATGGATAGACAGTATACAGCTGATAATCAGGAATCAGCCAATTTTTTTTAGGCGACATGCGTATTGCATAGCTGACTGCATATAGACAGGCTACTCTTCGTTTAAAGTCTTCCTGATTCGGATCCCCGAACCCTCTGATGCTAAAGAATGGTTTTTTAGGAACCTCTAGTATTTGCGGGCTTTTTTTCATACTATAGCTCTTGTCTTTACGCCATTCGATTTTTTCCATTTTTCTTCCTCCGAGAAATTCCATTTAGTTATTTATTATCATACCTCTTTTTGAGTGACTTGGCTAATCGTGTTGACACTATTTTTCAGTTTGTGCTAGAATAAGTTAAGTAAATAAATCGTACAGATAACACGTTTCGGCGTGTCGAGAGAGAGGCGGTTTCTATTTTTATAATAGAAATCACTCTCTTTTTTTACGAAATTTTTTAGAGGTGATGTAAATGACGAAACAAAAACAGCTGCTTTTAGTACCTGCAGTAATTGCAACAGGGATGATGTCTTTTGCGGGCGTATTGATCGAGACGGCCATGAATGTAACTTTCCCCACTCTTATTAGACAGTTTGATTTAACGACCGCACAAGTCCAATGGGTAACAACGATTTATCTTTTGATGATTTCGATCATTGTTCCGCTATCTACTTATTTGAATCGCAATTTTAGTCTCAAAAAACTCTTTTTAGCTTCAAATCTGCTTTTCTTGGCAGGTATAATGATCGACTTCTTCTCTCCTACCTTCATGGTCCTATTGTTTGGTCGATTGCTCCAAGGGGCAGCGACAGGTATCGCTCTTCCGTTGATGTTCCATATTATCTTGACATTTGCCCCCCTCAATCGACGAGGCGCGATGATGGGTGTCGGTACTTTGACAACGGCCATTGCTCCAGCGATTGGCCCCACTTACGGAGGCATTATGACTTCCCATTTTACATGGAATCATATTTTCCTGTTTCTTGTGCCCATTTTGATCCTTTCTTTGATTATCGGCTGGTTTGCTATTCCCGAGATGGCAGTACAAAAAAATGGTTATTTGGATTGGTGGAGCGTTTTAGGAATCTTTCTTTTGTTTAGTGGAAGTCTGACATTTTTGAGTACGTTGGGAACACTTTCTAGTTGGATTGCTTTGATCATCGGCGGGATTGGCTGGTTCCTATTTTACTATCGAAGTAAAAAAGTGGAACATCCGCTGATCCGACTGTCCATTCTTTCAAATAAAACATTCCGTTTGTTTTTGATTGGTTTCTTGGTTTATCAGTTTTTATTACTTGGTGTGTCTTTTGTCTTACCGAATTTCCTTCAGATCGTTCAAGGAAGCAGTCCTTTTGTCGCTGGATTAGCCATGCTTCCCGGTGCAGCGGTTGGTGCTTTGCTTTCTCCTTTTTCTGGTAAAATGCTGGATCAATATGGTCCGAAGAAGCCAATTTTTGCTGGACTGATCCTTTCTTTGATTGGTTGGCTAGCATTATTCCTGCTTATCGGACACGCTTCATTGGGTGTATTGATTGCCTGTCATGTTTTTTATATGGTCGGTATAGGATTGTCTTACAGCAATATGATGACGACTGGAATGAATGCACTGAATGAAGAACTGCAAGGAGACGGGAATGCAATGTTCAATACCTTGCAACAGTTTTCTGGTGCTGTGGCTACTTCATTAGTAGCGGTTATTATCAATTATGTTCAGCATCATACTTCCCATAGTTACGAAGTGTCTACTACATTAGGATCAAAAGCGGCATTGGGCGTCTTATTGCTGTTGCTTCTTATCAGCTTTGCTCGATTCGTCTATTCTCTGTTTTTTGCTAAAAAAGCGTAGTTTCCATATACGGCAGGTGTTGCATCTGCCGTTTTTTTGTGTGAAAATGGTTGTTTGTAAAAGGAGGCTTTTTTATGGAAAAAATTGCCATTATCGGTGGCGGGATCATTGGTATGACCCTAGCCAATTACTTGGACACATCAACATTCGATGTTGCTTTGTTTGATGAAGGGACAGGACAGGCAACGAAAGCAAGCGCTGGGATCATCTCCCCTTGGTTGTCAAAACGCAGAAACAAACAATGGTATCGTCTGGCTAAAGACGGCGCTGCTTTTTTCCCTAAACTCATAAAAGATTTCCAACTTGATCAAACGATTTATGCACAATCAGGGACACTTTTGCTTCGACCTGAAAAAGATTTAGCTGAATTAGCTGTTCTTGCGGAGAAACGAAAAGAAGAAGCACCAGAAATTGGAAACATCGAATGGCTTTCACCTGAACAGACATCCCAAGCTCTTCCGTTATTGAAGCCAGCAGTTTCACTGCGTATCAGTGGTGGCGGTCGTCTGGATGGAAAAGCATATTTAGAACATCTTGGTCAGCGTTTAGTACAAAAACAAATCGAGCAGATCCAGGCAAAAGTCACCTTCCATAAGAAGAACGATTCTTGGCTCATCAAGGGACCATTTGGAGAATACACAGCTGACCGCGTAATCTTGACACCTGGTCCTGCACTTAAGCCTCTATTAAAAAATTTAGGCTATTCTGCAGATATACGTCCGCAAAAAGGGCAGCTTTTAGCATTTCAGACATCTTATAAGATGAGTCAAGACTGGCCTGTTGCTATGCTTGACGGAGAAGCTGATTTCATTCCTTTCATGGACGGAAAGATCCTTTTAGGTGCTACCCATGAGAACGATCAAGGCTGGGATTTGGCTCCTACTAGCGAAGCTTATAAGGGATTGACTAAGAGTACAGAACAGTTCTTGGCTGATTCAGATCAGATAAAAAACTGGCCATACGAGTTCCGTGTAGGCACCCGTGCCTATACGTCAGATTTTTCCCCATTCTTCGGCGTATTGCCAGATGACCCAAGTCTACTGGCTGCTAGCGGTCTAGGCTCTTCTGGTTTGACGACAGGTCCTTATATCGGCTATCTATTAGCCAACTTCTTAAATACTGGTCATTGGCCTACGGAAGATTATCAAAAGGACATCTCCACCTATATTACGAAAAATCCATCATAGAAAAACAGCTTTTTCAAGTAAGAATCCCGAGCGATATTGCGCATAGATTACTTCTTGAAAAAGCTGTTATTTTAGTTCAATTTCTGAATCAAATTCTCCAAACTTTCTTTTGCTTCATCTGGCAAGAGATTTTTTCCTATCTGAGCTTCAATGAATCGTAAACGAATATCAAGTCGTTGTTTCACCAGATTTTTATAGGATGTATCCTCAAAAGAAACAGGAAAATCTGGTATAGGTAAATAGTGGATATCTTCAAACGGACCAAACGACTTGAATTCTGCCGTTTCTTGCACGATTCTTTCAACGATTGACAATGTCGTTTCAGGTTTAATTTTTTTATCATCGAAGTATCCAGTATTCAAGACATAGCAGGCTGTTTGCTGTTTCAAAAACAACTCTCGAAAAGCTTGATAGTCTTCCCTAAGAGGATAGACACGGAAAGGATTAGCAAATGGTTCAATGACTAACTCATCTAGCTGTCTTTTTGTAGTGATATTTTCCGCATCTGATCGTTTTGTTGCTAATGTTGCACCAAAAGACGCTGCTAAAACCGGGTCATTGATCTTGATAATTGGCGGAAGTGAATCATCTTTCATGATCCAAAAAACAGCATCGATCTTTTCGCTAAGATGATTGACTCTGTCTGGTGTCGCATAACGTGATTTGACTGTCCGTCCATTTCCGTTTCGTATATCTCCTGTCACTAGAACTTTTTCTCCTTTACTTGTACATGTCACGCCCACATTCTGACAAGTAAGGAAAAAAGAAATGGCCGGGTCATCAGACGGATAGTCTTGTGTTTTATCAAAGTAAGAAGGTTCCAAGGCAGTAGCAAAACCATTTTTTCTAGAAATAACAAAAGCATCGTCATGTAGGATCGTAACAGAGTGCCCTTCCGAATGTTGTGCTAAGGTGATCGTTGATTTTCCAGAACCGGACAACCCAAATACAGCCATCGTATAAGTCTGATCATTACTAGTATATTGTTTCATCCCGCCATGACAGGCAATAAAACCATTGCGACTCCCCAATGCCCAAGCAAGCGTCAAAGTCGCTTTTTTTAATTCCCCAAAGTAACGTAATCCTAGCACAGCAGCTGTATTATGGAGAGAATCAAATAAAACGAGTCCATTGGGAAAGGCTTCATGCGTCCATTCGGGATCACAAAAGATATAAAGATCTCCCTCGTCAAAGGACACAGATTTTTGATAAGTAGCCAAAATCTTCGCATTCGCTGGCTGAAAATTCAGTATATAAGAATACAGATTGTTCTCAAATCCTTCTGGAATCAACAAATGACTTTGTACAGAAAATTCTTCAGATAGACCAACGATTACTTTTGTATGATAAAATTGTCGCTTTCGACTTTGATACACGGCTTCTCTCAAGATCTTCTCATATTTACTTTGCTCCTTGTCCAAGTCCTCAAAGATACGCCGAGCACTTGCTGTTCTTCCTACAATACTCCCATCATTGAATACTAGTGTCCTAGCGTCAGCTGGTAAATCTAGTTCTTCAGCATGTGAGACCGTTAAATCTGTGATGATCGTTCCTGGACTCCCTTTTGCTAGTTGATAAGCTGTTTCCCTGTCAAAAACTTTTTGCACATTATTACCGTAGAATGCCGTTTCAACAATGGATCGAATACTGGATAACAGTGGATTTTCACTTGTGATTTTCTCTAGTTCGAGACTCTCTTTTGTACTCATGGCTCCTCCTCATCCCCTAAACAAAAAAGCGTTTTCTTTATTATACATTATCCGAGTTTTTATTTGTACTGCTGTGCAGAGGGAAACAAATCATTTATTTTTCATAAAAAAAACCGAGAACTTGAATAAACAAGACTCTCGGTTTCATCATTTTTCTTTTATCGGCTTAGTACCAACCGTTTGCTAACCAGAATGTTTTAGCAGCATCCCATGAACCATAACGAGATGTTACGTATTGTTCTGCTACACGTTCTTGATTGGCAGCTGAATAGTCGCCGTTTAAGTATGAAGCATCTAATTGGTAACGGCCGATGTAACGTCCGTTAGTAGCTGTGTATGAACCGCCTGATTCTTTTTGTGCGATCCATTCTTTTGCAGAGCTTGAAGTTGGCGCCGTTGCAACAGCTGGGGCAGCAGGAGCTACTTCAACTGTTTCAACAGGTGCAACGTATGTATGTTCTTGCGTTGCTGTTTCAGTTGTAGATGCTGTATTTTCTGTTGTGTTGCTTTCTGTTGTTGCTGAAGAATCATTTGAAGTTGGGATTGTTAATTGTTCACCAACATAAATGCGGTTGATGTCTGCAATTGAATTCTTTTCAGCAATTGCATCGATCATTGAGTTGTCTCCTGCAAATTTTTGTGAAATCTTAGATAATGAATCACCTGATTTTACTGTGTAAACTTCATCAGCGTGAGCATTTGTAGTTCCTACAAACATTGCAGTAGCACCAGCAGCAAAAGTTGTACCTAAAACAATTTTCTTAAATGAATTCATATTAAACTCCTTTTTTTCTCCGTTTTTTATTCTTTCGACGCTATTAACTTTATCATTTAGAAATATTTCATAGGTAAAAGAATCATGACATTTAATGACAAAATGACGGATTATTTAATATTTGTAACATTTGAACAAAAATTTTTTTGATGTAAAACCATTATATCGTTGTTATATAAGCAAAGTAATCGTTTTTCTGTGTTTTTTTATTTTTGAATAAAAAACACGTTTTCTGTAATATTTACTGCAATAATCCATAAAAAAAAGGAAAAAAATGTTTGATTTTTATCAAATTCTATTAAAAAAACGTAAAAAATACAAAAAAACCAGTAATTGTTACAACAATTACTGGACAAAAACAATGAATAATGCTTACTATTTTTTTATTTTAACTTTCTCCGCAACAATTTTTGTGCATGTTCTAGTTCATTTATGACGACTTCTTCCGATTCTTTAGCTAATGTTTCATCTAATACATCAAGCCATTTTTCTGGCTCTTTTGTTCCGAGACGTCCAATAGCCCAAGCTGCTGTTCCTCTGATGACAGGGCGGACATCCGTTAAACATTCTGAAATCTCAGGCAATGCCGTTCGATCTCCTAGATTAGCTAAAGCGATCAATGCGTTTCTCTGCAAAGGTTTTTTTCCACGCCACGAACCGGCTAAATGCCCAAATTGCTGCTTGAAATTTTTATTCGACATCGACAGCATCGGCTTTAATTTTGGATATACTTCATCTATTTTTGGTTCCATCTCTTCATGAAAATGAAAATCTTTTCCTTGATTGTAAGGGCAGACTAACTGGCAGATATCGCATCCATAAATGACATTTCGCATTTTTTTCCGATATTCTTCGGGCATCATCCCTTTTGTCTGCGTTTGATAAGATAAACATCGCTGTGCATTCATTCTGCCATCACCAAGCAATGCTTTCGTCGGACAAGCAGTCACACAGCGCATACAGTCACCGCAACCAAACTCTCCTGGTTTATCCGGCTCAAATACGATATTAGTGACGATTTCACCAAGGTAGACAAATGAACCGAACTCTTCGGTGATCAGCAATCCGTTTCGGCCGATAAATCCTAATCCAGCTCGCTGTGCTACAGCGACATCGATCAGTTCCCCAGTGTCTACTTGCGGAGCTAGACGCCATTCCTCTTCTTTTTGCCATTTTTCTGCTCTTGTTTGGATGAATTCGATCAATCGATTCAATCGGTCTCTCAGTATATCATGATAGTCGATCCCCCATGAGGCACGAGCGAATTGCCCCCGTTTTTCATCCCTAGGTACTTCTTCATGGATCCTAGTAGGATACGCAAGAGCAATGGAAATGATTGATTTTGGCTGATCAAATGTCATTTCTGGGTAAAGTCGCTCATCGATATTTGGGTGTTCGAAACCAGAAGTATGTCCGGCTGCTTTTTGCTCTTCCAACGACTCTTTTAATGAATCAAAAGGCTCCGCCGTCGTAAACCCGATCTTGTCAATTCCTAATCGTTTGCTTTCTTGTATGATTTCTTCTTTTAATGTCATGGTCTTCCTCGCTTGCTGTTAACGGCTGTATAATCCATAATATAGTTTTTCTTTTTTCAGTTGGACAAACTGGATTTGCTGATCAGCAATCTTCTTTTCTTCCATCCATTTTTTTCTTGCAGCAAATACTTCCCAATAATTTGTCGAAATCAATTTTCTTTTGTTATCCAATGCGTTGAAAAAATTCAAAGAAACTGGTTTTGTACTTAACAATTCATGGAGTCTTACCTCTTCCCATGGTGAAAACTCAGACAGATCGCGGGAATACAGTACTTCTTCATAGAGATTTTTTTGCTGCGTATACGTGAATGTTTGCGGGATCTTCCCGGGTCTGGCAATTTCTACTAGGCGGTTATAAAACATATTCATTAATTTGCTGTTGGCAATAAATTGACTTTTATAATAGGCCGACTGGATCTTTTTGATTACTCCTTCTGCTTTGATTACTGAAAACAAAGCAGGCCATGCTTTGACGGTGATTTCGTCGTTTTGTTTAACTAATACGCCAGGTGTGAAGCCGACTGGAGAAAGGAACACAAAATAACCGATACCGGTATTTTCATCTAAAGGCTGAAATTCATCAAACAACCATTTGCCTATGTACAGCTCTTCATCTGGTTCTGTTGTCTCGTTTTGATTTGCTATGAATAATTTAGCTAATTCTGCTTCAAGAAATTGAAGGTCTTGATCCTTGTCAGTATTTTCTTGCTGGTTGATCAATCGAAATACTTCTTCTTTAATCGTATATTTATCTTTACGTGTAAAATTCATAGCCACACCTTCCTTCCTTACTCTAACTATAACGGAATTTTCTCAAAAAGGGTATCTGTACGCCGAAAAACATCATAATTTTTTCCGGTTTCTTGTAAAAAAACGCAAGGTCCGCTCCTTAAGCCAGACCTTGCGTTTTTCAGCTCTCTTTTGTTTGGGATAAACCTTCATGGATTGTTTCGATGTTCCATTTCATCATCTGATAGTAAGAATCTCCTTGTTCCCCTTCTTTGGCTATAGAATCAGTGAACAATTTATCATAAATTTCCAAACCCGTTTCTTTTGCTACTCGTTCCATACTTCTTGGATCTACACTAGTTTCCACGAATAAAACTGGCACTTCTTTTGCTCTTACCTGATCAATGATTGCTTTCATTTGGTCAGGCGTGCCTTGGCTTTCTGTATTGATTTCCCATATATATGCTGCTGGCAAATCATAAGCCCTTGAAAAATATTTGAATGCTCCTTCACTTGTTACTAATAATTTTTTGTTCTCTTCGATAGAAGCAAAACTTTCCTTCGCTTGTGTATCTAATTTTTTTAGTTTTTCCACGTATGTTTCTGCATTTCGCTTATAATGTGTCGCATTTTCTGCATCTTTTTCAGAGAATATACGTGCGATTTCCTGCACATATTTTATTCCGTTAGACAGGTCTAGCCAAGCATGAGGATCCGCTTTTGTATGTTCTTCACCGCTAGTTAAATAAAGAGGTTCTACATTTTTGCTAACTGCAAAATAATCTTTTCCTTCTTCTTTTTTAGCCGTTTCCATCAAGTTATCGAACCAACTGTTACCTGTTTCAAGATTCAATCCGTTGTACAAAATGACATCTGCGTCGCTTGCCTTTTTGATGTCTTCTGGTAGTACTTCATATTCATGCGGATCTGTTCCGACTGGTACGATACTGTGGATATCTATTTTATCTGTTCCGACCTCTTTTGCCATATCCGCCAAAATCGAATTGGTTGCCACGACTGACAGCTTTTCTTTACTTACTTCGTCTGCTTGATTTGAAGTTTGCTTTCCGCAGCCAACTAATGCTAATAAACTAATTGCCAGGATAAAAAAGAGTGATTTCTTTGTTTTCATCTATCTGCTTCCTTTCTGAAATAAAATTCCTTTTGTTGGAGAAAATAAAAAAGCAAGGATAAAAAATGCGGTACATGCTAACACGATCGTAGCTCCTGATGGCCAATTGTAACTATAACTGAAAAATACGCCGACAACGGCACTGAACATACCGATTCCTGCAGCTGTAATGATCATTTTCAGTAAATGGTTCGTTAGCAAGTAAGCCGTGGCGGCTGGTGTGATCAACATGGCAATCACCAAGATCGTTCCTACCGTCTGCAAACTGACTACAGCCACTAATGTCAAAAAGAACATCAAAAGATAATGGATCAGCGATGTGTTCAGCCCATAAGCTTTTGCCATTGTTGGATCGAATGATGTGATCTTCAATTCTTTATAAAAGAAAAAGACAAATATCAAGACGATTCCGCTGACTAGTGCTGTCAGCAGCAGATCGCTCTCCCTAACAGCTAAGACATTCCCAAATAAAATATGATACAGGTCTGTCGCACTTTGAGCATATGAAATCAAGATGATCCCTAATGCAAAAAACGAACTAAAGACAATCCCAATCGCTGTATCATTTTTCAATCGGCTTCGCTGTGTCACGAAACCAATCACCGCTGCTGTCAACATCCCAAAAGCAGTGGCTCCAAAAATGTAACTAAAACCAAACATATAAGAAATGGCTACACCTGGAAGAACTGCGTGAGAGATAGCATCTCCCATCAAAGACATCCCACGTAAAATAATAAAGGAACCGATGACTCCAGAAGCAAGTCCTACAAGCATAGAAGTGACCAAAGCATATTGTAGAAATTGATAATTCATCAATCCATCAATAAAAGATTGGATCATTTTTTCTCTCCTCCTTTTACTAAATGTCCGATGATCTCACCATAGGCCAGTTGAAGATTCTTTGATGTAAAGACTTCTTGTACTGGACCAGAAGCGATCAGCTGTTTATTTAAAAGAACAACTTCATCGAAATATTCTTCTACTTTATGAAGATCATGATGGACGATCAGAATCGTTTTTCCTGAATTCTTCAACTCTTGCAAGATGTCAAAGATTTTTCGTTCACTCAATGCATCGATTCCTACGAATGGTTCATCTAAAAAGATCCACTCTGCGCCTTGAGCTAGAGCTCGTGCAATAAAAACTCTCTGAAGCTGACCACCCGATAGTTCGCTGATCTGTCTTTTGGCATAGTCTTCCATCCCTACTTTTTTTAATGCTTGTCTTGCTCGTTCTTTTTCTTTTTTCCCGGGCCGCTGTCCGATTCGTAAAGATGGATACGTCCCTAAAAGTACAACGCCTAACACATCGATTGGAAAAGAAAGATCCAATTCGCTTCGCTGCTCCACATAGGCTATCTTTTTACGGACTGATTTTACTGGCTGTCCTGAAAAAGTGACTTTACCAGTAGAAGCTGGTATCAACTCTAGCAATGCTTTCATGAATGTTGATTTTCCTGCGCCATTTGGTCCGATGATACCAGTGATTTTTTGTGACTTTATTGTTAAATTGATGGTTTTCAAAACAGTTTTCCCTTGATAAGCGGCTGAAAGGTCTTGAATTTCAATGGCCGTTCGTTCCAAATCCTACACTCCTTTTTAGGTTTCCCTAACTTTTTATTTAAATATAGTTTAACTAAAAAGGAAAGCATTTACAAGTAGAAAGATGAAAAAGTTTTTTTCGAATTTTCCTCGCATTTTATGAAAATTTTCTGTAGAATCACATCAAGAGTTCAATAAGGCTAACCTAAAAATAATACAACTATCTATTGGAACGTTTAATTATTTTTCCTGTTGACTCAACAACGAAAGGAGTTTTTGTATGGAAGAAGAAAAGTTAACTCGGAGTCTTAGTGCCCGTCATATCCAAATGATCGCACTAGGTGGAACGATCGGTGTCGGTCTGTTTATGGGTGCCTCCTCAACCATACGCTGGACAGGGCCCTCAGTGATGGGAGCTTATGCGATTGCAGGATTCTTTTTGTATTTGATTATGCGTGCTTTAGGCGAAATGCTTTACGTCGATCCTTCGACTGGTTCTTTTGCAAATTACGCGAGCGAGTACATCCATCCTGTGGCTGGCTACTTGACCGCTTGGAGTAATATTTTTCAATATATTGTCGTAGGGATAAGTGAAGTAATCGCTGTAGGATCTTATATGAATTATTGGTGGCCCAATCTGCCAGCAATTATTCCCGGCATCATTGTCGTCTTATTTCTTATGCTGGCAAATCTTATTTCTGTCAAGGCGTTTGGCGAATTAGAATTTTGGTTTTCGATCATCAAAGTCATAACAATCATTTTGATGATCATTGCAGGTCTTGGGGTGATTTTATTTGGATTTGGTAATCATGGCCAAGCGGTAGGAATTTCAAATCTTTGGAAAAACGGTGGATTCTTCACTGGCGGTGTCAAAGGCTTTTTCTTTGCATTATCGATCGTCGTTGCTTCCTATCAAGGGATCGAACTGATCGGAATGACTGCTGGCGAAGCAGAGAATCCTAAAAAGACGATCATTGAAGCTGTTCAATCCACTATCGGTCGAATCTTGATTTTTTATATTGGTGCCATTTTTATCATCGTGAGTATTTATCCGTGGAATCAATTGAGTGAGATTGGCTCGCCTTTTGTCCAAACTTTTTCTAAAATCGGCATTACATTTGCTGCAGGGTTGATCAATTTTGTCGTGATTACAGCGGCATTATCAGGTTGCAATTCAGGCATTTTCAGTGCAAGCCGTATGGTCTATACACTTGCGATAAATGGAAAGATGTCTAAAAAGTTTCTGAAATTATCTCGTCATGGTGCGCCTTTTTACCCTGTCGTAGCCATCTCAGGCGGAATCTTGATTGGTTTGATCTTAAACTATCTTCTGCCAATGTTCATCAACCAGTCCGAAAATATCTTTGTTTTCGTATACAGCTCAAGTATTTTACCTGGTATGGTTCCTTGGGTGGTGATTTTGATTAGTGAGATTCGCTTCAAAAAGACTCACGCAGATAAAATGCATGATCATCCTTTTAAAATGCCGCTGTCTCCTTACACGAATTATGCGACACTTGCTTTTTTAGCTATCGTGTTGATTTTCATGTTTATCAATCCTGAAACAAGGATTTCTTTAATCATTGGTCTCGTTTTCTTGCTTTACATGACGATCCATTACTTTATACGCGAAAAAAGAACCGCCAAATAAAAAGAACGAAGCTTCCATCAAGGGAGTCTTCGTTCTTTTTATTGCTTTTATCAATTCAATTTTAGTGTCTCACCGGGAGTCAGGAAATAGTCATCCATACTCATCCCATTCAGTGACAAAATCGTTTCTACTGGTACGCCAGTTCGCTCAGCTATTTGATTTGGACCTTCTCCTTCTAAAACAACAGTTGTCGCAGCCTGTGACGTCGTACTGCTAGTAGTCGTTTCAGTGTTTTCTGTTGTGTCTTGCGTTGTTCGAGCTTGCATTCCAGAAGATTCTGTTGATTCTATCGTCTCAGACTCAGAAGATGCTGTTTCTTGTGTGCTTGTTGACTCTGCTTGAAGAGAAGCGCTCGTCTGCAAATATATGTCGGAAATCTTAGCGACATGATTCGTATAGTTAGCCGATAGCTGATTGATCAAGGTATCTAAGGCTACACCGTCTTTATTATCTGCTGACTGATACGCTGCACGTAATTTTCCGATTCCTTCATCGGAGATTGCTTGGAGCTCACGTGCTTTTTGGTTAGCAACTGCGGATAAACCAGCTATGCCCTCTTGATTTCCTTGGATTTCTGTTTGGTATTCTTCAATCAACACAGGTGTCTTTTCTTCCATCTTTTTCGAATAATCATTGACGATTGCTTGGAGTTGCTCTGGCAAATCATCTGCTGTTTTTTCTTCAGAAGTTTGTGTTTCTTTTGTTTCAGTTGATGCCTCACTTGTTTGTTTCGCATCTGTTTTCTTTGTCGTTGTTTCCGTTACGGTCGTGCTTTTTGCATCTGACGAATTTTTCCCGTGAAAATACAGCCCTGCTACTCCTCCTGCTATGATCAAAAAAACGGCAACTGCTGCCCCAATCATGATCATCCGCTTACGTGCTGCCTGTTTTTGCTGTCTTCTTCGGGTCATCCGAACGTTTTCTCCCCACTCATTTTCATCATACATTTTTTTCACCACCAATTTTTATGTATAACAGCGTTATCAAACGCTTCATATTCTTATTGTAGCAAATAATTGTCATTGTGCACATTTTTATCCTTGTTATTTATAAGAAAATTTCACCAGTTGAGATGATTCCAAGATCGTCCGTCGATTTCTCCTTGCAACTGCGTTGTTCGTTCATCTATCTCAGCCATCAGTTTCTTTATCTCATATAAGAGTGCACGGTCTTGATATTCTGATTTTTCACTTAATTCATCTAATTGTTGGATCAACCATTCATTTGTCATAATGAAGTTCCTTTCATTTCTTGCAGTGTAAAGCTCAAGTCTTCGATCTGCTCTTTTGCGTCAGTCAGTGCTTCTATGATATATGTTTGTTTTTCCGAATCTTCTTCCTGCATTTTCTGATTTTCCTGTACTCTTTGAATAAACCAGTCAATCCGTTGAGTAAGCGATGGCTTCCCTTCCAATGAGAGATACTGCTGATAAGCAATTAGCTTCTCCCAACGTTTTTCTTGGGATAAATACATAAATTGTGCTAAAACGAATGGCGAAAGATAAGTCATATGGAATTTGTTTGCGATTCGCTGATATGGTCTCAAAAATTCGGAGATCGTATATTCTTCTTTCCCTCCAGCTTGATATTCCTTTTCCGCCACACCTGTTGTCAATACGATCCCTAATTCTTTTCCTTCTAATACACGTGTTGCTTGTTCCAACACATTATCTTGCCAAATTTTTAAATGAGCAGGGGAACTATACCAGTAAAACGGAAACTGAAAAATGATTCGATCATGCTGTGCCAGGAGCTGTAGCTCAGCCTTTACATCTATCTTTCCATCTGGATAACTTGATTCTAAATGATGCCAAGTAACGGATAAACCGGAAGAAGCTTCTTTGAAAAATTGCTGATTCAGAGATTCCTCCATCGTTGGATGGCTGATGATGATAAGTGTACGCATCCCTTCTCCTCCTTTTTTAGTCTTCGTTTTACAGTGTAGCATAACCGCCACAAGTTTCTTTTGCAGATGCTTGTCCTTTTGTCCAAGCAAATTAGGTCGTCCAAGAGACTGCAGTTTGTTTTTCCAACTGTTTTTTCAAAGTATCCAAAGCAATATTCTTGAAATTTTCGTTTTTCATCCGTTTACGATAGTTCGTAGCCGTTTCTCCGGTACTTTTTTTGAACATTCGGCTAAATACGACTAGACTATTGAATCCTACTTGATAGGCAATGCTTTCCACGGATTCATCCGTCAGGGAAAGAAGAAATGCCCCTCGATTAATCCGTACCCCAATCAAATATTCCTTGATACTGGTACCCATATGATTTTTGAATACTCGTGACAAGTGACTCCGGTTGACAGCTAAATGCTGGGCGATTTCCTCAACAGATAAATTTTCCGCATAATGTGCCTCGATGTATTTGACTGTCTCAACAGCTAAGGAGGAATGAACTTTTTGTACGCCACCGCTGATCTTTCCGCCGTCTTTTAAAAGGACTGATAAAAAACGGTAGGTTAGTGCTGTTAACTGTAATTCATTTTCCAAGGTTTCTTCCGTATCTTTCATACACTCTAAAATAATGTCGATATATTTTTGTATATCGGAAGAGACCATCGTGTACTGGTCTTCTTTGAAAAGCGACTGCCGGATGATTTCTTCTGCCGCATGTCCACCGAAAGAAAGCCAGCAATACATCCATGGATCTTCTCCATCTGATAAGTAAAATGTCGAGTCTCCTGGACGAATCAAGAATAGATCTCCTTTTTTCAATTGAAACTGTTGATTTTTCACATGATAAGATCCTTTGCCTTCCATCACGACGTGTAAGATGTAATCATTGCGAATAGCAGGACCAAAAGAATGAAACGGCATCGTTTTAGAGAAGCCGCAAAAATCAAAATACAATTCTTTTTCTACTTGTTGATGTTCCTTTTTTAAAAAAATCGATTGCTCCATTTCTCCCTCTCCTTATTTCTTTAGTATAATGCAACAAAAAGTTAAATAAAAGTCACAGAAATATATTAAAAAGGAAGCGATTTCTTGTTAAGTTTAAGTCATTAAAAGATCTTTGTTATTCGTTGTAACCGGTTTACTTAGTATTATATATTGAACAGGAGAGGAATACAGATTATGAAAAGCAAAATGATCCAACGTATGTCCTACGCTTTAGGCGCTTTTGGACACGACACATTCTATGTTACATTAAGCACTTATTTTATGGTATTCGTGACAAGCCAGATGTTTGCAGGAACAGATAAGGCAACGAATGCAAAAATGATTGCTACAGTTACAAGCTTAGTTGTAGGTATCCGCTTAGTTGAAATTATTTTTGATCCTTTGATTGGTGGCGTTATTGATAATACCCGTACAAAATATGGTAAATTCAAACCATGGTTAGTTATCGGTGGTATTGTTAGTTCTGTACTCTTGGTAGCAATCTTTACCAATTTCTTTGGCTTAGCTACTCATAATACGACTTTATTTATCATATTATTTGCAATCGTTTTCATATTGCTGGATAGTTTTTATTCATTCAAGGATATCGCTTTTTGGTCAATGATTCCTGCTTTGAGCACGGAAACAAAGGAACGTGAAAAATTTGCTACGTTTGCTCGTTTCGGCTCTTCTCTAGGTGCAAATGGTACTACACTAGTCGTTGTCCCTATCGTTACTTTCTTTACTTATCTTGTTACTCATAAACATATTGAAGGCGCTTCAGGTTGGTTCTGGTTCGGTGTGATTGCTGCTGTTATTTCAGGCGGTACTGCAATTATCACTGCCTTGGGAACAAAAGAAGTCGATACTGCGATCCGTCAACAAAATGAAAAAGCCGGAATCAAAGATGTGTTCAAAGCAGTTGCTCAAAATGATCAATTGATGTGGCTTGCCCTTGCTTATATCGCTTATGCGATTGCTAATGTAGCAACGACTGCTGTATTGTTCTACTTCTTCAAATATGTACTTGGCCAACCAACTGAATTTTGGATCGTTGGTCTAGTTGCTGCCTTACTTGGTTTAGTAGCTGTTCCACTATTCCCAATGCTTACACGCGTCATCTCTCGTCGATACGTTTACCTTGGCGGGATTGCAATGATGATTTCTTCCTACTTTTTCTTTACGATCGCAGGTTCAAGTTTGCCAATCGTTATCATCGGGTTAGTATTGTTCTACTTCCCTCAACAATTGATTTTCTTATCCGCTTTGATGACAATCACAGACTCTGTTGAATATGGTCAATGGAAAAATGGTATCCGTAATGAAGCTGTTACTCTCTCTATTCGTCCTTTACTAGATAAAATCGCTGGTGCTTTGTCTAACGGAATCGTAGGTTTTGTCGCTATCGCTTCTGGGATGACTGGTAATGCTACTGCTGCTGATATCACTGCTCATGGCGTAACGACTTTCAAAGCTTATGCATTCTATGCTCCTGCTGCTTTGATGATTTTCTCCGCTATTATTTTTGCTTGGAAGATTACATTGACAGAGAAAAAACATGCACAAATCGTTGAGGAATTAGAAAACAAATTGGCTCCAGCTGATACAATGGAAGATGAACTTCACGATGCAGTAGTTCCTTCACATTAAGAAAGGATCTTGAAAATGAAGATTACAGAAAAAGATTTCGGTCAAGGTTATCATTTGATAACCTTGGAGAATAAAAACAAGCTAGTACTTTCTGTCTCTGATTTAGGTGCTAGGATCGTTTGTTTAAAAACAAATGATCAAGAATTAGTTTTGGGATTTGACACCGCTGAAGAATATATCGAAAAAGACCCGTATATCGGCGCGTCTATCGGTCGCACCGCAGGGAGGATCGAAAATGGCCGCTTTTCTCTCAATGGAAAAACTTACCAATTAGCTACAGCTCCAAATACTGGGCATAATCTGCATGGTGGTTCTCCTGGATTTGAATTAAAAAAATGGTCTTATGTCATTTTGAATGGCGAAAATGAAGCTGCTGTCATTTTTACTACTACAAGTCCCGACGGAGAACATGGTTTTCCAGGTACATTGGATGTGGAAGTCCGTTATACTTTGACACAAGATAATATCTGGCGAGTGACCACTCGCGGCATCAGTGATCAAGATACTTTATTCAATCCGACAAATCATGTCTACTTCAACTTGACGGGAGATGCTTCTCAAACGATCGATCAACATGAGCTTTGGCTCAATAGTGAAGCTTACGCTCCTTTACGAGCAGACAGTATTCCTATAGGAGTAAAAGAAAATACTGCAGGGAATGCTTTCGATTTTCAAACGCCTAAAAAACTAGCGACCGTTTTTGCTAGTGATTTGGATCAAAAAGAACTCGTTGACGGAATCGATCATCCATTTTTCTTAAAAGAATCTGGCTTGGATAAAGAAGCTGCTCGCTTGACTAGTCCGGATAAAAAAATCCAAGTAGATATCGCTACAGATGCTTCTAGTATGGTTATTTTCACTGCAAATTTCGGTCCAGAAACACCAGAAATGCGTGGTCGAAAACTGGCACATCACGGCGGCATCACATTTGAGACTCAAACAGCTCCAGGGGTAGAACGTTTCTCAGCATTTGGTTCGATTCATTTAAAAGCCGGAACAGCATTTGAAACAGTGACAGAATTCAAAATCAAAACAAGAGAGGAATAACTCATCATGGAAATCAAAAGAAGCTTAAACACAAAATTTGCCGAAACATTCGGCCCTAAAAAAACGACACAATACTTCTCGCCAGGTCGCATCAATTTGATTGGTGAACACACCGATTACAATGGCGGTCATGTCTTCCCTGCTTCTATCACTTATGGAACGCAAGGTGTCGCCGCACCTAGAGACGATAATAAAATATTAGTTTATTCCACAAACTTTGATGATATCGGTGTCATCAGTTTTACTTTAGACGAGCTAGACTATGATAAAAAAGCAAATTGGGCAAACTACGTAAAAGGAATGATCCTTAAATTAAAAGAAGCTGGACACCCAATTGATCATGGATTTGAGTTGTTGGTGGAAGGAACAATTCCTAACGGTGCAGGACTTTCCAGTAGTGCTTCATTAGAATTATTGGTAGGTGTTGTATTAGAAGATCTATTTGATTTAAAAACGGATCGTTTGGAACTAGTTCAAACGGGTAAAAAAGTAGAAAATGAATTCATCGGTGTCAATTCAGGTATCATGGATCAGTTTGCCATCGGCTTCGGTGAGCTAGATCATGCGATTTTGTTAGATACAAATACGCTGAAATATGAAATGGTCCCAGTGAAACTAGATGGTTATGCAATCGTCATCATGAATACGAATAAACGTCGGGAATTGGCAGATTCAAAATACAATGAACGCCGCAGCGAATGCGAAGAAGCCTTGGCACGTCTGCAAAAAACTTTGCCTATCTCTTCTTTAGGAGACTTAGATGAAGAAGAATTTGAATCAACTATTGACCAAATCGGTGATGATACATTGACACGCAGAGCTCGTCATGCTGTTTCTGAAAATCAACGTACTTTGAAAGCAAAAGCTGAATTAGAAGCTGGAAACTTGGAAGCATTTGGACAACTGCTAAATGATTCTCACCACTCTCTTCGCTATGATTATGAAGTGACTGGGATCGAGTTAGATACGCTAGTGGACGCTGCTCAAAAACAAGAAGGTGTCCTAGGTGCACGAATGACAGGAGCTGGATTTGGTGGCTGTGCGATTGCTCTTGTCAAAGAAGAAAATATACCTGCCTTCAAAAACAATGTCTATGATGAATATATGAAAGTTGTCGGCTATGCTCCAGAATTTTATGTTGCACACATTGGAAATGGGACAACAAAGATTGATCCAGAAGCCGTTCATGTTTGATAGAAAAATCAATGAACACAGCTAAATAAACAAATACAAATAACCTCTCAGCAATTTTCAAACATGAGCAAAAGGCTCACATTTGAAAATTGCTGTTTTTTATTGACACAAAAAGGGAACATGTGTTCTAATTGTGTAGAAGAGGTGATTGTTATGTGGGCGAATCAAAATCCAGTATTTGTTTATGAAAAAGAACCTTCACGAGATATTTTATGTATTGACTGCAAATCTTTTTACGCCTCCGTAGAGTGCGTGGAAAAGGATCTTGATCCCCTTACAACTAAATTAGTAGTAATGTCCTATCCGTCTGATTCGACAGAAACACGGGGTAGCGGATTAATCTTGGCTTCCAGTCCTGCAGCAAAAAAAGCATACGGCATCACCAATATCAGCCGTGCCAGAGATTTACCCTTTCCCTATCCAAGTGATTTATATATTGTTGCTCCAAGGATGGCTTATTATATGGAAAAAAACAGAGAAATCAATACTATCTATAAAAAATATGCAGATGAAGCGAACCATCATGTCTATTCCGTTGATGAAAGCTTCCTTGATGTAACAAATAGCATGGCACTCTTTGGTAAAACGAATGCGTACGACATGGCTAAGCTGATCCATAAAGATGTATTTGAACAGACCGGAATCTACACGACTATAGGAATCGGCGATAACCCACTACTTGCTAAACTAGCCTTAGATAATGGCTCAAAAGACGGAAAACAAATGATTGCTGAATGGCGTTATGAAGATGTCCCAGAAAAGTTATGGACAATCTCAGATATCACTGACTTTTGGGGAATCGGCAAACGAACAGCAAAACGACTGAAACAAATGGGTATACATTCGGTTTATGATTTAGCTCACGCGGATTATTATCACTTGAAAAGCACGTTAGGGATCATCGGTACTCAGCTTTATGCCCATGCTTGGGGAATCGATCGAAGTTTTTTAGGACAAGAATATATACCAAAATCAAGAAGTATCGGAAATAGTCAAATTCTAGATAGAGATTATACGAGGCAAGAAGAAATCGAGATCGTTATCAAAGAAATGGCCGATCAAGTCGGCACTCGCTTGAGACGATCTGCAGCAAAAGCACAAGTAGTCAGCTTATGGGTAGGATACTCCTTAGGTTATCTTGACCCAAATGGTAAGACCGGTTTTCACCAGCAAACAAAAATCGAAGCGACAAATGCTAGCAGAAATCTAGCAGATGCTTTATTGACCATTTTCCACCAGCATTACCGCTGTCAGGATATTCGACGTATAGGCGTGAACTGTTCCAACCTCGTATACGCGACAGGTTTACAGCTTAACCTTTTTGAAGATCCTGAAAAGCAGATAAATGAAGCAAAAGTTGATTTTGTAGTCGATACGATCAGAAAAAAATACGGCTTTAAATCAATCATCCATGCGCATAGTCTCTTGCAAGGAGGACGCGCCATTGCACGTAGCTCTCTCGTTGGTGGGCATGCAGGTGGTATGAGTGGATTAGAAGGTGGAAAAGATGAGACGGACAGCAAAAAAATTCATTGACTATAACGAGTATCGAGATCGTCCATTTGGATTAAAATGGGGGACCGCTTTTGCGATGGAAGAACTAGTCAACGGTGTCAAAAAAAATGAAGAAGAAGCACGCAAACAACCTCTCCCTAAACAACAAATGACATTACAAGAAATCGATAGTATACTGACAGAAGCTTTTTTATCTCGTAAAGCAGTAAACATCCAGCTCAATTTAACAGATGAATTTGGAAGACTCTTAGATGAGGTTGAAGGTCATTTCATTGGTGAAGCCTATGAAGATTATTTTATGATCGACCATCAGCCGATAGTTTGGGAAGACGTACGGCATATTGAGTTAAAAGAAACAAAAAAATGGTTTGTGACATGAGAGGCTGTTCAATCAGCATTTTGATCTTATTATTAGCTGATTGAACATCGTTTAGTGGAGGTTGCGAAAAAGTCGCTTAGTTTTGAGTATCAAGTCAAAGAGCTGATTTCACAACCTCTCTCTATCCATCTATCCGGTAAGATTCATGCATCACGTCTTCTTTGTTTAGTACGTAGAACCCTTTTTCTTCTGACCATTCGACATAAATCAGCTGTTTTACGTCTGCATAGCCTTCTTTCTTCAAATTCTCCAGAAGCCACGATTCATCTAGTTGATTGGATTGAAGTACTTTATGCTGGATTTGTCCTTCGTCCACTAGCAGGATCGACAAAGCTTTGTCATCATCTGATTTTTTCAATACACTCATTTGACCGGCATTCTCTAGGATAACATGTTTGGCATTTTCAAGAGAAAAGCATTCCTGCTGTCTTAAGATTGCTCGCAACTGCTCCATCTCGATATGGTTATTTGCCAACTCTGTCATGTTGATGACGCCGTCTTTGATTAAAACAGAGGGCTCGCCTTTAACCCAGCGATTGACT
Source organism: Enterococcus sp. 10F3_DIV0382 (assembly GCF_002140245.1). Taxonomy (NCBI): domain Bacteria; kingdom Bacillati; phylum Bacillota; class Bacilli; order Lactobacillales; family Enterococcaceae; genus Enterococcus; species Enterococcus sp. 10F3_DIV0382. The sequence continues at coordinate 761,898 of NZ_NGMF01000001.1, read as the reverse complement.
TTTTCATTTTTTTGGACGATACGTTCGATACCATAAATCATTACTGCCCAAAGCGCAATGGCAAATAGGACATGGCCTACATGGACATTGTCATCATAGGTTGATTCTTCTAAGATCCCCCCTAAAACAAGCGTATAGACTAAATCAAATGGTGTGATTTCCGACATGGATTTCTTCCCAAGCAAACGCACCACTAATAACAAGCCGATCAACCCGAATACCAGTTTCATTGTGATTGAAAAAACCATTCTTTCTCCCCCTAACTATCTGTTAATTAAATTATATATGCTTTCTCTCAAACACGCATGGAATATACAAGGAAGAAATGTATCCTTTCACTAAAATAAGGACTGTGACACGAGTCGTGTCACAGTCCTTATTCCGAACAAAAGGTGTTCCAGAAGTAGCTTCTTCGAAAAATAAGCCGAAATTTCACAAAAATTTGAGAAACAATTTCCGTAAATTCCTTCTTATTTCTTGAAGCTGACCACTTCTGTCACAACCTCTTTTCAAATATTTCGTTTCCTTATTCTACAAATGGTTCTTCTCCTAGTGCTTGTTGAGCGGCTAGATTCAACATGCTCCATTGTCGGTCAAAACCTGGTTGGAAGAAGAAGTCGGCTTCTGCCAGTTCTTCTAAAGTCAGTTTATTTTGTATCGCTAGTGCCAACACATTTCCTTGACCTGTAACATCATAGGTAGATAATACTGCTCCTCCTAGCAATTGATGGGTCATTGGATCTGAGAATAATTGGATGGACACTTTTGGATTTCCTTGTTCTTCTGGTACATATTTTGGTCGTAACGTATCTTCATAATAAGACACTCGTACATCTACTCCTGCTTTTGCTGCAGTGAAGCTATTTAATCCACTTGCTGCAAAATGGTAGTCGAAGACACTTAATGCGGAGGAACCTACGACTCCGCCGAACGGTTTATTTGGTACTTCTTCAAAAAGATGTTTTACTACATAACGTGCTTCTCTACGTGCAACAGTCGCTAAAGCGATCGGCATTTTTTTGCGTGCTGGGATAGAATAAGCAAGTGTAGCATCTCCTACTGCATACACATCTGGAAGATTTGTTTGCAAGTATTCATTCGTTTGGATCCAGCCACGTTCATCTAAGTCGACGATCCCTTTTAACCATTCAGTATTTGCCTTCACTCCAGCAGCTTGGATGACTAGATCTGCTGGGATTTCTTTTTCACTTGTTTTGATCGCTTCCACTTTTCCGTTTCCGGTAAAGGCTTCGATTTTGGCGTTTGTCAAAACTTCAATACCGTTTTCATTTAGGTGTTGTTCTAAAATGTCTGTCATCTCAGCATCTAAATATGTGCCTAAGGGTCTGTCGATCACATCAAGCAAGACGACTTCTTTTCCAGCTTTTCGGCTTGCTTCTGCTGCTTCGATCCCAATGTAACCAGCACCTACGACAGCGATTTTTTTAATAGCAGGATCATTTAATTTTTCTTTGATTTTGGTTGCCCAATTGTATCCACGCATCAAATAGACATTTTCTAAATCTGCCCCTGGTACTGGCAAATTGTTTGGTTTGACACCAGAACTCAAGATCAATTTATCATAAGGATATTCTTTTGTTTCGTTATCTGATGCGCTAGTAACCGTTACTGTTTTTTTATCTGCATTGATCGTTTTTACTTCGTGATTATTTAAAATATGAACATTGGATTGCGGAAAGTTTTCTGGTCTGAAATTACGTACATCATTTACATCTGTTACCTTGTCTTCTAGATACAGCTCCATACCGCATGACATGAAGGAAACATAGTCTCCTGCTTCAAATAGCGTGATATCTACATTTTCACCGTATCGTGTCAATAGTTCCAAGATCGATTGATGCCCTCCATGAGATGCACCTACAATGACAACTTTGATTTTTTCCATTGATGAAACCTCCTTGAATATTCTTTTAAAATCATTCTAAACAATTTAAACTTAACATTACATCAGTTATGAATCAAAAGAAACGCGCTCATTTGAACCAAATTTAAAAAACAATCGGCAGCTTGCAGAATATACCGCAAAGATGTCGATTGTTTTTTGAGAAAATTCATGAATTACTGTTCTGTTAAAAAGTCTTTGATCCGTTTGCACGCTTCATGTAAGTTTTCCATACTGCTAGCATAAGAAATCCGTATATAGCCTTCTCCTTCTGGGCCAAATGCAATGCCAGGGATACACGCAACTTTTGCCTGTTCCGCTAAGTCTACACAAAACTGCCAAGAGTCGGTTTGAATGACAGCTGGGAGTTTGCAAAATAAGTAAAATGCACCATTTGGCTGAGTCACTTCAAATCCTAAAGGCGCCAATTGCTGGACCAGATAGTCTCTCCGTGTTTGATATTGTTCTTTCATATTCTCGCTATCTTTTACTCCATTTATTAGCGCTTCAGTCGCAGCTTTTTGCGACATCGTTGTAGCCGCAGTCACCAGATATTGATGGACTTTAATTAGTTCGTCAATAAGGGCTTTTTGAGCAAAAATAAAGCCTACTCGCCAACCAGTCATCGCATGTGACTTGGATAACCCGCTTATCACGATTGTTTGTTCCGGAAGATAAGAAGCTATGGATATATGCGTTCCAGTGTAAGTCAATTCAGCATATACTTCATCACTTATAACAAATACCGGATATTTTTTTAAAACTTCAGCGATTGCTTCCAACTGGCTTGCAGACAATGTCGTTCCAGTGGGATTGTTAGGATAATTTAAAATGACTGCTTTGATAGCTGATCCATATTGTTCAAATGCTCGTTCAAATTGTTCCGGCTGACAGACAAACCCTGTGTCAGAAGTATTTATCGGAATCAATTCAGCACCAGCTAGTTCCACTAATGGCTGATATCCTGAATAAGCAGGCGCTGGAATAAGAACCTTGTCTCCTTCTTCTAAAACAGATAACAATGCAGAGGCAATCGCTTCCGTTGCACCAACCGTCGTCAAAACTTCCGTTTGCGGATCATAAGTTAATCCATAACGCTGTTGCTGAAACATACAAGCAGCTTCCCGCAGTTCCTCCAGTCCTCTCATTCCGGTATAGTGAGAAAAGTCTTCTTCAATCGCTGCTATTCCGGCTTGTTTGACATGTTCGGGAGTCGGAAAATCCGGTTCTCCCAAGGTGAGCTTGATCACATCTGGTATCGACGATATTTGCTGATCGAATTGCCGTATTTTAGATACTTCTATTCTAGAAAGTCTGGGATTAAATCGATTGGATAAATTCATCATTATTTACTCGCTCCTCTTTTGAACTGCTATCGATTTTTTCAAGAAGATTTTCTGTAAAAAGAATCGTTTTGTACCATTCTACACCATTTTCTAAAACATCCATATCAAAATCGAACGTCGGATCATGTAAAGCAGGGGTATCACCGACACCTAAAAAGAAAAATACACAAGGATATTGTTGCGTATATATGCCAAAATCTTCGGCTTGAAGAACTGGATCCTCTAATTCATGTAATTTGTTTGAATCCGACAACGCTGCATATAAGCCTCCATGATTGATCACAGCTGGATAGCCGTCATTATAGCGGAAAGAAATAGTTGCTGCAGAGTGAAACTGTTCTGCTAAATGAGCTAATCCCCTCTTCAAATAATTTTGCATACCTGAACTGTAAGAACGGATACTTCCGGATACAATAACTTCTCCAGCTAAAACATTCCGGATCGTTCCACCTTGGATTTGACCAAATTTCATTAGATGATTCCACTCTGCCGGTAATTGCCGATCAAAATCATAAACATTCTTCAAAAATCGTACAGCTGCCTCCAGACTATCGATTCCTTTTTCACTAGAAGCAATATGCGCGGACTGGCCCTTGATGATAATGTCTGTTTCACTGCTTTGTGCCATCAAAGGTCCTGGTCGAGAAAAAACTTCTCCTTTAGCTAGTCCAGGCCATAGATGAAAGCCAAATATTGCTTGTACTTCATATTTATCTAACAATCCTGACTGAATAACACTTTGTGCGCCGCCGGAAATTTCTTCTGATGGCTGATAAATCAGTACTACATTATAAATAAGCTCCTCGATGTGTTCAGTTATAAAGTCGGTCAACCCTAAAAGCATCGCCATATGTCCGTCATGACCACATGCATGCATATACCCTTCATGCTTAGAAGCAAAAAAGAGATTTGTTTCTTCTTTGACTGGCAGTGCATCGATATCTGTTCGAAAAGCAATCGTTTCTTCTTGTTGATTATCAAAATAAAGAAGCAGTCCTGTTTCGCCGATTTCATGGATAACGGCTCCACTATTTTTTACTTGTTCATATAAATATTTTTTTGTTTTGAATTCATGAAATCCGATTTCAGGAATTTGATGGAGTGCCATTCGATATTCTTTCAGCATCCGTATTCACCATCCCTTCATAGATACCCTTCACTACGGTTTCATACTGATCATTCGGTACACCGATGATTAGATTCAACTCCTGTGCTCCTTGTGATAAGATCGATGTGCGAATTTCTAATTTGTTCAATATCGATAACACTTTCCCAGATAAACCGATCAATTCTTTATGCGGTCCGCCAACGACAGAGATCAAAGCTAAGTCTTCAATCACGACGATTTCTTCCACGCCAAGTGTTTCTTTTAATTCTTTTGTGATGAGAAATAATTTATCGGCAATCGCTTCTGCTGAAACGATCACTCCGATATTGTCGATCCCTGAAGGAATATGTTCGATTGATATCTCATGTTTAGCAAAAATGCTCATTGCTTTCCAGATAAACCCGATTTCATCAGACATATGACGTTTGAATAAAGTGATCGAAAGAAAATCCTTGCGTCCAGCTATTCCTGTCAGTCCATTTTCCTTTTCCACTTCGTGATTCGATATTTTTGTTCCTTGAGCGAAAGGATCATTGGTATTTTTTATTTGGATGGGGATATCCGCCTCTTGAACTGGGAAAACAGCTGCTTCATGAAGAACATTAGCCCCCATATAAGCCATCTCTCTCAGTTCTCTAAAAGAGATTTCCTCGATGATTTTAGGATGATCGATGATTCGCGGATCAGCCATCATGATTCCTGAAACATCTGTCCAATTCTCATAACTCGCCGCTTGTAGCATCTTCGCCAGTATCGCGCCAGTAATGTCGCTTCCCCCACGTCCCAATAATTTTTCTTTGCCTGCAGGGTTTGCCCCGTAAAATCCTGGAACAACCATTTTCGGATATCTTTTAAATGCTTTTGTGATTTCCTGTGCTGTTTTTTCCTCATCGATTTTTCCATCATAGTCAAAGAACAGCAGGTCCTTTGCATCAATGAACTGGTAACCAAGATACTCAGCCATCAGTCGAGCAGTCAGATATTCACCTCTGCTTACTAAATAATCTTCAGTTATCTTTTCATCTTCCAGTTGTTTTTGTATGCGTGCCAGTTCCTCTTCCACAGGTAACTGCAGGTCAAGAAGGTCTCTTACTTGAACGAAACGTTCACAGATCCTTTCCCAAAGAGGTGTCCAATCAACATGATGCTGAAGGTAGGCATAAATCAAATAAAGTAAGTCTGTTACTTTGTCATCATCTGATGTACGTTTGCCTAAAGCAGAAACAACGATCACTTGACGATTGGGATCTGAAAGAACAATTGTATGGACTTTTTTGAATTGTTCTTCATGAGACATCGATGTTCCGCCGAATTTTGCTATTTTCAGCGTATTACTCATCTTGCCACCTCCGCTATTTTCTGCATTAAAGCTACAGCAATCTGTACGGCATTTGCAGCGGCTCCTTTGCGTATGTTATCGGCAGTTGTATAGAACAACAGTCCGTTCTCTAAAGAGGTGTCTTTTCTGATCCTCCCAGCATAAACCGTATCTGTTCCTTTAGCAAGAATGCTCGTTGGATATTTATGTGCTGCTAGATCATCTTCTAATTGGATCCCTGGAAACTGACTGAGACACTCTTTAACTTCTTCAATCGTAAACTCTTTTTGCAACTGAACGGCCACCGAGACTCCGTGTCCATTCTCGATTGGCACACGTACACAAGTTGCTGATACTGGCAAATCAGGCTGATGCAGAATCTTACGGGTCTCATTTATCATTTTCTGTTCTTCTTTGGTATAGCCATTTTCCAAAGGCTGATCGATTTCTGGAATCACCGTTTGACTAATATTATAAGGATACAAAGCTGGTTCCTCGTCATTTTGCGTGCGATAAAGATCTTGGATACCTTTCTGTCCAGAACCAGAAACTGCTTGATAGGTCGAATAATTGACTCGTTGGATTCCAAAAGCTTCTTGTAAAGCTTTAAGCGGTAGTACCGCTTGAATGGTTGAACAATTTGGATTCGCAATCAGCCGATTCAATGTATAGTCTTCCAGATTAACCTCTGGAACGATCAATGGAATATCCGAATCTTCTCGCCATGCCGAGGAATTATCTATAACAAATAATCCTTGACTTCTTGCGATTGGCGCAAACTCTTTGGATACAGAAGCACCTGCAGAAAATAGCGCTAAATCATATCCTTCAAATGAAGTTTCTGTCAATTCCTGTACAGTGTGTTTCTTCCCCTTGAATACACAAACTTTGCCAGCTGAACGTTTTGACGCTAATAATTTCAATCGTCCTACTGGAAAATCATATTCTTCTAACACTTTGAGCATCGTTTGTCCGACTAATCCGGTTGCCCCCACAATACAGGTATCTATTTCGCGCATTTTTCTCCATCTCCTCTATAATTCGCGTAACGCAGCAATCAATGCTGTATTTTCTTTTGTCTGATCATCACTTATTTTCAAGACACGTGCAGGTATCCCACCGACAACAGTACCTGCTGACACATCTTCTAAAACCACTGCTCCTGCTGCCACGACTGCATCTTTTCCGATATGGACACCTTCAACAATCACTGCATTCGCACCTACCAGTACGCCGTCTTCTACGATAACCGGTTTAGCCGATGCGGGTTCGATTACACCTGCTAAGACAGCTCCTGCACCAATATGGCAGTTTTTGCCCACTGTCGCTCGTCCACCTAAGACAGCACCCATATCAATCATCGTGTTTTCACCGATTACTGCACCGATATTGATAATCGCTCCCATCATGATCACGGCATTGTTGCCGATGGACACTTGATCTCTGATAATAGCACCTGGTTCGATACGGGCATTGATTTTTTTGATATCCAACAAAGGAACTGCACTGTATCTTGCAGCAGTTTCGATTTCGATTTCAATGATTTTTTCCGCTTCAGCTTCTAAAACCGGAGCAATCGACTCGTAATCACCGAAAACAACGAAGCTGTTTCCTTCACCAAAAACTTTGCTGTCTTTAAATTTGATTGGCTCGGTTACATTCAGATAGACTTTCACAGGCGTCTTTTTAGATGCCGTTTGAATGTAGCGGATGATTTCTTGAGCTTCCACGTTTCTTACACCCCTTTATCCATTAATAAATCTTCTAATTTGTAATAACCTGGTGGCTGATTTTTCAACCAGTCCGCTGCTTCTACTGCACCTGCAGCAAAGATTCGATTAGAAAAAGATTCATGTTTGATCGTAAATACTTCATCGGGAGCTGCAAACATTACCTCATGTTCACCAGGTAAAGAACCTGCACGAATACTGTGTACACCAATTTGATTTTCTTCTCTTTTTTGTCCTTGCCAGTTGTATACAGGCTGAAGCTTTTGTACTTCTTGGATTGTTTGAAGAAGCATATTCGCGGTACCAGATGGTGCATCTTTTTTACGACTATGATGTTTTTCAATCAGTTCGATCTGCCAGCCTTGCAACATTGCAGCTGCTTGCTTGATCAGTTGGTTCATCACCATGATGCCTAACGAAAAATTAGCACTATACATCACAGGTACCTGCTTGGCATGTTCTTCCATTTCTTGGAACTGTGATTGTGTATAACCTGTCGTGCCAATGACTAACGGAAGTTGATAAGACAAGCTATACGAAAGGATCATCTCTAAATTATCTGGATGAGAAAAATCAATAAGCAGTTCTGGCAGTTCCGTAAAAGCAAGTGTAGTTGCTTCTTTAGATGCCGTCCGTAAAAGAAGGACCGTGTCTCCTCTTTCTTGTGCAACTTCTTCGACTCTATTCCCCATCTGTCCACTGCCAATCAGTCCGATTTTCATTTTTCAACCGTCCTTTCCCTTAGCAAAAGCTGAGCTAATTGTTTCTTTTTCTCTTCCGAAAGGGACACTAAAGGCAGGCGTAGAGGTCCTGAAGGTAAATTTAATAACGACATAGCTGCTTTGACAGGAATAGGATTGGTCTCACTGAACAAGGCATGGATCAGCTCAAGTGCATTTAATTGTTTTTCTTTTGCTTGCTGCCATCTTCCGTCCATCGTATCTTTTACTAACTCATGGACTATTTTAGGCTGGATATTTGCCCATACACTGATTACACCGCTCCCTCCTACACTCATTACTGGCAGGATCAAATCATCATTTCCGCTGTAAAGACTGAATTTTTCGCTAATCAATCGAGCGGCTTCCATCACATAAGCCATATCTCCTGAGGCTTCTTTCAAACCAATGATATTAGGATGTTCTGCTAAATTTACTAGTACATGGATTGGAATCGACATGCCTGTTCTAGAAGGGACATTATATAAAATAAGCGGGATTGGTGATGATTCTGCAATTGCTGTGAAATGAGCAGCTAATCCTGCATCACTTGTTTTGTTGTAGTAAGGAGTGATGACCAAAAGTGCATCTGCGCCCAAAGAAGCAAAATGCTTCGCTTTTTCAATCGTTTCTTTCGTATTATTCGTTCCAGCTCCTGCAATCACCGGCACACGGCCAGCCACTTTCTTTACTGTCAGTTGAAGGATCTTCTCCTCCTCAGATTGTGTGAGTGTAGAAGATTCTCCTGTTGTACCCAAAACTAATAATCCGTCTGTTTGTTCATCTAAATGGAATTGGATCAATTTTTCCAAACCAGCATAATCTACTGATCCCTCTTCATTCATCGGCGTGATCAGCGCCACGATCGAACCTTTTATCATCTTCATTCCTCCAATATTCTTGTCCATTCATGAACTGCTGGACCAGCCATTTGTATCGTATCCTCACCAGAGATCATCAAGTCTCCTTGTTCCAAGTGAACGACTACCTGATCTGCTGAAATCTTCCCAGTTTCCTTCGCAACCGCATAAGAGGCACAGCAACCTGTACCGCAAGCAAGTGTCCAACCTACTCCTCTTTCATAGGTACGGACGGTCAATTCCTGTTCATTGACTACTTCTACAAAGTTGACATTGGTTTTTTCTTTGAACAAAGGATGATGACAGATCAGTTCGCCTCTTTTTTTCCAGACTTCCTCACGCGAATTTTCAACAAAAACAACGGTATGGATCGTCCCTAAAAATAAACTAGTGATTGTTACTTTTTCGCCACCAATCTCTATTTCCTGGTTTTTTATTGGATAAGATTGCGCAGCTTTGATTTTTTCTGGAGAATCATCTGGCACTCCCATATCTACGCTGCAATAAAAAGGTGAGGGAGCCAACACCGTAATTTTTCTTGTGCCTGCTAACGTCTCTACGTCGAATTCCTGTTCATCCATCCTATTTTGATCATTCACATATCGAGCAAAACAGCGAATACCATTTCCGCACATAGGGGCACGGCTACCATCTTTGTTGTAATAGATCATTTCCAACGGATCGGTTTTTACGGCGATCAATCCGTCTGTGTCATATTTTTCTTTTGCACATAAAGAAGCAGCTAATTGACTATAATCCGTATCCTCTGTGTAATCTAATAAGATAAAATCATTTCCACAGCCATTATATTTATGAAGGATCATAAGAAACTTCCCCCCTTAGTAGATCAGAAAATACTTGTCTGCGAACAACCAGTCTCGATTGACCATTATTGACAAAAACAACTGCTGGTCGTGTCGCTCGATTGTAGTTGCTGCTCATCGAATATCCGTAAGCCCCCGTGGAATAAACAGCTAAAAGATCACCCGATTTTGCTTTCGGCAAATAAGTTTCTTTGATTACCACATCACCTGATTCACACATTTTCCCTGCAATCGTCACTTTTTCTGTTTTTTCTTCCGACAGTTTTTCTGCTAAATCACAATCGTATGCTGCCTGATACAGAGCTGGGCGGATATTATCTGTCATCCCGCCATCTACAAAGTAATATTTTTTATGTGGTGTCTTTTTGATGAAGCCAATCGTGTATAGTGTTGTACCAGCTTCCCCAACAATACTTCTTCCTGGTTCGATCAGTAGTTGACGAATCGTCAGTTTTCGTTTGTCCAAAGATTCTTCCGTATATTCAATCAGCTTTTTTAGTGCCTCTTCGATTGGGATTGGCTGATCATTTTGTGTATAACGAATCCCGAATCCTCCCCCGAGATTCAAGGAAAGTGGTTGGTCAAAATCGGTTAAGTAACTCGTCAATTTGTCGATTTCAGCTAGCCAAGCAGTAACATCAAAAATTTGTGACCCAATATGGGCATGAAAACCTTCTAACTCTAGATAACTGCTTTCTTTTATCAATTGGAGAGCTTGCTGACACTCTTTACTTTCATAGCTCATGCCGAATTTTGAATCAATATGTGCAGTGACTATATATTCATGAGTATGGGCTTCTACACCGACATTCAACCGAAGCATGACATCGACTTTTTTAGAATAGCGTTGGCTTAATTCTTCTAATAACTCGACTTCCATCAAGTTATCGGCAACAACATGCAACAACTCATTTTCAAATGCATAGCTCAGTTCTTCTGGGGTCTTGTTATTACCATGGAAATAAATAGCATCTCTAGGAAAATCAGCTTGCAAAGCGGTATAGATTTCCCCACCGCTGACAACATCCAGCCCAAATCCATATTCATGGACTAAACGTAGCATCTCAATCGTTTGGAATGCTTTAGAGGCGTAAAGAACTTTTGTATCAAAATGCTTCGATACAAAGCCTCGCTTGAATGACAGCATCGTTTGTCTCATCTTTTCTTCGTCATACACATACAGAGGTGTCTTATACTTTTCTGCTAATGTGCTTGCTGTGACTCCGCCAATTATCAATTCTGTCATTTTTTCATTCCTCTTTTCACATTTTTTCCGTTTTTATTGGAATTTCATTTGATAAAGATTTGAATTTTATTGGAATAATATTATACAAAATTTTCTGAATTGTCTAGTATATTTCGAAATATTTTTTTAAAACAAAAATAAAAAAGGGGACAAAAAATAAAATATCCGAACTATTAGAAGAATATTCCTGCGTATTAACAGAGGTTTATCGCTGTTTAGCGATGATAAACCCTTCTTTCTTCCATATCGTTCGGACATCTTAAATTTTTGAGTTATTTCAACTATTTTCACGGTTCCATGATATTGAAATAGTTGTTTGTATCTGCTTTAAAAAGCATGGACCAGCTTCGTGGTTCACCTGAGGAATCAAGCATTTGCTGGAGGAATGCTACTCTTTTTCCTTCATAAATAAGCGCGGCCTCCTCTTTGTCTGAAGAAATAGGATAATAAGTCAAAATTCCTTGCCAGTAATCGATGAAATAAGTCGTTGGCAATGAATGGATTTGACCATTTGAAAGTTGCCAGTCATCTGTGAACTTTACCATGCCCGTCTGTTGTTTTTTGGTCGAAATAGTATGGATGCTTAAATAATCCAGCAACATTTCTCCATTCATCTGTGCCGATAGCTCTGACGAATCAGCCGATTCAATTGAAAACAAGTCCACATCTTCCTTTAATTCCAGTGCTCCAGTCAAGTACTCATTTCGCCAAGCCCCAGATTCCGTTTGATACCCTAGTTGTGTCAACGACCGCCGGCAAAGCGCTCTTGCTTCTTTATTTTCAGGATCTGCGTAAATGACCAAATTCGTAACTTTTGCCACCCATTGATAATTTCCTTTTTCATAATCTTCATGCGCTTTTTCTAAGATAGCTTCTGCTCCACCCATGTACTTTACCGTTTGTTTCGCTTCCCGTTCAGGAGGAAGCGGATTCAAATTCACCGGATTTGAATCATACCAACCGATATACTTTTGATAAACCGCCTTGCTATTATGAGCAATCGTTCCGTAATATGGTCTTAGATACCACTGGTTTGTCAGCTCTTCTGGCAAAGCGACTTGTTCTGCTAATTCGTTTATGGTATACCCGGCATTGACAGCTTTAAGTGATTCATCATGAATTCCTTTATATAACCGTGCTTGGTCTAGTAAATACCTGTTAATAGCATCTGGTTCCTCCTCAGTGGCATACCGCGGCCAAGTATGCGCATGGAACAATACTTTTGCTTTTGGTCCATAGCGCCGTTGTGCCTCGATAAGGTATCTCGACCAGCTTTTTCCATCTCGTATCTGTGCCCCTCGCAGAGTATAAAGATTATGCATCGTACAAGTGCAGTTTTCTGCCATCCAAAGCGCTTGATATGCTGGAATATACGTATTCATTTCGGCAGGGGCTTCTGTGCCAGGGGTCAATTGGAAATCCAGATCTAATCCATCGATAGCGATTATTTTATTTTCAGTGATCTCACAAGTAGGAAGCTCAAAACTGATTGTGCCTGTAGATTGTCCTTGTCCAATCCCAACAGATAAGGAACCAAATGGACTTTTTTCTAAGGAAGAGCCATATTGAAAGACTGCTCTTCTTCCCATGGCCTTCCCTACCATAAGGTTCTCAGAAATAGCAGCTTCCGTAAATCCTTCAGGTACATAAATCGGAACAGAAGGATCTACTTTGAAGTCTTTAAACAAACCGCGTATGCCACCAAAATGATCGACATGGGAATGACTGATAATGATTCCTGCAAGATTCCCCTCCACTTCTGGATACCCGTTTTCATTAAACCAGCGATCCGCAAACTCAATCGCTGCTCTTGAACATTCGATACTCATCAATGTATCAAAGACAATCCATTTATTGTTTGGGGTAAGAACCAGTGTGAGGTTGGCCATATCAAATCCCCGTAACTGAAAGATTTGCTCAGTGACACGAAAGAGACCCGTTTGATGGTTACATCGCGCATTTTCCCAAAGACTTGGATTCGCACAGTTTGGACATTCCTCTTCTAAAAATGCATAAGCTTTCTGGCTCCATATAACTTTTCCTTCTTGAATAATCTCTAAATGGTTAAAGGGAGCAACACAATTCTGGCTAGCTAACATAAATTCATGATTATCCGCAAAGTTTAATTGTTTTTTTACGTTGTTATTTTCTTTCTGTGTCTCTTTCGTCGTATGCTTCTCCATTATTCAGCCTCCGTTTTCTCTTTTTAAACTAATTTAATTATAATATTATTTTAATATAAAGAGAAAGAAAACGCTATCTTGATTATACAAGCAGTAGGAAAATAAAAGGAAACATGGCAATTTGGAACTATTTCAAATATTTATAGGCTTCGATAATCTCTTCGTACTTTTCTTTCGCATTTTCTTCTACGGATTTATCTGGATGATACTTCATGACTTTTTGTCGATAGGCATGTTTGATCTCTTCTTTTGTTGCCTGTTCATCTACACCTAAGATTAGCCTAAAATAAGCTTCCAGTTCAAAAGGCTCGTTGATTACTAAAGAAGTTTTTTTGTTGTTCTTATTTTGATTAGATGATTGTTGCGTATGCTCAGAAGTATCTTTCTTTTCATTTTTTTCTTTGAGTAAAAAAGTGAATAAATACGTACACTTACGAAAATACTTATTCAAAGAATGATAAACAACTAAACGGATACCAATTGCTACGAGAGAGATCGGAACTGTCAGCAAAATATTCCAAATCAAAGCTAATTGAAAAATAACATTTAATAAATAAAAAACAGTAACTATCGTCATACATGATCCTATGATCTGCAATGGATAAATACCATAAAATTGTAATAGACTAGACAACAGCAGGTAACTCAGTGGAATGCTTAAAAGAATAAATAATTTTACAGATAGATGCGCTTCTGTAAATCGTTGAGAATAATGGATGATAGGCTGAAAAAATTCTAATAATTCAATATATCGCCCACCTATTTCATTCGGAAGGAACATCGAAAACAAAACAACAATTATGTACAAAGCTACTTCTGGGAATGCAAGCGTTACAATTATTACCCATAACAAAAAAATCAAAAGATAAAAAAACAGTAATAGGATGAATCCCATAAAGATTCCTCTCTTTCAAAATATTCGACAGATCACGTCTTTCAATTAAATTGTATTTCAAAGTGTAAATAAAACAAATACTTTTTTATTTTTCAATCGGCTGATTCTACAAAAAACCTCTTGAAAGGCAGATCGGATGATCCACTTTTCAAGAGGTCAAACTATGTTTTTCAACTTCTTATCAATTCGTTAGCTTATTATTTTGACGCACGTTTTACATAAGAACCTTCTGCTGTATTGATTTCCAATAATTCATCTGTTTCGATGAAGTCAGGAACATTGACCACTAAGCCAGTTTCCATTGTCGCTGGTTTACCTGAACCAGTAACTGTTGCACCTTTGATTGAAGGTTGTGTTTCCACGACACGCAACACGACAGTTGTCGGTAATTGAACACCAATAACTTCGCTACCGAAGAATTGGATTTTTACTTCCATGTTTTCTAGGATATATTTCATTTCTTCTTCTACTGTTTCTACAGGAATTTCATATTGTTCATATGTTTCCAAATCCATGAAGAAAGCTGTATCGTCCATCGTGTACAAATATTGCACAGGTTTTGTGTCGATATGTGCTTTTTCAAATTTTTCTTCTGGTCTGAAAGTTGTGTCGTATGTTGCGCCTGAACGGACATCTTTCAGTTTCATACGCATAACTGTATTTCCTTTACCAGGTTTATGGTGGCTTGCATCCAGAACTTTAATCAATTTACCGTCTTGAACGAACGTCATACCGGCTCTTAAATCACTTGCTGAGATCATTATTTTTGCTCCTTCTTTTCTTTATCATAATCAACTTTATTGTATCAGACAACCGGACAGAAAACTAGAGTATTCTCTATCTTTTAAGGTTTCATGCCTATTTGTCAAAAAAAAAATAAACACGGGTAAACGATACTATCGAAATTTTTTTCTTTCAAGCCTTTGACTTTTATTTTTTTTCATGCTATCGTTAATAAAAATTTTAATTGGAGGGATACACATGACAGTCAGCAACCAAAAACAATTGAATCGTTGCTGTTGTATGGTGCGTAAAAGCAGCATACTATTTGTCATGTCTATTAATTGCCCTTCATAGAATGAGTACCAGGTAATTTACCTTTTGTCTACTCAATTTTTCTCTATGTCTTTCAAGGAGCTGATTTAATAGTCAGCTCCTTTTTTTATTATCTTTTTTAGGAGGTCCATATGATTATCTCGACAATTACAGAAGCTATTGGTTCCACACCGCTTTATCGCTTTGACAATCAGCACTATTCTATGCCTAAAGGTTCTGCTATTTATGCAAAACTGGAATATTTAAATCCAGGAGGAAGTATCAAAGATCGATTGGGTAGTTATTTGATCAAAGAAGGACTTGCCCAAGGAAAAATCAATGAAAAAACGACGATCATCGAACCGACTGCCGGAAACACAGGGATTGGGATTGCTCTGGCCGCACTCACGCATCAGTTAAGAACGATTTTTGTTGTTCCAGAGAAGTTCAGCTTGGAAAAACAACAATTGATGAAAGCATTGGGAGCAAAGATCATCCATTCTCCTAGTGAGAAAGGAATCGTCGGTGCCATCAGCAAAAGTAAAAAACTTGCAGAAGAGATATCGAATAGCTATCTGCCTCTTCAATTTGAAAATAAAGATAATCCCGCTGCTTACTATTATACGTTAGGACCGGAAATCTTTCATGAAATCAAAGAAGATATTCATAGTTTTGTGGCGGGGATCGGTAGCGGTGGAACCTTTGCTGGAACTTCTACCTTTTTGAAAGAAAAATATCCCGATATTCGAATAATCGGTGTAGAACCAGAGGGCTCTGTGTTAAATGGCGGAGATCCAGCCCCTCATGAAATTGAGGGTATCGGTGTAGAATTCATTCCGCCGTTTCTTTCTCCCCTTTCAATCAATCAGATCGAAACAATCTCTGATGGAGAAGGGTTTAACTATACTAGGCAATTAGCACGAGAACAAGGACTATTAGTTGGAAGTTCGAGTGGTGCGGCTTTTGCAGCAGCATTAAGAGAAATTCGTCGTTTACCACCTGGTCATCGTGTCGTTACGATTTTTCCAGACGCAGCAGACCGCTATTTATCAAAAAACATTTACTTATAGGAGGAAAGAAACATGCATATTCAAACAAAATTGATCCACGGAGGCATCAGTGAAGATCACACAACAGGAGCTGTCAGTGTACCTATTTATCAAACATCCACTTATCGACAAGATGGAGTCGGACATCCTAAGCAATATGAATATTCAAGATCTGGTAATCCTACTCGTTTTGCACTGGAAGAACTGATTGCTGATTTGGAAGGGGGTGTTCGAGGATTCGCTTTTTCTTCTGGACTTTCTGGGATTCATGCCGTTTTTTCTCTTTTTGAAGCTGGCGATCATATCTTATTAGGAGATGATGTCTATGGAGGAACATTCCGTCTATTTGACAAGGTTCTTACTAAAAATGGTCTCGAGTACACGATCATAGATACGAGCAATCTTGATAAAATAGAACAATCCATCCAACCCAATACAAAAGCACTTTATCTTGAAACACCTAGCAATCCACTTCTAAAGATTACTGATTTAGAAAAAAGTGCCACTCTGGCTCATCGACATGGATTGATAGTTATTGCTGACAATACATTTGCTACTCCTTATTTTCAAAAACCATTAGATCTTGGTTCTGATATCGTTGTCCACAGCGGCACCAAATATCTAGGCGGACACAGCGATGTAGTAGCTGGTTTAGTGACTACTAGACATAAAGAGCTAGCTGAGCAGATTGGATTTTATCAAAATGCTATCGGTGCCGTTCTTGGTCCTCAAGATAGCTGGTTACTTCAGCGTGGAATCAAGACTCTAAGTGTTCGTATGGAGGAACATCAAAAAAATGCTTTTGCAGTAGCTGATTTTCTCTTTTCTCATCCAGCAGTAGAAAAGGTCTACTATCCAGGATTACCCGACCATGAACTTTATGGAATTGCTAAGCAACAAATGAGCGGCTTTAGCGGAATGGTTTCTTTTACTTTAAAAAATGAAGCAACTGCTATTCCTTTTATTGAATCTCTCCAACTATTTACTCTAGCAGAAAGTTTAGGTGGCGTAGAAAGTTTAGTAGAAGTTCCCTCTGTCATGACTCATGCGTCTATTCCAAAAGAAAAACGTGAAGAGGCTGGCATAAAGGACGGATTAATTCGTCTTTCTGTAGGAATTGAGTATGGTCAGGATCTCATAAACGATTTAGCTCAGGCATTTGACACAATCAAGAACTAGAAAGTCCACATAAATGGTTTAGCAGAAAAATCTAAAAAATATTTCAGATTGCTACACCTTGGAAACGATAAGTGTTAGAATCAAGTAGAAAGACGTTTTTGTAAATTTCACTAAATAATTCTTTAGTGGAAAACATCAAAACAAATGAACAAATAGATAGGAGTCTTACAAATGAGAATGAATGTCGAAAGTTTTAATCTTGACCATACAAAAGTCAAAGCACCTTATGTACGTGTAGCCGATCGAAAAACAGGTGCACATGGCGATGTCATCATTAAATACGACGTCCGCTTTAAACAACCAAATAAAGAACACATGGATATGCCAAGTCTGCATTCATTGGAACACTTGACTGCTGAACTAATCCGTAATCATGCGGATTATATCGTAGACTGGTCACCAATGGGATGCCAAACAGGCTTTTACTTGACTGTGTTGAATCATGAAAGTTACGAAGATATTTTAGATGTTCTGGAAGCAACGATGAAAGATGTCCTTGAAGCTACTGAAGTACCAGCAAGCAATGAAACACAATGCGGCTGGGCTGCTAGCCATACATTAGAAGGTGCGCAAGCCTTAGCTCGTGAATTTTTAGCAAAACGCGATGAATGGTCTGAAGTAGAAGCATAGTTTCTAAAAGAACGTAAAGGTGAGAAGCAATAAAGCTATCTTATCTTCGTAGTCGTTTTATTAACTATTTATTGTCTGAAAAGAGTACTAAACGAGAAAACAAATAGCTAGTTTTCAGTTTAGCACTCTTTTTATCATATAATAGAAAGGAGAAAAATTTATGTCTATCTATAATTTTGAAGTTGCTTTAGAAGACGGCACAGTTTATTCATTGGAAAAATATGCCGGCAAACCAATAATCATCGTCAATACTGCAACAAAATGCGGCCTAGCACCGCAATTCGAGCAATTAGAAGAACTTTATCAAGCTTATCAGTCACAAGGTT
Source organism: Enterococcus sp. 10F3_DIV0382 (assembly GCF_002140245.1). NCBI lineage: Bacteria > Bacillati > Bacillota > Bacilli > Lactobacillales > Enterococcaceae > Enterococcus > Enterococcus sp. 10F3_DIV0382. Next base: position 743,547 of record NZ_NGMF01000001.1, on the reverse strand, counting down.
TGGTTATATTAGGCTTTCCTTCGAATCAATTTAAACAAGAACTAGCTTCAGCGACTGAAGCAGCAGAAGCTTGTAAAGCCACTTATGGCGTTACCTTCCCTATGCATCAATTGATTGATGTAAATGGAGAAAATACAGATCCTCTTTTTACTTATCTTAAAAATGAAGCTCCTGGTACTGTCACTAAAGCCATAAAATGGAATTTCACTAAATTTTTGATTGATCGAAATGGAAAAGTAATTGAACGATTTGCACCACAAACTTCTCCATTGAAAATGACCACTGCAATTGAATCCGTTCTTTAACTTAATAAAAATAAAAAAAGATGAACTATTTCTAGTTCATCTTTTTTTATTTGCGTGGCGACGTCCTACTCTCACAAGGGGCAACCCCTCACTACAATCGGCGCTAAGAAGCTTAACTTCTGTGTTCGGCATGGTTACAGGTGTATCCTTCTCGCTATCGCCACCACACTGTGGTGTTATCTTTTATTGAGTAAATTTTGTTCACTCAAAACTGGATTTGAAGTTATATAAGTTATTTGCCGAGTTCTTTTCTTTTTAACCTATTGGTTAAGTCCTCGATCGATTAGTATCAGTCCGCTCCATACATCACTGTACTTCCACTCCTGACCTATCTACCTGATCATCTCTCAGGGATCTTACTTTCTTAAAGAAATGGGAAATCTCATCTTGAGGTGGGCTTCACACTTAGATGCTTTCAGCGTTTATCCCTTCCCTACATAGCTACCCAGCAATGCCCTTGGCAGAACAACTGGTACACCAGCGGTAAGTCCATCCCGGTCCTCTCGTACTAAGGACAGCTCCTCTCAAATTTCCAACGCCCGCGACGGATAGGGACCGAACTGTCTCACGACGTTCTGAACCCAGCTCGCGTGCCGCTTTAATGGGCGAACAGCCCAACCCTTGGGACCGACTACAGCCCCAGGATGCGACGAGCCGACATCGAGGTGCCAAACCTCCCCGTCGATGTGGACTCTTGGGGGAGATAAGCCTGTTATCCCCAGGGTAGCTTTTATCCGTTGAGCGATGGCCCTTCCATGCGGAACCACCGGATCACTAAGCCCGACTTTCGTCCCTGCTCGACTTGTTGGTCTCGCAGTCAAGCTCCCTTCTGCCTTTACACTCTTCGAATGATTTCCAACCATTCTGAGGGAACCTTTGGGCGCCTCCGTTACCTTTTAGGAGGCGACCGCCCCAGTCAAACTGCCCATCTGACACTGTCTCCCACCACGATTAGTGGTGCGGGTTAGAGT
>NZ_NGMF01000001.1:677748-739997 GCF_002140245.1 Enterococcus sp. 10F3_DIV0382 | reverse complement strand
GATTTATTTTGGCTGCCGTAGCAACTTTTATATCATATCAGAGTGGCAAGTGATTGTCAACTCTTTTTTAAAAGTTTTTTTCGATTTCGTTTTTTGAAATCTTTCAGCAACTCATTTATCATAACTTATCGTTTGTTATTTGTCAAGAACTTTTTTGAAGTTTTTTTCAATAGAATCAACCTTCGCAAGCTGTTCTTTTTTAACGACTCAGTTATCTTATCATGTCATTAGCAACATGTCAATAACTATTTTTCAAGTTTTTTTAATGCTATTTTATTTGCATATTACTTAAAACAACAAAAATGAATATATCATGTAAATTTACACATGTCAATATATTTCTCAGCCTATTTTCCCTCGTACATTTGAATTTTGACCACATAAATCGATTATATCTTTTATAGTAGAAAAATAAAGACAAAAAAAGAACACATAACACACTTGATGTTAAGTGTTCAACTGCTCTAACTGTACGAAGCGCTCAGAAATTTGATTAAAATAGGTAAAGACTATTTATTTAGGATAAGTTGCTCCATCAACTGCTCATTGTATCCAATAAATAGAACTTCATCGATAATGATCAACGGACGTCTGAGGAGTTTTGTATGTTGTGTACATAAAGAAATCAGTTGTTTCTTACCTACACAGGAAAGGTCTATCGCAATGTTATGGAAAGCCTCAGACCAAGTCGCAAATAGCTGTTCTGCTTGCACTTCTTCAAAACTGCATAATTCTTCTGCTTCTTCTGTACTTAGATCGCGTTCTTCTAAGTCAACAAATTGATAAGGCAATTGATGGTATTCTAACCATTGTTTCGCCTTCAGACTGGTTACACAGTGCGCCGATCCGTAGACTTTCACTTCCACGAAGACTCCCTCCCTATGAACTTAAGATGTTATTGTTTTGTAAATAGATTAGGTTTCTAGCAACACACCGAATTTCACGAGGGACAAATGAACGGATTTCATCTTCATTGAATCCGATTAGTATTCTTTTTTCATCAATCAAAATAGGTCGTCTCAATAATGAAGGATATTCTTTGAATAGGACGATCATTTGCTTTAAAGTTAATTCGTTAAAATCTATTCCCAACTTCTCGTAAATTTTCGACCGAGTGGAAATAATATCTTGAACTCCTCCTTCAGTCGCTGCTAAAATCTTTTTGATCTCACTTTCTGTTAACGGTTCGGCAAAAATATTTTTCTCTTCAAATTCAAGTTGATTCGCTTGCAACCATGCTCTTGCTTTTCTACAGGAAGTACAGCTAGGCGAAGTATATACTTTTATCATTTTCTCACTCCTTTTTAATTATAATCCAATTCTACAGCAATTTCTTTTAAAATACCAATTATTAGCTAATAAAAAATAAAAAAAGTCGAAAAAAATCGATTATTTACGTTTAAATAATGAGAATTATTCTATGTACTTCCTATTTTAATAATAGTATTCTCATTTTTCAAAAATAAATAAGGGAGGTGTGACAAAAATCTTGTCACACCTCCTTTTTCCGAATAAACGGTGTTCCAGAAGTAGCTTCTTCAAAAATAAGCCGAAATTTTACAAAAATTTGAGAAGCAATTTCCGTAAATTCCTTCTTATTTCTTGAAGCTGACCACTCCTGTCACAACCTCTTTTCCATCACTTTCCTTTTTTCATACGACTACCGGTTTCTTTGACAAATCTCGATACTTTCAATTTTCTTGTATTTTTCATTTGAGGTACACATAGATACAGACGATTTCTTGCTCTAGTCATCGCAACATAAAATAGTCTTCGTTCTTCTTCTATCGTCGTCACTGGTTCTGCTTTTATTTCATTAGAGTCGATGACTTTCTTTTCTGTTGCTCCGTTATAAGGCAAACTTCCTTCGTTACAGCCAATTAAAAAGACATTTCTGTAACTAAGACCTTTACTTTTATGAATGCTCTGGATACATAGCGCATCAAGTTTTCCTTGTCTATAAGCAATCAAGCGGGTTTTTAATTCTTTAGCTGTTGCTTGGGTTTCTTGCGATAAGGCTTGGATACTTCTAAAAGTAGCATGTTGCTTTACTTCTTCTCGTATCCATTCTTGATCACTCTGATCGATTTCCTTAGCTATACGTGGCAGATGAAGATAGCTTTGTACAAGCGAATAGACTTCTTGATGCTGGTCTGTTTTACGCAACGCTTCCTCAAACTGGCGGATTTCTGCAGATTTGGATTTTAAATTGGGTCTTACCGACAAAATATAATCCGTAATGGCTGTATTTTGATATTTAGGAGAAAAGTATTGATCGCATTCACTTTTTTTCAGATAGCAGTCTACCATCAGCTGCCGCAGCAATTGCTGATAGGTTTGATTTTTCTTTTGCGGATTCTGAGCTGTTTGCCAATGAACGATTTTTTGATAGAACTGTTGGAAAGACTTGATACCAAAGATACCTTCATATGGACTATCTGCTTCCAGTACAAAAGGAATATTCGTTTTTAGCAGAGATTGGACAAGTTGCTGTGTTTGCGAAGCCGATCGGTATAATATGATCGATTCCTTATATTTCCCATTTTTTTGAATAAATGACTGAATTTGACTTATCAGCCACTGGCTTTCTGCTTTTGTATCTGAGAACAAATAAGCCTCCATAACACCCGCTTCTTTTTGTGCTGGAATCATCGCCTTTGGTATCCGATCATTTTTGTTATAGCTGATCAATCTATTCGCTCCTTGGACAATAGCTGCCCGAGAGCGGTAATTAGTTAATAAGAAAAGAGTTTTAGTAGGATATTCTTTTTCAAAGTTCTTGATATACGCTGGCTCTGATCCTCTGAATCCATAGATACTTTGGTCATCATCTCCAACAACGATTAACTTGATCCCGTTTTCCTTTGTCATCCGCTTCACGATTTCCCATTGAAGTGGATTAGTATCTTGAAATTCATCAATAAATAGATAATCATATTTCTGTCCAATATAGTGCTGAATCTCTTCATTCTCCAAAGCGCTTTTCAAATTTTGGAGTACGTCATTGAACTCTAACAATTGCTGCCTTCTTTTTTGTTCTTGGAGTTCTGTGAGCAATCCATACAGTCGTTCTGATATCGGTTGTCTTGTATTCTTATCAATGGAATCATATTTTTCTTTAACTAACTGAATCATTTCTTCTATTGATAGGTTCATATTCTGCCAATAGTCTAAGCGAGAAGCAATCGTTTTTTCTCCATATTGATCAAATAGATAAAGATTATATTTACGTATCAGCTGTTGCAAAACAGCATTTACTTTTTGCGCAGTATCTTTTGAAAAGTCTCCTTGTATCCCTTGCATTGCCACTTCAGGGAATTTTCGACAAATCTCATTGTATATCCTAAAAAAGATACTGTGGAATGTTCCGATATGGACAGCAGTTTTCCTTTGGCTGAAATTATCTACTCGTTTTTTTAGTTCATTTGCAGCATTCCGTGTAAAAGTGATCATCAGTATGCGTTCTTCGTCTACTTGTTTTTGTGTCATCAGGTACACCGCTTTTGCACAGATTGTTTGCGTCTTGCCGCTCCCAGCTCCCGCTATGATTCGAAGATGTTTCTCCATGTCGTATGTGATAGCTGCTTTTTGTTCTTGATTGAAGCGATTATAAGAACGTTTCTCCATCATTTTAAAGAAAGAGTTGTTTCCTTTGCTTTCTTTTTCCTGCATCTCTTCCTCAATAAGTCCAGGGGCTTCTCCATAAGCCGCTTCATAGGTAGCAATGATTTCTTCTTGTAGCCGAAAGACTTGTTGAAGCTTTTTATATTTGTTCTCCCAACGATTCAGTTCTTTTTGTAATCGGAGAATTTCTTTTTCATCCAACTGATTGATTTCCTTCCCATCTTTCTTCTTTGAAGTTGTTTCTTCCAATTTGATTATTTAAAATCTCGTTGTCTATTTTTTTCTTTATACTAACAGACCTTTCTAAAAATGAAAATGGGGAGCGAGATGATTTTGGTTTTCTGAAAATGTTTCCTTTTTTTCAATCGTTTATGCTAAGATAAGGAAGACAAAATTATATTCATAAAAGGTGATGAAAAAAATGCAGACTTCCTTTCACGAGGGGCGTACAATAGGTCTTTTGCTGACATTTATCGGAGGAGCAATGGACAGTTATACTTATATCCAGTATGGTGCTTTTGCCTCTGCCCAAACTGGCAATATCATCCTATCGATCATCCAAGCTTTTGACGGAGAGTGGCTAAGCGTTGGCAAAAAAGTATTGTCTACCCTTTTCTTTTTCTTAGGGATTCTTCTAACAAAGTATTTGATTGATTATTTTAGAAAAAAAGAAAAACATTTCTGGCGTTTATTTGTTCTATATTATGAAGCGGTGATTTTTTTCTTTGTTAGTTTGACACCTGTCCATGAACATCCCGCATTAGTAACGATTTTAATTGCTTTTACGGCTTCGATCCAGTGGGTGGCTTTTGATAAAATCAACGGGCGTGCCTACACCAATTTATTCACAACAGGAAATTTAAAAGGGGTAGCAACAAATTTATATGATTATTGTATTTCTAAAGAAAAAGCAGATTTTGATCGATTTTTCCACTATTTAACTGTCGTTCTTGCCTTTATCGCAGGGGCTATTGTCCTTGTATTCTGTCATCATTTGTTTGGCGCCCATTCGATTTTGATTGTTTCTATTTTATTCTTGATCATGGCCCTCACTCAGACATTTCAGTTATGGCAGTTTTATCATACGAACCGTTTCACCTTTTGATTCCCCTGAATCAAAAAAACTAAGCAGGATGCTGTTCACAAAGAAATATTTGTGAGTGAGCAATTTGCTTAGTTTTTTATTATTCAGTTGTAAAGATACCCTTTGCTTTCGGGTTATTTGTAGTGTAGCGGATCGATTGGGCATCTGCCTCTTCTGTCATTTTCTTTGCCCGCATCTTGATTTCTTGTACGATTTGTTCTCCACATGTTGGATCGGCTACGAAATCGTATTTATCCCCATCGATTACTATTTTGGGACATATATCAAACTGTTCATACCATTCTTCATAACGTCGATTGAGTTCTTTATAGTAGGAATAGAGTTCAGGATCTTGCTCTAGCTGTTCATATTCCCGACCTCTTTTTTTGATTCTTGCTAACATAGTTTCAAAAGACACACGAATATAAACCAGTAGATCCGGTTTCTTTTGTGGCGAAATTTCTTCTAATTCCTTCAGCATCGTCTCTAAAAGGCCCTCATACTGCTTTACTTCTACTTCAGAAACACGCCCTAAATCGGCATTCAGATGAAACAACATACTATCTTCGTAGATAGAGCGGTCTAGTACATTATCATCATGGCTGAAAGCATCTTTAATCGCCAAAAAACGTTTGTTTAGAAAAAATATCTGCAATAAAAAAGTATACTTTTCCGGATTAGAATAAAACAGTGGCAATACTTCATTATCCTCCACGTTCTCATAAAAAGGTTTTGTTTCTAAATCTTGGGCAAGCATTTCAGTCAGTGTGCTTTTCCCTGCACCGATCGTTCCTGCAACAATGATCACAATTATCGGCATCCTTCCTGTAATAAAATCTGTTCTTCATTTTACTACTTCATTTATAGAAATAAAAGCCTTGACTTTATCTGCTCCTTAAAGACTGCTTCGCCAATAGTAGCTAGAAGTCACGCCTATTCATGAAAATAAAAGAGTAGAATGGATGAACTTCTACTCTTTTATGCTCTCAACATTTTATCTGTTTTTATTCTTCTATTGTACTTGATTTGCGTACAACTAACTGCCAGTGCAGATTATGAGCGGTATCATTGTCTTCTGCTGCGCAATTCATGACACGTATCATCACGCTATTTTCATAGATTTTTTCTATTTTTCCTTTTATTGGTGATTCAAATAAATCAGATTTAAATGCATATGTTTCGCCGACTTCAAACAATTGTTCATTTTCCATAAGAATCCCTCCATCACCTTTTCTAAGGTCAGTAAATTTTTAACATAAAATAATCAAAAAAACACAAACTTGTCATAAAAAGTACTTTTCGTATCAAAACTGTCACCTTTTTTGGAAAGGATTTAAAAAATGAAGATTCTTTTAAGGAAATCATGACGGTTTTGATGCCAAAACCACTTTTTATGAAACAAAACACGTTTTTTATTTTTTTTAGCATAGAATTTGTGGTGGGGTACGTATGAGATGAAAGATAAAGTTGTGAACAAATTATTAGAAACCTTATTCAGCGGAGATAAATCGGAAGAAGATATGGTGTATGTCCAAGTAAAATTTGCCTTAGAAGTTTTATTGAACAACCTTGGAAAACTAGCGGTCGTTCTAGTCTTTTCTCTGGTGACGGGCTCATGGGCGGAAACAGGAATCACCTTTCTTTCCTATATCTGCATCCGCAGATATGCTTATGGATTACATTCCGACTCTGAATTCGTTTGTCTGCTGTGGACACTACTTTATTTATGGGGCGTTCCCTTGGTGATGAAACATCTGCAATTGACTATCTCCTTCCCAATGATGGTCTTTTTGTTAATCAGCTGCTTTTTGTTACTGCTTCGCTATGGATCAAGAGGTACAGCAATCAATCCCATTGAACCCGAGAAACGTCCACCATTATTAAAGAAGGCAATCAGCATGTTTCTAATTTTTTCTCTCATCACTTTATTTTTCTCAGCTTCTTACTTTTCTACCTATTTGCTACTTGGGATTGTTTTAGAAATAGCTACGTTGCTTCCTATTACAAACTACTTGATGAATTTTGGAGGAATCTTTCATGAAAAAAACAATCATTAAACAATTAACTAACTTATCTGACTTTTTTGTATCTGGCTGCTGCTTTGGTATGAGTTCTGAATTCAAAATCCCTGAAAAATTAAAAAAATAATACGCTAATTGTGCTATAATTTGGTAAAAATCAATGGGAGCTGTACTTTATGTTTTTATGGTCCATAGCGTTGCAATATTTGATTTACACAATTTGTATCTTATTGATTGACCATCATATCCGATACAATTATCTGTTTGCAGGAGTCACTCTGATTTCTTGCGTTTTGATTGGATGGGTCTACTCAGTTTTAGGGATTTTTACTGCTCTAATTGCTATAGGAATGCTGATGCTTACTTTTTTCTTCTTTTCGACTTCGCGTCAACAATTAGTTTACGCGCTTCCTTTTGGATTATTGACGTCGCTTTTAGGAGATCATTTAACAAGCATCGGCGATTTTTTTGTTTTGAAATCTGCGGTTGTTGAACCAGGAGATTCCTTGCAGTATTTTCACATTGCCTTATCCGCTCTTTTATCTGCTTTATTAGCTTTTTGTTTTAAAAAATCGTTAGAGACTTGGTTTCACACAGTGGACCGCCGTATGATCGGTACGATTGGGACGTTGATATTATTTACATACTATATCATTATTTTTTATACCCGTTTTTCTGGTGAAACACCTGATGTCTTAGCTTTGAATACTAGTTTTTTCATTCTCTATCTGTGTGTCGGCTTGATCATCTTGGTTTATTATTGGAAAATCTCTAATAAGAAATTAGCTGATCAGTTGTTAGAGCAACAAGTCAGGATGCAGCAGGATTATATCAAAGATCTGGAAAAAAACTATCAAGACTTGAGAGAATTCAAACATGATTACCAAAATCTGCTCTTTTCTCTTCACAGCTATATTGCAGAAGGCGACTTGGAAGGATTACGGTCGTACTACGATCAAACGATATTGCCTACACGCCAGATGATGAACCTTTTCCCGGCCAATCTAAGTATGTTGGATAATATGAAAGTTCCTGAAATACGCAGTTTGCTGTCATTAAAACTTATGATGGCACAGGAAAAAGGATTGATCGTCCAGCTTCATTTTCCTAAGCCAATCGAGTTGGATACGAAACATACGGTAAACCTTGTACGTATGCTTGGTATTATCTTGGACAATGCGATTGAAGGAGCTAGTGCTGCAAAGAAGAAAAAGATCGAATTGACGATCATCAAGAAAAATCATTCCGTGATGATTCGTGTAATCAATACAACAACAAATACATTACCGTTAAACCAGTTGAAACAAAAAGGTTTCTCAACAAAAACAAATCCAAAAAACGAAGGACTTGGCTTATTTATATTGGATGAATTGACAAAGACAAACCCTTATCTTTTCCTTGAAACATCAATTGAAAACCAACGTTTTTCTCAAACGATTTATATTCAAATAAAATAAAGGAGTAATGATATGATTCCCATTTATATTTGTGAAGACGATCCAAAACAATTGGAAGTTTTATCAACGGTGATCAAAAACAGGATCATGATTGAAAACTTAGACAGTTATGTTCATATTTCTACCTCTGATCCGGAAGAACTTCTCAATGCGGCCAAGATCAGAACTTCTTCTTTTGGTATTTATTTTTTAGATATTGAATTAGAAGACAGTGAAATGGATGGCGTAGCGATTGGTAAATTGATCCGTGAATTAGATCCTTTAGGAAAAATAATCTATGTGACTTCTCATACGGAAATGTCGATGAAAATCTTAAAAAGCAACATTGAGCCGACTGACTATATTGTGAAAGAAGACCTTTATGATTTAAAAGAAAATGTCGAGCAGATCCTGAGCAAAATTTTTGAAGATTTTCAAATGTCCCAGATCCAAAAAGATATCTTCAAAATAGAGTTCAATGATGAGATCAAATTTTTACCGATCAAAGAAATCCAATATTTTTCTACTTCGTTAGGCGCACCACATAAATTGGAAGTTCATTTGACTCATGCTCAATTGCAATTCTACGAGAAGATCAAAGAAATCGAGAAAATGCATCGGAATTTTATTCGTTGTCATAAATCTTATGTTATCAATACACAAAACGTGCGGTCGATTAATAAAAAAACCAGAGAAGTCACGTTGGCAAACGGTGAGACTATCCCTGTCTCTATCCGTGGATTAAAAAAGTTAATTTCATAAAAAGAACCGAATAGTTTGGACCGACTAAATAATCAGCCGATCCAAACCCTTCGGTTCTTTTTGCTTCTCAGTGCAAAAGCATTTCCTGTGCAATTTCACGGCCATCCATTGTGTCTGGATAAAATGTTGGCCAATTTTCCATTTCTTTTAGCAATGCCTCTTGACTTTCATTTCCTGCATATAAATGAAAATGTTCGGAGTCAGCCGGTGCAATCGTGTGATCACTGAATTGAATATATCTAAACGCGCCACTTTCCTTATCTTCTGCTTCGAATAGATACCTTACACCACGGTTTCCTGCCTCGTAGGTTAAGATTTCTTTCCCTACATAACGATAATTTGAACGTTTCGTTGTTCCATCCTTAAACGTAAATGCCATCTCTTTCTCACCGATCTTGATTGAAGCAATATCTGTTTGATAGCCCTTCGTATAGTATTCTTTATATTCTTGTGCTGTCTTATCCTGATTCAATTTTTCTTTATATTCAAAAACAGGATCGAATGTCCCATCTTCTACATACGTATCTACTGACTGCCAAGTTCCTGCCCAATCTGAAAGAGAGCGATCTTGTACATCCTCGTCTTCGAAATAACCGTTATAGACGCTCTTTTCTTTTTTGGGAGTCAAAGTATCTTCTAACAGGTTTTCTGTCTCTGTCGTTTTTCTCAACGCTTCGAGGTTGGCTTCCATGATAGAAAGATAGTTTTCTCCATTTTCTATTTGTTCATTCGTCAGCCCCTCCAAAGGATTCAATACTTCTAAAGATACACCTGCTTCGTTTGCTAACGTTCTGGCAATACTATCTTTGGCGTTTTCTTCAAAATAAATATAGTTGATCCCGTGTTCTTTAACAAAGTGTTTCAGTTCAGCGATTCTCGCCGCAGAGGGTTCTTCACTAGAAGAAAGACCAGCAATAGATACTTGATTCAATCCATATTCTAATGCCAGATAGTTGAATGCAGCATGTTGCGTGACAAAAGATCTTTGTTTTGCTGGCTTAAATGTTTCTTGATAAAGCTGATGGAGTGCTTGAAGTTTCTCGGTATAGGCTGCTGCATTTTTTGTCCATACTTCCTGTTTTTCTGGGTAAGCTTCAATCAACTGATCACGTATGCTTGCTACCTGCTTGATTGCTAAACTTGGTGCTAGCCATACATGCGGATCTAGCTCATGTTCATGTGTATGACCTTCTTCCCCGTGTTCATGGTCATGATCATGTCCTTCTTCACTTCCCGGAAGTAAAAGCATACCTTCTGTCGCCTTTATCGTATGGACGTTGCCTTCTTGTAATGTTTTTTGGATTGTGGGGACCCATGTTTCCATATTTTCATCATTATAAACAAAGATATCTGTATCTTGGATCTTTGCCATGTCTTTAGCAGAAGGTTCATAATCGTGGGAATCAGTCCCTGCTGGAATCAATAATTCTACTTCTCCTTCATCCCCGACGATTGCTTTTGTAAAATCATACATAGGATAAAAGGTCGTCATCACGCTCAATTTTTCCTTACTGTCCCCTGCTTCTCCACTTGCCCCGCAACCAGCTAACATACCTGTTAAAACCAGTGTAGCCAATATACCTATCAGTCGTTTCATTTATAACACTCCTTCTCATCTTCTTTCATTTGAATGTTCCGATTCGCCTCTAACAAATCGTAATAGTTACGTTTTAGCAACAGGATTTAATTTATCATAGGGCTAAAAGAGCTGTCAAGCGTTTTCTTATTTTAATTGAGGAGAACTTTCGTATGGATGATTCACGATATTTTTTCAATCAACTCTATCATTTTCCTTTTATCCCCTCTTTTGTCTATAATAAAGTTATAGACAAAGGAGGAAAATGAGTGAAAAAAGAAACAGATACAACGAATCGTTTGATCCGCTTTTTGGGAGGCAAAACCTCTTACTATGTTTTAGGTATGGTGATCCTGCTGGCACTGATCATTTATTTTTTCCATCAGATTTCATTTATATTCAAGCCTGTTGGGATTATTATCGCTACTATCTTGCCCCCATTATTGTTTGCGCTGATCTTATATTATCTTTTGGAACCAGTCATCAAACGTTTAAGCAAGCACCTTTCGAGGAACCTGTCAGTCATTATTGTTTATGTGATTATTTTATTTTTATTGGGGCTTGGAAGCGTATGGCTTGTTCCTTTTCTTGAAGAACAGACAAAAACATTGATTAGCAGTTTGCCAGATTTATTTCAAGATTTCCAAGAGAGTCTCCGTCAATTTTTGGAGAAAACACCTTTTGCCGATTCATTTAATCAATTTTTTACTTCTATTGATGACGTGACGTCTGATATAGCTGGCTTTATTGGAAATTATTGGGAAAGTGGCGCACAACGGATCAGCAATATTTTTTCAACTGTTACAGCTATTTTCATTACTTTATTTACTGGGCCCATTGTCACTTTTTTTCTTTTGAGAAATCCTCAAAAATTTTATCAGTCAGTTTTAGCGATTGTCCCACCAGCCTTTCGTACAGATTTTAAAAATTTGACAAAGATTGCTAATCAACAATTGGGTTCATTTTTAAAGGGGCAGATCATTGCTTCATTTATCCTTGGAGCAGTCTACTGGGTTTGTTTCTTACTGATCGGATTAGAATTTGCCAGTGTTTTAGCTATTTCTGCTGGGTTATTATGTATTATTCCATATATTGGACCGTTTATCGCTTTTTTCCCGGGTTTGATCATTGCATTCCAAGACTCTACTTTTATGGCTGTCAAATTTGTCATTGTCTGGTTTGCCGTACAGCTTCTCCATGGTGACTTGGTAATTCCTCGAGTAATGGGTGATCGGTTGCAGATCCATCCGATTACGATCTTAATCGTTTTGCTTGTCATGGGTGATCTAATGGGAATTGTGGGCGTTATTTTCGGTATTCCTATCTATACGTTAGTCAAATTACTCGTTACTTTTATTTTCCGTAAATTCAAACAACGCTACAATAAATTTTATGGCGACAAAGGAGAATATGAACACTCTTCATTTTCTGAAGAAGATTATTTTAAATAAAATAAAAAACGTCGATCTCACGAGAATACTCGTAGGATCGGCGTTTTATACTTTTTGGTTTTAGTTTTTTAGTAAAGCAATTGCCTGATATGGTTTTAGCTCCAGATTTTGATGAAGAACAGTATCGGAATAATTATCGATAAGAATATCGGCTTCTGTGAATCCTTCTGGAATGGTGATCCTTGTATCTTTATCATAGAAATTTGTTAATACAAGCAGCTGCTGCCCTTCAAATTGGCGAAGATAGCCATAAACTTGCGGATGATCTGCTCCATAAGCATGATAATCGCCTTGTGCAACGATTGGATATGTTTTTCTCAACCGAATCAATTTCTTATAATAGGACAAAATAGAATCCTCAGAAGATCGTTCTTTCTCTACATTGATCTCTTCTAGCTTACCTGCAACTTTTAACCAAGGTTTTCCTGTAGTAAAGCCTGCTTGTTCTGCATCGGACCATTGCATGGGTGTTCGAGAGTTATCACGAGATTTTGCTTTGATTCGACGGAACGCCTCTTTTTCTGTGAATCCTTGTGCAAGGAGCAACTTGTAAGCATTCAAACTTTCTACGTCAATATAGTCGGAAATTGAGGAATAGTCTGGATCGACCATGCCGATTTCCTCTCCCATATAAATGTATGGTGTTCCACGATTTAAATGGATCATGGTTGCTAGCATCTCTGCTCCTTGTTTTCGATACTGATCGATAGCTACAAACCGATTGAGCGCACGTGGCTGATCATGGTTATTAAAAAATAAAGCATTCCAGCCATTACCATCACTCATCTTTTCTCCCCAAGTATGGAACAGTCGCTTTAATTCTGAAAAATCAAATGGAGGAGTTGACCATTTATTGCCATTTTCATAGTCGACTTTCAAGTGATGAAAATTAAAGACCATTGATAATTCTTCTCTACTAGGTTCTGTATACAAGATACAATTTTCGATCGTCGTAGAGCTCATTTCACCGACTGTGATGATAGTGGAATCCGTCCCAAACGTTGCTTGGTTCAATTCTTTTAGATACGTATGGGTGATTGGTTTATCCGTATATTCAGGTTTACCATCATTTTCTTTATTGTTTTTCAATTGCTCGTCTTTACCGATAACATTGATAACATCGAAACGGAATCCTTTTACCCCTTTTTCCATCCAAAAACGAACTACTTTGAATAATTCCTCTCTTACTGCTTGGTTCCGCCAGTTCAAATCAGCTTGTGTCTGATCATATAAGTGCAGATAATATTTTCCTGTATCTCCAAAGGGCGACCAAGCACTCCCACCAAATTTTGATACCCAGTCCGTTGGTTCTTCTCTTAAAATGAAGAAGTCCTGATAATACTGATCCCCTGCTAGTGCTTTTTTGAACCATTCATGTTCTGTCGAAACATGATTCAATACCATATCGAGCATGACTTCTATTTGGTATTCTTTTGCTTTAGCTATTAGTTGCTCGAATTCTTCCATCGTACCAAAGATAGGATCGATGGCTGTGTAATCAGAGATATCATAACCGTTGTCTTTTTGAGGACTTGGATAAATAGGATTTAGCCAGATCATATCGATCCCTAAATCATTCAAATATGGCAGTTTTTCTTTAATTCCTTTTAAATCTCCAATTCCATCACCATTACTGTCTTTGTAAGATTTGGGATAGATTTGATAAATGACTTTGTCTTTAAATGTCATGGATATTTGCCTCCATTCAACTGATTTCTTACCTATCACAACTTATATATACAAGTTATCATTTATTATAACTGAACCGAAAGCGTTTGTAAAATTTATCTTTATACTTCCTAAGAGGGTGTTGTCCAATAAAAAACAAGAGATCAGACATGTATTTGTCTAGTCTCTTGTCTAAAATAGCAAAATGTTCTTGTTTCTTCTATAAATGATGTTCAAAAGCTTGCATCTACGACAATAAGTCCTTTCAAATGAAAAATATGAGGAGCTGTTTTCTTAAATTTCTTCTTATTTCTTGAAGCTGACCACTTCTGTCACAACCTCTTTCTTAAACGGTGTTCAATCAGCTGACCTTCGGTATTAGCTCAACAAACGGCAAAATATGAGGAACTATTTTGCCGTTTGTTTCTCTAATACTCAGGTCAAACCGCTGATTTCACAACCTCTGTTTTTATTCATTCGATTTCAACGCATCAATCATATCGATATGCTTTAATTTGAAATGGGTAACAATCATCACAATAACCGTGAATACGATGGTTAATCCTGCTGATAAAACATAAGCCCACCATGTAATCACTAATGGAAAGATGACATTTTCCATAGATGCTTGTTGTAAGATAAAGTCAGTCAATACATATCCTACACCAAATCCTCCAATGATCCCTAAGAGAGTAAAAATGATATTTTCTCGAACAATATACATCGTGACTTCTTTATCAAAAAATCCAAGGACTTTTATCGTAGATAATTCGCGTACACGTTCGGAAATATTGATATTAGTTAGATTATACAAGACGATAAAAGCCAGCAATCCTGACAATACGACAAAGATTAATACAACCGAGTCTAAGTTTGCCATTGATTCTTCTTGCGTTTCGATTTGTTTGGACATGAAAGACGTATTTGTCACAGCGTCTGTAGCAAGCAGTTTCTCGGAAAGCATTTCTTCTTCTTTCGTTGTCATCTTATCTGTACGCACCAAAAATGCATTATCCGTCATCGATTGATCAGTCACTGAAGCGTAATATTCAGGGGACAGATAAATAAAGCTGCCTAGATAGTTTTTCACGATTTCTTTTACTTCGACTTTCCATTCTTTTTGATTTTCATCATAAAGCGATATATGATCTCCTGTAGATAAGTCAAATAGTTCTGCTGCTTTTTGCGTAATAGCGATTCCTGCTTTAGGTAAGGAACGTGGGTTCTCTTCAAGATTTGTTAAATGGATAAAACGATCAAAATCAGCTGTTTTACTCGGTACGATCACTGTCAGACTTTGCGAAGCATGCCCTTTTTTTCTCAATTCTACGGTTTGAGTATGAATAGCTAGGATCTCATTTACTTTTTCTTGCTGCTGCAACATATCCACTGCTTTTTGACGACTCTCTTCCGTGGATGAATCTAATGTAACGATTGCTTGATAGTCAATGATCGGTCCAAATTGTTTGGCTGAGACAGAACTTAGAGAATCTCTCAATCCCACGCCCGCAACCATCAGACCGGCACAGCCAGCAATTCCGATAATCGCCATAAGCATTCTTGACTTGTATCGGAAGAGATTTCGATAACTGATTTTTTGATTAAAGCTAAGGCGTGACCACAGCGGAGTGATGTATTCAAGAAAAATACGTTTCCCTGGCTTCGGTGCTTTCGGCTGAAGCAGTGCAGCAGGCCGTTCTCTTAGATCTTTGAACAAAACAATCATTGCAGCGCCAAATGCGGCAATGAAGAATGCGGCAGCTGCTTGTAAAATCGGTGGCCAGTCATAAAAAACAAGAGCACTCCCAATGTCATATCGCTCGTTAGATAGTTCAAAAATGATTCTTGGTAAAAGATTCGTTCCTAATATCGTTCCTAAAACAATGCCTATTCCTGAAGCTAGACTTGCATAAATTGCATATTTTTTTGCGATTTCAACTTTCGTATAACCTAACGCCTTCAATGTTCCTATTTCCCTGCGGTTTTCTTCTACCATACGCGTCATTGTCGTAAAAGTGATCAATGCGGCAATAAAGAAAAAGAAGACAGGAAAAACATTGGCGATTGCTGCGATACGTTCAGCCAGATCACCAAATTCTTGAAACCCGACATTTTCTGAACGTTCATTGTACAGGTATGATGGTTTAGTTAAATTTTCAATTTTTTCTGCATTTTCGTTCCATTCTTCCTCTGCAGAAGCTAGTTCTCGTTCTTTCTCAACTAACTGCCTTTCTTGATCAGCGAGTTGAGCTTCTTGTTGAGACAAAGTTTGTACAGCGATTGTCCGTTGCGCTTCAGGAAGCTGCTGGATAGCTGCTGACTGCTGCGCTACCTGTTTTTTAGCATCTTCTAACTGTGTTCTTCCCTGCGCTATTTGTGCTTTGCCTTCTGTTATTTTTTGCTGTGCTGGTTCTAATTCTTCTTTTGCCGATTTTTTCAGTTCTTCTAAGCGTTCTTCGGGTCGATCTTGTAAATACTTTTCTGCCTTTTCTTGATTTTGCTCCATTTTATCTTTGTAAGCTTTGCTGTACGTATTCAAATTCTTTACGTTCGTAAAATCAAGATATAAGACAGAATAAATATCCGTCTTGAAATTGGATTCAGGCAAATAGACAAAATAATCAACGCTACCATTTCCGACATTCGCGTATCCTCTCTCCAAATTGTTGATGAACAATGGAGAACGGACAAAGCCAGTGATGGTATACTCTTTTTCTTTCAATTCATCTGAATCAATCTGATAGATATCTCCGATTTTATACCCTGCATTCTCCGCTTTTTCATCTAATAAAAGTTGGTTGGGTTTTTCCGGGCGTTTTCCATCAATTAATTGTAGCTTGTTCTGCCTGCTATTTTTGTTATAAGAAAAGATTTGGATCACTTCATTTTTTCCAGTATTGGAATAATAGATCTGTTTTCCTGTTTCTACTTTTGCATCTGGGATCTTTTCTGCTTGAGCGATATCTTTTTGTGTCAAACCACCAGTAGAAACGATTTGCAAATCAGAAAGTCCTGCTGTACCAACATAGTGGTCCATCGTTTTTTGCATGACAGGTCCAGCAGTTTTGACACCTACAAATAAAAGTGTTCCTAGCATGACAATAAGGATGATTGCAATGAACCGCCCTTTAGATTGCCGGATTTCGCGAAAACCTGCTTTAAGATATGTTTTTGTTTTCATAAAATCCTCCTACCATACAATCTCATCAATGGATGAAGGATGCTCATTCAATTCCACTGACCTTACTTTTGCATCATTGATGTGGATGACTCTATCAGCGATGGGCGCTAAAGCAGAATTATGTGTAATGATCAAAACAGTATTGCCATGTTGTCTGCTAGCATTTTGCAATAATTTCAATACTTGCTTTCCTGTTTCAAAATCCAGTGCACCTGTCGGCTCATCACATAAAAGCAGTTTAGGGTTTTTGGCTAATGCTCGAGCAATGGAAACCCTCTGCTGTTCGCCTCCTGATAATTGGGACGGAAAGTTATTCAATCGATGAGCTAGGCCCACTTGCGTCAATACTTCTACAGGATCAAGCGCATCAGGGGAAACTTCCGTTGCCAGTTCTACATTTTCTTTTGCTGTTAGATTAGGAACGAGATTGTAGAATTGGAAGACGAACCCTACATCTGTTCGTCGGTAAGCAGTAAGCTGCTTGTCTGAAAATTGCGCAATATCTGTGTTATCAATAATAATCTGTCCTTCATCAGGTGTGTCCATCCCACCTAAAATATTAAGAATCGTTGACTTTCCCGCTCCACTTGGGCCAAGTATAATCACTAATTCGCCTTTTTCAATTGAAAAAGAAATATCGTCATTTGCTGTAATGGTCGTTTCTCCCATCTTGTATCGTTTGTATTCATTTTTTACTTCGACATACTTCACGCTGATTCCTCCATTTTCACGATATTTCTCGCTTTATCTATGCATCGAATACGTTTTCTCACACTTATTTTACCATTGAATTTCTCTAGACTAAAGAAAGGAATTCTTTATTTAGTTGACAAATAAACGATTTATGATTTACTTACATAAAAAACATTGTTATTTGAAAGAAGGAACATCATGAATGATTTAAAGGAAAATATGATTTTTGATTTATCAAAAACTGCTTTTGTCGCGATCGACATGCAAAAAGGGATCGTAAATAACGGTACACTCTCTCCACACACTGCAGCATCTATTCTGACAAACAATGATTTGTTAGCAAAAGCATTGAAACATACCGTTGCCTTGAAAGTTTTAGTGAATGTAGACATCTCCACTTTCCCTTATTTGAGTCAACAAACTGATATGGGTGGAATGACTGCTGCTTCTGTACCTCCAGAATTCACTGATTTACTTTTGAAGGATTCTTTGAAAGATACAGACAATATGTTGACTATCACAAAATACAATCCAAGTGCTTTTTTTGGTACTTCTCTTGATCTTCAACTTCGTCGTCGTGGAATTGAAACCATCATTTTAAGCGGTGTAGCGACAACAAACGGTGTATACGCTACTGCATTGGATGCCTTCCAACACGGGTATCATGTCGTACTTGCTGAAGATGCTTGTAGTGATCGCGACAAAGAATCGCATCAATTGTTCATAAACAAGATATTTCCGAAAACTGCACGAATACGCTCAACGAAACAAATAATCGAAGCGATCCAACAAAGTAAATAGGGTACTAGCGTATATGATTTTCATTTACTTCTTTTTGATTTCATGGGAAAATAACCACAGGATTTAGATAGGAGTATGAACATGGTGAAAAAAAAGATCACAATCAAAGAAGTCGCTAAACTTTCCGGCGTTTCAATCACAACTGTCTCCTTGATATTAAATGGAAATACGGAGAAATTCAGTCCGAAAACCGTTCAGAAAGTTTTAGCTGCTAAAGAAGAATTAGGTTATCAACCTGATTATTTTGCTAGACAAATGATTACCAAGGAAACGAAAACGATTGGCGTACTCGTTCCTGATATCACGAATCCATTCTTCAGTACATTGATGCGAGGAATTGAAGATATCTTGTACAATCAGAACTTCGTCACGATATTATGTAATGCTGATTCTGATCATCAAAAAGAAATCGAGTACCTAGCCGAACTCACACGTCGAGGTGTGGATGGATTCATTATCGCGACTTCTGCTGTCTCTACAGATGCAATCAACGAAAATTTGAAAAAACAAGGCCGGCCCTTCATTGTTTTGGATCAAAAAAAATCTGAAGGATTTAGTGATGCCGTACGAACAGACGATTTTCGCGGTGGTTATCTGGCAGGTATGCACCTGCTTAGTCTAGGACATCAAACGATCGCCCTTATCTATCCTGAAAATCTGCCAGAAAATGTCCACGCTCGAATTGATGGGTTTAAATCTGCTCTTGATGTTTACCAAATCCCTCACGACCGTCTGATCCTCTTGCCTACACAGTTCTCAAAACAAGGCGGCTACCAAATCACAGCCAAACTTCTTGATTCTGCTGCAACTGGTGTGTTTGCTTTAAATGATGAATTAGCTTTTGGATTATATCGCGGATTAGAGGAAGCTGGAAAAAGCATCCCAGAAGACTATAGCATTATTGGCTATGATAATATAGACATGTGCGAATATATCAAGCCAAAACTGACGACGATCGCACAACCAATCTTCGAATTGGGGCAAACATCTGCCCAATTATTGTTAGATCGAATCCAATTCCCAGAAAAAGAGTGGGAAGAAAAACGGCTACCTGTACGACTAGAAAAAAGATTTTCGACTGCACCCTTGAAATAGCTTTCAAGGTGTGCTATATTTTTATCGAACTATTAAAACGTTTTACTAAAACGTTTTAAAAAATAATTCTTTCCATCAAAATGAATGAGATAGTTGGAGGTTTGTGAAATGAACACGGTTACAGTAATTGGAAGTATTAATATGGACACTACCCTTCGTTTAACCAAAATGCCAAAACCAGGAGAAACGATGCATGCACATGAGATTTTTCACGCTGGCGGAGGCAAAGGCGCCAACCAAGCAGTGGCAGCCAAACGTTCAGGCGCACGAACATCTTTTATTGGAGGTGTTGGAACTGACAGTGAAGGACAGCAATTGTTGGATCTACTGACGAAAGAAAATATCGATACATCTGGAATTGCTGAAATTGAGGGCGCCGCAACCGGACAAGCAATGATTATGGTGGACGCAGCAGGAGAAAACAGTATCTTGATTCATGCAGGCGCAAATAATGCTTTCCATGAACGAGAAGTTCGAAAGAACAAAGAATTGATTACAAACAGTGACTTTATTATTGCTCAATTCGAAAGTAGTTTAGATGCGACGATCCTAGCTTTTTCTATTGCAAAAGACGCAGGAAAAACAACGATCCTGAATCCTGCACCAGCTAGAGAAACCATTCCTACTGAACTACTCGAAAAGACAGATATCATTATACCAAATGAGACAGAAACAGAAATTATTACAGGAATCAGAGTTACAGACCATGACAGTTTGGTCGCAGCAGCTGAAAAAATGCATGAATTAGGCATCGGAACAGTAATCATTACATTGGGTAGTACCGGTGCTTTCTACCACACAGAAAAAGAACAAGGTATCGTCCCTGCTTTTAAAGTAGATGCTATCGATACGACAGCCGCAGGTGATACATTTATTGGGGCATTGAGTAGCACACTTCAGCCAGATCTTGGTAATTTGAAAGAAGCGATCCTTTATGGAAATCTAGCCTCTTCTATTGCCGTACAGTCTTATGGTGCGCAACCTTCTATCCCTTACCGTGAAGCTTTAGAACAATCAGCAGTCATAAATTAACAACGAGAGGAAGAAACAAACATGAAAAAAGGAAAAGTAATCAATTCAGATATTTCACGAGTAATCGCGCAAATGGGACACTTTGACAAATTAAGTATCGGGGACGCAGGCATGCCTGTTCCCTTTGGTACTGAAAAAATAGATTTAGCTGTTTCAAATGGACTTCCAAGTTTTTTATCTGTTTTAGAAAACGTTTTAGAAGAACTTGAAGTACAATCCATTGAATTGGCGGAAGAAATAAAGACAATGAATCCGGAAATATTGGAAAAAATCAAATTACTGTTACCAGATACACCGATTAGCTTTATCCCACATGAAGAAATGAAAAAAGACTTGAATAACTGCCATGCATTTATTCGTACAGGCGAGATGACACCTTATGCCAATATTATCTTAGTGAGTGGAGTGGTCTTCTAATGGAAACGACAATGAATCCTGAACAGATGGTACTGTCCGAACAGATTCATCTGCTGATTGATCAGTTAGGGGGAAAAGACAATATTGATTCTGTCCTCCCATGTGCGACTCGGCTTCGTATCAAATTACAAAAACAGCCAGCAGCAAATGTAGAAAAATTAAAGCAGCAAATCCCTTCTATCAAATATTTCATTTTACTCGATAGATATGCAGAAGTAATTATGGATCAGGGATTGGCCCCTGCTTATAAGGAATTGACACGTCAAATCGATCATTCAGCTCCGAAAGAAAAGTTAAATCCGATCGAAAAACTATTTGGTTTGATATCGGAAATCTTTACGCCAATCATTCCCCTATTTGCCGGTTCTGGTATATTAAAAGGTCTGGTTGTTTTAGCGACTACGATTGGCTGGCTTAGTGAAACGAGCGGGACTTATCATATTTTGTCTGCCGCGTCGAATGCTGTCTTTTATTTTCTGCCCATCTTTCTCGCTTTTTCTGCCGCCAAAACGTTTAAAGTGAATGGATATATCGCGGCTGTCATTGCTGCAGCGCTGATTGAGCCAAATTTGACCTCTTTACTTTCAGATAGTGGAAAAGCAGCTACTGATTTTCTGGGGATCCCTGTAGTACTGATGCAGTACACGTCTACTGTCATGCCGGCGATTTTAGGTATTTTCTTTTATTCTTTTGTCGAAAGATTCCTTAAAAAATATATTCGCGAAAACATGCAATTAGTATTTGTACCTTTACTTTCATTAGTCATCACGGTTCCTTTGACATTAATGGTCTTCGGACCTGCCGGTGTTTATCTTGGTGAAGGCTTAGCTGCAGCAATTACTTGGATGATGGATATTAACGGTCCGATCAGTGGAGCAATCATCGCTGGAGGCTGGAACATTTTGGTGATATTTGGTATCCAATGGGCTGTAAATCCTGTCATGATCAGCAATATCTCAGCTTATGGGTTCGACCGTATCGTTCCGTTGACAGGAGCAGCTAATTTTGGAATGGCTGGTGCAGCTTTAGGGGTATTCCTACGAAGTAAACGTTCAAAAACACGTTCGATCTCCGGTTCTGCTTTCGCTTCGATTTTACTTGCGGGAGTGACCGAGCCTACTGTTTACGGAATCGCGATTCCATTGAAAAAACCATTTGTTGCTGCTTGCATCGGTGCAGCTGCTGGTGGAGCTGTTATGGGATTTGCTCAAGTGAAAGCGATCGCTTTTGTATTTGGTAGTCTGACCACATTGCCAGCCTTTATTTCCGGTACTTTTTTCTGGTACTTAGCAGGATTGGCTGTTAGTCTAGTCGTAGCAATGATCACCACCCTTGTTAGCGGGTTTGATGAAGACCTGATGTCTTACGAATAATGAACGAAAAAAGACTGAAGTATGAGATGCTTATCACATATTTCAGTTTTTTTCTTTTTTAGGATCGTTATTTTTATAAATTTTTTGTGATACTCTCCAATCTTTGGTATAATTTACATATGCATGACCATTTTTATCCCCACTTGTTTATCCCCAAACAAAGATGGTTTATGCAATAAAATGAACATCAAACCACAACGAATGACTGCTCGTTGCTTTTTTACAACTTGTTTTATTTAGAATACTCAAGCAGATTCATGGAAAGAAAAAGCTTTTCGACACGATTATCTGTTCAAACGAATAACTTATGAATGCTGAATAAAACAGAAAATCAATGAAAGGAAAAGGACTAGTTTATTATGAAAAACAAAAAAACGATGCGTTTGCTAGCTGCTACTTGGCTGATTGCTCCTACTGTTTTGTCGACTAATGCCGTATTTGCTGTAGATAATCAAACAACCGATCAAACAGTCACAACAGGTACATCTACTTCCAGCTCAGCTACTAGCGAAACAACGGATTCTTCTGCAGAAGGCACAACCGGAACAACTGACTCATCAACAGAATCGACCGAACCAACTGATCCGGCTGATCCATCAGAAAATGAAAAGCCAGCCGAGACATATACCCTTACGATTGCTCCTTCTTTGATTGGGAAGATCCAACTAACTGCTTCGTCAGAGGATACCGCTGAACAGCAACCTTTGAATATCACAGAAAGCGGAACGGTAGAAGGTTTATCAGCAGGAATGAAGGTGACTTACACTATTACGCCAGCTGAAGGTGAACAAATTGCTTCAGTCGCTGTGAATGGTGCTAAAGAAGTGAACTATGAGGCAAAGACTTTTACAGTAGGTACGAACAATTTATCTATTACTGCAGAATTTGAACCTGTACCGGATACTTCAACAGAGGAACCAACTGATCCTAGTGAAGAAGTCCCTAGTACACCAGATCCGGAAACGCCAAATAAACCAGATGAGGGTAATAACAACAATAGCAACAATAACAACAATAATAATGGTTCAAATAATTCAAACAATAATAACAATAATTCGAACAGCGGGAATTCTTCGAATCAAACAAACCCATCTGGATCGAATAACAATGGAAATACTCAGAGAGAACCAAACCATCCAAACAATGGTTCATCGAATGGCGGAACAAACAATGCTTCGTCTCGTCCAAATACAGCAAATCAAAGCAGTATAGAGAATCCATCTTCTGCTTCTTCTGATTTTGTTGTAAAATCACCAATTGATGCTGTATTGCCTACAAATGCAACGAATGTCCAACAAGCAATCGTTCGAGAAGCATTCAAGCATCTTGGAAAACCATACGTATGGGGAGCAAAAGGTCCAAATACTTTTGACTGTTCTGGTTTGACTTATTACGTATATATGAAAGCAACCGGTCATTATATCGGTGGCTGGACAGGCGAACAGCAATATGCAGGTACGCAGATTCCAGTAAGTCAGGCCCAACCTGGCGATCTCGTCTTCTGGGGACCTTCTTCCGGTGTTACTCACCATGTAGGTATCTATATTGGTAACGGACAATTTATCCATGCGCCCCAACCAGGAGATAAAGTTCGAGTAACTTCTATTTCAGATTTCACGCCTGATTTTGCTGTCCGAGTAAACTTAGCAGGTTTACCTGCTGCTTCAGGTTCGCTGACAGGCGGCTCATCTATTTTAGATGGATTAGATGGCTCGTTCCATTTCAGTCAAAACCAAACAACTGATCAGTTCCTGAAAAAGATTGCAGATGATGCACAGGAAATCGGCCAAAAAGAAGGAATCTACGCATCAGTCATGATGGCTCAAGCTATCCTTGAAAGTGGATCTGGAAACAGCTTATTATCAAGCGAACCAAATCATAACCTTTTTGGTATCAAAGGATCGTATAAAGGAAGCAGCGTGACCTTCAATACACTTGAACAAGATAGTTCGGGACAAAGCTACCAAATCCGCGCCCAATTCCGTAAGTATCCTTCTTACAAGGAAAGTTTGGAAGACTATGCCGACTTGATCAAAAATGGACTGACTGGCAATCCTGTCTTCTACAAACCAACTTGGAAGTCGGAAACAAAAGACTACAAAGAAGCAACCAAATATTTGGAAGGACGTTATGCTACAGATCGCCAATATTCACAAAAATTGAACGCGATCATCGAAGCGTACGACCTGACAAAATATGACGAACCGAAAAAAGAAGCAGCAACAACTGAAGAAGCAAGCACTGAAATCCTCCATATGTCTAAGCGATTCGATGTGCCAATCAAATGGACAACAGATGGCGTGCCAATCACAGGATTAGAATTTTCAACGATAAAACGCGTCAACAATGCTGCTTCCATCTTCCGTGTCGCTTCAATCTGGGATTTGTGGAACACTTTCACGGCAAGACAGATACCAGAAACAACTACTCGTACAGTTAAAGCTGCAACTGTTCCGGTACTAACTTTGTTAAGTTTAGACAAATCATTCTGGCTTGATCTGCCTTTAAAGAAATAGAATAAATAAAAAAGGGCGTGTGACAGTGTCACATTCCCTTTTTTAATTTACTCTATTTCTTTATATTTATTTATTTTGTATTCCGTTACAAATTCGCGTACTTGGTTAGGTTCCAGAGTGACATCTCCAAAGCTTTCAAGCCGCTCCGCACCTGGCAATTCTTGAGTCTCAAATGTGATACCGCCATGATTTACTAATTTCTTCCCACGCATTTTTGGCCCATCTTCTCCAAAATTTGCGGTAAAAATCACGATTCCCGAAGCATCCGTTTTTACTTGGATTGATACTTTTTCATCAGGGCTCGTCAATTCCGCTGCCTTTAGCAGATCGGGTTGTTTTTTCAATAAAAATGGATGATCGATACCGCCTACCATCATTGATTGGCGAAAATCACTGGCGAATACCTCACCTAATTTTTTAGGATGTTGAAAGTCAAATGCTGTACCGCTTACTGAAACCACTTCTCCTGTAGGCGTCGTATCTTTATTGAGCGTAGCGAATAATCGGCTGTTCAACCAAAGCGTATGTTCGTCGATTGGCTGTGCTGGATCACCAGTTAAATTGAAATAAACATGATTTGTCGGATTGAATACCGTTTTCCGGTCACTGATCCCTTGGACTGTCACTCGCCATGTATCATCATTCGTCAGTGTATACCGTACTTCTACGTCTAACGTGCCAGGAAATCCATTTTCCATGTCTGGACTAGTCTGATAGAAAATGACCGAGGATTCGTTTTCACCATTAATAACTGTATAATGCCACTGCTTGGCTTCAAAGCTAGGTGCACCGCCATGTAAACAATGTCCAGTATCTGGATCTGTTTTTACTTTGAATGTTTCATCATCTAATTTGAATGTGCCATCCGTGATCCGTCCAGCCATACGTCCGATTGAAGCTCCAATATAAGGGTCTTTTTCCAGATATTCTTTTGCTTCATCAAAGCCTAGAACCAACTCTCGTTTTTCATTATCGATCATTGTTTGAAAATGGACGACTCGTGCACCTAGATCACTGACAGACAAAGATGTCCCATTTTGATTCGTGATCGTAATCAAGTGATAGTTTCCGCCAAAATTTTGTTCATTGATTTCCATGTTCCTTGCACCCTCTTTTCTTTCATTTGTACTGATTCCAGTATACATGGAAACCGTTTTCTTAACAGCTTATTCCGTGAGTAACGAGAAAAAATTTACTATATTCTAATAAAAGACCGAGAAAAAAAAGGTTGCGACAAAAATATTGTCACAACCTCTTTTTCAATACGATTCCAGTATACAACCATGTCGTCAGTACATAGTAGATGAAATACAATACGAAGAAGATCGTAAATGGCACCCAAATATCTTTGTATGGATTTTGCATGAATAGACCAAACATTTGTAATCCGAATAAGACATGGACTACACCTAAGATTCCTGGTGCTAAGAATAACACACCTACTTCTCTACGGATCGATTGTTTAAGCAATCCGCGTCGTGTTCCTATCTTTTCAAGCATTTCATAACGAGCGATGTCACTCTTGCTTCCTGACAAGATCTTGAACATCAAACAGCTAGCAAGCATAGTCAAGAAAGCTAAACCTAAGAAGAATCCCATAAATTCAAAACCAGAGAATAGACTATTATATCCTTCATACATTTCATACTTCTGGTTACTGTACTCTACTTTTTGCAAAGATGGATTGTTCGTTTTATTTTGTGTAGCAAGTGCTTTGATTGGTTCCAAGTTTGCTTGGAAGTCTTTGACCTGAACTAGCTGTAAAGTGGATTGTGGCAAGCTCAGTTGATCAAATTCCGATTGACTGACTACCTTGATTTCTTTTTCTTGTTGCTCAGGCAATTCATAGCCACGAAGCTCATCTTGTACAGTCAGTTCATTCATTTTTTCAGCAGGAACTTTTTCTTTCGTGATTTTTGGCGGTGTTCCATCTTCATATTTTATCATAATCAATGGTTGAGCCACAAATTCACTTGCATTATAGTAAATCGTTCCCGCATCTTCTTTTTGAGTATAAGAAGCAGAAAGTGTTGGTGATAGTTCTTTGATTTTTTGCTGATCTTCTGCCCGAGGATTATTCATCACTAGGTCATAACCAGCAGCATTTTCCGTCATTTCCGAAATTTCATTTCTAAATCCTAGACCTACTGTCAAAGCACCAAGTGCTAAAGCAAACAGCATAGCAACCATGGAGAGCATTTGTGTATATTCACGAATACGAAAACTTAACTGTGACAATGTGAAATTGTTCAATTTTTTCAATGAAATCTGTTCTGATTTCTTTAGTAATGATAAGAAGAAAATGATCACAGAGTGGAAAATGAAATAAGTTCCTAACACGATCGTGACTAGAGCTACTCCCATACCAAAAACTTGATAGGTCTTCACGTGCTTCATCATATAATAACCGCAGCCTAGAAAAGCAATCCCAAGTACTACTTCAAGGAAGAACAAGAATTTATGCTGCTTGATTCTTGTTGGTGTCTGATCCGCACGAATCAATGCTAAAATCGGTTTTTTGACAATCGAAAAAGCATTAACAATAGCTGCTAATAAAAACAAAATAGCAAAAAACAAAACGGTGATCAACAACCCATGAATGCTAAAAGGTGTAAAATGCGAAATATTGATATCTAACTGATCCACTAATAATTGGTGGACAATACTTGTCAATCCTACACCGACAGCTGAACCCACTAAAGTAGCCGCGATCCCTACTACGAATGTTTCAGAAAAAATCATCTGTGCGATTTTTCTGCCTTTTGCTCCTAGCATCATAAACATGGCATAATCTTTTTGCCGCATCGTCATCAAAAAGGAATTCGCATACAAAATATAAACGAAGGTAATGATCCCTAGTAAAACAGAACCTAGTCGGAAAATGATAACTGTAGCTGCAACGATCGTATTACTTTTCAAAAAGGCTTCGTTGCTCGCCATTGATTCAAACATGTAAAAAATAGCAGATGCCATAACTAATCCTGAGAATAATACCAAGTAATCTCTTAAACGGCTCTTGATCCCAGTAAGTGATAATTTCCAAAGCATAGTCAATCTCCCCCTACTGTTCCAAGTTTCCAAGAATAGATAGTATTTCCCGATAGAAGGAATCCCGGCTTTGATCTCCACGTTTCACTTCTTGATGGATACCGCCATCCTTGATGAATAAAATACGTTGGCAATAACTTGCAGAAAACGGATCATGTGTCACTAGAAGAATCGATACATGATCTTTTGTATTCAATTCGTCCATCGTATCTAAAAGATCACGGGCACTTTTAGAATCCAGCGCACCTGTAGGCTCATCGCCTAATAAAATCGTTGGTTGGGTGATCAACGCACGTGCGGCAGCGACCCGTTGTTTTTGTCCACCGGAAATCTCAGAAGGATAGCTTTCCAAAATATGAGCAATCGATAAACGTTCTGCAATTTTTTGGACACGTTGCTTGATTTCTTTTGGTCTGACACCTTGTAAAGAAAGAGGAACAGCGATATTTTCTTGTGCTGTCAAACTTTCTAATAAATTGAAATCTTGGAAAATAAAGCCGATTTCATTCGCACGAAAATCTGCTAGTTGATTTCCTTTTAATGTCGTCACATCTTTTTGATTGATTCGGATATGTCCATTTGTTGGTTTGTCTAATGTGGATAAAATATTCAAAAGTGTTGATTTACCTGAACCGGAAGCCCCCATGATGCCAATAAATTCACCTTTTTCTACATCGAAGCTGATGCCGCTTAATGCTTGCGTCTTTTTCTCATTGTTTTTCCCGTATACTTTTGTTACATTCTGTACTTCGACTATTTTGTTCATTTCTTTCCCTACCCTTTAATTAGTTTTTCTAGTGCTGTTTTCGGCACATCTTTTTTTTCGACTTCTTCATATGAAGTGACACCTTTCTTTTTATTCCAAGTGATTTTTAAATATGCTCCTTTACGAAGCGGTCGAGTTAATTGCCCATTGAAATCTAGTTCTTTTTCCTTACCCTCTTTTGTATAACCAGGCAGGATATATCTATAGTTGACTGTTTCTTGTCCAGAGTCTGCTTTGGATACTGTTTTTGCACCATCTGTCGTAATCTGTACATAGTATTCTTCTCCGCCCATCACTACGTAATCTGCGATTTTCACCCCTGCAAGTGCCACAACGATGAAAACAAGTAGTCCGATCAGAAGTTTTTTCACTTTTTTCCCTTCTCTCTTACTTTATATATTGATTATAGAAAAAAACGAACAATTCTGCCTTCGAATCATCTATCATTCTTCTTTCAATTTTGTCATTTTCTTTAAACAACTAAAAAAGAGTTTAAGACAATCGTCCTAAACTCCTTCTTCCTATTTTACAAAAAGTATGTCACTTACGTTCTTTCATGTCGCCTGTATTGATAACGGGTTGCGTTCCTTTGTCTGTAATGATTGAGACAAGTAAATTATTGATTAATTGGACTTTCCGGTCATCGGTGAAATTAATTTCTTGTCCTTCTTCGATTTGCTCCAAAGCCATTTGAGTGATCGTGACAGCTCCTTCAACAATGGTTTGTCGAGCAGACAAAATAGCTCTTGCTTGTTGACGTTGCAGCATGGCGCTGGCGATTTCTGTTGCATAGGCTAAATGGTTCAAACGTGTTTCGATTACTTCGACACCTGCTACTGCTAAACGCTCTTGCAACTCCTTTTTCAACTCGTCAGACACTGCCGTAGTGTTTCCTCGAAGCGTTAAATCATCATCATTGAAGGTATCATACGGATATTGGCTAGCGATATGCCGGATGGCCGTCTCACTTTGGATTTCTACAAAATCTTGATAATACGCTACATCGAATAATGCCTTTGCTGTATCAATGACTTTAAACACGACTACCGCTGAGATTTCGATGGGGTTTCCGTCTAAATCATTGACTTTTAAAACAGAACTGTTGAAATTCCGAACTTTCAACGAAACAGTCATTTTTTGTGCCAAAGGGATCGTAAGGAAAAAGCCATTTTCCCGGATCGTACCTAAATATTGTCCAAAAAACAAAATCACTTTTGCTTGATTAGGACTGACTACAGTTGCCGAACTTAGCAACAGTAACGCGATCAACCAAAGAAAAATACTTAAAAATAGTGCCCAAACTTTCGCTTGCCACATGCCTAAATAGAAGAAAAATAAACCAACTAAAGCTAATACGACCAAACCGACGATTCCTGCATAACCATTGATATAAATTGCTCTTTTTTCTCTCATTCTACTTTCTGCGCTCCTTTATCCTTCAATAAATATATAGTGTTGCTTTTTAATCCTTTTTTCGAATTCGCGCCATTGCACCTTCTAGTTCCAAATCTTTGTCTTCAGTGATGTACCAACCGCTTGCCTGTGTTCCTCCGGCTGCTTGCGGCAAATAATCCAATCTTGTTCGAACCCAGTGTTTTTCTTCTGTAAAATAGTCTTCTACCAAGATTTCTAGATCCATCCCTGCTGAAAGAGGCAAATCTTCCCGAACAGATTTAAAGATAAATCGTTCCTTCTCCCCATCATACTTCAATATTCCTGTATCGATAATCGGTAAAGAATAATAGTCCAGTTCTTTCTTCACCGTCAATAAATATTTGAAAACTTCATGGTATACTTGCTCTAATTGACGACCTTCTGAATTGTTCGGATAGTTGACCATCACTTTTTCTTTATCTGGATCATAGAAGGTTTGACTTAGTTGAGTGATATAAGTATGTAATCTTTCCATTTCTGTTTTTAACTTTTCTCTTTGACCTTCTTCTGCCTTCATATACTTTTTCACCCTGTTTTCTTTATAGATATGTTCTTACTTATTTTACTATAGTTATGTGTGTTAAGCGATGAAAAACAGCAAAGATCCTTCCGATCTTTGCTGTTTTTTCTTAAACTATCCAGTTGATTGTAGAATCAATCTGTTTCATTGTCCTCTTGATCTGTCATGATATTGATAGAAGTGTCTTTGGCAGTAATCTTCAGCCGTTTCTGTCCTCGCTCTAACAACGTATTTGTTATTGGCTGGTAGTCTTTTTCAATATGAGATTCACCAGATGTTTGGAGAGTATAGCCACTGTTTTCCATCTCATGCAAAGATAAATTACTACTGTTTAGAGTAACTTTTCCTTCTTTACTGACCAAACTGTCTTCTAGATGTAAATTGCTGCTTTCTCCTATGACGGTCAAGTTATCCACCTTGACTTCATCTAAACGAAGAGAACCTAATTCATCTTTCGCCGTTATTGTTCCTCCCGTAAGTTCATTGAATGATACCCAACCATCGTGTGTCGTAGTATTCACTTTTTTGATTGATACTTCATTGATGTCAATCGCACTATTATTCCCTTCAATCGTCAATTCAGATAATTCCTGATCTGTAGGGACAACAATAGTGATTTGTGCACTGGTGTCTTCCAAACCAATAATCGCACCTTCTGATTTTTTGACTGCATTCACGGTCAATACACCATTTTTCTCCTTTATTTCTGGCTTTTCTGTCTTATCGTAGGTCGTTTTTATCTCAAAATCCAATCCGCGTATGACTGACACTGTTTGATGTTCTGCATGGATGACGATTTTGTTTGCCTCTTTGATTTTTTTCGTCTCCGTCACCATATTGATCAATCGAGGACCATTATCCCAAGTCAGACTCTTTTGAGCGCCTAATGTATAAGTTGCACCTGCTAGGAGTCCGCCAGTAACCATCAGGATAATACCGGTAATCAAAAAATGTTTTAATCTCATTTATCTGTCCTCCTTCAAACGCCCGCTGAATGCAGATCTCTTTTTGTAATAAAACGCCGCCCCATCCATTTAACAAAGTTCATCATGACATAAAAAAGCCATTTTGTTCCTTTCAGCAACAGTGGCGAAATAAATACTGCGCTTCCCGTGGCGAACAGACCGACACCGATAAAGAACAACCCACTCAGAATCGATTGACCAAACACACTGATTCCTGAGATGATCATGAATAAGCCAATACCTAAGATACTGATACATAGGACATAGATACTAAAAATGAGCGCCAGCAAAGCAATCAATAGTCCCCCAATAACCAATATAAACCCCAATGCTAGTGGAATGAGGACAGGAGAAGCAAATAAACCGATAATGATTAACCAAATCAGACGTATTTGTCTTTTTGGACTTCTCACTAACTCATCTTCTGCTTGTTCTTCTTCTGAAAAGTAACTGATTTTTAATTTTAAAGCAAACTGCTTTGGTGTACCATATTCATCAATGACCTGATCTAATGTTTTTCCGGAATCTAAAAAATATTCCTCATAATATTGGATCAAATCAAAACGATCGTCTTCAGGAATTTCTTGAAGATGATCCACAACTTCATTCAAATAATCATTCATTTGTGTTCTCCTCCAATAACCGGTCTAAAGAATCTCGAAAAACAATCCATTCATCAATAATTTCTTCTAAATGACGACTTCCTATGGGTGTCAACGAGTAATATCGACGGTTCCTGCCTTCAAAAGGTTCATCATAGGTCTCAAGATACCCTTCTTTTTTCAATCTTCTCAAAACCGGATACAGTGTAGATTCACTGACTGAGAGACTTTCTTGTACGATTTTTGTTAAGGCATAACCATACATATCTTCTTTGCTTAATGCTGCTAACACAGTGCCATCAAGAAGAACAGTTGGAATCTGGATGTGCATTACGTCACCTTCTATTCTCAAGTGTAATATTTTATTCCAATCTATATTATACAACATATAATATAGTTTCAAAATCAGTTTGTCAAATACAAAAAAACTGACTAAAAGGTTTGATACCTTTTAGTCAGTAAAAAATGGCTTCTCTTTGATTATTATTATAACAGTGGCATAATCCAATTCGTCCACATCCAACTTAGTGGCATAATAACGATCATCGCTGGTATCATGTCAGCTACTGGGAACATTTTCACGTTGATCATTCTAAAACCGGTAGCAACCATCAAGAATCCACCGCAAGCTTTAAAGTCTAAGATCATATCTGGTGTAGTCAATGGATAAATAAATTTTGCTAATAAGAACAAGATATAAAAAATAATGAATTGGGGAATCGCTACTACAGAAACGACATATCCTAAATTACATGCAAAAATTGCTGCTGTGAAAAAATCAAGGACAGATTTAGAAATCAAAATCGTACTGTCTCCAGTCATCCCAGAATCTAAGCTTCCATAAATCCCCGTACCACTTGCACAAAATAAAACAATGACCGTCACTAACGTGCTGATAAATTCATCGTGGGTCATACCAAGCTTTTCGCTAGGGAAGATTTTAGAAATAGGTACTTGCATCAACGCAGCACCCTTGTTTATCCCATTACCTAAATGAACAATCAGTCCAATCGCTGTTCCTATCACCAAAGCGAAAATAACAGCTGGCATATTTTTCATTGGCGCAATGGAATAGATCCCCATCCCCATCGAACACACACCAAAAACCATCGTCAGCTGCGCTTTAAAGTGTTCGCTTAATTTATTTCCTACTAATCCGCCAATTAGTCCGCCAAGCAAAACGGAACCTACATTGATCAAAACTCCAGTTGGCATCAAAAAAACTCCTCTCTTTCTCTATAAAGCGAAAATTATTACAGAAAATTTTCTGCAATCATTGCTTTCATTGCAAGAAAGATTGTACCAGACAGAGTAGGTTACACCAATTCATTTTTTGTGTTAAAGTATTCTTTATTGGAATAAGTAGGAGGAATATGATGGATATCCATAAATTTGAAGTTTTTCTTGATTTAGCCGAAACAATGAATTTCACCAAAACTGCTGAACGACAATTCACCACCCAAGGAAACATTTCTAAACAGATTCTTTCGTTAGAAACAGAACTAGACGTCAAATTATTCGAACGTGCCCATAGAAAAATCGAGTTGACCGAAGCTGGAAGCTTGTTGCTCCCTTATGTAAAAAATGTCGTAGAACAATACCATGCCATGCAAGAAGTGCTTGAAACCTATACGCAAGAAAACAATCTTTCATTAAATATCTTAACGATACCAACCATGATCAATTACCAAGGCTTTTCCAAAATTACCGAATTTTTGAAACGCCATCCTGAATTTACGGTCCAGTTGAAAGAAGTGGAAAGTATCGAACTGACTTACGACGATACAAATGAACATAGTGATACGATCCACTTTGCCAGAAGCTTCCAGGCCCCACCAAGTTCGATTGAGTGGCTACCTACTGAAACAGACGATTTTGTAGCAGTTCTGCCTAAAACCCATCCTTTAGCTGCTAAAAAGAAATTGGATCTAAGTGAACTGAAAAAGGAAAATTTTTTGGTTCTTGGCCCTACTACGAACTTGTATCAACCTGTGCTGAACTTGTGTCGCGAAGCTGGATTTGAACCGAGAATCTCTTATAAAGGATCTAGGATCGACTTGATCATCAATATGATTGCAAATGACATGGGGATTGCTATTGTTATGGAAAAAACAGTCAGAAATCTGTTAAAAGAAAATACTGTGATCCTCCCCATCTCTCCAACAAAAGAAAGTTATCTCGCATTTACGCGTAAAATCGGTGAACATTCTTTGGCTTCAGATACATTTTGGGAGTATTTGAGACAAGAAGAACACTAAGCCCTTCATTTTCTGTCTATCTATCCATCCAAAAAGAGAGCAACTCATGACTTTCGCTCTCTTTTTTGCATCATGTCTTTGTTTCAATGACACATCTATCATTTCTCGTATTTCAATAAGAAAGCAGCGATTTTATGCCTAAAGAACAGTAAGAACAAGCCACTAAATACAAAAAAATTGTCTAAAGAAAAATCTCCATCACCTACTCCTGCCCAAAATAGACCAAACACAAAAATCACACTTGATAAAATGGATTGAGCCCTCATCCCTGTTGCCATACTGCTGTAGGAACAAGTAAATTTGTTGTTTTATTTCTAGAAAGTCTAACAATAATCCCTCTGTCAAGATTAATTCTTTCTGCAATAATAATGGTAACCGCTGTGGCAATTATTGAAAAGCCAATCCCAGGAAACAATGCAGCAACTGCTGAAGCCCCTCCAGAAAGAGCCAATTTTGCTGTAAAACTGCTCATATACAAATATTTTAAATCATTACTCATAGTAATTAGTCTATTTACACCAGCTCTTGTCTGAATTGATTGATAGGCTTCTTGCAATTCCTGACGTGTCCATATTAATTCTGGGTTATAACCTAATTTTTTGCATGTTCAACCACATCTTTAGCTGTGACGTTATCAATTTTTTCAATGTCTTCTTGAGAGATATCTTCAGATTTAACTGTGCCTTCTTCTTTAATAACTTGACTTTCAGCAAAAACAGTCATATTTTGCAAACCCACCGAGCTAAAGACAATAAACGACAAACCAGCTACAAAATATTTTTTCATGGAAGACTCCTAATTGTTTTTTTATTTTTATTTCCTATTTTTTCCATTCTTTATAAAAAAGCTTCTTCACAAAATTGTTCCTGCCCGTCTTCATTATTCGTATTGCAAATAAGCACATTAACTTTTCCTTTTTCTTCTTCAACAGCCATCCTTTTTCCTTTTCACAAGAAAATCATAGCATTTAATTTGATAAATAATAAAAGTAAATAATAAAAAAACGTTTTAGATTCATAAACGTTAAATAACTAATCATATAAAAAATATTCATAATATAAAGGGTTAAACACAAATAAAATAACTTTTTAAAAAACACCCCCCCTAAAAACTTTCAATAGAATTTTAGGGGGTTTTATTCTTTTTCCTATTGTTTACTTAACCGTATCATTGCTGTCGTTCCTACTCCTTCGATACTGCTATAATCAATACGTCCATCATGCAGTTCTAGAATTTTTTTGACCAGTGAAAGTCCTAGCCCATTCCCAGAAATTTGACGGCTTGTATCTCCTTGATAAAATTTTTCAAACATTCGATCTCTGGTCTCTTCATTCATTCCTACACCTGAATCGGTCACTTCCAGTACAATCTCTGTGGCTGTCTCAAATAGTTTGATATGAATCTGTCCATTGACTTGATTGTACTTTATGGCGTTATCCATGATATTCAACCACACTTGGTACAAAAACTCTTCATTGCCTGTGTAATTTACTGCAGCAAGTTCGATATCCAATTCTAGCTGTTCTTTCTCCCATTTAGGCTGCAAAAAAACGATTACTTCTCGGATTTGTTCATCTAATCGGTACTCTTTCTTTTCCAGTTGGATACGCTGGTTTTCCAGTTTGTTCAATTTTAAGATGTTCTCTGTTAATTGTGAAAGCTGCGTGATACTTTCGATAATCCGATATAAAAATATTTGGCGTTCTTCGTCAGAGAGATTTGGGGATTGTAACAATTGTACATATCCTTGGATCGTTGCTAATGGTGTTTTGAATTCATGGGATACACTGGACACAAAATCATTCCTCAATGTTTCGATACTATTGAGTTCTTGGACCATAACATTGAAATCTT
Organism: Enterococcus sp. 10F3_DIV0382; assembly: GCF_002140245.1. NCBI lineage: Bacteria > Bacillati > Bacillota > Bacilli > Lactobacillales > Enterococcaceae > Enterococcus > Enterococcus sp. 10F3_DIV0382. Next base: position 703,820 of record NZ_NGMF01000001.1, on the reverse strand, counting down.
TATACAGTTGCTGTACTTCTGCTACTTTCTGATGCTCATCCATTCGAATCGAAAAATCTCCCGTTGCTACCAGACTCATATTTGTCCCTAGTGCACTGATTGGATGCAGAATACGCCGCCCAACAAAAATCGATATTCCTGTACCCACGATCATACTGAACCCTGCAAAGACGAATAACGGGTATAGCGTTGGTTTTCCAGCCGATTCAGCTGGTGAGATAGAATGCCGAGACAATAAGAAAATAAAACCGAGAAAACACAGCAGTGTCACTAAGATCGAAATGAAGACGATACTAGCAAAATAGATCCATAATTGTGAAAATAGCTTTTTTTTCATCTTTAAATAACCGCCTTATAGCCTAATCCCCGTACTGTCATGATTTGAAAGTCTTCCGTCTGTTCAAAACGGGTCCTTAAACGTTTGATATGTACATCGATCGTTCGTTCTTCTGTATTCGTATCTAATCCCCAAATGTCATCCATCAACTGTTGGCGAGTGAAGATCTTATTGGGATAAGACAGTAATTTATACAGAAGCAGAAATTCTTTTTGAGGCAGAATCAACGAATGCTGATCTTGTAACACTGTATAAGTATCCAGCTCTAATTTTGTTTGTCCAATCATCAAGCTACTACTGTAATTGATTTTTGAACGTCGAAGCAATGCTTCCACACGTAGGATCATCTCATTGACATCGATGGGTTTTGTCATATAATCATCTGCTCCTAATTTGAACCCACGTTTCTTATCCTCAAAATCGGCCTTTGCCGTAATCATTAGAACAGGTGTGTCAAATCTGGCGCTACGTAATGAGTCTAGCAAGTCATAGCCATCCATTTTCGGCATCATGATATCTGTAATGATCAATTCTATACGTGTCGCTTCTAGTTTTTTCAGCGCATCCTCTCCATTCAGTGCAGTGATAACTGAAAAGCCCGCTCGTTCCAACACAGAACGGTAAAGCAACTGTAATTGCGGATCATCTTCTACTATTAAAATACGATTCATTGTTCTCCCTCTGTTTTTTGAAAAATTTCTAGATTTTTTCTTGCAGTTCATCTTCAGTTAACATTTATTTCGTATACTACGTTTATTGTTCTGGTATACTTATTAGTATACCGAATATTTCAATACGGGAGAAGGGTGATTATGCTTCAATTAAAAGATATAAAAAAATATTATAAAGTCGGCGAAACCACCACTAAAGCATTGGATGGTGTGTCTGTTGCTTTCAGACAAAAAGAATTCGTAGCGATTTTAGGTCCTAGTGGTTCTGGTAAAACGACTATGCTGAATGTGATTGGTGGACTAGATAATTATGATTCCGGTGATATGGTGATTAACGGAAAGTCTACCAAAGACTTCAAGGACAACGACTGGGATGCCTACCGAAACAACTCTATCGGGTTCATTTTTCAAAGTTACAACTTGATTGGTCATTTAGGCATTATTGAAAATGTTGAACTTGGGATGACATTAAGTGGTGTTTCTAAAGACGAAAAACGAAAACGGGCAGAAGATGCTTTGCATCGAGTCGGCTTGACAGATCATATGCACAAAAAGCCAAATCAGCTATCTGGTGGACAAATGCAGCGGGTAGCAATCGCTCGAGCGCTAGCCAATGATCCAGATATCCTTTTGTGTGATGAGCCAACTGGAGCTTTAGATACAGAAACAAGTATTCAGATCATGGAACTGATCCAAGAGTTATCGAAAGAAAAATTAGTGATCATGGTCACACATAATCCTGAGCTAGCCAATCAATATGCAGACCGAATCATTGAATTTTCTGATGGTAAAATCTTAACAGATTCCCATCCTCACATCGAACGACCAAAAGATGATCAATTTAACCTGCGCAGAACGAAGATGAGTTTTTGGACAGCGTTGAAGCTTTCTTTCAACAATATCCGAACAAAAAAAGGACGTACTTTCTTGACTTCCTTTGCTTCCAGTATCGGGATCATCGGAATCGCGATCGTCCTTTCCCTTTCTTCTGGTTTCCAAAAGCAAATCGATAACACACAAGCTGAAACAATGGCGAAATTTCCGATCACTATTTCTAAGGTAACGACTAACCAGACCCGTGACGATGCTGGATTGGGTGCAAGCAAAGCAGATTATCCAGACAGCAAAACGATCACAGCAAAAGTCAGCGAAGAAGACAAAGCACAGCATACGAATAAAATCGATCAAACATACGTCGATTATGTAACAGACATCGATCCTAATTTAAGTAATAATATTGGGTTTACTCGTACAACAGGAATCAATCTTTTACGTGATGTAAATGGCAAAGTACAGCCTGTCAGCTTCTCGAATCAAAACCCTGATGCGGAATCTCTTTCCTTGTCTAGCACGATGTCAGCAATGACAGGGGTGGGAGTGTCAAGTTTCCCTACACAACTTGACACTAGTAAAGAAAACTTTTTAAAAGATAATTATTCTTTACTTGCCGGAAGTTATCCAGCCTCAGCAACAGATGTCGTGCTGATCGTAGACGGCAACAATAATACTAATATCAATGCATTGAAAAATCTTGGATTTGATGTGAAGGAAGACGAAAAACTTGATTTCGATGAGATCGTCGGTACAACATTCAAATTAGTAAACAACAATACTTACTATACAAAACTTCCAACTGGGAATTTTATCCCTAATACAGATTATGATGCGATGTATCAGAATGCTTCAGATGAATTAAAGATTTCAGGAATCCTACGGGTGAAGTCTTCTTCTACAATGAATCTCTTATCACCAGGAATCGCTTATAGTGATCAATTAACGACTCAAATCGTCAATGAAAACAAAGAATCAGAAATCGTCAAAGCCCAAAAAGACAGTGATGTAAATGTCTTAACTACTGAAAAAGTTGACGAAAGTACCAAACAAACATTGCTTAGTTATTTAGGTGGAGACAGCTTGCCTTCAAGTATCATGATTTATCCGAACAATTTTGAAGACAAAGAAAAAATCTTGGATTATTTAGATGATTACAATAAAGGCAAATCAGATGAAGATAAAATCATTTATACTGATTTAGCTGGAACGATGACTGAACTGACTGGCGGATTGATGGATGCTATCACTTATGTCCTCATTGCTTTTGCAGGGATCTCTTTAGTAACAAGTATGATCATGATCAGTATCATTACTTATACATCTGTGATTGAACGGACAAAAGAAATCGGTGTACTAAAAGCTTTAGGTGCACGGAAAAAAGATATCACTCGCGTATTTGACGCAGAAACGTGTATTTTAGGTATTTCTTCTGGGATACTAGGTGTGTTTATTGCCTGGCTAGCTACATTCCCTATCAATAGCATCTTGTACAGCATGACGGATCTAAAAAATGTTGCGCAACTAAATCCTGTCCATGCGATCATTCTAGTGATTGTCTCTACTGTATTGACGATGCTTGGCGGTCATCTTCCTGCACGAATGGCAGCGAAAAAAGACGCTGCTATCGCTTTGCGTGCAGAATAAAGCTATTCGTTTTTTCCGATTACTACAAAGGGTGGTGACAACAATTTTGTCACCACTCTTTTTTGCGAATAAACAGCTTTTCATAACCTCTCGATAAACGGCGTTCTCTTGCCAACTCCTCGGTCACAACCTCTGATTCACGGTGTTCTTGAAGTAACTTCTTCGGAAATAAGCCGAAATGTCACAAAAATTTGAGAAGCAATTTTCGTATATTCCTTCTTATTTCTTGAAGCTGACCACTTCTGTCACAACCTCTTGCCTATTTATAATTCTGGAATATGGTTTTCCCCTTTGAGCCACAGTTCTTGCGGTGTATATTTGTCTTTTCCATTTATGAATACTGTTCCATCTGCTTCAATCGTTACTTCAGTCCCAATCCACATATTAGTAGACAAAGCGAGAAGATTTTTTCTTTTTCCTCTTCCTTTTTTTCCAAATTGCAAGGCATCGGTTATCTCTTCTGTCCAATGAGATTTCACGTATTTTACTTCCCCGTTTTCAAATGTAACTTTCAAAATATTCGCTATATTTTCTACTTTTACTGCTTTAGGAAACGACTCCTCCATTTTTTTCACTTTCCTTCCATCAGCATTTAGTATGCGCTTTCTTATCGCTGTAAGTATATCATAGTTTGTTCTATTAGCAAAAAACGTATTCATTCCATTAAGGAATATTTTATCAATCAAGTTGAATTGTTTTCCTCCTTTGCACCTTTTACTATAGATAGGTAAAGACAACTAAGGAGGAATTTTTCATGACAGATCAACCGTATGATTTAAGAAAAGTCATCGAAGAACTAAAAACACTTCCAGGTCAATATCACGAAACAGATATTGAAATCGATCCTGAAGCAGAATTATCTGGTGTTTACCGTTATATCGGTGCTGGCGGTACAGTAAAACGTCCAACTCAAGAAGGACCAGCTATGACTTTCAATAATATCAAAGGTTTCCCCGGCACACGTGTGAACATCGGGACAATGGCTAGTCGTAAACGTGTAGGTGAAATTTTGCACCATGATTATCGAACACTTGGTCGTTTCTTGAAAGACGCTGTAGAAAATCCAATCAAACCTGTGAAAGTAGACAAAGCAGACGCTCCAGCACAAGAAGTCGTTCATCTAGCTACCGATGCAGACTTCGATATTCGCAACATTTTGCCTGCACCTACAAATACTCCTGAAGATGCAGGTCCATACATCACGATGGGTGTAGTCTTAGGATCAGATCCAGAAAAAACAATGAGCGATGTAACGATCCATCGTATGGTCCTAGAAGACAAAGATACGATCGGTATGTACATCATGCCTGGTGGACGCCACATTGGTCACTTCCAAAAACAATTTGAAGCATTGAATAAACCAATGCCTATCACTATCAATATTGGTTTAGATCCAGCAATTGCCATTGGTACGACTTTCGAACCACCTACCACTCCACTTGGCTACAACGAACTATGGTGTGCAGGAGCTTTGCGTAACGAACCTATTCAAATCGTTGATGGTGTAGCAGTCGATGAAGTGGGTATTGCTCGTGCTGAATTTATCATTGAAGCAGAAATCATGCCAAATGAAACAATGCAAGAAGATATCAACACGAACTCAGGAAAAGCAATGCCAGAATTTCCTGGCTATACTGGGGATGCTAATCCAGCTGTACAAGTAGTGAAAGTCAAAGCAGTTACTCATCGAAAAGACAATCCAATCATGCAAACAACGATTGGTCCAAGTGAAGAACACGTATCTATGGCCGGTATTCCTACAGAAGCAAGTATTCTTGCCTTGGTTGATAAAGCTATTCCAGGAAAAGTAGTAAATGTCTACAATCCTCCTGCAGGTGGCGGTAAATTGATGACCATCATGCAGATCCGTAAAGAAAACGAAGCGGATGAAGGTATCCAACGCCAAGCAGCTATTCTTGCTTTATCAGCCTTCAAAGAATTGAAGACAGTCATTTTAGTCGATGAAGATGTTGATATTTTCGACATGAACGATGTAGTTTGGACTTTCAACACTCGGTTCCAAGGAGATAAAGACGTCATTGTGATCCCAGGAATGAGAAACCATCCATTGGACCCATCAGAATTACCAGAATATAATCCTGGCTCTATTCGTTTCCGTGGGATGAGTGCAAAAACTATCTTTGACGGTACAGTTCCTTTCGATATGAAAGAACATTTTGTACGTGCAAAATTCCAAGAAGTAGAAGATTGGGAAAAATATTTGAAATAATGAATGATCTGCAACTGTTTTGACATCATAAAAAGGAGTGCGGAAAATGGAACAATTGGCACAACGGAAGAAAAAAATCGTGATTGGTGTAAGTGGCGCTTCGGGCACCATTTATGCCATCAACCTAGTGAAGAAACTAAAAGAATATCCGATGGTAGAAACACACGGAATCATCAGTCCATGGGCAAAACAGAACTTAAAGCTGGAATCCGATTTATCCCTAAATGAATTCGAAAGCCTGTTTGATTACCATTATTCAAACAAAGATCTAGGGGCTGCTGTCGCCAGCGGATCATTTTTGACCGATGGAATGATCATCGTACCGGCAAGTATGAAAACAGTCGCAGGTATCTCTGTTGGTTTAGGCGACAACCTGATTGCACGTGCTGCTGATGTAACAATGAAGGAGCAACGAAAGTTAGTCATTGTCCCTCGTGAAACGCCATTAAATGCCATTCACTTGGAAAACTTGACTAAATTAGCACGACTAGGTGTGCAAATCATACCACCGATCCCTGCTTTTTATAATCAGCCTCAAACGATCCAAGATCTTGTTGATCACCATACAATGAAACTTTTGGATCAATTTGGGATTGTAAATGAACATTCAAAACGTTGGCAAGGTGATTAATATGGAAAAAGAAACGATAGTTGAAGTAACAAAACTAGGTTTCACGATCCAAGCTGCTGTTAAAGTAATCGGTAAAGACTTATTGATTACTTTAACAGGCGGAGATACACCACATATCGGAACAGTCACTACATTTTCTCGTGATACAGAGATCCAAACTGTACGTTTCCCTAGCCACGATGGTCGTTTCCACAAAGACGATGTCTTAGCCGAAAAAATAGCTGTGATCATCAAAAATGCCGTTCCAGGAAGCTGTACAATCACTTCCGGTATCCATGTTGACCATATCTCCAATGCACAAATCAACGCTTCTTTTCCGATGTCAGAAGAGTTAGGTTACAAGATTTTAGATTGGTTGGAAAAAACAGATTTCCATATCAAAGAACCAGTTTATTATACAGATGGTGAAAAACCATTATGAAAGAAGAGGTTGTGACACATCTTTTGTCATAACCTCTTGTTTTTATTTTTGCTTCACTGTAACTACTACGATATCACCAATTTCGTTAGAACAGGTTCTTTTTTCTTCAATAAAAAGGCAATAATAAAGCCAAGGATCCCAAAGATGATCGCTACGATAAACGCGGCATGGTAACCTGACAGTGTGGCATTAATTGCCTGATCTTTATAAGCTAATGGTGTATTGTCCAATACAGATTTGCTTGGGATATTTGCTTTTGTCACATTCGTCAACACACTGATCAAAATAGCTGTACCGATCGAGCTTGCAATTTGACGGAATGTATTATTTACCGCTGTCCCGTGACTGATCAAGTTATTTGGCAATGCATTCATACCAGAAGTCGTTACCGGCATCATGACCATGGAGATCCCAAACATACGGATCGCATAAAGGATCACGATATATAAAACTGGAGTCGTTTTTGTCAAGAAAGCAAATGGTGCAGTTGCGGCTGTCAAAATGAACATCCCTGTAATGGCTAAACGTTTCGCGCCGTATTTATCGAAAATCGCACCTGTAACAGGCATCATAGCCCCCATGATCAAAGCACCTGGCAACAACATCAAGCCAGAATGGAATGCTGATTCTCCGCGAATGTTTTGGATATACAACGGCACGACCATTTCTGCCCCTACCATCGCCATATTCGTTACACCGGCTAAAACAGCTGCAATCGTAAATGTAGATGATTTGAATACACGAAGCTCCAAGAATGGATGTTCCAAATGTAATTGACGCCATGAGAACAAGGCGATGAAAATCACACCAACGACTAAGAAACCAATTACTTTCAAGCTTCCCCAGCCATCATCACCTACACTAGAAAATCCATAAAGCAAACTACCGAATCCAATCGTTGACAAAATAGCTGATAAAATATCAATGCTAGGATTTGACAATGGAATAACACTTTTCATTAGGAAGAATGCTAAAACCAAGACAAGAACAACGATTGGCAGTACCATACCAAACAAGTCACGCCAATGGTAGTTATCAATGATGTAACCAGATAATGTAGGGCCTAAAGCAGGAGCAAGCCCAATAACGATTCCTGACATCCCCATTGCTGATCCTCTTTTTTCTGGTGGGAAAATAGACAACATGATATTTTGCAATAATGGCATCGATACTCCCACACCGCAAGCTTGGATCAAGCGACCGATTAGTAATGTACTAAAATTAGGTGCTGTAAAACAAGTAATCGTTCCGATCAAAAAGATCGTCATGGCAGAAAGATATAAATTTCTTGAACTGAATTTATTGATCAGCCATGCTGTTATTGGGATCATGATCCCGTTGACTAGCAAGAAACCAGTCGTTAACCATTGCACATCAGACGCTGAAATATCGAAAGCTTTCATCAATGTAGGAAAAGCTGTCGTCAATAAGGTCTGATTCAAAACGGTACAAAATGTACCAATTAATAAGACAACAACTAAAAGTGTCCGATTATATGGTTTTCCGTAAATATCTACGGGTTGGTTGTTACTCATATTTCTCCTTCTTTCTGAATTTTTTCTGAAACTACTAGAATACTTTAGTCCTAAATCCACCATTTGTCAACCTACTTGACACATTAGTTAATACAGATATAATTAAAGAAAGTAAGAGGACAAAAGGAGTGACAAAAATGGTTGGGGCTTCCCTTAAACGTTTGTTGGAAAACGATCAATTGGTTGTTGGCATCAGTGAATTAAGTGATATCGTCGGTGTGTCTCCACGTCAATTACGGTATTGGGAACAAAAGGGATTCATTCGTTCGATCGAAGCTGATGCGAATTGTCCTAGAAAATATCGTTTGCCTACAGTTATAAAAGTAGAACTGATCAAAAAATACTTAGATGACGGATTTACCTTATCTAAAGCTGCAGAAAAGGCAGAAATCCGACAAAAGAAAATGCATCATGTCCGCAAAGTTTTTTCAAAAGCAATCAAAGATATCGAATTGATCGACGAACGCTATACGATTTTACAAATCGGTAACTTCAAAGAAGAGAATGCGAAGATGTACATCATTCATGACAACGAGACAGACGAATTGTCTTACAAACTCCTTCCTGTCGATGAAAAAGCTGACTACGAGCAGCTGTTAAAAGAACTCTAAGCTCCGCTAATCTCCTAAACATCAGACTTTTTAAAAAGTAGATGATACATATAACACTTAGAAAAAGCCTGCTTGAACATAAGAATATCCGAACGGTGATCTGCATTTCTTTCATATAGAAAGGAAGCATCCATCACTGTTCGGATATTTTTTAGTTTATTTTTTTCGGTTGTTTTCTTCTTCCAATACATCTGTCAGCCAACTTGCATATTCTGTTTCCCGATTGATCGCATGCGCTAAAATCAAGTAATGTCCGTAATTTTCATGTTTTTCTTTTTCTGTAGGAAAGATTGTTTTTTTCCGCTCTAATAGATGAAGGCGTTTTTCTTCATGAAGATCACGTTGCTGCTGGATAATTTCTACTAATGCCGGATCATTTACGTCTTTGACGAAATACAATTTTAAAACGAATTCGTCTCGATTAACCGGCAGTTCATTGGTCGGTGTATGAATCCACTCTGCTAATTGTTCCTTCCCTTCTTCTGTTAATTCATAAACTTTTTTTTCCAATTTTTCGCCTGTGATCTCTACTTGATGCTGAATGATTCCTTGCTCTTCCATTTTTGCCAGCTCAGGATAAATCTGACTATGTTTTGCTTGCCAAAATTCTCCTATTTCATTTTTGAATGATTGATTCAATTCATATCCTGTCATCTGCTTCTTACTTAATAACCCTAATAAAATATAGCGAAGTGTATTTTTTCTTGCCATCAGTTTTTCCTCCTTGACAAATCTTTAAATCCATTCTATCATAAACAAGTAATCGAAAACATGTAGTTTATTACATGTTTTAATTTAGAGGGAGATGCTTAAACATGAAAGAATTTAAAGAATTGGAAGATTTTATTGGAACTCACTTTATTTATACGTATGACAACGGTTGGGAATATGAATGGTATGCAAAAAATGACCATACTGTCGATTACCGTATCCACGGCGGAATGGTCAAAGGTCGTTGGGTAAAAGACCAAGAAGCTGATATCGTTAAATTGACAGATGGCGTATTCAAAATTACTTGGACAGAACCAACAGGGACAGACGTTGCATTAGACTTTATGCCAAATGAAAAGAGACTTCACGGAATGATCTTTTTCCCTAAATGGGTTGAAGAACATCCAGAAATCACTGTTACTTTCCAAAATGAACATATCGCAGAAATGGAAGCAGCTCGTGAAAAATATGAAACTTATCCAAAATTACTTGTTCCTGAATTTGCTACGATCACTTATATGGGTGATGCAGGTATAGACAATGAAGATGTTATTAGTGAAGCACCATATGATGGAATGCCTGATGATATCCGTAGCGGAAAATATTTCGATGAAAATTATAAACGAGTAAAATAAGGTTGTGAAAGAGAGGTTGTGAAATCGGCGTTACGCTTTGAGTAATAAGAACGCTAGTCAGAAAATAGCTTTTCATATTTTCTAGGCTAGTGGGCTTATTACCGAGAAGCAGCTGATTGAACACCGTTTATCAAGAGGTTGTGAAATCAGCGTTTTGACCTGAGTATTAGAGAAACAAACGGAAAAATAGTTTCTCATATTTTGCCGTTTGTTGAGCGAATACCGAGGGTCAGCTGATTGAACACTGTTTAGTGGAGAGGTTGTGAAAAAGCTGTTCTGCCTCAAGTAATAAGAACAGCCAAACAAAAATAGCTTCTCATATTTTTTGTTTGGTTGGGCTTATTACCGCAGATGCAAGCTTTTGAACACTGTTTAGTGGAGAGGTTGTGAAAAAGCTGTTCTGCCTCAAGTAATAAGAACAGCCAAACAAAAATAGCTTCTCATATTTTTTGTTTGGTTGGGCTTATTACCGCAGATGCAAGCTTTTGAACACTGTTTAGTGGAGAGGTTGTGAAAAAGCTGTTCTGCCTCAAGTAATAAGAACAGCCAAACAAAAATAGCTCCTCATATTTTTTGTTTGGTTGGGCTTATTACCGCAGATGCAAGCTTTTGAACACTGTTTATCAAAGATTGTAACCTGCATCTTCACACAGTTAAAATAGTGACTTCAAAATGAAATAATGCTCCCAGCAAAAAAATAGGCTGGGAGCATTATTTCGTTATTCTGTTCATCAAAAATCAGTGGTTTGATTCCATTGCATCACAAGCTCCTCCTCATTTACTGCTTCATCTTTTTGCAGTATTTGAACGGTAAAGCCTTGTAAAAGATAGAAATGAATAGCTGATTGATTTTTTTGATAAACTGTCAAAGTCAATGTTTTATTGGTTTCTTTTATTTTTTTCATTAGTTGCGTACCGATTCTTTGTTGCCGGTATTCCCTTTTTACAAAGATTCCTGCGATGAACTGATCGATCACCCCAGCAAAACCGACGATTTCTTGATCTATTTCTGCTAAGTAAATCACCGCATCTGGTAAAGCTTTCCTAACAGATTCTACTTGATTCTCCCAATAAGTTGGTGAGATGAATCCATGAGAATCCAAATTAGCATGCAGCCAAATCGATAGAACAGTTTCCAGTTCTTCAGCAGACAACTCTGTTGTTGTACGAATCATTTTTTCTCTCCTTACTTAGTCATTGAGTTTAAACCAAAAACCATTTTTTTGAAGTTCTTTCACTAGTTTTCGCCCCTCAAAAAAGTACATCTTTTCTTGTTTTAATTTTCTGATACCAAAAGATGCAGCGACTTTAGGATCATCAACTGATACGATTCGATAAGTCCCACCAGGCAATTGATCCAGCTTGACTTTCCCATAATGATCGCTTTGCACTGAAAACGGCACACCATTTCTAGTAAGTGTTTTTTTCTTATGTTTCAAAATAAATGAGCCACCATTTACTGGATTTCCTGCTGAATCACTTATAATAAATGAAAAATCAAGCACTTTTTTACTTAACCGATACTGATAAATCAATCGACCAATAAACAGTAACAGTATGACTACAGCTATTATCGTTCCTGCAAGAATAAGCAACTGTCGCAAATTTCTTTCCTGATTTCCTTTTTCTTCTTCCTTTTTTACCGATTCACTATAAGGAATCCGATGTCCCGTCACTAGCAAACGATGCGTGTTGATCATATATGGTGTACATGTAAGCAAGGTGACTAAGTCTTTTCCTTCTTCAATCGTTAGAACAGACGTGTCATCTGGCAGTACCACTTGTATATTTTCAACTTGATAAGCCAATTTCTCCCCCAAAACAGTCAAAATAAACGTATCTCCGTGTTCTAAGCGATTTAACTCGGTAAATAATCGTCGATTGGGTAACCCGCTGTGAGCAGAAATCACTGAATGCGTCGAATTTCCACCAAGTGGGAAAGAAGTTCCTTGTAAGACGCCTGCTCCATTCTCAAGAATCATGCCGTTAAGCCGGTCATAAAGTGAAATACTTATTTGGATTTTAGGTATATTGACACTTCCGATCAGCCATTCCTCTAATTGGCTGGATGTCGTGCTTTCATTTCTGTTCTGTTCATCGAAAGGATCAGCCCCAGGATTGAATCCTTGGTCAGTTAATCGTTGGTTTTGCTCCTCCATTTTCTTTCGTTGCGCTTCATTTTCGGCTGCGGTTCGTTTTTGTACTTGTTCCATTCGTTTTTGATCCATAAGACTATTTAAAGAATCCACATAAAATGGATACAAAGCGATTAATAACCCTACGGCGATACATATCAATAAAAATAAACGAAACAAAAGCCGACGAGACTGTTTTTGCTTTCTCTGCTTCACATGTTTCCTCCCTTGCAAGTTTTTTTGTTCTTTCTTTTATTATATGGGTTCAGGAAAAAAATAGAAAATGAAAGCCGATGAGGTTGTGACAGAAGTGGTTAGCTTCAAGAAATAAGAAGAGATTTCTGAAGAAGCTACTTCTGGAACACCGTGAATCAGAGGTTGTGAAAAAGCTGTCCTGCATCAAGTCATAAGAACAACCAAACAAAAATAGCTCCTCATATTTTTCGTTTGGTTGGACTTATTACCGCAGATGCAAGCTTTTGAAGACCGCTTAAGGAAGTGGTTGTGAAAACTGCGTTATGCTTTGAGTAATAAGAGCGCTAGTCAGAAAATAGCTTTTCATATTTTCTAGGCTAGTGAGCTTATTACCCAAAACAAGGGAGGCGACATGGCTTTGTCACATCCTCTCTCCTTAGAAATTTCACTTGTGTTTTTCTTGTAAAATTCATAAATATTTTCATGAATTTTCTAATTTCTTGCCTCCCTATCGCATAGGATATATGATGAATTTATCTAAAGTTTGCAAAGGAGTTCGACAATTGAAAAAATATGGCCCGTTTTTAGCAATTTTTTTCATTGCTTTGGTATTTCTCATGCCTCATTTATTCACACATAAACTAATTTTGGGTGCTGATGCCCCCTTCCATTACAATCGGTTCTACGATGCTGCGCAACAAATCAAACATGGGGATTTCCATTATTTTCCTTCCCTTTATGGATTCCAGCAAAGCGGTAGGATCGTTAATGCCGTTTACGGCCCATTTTTTGCTTATTTACAAGGATTGATCGTGTTGCTTGCAGGTAGTTGGTTTCACTATCAGATTCTTTCAAACTTCATTCTTTATCTTATTTCAGGATTTTCTATGCTGATTTTACTGAGATATGTCAATGTTCGGAACTGGGTAAGTGTACCAGTAGCCGTTTTATTCATGAGTACGTATTCTATTCAATATTGGTCTATCAATCAAGGATTCACTAGTTGGGGGACTTGTTTCTATCCTTTATGCATGATCCCTATTGTTGATTTCGTCCTTCATAAAAAGTTTCCTGTGATCAAAGTTGCGATCTCAGTTGGACTTATGACGCAGATTCATCTGCTGTCTTCGATCATGTTAGCCTTGATGTATATTCCTTTTTATCTTTATTACTTTTTTAACCAGACTGAAAAAGGAAAAGCACTGCTTCAACTGATCAAGTCGGTCTTGCTTTATTTTGTCCTGACAGCAAATATTTGGGCAGGACTAGCTATTGTTTACAGCGGGAATAAGATTCTTCCCCCCTTTGTTAACAGAGAAATGAGTCAAAAGGCGATTGACCTAGATGGCAGTTATTGGCTTCATTACCCTAAAGCCTTTCCGATATTGATATTGTCAGGTTTTTTGCTTTTTATTTTCTTTCAACAAAAGAACACCTTGTTCCAAAAAATCGTGTTGTATACAAGTCTTGTTTTCTTTTTTCTTTCTACTAGCTTGATTCCATGGACGACATTGATCGAAAAAAATGTACCTTTTATTAGCTTAATTCAATTTCCATTTCGATTTTTCGTCCCATTTACGCTATTGCTTCTGCTTTACCTTGCCCTATCACTAAATCAATGGTCTGAGCAAAAGTGGTTCCGTCTTTTAGGTATATTGGGTATTCTTATTTTTTCTGCACAGACGATCCAAAACTTATACCAGCATCTAGAAAAGTGGGAGAATGAAACATTTGTCAGTCGACATACTTATCTCTTCGATACACCGGAAGAAGCAAGGAAAACATTCTTCAGTAAAGATATGTCTACCAGCTTATTCGTTTTCCAAAAAACCACCCCTGACTATCTCCCAATCTATAAGGAGACAAAAGACAACAAATACGACCGATATAACGAAGAAATATTAGAAAACGAAACAACTTTCATAAAAACACATCCAGGCGGTCTTTTGACAATCAAGTGGAAAAATACTGGGGACAAAACGGTTCATATCCCTGTTATCGTTTATGATCGGACTGTACTACAGCAAAATGGAAAAACATTGACTGATTATGAATTAACGGATATCGGGACCCCAATTGTGAATCAGCAAAAAGGGATCAACGAGCTCACGCTTCACTATCGAACGCCAATCTATTTCTATTTCATTCTTTCTCTTACTTTGATTGGCTGGTTTACCTTGCTGTGCTTATTTATTTATCATAGATACAAGCATCTACATGCTTAGTCAAAACGGATGATACATCCAATCAAAAAAACTCTCCGAACGGTAGGATCGATCGGAGAGTTTTATTTTGTTTAGTTTTTTTGTGTCATATTTTTGTTCGTTCATCGTCCATCTATTTCGATTTCAGCCCCATAGTGATCACTGATGATTGGGCTATCGATCCCGTCAAAAATCCGTTGATATTTTTTTACTTGTACTCCTTCAGGGACAAAAATGAAATCTATACGCAATTTTTCTGTATTTTGTTCCCAACCATCAATCTTCTTTTCCACAGTAGCAGCCTTGCCTTTTTCATTCGCGATAACATACGAATCTTGAAGAAGAAGACCACTTTCCTTTACTATATGATAACCTTCAGAATCTGCTGGATTATTGAAATCACCTAGGAAAAAAAGTGGTGCGCGTGTTTCAAAAAAGTAGTTTTCCAAGTTTTTCCACTCAAAATAAAAGCCGCTTTTTTTATCTGTCCACCAAGAAAAGTGGCAGCTAGAGACAAAAATATCTTGATCATCTATCTTTGTTTTTCCAATCAAGATCTTGCGCGTCCGATAATCTTCTTTCTTTTGAGATTCGGAGACGGTGAGGACCTGACTTTCCAATGGTCTTTTCGTAAGCAGCGCATTTCCTTCTTCATATTTATCATAACCGATGTGGCTCATTTCCCAACTCCAAAAATACTCTTTTCCTTGTTCTTTTAAAAGCTGGACTAAACAGTAGGCAAAATTATCTTTGCGGATAGGAACTTGATTCTCTACTGGACAGAACTTCGTTAGTTTTGGAGGGTCTGCTTCTTCAGATTCCAGCAATTGGTTGATTTCTTGTAAAGCGATCACTTCATAATCTTCTAACAGGATCTTCTCTGCTAATTCCTGTAATTTTTTCTCTGGTTCTGGCTCAAGCCAGCTATGTGTGTTCAATGTCATGAATTTCATGGTTCTTCTCCTTCTTTTCATTTCGAAACAAAAGGGGTTGTGACAAAATTTTGTCACAACCTCCCCAGTAAACAGTGTTCAATCAGCTGACCTTCGGTATTAGCTCAAAAACGGCAAAATATGAGGAGCTATTTTTCCGTTTTGCCTCTCTAATACTCAGGTCAGGGCGCTGATTTCACAACCTCCCCTTATATTTTAATGGAGCCGATCACTTTACCAGCTGCCACTGTCCCTACTTGCTTGATCACTACTTCTTCCACTTTATCATTCGTAAATACGATCATGATCGTTGGATCTTTTTCTTCGTTTTGGATCACCTCAAGATTCATCTCAGCTAATTTCGTTCCTGTTCCTACTTCTTGTCCTTCTTTGACAGCAATCTCAAAAGCTGACTGATTCATTTGGACTGTATCAATCCCCATATGGATCAAAACTTCGACGCCATCTTTCGTTTCTAGCCCAATTGCATGTTTGCTAGGGAAAATACTTGTAACTTTTCCAGCGATCGGCGCAACAACTTCTCTTGACGTTGGAATAACAGCAAAGCCATCACCCATCATTTTTTGTGAGAATACTGGATCTTTTACTTCAGCTAATGGAATCACTTCCCCAGAAGCTGCGGAAACTAGTTCTTGTTCTATACCTAAGTAATGCTTACTATCTGCTTGTCCATTTCCTGTAGAAACCATTTGCGGCTCTGGAATCTCTGCTCCTGATTGCAACAAATCTTCGATATCTGATTTCAAGACATCTGCTTTTGGTCCATAAACTGCTTGGACTCCATTGTCTTTGACGATTAGCCCCATTGCTCCTGCTCGTTTCCAGGCTTCTTCAGTCCCAACTTTTTCCCGATCGTTTACACTTACACGTAAACGAGTCATACAGGCATCGACATCTTTGATATTTTCTTTTCCGCCCAACAAATGAATGATCTGGACCACTTGCTGATCTGCTGTTCCTGTTCCACTGTTAGATACAGTGGTTTCTTCACTGTCATTGTCATAATTTCCGTTACGCCCAGGTGTAGCAAAGTTGAATTTTTTGATTAAGAAATTTGCTAAGAAATAAGTAACAACACCAAAAACGATTACACATAACACGAAGTTGATAAGATCTGCACCTAGACCCGCTTTGATAGCTAACGGTGTCCGCGTCAGCAATTCGATATTTCCAAATGAATGGACCCGCAATGGTAAAATGTCTGCCATTGCAAATGCCACTCCCTGAATGACTGAATAAATGGCATATAATGGTACAGCCGCAAACATGAACATGAACTCCAATGGTTCTGTTACACCTGTTAGAAAGACAGCTAACGCTGCTGAAAAATACATTGATTTATATCTTGCTTTCTTATCAGGATCGACATTACGGTACATCGCAAATGCCATCCCCATCAAAATACCCGAAGAACCAATCATTTGTCCTACTTTGAAACGGGCCGGTGTCCAGTTATGCAGCACAAATTCATATTGCGCCATATCCCCTGCACCTCTAAGATTCACTAAATCAGTGGCCCAAGCTAACCATAATGGATCTTGTCCAAAAACTTGTGTTCCTGCCTGTGCACCTGATAGAATCTCGTACGATCCGCCAAGCTGTGTATAGTTGATAGGAATCGTCAGCATATGATGCAATCCGAACGGTAATAGCAAACGTTCCAATGTACCAAATAAAAACGGTGCTAGAATCGGTGCGCTTTCCTGGGATTCTGCAATCCATAAACCAAAATTATTGATTCCGGCCTGTACGTTTGGCCACACAACAGCAAGAATCAATGCCACAATCGTTGACCATAAGATAACGACAAACGGAACAAAGCGCTTTCCATTGAAGAAAGACAAAGCATCCGGCAATTTTCTATAATTATAGTACTTATTATAAGCCATTGCCCCGACAAAACCAGCGATGATCCCTACAAATACACCCATATTCAAAGCTGGTGCTTCCAACACACTTGTAAAGAACCCTTTAACCATAATCTTCGTACCGAAAAGAGTGTGAGTAAACGCGTCTTCATTCGCAAGCATGTCGCTTGTGACACCAAAGATGGCCCCAGTGATCCGATTGATCAGAATAAATGAGATCCCAGCAGCAAATGCCCCACCTGCTCGTTCTTTTGCCCAACTTCCTCCTATTGCTAAAGCAAATAAAATATGAAGATTACCAATAATTGCCCAACCAATATTTTCTATTACTCCGCCCGTTGTAACAAGCGGCGTCCACTCAGGATTGATCAAAGGAATTGATTTCCCTATACTGATCATCAATCCAGCTGCCGGCATCACTGCCACCACAACCATTAAAGCCTTTCCAAATTTTTGCCAAAACTCAAAACTAAATATCTTTTTCATTCCGTTTAGCTCCTTTACGCAATCGGTTTCGTTAAATGTATTATAGCGTGCGTTTTCTTTTTTGTAAATGCTTTATTTTTCATTCTTCTGTCTATACCATTCTTCAAAACCTATAGTACATAAGTTTCCTTCTATAAATAGCTCGAAAAAAATTTATTTTTATGCTTTTTTCTTTGAAATATTTCTTATTGTCTATTGACTTGCGCAATCGGTTGCGTTTATTATGAACGTATAAAACAGCTCATTAGGAGGAGAACAATGAAACAGATCAAACGACTATTTGCTATTGATCCATGGAAAATCAGCACGACCCAATTAGATAAAAAAAATCTTCGACTGCAAGAATCTCTGACAAGTATTGGAAACGGTTATATGGGGATGCGTGGGAACTTTGAGGAAACTTACTCAGGGGATCACCATCAAGGTACTTATTTGGCAGGTGTCTGGTATCCTGATAAGACACGTGTCGGCTGGTGGAAAAACGGTTATCCAGAGTACTTTGGAAAAGTGATCAATGCCTTGAACTTTATCGCAATAGATATTTCGATCAACGATCAGCTGATCGACTTGGCTTCTTTGGAACCAGAAGATTTTTATTGGGAACTAGATATGAAAAACGGTGTGCTATCTCGCACATTCACAATCACTACTTCTACTAATAAAGTACGTATTTCATTTGAACGTTTTTTGAGCATTATCAAAAAAGAAGCAGCTTACATCCATTTGACTATAGAAATGCTTGAAGGTAATGGAACAGTCGACCTCGTATCGAAATTGGATGGAAATGTCCAAAACGAAGACAGCAACTATGATGAACATTTTTGGAATGAGATCGATCGTGGAACCATAGAAGAAATCGGCTATTTAACAACTAAAACTATTCCAAACAACTTCGGGATCGAACAATTCACTGTTACTGCAGCAATGCGTCATTTCGTTAACGGAAAAGCAGTCGTTCCTGACTATCACGAAGATACTTTAGCCTTACATGGTTGCCTGTCTGCTGAATTATCTCAAGGCGAGACATGGACAGTAGAGAAAGAAATCATCGTTCTTACTAGTCGAGATATCCCAGAAGCGCAGCAAGCAGAAAAAGCCCTCTCAGAATTAGCAAATCAGACAAACAATTATATCCAAGCAAAAGAAGAACAAACAGCGGCTTGGGCAGAACGATGGAAGCTTGCCGATGTGGTCATCGAAGGAGACGAAGAAGCACAGCAAGGTATTCGCTTCAATTTGTTCCAACTATTCTCTACTTACTACGGCGAAGATGAACGATTGAATATTGGACCCAAAGGATTCACAGGAGAAAAATACGGCGGTGCCACTTACTGGGATACAGAAGCGTATGCAGTCCCTCTTTATCTCGCTTTAGCCAAACCCGAAGTAACTAAGAATCTTCTGAAATACCGGCATAACCAGCTGCCGCAAGCGATCCACAACGCTCAGCAGCAAGGATTAAAAGGCGCGCTTTATCCTATGGTCACCTTCACTGGCGTCGAATGTCATAACGAGTGGGAAATCACTTTCGAGGAGATTCATCGAAATGGTGCAATCGCCTATGCAATCTACAATTACACGAATTACACCGGTGATACAGAATATTTGAAAAATGAAGGTCTAGAAGTTTTAGCAGAAATCGCCCGCTTCTGGGCAGACCGTGTCCATTTTTCAAAACGAGCAAATAAATACATGATCCACGGAGTGACTGGACCAAATGAATATGAAAACAACATCAATAACAATTGGTATACAAATACGATCGCAGCTTGGGTCTTGCGTTACACGCGAGAAAATTATTTAACTTATCAAAAAGAAGCTGCTATCACTATCAGCGAAGAAGAACTAGCCAAATGGAAAGATATCGCAGAGAACATGTACTTCCCAGTGGACGAAGAATTGGGGATCTTTGTCCAGCATGACACATTCTTAGATAAAGATCTCATGCCTGTATCCGATATTCCCACAAGCGATCTTCCTCTGAACCAGCATTGGTCTTGGGACAAAATCCTTAGATCTTGCTTCATCAAGCAGGCAGATGTATTACAGGGGATTTATTTCTTCAACGATACTTTTACAAAAGAAGAAAAACAAAAAAACTTTGATTTCTATGAACCAATGACTGTCCATGAGTCTTCCCTTTCCCCAAGTATCCATTCGATTTTAGCAGCAGAATTAGGAATGGAAAACAAAGCTGTAGAAATGTACCAACGAACAGCTCGCTTGGATTTGGATAATTACAATAACGACACAGAAGACGGCTTGCACATCACTTCCATGACTGGCAGCTGGTTGTCGATCGTCCAAGGATTTGCACAAATGAAAACCGCCCATGATCAATTGAAATTCGCACCATTTCTGCCAAAAACCTGGAATGCTTATTCTTTCCATATCAATTATCGCGGACGTTTATTATTCATCTCAGTTACAGATGAACAAGTTACTTTCGAGTTATTAGAAGGTATGCCTCTGGAACTTTTCGTCTATGAACAGTCTTACACTTTAGAGGATCGCCTAGAAATAACGCTAAGAAAGGAGGAAGCAAATGTTTAAAGGGGTATTGTTCGATTTAGACGGCGTCATTACCGATACTGCCGAATTCCATTATCGTGCTTGGCGAAAGCTTGGTCAGGAAATCGGCATTACGATCGACCGTACATTCAACGAACAGCTAAAAGGCGTTAGCCGAGAAGACTCTCTCTCTTTGCTTTTAGCTTATGGCGGAAAAGAACACTCTTTTTCAAAGGAAGAATTTGCAGAATTAGCAAAAAGAAAAAATGATTATTATTTAGAGATGATCCAGACGATCGAACCAAAAGATGTCTTACCTGGAGTCGTCCCTTTACTAGATTCTTTAAAAAAAGAAAAAATCAAGATCGCTCTTGCTTCTGCAAGTAAAAATGGGCCTTTCCTACTTGAAAAAATGGGTCTCACACCTTACTTTGACGCTATTGCCGACCCGGCAGAAGCAGCAAACGGAAAACCTGCGCCAGATATCTTTCTCCTTGCAGCAAAAGCTGTCGGACTAAAAGCAGAAGAATGTATCGGGATCGAAGACGCGCAAGCTGGTATCCAAGCCATCCTCTCAAGTGGTGCCCAACCAATTGGCGTGGGACGTGCTGAAGACCTTGGAGAGGAGATCCCGCTTGTCCCTGATACGACTTTTCTTACGATCGATTACTTGAAAGAAAAGTGGCATGACCATGGATAATCCAGAAATCTCCGTCGTACCAGTTCCAGAGACTGAAATAAAGAAAATCACGTTGAAGAACGACTATTTAGAAGTCGTTCTTCTCAACTATGGTGCCCGCCTGCATCAAATCTTCGCGCCAGACAAAGAAGGAAAATCAGAAAATATTTTATTGTCTTACGATCGTTTCGAAGATGTTCTAACAGATAAAAGCTTTTTTGGCGCAACTGTCGGACCTGTAGCTGGAAGGATCCGAGATGCTTCTTGGGGTGAGCATAGATTGGAAAAAAACTGCGGATCACACCATATCCACGGTGGCACGAAAGGCTGGTCTTTCCAATATTGGGAAGTAGAAGTTTTCAAAACTCCTTCATCAATAGGCGTGGTCTTTTACTTAAAAGATGAATTTTCTACCTATCCAGGACCAATCACTGCTACGATCACTTACCGTTTGACAAAAAACGAGTTAGAGATGACGACCTCTGCCAGTAGCCTAGTCGAAACCATCTGCAATCCGACCAATCATGCCTACTTCAACCTTTCAGGAAATGGAAAAAGAGACATCTATGACCATCAGTTAACGGTCTTCTTAGATGGTATCCTTGAATTAGATCAAGAAAAACTACCTACTGGAAATTGGACGAAAAAAGAAGACCTGCCCATCGACTTTAGAAAATCTCCAACACTGCAAGAAATCCTTGCTTGTTATCCAGCTGGACTAGATGATGTATTTCTTTTGCATCATCCTAGGCTTTCCAGAAATTCCTTACAATTATTCGAGAAGCATTCTGGTCGTCAAATGACTATAGCAACTTCCAATAAAAGTATGGTATTATTTTCTACGACTGGATTTGAAGCTGATTTCTCTGTCAACGGAAAACAGATGCATTCAAACTACGGATTAGCAATCGAACCGCAAGAAATCCCTGATATCGTTCATTTTCCCAACTTTGGATCGATCAACCTCCATCCTGGTCAAGAACGGATCAGTCAGACGATTTATCGGTTCTCTGCACAATAACAAGAGAAAGGTGTTTTTATCATGGCTATTACCGTAAAAGATGTGGCGAAAAAAGCCGGTGTTGCTACCTCGACCGTCTCTCGTGTTATCAATGATCATCCTAGTATTTCCGAAGCAACAAAGAAGAAAGTCCGAAAAATCATGGATGAACTAGGTTATGTTCCTAACATGACTGCCCGCAATCTAGGAAAACGCATTTCCAGTGCCATCGGCGTGATCTTACCCCCTCTTGATTCAAAAGAGCGGATCGGGAATCCCTTTTATCTTGAGATCATGGAAGCAATCAACGAAGAAGCGCGGAATTATGATATGACGACAGCGATTGCTACTGCTAAAAATTTTGATTTACTGTTAGAGAACGTCCAGCGTATGCATCTACAAAAACAAGTAGATGGTTTTATTCTAGTGTATTCAGATAGTCAAGACCCTGTCATTGATTATTTATACCAAAACCATATCCCTTTCACTTTGATCGGACAGCCTTATCATCACGAAAACGAAATCGTTTATGTAGATAATGACAACCAACTTCTAGGCAAACAAGCAACAGAATTTTTGATTCAGAACGGACATAAGAATATCCTATTCGTGACGAATACGACTCATGAGAGTTTGTATTTCGAACGATATTTCGGTTATCAAAAAGCGATGATGATGGCTGATTTTCCTGCGTTTTCCAGTGTAGTACTGGAACATACAGAAGATTATCTGACCTTTGAGAAAACGTTGAAAGAAAACGAAGCCACAGCATTGGTAGTCATTGACGATATCTTCGCCCTTCGCACGATGCAGTTGGCACAAATGTATGGTTATGTCATTCCAGAGACACTTTCCGTCATTAGCTTCAACAACTCGATCTTCTCAACATTGACACATCCTTACCTTACAAGCATCGATATCGATATCTCCGAATTAGGACGTGTCGCTATGCAAAAACTGCGTGAACTGATCCATGAAGAATTAAGTAGCGGCGTACGCTTGGTCATCCCTCATCGCTTGATCAAAAGAGAGACAGTTGTTCCTTTAGAAAGCACGAAACTTAGTTAAATCACTGAATTTGCTGACCATTTATCCTATGGTCAGTTTTTTACATAAAATATGTTATTTCTATAAGTTTGAAAAGAAAACATTAAATAACATTAATATTAAAATAAATAAATCTATCCCTTCTTTTTCTTTATCAGTTATGCGAACGATTATGCATCCAAAACAAACGATTATTTGACATAACTACTATCTTCCATGAGAATACACGAAGGAAACACCAATAATATAAAAAACATTTTTTTAAATTGATTTTTTCTATTACGCCTTGTATTCTTTTGTTTTTTCAAGAATAATTAAATGTGTAAGCGAATACGAATGAACGGAGGTGCAAAAGACCCCCTTGTCGATCAGCCGCACGTGTTCTTGAAAGGAGAAAACATGAAAAAACTCACTCATTTGTTTTTTGTTGTGTTGACACTTCTGCCATTTGCTGCCACGCCTGTCCAAACGCGCGCCCAAGAAACGTATACGATTAAAGCAGAACAACATGCGACGACCGAAGTTGTTCCTGAACTCCCGTCTATCTCTCGTATCCCTGTCACTACCCAAGAACCAGATCCGCACAACGCAGCATTGGTTCCTTTAACCGGTGGCGTCAGTTTCTCCTCTTTTCTCTCTCCTTTTTCTGCTGTTGGTGCTACATTAAGTTCTGCATTGGTTTCCCTCCCTGCTTCTGCTGCAGTAGTTTCTGCTATCCTAGGAGCAGGACTTGGTTATAGTTTTTACCAATTAGGTTCCTCCTTAGGCGTCGCCACTGCAGACTTACTCAAAACGAATGCGAGCTTGTATGAATTATCTTCCAATAATCCTGCCCTGCAACAAGAATTGGCCGCTTTTGCCACTTCGGGAATTGATTCTACTACTAGTACCTATAATTTCTCGCAAGGTCTGCAAAAAAGATACGCGCAAGACGTGACCAGTCATGCATTGATGCGGGAATATTTGACAGGAACAACGGATCATGGTGCTTATCGCTTTTCGATCAATGACCATCCGGCTTTTCGTAAACTGATCTCTTATGGTTCTCTTTCTACTGAAACGGCTCGGACTGGCGTGATCGGACGTGATGCCTCGGTAGCTGATCGAATGTTCATCGAAGATCAATTCTTCTTACTGGAAATGGTTCGTGTCATGGAAACTCGAGTCGGCAGTGATACAACATTACTAACGATCTCCGGTCATAATTATGGCCATCGGGGTAGTCACGGTTCCTTTGTCCATGAAGTCGAATTAAGTGTCCCGATGTCTGTCTTGATGAGCCAGATCGCGACTCAAGAAGACTTTCTGGAATACATCCAGCAAAACACCACTTTTGAATTTGGGGTGATCGAAACACCCTCAAGAGAAGTCGCTGTCCAGACGGCTCAGCAAATGGCGCAAGCCTATCATACACGCACTGCCGATATACAAAAGAACTTAGCGGAAGTCTTGGCACCGACTGAAAACGGATTGAGCTTCGATCCTTCTGGTATAATCGCTACCTTATACGGACAAACGGTTGTCCTTGATGCAACAGGAAAGTTCGTGTACGCTGACACTCGCGTAGCCGTTCCAGAATACCAGTGGGGAGCGATCGATTTTGCTTACAGTGAAGCAGCCATCCCAATAGATGATTCGATCACGATCGATGGGCGAAGAGGTGTATTAGATGAAGAAACTGGAGACATCGTAGAAGATGGTACAGGTAAAACATTAGTCGAAGGCGCAATGGGCGCTGCATGGAATGCGTTGAGTCTTGCCCGCGTCCTTGAAGCAATCAAAAACTTCAAAGGGGATGACGATGATGACGATGAATTCGAATGGTATTCCCCTCTTGATTTGTACTATGACGAATGGTATGCAGACGGTGGGAAAGGGCATACGATGGAACGACATGTGGGACAAACTGCGGATGCCCTACAAGCCCGATTGGAGGACATAACCTATTCCGCTGCCTTCCATACTACGGAACAAGCTTTGATATTTATCAACTGCGCGATCTATACTGCCAATAAAAAATACTTAGAGGGTACGATCAAATTACCTTTAGGTGATTGTTCTTTACAAGATGGTAATCGTGTAATCTATCGATCGTATAAATCGATCGCTCTTGGAAAGACATTAGGATGGGGATTTTACAAAACGCCTTATGAGAAATATGTTCAATATGATTCAATCTATTACGCCAAAGTGGTCATCCAAAGAATGCCCAACATCGTATGGAAAAAACGAAAGTATTATATCCTAACTGCTTATCCTGACTTACGAAGAACCGTAAAAGAGGAGCCGCCAAGGGCGGCTCCTCTTTCTTCAATCCAATATCAATATAGCATCAAAAACAGTGAATCGCTTTCTCTTTTCGTCATACACTGACCACACATAAGCACCATCCCAATAACGACCATTATTATAATAATTCGTAAATTCATTATTCCAAAGGTAAATATGCAGATGATCTTTATCTGGGAAAAGACGATCATTCAACTGGTTAAATTCTTCTTCCGTTCCTGCCGCTCCTTGAGGCGCATCAAGAAAAGAAGTCCGATAAATACTATCTTCTGCCCAGAATGATTCAGGTGTGATCCTTTCCGCCTTCATCATTTCTTTATTCACATAAATAGGATACTCTTTCATCTTGTCAAAAAATCGGATATCCGTATAGTTGATTTTTTCTTCTCTGAATTCGTAAAGTTTTTGTGCATATATTTTTTTAGAAACTATAAGCCCTTCTTTG
>NZ_NGMF01000001.1:676810-677556 GCF_002140245.1 Enterococcus sp. 10F3_DIV0382 | reverse complement strand
TACTCTTTCATCTTGTCAAAAAATCGGATATCCGTATAGTTGATTTTTTCTTCTCTGAATTCGTAAAGTTTTTGTGCATATATTTTTTTAGAAACTATAAGCCCTTCTTTGCTCCGCCATAACCTGGCAGTACGCAATCTATTTGAGTAATTGAGAAATTCTAAAACTGCCTCCTGATGACTATTTAGTCCGTCATACTCTTCTTCCTTGAAAAAAGCATACCGTAACACAGTCCAAGCACGCTCCAAATAAAAATCAATACTTTCTTTTTCTAATAATTCCATCTTCTCTCTCCTTTTTCCAGTTCACTATATGGAATAATTCAATCCAATACCAGTGTAGCATCGAAAACAGTAAACCGCTTTCTCTTTTCGTCATACACTGACCACACATAAGCGCCATCCCAATAACGACCTTCATTATAATAATTCGTAAATTCATTGTTCCAAAGGTAAATATGCAGATGATCTTTATCTGGGAAAAGACGATCATTCAACTGGTTAAATTCTTCCTCCGTTCCCTCTGCTCCTTGAGTTGCTTCAAGAAAAGAAGTCCGATAGATACTATCCTCAGCCCAGAATGATCCAGGCGTGATTCTTTTCGCCTTCATCATTTCTTTATTTACATAAATAGGGTACTCTTTCATCTTGTCAAAAAATCGGATATCCGTATAGTTGATTTTTTCTTCTCTGAATTCGTAAAGTTTTTGTGCATATATTTTTTTAGAAACTATAAGCCCTTCTTTG
>NZ_NGMF01000001.1:667001-676710 GCF_002140245.1 Enterococcus sp. 10F3_DIV0382 | reverse complement strand
TACTCTTTCATCTTGTCAAAAAATCGGATATCCGTATAGTTGATTTTTTCTTCTCTGAATTCGTAAAGTTTTTGTGCATATATTTTTTTAGAAACTATAAGCCCTTCTTTGATTCGCCATGACCAACCAGCACACAATCTGCTTGAGTAATTGAGAAATTCTAAAACTGCCTCCTGATGACTATTTAGCCCGTCATACTCTTCTTCCTTGAAAAAAGCATACCGTAACACAGTCCAAGCACGCTCCAAATAAAAATCAATACTTTCTTTTTCTAATAATTCCATCTTTTCTCTCCTTTTGCTCTTCTAACGGCACTCCTGATACACTAACAAATCTACCCCTTTCATCTGCCACGTCAATACATATTTCTCTCGAATTTTATCTATCCATTTTTATTTTATCGCAACTATCAAGGCTTCTATTCCTATTATTTCTTTTTGAAGAAAAGATAGTTTTCAATCGTATAAATCGCTAGTTTCGCAAAAAAGGCTGTGACAAAAATAGTCACAACCTTTTGATCTTTTCTTCAATTTTTCACATGTCGGCGATTCAATAAAAAACCGCCTATTATTGTAAAGACAGGAGCAAGGATCGAGAAAAAAGCGAATGGCAAGTAATGCAACGCGCTAACTTTCATCGTCCCCATAATGAATGTGCCGCTAACTCCCCACGGTACAAGAGAATTGACGGTTGCTCCTGAA
This sequence comes from Enterococcus sp. 10F3_DIV0382, assembly GCF_002140245.1. NCBI lineage: Bacteria > Bacillati > Bacillota > Bacilli > Lactobacillales > Enterococcaceae > Enterococcus > Enterococcus sp. 10F3_DIV0382. Next base: position 676,009 of record NZ_NGMF01000001.1, on the reverse strand, counting down.
TCTGCTAGCGTCCGTGTCAAATAGTTTTTTGATAAGCCAACCTCATCAAAGGAGCGTTTGAATGTTTCTCCTGGAAGAATGATGGACAAGTACTGCTCTCCAACGATCAGATTGACTCCGATACAACTCAAGGCAGTAAACCCGACTAAACGAGAAGGTCGATCCATCTTTTCTTTTAATTCTTGCACGATGGTCTCAACAATCAAATATTTGATCAATAAACCACCTAATGCCAATGCCAGTAAAATCAAACTGGCTGAGCCCAACATACTCATGATACCGCCTCGAGAAAGCAGTTCATCTAGCTTAGGATCAGGTGTATGCGCGACATAACCATTCATCAAGATGTCTGCTGCTTTTCCAATTGTCAAACTTTTCTCATGGATAAAGGAAAGAACGAGGGCGGCTGTCGATCCTGCTAATAATGTAGGGATAGCTGGAATTTTTTTGATTGCCCCGCCAAATAAAATAACTAACGGAATCAATGTCCAAGGAGAGATCCAAAAGCTTGCTTTCATATTTTGGATCATTTCATTGATACTGGCTAGGTCGGCTGAATGACTGTTCTGTCCTAATATCGTATAAAAAAGCAACGAAAGGACGAATGCCGGAAAATCCGTATAACGCATACCAGCGATATGTTCGAATAGATTGACTCCACCGATACCAGCTGCCAAGTTTGTCGTATCCGATAAAGGCGAGCAGTTATTCCCTAAAAATGCACCAGAAACGACCGCACCTGTAGTCATTGCATCGTTGAATCCAAGCAAATGTCCGATTCCCAAAAAAGCAATCCCAATCGTCGAAATCGTTGTAAATGAACTGCCGACTGTCACTCCGACAATTGCACAAACAAGAAATGCTGTCGGCAAAAAGAAACGTACAGAGACAAGTTTGAAACCATAAACCATGATCGTAGGGATGGTTCCAGATAGAATCCAAGAGGCAACCAAGACGCCAATCAAAAGAAAAATCAGGATTGGGATGATCCCCGGAGTGATTCCTTTGACGATCCCGTCATGGATCTCATCCCATGAGAACTTTTTAAATCTGCCATAAAACAACAAGCACATGAAAGCTGCAAGGATCGGGATATGTGGCGAGAGTTGGAATCCGATGATCAGTACTCCTAGGAGTGCCAACAACACGATCAATACAGCGATACTTTCTTTTAAAGAAATATTTTTATTCATCGTCGATCTCCTATTTCAAATGAAAAGGCCCTGCCATGAAAAAACTATTCACTTGGCAGGACCTCCTACTAAATCAGCGACAGATCGTCGGCTGAAAGACTTATTTTTTTATTTTTCTTCTAAACTTTTTTCTACCTCAATCCCCCAAGAATCTTTCTTGAAGTGATTGATGATCAATGGAATAACGAACATGACCACTGTGATAGCTGCTACTAATAATGCATCACTCAATGTCGCTGTACCTAATGTAGCAAATACGACAACGATGATAGAGAAGATCAGCATGCAGCTGACTACCCAAGCTAAGCCGTTTCCGTTTTTGCCAATTCGGTAAGGACGTTCGAATTCTGGATGTTTCTTACGCATTTTAAGCAATGAAACAGCAATCAAAATGTACACGATACAATAAATAACAGTTGTAGCATTTGTAAGTGTCAAGAATACAGCACTTACGTCATCCATTACACCATAAAGCAAAGCAAATAATGAAATAACGATTGATTGTGTTAGAACGACATTTCTAGATACGCCGTATTTGTTTTCTTTATGGAATCCGAATTTTGGTGGAAGGAATCCTTCACGAGCTACTTGGATGATTGTTTTTGATGGTCCAGTAACCCAAGCTGATAATTGTAAAAGCACACCAATAAATACCATGAAGCTGAAGATATTTCCGATCACTTCTGGTAAGCCTAGGATTTGGCAATCAATCAAGATTGGCTGCGTGATATTTGCTAATTCCATTTTTCCATCTGGTACGACATTGGCAACAAGCATCGCATTGATGACATTCAATAAAACTAATCCGATCAAAGCGATAAATACGCCTTTTGTATAATTTTTTGTTGCGTCTTTCAAACGAGGCATGTAAACAGAACTCATTTCGATCCCAACAAAAATAAATGTGATACCAGCTAAGTATTTCAATGAATCAATATGTTCCAAGTCAGGGAAAGCTTTTGACCATGAAAAGTCACCTAGATAGCCGTTTGAGACTAGTCCGACTTTGAAGGCTGCCAAAACACCTAAAACGAACATGATGACTACTGGGATATATACCCCTAGCCATACACCGATGTTCCCGCCGACTTTTGCCATATCGAATTTCAAGTTCAAGATCGTGATGATCCAGTAAATAACTAAAATACAACCTAAAACGAACCAATGATTATTGCCAAGTTCTACATTACCAAATGTGTTTCCTAACAATGGTCCTAAAGTAGAAGCGACCATTACCATACCTGGGAACATTTGCACCCATAATAGCCATGCAACGACAAATCCCCATTTGCTGCCCAGTGCTGTTTTTACCCATAACTGAGGACCGCCTTCTTGAGGAAGCATCGTTGAAAGTTCACCGGAAACCATTGATATCGGACCGGCAAAAAACAAAACTGCAAAAATTGAATAAAAAATCAATGTCCAACCGACTGCGGCTAACGTAGGAATACTCCGAACCGTTGCACACAGTGCCATTGTCAGACCGATAAAGGTCCCAAGACCCATTTTACTTACTTCAGATTTACTCACCGTTGACACTCTCCTTGATTTTTTGGATAAAATAACGGTGTCTTTGAAGTAGTTTCAGCAATAAACGAAACAATTCAGCGAATATTTGAGGGGATTCTTTGAGTCTATTGCTTGAAGGAGTTCTTCAAAGACAACCTCAAAACAAAGGGATCGAAGAGCTTAGGTCACCCCTTGCTCTTCAGATCCAAACATGCGTCAGAAACAGTTAGCATTCAAGCTGTTTTCTAACATGATTACCTTGCTTATTTTGCTTCGCTTGCCAATAATTGGTCTGCGTAGATTTTTTCCAATTTTTCTTGAAGAGCTGCTTTGATTTTTTCAGCATATTCTTCAAAGTGTTCTTCTTTGTTCATGTATGGTGTCATTACGCTGGCACGCAATACAGTTACTTTTCCGGCACGGTTCCATTCTTCATCTGAGAATCCTAGTTGGTTCACGAATTGCAATGGGCTGTTGCCATAGTCTGGGATAGCAAAGTCAGTATGTGAAGTTAAGAATTCATTACCGTAAATGCTTCCTTTCACGTATGAAGAATAATCATATACGTCATGGTTCAATTTATTCATCGCAACTAAATCGTCGTTGCCTTTTTCTTTGAATACGTAGTCTACCATGTTGAAATCTGGATAAGTTAATGGATGAACTTCGATTTCTTTGTCACCTACTTTGAATGACAAGTCATTCAAGAAGTTGTAGAAACGGTGTGCCCCTTCGATTGATGCACCCATCAATTTACCGTATCCTGTGACATTCAAAGGTAAGACATGGTGTGCTGCCCAAACGCTGGCTGCTGTTGCCCCTGCTTTTGAACCTTCCAAGATATACGCTCCAAGTAATGCTGGGATATCTGCACCTTTTTCAAATACATATGTTGCGAAGTAAGAGATAACGTCTCTCATGCGGATATCTTTGATGACGATACCACCGGCAGAATATGGAACATAGCCCATTTTATGTGGGTCGATCGTTACAGATTCTGCTTCTTCGATTGCTTTATATGCACTGTGTACTTCTTCTAAGATATAATCTTTGTTTTCTGTAAAGACGTTGTATTTGTAATGAACATCTTTTAAATCTTCGAATGGAATGAAGTTGTTGTCTTCGTCTAAGAAAATCGCACGGCCGTATCCGCCATAAGCAGCATCTACATGCAAGTAGAAGTAAATACCGTCTTTTTCTAATACGCGACGCAATGCAACGATTTTATCGATACCGTCGATTGCTCCTTCTTCTGTTGATCCTACAACACCGACTACACCTAAGATTGGTGTTTTTTCAGCTGCTAGACCACGAACGATTTTTTCAAGTTCGTTGATGTCCATGCGGTAGTTATGGTCAACTGGCACTGGAATTACTTGGTCTAAACCGATACCGATGATGTCGGCAGCTTTTAGCCATGAATAGTGTTTTGTTTGTGGAACCAACCATTTTCCTAATTTTTCTAAATGTTTTCCGCTACGTGCTGAGTGAGCTTTGATTTCGTCGATTTTTTCTGGAACACTGTCTAACAAGTTCATGATTTCTTCTGTTGACAAGTTCATCAATTCCCAATCGCTTTTTCCAGCAACTAGTTCAGGTGTCACTTCTTTCATAGCAAGTGGCAATGATTTGATGTTGCGGGCATACCAAAGTCCTTCTAAGTTTGCTAAAGAACCATCAGCAACGATGTGTCCCCAGCCATCTTTATAGCTCATTAATTTTGCAAATTCCATGCCTACTTCTTCTTCCATTTGGCTTGTTGCAGGAGAAGATTCGTAAGCAACGTTATTACCATTCCATAGCATAGCAAAATTGTACGCTAGTAAAGATGGCATCAATGTTTCAGAGTTCATATGACCCCAGTAGCGTCCGGCATTATGCCAAGGAACGGAATGGGTACGCATCCGCGCTGAAATTTCTGATAGAACATCTTTTGTTTTATTCACAGTGTGTTCAAAACTAGCACTGCTTTTTTCTTCTGGCGTAATGATAGGCATGTCTTGAGGCATGTAGTTTTGACGCCAGCCTAAATGTTCGTCCACCAATTCATTCAACAAAGCTTTATAGATTTGGCCGTTCTCAGCTTTGTCCCCAATGAATAGGGCATTTAGGTTTAGATCTTTCGACAATGATTCACTCATAGTGAAACCCTCCTAAAAAAAATATTTAAATTTTGTCGAGCCCTACATTACACCTGTTCTCCTATTCTGTAAACTAAGCTTCCGACCGTTTTTTAATCGTATTTTAATATGTATCAATTATTCGAATTGTTCGCACTTTTGAAATAATTTAAAAAAACGAGGGAATTTACAAAAGTAAACTCCCTCGCAAAGATTGTATTAACGACAACCAGCGTTCTATTTTAGGATGGGTTTCAAAATTGGAATGTTGTAATAGTATTCCCCTTTTTCAAGGCAAAAACTTACTAAATTCTAATCAATTACTTTGGCCAAAAAGTAATTTTTCTTACCTTTTCGAATAACCACAAACTTACCATCGAATTCATCGGATGGATTTATGACAAAATTTAAATCGGTAACGCGGTCACCGTTAATACTTATAGCTCCGTTTGAAACATCTTCCCGTGCCTGACGTTTAGATGGTTCAATTTTTGTGGAAACAAGTAGCTCCACGATATTTTCAGGTGTGCTTGAAATTTCAACGTTCGGCATTTTACCGAATCCTTGCGCGATTTCTTCCGCATTTAGTTCTTTAATATTTCCAGAGAACAATGCTTGCGTTATTTTTTGCGCTTCTTTCAAGTCTTCTTCACTATGCACAAATCTTGTAACTTCTTCTGCCAAACGGCGTTGTGCTTCACGTTTCTCAGGTTCTGTCTCTACTTTTTTCGCTAATTCTTCAATTTCTTCTTGAGATAAGAACGTAAAGAATTTCAAGTATTTCACTACATCACGATCATCTTGATTCAACCAGAATTGGTAGAATTCAAATGGTGAAGTTTTCTTAGGATCAAGCCAAATGGCACCGCCTGCGGTTTTTCCGAATTTCGTTCCGTCCGCTTTCAACATCAATGGAATCGTTAAACCGAACGCTTCTGCTTCTGGTCCTTCTAATTTTCGGATCAGGTCTAAACCAGCTGTGATATTTCCCCATTGGTCTGCTCCACCGATTTGTAGTTGTACATCGTATGTTTTATGCAGATGTAAAAAGTCGATGGATTGCAGGATTTGGTAAGTGAATTCTGTGAATGAGATCCCTACTTCCAAACGGCTGGCAACGATATCTTTTGCTAACATCGTGTTGATGTTGAAGTTTTTACCGTAGTCTCTCAAAAATTCAAGTAAAGAGATTTTTGATAACCAGTCGTAGTTGTTCACAAATGTGATATTTGCGTCTTTACCAAACAATTTTCTCATTTGATTGGAAAGTGCATCCACGTTATGTTGTACTTGTTCCATCGTTTGCAACACACGTTCTGTTTTACGGCCGCTTGGGTCGCCGATTGTTCCTGTTCCGCCGCCAATCAGAATATATGGATGATGGCCTGCCAATTGGAATCTTTTCATCATCATAAATGGGATCAAATGTCCGATATGCATCGAATCACCAGTTGGATCAACGCCGCAATAAAGTGAAATGCTCTTTTCTTCAACGAGCTCGCGAAGTCTTTCTTCGTTTGTTTGCTGATTAATGGCGTCGCGCCAAGTTAATTCATCAATAATATTCATTTTACTGACCTCCGTGTAGTTTTTTTATGAAAGCAGGAACCTGCTAGCATGCGTCATTAAGTATTTCTTCGGGATGGAAAATAAAAAAAGTCCCTTGGCATATAGCCAAGGGACGAAATCTCGCGGTACCACCCAATTTGTATGTCTAGATATCCAACATACCTCTCGAACATTTAACGCTGTCGCGTGGCAATCACTGCCAGAGACTCCTGAAATGTAATTCGCTTTAAAGCATGTACTGGTTTGCAGCAACCACCAGCTTTCTGAAACATTGGCTTTAACAACTACTTCGTTTCAATCTTCGTCTTGTTATTATTAATATGTGTCTATCATAGAGCGCAACTTTTTCTTTGTCAACAGAAAAAGGATATTTTTTTTAAATTCCTCATTTTTTCTTTTTTGAATCCGCTCTAATCCCGAACATTTTATTTTCAACTATTGTTAAAAGAAACTATTTTTTCTGTATTTTTTCTGCAATTTATCGAGAAGTCACTTTACTTTTCCTCTTATTCTTTCTTCGTTACAATGAAGAACGGGACGAGTAAAAAAATGAAAAAGTAAGGGACGAGGTATATGGAAAAAAAGCAAAAAATTATTTTAGGAGCCACTTCTGCTTTAACTGTCGTTATTTTAATTTTAAGTCTTTTTTTTGTCATCCGAGCATACACAAAAAAAGAACCGATTATTCATGAAAAAAAAATAACAGAAAAGACAAAAGAGCCAATGGATGATAAGCAACAGCTAGTGACTCAAGCAAAAAATCTGGCACAAAGCTATGATTATGACCAAGCGATTGCTTTATTGGAGAAAAACAGTAAAAACGGATCTCCGGAAACACAGCAGCTTCTTCAAACACTGAAAAAGGAGAAAGAACAACTAATTGACTGGTCTGATCCTACTCAGATCTCTCACGTCTTTTTTCACAGCTTGATCGTGGACCCACAAAAAGCCTTCCACTCTCAACAGGCTCAAGGATACAAAGACTATATGGTAACTGTTGAAGAATTCAACCGTTCAATCGAACAACTCTATCAAAATGATTTTGTTTTAGTCAATTTGAATGATTTGATCCAAAAAGACGAACAAGGGAATCTTTCCTTTAACGGGCTTGCGCTACCTGAAGGAAAAAAACCATTAATTCTTTCACAAGATGATGTCAGCTATTATGAATATATGGATAATTCCGGTTTTCCTAGCCGATTAGTCGTATCAAATAACAATGAAATCAAAAATGTTTATAAAGAGAATGATAAGGAAGAAATTGGGGACTTTGACATGGTTCCTCTGATCGATGCTTTTGTCAAGAAACATCCTGATTTTTCTTATCGAGGCGCAAAAGGCACCTTGGCCCTGACAGGTTACAACGGTGTTTTAGGTTATCGAACATCCAAGTCTCAATACGGAGATAACGAAAAAACAAAAAAAGAGAGCGAAGAAGCTAAAAAAGTGGCTGATCAGTTGAAGAAAGATGGTTGGAGCTTTGCTTCCCATACCTGGGGACACTTGAATATGACTCAAGCTTCATTAGAGGATGTCAAAAAAGACAATGAATTATGGCAGCAAGAAGTTGCACCTATCCTAGGAAAAACAAATATCCTGATTTATCCATTTGGTGCAGATATTAGCGACTGGCAGCCTTATTCAGCAGAAAATCAAAAATTTGCTTACTTGAAGAGTCAAGGTTTCGATATTTTCTGCAATGTAGATGCTTCTACTCCCGCTTGGGGACAATTAGGTACGGATTTCTATCGAAATGCTCGAATCAATATTGATGGCATTCGGTTCCAATCAGATTTAGACGGACAAAACCCTATTCTTGATCCATTCATCAATGTTCATGAGGTCTACGACAAAGAAGCACGCGAATCCGCTTGATTTTACATCATTTATAAACAAAAAAAGCCGAACTGGCATTTTATCGTCAGTTTCGGCTTTTTTTATGCTTTATTTCTTCTTCGGCGCGATACCTTTGATCAGGACTTCTGTCCATTCTGCTGTATATGGAAGCAGTTTTGCGTATATCTCCGGCTTAGAAATTCCTTCTACCATTGCTTGAAAATAGAGGATCAAAAACTCATCCGAATATTTCAAATCCACTTTTCCTTCTTTACGTCCTCGGTGGAAAAGATCAAGCATGATACTGAAACTTTCTTGCGTATACGCATCCATCGCGTCAGAAAATTCTTTTTTTTCTTTTTTTGTATAGTATGTCATCAAATCGATATAAAATTGTTTGTTCACTCGATTGAGATAGCGGATTTTATTTTCACTCATAGCAATCAGCGTTTCTTCAAATGGAAGATTTTCCGCAATCAACGCTTTCGCTTCTTGCCCTAAATCATTCATAAATGTGAAAAATACTTCATAAATCAGCCCTTCCTTGCTGCCAAAATATTTAAAAATCGTCGCTTTACTTACCTGAGCGCTCTCAGCAACCTTATCCATCGTCACTCCAGCGGTTCCTATGTCTGTGTTCATCAAGTCAAAAGCTGCTTGTAAAATCTCTTTCTTTTTCTCTTGTGCTCTCTTTTCAAAACCGTTCATTTATAGAGCCTCCCGTAATTTTAAACTTTTATAATATATATAGTTCAAATTTATTCTGAGGTTTATTATAACT
>NZ_NGMF01000001.1:660352-666901 GCF_002140245.1 Enterococcus sp. 10F3_DIV0382 | reverse complement strand
GATTAATCTTTTTTAGTATATATTTTAAGAAAAAGGAGTGGGGTTTTTATGGCAGAAATCGTCAAAGTCACACATTTGAAAAAGAGCTTTGGTCGTTTCGAAGCTTTAAAAGATGTCTCTTTCACCGTACATTCAGGTGAAGTCGTTGGATTTATCGGACCAAATGGTTCTGGAAAATCCACGACGATTCGGACACTTTTAGGGATTATAAAAAAAGACGGCGGAACGGCAACGATTTTTGGTCAAGATGTATGGGAAGATAGTTTATCTATCCATGAACGTCTTTCTTATGTTCCAGGTGACATCTCTTTATGGGGAAATTTGACTGGAGGAGCGATCATCGATCTCTTCATGAAGCTTCATGGAAAAGGGAACGCTCAAAAAAAGGACGAACTAATTCAACGTTTCTCTCTTGATCCTAAGAAAAAAGCAAAAAACTATTCAAAAGGAAATCGTCAAAAAGTGGGCTTGATTGCTGCTTTAGCTGTTGATTCGGATCTCTATTTATTTGATGAGCCTACTTCTGGTTTAGATCCCTTGATGGAAACCATTTTTCAAGAAGAAGTTGAAAAACTGAAAGAACAGGGCAAATCCATCCTGCTTTCTTCTCATATTCTCAGTGAAGTCGAACGGCTGGCAGATAAAGTCGTGATCATCCGCGAGGGAACAGTCGTAGAAGAAGGAACACTCGATGAATTGCGTCATTTGACCCGCTCGACCATTACTATAGAAACAGAAGCAGATAACAGCCACTTAGCACAATTGAACGGTGTCCATGATTTTGTGCAAAAAGGCCACCTTGCTCAATTTGCTGCTGACAACGAAGCTTTCGATGAGATTTTAGCTGAAACTTCCAAATTAGGTGTGAAAAAATTTGAATCTATTCCACCGACTCTTGAAGATTTATTCATGAGGCACTATGAAGGATGAGGAGGAAACGAAATGACTGATAAATTTTCACGCTGGTCCACCCTTTTTTCTCAAAACCTTAGCCGTGACTGGAAAAAGATCTTGATATGGCTAGTCGGTGTCACTGCTTTTTCTGGTGGTTTTGTCCCTGCGTTTGAAGAATTGACTTCAGGACAAGGGTTAGCTGGATTATACGAAACAATGCAAAACCCGGCAATGATAGCAATGGTCGGACCAACTCCCGCTTCGAATGCTGCTGAGTATACTTTAGGAGCGATGTATGCAAATGAAATGTTGCTTTTTTGCAGTTTGTTTGCTGCTGTGATCTCTGTTTTGCATGTGGTGAGCCAAACGAGAAAAAAAGAGGAGCTTGGTCTTATTGAACTTATTCGTTCCTTTCGAGTCGGACGTCAAGCAAACTCTTTAGCTGTCATCGCTTAAAGTATTCTGATTAATTTGCTTTTAGCAATATCGATCAGCTGTACGATGATTTTTTTTCAAGCAGATTCGATCACTGCAGAAGGTGCTTGGCTTTTTGGGCTATCTGTAGGTAGTACGGGGATTTTGGGGAGTGCCGTTGCACTGTTTGCTTCACAACTGATGCCAAGTGCAGCCAGTTCGAATGGTCTGTCTCTAGCGTTTTTAGGTGGACTTTACCTTCTAAGAGCAATAACAGATGTAGCTGATTCCTCCCTTTCGATGTGGAATCCTTTAGGCTGGTCTTATTTGTCCTATCCATTTACAACTAATAACTGGATTCCTTTGCTTTATTTGTTTTTGTTCAGTCTCATCTTGATAATCAGTTCATTTGTTTTAGAGGAACATCGAGACTTGAACACCGGCTATATCCCCGAACGTGAAGGAAAACCGTATGCTAAACGTTCTCTTCTATCCTTGCGTGGTTTATTATTCTATCTAAATAAAGGAATGACCATCAGTTGGCTTATCACTTTTGGTTTGATGGGGGCGGCATACGGCTCTATCTACGGGAATATGCAACAGTTTTTAGAAAGTAACGACTTAATGAAACAGATGTTTATCCAATCTGGCGTCTCAATTGAAAAAAACTTTACAAGCACGATCATGGTCGTCTTGATTTGTCTAGCTGCTATTTTACCAATTGCTAGCATCAATCGTTTATTTACAGAAGAAACCCACGGACGTATGAATCAGCTGTTCGCAACAAAAATTTCTAGGAACCAACTTTATTGGACAAATCTGTTACTAGCGATCCTGTTTTCTATATTGTCGATTCTGATTAGTTCTGGTGCGCTAGGACTTTCTGCTTTGGCATCGATGAAGGATGCGAAAGATATGGATCTATTGCTGTTTCTTAAAGCCGGATTCAACTTTCTGCCTGCTGTTTTAGTGTTTATCGGAATGAGTGGCTTTCTATTCGGATGGCTTCCTCGAATGGGTAAATTTGCTTATATCTACTTAGCTTACTCCTTTGCGCTCAATTACTTTGGCGGGATTTTGGATTTACCAGAATGGTTCTCCAAAACAGCGGTCCCTAGCTGGGTACCACGGATGCCAAACGATTCTTTCGATCTTTCCGTATTCCTTACATTATCCTGTATCAGCCTTGCACTGATCGTCCTTGGTGCTATCGGTTATAGGAGAAGAGATTTAGTGGAAGGATAACAAAAAAAGAGCATGTTCAATTTCATGCTAGCCTCCAAATTGGGATCAAAAATCCAACATTTGGAGGTCATTTTTGTATTTACATGTCTTCTAACTGTTCTTTATCAATGATCCAGACTTCCCGATTCTCTCTTTTTACATAACCATTCTCCTCTAATAATTTAAATTTTCTAGATAAAGTTTCGGGGGTCGTACCGATAAATGCAGCAAGTTCTTTCATTTTCATTGGTAGGAAAAAGTGATCCTTCCCTGTCGCTTTAGCTAAGTCAAGCAGATAGACAGCGACTCGTTCTTCTACTTTTTCCATCATCAAAAAAGTTGTCTGCTGCTGTACTTTTGTTAATTTCTCAGCGTTGATTGCTAAAAGTTTCAGACTAAGGGCGGGATAATGCAGTAAAAGTTCCGAGAAATCTTTTTGTCTCAATACGCAAATTTCCGTTTTTTCTAGTGCTTCGCCAAATAAAGATTCATTTGGAACGCCTAACAACTGGCTCTCTCCCTCATATCCGCCCGGCTCTACTACTCGTAAAAGCTGTTCCTTTCCGCTAGCAGATAATTGATACACTTTCATACTTCCAGAAGCCACGATTACTAATTGAGACTCTCCATTCGGCGCAAGAAGCTGTTCTCCTTTTTCCACTTTTCTGTGTGTCACTAACGAGTGGATTTTTTGCTGATCTTCTATCTCGAGATGATTGAATAATGGAACGAGTGAAACACACAATCCTTCATGTCTCATAGCAGATTCCTCCTTTGGATTTCTTCCTTGTTTGTTATTCTACTTGTTCGTTTAACTTGGGTAATTGTTGTATCAAGATTTTTCTTTTTGTGCGATAAGTAAGCAGACACATGCCGTTTATGACCACGATCAGAATACTCATTTCATGGAAAAGCATACCGTTTGCCACCTCGGCCACTAGGATCAGACTCTCGGTAATAATGGCGGTGAGTGTTTTATGCCTTAAAATCATTTTTTGATACTATCTATAAGTAAAATTGAAAATTGCCTCTTATGTCAAATAGGAGCTGTGACAAACGCCTTGTCGCAACTCCTATTTTTTGAATAAATGGTGTTCTCCTGCCAACTTCTCGGATACAAGTCACGATATTCATCAAACATGAGAAGCTGTTTTTTGAAATTGTTCCTTGTGACTCAGGGTTAAACGGCAAGTTCACAACCTCCGAGATTCACAGTGTTCAAAAACTTACTAACATTCGGCTTTTTTTACTAAATGCCGCTGTTACTTGTTTGCCGAAACGACCCTTTACTGCTTTTTCCAATCCAGTCGTTGCAGAGGATACCGCTTTTTTTGCCGTACTTGCTTCCACCTCTGCGGCTTGTTTCGCCTTTTTGCATTTCGTGACTTTGTCTTGAGTCATCGCAATCCCTAAAGCTCTTGCTGAGATTTTTTGTATCTCTTTCTGGTAATCTTCCCAAATTTTTTCCTCTAGAATGATCACTTATTATCTCCTTTCTTGTTACTTTTTGTTTAATCGTTGCAGATCAGCACGATAACGGCGTTCGACTTCATCTTGCTGATCATAGATTTTTTTTCGTTTCTGCATCAATTCATGAGAGAACCTCTCTTCTAAACGTCTGAGTTCTTTTTGTGCAAAATACAAAGAATCCTTCGGGCATTCAAAGGAACACACCGAAAAACGTATATGGGAATAAGTCGTTTCTGCCAGCTGCTGCATATTCTTTTGCATCTGTCTGAGCTGATCTTCCTGATTTTCTAGCTGCAGTCGTTCTTTTCGGTATGTTTCATGAATCTGGTTTTCTTTTTCCATCTCACTACTCCTTGTTTTAAAATAATTGTCGTGCCAAGTCTCGATCACGTTGGACCAGCTCATTGATTTTCGCTTCGATCTCTTTTGCCAAGGTAGAGAATTCTGCTGAAAGCTGCTTGATTTTGAAGATTTTTCCCTGAATTCCTGCGTAGGTTCATCAACGATCGTCTGCTTTGTACAACCGACTTCTCGCAGAGCATCGAGCATTTCGTTCTGAGACAAAAGCGGTGTCTGTCTGCGGACCATCGCAAGACCATCTGCCCACAGCTGTTCCAAATCACGAATTCCACGCTGGTAAATGACTAGCACTTGTTCCATCGCTTGATTGAAGACGGAAGCCGCATGTTTCACGATCATCAGCGCCTGCTGGTCGTCTAAATAGATCTGTTCATTGGTCGACAGACCGCCGCTGCTAGCTGTGAATCTTTTCCGCCAAGTCACTAGCTTGGAGAAAGCACTGATTTGTAGCTGGAGCCACTTGTTTTCTTCTTTCAGTTGACTGATCCGATCTTTCTCCCATTGATTTTTTTCGCCATATGTCTCCATTTGACGGATCATAGCTTTGTTTTTGATGATTTGCTGGGCGAGTAAGGTCTGTTCGAGGGCGACCCCTCCATGTTGGTCGGAATAGATGACGATATCGCCATATTTATCGATGTAATTCCCGTTTTTGTCGAGATTGAACTGATTTAGATCGTGTCCATAGTTTTTCCAGCCGATGTTGTCGATTCCGAAACTGTGAAATGGCAGTTGGCCTTTCCCACCAGTCAGCCAGCCACTAGTCACGATGTCTGAAGTGTCATACAGATTGATGATCTGCCCTTCATAATTATTGAGCTGTTTCTCACTCAGGCCTGGGCCTGCCGCTGCATATGTAAATCCGTGATAGCCTTTTAAAACAGCGACATAGATTGCCTGCGCTCCACCTAAGGAATGACCGGTCGTGGAAATGGTGTAGCCGTCTTTGACAGAATAGGTCTTTTCGATTGCATCGGCATACGCTAAAGCCGACTGGAAGGCGCCGTTGTCGTGTTTGTCCTCAAAGCCGACTTCTCGGATGTTCGTTTTCCAGTCCTGCCAACTTTTGGTACCTGCGTAGGCGATAGTCAGGTCTTTTTTGATGACGGATTTGGGGTAGCCGGAAATTTGCTGTAATTGATCTTGCTTCTTACTTTTATATTCATCTTTGATTTCAGCCACGACCATGGCCTGCATACCGTTTTTCTTTGGTGTTTTTTCTTTTCCGATTGTATGTTTGTCGGTGTTTACCGTATCAAGAATTAAATATTCGTTTTTCACGCCAAATCTATCCAGCTTTTTTATATTTCCTACTTCTACTTGATAAACTGTTTCTGAAAAAACTCGATTCTGATCCATCAGTCGATCCCCCCATCATAGAATGTGACGATATTCATGGGTATGCTCCTATTGGTCTCTTGGTCTTTTCTACTGAGATAATGATCTTGCCCCGGTTTTTCTATACCACTATCAATCCTATAGATCCACTGACCTGTTTCTGCAGACTTTACTCCTAATGTCGCAGTGTGGGAGAGCAGGTCATTGATTTCGAAGTGGACCTCTAAAGATTTCATAGGGGTTACAGAGAAACCTGTAAATTCTATTTTCTCAATATCAATATACTCAGTTATAGAATCTAATCTTTCAAAAAATTCCTGTTCAGTCATGTCTCCTTTACCTTGATTAAATTCTTTGAAGATTTCCTTTTCTCGCTTTTCATCTACTGTTGAAATCTCATAATGATTATACAAATAATTTGCCAGATCGGTTTGGATGGTACGCAGTTCTTCATTGTCTTTTTCTCTTCTATCCATCAATATTTTCCCTCCTATACTTAGTGCGATGATGACTATGACTCCTCTGAAAATGATTTTTTTCATACTTGCTCCTTCTTACTTCTCTTCGTGAAGAAAACGCTTTAAACGGATTTTACCATAGGCTTATCAGTGAAAAAAGAAGCCTTTTTCTTACTTTTCCTTGTTTGATAACAAAATGAATATTTTTTCATTTTTTCTGTTATGTAATTCGAAACACATATACAAAAGAATAAACAGGCGCAAGTAATTGTTGTTTTTTAGAGATTGTTAACTGTTATGTCTTTAGATTTTATTAAATTTTTCATAGCTTGGTTGGAATCTCAACCATGGCCTGCATACCGTTTTTCTTTGGTGTTTTTTCTTTTCCGAT
>NZ_NGMF01000001.1:541379-656409 GCF_002140245.1 Enterococcus sp. 10F3_DIV0382 | reverse complement strand
CATCAGTCGATCCCCCCATCATAGAATGTGACGATATTCATGGGTATGCTCCTATTGGTCTCTTGGTCTTTTCTACTGAGATAATGATCTTGCCCCGGTTTTTCTATACCACTATCAATCCTATAGATCCACTGACCTGTTTCTGCAGACTTTACTCCTAATGTCGCAGTGTGGGAAAGCAGGTCATTGATTTCGAAGTGTACCTCTAAAGATTTCATAGGGGTTACAGAAAAACCTGTAAATTCTATTTTTTCGATGTTGAAATATTGCCTAGCATTTTTTAAACTCTCTAAGTATTCGTCATCTGTTATTGTTCCATTACCACCATTGTATTTCTTATCTGCTTCATCGATTTTGTCCTTATCTTTTGTATAAATCTCATAATGATTATACAAATAATTTGCCAGATCGGTTTGGATGGTACGCAGTTCTTCGTTGTCTTTTTCTCTTCTATCCATCAATATTTTCCCTCCTATACTCAGTGCAATGACAACTATGAGTCCTCTGAAAATGATTTTTTTCATACTTGCTCCTTCTTACTTCTCTTCGTGAAGAAAACGCTTTAAACGGATTTTACCATAGGCTTATCAGTGAAAAAAGAAGCCTTGTTCTTACTTTTCCTTGTTTGATAACGAAATGAATATTTTTTCATTTTTTCTGTTATGTAATTCGAAACATATATACAAAAGAATGAGCGGGACGCAAGCAATCGTCGTTTTTTAGAGATTGTTAACTGTTATGTTTTTAGATTTGTTTAAATTTTTATTCTGATTTGACTGATGGAAAAACCAAACAGACACCTGCAAAAAAATGATTTTTCGCAGGTGTCTGTTTATATTGCATCATGAGAGCAGTGGATTCGATGATGTGCCATCTATTTAGTACGCAACGCAAATCAGCTTTTTCATAACTTCTTTTTTATCGCGTGATACAATGGCGCTAGTTCTTTGAGTGCCTTAGCAGCTTTCTCTTCGATGTTTGTGTATTCATTTGGAGAAAAAAACAGTTTGCCAAGTTGGAAGGTTCGATCGCCCATTGTTTCTCGCAGCTCTTCTTGCTTGCTCTTATCTGATAAATAAACGGATAAAGGCAAATGATCTTCCAGCTCATTTTCAGGCTGGGGCCAGATATAATAATCTTCAATCGCTACCTGGGTACTCCATTCCTGCAGTAAAGATAGCAATTGATTGTGTCCTTCAACGCTTCCTTCTCTCGTGTCACTTTTATAGTGCTGATACATCAAATAGATTTGGTATTGTTTTTGATTCAACAAAACTGCTAGACAGGCATTCTCGTTTTGCCGATCTTCACTTCGATAAGCACTCCAAAAATGACTGCGTAAATTCCAGCCATTCGTCCAGCTTTCGATTTTAGGTTTGCTCATGCCATACGTATCAGGCAAAAGTGCAGCTGTCTGGAGCTGGATCTCTTTCCATTTTTGCCAGTGTGCTTTGTATTCTTGTTTGATTAGTTCGACTTCATCTGGTGTATGTATTTCTTTGAGTTGTTTGAATGCATAATTGTCTCTGTCAAATAACTGATAGTCTTCTTTCATTAAATCCATTTTGTTCCCTCTTTTCTTTTTTATTTTAACTATGTTATTTAAAAGAAACAACTGTAAAAAAGCTGAATCGAAAAAGCAACTGCTTGCTTTTCGAGTTCAGCCTCTGTTTCCATTTACAGGAATGGTCATGAAGTTTTGATCACATCGAGTAGTGACGTAAATAAAATGGCACTGGAAGCAGCTCCCGGGTCGATATGTCCGATTGCACGCTCTCCTAGATAGGAAGCTCGTCCTTTTTTAGCTACCAAGTCTTTGGTGTGTTCTTTTGCCTGGTCAATAATTTCTTTTGTTAGATTCCCTGCTTTCAACGCCTCTGTAACTGGTAGCCAAACATCTAACATCGTTTTATCGTCAGCTTCTGCCTTTCCTCGGCTTTGAATACCCGCTGTTCCCTGCTCGATCACTTCTCCTAATTTTTCTTGAGAATCAATAGAATCGACCCCTTTTGTCGCTTTCATCATGTTCATGAATGCAGATCCGTATAACGGACCAGAAGCCCCACCAACTTTCGATATCATCGCCATAGAGAATACTTTGAATGTATCACTAATTGTTCCAGGATGATCGGTTTGAAAAGCTTCTTCATAAGCTGAAACCCCTCTTCCCATATTATTTCCGTGGTCTCCATCGCCAATCGGGGTATCTAGATCACTGAGATATTGTTTGTTCTGATTGATTGCCTCTGCAAATTGTGAGAGCCATTCTTGGATTTCTTGAACGGTTAGTTTCATATTATCACCCTTTTATCTTGAGATTGTCTTACCATGAAATCGTCTGTACATTGCTTTCTAAAGAATCTTTCCATTGTGTCTCCGTCAAGTCGATCAGCGTAAGAGAAAGGCCTTGCATATCTAGTGAGGTCATAAAATTACCGACTTTTCGGAAAACTACATTGACGCCTCTTTCTTCCAGCAGAGCTAAAACATCATTCATGAATACGAACTGTTCCATCAAAGGCGTCCCGCCCATTCCGTTGACGAATACACCTGCTTCTTTTGGCAAATTCGAGTAATCATCTAAAATCTTAGTAACAAGTTCCTTTGCCAGTACTTTAGAAGGCTGCATCTTTTCTCGACGATAGCCTGGCTCACCGTGGATACCAACACCGTACTCGATTTCATCTTCTCCTAGTTCGAATCCTGGTTTCCCTACTTCTGGTACAGTTGCTGCTCGAAGCGCTACACCGATTGTTTTAGTTGCCTGTACGACCTTTTCTCCCAATTCTTTCAACTCTGCTAGGGAAGCACCGTTTCTTGCTGCATCGCCCACGATTTTGTGTACAAGGACAGTACCTGCGACTCCGCGTTTTCCAGCAGTATACGTACTATTTTCAACGGCGATATCATCATCTACGATTACACTTTCTACTTCAATATCGTCCATAGCAGCTAGTTCCTTTGCCATATCGAAGTTCAATGCATCCCCTGTATAATTCTTAACGATTAGTAAAACTCCTTTGCCACTATCCGCTTCCTTGATAGCCGTTTGAATCTGATCTGGAGTTGGAGAAGTAAATACATCACCGAGCACCGCTGCACTTAACATTCCTTCCCCTACAAACCCGGCATGGGATGGTTCATGTCCGCTTCCTCCACCAGAAACCAAACCAACTTGTTCCGATTTCTGATTCTTGGCTACAACACGGGAAGATTCTACACGATGAACAAGTTCTGGATAGCTTTTTACTAATCCTTCCAGCATTTCTTCGACAATATTGCTTGGATCATTCATGATTTTTTTCAATTTATTCCCATCCTTTCTTTCCGGCATTTTGTGCTTCTGTTAAGATTTGCTGAGTATCATCCGTTATACCGGCAGTGATGGCTGCTGCAAAAGCTCCTTCCACTAAAGGCGCATCCACCAGATGATAACGTTGCTGCTGTTCTTCTTCCAACATGTCTTTTGCCAGTTCCGAATTCAATACCGCGCTGCCGATATCCGCAAAAACAAAATAACTAGCTGCATCACTTGATTCATTGACAGCTTCTACGATTTTCATCGGGTCTGATCCGATCTCGCCATTTATTCCGCCGAGAGAAAAGATCTGCACCTCTTGGGATTTTTGCATCTGCTCAATCATTTCTTTAATACCATCTGTTACTTTTTGACTATGAGAAATAAGCAAAATACTCTTTTTCACAAGAATCTTCCTTTCTTTTACATAGTTGCTAACGATTGGTTTCGCTTTCATTAATGAACAATTCAAGTATATAATAAATTCCTAATTTTGGGAAAATATGTGTTGCGCATCTTGAACTTTGTTATACTTTCGTTAAAGAGAGGAGTGATCGAATGATTACAACAACCACGAATAGTGTGGAAGGAAAAACCGTAGTAGCTTATAAAGGAATCGTTTTTGGTGAAGTTATTACTGGGATCAATGTATTGAAAGATTTTGGGGCTGGTTTGCGAAACGTCTTTGGCGGCCGTTCAAAAAGTTATGAAAATGAACTAATGGGCGCAAGAGAAGAAGCACTTGCGGAAATGGCCGAACGTGCAAAAGCATTAGGAGCTGATGCAATCATTGGCGTAAAAATGGACTACGAAGTATTAGGTAGCGACAATGGTATGCTGATGGTCACATGTAGTGGAACAGCTGTCTCCACAAGATAAGTAGGAATAGCTGTCTTAATAAATAAAAAGAGATGGGACATGTAGTGGGACCCAAGAGTTAGATTTTTCAGTCTAACTTCGAGGTTCACTACCTTCCCATTCTCTCTTTTTTATTTCTTTTTGCGAATGATTCCGTAAGCTGCTGCAACTAGCACACCTGTGCCTACGAAGGAGTAATTGACAGAAGCTGTTTTTTCATTTGTTTTTGGTAAAGTCTGACTTGTTGATTCGGATGGCTCTGTCGTTTGATGAACTGTTTCTGTCGTGGTTCCAGAGGCCACTGATTTTTCTCCTGCCGAATGCAAAATATCTTTTATTCGTTGGAAACTAGCTGCTAAGTCTGCTTTTTTTGCTTCAAAATCATTAGCAACTGTTTGTGCTTCGCTGATCTTTCCATGGATCGCTTGACTGGCCGCTGTGATATCCGCTTGAGTTTGACTTAGCTTTCCAGAAGCTGTTTGAGCAACCTGATCTAATTGTTGATTGAATTCTTTTGCTTGTTGGATCTTCCCGTCAAGATCTGTTTGGACAGCTTCCGCTTTTGCTTTCGCTTCAGCAAGCTTTTTCTCAAGTTGTGTACGGTCATTTCCCGCTTTATTTTTAAGATCAGCTAAATCTTGATCGATTGCTGCTTGGTCTTCTTTCAATTTGTTTTTTGCAGCTTCTAATGCTTCTTCGAGTTCTTTTCTTTTATTTTCCAAGTCTTGCAAATGATCGATTTGGTCAGAAGAGGTAGAACTATTCGTTGATGTATCTTCTGAAGACGAAATCGTTTCTCCTGAGTTATCTGTCGGTACATTGGAAGTCATTTCTGTTTCTGAGGTTCCTTTTTCAGCATCAGAAGAGCTTATAGTTGTTGAAGGCTCTGTTTGAGCAGGTTCAGAAGTTTCTGCAAAAGCTGTTTGTCCGAAGAAGAAAATACCGAAAACAGCAATCGGCCAGATCAACGGCTTCATTCTTTTTTTCATCACTTTCCCATCCTTACTACTTTTTAACTAATTTCTTATTATAAGCAAAAATGTCTGGAAGAACCATAAACACAACAGGCTGTTTGTCTAAAAAACGGTGCATCTTTTATTTTTTTGTACGTTCCGGACTTTTCCATGTCCCGCTTCCATAACCTAAAATCGTTTTGACCGCTGGAATGAAAGTCGTCACGATCGTTATCGCGTTCACTATCCAGAACAAAAGCATATATAGGGGTGCGAAAAGAAGGTATTTCAATTTTCTTCGTCGATCATCTACAATCAGCGAAGCTAACAACTGGAAAAATCCTGCGACCATTTCAAAGCAGATGAACACAAAACTGAATGTAAAAGTGACATAGATCTGTTCATAGTTTCCTTGGTACACATAATGCCCAATCAATCCAATAAAAAGAATCACGGAAATACAAAAGAATATTGACCAGACAATGCTCAATGTTTGATCAATGAAGATGATCGTTCTTCCGATATGTTCAAAAGGATGGAGCATCACTTTTTTGAAATTCGTCAGCCAGACTTCTGTTCCACCTTTTGCCCAACGTTTTCTTTGTCGATATAGCATCTTCAACGTCACAGGTACTTCCATGAAAAAGATGATCCCAGGAGCAAAAACAGATACCCAATCATTCAACTGATGATCCCAAGCAATACTGATGTCTTCTGTCGCTCGATCTTGTCTGAATCCGCCCACATCGATCAAGGCTTCTTTTCGATACATCGTATTTGCCCCACTGTACGCATAAAGGCCACCGAAAACAGCTGACTGTGTTCGTTTGATAATACCAACGATACTTGAGAATTCAACCGTTTGCGATTTTGCAATCAACTTTGTACGATTTTGGACATCCATATTTGCAGTGACCGCAGCAATATGTCTTGCACCAGGGCGAATAAAATAATTCACATACCTCTTCAGTGCATCTGGCTCCGGTACCGTATCTGCATCATTGCTTAAAATCAATTTCCCTTTTGCAAAGGCAAGTCCGATATTAAACGCATGGGCTTTTCCTTTATTTTTTTCGATCCGAACCACACGAAGATTAGCGTATTTTTTCATCAGTCTGGCTAATATTTCTGGTGTTTGGTCCGTTGAACCATCATCTGTCACTAATACTTCATAGTTGTGATAATTCAATTTCGTCATCAAATACTCGATCGTATCTTCGATCACAATCTCTTCATTATGGGCTGGTACCATGATCGTAATGAACGGTTCGACACCTGATGGAACATCTACCCATTCTTTTTGTTTGTGTTTGTATAAAAAAACATAACACCAGACACCAATAAACCATGCAAATCCGCCTAAAATCGGGTAAGAAACGAGAAAAAAATACATGATAGACAAACAAGTATCTAGGAATTGATTACCTGTATGAGTGATTGAGGTCATTTCAGTTCCACCCCATTTTCTTTATACAAATCTGCAATGAGTGTCGTATCTAGATTTTTCTCTTCGGAGACAGAATAAAAACGGACCGTTTCTCTCTCTTCCTTTGTTCCAAAACGTTCCGTATACATTTCTTCAAGTAATTCTTGTCTTTTTTTCAATTCTTCATCTTCATATTCAAAAGACTTATTTACTTTTCTATACAAATTTCGATTGTTCCATCTAGTCAACACAAATGAGATAATCAGGAAGCTGAAAAAGATCAATGCAAAAAAGCCGATGAAGAAATACAGCATTTTCTTTTCCAATAAAAAAGCGTACAAGTAAAAATCTTTGGCTCTTTCTGGTCTCGTCAATGGAAAAAACACCCATATAAAAGGAAGAACAACGATCATCCAACCGAAAAGAGCCACTAGCGTTTGCCAAATTTTCAACCAATAATTACCTTTCGAAAAATACTTATCTTTCACCAAAATCGATGCAACTTCTTCTCTTGTTACTTTTTTCATATCCTCACCTCACATTTTTTGTTACGACGTAGGAGTTTACCATACTTTTCATTTCTTTTCACATAAAGCGTTCCTAAATTTTTCCTAAGAAAAAGAACAAAACATTTCTCATCGGCAAATGAAAAATATTTTGTTCTTTTTATCAGTTGTTCTTTTTATTTTTTTATCTCTTAATTATGTTTCTCTTTCCAATACGACAATGCTTTTCATTCCTCTAGATATCGCCGTGTACATTTGTCTGCGTCTTCTTTGCTCATCTCTATTGTTTTCAAATGGATACAAGATTACATGATCAAATTCTAGTCCTTTTGCTAGACTCAAAGGAATGATCTGGCAGTTTTCTAATCCATATGAACTTTTTTTAATCGATTCTTGTAGCGTTTGGGTCTCCTCTTCTGTTTGGGTGATAATTGCCGCTTTTTCTCCTTTTAGAGAAGCCAAAATCTCAGCTAGTATTTCCAACAATTCTTCAGAGGATTGAAAAGAGCGGTATTCGGGTTCTTTTCCTTGCGGTCGGATCGATACGATGTCGATCTTCTCTTGATCCACAGCATAGGTTTTGAAAAGCTCTGTGATTGCTCCGCTAGAACGGTAACTATTTCTAAGATCATATCGATGGATCGGCAGATGGAAGTCATCGAAACAACGCATAATATCAGCAAAAGTAGTGGAAGAATTAAAGATTGCTTGATTCTCGTCACCTACTAAAGTAAAGTGAGTTTTTGGAAATAATTCAATCAATAGACCTAATTGTGCCAGGGTATAATCTTGTACTTCATCAATCAATAAATAGCGAAACACTGGTACATTTACCTTTTCAACAAGCAAATGATGAATAGCTAATAAAATGACTGCTTCATCAACAGTACGTGTGTGTTGCCAAACATAAGCTGAGCCATATCGTTTTTCATAAATTCTTTCAAACAATCGATGCTCATCCACCCACGCCATTTCTTCGATTTGTCTGGTTATTTTTCGATAGTTTTTTTGTAAAAGTTTCCTTGCATAAGTTGCGATACTTTGTTCCGAATCATCAGAAATCAATTCACCGAATAATTTCAACTGCCTATCTTCTGTCAACGAGAGTACCTGATTCTGCACTGCAGGACTTTTTGCTTGTTTCAAAAGATGGTTCTTCCATTCGCTCATCAGTGCCTTTTTCGTTGCTTGAAGCCTATCGATCAATTTAGGATGAGCAGGAACTTTCTCATATATTTTTTCGATCGTTTTTTTAGAAAGAACTGTTTTTCCATTTTTAGTAAGTCCACGGATAAAATCAGGATGATCTAGAAACAAAGGATCTGATCGTTTTAGATCATCGATATACTCTTTACTACGCAAATGTTCTGCTTGCTCTGATACATTTTCTTTCGTGATACGTTTGAAATAAGCTTCTTCACCTTCTATTTCCTCTGCTGAAAGCTGTGAAACCAGCTGCAAGATGGTTAGATTCAGTGGATTTCTTTCGCCTAATGATGGTAGGACATTCGAGATATAGTCGATGAACCGATGATTAGGCGATAGAATCAGCAAGTCATCAGATGTCATCGTATCTCGATATAAATAGAGCAGATACGCAATACGCTGCATGATAGCAGAGGTTTTACCACTTCCTGCTACGCCATTTACCAAGATATTTTGACTTTTCACATCCCGAATGATTGTGTTTTGTTCCGATTGGATCGTAGCAGTGATAGCCTTCATTTTATTGGTTTCATCTTGACCTAACACTTCTAATAACACATCGTCTTGGATAGCTACAGACGTATCAAAAAACTTGACCAAACGATCTCTTTCCAAAATAAATTGTCGTCTTTCTTTGATAACCGTATCGATTTTATTTTGACGAACCGTATAAGAAGACGGACCAATCACGTTATTGTAAAAAAGTTCGGCAATTGGTGAACGCCAATCATAAACAAGATTTTCATCTACATCATCTGTGAAATTTGCTGTACCGATATAAAAGGATTCTTTTGGCTCATTATCCAGAAAGTCTACAATGACTTTTCCAAAATAGGGACTTTTCAATAAACGTTCGATCTTTGCCAGCTGATTTTCTGCGTTTTTCTGTTTGATATTCATCTGATCGATTTCTCTATTTTTCATTTCAATCATCGAAAAAGTATCCAGGTTATCTAAGTAACTGTCAAAATTCAATCGAAGCTCGCCAGCCATTTCTTTCAGCGACTGGTTTCCTTCTATTTTTGCCGTATCCATCGATTCACGCAGTTCGTTTCTTTTATCGATTAGCTTTTGATACAGATTCTTCAGATATGCTTCTTCTAACTGCTTTTGTGTGTTGACCATACACATTCTCCTCTTTTTTTAAAGTGGTGGAACCGATTAGTTTACCTCTTTTAAGAGTCGAATGCAAGCTTTTTAACGAGTATCATTTGTTAGGATATATCAGTTCTTCAGGTCGGACAGTTTGATATAAAGAAAATGCTCCATCAAGGTTTTTTACGTGGTAGCCAGACTGCTTCAAGATTCTTTCTGCTAGATAGCTACGTAAGCCGCTATGACAGCTGACGATATATTCTTGTTGACTGTCTAATTCATTTAATCGGTCCCGAAGTTCATTCAAAGGGATATGTTTGGCTTCCTTGAATTTGCCTTTTTCCAATTCTTCTGCTGTTCGCACATCTAATAAAATTTTTCCTTTGGCTAATTCTGTTGGCAATTCATGCCATTGTACGGTTTCACTAAGCCCTTCTGCAATGTTCATTGCTGCATATCCTAGCATGTTTACTGGATCTTTGGCTGAGCCAAATGGCGGTGCATACGTCAATTCTAACTCCGGCAAATCGAAGATCGTCAAATGCCCTTTGATTGCTGTTGCTAAAATATCGATCCGTTTATCCACACCTTTTGCCCCAACACCTTGTGCACCATAAATCTCGCCAGTCTCTGGATGGAAGATCAACTTCAGTAAAATATCTGTTGCTTCTGGATAATAGCTTGCATGATCTTTTCCTGACACATGAACGACTTCAAAAGACAGCTCGTTTTCTTTGGCTGTTCTTTCACTTAATCCGGTGGATGCGGCGGTCATTCCAAATGTTCGTATAATTGCTGTTCCAATACTGCCTTGATTTCTTCGAGAAATTCCGGAAATCGTGTCTGCAACTTGTCTACCTTGACGATTGGCTGGTGAAGCAAGAGAAATAAGTGCATCTTTTCCAGTGATTAGCTGTTTTACAACGATAGCATCCCCCACCGCATAAATATCAGGAATATTCGTTTGATATCGTTCGTCTACTAGGATACCCCCGCGTATACCTAATTCGATTCCAGCGGTCACTGCTAACTGGTTATCAGGACGAACACCAATGGATAAAATAACTAAATCAGCAGGGATGGTACGCCCGTCATCCAGTCGCAATCGTTTCCCGTGGTCTTCAAATCTAGCGACAGCATGAGAAGTAATCACTTCTACTCCTTGATGAGACAATTCTTTTTCTATAAAAGCTGCCATTTCTTCATCCAGTGTCGGAAGAATATGCGGCGCTTGTTCGATCACCATGACTTCTAAACCTCTTTTTTTTAGGTTTTCTGCCATTTCCAATCCGATGAATCCTGCACCAACGATCACGGCACGGTTTGGCTGTTTTTCTAACGCATGCATCACTTTATCGATGTCTGGTACATTTCTAATAGAAAAAACATTGTCGGCTTCTGTTATCCCTGGAATTGACGGAACAACTGGTTTTGCGCCAGGAGATAAAACCAATACATCGTACTGTTCCAGGTGTTTTTGACCTCCATGTACGACTTCTACTGTTTTGTTTTCAGGAAAGATAGCTGTCACTTCATGATTTGGACGTACATCTAAACAAAAACGAGCAGCTAATGATTCTGGCGTTTGGACCAGAAGATTTTCCCGGTCACTGATTTCACCCGAAAGATAATAAGGCAAGCCGCAATTTGCAAAAGAAACATACGGTCCTTTTTCAAAAACAACGATTTCTGCATCTTCCATTAAACGGCGAAGCCGTGTAGCAGCAGACATCCCACCCGCTACACCTCCGACAATAACGATTTTCATCTTATTTCCCTCCTACTGTTCGATCAAACCATTGATTCATACCGCCACGTACATTCACCACATCATAACCAGATTTCTTTAATTCTTTTGCTGCTTGTTTACTCCTCATCCCTGATTGACAAATCACATAAACGGTCTTTTCTTTGTCTCCATCATATCTGTTTATGCCTTGTAATGGAATATTTTTAGCTCCTTTTATATGCCCACCCCGGTATTCTACAGGTGTTCTAACATCAAGTAATACTGGCTTTTCTAAAAGCTTTTCCTTTAATTCTGGGACTGTTATCGATTTTATTGGTTGAAATAACAAACTCATTTTCTGCACCTCATTTATATTTTATAAATACCTTATGGGGTATATTAAACAAGAGCTTTCTTATTCTGTCAACCAGAATGACTCTTCATTTTTTTATTGCTTTTTATATTTGCATAAAATACCGATTAGGGGTATTATCGAGTTATAAAAATGGAGGAGAATGTGCTATGGAGATTGAGAATAAAAATATCCTGAACCGTTTGAAACGTACAGAGGGACAAATTCGTGGTATCCAAAAAATGATCGAAGATGAAAAAGAATGTATGGATGTCATCACTCAATTAAGCGCTGTTCGTTCTAGCATTGATCGCGTAATGGGAATGATCGTTGCAGATAATCTGAAAAATTGCTTTGAAAATCCTGATAGTAATCCAGAAGAACAAGCAGCTAAATTAGAGCAAGCAATCAAGATGATTATTAAAAAGTAAAGGAATGATTTCAATGAAAGTCGTTTTCCATATTGATGAATTAGAAAAATGGTCAGAAACAGGGAAAAACGTAAAAAACCTGATAAAAGCTTCTCCTGAAACGACGATCGTCGTTTCCGTCAACGGCATCGCGATTATCGGTTATCTAGACTCTGCCAATGCAGAATTTTTAAATTTGAAAGAAGTCGTTTTTCACGCTTGTGCGAATGCTATGCGTGCTAATCATGTTTCAGAAAGTTCTTTACCTGAACAAGTAATCGTTGTACCAGCAGGTGTACTTGATTTAGTTGAACTGCAATCCCAAGGTTATGCTTATATCAAGCCCTAGTCAGTAGAGGTTGTGAGCCTACCATTTAACTCCGAGTTACAAGAAATAATATTAAAAACAACTTTTCATGTTTTTGGTTTGGTTGGCTTATTATCGAGAAGTAGCTATTGGAAGTCTATTTATCAAAAAAAGGAGTGCGACATAGGTCACACCCCTTCTTTATTTTCTTTGAAACATCTTTCGGTACTCGACAGCATACAAGATAAAAGATTGTAAAAGACCGTAAGTGATGACGGCAAAAATGACTCTCACCCACAGCGTTGGTAATTCTGGGAAAAGCAACAAAAGGATCATGCCAACATAGATGACAGCAGTCGCTACTTTGCCATACCACTTCGCACCACTTAATTTGATATTTTTAGATAGACCGATTAATCCAGCTACAAACATAAAGCCTTCTTTTATCAAGAATAGACCAAACAATAGCCAAAGCCACGGTCGATACCATGCCATAGACAAAATCAGGAAAAGTTGTGTCAATTTATCTGCAAACGGATCAAGTACCTTCCCTAAGTCTGTTACCTGATTATATCTCCGAGCAATGACCCCATCTAAATAATCAGACAATCCTGAGACAACAATTATCGTGCCTGCTACATAAAACGACTGTCTCAGCACAAAATAAAGATAAATCGGCAGCAAGAGAATACGGAATATCGATAAAAGATTCGGAATCGTTTGGATTTCTTTACGCCAGTTTGTGCTTATTTTCATTTGACCGACCCACCTCCTCAGCACTCTTTTTTATTTTAGCTTACATAGAGAATAAAACCAATGATTTTACTGCTGTTATTTTTTTGCAATCACTGATCATATGAGTTGGTCTGAAATAATCACTTGCTTTTTTCATCTTTTGCTCTTCTTTCTTCCTGTCGTTTACGCATTTCTTTTACTAACGCTTTATGGGCTTTTTTTGATCCTCGCTCTAGGTCACGCTGCTGTTTCCGTGTTTTAAAATCGATAAACAGACTGTCTAAATCGTAACCTGTCGGGTACAGATTTTCTGCTGAACGCACCAGACGAACACGCTGACGAGGCACACGGATCATTTCTTTTTCTAAATATACGGCAATCGTATCTTCACCTATATCCTCATAAACTAATGCTTCTTTTTGGTATTCATTCACAAATATTCGATCGCCTTTTGCAAAGAGCTGGCGTTCTTTTTTATTGTCCTTCCTAGTTATAACTGCTGTCTTAGGAGGAAATTCTTTTTTCTGTGTCCGGTAGGCTTTTTCCTCCAGGTAACGCTCTGCTTGCTGGATCAATTTCATAGACATAGCCATTTTATGTGCAATCCATAAAGCTTGGCTTTCTCCTGTTTCTCCAACACGCAATTGATATTTAGGACGAAGTGCTTCCCGATCGAAAGCCATAGCAGCCGGCACAAAATCTTCATGATCCCTGGCAAATTTCTTAATTTCTCCATAATGGGTCGTGGCAATGATCAATGCCCCCTGCTCATACATAGATTCCATGATTGCAATCGCTAATGCAGCCCCTTCATTTGGCTCTGTTCCACTGCCAATCTCATCCAGAAGTACCAATGTATTCCTTTTTATCTTTTTCAAAATAGCAGCGATGTTTTGCATATGACCAGAAAATGTGCTCAACGCATTTTCTAAATTTTGGTGGTCACCGACATCGACGAAAACCTCATCAAAGACAGCAAGCTCTGTCCCTTCTTTTGCCGGAACTTGCATGCCGAACATCGCCATCAAAGTCAATAAACCGACCGTCTTCAACACGACTGTTTTACCGCCGGCATTTGCTCCAGTGATAATCAAGCCTCGATAGTCTTTACCGATTTCAATATCCAATGGTACCGCATGATCAGGTAAAAATGGATGTCTGCCTTGTTTGATGACGATATGTTCTGATTTATTGATTTTAGGCGTGATCCCATTGATTTCTCGACTGAGTTTTGCCCGAGCAAAAATGATATCTAATACCGTCATCGTTTCGATCAATAAATCGATTGCTTCTTCATTTTCTGCAATAGCACCAGTCAATGCAGCCAGAACTTGATATTCTTCACTGATTTCTTCAGCTTTTAACAATTGATAGTGTTCATTCAGTTTAGAAACCACAGTCGGTTCAAT
This sequence comes from Enterococcus sp. 10F3_DIV0382, assembly GCF_002140245.1. Lineage (NCBI taxonomy): Bacteria > Bacillati > Bacillota > Bacilli > Lactobacillales > Enterococcaceae > Enterococcus > Enterococcus sp. 10F3_DIV0382. The sequence continues at coordinate 642,125 of NZ_NGMF01000001.1, read as the reverse complement.
AAAAACCGTCGTTCCTTTGTTCGATTCATCGATGATTGTCCCATCTACTTTATTTTTATAGCTGACTTTGATAGGAATCGTATAATATTCACCTTTTTGAACGATCATTGCTTCTTGGATCATTTCTTTGTTTTTCGGATGACGTAAGAATTTCAGCAATTTTGACTGGATTTCTTTTTCGATTATTTGTAATTGTTTGCGTACTTTACGCAGATTACGTGAAGCATCGTCACTGACTTTATTATTTTTTATTTTTTGGTCAATCAACTCTTCTACATTTATCAAATCAGGAAGATGCTTGCTATAAGCAAACAACAAAGGTGCCTGGTATTGATTCTTATCAAAAAACTTTGTGATCATCCGACTGCTTCTTAGAAAATCCGCATATTCGATCAAATCAGCGGGCGACAGAACCAACCCTTTTTTGACTTGTTCTGTCAGTGTATCGATCCTCGGCAATCCCATAAATGGAACATGCTGACTACTTTCTAAGATCAAGCGTGCTTCTCTTGTTTCTTCTTGACGATCTAAGACGGTTTGTAGGTTTGTCGAGGCCGTCATATTGCTGATTCGTTTTTTGCTATAGTTTCCGATTGCTCTTGCTTGGATTTCCTTTTTGATCCGATCAAATTGTAATTGACTAATCATTTCGTTGTTCATACTCTCTCCTTTTCTTGAAGAGATACCTGTCCCAAAATAAATAAGGGCCTAGAGATAAATAAAAGGATAGAACACAGCTTAAAAAAGTCATGTCCTATCCTCATTAGAATACAAAGATATTGTTTTCCTGACAGGTACCGTTTCATAAGCACACCAAATAAACCTTGTTTATTGGCTATTCGACTTACTGATTAGATACCAGCTACACTCACAAAACATTCCCCATTCTTCTAGGTCTTATTTATTTTCCACTTAACTATAGCAAGACGCCTTTTGATTGTCAAACCTTAGTATGTTTTATAGACTTACACCATTAACGAATAGACACCTACCGCGATAATTGCTCCAATCATTGGGCCTGCAATTGGTACCCATGAATATGCCCAATCTGAAGTTCCTTTATTAGCTATTGGCAATACCGCATGTGCTAATCGAGGACCAAAGTCCCGAGCAGGGTTGATTGCGTATCCTGTTGGTCCTCCTAATGAAAGACCGATAGCTAAGATCAATCCACCTACAGCGAATACGTTCGTTCCAGGTGCAAATTCGTTTTGTCCAAAAGCTAGCAACCCAAGAACTAATACAAATGTACCAATTAATTCTGTGATTACATTTGCTGGATAATTCCGTATAGCAGGACCTGTTGCAAACGTACCTAAAATCGCACTCTCATCTTTCGTTGCATTCCAATGTGGCAAATAAGAAAGCCAAACAAGAATGGCCCCTGCAAAAGCTCCTAAAACTTGCGCAATGATGAAAGGAACGACAAGATTCCAACTAATTGCCCCTGTCATCGCCATAGCTAGAGAGACTGCAGGATTCAAATGAGCTGGGCCCATGAATCCAGAAATATAGACAGCCATTGTTACAGCGAGTCCCCAACCAAATGCGATGACAATCCAGCCAGAAGCTTGTGCTTTACTTTTGTTTAGATTCACAGCTGCACACACACCATCTCCAAGCAAGACTAGGATCAATGTCCCAATAAACTCCCCCATGATTTGAGTCATATCACTGTTCATTTATTTCTCCCCCTTTAGTTCCCGCAGATCTGATTCTGCGATCAATGCTTCTAAACGTTTAGTCTGTTGCGCTTTCTCTTCTTCTGTCCACCCAAAATACCCAGCAATTGCATCGATCACAGGTTGCTTGATCTCATCCAGCTGATCTCGTTCAAACAACAGATGATTCGTCCGACGAATGAGATAATCACCTGGGGCTAAAACCATTTCTTCTTCTAAGCCATAACGTAACCGAGCTGACTCAGCGAGACTCAAACCAGGATAAGGTGCCATTTCTTTTGCTAATTCAAAGATACGTCGAGCATTAGTCCCGTAAAAATCAGCGATATAAGTAGCATCTTCTTCCTCTAAACCGGCTGCTACTCCTTCTTTTGCTAATTCCTTCACTGTTTCTTCTAATTTCGTTGGATCGAAATTTCCACCTGAAATCTGATATTTTTTAGAGTCGATTTCTTTCGTCTCTATTCCGTATTCTTCTTTTAACAGCTGACGAATCAATCGTAAAGCTCCTTCTGCCATCTTACGGTAATCGGTGATTTTCCCACCTGATAAAGTCAGCAATCCATCTGGTTCTCTTTCTAAAGAACTACCTCTGGAAATCGTAGAAGGTGCTTTTTCATCACGGCTGTTTTCCAAATGGTTTAACACATCTTCTACTTCAGCACGTGAAACTTTATTTTCCTTATATTCACTCACTGTATCAACTACTTTATTGAAGCTCTTATCTGAAATCGATCCATTATCTCCACCATTATAATCAGAACCAGAATTACCAATCAATAGTGGACGAAGTCCTGCCCAGCTTGCTTCGATATCTGCCAATGTGATATTTGCTTCTGGATAGCGATGGTTGATTACATCCAATAGATAATCCACATCTTCTTGTGTGACTTTCGGATCCGTAAAGTCTCCTTGGTAATCCGTATCTGTTGTGCCAAAGTAAGTCTTGTTTTCTCTTGGGATAGCAAAGACCATCCGCCCATCTTGTTTTCCTGTATCGAAGTATGTGGGTTGTGGTACAGGCAGTTTTTTCGCATCTACGACTAAATGGATCCCTTTGGTTGGACGCATTTTAGGAGAGACTGGACGCGTAAAATTCAAGTTCCGTACTTTATCTACCCAAGGACCACTCGTATTGATCACTAATTTTGCTTTGATCTCGATCACTTCATCTGTCAGCAGATCACGAGCTTTGACGCCAACGATTTGATCGCCCTCATATAAGAAGCCAACCGCTTTCATTTTACTTACTAGATAAGCCCCATCTTCTGCAGCTTTTTTGATATTATCGATCACTAAACGGGCATCATTGTTGCGGAAATCAAGGTAAACACCTGCACCTTTTAGTCCTTCTTTTTTCAAAAATGGTTCTCTTTCCAATACTTCTTCTGGTGTCAGGGTATAGTTCTCATATTTAGTTCCTGTCACATTTGCCAGTTTGTCGTAAAGGTCCATTGCTACTTTGACGGAGAACATATTGAAGGTTGTTGCTCCTTCATCTTCATAGATTGGTAAAAGCATTGGATCTGGTTTTGGGATGTGTGGGGCAATACCTTGTACGACTGCACGTTCACCAACTGTGTCAGCTACTACTTCCACATCAAATGTTTTCAGATAACGAATACCGCCATGCACAAGTTTGGTCGAGCGAGAGGACGTCCCTTCTGCAAAATCTTGCATTTCGATCAATCCTGTTTTGATTCCTGATGCTGCTGCTTGGACTGCCACACCGGCACCAGTGATTCCGCCACCGATGATCAACAGATCCAATTCTTCTTGCTTCATTTTTTGAATGCTATCTTGTCTTGTCTTGTTTGAAAACATATGGATTTCCTCCTTATTCAAATGCTTGGGTAGCTTTTACTGCTTTTTTCCAGCCATTGTAAAGTTTTTCTCGGCGCTCTTCCTCCATTTGAACTTCAAATAACTTACCAGCTTCATAAAATTCGCGGATCTCATCTGTATCTTTCCAATAACCGACAGCTAATCCTGCTAAAAATGCTGCCCCTAGTGCTGTTGTTTCCAAATTTTCTGCTCGTTGGATCGGTACATTCAAGATATCTGTTTGGAATTGCATCAGATATTCATTATTTGCTGCACCGCCATCCACTTTCAATACAGGAATATTGATTCCAGTGTCATCTTGCATCGTATCGATGATATCTCTCACTTGATAGGCAATCGACTGCAAAGTAGCTTTAATGATATCTTCTTTTGTCGTTCCACGTGTCAAACCAAACATAGCCCCTCGCGCTGACTGATCCCAATAAGGAGCCCCCAGTCCAACAAATGCAGGAACAACATAGACCTCATCTTCGTTTGTGGAGCGTTTTGCCGCGTCTTCCGAATCACTAGCTTTTTGCAACATTTGAAGTCCATCTCTCAGCCATTGAATCGAAGAACCAGCCACAAAAATACTTCCTTCTAAAGCATAGTACACCTTTCCATTTATGCCGTAACCAATTGTCGTCAATAAATTATTTTTGGATAATTGCGGTTTTTCACCGGTATTCATGACAATAAATGAACCTGTACCATAAGTATTCTTGACCATCCCTGGTTCGAATGCCATTTGTCCGAATAATGCAGCTTGCTGGTCTCCTGCCATCCCTGAAATTGGTGCTTCGCTTCCATAAAAATGATAACCTTGCGTATAACCATAAACTTCTGAGTTAGAAGTAACTTTTGGTAACATCACTCGAGGAATATTCAATAAATCCAAAATTTCCTGATCCCAATCTAGCTGATGGATATTGAACAACATCGTCCGACTAGCATTCGAGTAATCAGTAACATGTGCTTGTCCATCGGTCAGTTTCCATACTAACCACGAATCAATCGTTCCAAACATTAACTCGCCTTTTTCAGCGCGTTCTTGCGCACCTTCTACATGATCAAGAATCCAGCGTATCTTCGTTGCTGAGAAATAGGCATCGATCACTAACCCTGTTTTTTCGTGGAAAAATTCTTGATAGCCTTCATTTTTTAAGTTATCTGCAATTCCAGCTGATTGTCTGGATTGCCAAACAACTGCATGATAGATTGGACGTCCTGTATCTTTTTCCCAGATTACTGTTGTTTCACGCTGGTTCGTTATGCCAATCCCAGCAATCTGATTTGGTTTGACCCCTGATTCGATGAAAGCTCCGGCAATAACTGACTGTACAGAATTCCAGATTTCATTTGCATCATGTTCAACCCAGCTTTCTTGCGGGAAATATTGCGTGAACTCTTTTTGAGAACTGCCGATATGTCTTCCTTTCTTGTCAAAGATAATTGCTCGTGAGCTAGTTGTACCTTGGTCAATCGCCATGATATACGTTGGTTCTGTCATTGTGATTCCCTCCATTATCTGCAAACGCTTTCTTTAACTACTTTTATCATACTACTCATTTAAAAAAAGAAACTGTCAAAATTTTATTCGTTTTTTCTTTTTTTGACAGTTTTTCATTATGATGCTAGTTTTTGATTAATTCTTTTCTTTTTTCAACATTTCTATTCTTCTTTTCAATCGGATAATGTCATAAGGCGACGCAAATTCTGATAGATAATATTCACTCTGTTGCTTGTTTCTCTGACAAAACGTTATGACCAAATCATAGTTTTTTCCTTCTTCATAACTTTCAATCTCAATACCGCTGACTCCTCTCAGTTCTCTGATCAGATACTGTTGGAAAGCAATACGATAAATAGGCAAACTTTCTAAATCGATCCCTATCACTACTGGTTTCGCAATATAAAAATCGATCATCAAAAGAACATTGGCATACTGGATCATCAGATAACTAAGTGCACTGTCTTCGGCGCTTTTCCTTGGCAATTGCTGCATCGCTGTTTCCTGCAGTTTCTCCAATAACTGTGTTAAGGAATGCCCAAGCATTTTTTGCTGCTGCTCCAAAAGCCGATCACGCTCGTAGACTTCGATCTTTCCAACAAAGAAAAACCATTCATTGTTGATTTGTGAAATTTGGTAGCCTACTGCTTTTTCCTCTTTGATTTTCAAACGACGAGGACGATAATGCCATAGCATCGTTTCCCGAATATAAGTATCCAAAACAGCTGTGGGTAACTTTTTGCTCCGTGTCAAATCATATTGATAAAATATTTCTTCGTCTACTATCGAAAAAGAAACAAAAAAGCTGTAAAACATCATTGTTTCGTATACATTCAGTTCTGCTGCTGTTCGACTAAGATGCATCACGATGATTGGATCGATTGCTTGATAAAGCCGATCCGACTGATAGAGTAATTTCTTTTCTTCCAAAGTTGCGTACGTACTTTTTTCATTCAATAGTCTTTTTTTCGTGATCCCGAGCCAGCAAGCAATCTGTGCTTCTGCTGATGCCGTAAACGTCGTTTCTAATACGCGACCCAATCCTAGAATGAATGGTCTTTTTTCTGGTGTATTTTGCAAAAAAAACGGTCGTTGGTCTTCCGGGATATATTGGAATAATTCATAATAAAAATATCGGATCTGTAGCTCTTCTCCGTATAATTGACCGTTTTTGATTTGTAATCCAAATTCCTCTAAGAGCTGGTTCAATTCTTTGATTTTTCGAAAAACAGAAGACTCACTGATATTAAACGCTGTCGCTAATCGAACGATGGATACTTGCTGGTGTTCTAATAAATAGACAAGCATTTTAAACTTCAAGCTTTCCTGTAATAAAAACAAAAGAATTTTTTCCAAACTGACATCTTCGTCCAACACAAGCAGCGCCTGATACTCGTTTCGCTGTACTTCTACTTTTTTTCCCATCATCCGGCCAATCAATTCAATATCTTCCAAATATTGATCAAAAGAAGTTTTTGACAGTTGGACATGCTCTCTCAATCCATTGATAGAGGCTGTTCCCCCTTGCAGAACAAGGTTTCGCAAAATCAGGATCTGTAATTGCTCTTTTCTTTCTAATAATGCTTCAATCTTCATAGGCAGTATTCGCCACCTTTGACCACACCATATCAGGCACACGATATTCTGGCTGGAAAAACAGCTCATGTTCTTCTAACTGTTCGAACGTCCAGCCTTCTTCTACTGCGATTGTCAGTTGGTCAAGAAGATGGAACATTTCTTTTCTGCTTTGGAGCTGTGCTCCAAGAATCTTTTTTTCAGAATCAAATAGGAATTTGATTTTGACTTTGCTTTGGTTTATTGCTGCAAGCTTGTATTCCGCGTACCCTGTTTCAATTTTTTGGGGATAAAAAATGCTTTCTTCTTCTGTCATACCTACGCTTCCTAAGAAATAGCCAAACCACTGATTGCCGACTGGTCGGTAGGTTCCCTGATCCTTTGTCGCGGAGCCGCTAATTGTCTTGCTGACATTTCGCGCTGTACGGACAGCGTTGTTTACTAGAGAAACGTACATTTTTTCATTTGTTGGGCGAAAAGTGACTTGGATTGCATCGCCAATTGCATAGACGTCTTTTTGAGACGTTTGCAAATAGTCATCTACCCAGATCGTTCCATCATCATTCAATGTTAATTGTTCTTCCCACATCTGATTGTCGGGGCGAGAATGGTTAGCCAGCAAAACAAGATCATAGTTTTCCCTTCTTCTTTCCGTCTCTACTACAGCGGTTTCATTTTCGGATAAAGATACGACTTGCTCTTCTAAGAAAAGCGATATCCCTTGATTTTTCATTTCCTTTACTAACGGTTCCGTCATTTCAGGGTCTAGGTAACGAAAAAGAATCGACTTTCGACTTTCATAAAGATGGATTTGTGTTTTTCCTGATGCTAACCCTTCAGCTATTTCGATCCCTGCTTGACCTGCTCCAATGATGGCAATTTTTTTTGCATCCATGATCTTTTGCTGAAGAGAAGCTATGTTTTGTATCTTTTTAACTGAGTGAATGAATCTTGCTTCTGCAGGAACATTTCGAAAATTTTGATTTGAGCCAGTCGCCAAAATCAAACGGTCAAAATCCAGTTTGTCTCCTCCTGCTAAAATGACTTTCTTTTCTTCCAATCCTATTACCGTCTTTTCTGTGTAAACATGGATACGATAGCGGTCAATCAGCTCTTCTTTGGTGATCCAAGAAAGTTGTTTTTCACTGGTGACCTTTCCTTTTACTATCAGATTGAATCCGCTGGGAATCCACCCTAACTTCGATTGCTTTTCAATCAAATATATTTCACTTGTTGGTATCAATTGGCGAAGATAAATAGCCGCATGAATCCCTGCAAACGACCCGCCGACAATTACAATGTTCATCTACATTCCTCTTTCTTATTAAGTGTGCGACTGCCAACATGGGCTGAAATCACAATGTTCTTAAACCATGTTTACTCATTCCTATGATCCATAGCAGCGTAGCAGAACACACTCTCTCCATCCTACCGTGTGACTAGGTCTGCTTCTCAGTAATAAATTAGTTGACCTAATTGAAGAGTATCATTTCTGAAGAGATGTTTCAAAAAATGTACTCTTAGAAAGGCAAAAAACTCGCCTTTTGCGTACCTCTGTCCAAATAGGAAACAGAAAAGAACGAAAAGACGAGTTTTAGCGTGTGTAATGTAATAGTTAGAATAGACCTATCATTTTTATGTTGACAATTTTTAATGCTTTAATGCTTCAACCACTACTTCGCCCAATTGATGAGCAGATTGAGGGTTTTGCCCTGTAAGAAGACGTCCATCGATTTGAACGACTTCTGAAAAAGCTGGACCTGACTGATAGTCAGCTCCTTTTTCTTTCAAAGCATCTTCTGCTAAGAATGGTACTTCATTCGTTGTACCATTGGCTTCCTCTTCTTCATTACTGAATCCAGTCACTGTGCGTCCAGCTAAAATAGACTTTCCAGATTCATCTGTAACTGGCAACAATCCGACAACACCGTGACAAACAGCTGAGACCAGTCCTTCATTTCGATAGATTTGTGAAGCAACTTTCCCAAGATCTGTTGCTTCTGGAAAATCCCACATTGTTCCGTGGCCACCAGCATAATAAACTGCTGCATAATCTTTTGCATCCACATCATCAGGACGTAAGGTATTTCCCAAGGCCCGATTTCTGAAATCTTCATCTTTATAATAGGCCCAATCGATTTCATCCATATTCAAAACGCTTTGCGGTTCTAAAGGTACATATCCACCTTTAGGACTGACAAAATCTGCATCGATTCCATTTTTTACTAATACATCATAAAAATGAGTTAGTTCACTTAACCACAAACCTGTAGGACGCTCGATCTTTTCGTACTTTTCTACATTTGTTAATACGATCAATACTTTCATTTTTCCATCCTCTTTCTATAAAAATTGAGTTATTGATAACGTGCTTTCAAGAAATTATATAATGGACTTGGCAAATAAAGCTCTTTATATGCTTCTTCAAAAGGTTTCGTTACAAATTCATCCTCACGGTTTTCCAATAACTTCTCTGCCCAGTCAGGATCGACGATCATTTGCTGTCCAATTGCTGCAAGTTCTGCATATTTCAGTACTTGCTCTACATCTTTGCGAGTACGGATGCCTCCGACACCAATTAAAGGGATCTTTCCTTGGATCGTGTCGTGGACAGCTTCAAGAATCGACTGATCGCTGTATTTATCAGAACGGGCTCTTCGATCATACGCATTTAATGAAACATGCAGATAATCTAGTTTTGTCTCACGTAATCGTTCAAGAAGCCAGATCGTGTCTTCAAAACGAATACCTGGTGTTTCATATTCTTCTGGTGAGAAACGATACCCTACGATGAATGGTTTTTTTGCATATTTTTCAACCGTTGAGAAAACCGTTGTTAATAATTCGTCAATAAAACGATAGCGATTTTCTAAGCTACCGCCCCATTGATCCTCTCGTCTATTCGAATGTGGAGAGAAAAATTGTTGAATCAAATACGTATTTGCTCCATGCAACTCGATACCATCAAATCCTGATTCAATCGCTCTGCGTGTGGCTTCGCCAAATGCTTGGATTGTTTCTTTGATTTCATTTTCACTTAATGCTCGCGGTGTTTCTGCATCAGGTCGTTCCGCTGCAACTGCACTTGCAGATACAGGCTGTTCTCCGGATAGAGTAGCTCGACTAGTCATTCGTCCACCGTGGAAAATCTGAACAATCGCTTTTGCACCGTCTCCTTGGATTGCTTTAGCTAGTTCACTTAACCGAGGAATCATTTCATCATGAGCGATGCTCAGTTCACCTGGCCAACCTTTCCCGATATCTTGGACATTTGCAGCACCAGTAATAACAGCACCAAGTCCTTTAGAACGTTGTTTATAATAAGTAATCTCATCTTCGGTGATCACACCATTGAAGAAGCTGAGTTGTGTCGTCATAGGCGACAGCATCAATCGATTCTTCAATTGAACTCCTGAAGGTAAAGTAATTGATTGATCAAATTGTGACATTGTTATTCCTCCCATGAATTGCTCTAATTAACCTATCGAGAATCATCTATCATTAAACCACTCGATTAGTTGTACATGCAACTATTTTGCTTAAAAAAATTTTTATTTTTTTTGTAACTTATCTGTTGCTTCATTCATTATCTCGGCTAATTCTTTACTTGCTTCATTTCCCAAGACTGCTTTGTACGACTGATGGAGTTCTTCCCAGCTACCATCGACTTCCTTAGTAAATTGGCGTCCTTGTTCTGTAAGATAAACCAATGACAAGCGTCCTTCGCTAACTGTTTTGACGTATCCTTTATATTCTAATTTTTCAACAAAACGAGCGATTGTTGAAGGCGCAGAATAGAGCATTTGCGCAATATCTTTTTGCGGTATACCATCTTTTTCTTTTAATATCAATAAAATAAATCCATATGTTGGTGCCAGGCCTGTTTTTCTAAATGCTTCATCAGCTAATTTATTCAACATGCGATCAAGCTTTTTCACACTAAAGAAAAGACATTCATCCAACGCTTTTTCAATTGGCTTTTCCATTTCATCCCCTCCATTGGCGTACATATCATAGTATGATTTTTATTTTTTGTCAAAAAACACGGAGTAATGACCGCCTCCTCTGTTTAGTTTTGAGAAAAAGAAGTTGTGACAAAAAATATGTCACAACCTCTCGGTAATACGTTTCAATCAAATAAGCTTTTCTTTATTTTACTTCCACCACAAATGCTTCATATGGTCGTAACTCAACTTTGCCGTCTGGTAACTGTTTCAGAGGATAATTTGATACAATAACCCTTAAAGCTTCACGTGGAACAGTGAACACCTGTTTTTCACTGGATATATTGCAAACAACGAGCCATCGATGGTCTTCATATGTGCGAGAATAGGCAAAGATATGCTCTGGCGTCTCTTCTACTAATTCATAGTCACCCCAGACGATGATGTCGTGTTTTCTACGCAAATCGATCAATTTTTTGTACATATAAAAAACAGATTTTTGATCTGCTAACGCTTCTTCTGCATTGATTTCTTTATAATTTGGGTTGACTCGAAGCCATGGAATTCCCATAGTAAACCCAGCATGTTCACTGGCGTTCCATTGCATAGGCGTCCTAGCATTGTCTCTTCCTTTCGCATTGATTGATTCCAAGATTTCCTCTTTTGTAAATCCAGAAGAAATCCTTTCGTTATACATATTGATTGTCTCAATATCTTTTGCTTCCGCGATATCATCAATTGGGCAATTCGTCATGCCTAATTCTTCTCCTTGATAGATATAAGGAGTGCCTTTCATCATATGAAGCAAGATAGCAAACATCTTGGCACTTTCTTTTCGATACATATCGTCATTTCCCCAACGAGAAACAATTCGCGGGAGATCATGATTATTCCAAAATAAACTATTCCATCCTTCATCCCCCAAAGAAGTTTGCCATTTCGATAATACTTTTTTCAGTTCAGAGATACTTAAAGGTTTCAAATCCCATTTGTCTTTGCCTTCTTGCTGATCTAATCCTATGTGTTCGAATTGGAAGATCATGGATAATTCCTTTCTTTTAGGATTGGAATAAAGTTTAGCAATCTCGGTAGTTGCTCCCCATGTTTCGCCAACGGTCATCAGATTTTTGTCGCCAAAAGTTGCTTGATTCATTTCCTGAAGATACTCATGCAGTTTAGGTCCATTACTTGTGATTTCTTTATCCGGTTCTTTGCCAATCATATCGATCACGTCCATACGAAAGCCACCAATACCTTTATCGATCCAGAAATTCATCATTTGATAAATCGCTTGGCGAACCTGTTTATTTTTCCAATTCAAATCAGGTTGACGCTTGCTATACAAGTGCAGAAAATATTGCCCTGTTTGCTCATCCAACTGCCAAGCAGGTCCACTGAATATCGAGCGCAATCCATTAGGTTCCTCTCCATTGACTGGATCACGCCAAATATAGTAGTCACGATAAGGATTTTCTTTATTTTTACGTGCCTCAATGAACCACGGGTGTTCATCCGAAGTATGATTCACCACCAGATCCATAACGATACGGATACTTCTTTTCTTTGCTTCTTCAATCAGTTCCTCCAATTCTTCCATCGTACCGAATTCTGCCATGATTGCTTGATAATCACTGATATCATAGCCATTGTCATCATTTGGAGATTCGTACACTGGCGAAAGCCAAATCACATCAATGCCCAAATATGCCAGATAATCCAATCTAGAAATAATCCCTTGCAAGTCTCCAATCCCATCTTGATTTGAATCTTGAAAACTTCTTGGATAGATTTGATAAACAACTGAATGGTGCCACCATTTTCGTTCCATGATTTCCCTCCTATAAATGGATGTTTCTATTTTTCACTTAATCATCTAGTTTAGTTTCTTCCACCAAAAATTGTAACGCTTTCAAACAGTCATTGCACCTTGTTATCGGTAACAGAATAAAACAAAAAAACAGCTGAGGAAATTTCCTCAACTGTTTTTTGAAAGGATTGATTGATGTAGGGAAGAACGCTGATTTCACAACCTCTTTATTTCACATTCAATATCCACATGAATCCCACGAATACAAAGAACAGACCATACATGATTGGAGATACTTCTTTTCCTCTTTTAGCCGCTAACATCGTAATTGGATAGAAAATAAAACCTAATGCAATCCCATCTGAAATACTATAAGTTAAAGGCATGCCGATCAAGATCAAGAAGGAAGGGATCGCAATCTCTAATTTTCCCCATTCGATTTGACGTAATGATTGAGCCATCAAAACACCTACCATGATCAATGCTGGTGCAGTTACTTGTGAAGTAACAACTGATAGTAATGGAGAAAAGAACAAACCTAACAAGAAAAAGATTCCTGTAGTAATTGCTGTGATTCCTGAGCGTCCTCCAACAGCGATTCCAGCTGACGATTCTACGAATGCACCAACAGGAGAAGTACCTAATAAGGAGCCCGCAAGCATAGCTGTTGAATCAGAAGCTAAAGCTTTCCCTACACGAGGCATCTTGTTGTCTTTCATAAAGCCTGCTTGATTTGCTAGTCCAACTAAAGTTCCTGCTGTATCAAAGAAAGTCACAAGCAAGAATGTTAGTACTACGACCCACATTTGAAGAGAATTGATGTCCCCTACATGTTTTAACGCAACTAAAAATGTTGGTTTCAAACTTGGTGCTGCGGCAACAATTTCAGAAGGCATTGGAATCAAACCTGTGACCAGACCTAAAATCGTTGTAGCTGCCATCCCGATGAAAATGCCACCTGGTACACGTCGAACAAGCAAGATAGCCGTGACGACTAATCCAAAAATCGTCAACCAAGTAGAACCAACGTTGAGTGATCCTAATCCTACTAATGTAGATTCATTCGAAACGATGATGCCACCTTCGCTCAGACCAAGGAAAGCAATAAATAGACCGATACCACCAGAAATCGCATATTTCAAATCTGCTGGGATCGCATCAATGATCATTTCCCGCAGTTTGAAGATTGTAATCAAGATAAAGATCAAAGAAGCAACGAATACGCCGGACAATGCTGTTTCCCATGGGATCCCCATCCCTAAACAAACAGAATAAGCAAAGAAAGCATTGATCCCAAGAGCAGGTGCCGTTCCAATTGGATAACGGGCTAATACCCCCATCAAAATACAGCCAATCGCACTGGCTAATGCAGTCGCAGTGAACACCGCTCCTTCATCCATTCCAGAAGCGCCTAATACAGTTGGATTTACAAATAAGATATAGGCCATTGAAATAAATGTCGTAAATCCTGCCAGTACCTCACGTTTTACCGTGGTGTTCAATTTTTCTATTTCGAAGTAGGAAAGTATTTTTTCCTTCATCTTCCATCCCCCTAAATCCGAACATTATAAATAAAGTCCGTTAAAATTTCGATTTATTAATAAAACAACGTGTTTTATCATATACTAAAACAAAACATAAGTAAACAAAAAATTCGGATTTCAAGCAAAATCCGAACGTTCTATTTGATTAAAAAATCCATATTTCCACTATTTGAGATTCTTCTTTATAGAGAGAAACATTTCTTTATTGTAAATAAAGAAGACAAATCTAACTTATTTATTAGACTTGTCTTCTTTTATCTACATTACATCATTTAGTGAATGACTACAAACTAAGAGATTCTTTTTGTCTTCTCTTTTTCAATCAACAGTCCTATCATTATTATCGCAGGTACAAAAATCCCCATAGCGTATCTAGGACTAGATTCCCAGATCAATAAGAATGCAAAATAACCAGAAATATATATGTTACTCAAAAAAACTAGTGGATTTATATTCTTGAAAAATTTTATACTGGTAAAAATAATTCCAAGATAAACCAAGTATTGAATCACCATCATTACAGCGTATAAAATTAATCCACTTGTTTTACTTCTGAATACCCACATATTCTTTTCATTTTTTCCTGTACCCAAAAATATTTCAAATGATGATTTTAGATCACCTGAGCTCCAAGTAACTGCAACCTTATTATTGATTGCAGCTAAGAATTGCTTAAAATCCATCGCATTCAATCGTTCTTTTATGATAGATAGGTGCTTTTCTTCCACTTCTTTTTTAGGCATTTTTTTATCCAAGAACATATCCCATGTAAATCTTTGATCGGCGCTAGAATAAGCACCCACTACCCAACGATACTTGTCATCCCCAGATAAATTATCAGGAATAGGCGTATTATTCAATCCCATCATCAAATAATGTGTATTGGGCTGTCCATAGTGACTATTCGGATAGAGTTTTTGTGCATCGATAAATTGTTTCCACCCAAAATTTCCTAAAACTAAAAAAACTAAAGGAAGGAATGCTAGCAACCGCCATTTCCCAGTATGATAAAAAGCAAAGAATAAGATCATCGCTAAGATCAAGATAAGACCCGTCCCTTTACTTATAAAACCAATCGTGCTAGTTGCTGTTGCAAGCAGTACATAAATAATGTTTCTATTCACATACTGTTTCTTCTTATTTACATATTTAGTTATAAAAAAGAATGTGGCTGAGCCAAAAAACAATGAAAGTATATCAGTATAGGCTACAGGAACATGTAATGTTATCTGGAAGGCAAATAACATGATTTGAATAGTAATCAATGTTGCAAAATTACTAACTTTTAAATTTCTCAGAGAAAGAAAAAGAAAGATGATCGTTATTAGATGAATGCCACAAAATACTGCAATGATCGGATAGTAATTCGTACCAAAGAAAAATTGTATTCCCCTAAAAATATACATCAGCAATAGGTTTTGAGGATTGGAATACATATAATTATATCCCCAATTTTCTCCAGCCTTCAATTGCTCTAAAAATTTTAATGTAATAGCAGTATCATCGACTGGTTGATGAAAACCAATAAATCTAATAAAAAGAAATAAGCTGACTGCGTAAATAACTAACTCTAACCCAAATATATAAAAGAGCAGTTTGTCACTTAAATCCCAATCTATTTTTATTTTCTTTAATAAATTTTTCAAAATAAAAAATAGAAGAAATGCAAAAAACAGACAAAATATATTAACAACTATAGTAACTTTTGGTGAATAACTATCTCTGAATAAAGAGAATATCGCGCCTATCCTTGGCGAAAAAATAGTTGATGCCATCGCCCAAATCATAAAAAAAATAACTAGTACTGCAAATAATCTATATATCCCTTTGATACCCTTTTCCATCTGCTACTCCTTTCATAACTACAATAACCATATAGTTATTTTATAAAAAATAAAACTTACTAACAAGTAGCAGTACTTTATTGTTGTTTATTTTATTTATCCGGTTGATAGAAATGAAGCTTCTATCCAAAAATTTCCGTTCATTTTTTTGCGTACCCTTTATTCATCCGTTTCTGCTCTTCTTTGATGAATTCTTTTGTATCAACAGGATTTAGGTTATTTAGTCCGCCAAAACCTGTATCGACCATTTTTCCCCAACCTTTTGTCTTCTTTTTACCTGATTTGAGATTCCTTGCTCGAAGCTTCTCACTATGTTTTGCTCGCCGATACTTCAAATAACCTTCTAGCCTTCCCATTAGATCCACTGTTTTTCCTCCTTTTTATTCAAACAGACGACTCAGCTTTTCCTATAACAAAATAATTGCCTTCAGGGTCCGAAAAATTGAAAGTCAAGACGCCATTGTTGTCTGTGATTTCTCCAGGTTCGTCCATGTTCTCGTAGATAGTTTCAAATTCATCCGTAAAAAAGACTAAAGAAGGTGGCGGTCCCAATACTTCTGGTGAAAACTTCTGCACAAATACTTTTGGAAATACACCTAATTCTAATTCTTTTGAGATACTCAGTACAATACTCTTAAATTCTTCTGGCAATTCGATCGTTTCTGAAATTTCTGCACCAATTTTTTCTACAAAGAATCGGCAAATCATCTCTACGTCATTGACATAAAGCATCACACGTGTTTTTTGTATCATCGTTTGACCCTTCTTTCTAGTTGATTTTCTTACCTGTCTATAAACTGATTCCATTATATCACGAAAGCGCGAACACCTTGTGTTTGATCCTATTCAAGAAAAATAAAGCAATAGTTTCTAGACTTGATGTACTCCATTAATTTTTTTACAAAAAAAGAACGGCAATAAATGCCGCTCTTCTTTTTTCGATTTTTTTATAATTCTGCTTCTGATTCAGCTTTGGTTAGTGTGTGTCTGACACTAGACACGCCAAATGTTTGATCGATTTTTTCCTTCAACGCTTCGATTGCCTGTGCGCCACGTGCTGCTTGTTCAGCATTGATGGATTCAATGACCAGCACCGCTGCTTGCGTTTCTTCCGTCAGCATCGTTCTTTGGGCTTCACGCCAGTTGAGACAGCGACAGATTGCTCCTTGTTCATCATAGTAGATGATTTCTTCCGGAAGTGCCGGAGCATCGGAATCTGCACCTAAAGGCAGGAATGATTCGCCACCTTGGGCTTTTCCTAGATGCAGATTTCCTGAAATCTTTTCGATATCTTCTCCGCCACAAGGTACGCCAAAAGACAAGGAAATACTATTATAAATATCTACAAGCGGGTTGATTGGGAAAAATTCCCGTTCTTGATTTGCACGTTTCAGTAAAGCTTCAATAGAAGAACGTGCACCTTTTTTAGTCTTGAATGTGGTAAAAGCCTGACGCCACTGAGCAATGACTTCGTTTTGGCTGAATGTTTCTTCTGTAAGGTAATTTCTTGCTTCTTTTGCCGCGCTATTCAATAATTGATGATACGTTTCTTCAGTTTCTTCTGTTACGTGATTATCGATACCACTCGCGGATAAGATTTCGATGGTTGCTTCAGGAAATACTTCCCAAAAATTGGCATCCACTATTACTTTTTTCATATGTTTACACCTCTTGATTAGAATAATTCCTTGATGAATAGATCGTCTGTTTGGGGATCATCTCCCATATAAAAAATATGTTCACTGTACTTGGTAAATCCTCTTTTGCGATAGAAAGCGAGCGCAACATCGTTGTGT
Organism: Enterococcus sp. 10F3_DIV0382; assembly: GCF_002140245.1. Taxonomy (NCBI): domain Bacteria; kingdom Bacillati; phylum Bacillota; class Bacilli; order Lactobacillales; family Enterococcaceae; genus Enterococcus; species Enterococcus sp. 10F3_DIV0382. The sequence continues at coordinate 624,599 of NZ_NGMF01000001.1, read as the reverse complement.
TCCCACACACCGAGCCAAATGGCTGTTTTTTGCTTTTCTTTTGCTTTTTTGATAGCTGTATCTAGTAAAAATGTACCAATACCTTGATGTTTAAATTTTTTTCGTACATAGATTCGCTCGATTTCTAAAAAATGATCATCCATTTCCTCAGATTGACTCGTTCCTATATTTAGTTTCAGGTAACCCGCAGGCTCTTGGTCGATACTTACTAGTAAAAAATCAGTTTCTTTCTCTTTTAGCTCTTCTGTAAGTTTTTCTGGCGCATAAGCTTGTCTCAAGTAAGCAGCTAGATGCTCCGGCGAATTATCTTTTCCAAATGTATCTGTAAATGTTTCGATACTGATTTGTTGTAGTAAGTCTACATCTGAAGGCGTCATTTTTCGAATTTCGTATTTATTCACGGCTTCTTCCTTTCAATAGATCCTTTTATTACCTTTTTTGACAAAATTCCAATCTTCGCTAATATTCTTGCATACTTTCTTTAAAAGATATTCCAATTGTTTCGCTTCCTCGTCAGACAGACCATTTAATGCGACTGCATTAGAGTAGTTGTTTTCTCGGATGATGAAAGGATAGATTTCTGCTCCTTTTTTAGTCGGATAGAGTTTCTTGATTTTTTTATTTTCTTTATCTTCCAAACGTTCGATCATCCCATTGGATTCTAATTTCTTGATTGCTCGTGCAGTCGTTGTACGATCTACTTTGATCATTTCTGCTAGTTTTTCTTGGATGATTCCTGGATTTTCGCAAATACGTACTAAATAAAGATACTGCCCTCTTGTTAAATCAACTTCTTTGAATTCGATATTGCTGATAGAATCCAGCGCTCGGGCAATCATTCCGATGTCTCGAAGAATTTCAGCCATTTCACCCCACCTTTATTTTGTTTGTAAGACTAGTTTACCTCTTTTTGTTGCAAATGCAACTATTTTTTAATAAAAGAACGAGTTCTTTTTAGAGAACTCGCAGAGTAAATAGCTTTCTTCTTTTACGAAAAAACTCAATCGCAATAAAGCTGGTTTTTGTTTTCTAAAATGAGCAACTGCTTCTTTGTTGTTCGTTTTTCTGATAGCTTTGGCAACTCTTCTATGCTAAAAAAACCCATGTCGGAAGTTTCGTTGTTCTCAATAAATTTTGCATCTTCATCGTGGATCGTACAAGCAAAAACAAGCTTATAATACTGAAAAAGCTGCGGAATATCTTTTTGTTTATTCGTATCAAAAACCGCTCGCAGCTGTGTAGATTCTACTGTTAAACCCGTTTCTTCATAGACTTCTTTCCGCACGTTTTCTTCAGGAGATAAACCTATTTCGGCAAATCCGCCTGGCAGTGACCATTCTTTCGTCCGTTTATCTTCGATTAGTAGGATCTTGCCGTCTTTTTTGATATAGGCACGAACATCAACTTTTGGTGTGGGATGACCTTCTTCAATAACTGTAAGTGCTTTTATTTCTTGGAAAGTTTCTTTTCCTATTTCACTGATCAATTCCAATGAGATCGTCCGAATCTCCTCAAATCGTTCTTTATCGAATACATCTTTTCCATAATACAGACCAGCTTGAGAAAGTGCGAGTAGTCTTTTGTATTGAGCCAACTTGTTATTCATTCTCTTCCCTTCTTTTCATCGAATGTATGACTATGTAATCAAGTATAGAAGACTGACCTAATTACGGCAAATAAACACAAGGAAATCGGCAATAAATAAAAGAATATTAAAAAAACATTTTAGAACAAAAAGACATTCGACTCCTCTGTGCTGTGAATAACCGATGTTCAAAAGCTTGCATCTGCGGTAATAAGCCCTACCAAACGAAAAATAGGAGGAACTATTTTTGTTTGGCTGTTCTTATTACTTGATGCAGGACAGCTTTTTCACAACCTCAAGAGAAGAGCCGCCTGTCTTTATTACCTGTCACTATCAAACCATTTCTTCGTTACTTATTGTCATTGATTTCTTTTTCTAATTTATCCAATAATGGAGTGTAATCCACTTGAGTATAGTCTGTTACATCAAATTCATATAGTGTTCCTAACTGGAATTCATCATATTTTCGGTCAGTGATGATCTTTTTGAATGCTTCTTTCGTAATATGGTTCGTCCCTTTCGATCGATCTTCCAATATGTCGCCATAGTGATAATGATCCATGATATAGCTCAAATGACGATCTGGTTCACGATCACGTTTGTACCGACGTTGCCATAACACTTCAAAATCTGCTGTCAGGCGAATCGTGATCACCTGATATCCGTATCTTTCTGCTAATTCTTGGAGTCGAGTTTTTTGCTTATCACTAAAAGGATACTCGGACACAATCACTTTCTTTCCTGCTTCCATATACAGATCAAGTGCTTTGTAATAGAAAGGATAAACTTTCGTCCTTTCTTGTTCCGCCCGTTCTTCCAAGTTGTTAAAACCGATGGATTCTGCATAATATTCCTTGATTTCATCGAGCGTGATGGCATACATATCTGGAAATCGTTCCCGTAGTTTATTCATAAGATATGTTTTTCCTGTACCAGGACTACCAGCTAGAAGAATGAAATACTTTTTCATCTCATTTGTTTCCTAAGTTAATTGGACTTTCCAAGTTCATAAACAGTCCAATCTTATGCTTGACAATTTCTTTTACTGCTTCATTTGCTGGAATCACATTATGGCGAAGAGACTTGTTGATTTCTGTTTCACTAAAGGTTCCTTTAGCCACTTTTGTCCAGTTGACTAAAAGCTCCGTTCCAACATTGAATTTGCGGATCCCGTTATTGATCAATTCAGGATAATCTTCTTCTTTCACACCTGTTCCGCCATGGATAACGAGGGGGACATCGACTACTGCATCGATTTCTTTCAGCAAGGGAATGTTCACTTCTGTTTTTGATTTGAATTGTCCATGATTCGTACCAATAGCAATAGCTAATGCATCCACACCTGTAGCTTCTACAAATTTCACTGCATCTTCCGGTCTTGTATATACCTTGTCATTTTCAGCGACATGGATCCCTTCTTCTGTACCGCCGATCGTTCCAAGTTCTCCTTCTACGGAAACACCGTGTGCATGGGCATATTCTACCACTGCTTTCGTTTTCAAGATATTTTCTTTGAAAGGCAGATGGGACCCGTCATACATGACAGAAGTATATCCGCTATCGATTGCTTCTTTGATATCATCAAAGTCTCGGGCGTGGTCTAAGTGCAAGACTGCATCAACCATTTCTTCTTCTGCAATAGCTGTCATTACATTGACTAACACATGCATGCCGATATATTTTGCGGTGTCGACACTTGTTTGAATAATGATCGGCGAGCCCATTTCTTTTGCTGCGCCTAGCATGGCAGGAAGCATTTCTAGGTTATGTGTATTAAAAGCTCCAACTGTAAAATTCAATTCTTCTGCTGTTTTTGTTACTTCTTTCAATGTTGTATACATCTTTTATTGCCACCTTATCTTTTTATTTATTTCCTTTGATCGTTACTTGTTTTGCAATTTGTCGCATCTCATCCATTTTGCCCATGTAGTAATCGATTCCTTGATCATCCCCAGCACGAGCAGCATCTGCACGCTTCTGGTTATAGAGGCTCATCAGTTTTTTATACCCATCTCCGATCGTCTGTTTATTTTCCAAGCTCTTTTCTAAATATTGGATGGCTTGATCGTTCTCATACAATTCAGAAAATTTAAGTCCAATTTGTTCATAAAGTTCCGCTAATTCGTGCTTCTCTTGGGTCGTTGAAATCTCTTGATTTAATTGTGTAATCTCTGATTGAATCTTTTCGATCGCTTCTGGCGAGAGGATTTTTTCCTCTTTTATCGATCTTTTTTTTGGTTCATTTTCTTTTTTCTTAAAAAATCCGAACATCATTTTCCCTACTTTCAATTAAAATGCTTTCAAAATTGGGCTTAAAATCCAGGCATATAAGAGTGCGGCGGCTACTGTATCTACATCGGTTGCTGTAGCATTGATGAACCCCATCGAATTAAAGATCGTTACTAGCAAAGCAGGCAATAATGTAATAAAGAAGCCATGAGCAATACCGCCAATGATCGCTCCTCGACGTCCGCCAACTGCGTTACCAAATATCCCCGCTGTTCCTCCGGCAAAGAAATTCGTTAGCATACCTGGTAAAATCATCGCTAAGCCGAACATCGGCAAAGTGAACATGGCAATAATCGTACCGATCGTTGTCGTAATGAAACCTAAAATAACAGCATTTGGGCTGTAGGGAAAGAAAACTGGACAATCTAAGGCAGGAATCGCATCAGGAACTAATTTCATAGCTATCCCTCGAAATGCCGGCACGATTTCACCTAACAGTAGACGTACACCAGCTAGCAATACATACACACCCACTACGAATTGGATGGCTTGTAAAAAGGCAAACATGATATAGTTTTGATCTCCTGATAATTCAGAAGCGAATGGTTCACCTGCAAATAAAACAGTGATGATATATAGTGGAACCATCACGACCATGACAGACAGATAAGTATCTTGCAAAAACTCGAAATGTGTAGGCAGCTTGATATCTTCGATCGATTTTTTATTTTCGCCTTTCTCACCAAAAAGTTTAGCCACACCGGCTTCAAATAAGTACCCAATCGTACAAAAATGCCCTAAAGCAATATCATTTGATCCTGTGATTTTACGAATGATTGGTTGTGCTACTGCCGGCATAGCAATGGCGAAACAAGCTCCGATAAAACCACCGACTAAGATCAATACGATTCCTCGCAGACCGGCGAAATAACCAAAGACTGTCGTCATCGTCGCCATCCATAAAATGGCTTGACCAGTTAGAAAAATGTACTTCCATTTTGTGAACCGAGCTAAAAGAATATTGAATACAAAAATGGCTAAGAACGTCAGCGCAATATCTCTGCCTAAACCTAAATCATTCATTGCTTGACCATTGATAGATTCAATCGAAGGGATGATCCCTTGCATATGGAATCCTTCAGTAAAAATTTTCCCGAAATAAGTTAAACTCCCAACGATGATACTCGAACCAGCACTCAACACTTGGAATCCTAGGAGTGTCTTTAACGTGCCAGAAATGACTTGTCCTGCTGATTTCTTCTGCAGCAGTAGCCCCAACATAGCAATCAATGCAATGGTGATCGATGCCTGAGTCAAAATATTTTCGATGATAAAATTGATAACGCCCATGTTTTTATCCTCTTTTCTTTTTTATTTAGATAACTCCCTTATCTTGTAAAACTGGGGTGATTTTTTCTTCAATTTCATTTTTCGAGACAATATTTTTCAAATAGATCATCGCTGTTTTAGGATCGACTGAGAATTTTTCGAACTGCGAGCGAAAATTTTCTGCTGTGATGATCACATCTGGTTTCATGGACACTGCAGAAGAAATATCACAATGGTCCAGTTTGGCTTCTACTCCTAATTTGTTCAAAACATCCTCAGCAGACATCTGTGCTGCAAAACTACTTCCTAAACCTGCGCCGCATACGAATAAAATGTTCAATTTGTTCATCTTTGTTCTCCCCCGTATCATTTATTATTTCTCAACTACTGAAAAAGCAGTTGTTTGAAATCTTCCACATTGGTGCATTCGATCAATCGATCCAACTTCTCTTCGTTGTTGATCAGTTCGATCAGTTCTTTCATGATGTTCAGATGCGAGTAGGAATCTACTGCTGCTAAACAAAAAATGATCTTTACTGGATCCATTTCAGGATTACCGAAATCGATTGGTTGCTCAATCGTAGCTACGCTGACTCCTAACTTATTGACCCCATCTTCTGGTCGAGCATGGGCTAGCGCCATGTGTTTACCAATCACGATATATGGCCCGTATTCATTCACTGCACGAATCATCGCTTCGACATAGCGTTCTTCAACAATGTTTTCTTTGACCAATGGTTTAGCAGCTCGTTCAATCGATTCCTCCCAAGTAACGGCTTTTTCTTTAATTATGATATTGCTGTCCGTCAAAATATCTTTTAACATAGGCTGGACCTCCCTTTTGTTGATTTCTAAATTGTTTGTTTCGAATAATTTTTCCAACTTGCCATAGATGATGCGGTCCACTCGGCCACCACTTTCTTCCATGACACCGATTATTTGAGTGAATAACTGCGTCGATTCATGACTGTTAGGTTTTAACCGCTGCAGTTCTTCATTTCTTTTCAAAAAATCTTCTATAACTAAAATATTCGTCTCAGTCAGAATTGGATCGACAACTAAAAGCGGCTTGTTTCGATAATTCAATTGAAAGGTGCTGAAAACCAAATCGACATCCAGTTTATCCACTAATTCGATTTCTTTTGAACTTAAAACTGCAGTAATCTCGATCTGAGGAAATTTTTCTTTCAGATTTTCTGCTAACAGATTCCCGGTAGCCATGCCGTGATTACAGACAACAACTGATTGATAAACATAATTCAGGTCTCGCTTGATCACACTGGCAATCGTCGAAAAGTGGATGACAAGAAAAGCTATCTCGTCCTCCAGTATCTTGCCGCCAATTACTTCTTCGATCGTAGGAACAAAATGAGTGACTGCGCGGTGGATTGGAAAATAATTTGTTCGGATGTTTTCTTTCAATGGATTCATGACTTGGATAGCATGCTTGATTCTTATGATCAGTGCAGCCATGTGTTTATAGAGATTTTCGAATAAAGCTTCTTCTTTTAGATGAAAAGGTATGTGTGTCTCGTTCTCTACAAATTGGATCAATTGGATCGTTAGTAGTTGAGCTTGTACCCACTCAATCGAATTGGAGATATCTCTAGCATTGAACGTCTCGATAGTGAAACGAAGATAATTTCTTTCTACTTGCGGGACATTGTTCAACTGAAATTCCGTGATCATGTAGTCGATAAATGCAGAGAAGCTGCTGTCTTTTATTTCTGTATTTTTCCAATTAATGGCGGAGATGAATTCATGTTTCCTGATTCGCTGGATCCAGATCAATGTAAAAAGCAGAATTTGCTTTTTATAAATATCATCCTCTTGTTTTAACAACTTATTGGAATAGATCTCCTCTATTTTTTTGATTTCCACCAAAGGAAAATAATGGAAAAAGATTTTTTGAGCCGGTGTTAGTTGCGCGTCTTGATTCATAAAGAAGTCGGTCATCCCCAGATTCTGATTGATAAAATCATAGATCATCGTACGGATAGATCGTTCTGAACCTTTATAAACCAGTCCCTGCTTTCCATAACTGACGATCTCGATTCCATAACTGACCAGTGTTGCTCGTAATCGTCGCATATCTTCATCTAACGTACTTTTAGAGATTTGAAATTCTTCTTCTTTTTTGTTTAGATGGATCGGGTTTCGGCTGTAAGCAATGGCTAAAACTAAATCAAAAATACGTTCCCGCCGATTCAAAAAGCCGTCTTTCACCTCTTTTATTTCAGTTTCTAATCGAACTTGCTTGTCATTCTCCAGTTTCAACAAAAAACCTTTGTTGCGAATTGTTCTGATTTCCGGAAGCTTTTTACTGCTCAACCAGATATTCGCTTCAAGAACTTCCTGTCGGATCGTCCGCTGACTGACATGGAAATCAGCTGCTAGATGTTCCGCTTTTACTGGATATTGGGCTGTCATGATTCTGTGAAGTATTTCAATTGTTCTTGTTTTCATAGAAATGATCTCCTTCTGATTCCAAGTATATGATTCCGCTTACATAATAAAAAGTAGATATTTCTGCCACTTGAAGTGGAAAGAAAGTAAGCATAGCAAACAAAAAATAAGCCGTATGCTTTTTCAACTTCTCAACGAAAAAGACATACGCCTATTATACAAAAATTTTGCCCATCTATACAAAAAAGAGGTCATGAAAAAGCTGTCCTGCATCAAGTAATGAGAACAGCCAAACAAAAATAGTACTTCCTATTTTTCATTTGGTTGGGCTTATTATCGTAGATGCAAGCTTTTGAACACCATTTAGTGGAGAGGTTGTGACAGAGATGTTCAGCCTTGAGCGACAAGAAGCGATTTTGAAAAATAGCTTCCCATATTTTACAAAATCGTGCCTTATTGCCGATAGGCTATCTCTGGAACACCGTTTATTCAGAAAAAGGAGCTACGACAAAATTTTTGTCACAGTTCCGTTCATAAGTATTTTCTGTCAATCCAGCATAATCGGCTGGATAAAATCTGCTTGCCATCTTTTTTCTTTCTCAGAAAAATCAAAATACCATATCTGAGAAAAATACTGTCGTTGTGTCTTACTTCCTGAGATCACTCGCCCATCTTTTCGATCGACTGAATAATCACAGCATCTGAAATCAATTCGGATGGCAAAACTATTTTCGTGGATCTGTCGATAATTCCCTACTTCCTGAATAGTTATTTTTTTAGTATGATTTCTTACACCGTCTGCTTTGTTTTTTTGCAGAACTTTCTGATGTTCGGCAAACAGCTTGTCTGTATAACAGCTTCTGGCTTTTTCAGGAGTTTCTTCTTCCCAAGCAGATTGGATCTTCATGAATATCTTTTGGATTTCCAGAAACTGTGCTTTCTTTTCTTTAGCCGTTCCTGACATGCGAGACAATATCTCCGCTTTCAGCCTTTTCTTTTGTCTTTTATTCTTGACGATAGAAAAAGCAGAAACCCCTCCTACTGACAAAACAGCTAATGCAAGAAATCCCGTTTGCTCATAACTAGAAGGACCTGTACTTGGACCATAATACCCATAAGAATCTCTGCCGTAAGAACGACTGCCAAAATAACTGCCCCCATATGAACGACCGCCAAATGAACCTCTGCCCGAACTTCGACCGCTAGATGTACCTCCACCATGACCACCCGCGATAGCGAATCCTTGGGTCGGCAGAGCAAACAAACATAGGCCCACTAACAAAATGATTGCTAAATAATTGATTTTTTTCATTGCCTTCCTCGTTATCTTTTATTACAAAAAACTATTGTTATCATAGCCTTGCTAAAAGGAAGAGTCAATAACCAGATGCATAAACTGTTTTTTTAGCAGCTTTGTCTTAATTTAATCATTAAGTGACATCGGACAGACATAGGTGTTGGCAGTCCATATTTCCTCTATCTTCAGCATGAACAAGCTGGCAGACAAAAGATCTGCGCTTCCTCCAGGAGAGATTTGGTTTTCCTGACAAAAGTGCAACAGTGCTATAAATGGACGATTTGGTAAAGCACTTTGACTAGCAGCATGAGCAAGTTTCTGCATTTCCACTAACGTTTTCTGATCACTGCGATGCAAGACACAGGTGTCATCTAAGGAACTCATCAAAACTAACAACATATGCATTTGTTTCTGTACATCAGAATCATTATCTAGCTCCTTAGCAGCTTGGATTGCAAGCCTGATATGCGGATAACCCAACACTGCTTCTTCATATGCACCATTTATGCCGTATTTTTGCTTCACCGTATGCCCATGAGTGTTTTTTTTATGACGATATTTTGTATCAGGAAAAGCAGCAAGTTTACTGACATCATCAAGTATTTTGGATAAAGAAAAAGGCTGTTCCGTACTGATTTTTTGCGCAGTGACACTGATCAATAGCCCCATTGCCCAAATCGATCCTTTATGGGTATTGATGCCATCTGTAGCAATCAACATTGCCTTTTCCGCTTTCCGTCCAATCTCAGCAATCTTTTCTCTTAACTCCTGATCGATAGCATGTTGCCATGCTATTTGAGCCATTTCTTCAAAAAAAGGAGTCAGCGTCTTCGCAGACTTAAGAAATAAAGCATAGTCCATATCGGAATGTGCACCCGCATCCAGTGCATCCACTAATCCAGGTTTTGGGCTTAATGTTACTTCTGCGATCAATGCTTCCTCTACCAACGCAGCGAGTTGCTGAGTCACTGCTTTTTTTCGTTCGTCATTTATCATGACACTCACTCCTTCTTTCTATTACTTGTTGAACCCTTTTTTGATGGCTACCCAAATGATGTGAAGCAACCAGCTTAAAGCAAATGCACAACTTGCCGTCATTAGATACGCTACAAGAATCATGAATCCTGAAGGTAACTGCAGCCAACTATCTTTAAATAATAACAACAGTACTTGGAAAACAAAGACATTTGCTAAATACGTACGGTAAGCATAAACAGACAACCATTTGAACAATGGTAATTTTGGCGAATCGTTTACAATCATTTTTGAAGCGCCCATGAAGACAGCAAAGATGATGACTAAACTGTACAAACTTTGGATCGTATTCAAGTAAGGCGCATTCGCAAAGCTCAAGTCTCCTGGATGTGCGAGCAATGAACGGACAGAAAAGAACGCGATAACTAAGCCAACAGGTAAGAAAAGATAACGTACTCTGTCCAAATATTGATAGACTTTTTCGTGATAAACAAATGCGGCTACCCCATAAATCCCGTAAATCATAAAACTAGCAACAAACCGATCTAACAAGTACCAGCTGTCATGATAAGGACCAGTCAATACTTGTGTTTGATAGAACAGATACCATGCAACATATAAAATCGTTGAGCCAATCAATACTGGCCATACATAATTTTTATTAGCAAATACTTTGTAACCGAGCCAAACAAAAAACGGCATGAACAATTGGATCTGCAGCATCATCACGGTATACCATAAATGAGGTGCTCCATCACCTGTGACATATTTCAGTAAAAAGCTTGCAGTATCCGTATACGGAGTTTGTTGTTGGACTGCTGGGAATAGCCAAAGATAAGCCGTCGTCCATAGAAGATACGGAACGACTAGTTCAAAAAACTTTTCTTTCAAAAATTCCCAATAAGACAAATGCTGACTTGTTTTTACCATATTATAGACAATTGCAAAAATAAACATTGGTGCTGTGTATTTAACGATGACGTAAAAGGTACCAAGAAAAGCTGTATTTGTTGCGCTGTGGCTGTTTGCCAAAGCAAAGCTCAATATCGTTTGCATCATAACAGCCGTTACAGCTGATACTTTCTGGAAGTCACTTACGTTGATTTTGTTTTTTTTGTTTTCAAACATCTCTTTCTCTCACTTTTAGTTTATTACCAAATCTCTTTGGTTAGTTTTGGCCCTGTTGTTGTTTTCAACAGGAGTTTTTTCTCTGGTGTCCGCAAGTATTCTTTTAGCGAAAATCCGCCTTTTGATGTAATGACTTGGGTATCGAATTGCTCAAAAAAAGCAGGATGCGATTGAATTGCCTGAATTGGCAATTCAATCGGTGAATCTGCGTACAGCAGCAAATCAAAATCGCTGGTTTCTTTTACTGCCGGAATCCCAGTTGATAATTCAAATCCTAAGCTGCCGCCGATCCCCCATTTGCACCCTGATAATATGTTTCTAGCCGCATGAAATTGCTGATAAACAGGAAAGGGGGCAACTTCCTTTTCTCGAAAAGATTCTCGATCAATGATTGTCCATGGATAGATCACTTTTTGAACAGAGTCACTTGGAATCTCAAGAGCCAAGCGCTGATTTCGTGCCGTACCTCGCAGACCAATCGGCAAAAACCCCCGATCAGCAGGTTCAGCACGCCGAACGACACCATACACTTGTTGAGAAAGCTTCAACCATTCTGGCAACTCTTTCTTGATTTCCTTTTTATCAAAAACAACAATATCATGTGCTTGAATCATTTTTTATGCATCCCATTCTTCGTCCATTTTGGCACGGACTTTATTTGTTTCGACACGTCCGAATGTTTTGGCTGTTTCATTCGTGTATCGATTTGTCAGCATCGTATCATTTGTATTGCGGACATCTTGAATGGCTTCATTGATTGCTTCGATGACTTTGCTGACATTTTGTTCTGAAGCAGCTTGGTCGGTGATATCTTCTAGGAAATGATAGATTGCTCCTAGTTTTGTATAATTATTGATATCGTAAGCGATAGCTGGAACTTTTTCAGCAGCTGCTTCGATTTCAGCAACCGAACGTTTTGTCACACGTGCAGCACTTTCTTTAGACATCGCTTGGACAGTGATTTCTTTATTATTTAAAGCAATCAAGCGGCTTGATTGTAATCCATGTGCTAAAAACGCACCTGAAATAGCATTTCCTGCAATCAATCCAATAACTGGATGTCCAGCTTGACGGAGTTTTGCATAAGCAGCAGCACTATTAGCCAAAGCCACATGGATACCGATCAATTCTTCGTTATAACCGTATGCTTGGCTTGGTACATCGATCACAACGACGATTGGCCGTTTCACTTTTTTATCTTTATCTTCTTCGTAAACATGAGTTAAAATTTGTCCCATGCGGAAACCTTCAACTAAACCAACTTCACCGTTTCGTACACGGTACATCGGGTTTTTAGGATCAGGTACGATCGATGTCACGATGGCTTCTTCTACGAATTTACTTGATTTGCCATAATACACAGTACTAATAGAAGAAGCTGGATTTTTCATGCCAGTTAGTGCCGCAAACCAATCGTAACCAACACTTGTTGCAGCTGGTTCATTTCCTTCTGCTACTTCTGGTAAGTCCATTGATTTTGCTTGATGGTTAGCAATTGCTTCATTGTAATCGTCAATGCTCATTGGTTTTGAAAGATCCAAAGAATCAAGTAATGATAAATAAAATGCTGAGCTTTCACTGCGATGCGTGTCTTTTCGTTCGTCCATTGCTGCGATGACAGCAGCTTTGATTGCTTCTACACTATCAGTCACTAGTTCATCAATGATTTTTGATTCTACCCGTTGACGAGATCCTAATGTATTCCAAATCAAGTCTTTGTCACTAGAATCAAATTCTCGAACACCTGCTTCTTGCTCAATAACTTCTGGACCATTCAAACCGACTCTCGCTTTTTTTGTTGCGATCAAATAACTCATCAATGCTGAAGTAATCGACATACCGCCAAATGATCCTACACGTCCTGGAATCAAACCGATGACTGGTACATATTGTTTCAAAGCAATGATTACATTTCCGATTTCTGAAATAGATAACAGTCCGTAGTTCGCTTCTTGCAGACGAACACCGCCTGTATCTAGTACGATGACTGGAAAAATTTCATTTCCTTTTTTGTTTTCTTCTAATACATGTTCGAGTGCAGCAACGATTTTTGCACCGGAAACTTCACCGATACCGCCACCTTGGAATTTTCCTTCCATAGCGATTACTACTGCTTGTTTGCCATTGATCGTGCCACGGCTGACAACAATCCCGTCATCACTTTCAGGGACGATTCCTTGTGCCGGCAAACTTGGCGCGATGATTTGATCGAATGGATCAATCAATTCACGTCCATTGTCAAGTAGAGCGTTCACTCGTTCTCTGGCGTTTAATTCTACAAAACTATTTTTCATCTGAAAGTTCCTCCATTGCTTGCGTCAATCGTAGGTACACAACTCCTGGTGTAGCACCGAAGTCATTGATCACGATATCTGCTGAAATTGGATAACGATCAAAAAATCTCGTTAATACGTTGTTCCATACTTCGCCGAAGCCATCGCTTCCTGTACAGATTTTTACAGTAGATTCTTTTTTTTCTGTTGGAAACATCAAGATTTCCAAATCACCTGAACCGACCACTCCTACATGGATTTTCTTATTGATCGGCTGTTTCGTTGGATATTTATAAGCTAATTGTTCCATGGATCTCTCCCCTTTTTGTAAAACAGAGCATACACGTTCTGCTTATTCGTCTTTCTTCTTCCACCTGGGTAAATGGCGACAAAAGGTTTTTCTCGCCAATTTTATGACCAAGTTCTGAATTTCATTGGCGGCTCATACAGGCCATCTGACCATTCGATCAAATCATCGATGGTTTGTGCAGCTAATAATGAACGTTTCGCTTCACTACGTTTGATGCCTAGATCTTCTGGCAATTTCACGATGCCGGCATCGCGCAAACGGTCTAGTGATTCTTTCGTACTTGTCATTCCAAGAGGTGTAACACCGCCGATTGCTGCAATTGCTGCTTGGCGTTCTTCTTTTGTTTTTGCTTTGTACAAATAAGCAATTCCTTCTTCTGTCACGATATGTGTGGTGTCTTCGCTATAGATCATCACTGGTGCATTGGCTAAGCCTGCTTGTTTTTGAACAGCTAGTGCATCTAATTCTTCGACAAAGACTGGTTTTTTATTTGAACCATATGTTTCCACCATTTGAACAACTAATTTTTGTCCTTTCCCTAATGGATCATCATTGTTGCGAAGTGATTGCCATGCTGGTGTAGAATGACGACGACCGCCAGGATTATGTCCCATGTTAGGCGCACCGCCAAAGCCAGATAGACGTCCTTTTGTTACGGTCGAAGAATTTCCTTCATAGTCTAGTTGCAAGGTTGAACCGATAAACATATCGATGGCATATTGTCCTGCAGCTTGTGATAATGTTCGGTTACTACGCATCGTGCCGTCTTTTCCGACAAAGAATACATCTGGACGAGCAGCAATATATTTTTCCATACCGACTTCGCCACCGAAACTATGGATGCTTTCAACCCAACCTGATTCGATAGCTGGAATCATCGTTGGATGTGGGTTCAATACCCAGTTCTTCGCGATTTTCCCTTTCAACCCTAGTGATTCGCCATAAGTTGGCAATAACAATTCGATAGCTGCTGTATTGAATCCAATACCATGATTCAAAGATTGTACGCCGTGTTCTGCGTAGATTCCTTTGATTGCCATCATCGCCATTAGGATTTGCAATTCTGTGATGTTTTGAGGATCGCGCGTAAATAGTGCTTCTAATTGATAAGGTTGATCTGCTTTTACAACAACATCTACCCAGTCTCCAGGAATATCGACACGAGGAAGTTTATCAACGACTTCATTGACTTGAACGATCACGATACCATCTTTGAAAGCTGCGGCTTCGACGATTGTTGGTGTTTCTTCTGTATTGAAACCTGTATACAAGTTGCCGTCTTTGTCTGCTTTATCTGCAGCTACTAAAACGACATTTGGAATCAAATCGATGAATAAGCGTCCATAAAGTTCCAAATAAGTATGGATATCACCTAATTTCATTGTGCCGTCTTCAATCATTTGGGCGACACGCAAGCTTTGTGCACCTGCATAAGAAAAATCGATTTTACTTGCGATTCCTTTTTCAAAAATATTCAAATGTTCTGGTCGTGAGATACTAGACATAATCAAATGCAGATCATTCACTTTTTCTGCATCTACTTTTTCAAGACTTTCTGAAAGAAAACTTGCTTGTTTTTGATTGTCGCCTTCTAATACAACTTTGTCGCCGGGAGCAATCAGTTTTTCCATCACTTCTACGATTTTTTCAGTTTCTACATACTTGCCATTGAGCAAGTTGCTGATTTTTTCCAATCGCTGCGCTTTTTTTTCGCGTTTAGAAGCCCAGTTGCGGTTTGGTTTTTCCATAATTAGTCATCTCCATTTTTGATATAGAAACGTGGCGTCATCAATACCATGTTGGTCTAGATTGATCGTACGGATCCCTTTATCTACACCAAATTTTGTATGAATCAGCTTTGTCAAAGTATTGCCGGGGGGAAATTCAATCGTCAGATCCATTCCTAATTCTTTTGCCAAGTCCATCATTTGGTTCCATTGCACAGGGAAAGCTAGGTTTTCCAACAAATCTTTACGAATCTCTTCTGCGTCCTGAGTGGCTCTTCCATCCGTATTTTTTATATACAAACATCTAGCATCAGATAGATGGACAGACTGCATATACGGCTTGAATTTCTTGACCGTATCATTCATCAAGAGACAGTGAGATGGCACAGGAACTTTCAGCAGCTTCGCTGTTTGCGCTTGGTGCCGTTTGGCTTCTGCCAACGTAACGGATAAACCTTCGATACTCCCAGATAACGTATGTTGCATGGGACAATTTTCATTTGACAAATAAACTGGGTGGTCAGGATCAAATGTTTTTGCTACAATTTCCTCTGCTTCGCTTCTCGTCACACCTACTACTACGCCCATTGCATAACCGCTTGGATAAGCTTCTTTCATTAAGACTGCGCGGTGATAGACTAGTTCCGCTGCATTTTCAAATGTCAAAGATCGACAAGCAACAGCTGCACAAAAAGCACCGATCGAATGTCCTGCTACAATATCAGGCTGAATACCGTTTTTTTCCATTTCATCTAAATAAAATACTGCTTTTGTCAGTAATGCTAGCTGGATAAAAACCGTATCTTGATAGTTTTCTTCTTTATCAACTAACCGATACCCCGTCACATTTTCTAAACGTTCCATGTACATTTCAGGGATATCCGCTAACATCCCTAACTTCTGACTGCCTTGCCCAGGAAATAAGAAACCTGTACTCATGAGCCTCGCCTCCTTAGCACTTACTTTTTCCACTGCTATCTTAGTCAATTTCTGCTATAATAAAAAATGCCAAAAAAAGAAAAAACCATAACAAAAAGGTATGGATGGGATGGATAATTATGAAATTGCTTCATCTACAGTATTTTAAAAAAGTGTTCGAAACAAAAAATGTCACCCAAGCAGCCAAAGAATTATTTATTTCTCAACCTGCCTTGAGCCGTGCGATCAAACATTTGGAAAACGAATTAGGAGTCCCTTTGTTTTACCATAGCGGTAGAAACATTGAGACAACTGTTTATGCAGAAGAATTCTATCCATATGCAGTCAAAACATTAGACACATTAGAAGAAGGAATCAAATTATTGTCTTCGGTCAATGAGAAGATCGTTACTTCCGTCATTTTGTATTTAGAGGTAGCCTCTGTTTCTATTCCGAACTTGGTCCGAATTTTTATGGAAAAGCATCCTGATATCCAATTAACGATCATGCAACATCATTTACCAGATGATATTACCGACCCTGTACTGTACATCACTTCGGAGATGAAGCCTGGCATGACCAATATTCCTATCATGAAAGAACCTGTTTATGTAGCCATTCCTAAGAAACATCCTCTTGCGAAAAAAGAACATCTGCAATTAGAAGATATCCAACGCACCCCCATCTTGATGCTGTCAAAGAGCAATGCCTTCCGTCATACACTGGATGCAGCACTTGAAGCGAAAAGTATCGAATTGACGATCAGTTCGACGACAGATGATCCTGCGACATTACGTTCTATTGTCAAGCAAGGCTTAGCTGTTAGCTTTTTCCCAAAAGTTTCTTGGTCTTACGATAAAAATGATCCTTTCGTCTTGCGGGAAATCAAAGATTTGCCCTTGACACGAACAATTTATTTATCTTCTAGCTTCACAGAAGATCATCCTTTGATCAAAATGATTGCAAAAACGATGCGAGAATTTTATTTAGGAAAATAAAAAGAAAAGAGCTGTGACAAAATTCTTGTCGCAGCTCTTTTTTTCGAACAAACGGTGTTCCAGAAGTAACTTCTTCAGAAATAAGCCCAAATTTCCCAAAAATTTGAGAAGCTATTTTCGTAAATTCCTTCTTATTTCTTGAAGCTAAACACTTCTGTCACAACCTCTTCTCTATTGTCCTATACATTCATTGCGTTGATTTGAAACTTTCATCAATCAAACCTGCTAGTTCATCTAGTTTTTCTATTTTACGTAGATCAACAGAGATCCAATGTTCTTTATTCATGTGATAGGCTGGAAAATACCCCTCTTTTCCTCGCAAAATACCGCCAAGTTCAGGATCGACCTTCAAATCAAGGATATCGATGATCCTATGGTCACTTGCATCATCATAGATTTTTTCTTCTGGAACAGACATCAGGACCCCAAACCATTTTTTGCTTTTTTGATGTCTGAATACGCAATAATCAGGGAATTTTTTAAAAATATATTCTGGAGACAAATTGTATGTTTCATCGATGTGATCGATTAGTTCTTTTTCCGTTAGCATCTGCTTCCATCTCTTTCTTATTGATTCTCTTTATTCAAACATACCACGTAAGAATAGAAAAATGAATACTGGTTGAAAGATCAGATGAAACTTGACCACCGTTTATTTTCTCCGTATTCTTAGAATAGAAGGGAGCCTGGTTTATGTATTCACTAATGAAAAAAATCATTACCGAAAAAGATATTCGACGTCATGTTTCTTTAGTCGAACAATTGCTGAATCATACAAAGATAACCGTAAATGAATTAGCTGAAATCATAGGGACAACCGAACGAACGATTTTTTCTGACCTTCAATCTATTCGCTCTCATCTGCCCGAAGGCTGGGACATCTTCAGCGATCAAGCAGGAATCAGTTTGCAAAACCAGCAAAATTTATTAACAAATGACCTTTGGGAGATTTTTTTCAAACAATCAGTCAGTGTCGAACTGCTGAAAAATCTGCTTTTTACAAAAAAAGTTGCTGTCCCTGATTTTCTAGCGGATCATGGGCTTTCTTATGGGACATTGAAAAGACATGTGACTAAAATCAATCAGCGTTTAGCAAGTTACGACTTGCAGATCGATTTGACGAAATATACAGCTTGTATTCTTGGAAAAGAGCGTGCGATTCGTACTTTCTATCATCGATTGCTGATTCCTTTCACTCATAACAACTATTTTTTCGAGGATTATTCAATCCATGAATCCCATTATTTTCAATTTTTAAGAAACCTCAGTCAAACTGAACTAGCTGTTGAAACAGAAGAGATTTTCGGAACATGTTGGTTCTTTATCAATACGATCCGTATAAAAGCGAATTGCCGGTTAGATTCTTCTATCCATATCAACAGCACACTCTCCTCCCTGTATGACTCTGCATTGAAAAAATTGTATTTAAAGGAAGGTATTTACCTTAAAGACACTGAGCTTTCTTTTGCTTCTTTCTGCTTTCTGGAAAGTTGGAATTACAACAATAACTATGGACAAGAAATCGCTCGCTGCCTGCATCATTCTCCATTTTTAGAGGTCCTCGAAACGTTTGTAGAGGAACTAGCTTCAGAGCTGTCTCTTGATCAACTAAAAAAAACATCTCTGACTGATAACTTGGCTCTCCTCGTATTAAAATATCATGAATCGCCAATACTGATCGAACCTTTGGAACGCCAATACCATCGTTTTTTAGAGACGTATGATCAGCAATATGCACACTTGTATCAGCAGAAAGAGAATTTACTGAACGATCTAAAAAAAGAAATGGAAATCAATGAACCAAATTACTTTCTTCAACTCTTGTCTTTACTGATCCAACAAACGATTTTTTCTATCAAACCGAATTTGTTCAATGTCTATTTTATTTTCCAAGGAGAACCTTCATGGAAGGCGTTCTTGCAGCAGGAATTAAAAGATTACTTGGGAAAACGTGTCTGCTTCTTACCTATCGAACTAACCGATCTTTCCACTATTTCTTTTGAAAAAACAGATATCTTGATTTCCAATTTCCCGTTGGATTCTCTAGATATCCCTATTGTATACATTTCTTCTATTCCAACGAAAAATGAGCTCAATCGTTTGACTGAACTCACTTTCAAAACTTTTTTATAGTAACGGCTAGCGACTGAATTCTCTAGCTGTTTTTTCTTTTTTGCGAAACAGTTTATTCATGATCCCTTTTTCTATTTCTACAACTAAGAATAGAAGAATCACATTTGCCCCAATCAATAACTGTTGTGTCATCGTTAAACTTACTGTACCGATCAGCTGCTGACCGATTGGCAGAAAAATAACCATCCCCTGCAATAAAGCAAGGATACCTAATGAAAGAAAAAGCGATTTGTTTTGCAAAAGACCTTGGTTCAGTGACGGCTTGGACAACTCTCTGCAATTGATCATGTAAACAGCTTGAGCTAAGACGATATTTTGCAGAAGAATGGTTTGCTGTAAGCTTTGCCCTTCAAATTGCATAGCCAATAAATAGGCAGGAACCATGATCAGTAGTGCGACATAGATGATCCGAAACAAATGATAACCAGATAGGATTCCTTGCTTTGGATCTCTCGGTGGACGCTTCATGATTTCTGGATCTGGCGACTCGAACCCTAATGCATAAGATAAAGTGATTGTCGTTACCATATTGACCCATAAAATCTGTACTGGGGACAAAGGTAGCGGGCGATTCAGTATCAGCGCCCAAATCAAAATCAATCCTTGAGCTAATGCAGTTGGTAAGAAGAAATTGATGGTCTTTTGCAAGTTATCCAAAATGCGCCGACCTTCTTTTACGGCTTTTGCAATCGTATGGAAATTATCATCTCCTAAAACCATATCAGCTGCCTGTTTGCTTACTTCACTACCTTTGATTCCCATAGCGATTCCTATATCGGCTCTTTTCAAAGCAGGTGCATCATTTACGCCGTCTCCGGTCATTCCGACGATTTCTCCATTTTTCTGCAAAGCTTTCACGATTCGCAGTTTGTGTTCTGGTGTCGTTCGAGCAAAGACATCGACTTTTGGTACTTGTCGAGTCAACTCTTCTTCAGACATAAGATCCAAATCGATTCCTTCTAAAACTTTAGCAGTATGTTTTAAGCCAATTTGTTCCGCGATTGCTTTTGCTGTATCTTTGTGATCCCCTGTAATCATTTTCACTGAGATCCCTGCTTGTTGGCATTCCTTTACAGCTTTGACTGCACTTTCTTTTGGCGGATCAATCAACCCGGCAATCCCTGCAAAAGTTAATTGGGTTAAAGACTCATGCGTGAGTTCCTGTTTCGAATCTACTTTTTTGTAAGCAAATCCTAAAACACGCTGACCTTTTTTCGCAAACGCTGTGGCTGTTTGACCCCATGCTTCTTGTTCTGAATAAGAAAGAGTTGATTTAGCCAATAATACTTCTGGCGCACCTTTGACGTAAATCACCGTTCCTTTTTCCTCCGTATGCATCGTTGCCATATATTTGTATTCAGAGCTGAACGGAATCTTTGCTTCTATTTTTTTCAAAGGCAGATTGGCTGTTTCTGTGTGTCGAATCAGTGCAAGTTCTGTCGGATTGCCACTTAAATTTTCTATTTTCTGTTCTTCTTTCGTCTTTAATTCCTGACAATTTTTCATAATAGACAGTACGCGAGTTTCTTCTTTTGCTGCTACATCCACAACTGTCATTTCATTTTTTGTCAATGTCCCTGTCTTATCTGAACAGATCACTGTCATAGAACCTAATGTTTCTACCGAAGGAAGTCCTTTGATGATCGCCTTTTCTTTTGCCATTTCATGTACTCCAACGGATAGGATCATGGTCAAAACAGCTGGTAATCCTTCGGGTACCATTGACACCACCAAAGCGATCATAGCTGAAAGAAGGATATGCCAATCCATGCCATAGCGGAATGTTGTAAAAACAACTAAGAACAAGATTAAACAAAGAATGCCTTGAAAAATTTGTTTGTTCAATCGGTTGATCTTTTTGATCAGAGGCGTCGTTTGTTGTTCGACCGATTGCAGTGCTTGATTGATTTTACCGATTTCTGTCGTGTTTCCTGTTTCTACAACGACACCGACTGCAGAACCAAATTGTACAAGTGTTCCTGAAAAAGCCATATTTTTCTGGTCACCGATTGATTCTTCTGCTGCCAAAACGGAATGATTTTTTTCAGATGCTTCTGATTCTCCCGTCAAAATCGATTCTTCTACTAGTAGATCATGTACTTCGATCAACCGAACATCTGCTGGAACGACATATCCGGCACGTAAGACAATGACATCTCCTTTTACTAGTTCTTTCGCAGGGATTTTTACTTGCATCCCGTTCGATAGTACTATCGCTTCTTGTCCCATCAGCTGCTTCAAACCATTCAACGATTCTTCTGCTTTTCTTTCTTGCCAATAACTAACGAGTCCGTTGACGATCACTACGAATAAAATAATACTTCCTTCGATGTATTCGCTCGAAGCAAATTTCAAAAAAGAGGCAATGATCAACACGATCATCAGCAGATCAGTAAAGTGTTTTGCTATTTTTTTCCATCGTTTTGTCTGCTGTCTTGCTTCTATCTCATTATATCCTTGATCAGTCAGGCGTTTCTGCCGTTCTTCTTGCGACAACCCTTCTGTTGATGTTTGATGGTTTTTCAATGTATCTTCTACCGTCAATTTGTACCAGTTCATCCTATCTCCTCCTACTTAATTGATACTTTTATTATACGTAGGAAGATTTTTCAGGCGTATCGATTATTTCAGGGAAGTCTGAAATAATTCGTTTTGCCGAGCAAAAAACATAAATATTAGATTGTCGCTTGTTGCCTCTTATAGGATAACGGCACTTATCTCGTGGGAAAAATAGATGGAAAACAGGGGGAATACAACTAATTTGCCAGAATAACCAGTTGTCTATTTTCCATTATGTTTCTTCCCTCCATATTTCGTTGGTCAATGTCTCGCAGATACATGTACTTATCTGTAACACCACTTCACTATAGCGCCAAAAATGAGAAAATTTTTTTTATAACATCAGATTCACGTAGAATATTTCAAACAAAAATAAATAAAGTCGGATTTTTCTGATAATTAAACGTGGAAAAACGAACAATTTTTTAATAAATCAGACTTCTAAAATGGATAGTCTAAAAAAAACGAACAAATAACTTAAATGACTATCATTCATTCATCAACTGTATTTGCATTCCGTTTAATTGTTAAAAATTCACAATCTATTTTCTAATGAAAATATTTATTTTTCAATTTTTATAACATAAAAATCTTTTATTAACGGAATTTACAGGCTTTTTCAGAAATTAACTGATGATTTCAAAAAGAAAACATGTCATAATATTTTCCATATTGTGCAAAAAAATACAAGATGGAGGCTTTACTATGATTGAAGAATATATTGAGAAGAATATTTTGAGACAGCTGTTTTTATGTGGGCAATTCTATGTAAATAAAGAAGTCAATCTAGAAAAGCTCTCCTATCTTCTACATGTTTGCAAAACCACTTTACTCAATGATATCAATAACATAAAAAAAGAATTTGAAGAACAAATTGTTTATACGCATCGAGAAAAAGATTGTTACACTTTATATTTTTCAGAACATATACCTCGATGTAAGATCATGCAGCAATTGACCCAAAATTCGTTGTTTTTAAAAACTTGCCTGCTTTATTTGGAAGAAAATGAACCTGATTATCTCCAACTAACTGAGTGTGAATTCATCTCTGTCAGCAAAGCTTACTCCTTAAAAAAACAAGTATTGGCTTATTTTCATGATTGTGGGATCGAAATCGACCGCTACTCCCCTCGATTCACTGAAATGGAAAGACGTCTGTTGCTTCTTAATGTGGCTTATCGTTTAGGCAGCTTTAAGTCCTGGGAGCTACCTGAATCATTTTTTGAACGTGCGGATCGTTTCATTGAATCTGTAACGGAGAATAGCGGTAGATTTTATGATAAAGAAAATAAAGAAATCTTATCGATTGGTTTTGCTATTAGTTTCTTACGCCAACAGTTATGTACTGTGACAATAGATCCAACATTTATCGAAGAAATCAAAAAACGTCCTATTTACAATTATGTCGAGTCAGCATGGGAAACCACTGATTTCCAAACCTATTATAAAAAAGAAGAATTTGCCTTTATTTTGACACTGTTCAATCTTTGTAATTATGGTTGCCATTCTTATCAGTTGATTGCGGAAGATTTTCAACAGCTACACCAAGTGTTTATTGACAATACTCCCGAAATAAAAGAACTAGTTGCTACTTTTGAAACTCATTTCCATCAAGAATTATTCGGGAATCAGCCATTTGAACGTGCGCTGATTCATCTGATGCGTTCGGCTTGGGATAACTATCAATTATTCATGCCAGAAAAATTTTATCTTCTAAATGAGGAACAGACAAATTTGTATAAAGAAGTCCAAACTCTTTTTTCCAGTTGGGCCAAACGACTACCTTATGATCTACGGTTTAATCCTAATTGCATGCGAGCTTTTGTCATCGAATTAAGTGGAATTCTCCGTCTGACAAAAGAACGTCTGACTATCTATATCGTCACAAATTCGGATGTTCATTATCTGATTTATCGGGAAGCCTTGGAAGCTGTAACTACTTTTGATTTTCAAGTTGCACCAACAATTTATGCAAGTATATCTGATATAAAGAAGTATGCACAGCAATCCTCGAACCGAGTGTTATGTGAACGTACATTATATACACCGGATGCAGTCCAATATGAGAATATTATTCCTATTTCAATCAATACGATCGAACGAGCAATCGTTTCAGCTGTGCAAAATAAATAAGAGGCTGTGACAAACATTGTGTCACAGCCTCTTATTCTGAGTAAACAATATTCCAAAAGTAACTTCTTCGGAAATAAGCCGAAATTTTCGTAAATTTCTTCTCATTCCTTGAATCTGCCCACTTCTTAACAACCTCTCGATAAACGGCGGGCTCATAACCTCACTTATTTGGAACGTCTACTGGCCCGATTTCTTTATTTAAAAAATAAGAAATGATCGTTCGGATAACTACCAATGCAGCTAGTTGGAAAATATCCTGCAAAGTAGGCTTGATAATCGATTCGATGATTCCAGCTGAAACAAGAATTTCCAAACTTAGAAGTATATAGCCTCCTAACATCTTTTTAATAGCATTGTTCTCGCTGACTCGGTCGTTTTTCGCTTCTGTATGGACAAATAAGTATTTCAAGAAATCCTTAATCGACAGACAAACTCCCCAAATCAATAAACAGATAGCAAAAATATCAAGTCCCAGTACAAGTTTTTCAAAATATGGAAGAAGAAACTGCATCAACTCTGTCGTCATCCTACCTCTCCTCTTCTTTGTTTCTCTTTGTCTTCTATTTCCTGATTCAAGAAATAAGAAATGACTGTTCGAATGATAATAATAAGTGCAAGCTTCAAAATATCTGTCCAAGTCGGCTTGATAACTGACTCGATGATATCAGCAACGACTAGTACTTCCAAGCTTAACAAAATATAACTTGCTAACAGTTTTCTTGTATCTGCATTACGAGCATTACGTTCTGCATAGTTTTTCTTGACATGAGACCAATCAAAAAGTTTGAATAGAACAAGAACGATCCCAGCAATTAAGATACCGATAGAACAAATATTTAAAATAGCAATGATCCATTCTAAATAACCGATCAATTGTGTGTTAAACATTGCGTCGCCACCTATCTTTTTTCCATTTAAGAGCCGATACTTTTATATCAGCTACTGACTATACAGCAAAGTATCTATTATCAATTGTAAAAGAAAACAGATAATTCCGTCCACTCATATGAAAAACACCCTTGACACTAATCCTCTTTCGATAAGTGCAAGGCTGTTTTTCTAGAGTAGTATTCAAATCAGCATAGCTCTAAAACCGCGCCGTTTCCTTTTTCAATTGCTCCTTTGTTTTGGAAGCATTCAAATCAGCATAGCTCTAAAACACACCATGAAATTGATTTCCGCTATTGAATGTTTTGGAAGCATTCAAATCAGCATAGCTCTAAAACACAACATATTGACAAGCAAAAAGCATGGCAGTTTTGGAAGCATTCAAATCAGCATAGCTCTAAAACAAGAAAGAGTTTGAACAACTATTTGTTATTGTTTTGGAAGCATTCAAATCAGCATAGCTCTAAAACTCTGTAGTTGGCGCTACGTCAGTTGGTATTGTTTTGGAAGCATTCAAATCAGCATAGCTCTAAAACCTCGCAGAAAAAATTTTTCCGTCAATGTTTCATAATCACGCTACTCGTTCATAACAAAACTTCAGCTTTGAACGCTTCTCTTTTTTACCATTATACCATGTTTTCCAAGTTCAAGAAATAGTCTTTATCCAAGACAAATTGTTTTATCCCTTTGATCGAACGCGGCTCTACAAATAGCACTTCCATATGATATAACGAAATATAATCTTGCACTTCGCTTATTTCTTCTTCCGTGAGATAGGAACACACATTGATCAAAACCAATAATTTTTTCTTAGACAAGTATTTATAAACCTGAAGCAACTCAAGTAATTTCTCAAAAATAGTATCACTTCTTGTCTCGATCTTGATACCCAATGCTTTGAATAATTCCAAGACCGTGATCTCGTCTCCTTCTAAATCGAGTTCGTGATCCAACAACTCGTACCCGATCAGCTCACTGATTGTCGCTGTCAGTTTATCAATCATTGATTTCACTTCTACTTTTTCATTGAGCTGGCGCTCCAAATCTGCGTAGATCAATTTTAAAGTCGATGCCGAATTGATGTCAAAACCTAAAACATCTGTGATAATCAGTAAATCTGACTCTTTTAATTCTTTGTATTTATCGTTGAACAGCTTTAGTTCATGGGATTCACTGTACTGATAGAACCATTTCACGATTTTTGCAAACACAGTGACATCTTCTACGATTAAAAATGTAGCTTTTTCCAGTGACAGAGGCTGTTCCAATAATGGAAAATTAAGATTCAGCATCTTCGTCCTCCCCTAGATAAATGACTCGCTTATCCGAATTAGCCACACTTGTATCTCTTTCCCCGCTCAAATAAACCATACGCGCGAATTGTTTTTCCGTTACCGTGAGTAGTGTGACAAATCCTTTTTTAGGGTTATTGCTTTTTAATCGTTTCAGCATCGCTTGGCTAGCTGTAGGATTCAGCAACAATTTACTGTACACGGAAAACTGATGCATGATGAATCCTTCGCTCAATAAAAATTTTCTGAATTTCCTGTATGCTTTTCGTTCATCGGCTGTTTCAGTAGGCATATCAAACATTAAAATCATTCTCATATAACGATAACTCATATCCGAAATTGAGGGACTCCTTCCGTCTCGTTATTCAATACTTTGATTACTTTACTCGTATAATCCGATACGATGTTGGTAAGAAACATTTCTTTTTTTCCATAACTGTATTTATTGGTAAATAAATCAAACAAACGCCGCTTGATCACAGGAAATTCGCAGTTGCGGTAGCGATAAACAATCTCGTCTATGACCGGTCGGAATGGTTCCATGAAATCACTAGCCAAATTAAAATCATTGAATTGATTCGCATGTTTCAATCCAAATTGTGTCATGCAACCATTTTTGACGATTTCTCGGGCAAACATGCTCAACAACAGTGTATATCCGTAATCTAATCCTGCATTGATCTCATTGTTTTCTTCACGAGTAAACTTCGTGCCGAACAATGTTTGAAAATAGATTCTTGCAGCATGGCCTTCGCGATTCGTTGGGTCAAATTCAAGTAAACCTTCGTGCAATTCTTGTATTGACTCTGCTTTTTCAGTAAATAATTGCTTTTGCAAGAAATTGCTTTGGTTCTGGATTTTCTGGGAAATAATTGCTGTCCATACCTGCCCCTTTTTTTCAGGAGACCACGCCAATTGTCGCGTTAACTGCAAACTGCTGTCATGTCTACTGTAGAACGGCAACAGCTTAGCAACAGGAAGTCGCTTGTCATCACAAAACAACACGAGTATTTTCTCATCGACTAATCGTTTCAAGAGCATCGTTGTGATAGTGATATCTGTGGTTTCCAATAACAGCACATCAATTTCTGACAGATGGAGACGTTCGGTTTTTTCAGCATTTTTGAAAATCAAATGATTATTTACGTATGCTAATTTTGAATGTGTGTTGACCACTACTGTGCGCCATCCCATTTATTTCCCCATCCTGATACGAGTTTCATATAATCCGGTGATTGATTGATGAATAATCGTTGACTGCCAGATTTCAGTCAAGCTAGTGTACCTTTTTCGCGGGATCGTCACATCAAAAAATTTGAAATCAGCCGGTGCGCCCATCGCATTGAACTGCATGAGATTGACAAAAGAACTTGCTAGTTTAGCTAGATCATCCGTTTGGTTTTCTTTGTAAATTTTTTCCAGTTTCTCAATATTTTTCTCTGCCAAGGTATATTTCCCTGCAAATTCGAGGACACGGGCAAACACTTCTGAAAACTCCTTGTGGTGTTCATTCACATAATCAAAACTTTCTTTATGAGAAATCTCATCGTACTGTTTTGCATGATAAAGAAGTGTGACTAGATGCTCCGGCAAGAGAAATGAATTGGCTTTTTGTGCTTCCTTATTGCTTGCGACCATTCGTTTACGCCCGTTTTCTAGTTCAAATAGCGCGTACTTAGGCAATTTCATCTCAATTTCTGCCTGTTCGTACCCTTTGTTTTTCAAAAATAAAACGGGGGATTGTTCAAATGCTTCTCTCTCCATGATTGTGATGCCTTCTAGCGCATTTGTCCGTTTGCGCGCTTTTCCTTTTTCATAAGTGAAAGCGACTGTGTAAGCAACGTTTGGGCTACCTAACCCGCCGTATTTAGCTGGATCCCAGTTGTTTTTCCGAGGTAACAGCTTAGAAGAATCTTTTTTAGGCTCAACTGTTTCCTTTGAGAAGCCTCCTTTTTGAATTTCTGTTTTTTTCACGATATTCATATGGTGGTGATTGATGACTTTTTTTACCTGTGCGATACTTTTTGATTTGTCCCAGAAAATCTCGCCATTTTCATCGCAAACCGGTGTGTCACTTTCGAAAAATTTCATGATGTTCGAATAAAATTCTTTTTTTACCGTCGCTTTGTTTGCTTTATGCGCATTGAACTTCAGATATTCGCCATAAACGAATTCCGGTGCTAGTTGCGGATATTTCTTCAAAAGAGCAAGAGCGATCACACCGTTCAGATATGCATCATGTGCGTGATGATATTCATTAATCTCACGTACTTTATAGATCCCGAAACGGTTTCTGAATTGACTGACTAGTGCAGATTTGAGCGTGATGATCCGAACTTTACGTATCGGTTCATTTGTGTCTTCTGCTTTATTGAACCGATGATGTAAAATACCGGCTACGTGTTTGGTAATCTGACGCGTTTCCACCAACTGCCGTTTGATGAATCCTGCCTTGTCTTCTTCCGTCAATTTGATTTTTGTCAGATTATCAAGTTTTCTTTTACTGATCAGCTTAGACGAATAAAGGTCGTACCAGAAACTGCGCATTTTTTTCACGACTTTCTCACTTGGTACATCGTCTTTTTTCAGACGATTTTCTTTTGAGGAAACTAAAACTTTGTTATCGATTGAGTTATCGGTCGTAAAGCTTCTTGGGATAATATGGTCGATATCGTAATCTGATAATCGATGGATATCTAAAGGCGCACCTGTATACATATCTCGACCATTCTGCAAATAATAGAGATATAATCGGTCTTTTTGCAGGGAGCTGTTATCGGTCGGATACTCTTTCAGCAATTGACTGCCGAAATCTTTAAGTGATTCTTCCAAAGCTTTCAACCGCGGCCGTGAACTTTTGAGTCCTCTGCCCGTCGTTTGATTTTCTCTGGCCATCTCGACCACGATGTTTGCTGGTTCATAGCCCATGATGCCAACGATTTCATCTACAATCTTCAAACTTTGGAGGATACCTTTTTTGATAGCCGGACTGCCTGTTAATTCTTTGACGATTTCTTCCAGATTTTCTGTGTCTGTGATCATTTGTGCTTTTTTGATTTCTTTTTTGAACGATAAACTATCATCATTGATCAGCTGCATGAAGTTACGATTTCGATGATGAGGAAAATCGTCATCATTGATCAAATAGTCTAAGATTGTTTTGTTCGATTGTTTGTCTCGGATTCCTTGAATCAGTTCTTTCGATAATCTACCCCAACCAGTGTAATGTTTTTTTGTAAGTTTCTTGATTATGTGTTTACCTAAAGTCGCTTCATGATGACTCAGCCTTGTTTTAATCATTTCCCGATCCTCAAAAACAGTCAGCGTTTTGATGATTTCTTCAAACATTGATGCCAATTCAGGATCTTCCAGCCATTGTTCCATTTCTCTTTTATTTTCACTCATGGTCAAAAAATCGTGGTACGTTGTATAGGAAGCGTTGAATGCTTTTTCGATGCCGGACAGTTCCGCGTGTTTGATATCGTATTTCAAATACAAGAATTCTTGTAAATCTTTTTTGGTTACCTTTCGATTCTTTTCGAACAATTCATGAAAGATTTCTTTCTTCTCTATGCTGGAAAAATAGTTCATCTGACCACGTTCGTCTTGATATCTTACTTTAGTCAACTCATTATAGATCGAAAATTTCTGATACAACAGGCTGTTTTTTGGCAATACCTTGTTGTGTGGCATGTACATATCTGTGTTGATCATTCGTTCGATAAACCGGACAGCAGAGCCCTCCATATCCACTATTTCAGGTAAGTTCCAAGGTTTGATCTTTTCCTCTGATTTTCTGATAAGCCACGCAAATGGACTATTTTCCTGTTTTTTTGCTAACGGACCAACATAATACGGTATCTTGAAGGTCAATAAACTTTCCAGCTTTTCTTGTTCTTCTTTTAAAAAAGGATAATGCTTTTTCTGGTTTGCAATAATTGCTCTCAGCTCGGTCAAATGGATCTGATGCGGGATCACACCGTTATCAAATGTGCGCTGTTTTCTCAAAAAATTCTCTTGTTCGATCTTTGTCAGGAACACCTCGCTGCCTCGGATACCTGTCAGTTCTTTTTTGACAAATTTATAGAAATCTTCTTGTGTCGCATGCCCTTCGATATACCCTGCATATCCGTTGACTGAATTATCCCCAAAAAAGGCGCGATATTTCTTCGGCAGATTCTCTTTCACAAATCGTTTCAGAAGGACCAAGTCTTCTTTATGTGCGTCATAGCGTCTGATCATCCCTGCTGAAAGCTTCGCTCGTGTATTTTTCGTGCTGTCAGAAAGAATCTCAGATAACAAGACAGCATCATAAACATTTTTCGCTTGGACAAAAAGATCGATGTAATCATCTCCGATTTTCTCTAACAATTCTTCAAGGTCTTCTTCATATGTTTCTTTTGAAAATTGCAGTTTTGCTTCTTCTTCTAATCCAAATACATTTTTGAAATTCCCCTGATTCCCTACCATTAATTTTATAAATTGACTGAGATAACCATTGGATTTTTCATGAGGAAAATATTTCAGGAGCGTTTCTGCTTTTTTTGTTTTCGACATCTTTTCTGTAAAAACGAAAGAACAATCGACCGCTTCGTCTAATTTTTCTGTTTGTTTGTCGCCTGCTTCGCTGAATTGCTGGTTATATGTGCTCAGAAATTGACGAAAAGTCTCTGTCACTGAAGAATTCTCCGTATTTAATTCACCCTCAATCAAAAAATGTCCCCGATATTTCAAGAGATGAGCCATCGCTAAATAAACGAGACGGATGTCCGCTTTCTCTGAAGAGTCAGCTAGCGCTTGTCTCAAATGATAGATCGTCGGGTAAGTCTGATGGTAGCTTTTTTCTTGCTTGATCGTAGCAAAGACCGGATGTCTCGACTGTTTCTTTTCATCTGGGACTAAAAAACTTTCATTCAGTCGAGCAAAAAAGTGTTCGTCTATTTTTAAAATCTCTGGTGCGAATATTTTTTGCAGTTCAAGGATTCGTTGTCTGCGTCTCGCTAACCTCCTGCGCGCAGTCCGCTTGCTTCTTCTTGCTTCGGCAGTCTGGCCTTCGTCAAAAAGTCGAACACCCCAAAAGTTTTTCTTCGTGCTACTCTTTTCTGTATT
Organism: Enterococcus sp. 10F3_DIV0382; assembly: GCF_002140245.1. Taxonomy (NCBI): domain Bacteria; kingdom Bacillati; phylum Bacillota; class Bacilli; order Lactobacillales; family Enterococcaceae; genus Enterococcus; species Enterococcus sp. 10F3_DIV0382. The sequence goes on along the minus strand of NZ_NGMF01000001.1, from coordinate 593,310 downwards.
TCCTGCTACTTTCATCTTTTTGGAAACCAGTCGATAGTCATCTGTCAATACGGACCACCCGACGGAATTGGTCCCGATATCTAATCCGATCGTATACTCTTTCTTCATGCGCTAAATCATCCTTTCATCCAACAGCTCATCATAATTGAAAAAACGAAAACACCTATTGTAAAAGCTGTGATTTTTGCTATAATAAATATATTGGTAGCATTCAAATCAATATAGCAAGTTAAAATAAGGCTTTGTCCGTCATCAGCTTTTTTAAAGCAGCGCTGTTCTCGGCGCTTTTTTTGTGCTTTGCTTTTCAAAATCATCCCTTCATCTTCTTGCCAGACAGGAAACCATTTTCACTAAAATTATATCATATAATTTTTTTAATATGATTCACTTTTTTCTGCTATTCAGACTTTTTGTACGTTGTTTTATCATTCATCAAAAATATTTATTGTTATTTTTTGTACGTCTTTTTCTACTTTTTTCCTTCTTCCATTTTCTTGTTTTCTTACACGGCATTCAGACACTTCTTCTTTTTTGTCAAAATTTCCTTTTTCTTCTCACCCTATCATTTGGCATTCTCATAAAAACGAACTATCCTTGGATATAGAAAGAGAAAACAAGGAGGCGTTTTTCATGAGTAAAAAATTAATCAAAGTCGGCATCGGTTTAGGTTTGCTTGCCCTTGGCGCTGCATATCTAGGAAAAAAAACAGGGCTATTCGAAGATGACAGTCATTTATATGATGAATTTGAATCCATCTAGCATCCTATTTCGTTGAATCACTACGGACATACTTGGAAGACATTGGAGGAATCACAATGAGAAAAAGTAAAGCAATAATGATTGGTGCCGGTATTGCCAATATGGCAGCGGCTGTTTATTTGATTCAAGAAGGCAAATGGAAAGGGGATCAGATTACCTTTTATTCATTGGATGATCACGGTTCAAATGATGGTGCACCGACCGACACTGTAGTGGATGAATATTGGAATAAAAATCATCCATTAGAAAACCAAAAAGGCTATATTGCTCGAGGCGGTCGTATGCTTAATTACCGTACCTATGTAGATTTGATGGATCTATTAAGTCGAATACCTTCTGTTACTGAGCCAGGAATGACTGCTGAAGAAGATACAAGAGATTTTGATGCAAAACACCGTACCTTTGACAAAGCACGTTTGATGGAAGGTGGTAAAGGGATCATTGACGGCGGAAAACTGGGCTTCAACAACAAGGACCGTATTCTTCTGACTAAACTGATTGCCATGCCTGATTCAGAAGAAGAAAAACTAGACAATATCACTATCGAAGAATATTTCAAAGATGATCCACACTTTTTTGAAACAAACTTCTGGTTTATGTGGGAAACAACATTTGCTTTCAGAACACGTAGTTCTGCTCAAGAATTGCGTCGCTATATGCATCAAATGATTTATGAATTCACTCAAATCGAACATTTAGTGGGCGTCAATCGAACACGTTACAATCAGTACGAAAGTATCATGCTTCCTTTGATCGAGTACTTGAAAGAACAAGGATGCAAAATCATTTTGAACCGCCGTGTCACTGACTGGGAATTCAAAGAAACACCGATGCAAGATGAAATCACTGTGACTGGTTTGAAAATGACCAATACATTGACTCAGGAAGAGGAACATGTCACGGTAGATGAAGATACAGCGGTCATTTTCACGAATGGTTCCATTACAGATTCAGCTACTTTGGGAGATTACGAAACACCAGCTGTAGAAAATATGGATTATGGTGCAGCTTCTAGTCTCTGGAAAAAAGCCAGCGAACGTTTCTATAACTTAGGAAATCCCGATAAATTTTTCGCGGATCGAGATGCGAGCGAATGGGTCAGCTTTACCCTGACGACGAAAAACCATTTGTTGTTGAATGAAATCACCCGTATCACGACTCAAGAACCAGGAAATGCCTTGAATTCATTTATTTCAACCACACCGATCACGTCGTTAGGCCAAAAAGATGTCAATATGTCTATCGTCGTGCATCATCAACCGCATTTTACGTCTCAAAAACCAAATGAAACAGTTATTTGGGGTTATTTCCTTTATCCAAGACGACGTGGCGAATTTGTGGATAAACAGTATATTAAGATGAACGGAAAAGAAATGTTGGAAGAACTGATTGGACAACTTTCAAAAGTAGATCCTGGACCAGTGAATATTCGTGAAAAAGAAACAGAGATTTTCGACAGCGTAATAAATAATATCCCTGTCTATATGCCTTATGCTTCCGCATTATTTAATAACCGTGCAAAAAGTGATCGACCAAAAGTCATTCCTAAACATTCAACCAATCTGGCCTTTACAGGAGAATTTGTTGAGCAGCCTTATCAGATGATCTTTACTGAACAAAGTGCTGTACGTTCTGGAGAAATCGCTGCTTTCCATTTTGCGGGCATCCCTATGTCCCGTCTTGTCAAAACACCGCGTTACGACAAAGACATCCCTACTCTAGCTCGTGCCGCAAAAAAAATGTTTGAATAATCAGGAGGTTGTGAAAAAGTCGTTTAGTTTCGAGTATTAAGAAAAATTTTTGGGAAATGGCTTTCTACATTTTTGCATAAATTTGGCTTAATACCGAGAAACTGGCTTTTGAACACCGTTTACCAAGAGGTTGTGAGCCTACCGTTCAGCTCCGAGTCACAAGGAACAATTTCAAAAAATAGCTTCCTATGTTTTATGAATATTGTGACTTGTGACCGAGGAGTTGGTAGGGGAACACCGTTTATTCATAACAAGAGGTTGTGACAGATTTCATGTCACAACCTCTTGTTATTTATATTCGTTTCTTTTTGAAAAAACCATTTTTTCAGTATTCACTCTCTTGCCAATCCACCATAATCCAGCTGCTATCACTACTTCAACGATTGCCACTACACTAAAAAATTGGATGAATGACAAAATATATGTGTCTAACAAATGTTGCAGTGCTTGGGTTCGAATATCTAACTGACTGGTCATATCGTACAAATAGAGACTGACTGACAGACTTAATAATTGGAAGCCTGCTCCTCCAATCACCACTGCAAATGACCAAAGAACTTTTTTCCAAGACATTCTGTATAAATAAAACACTCCGCTCAGCAATACAAGTAAGATACTACTAATCACTGGAAGAAAAGAAACCATTCGCTCTCGTATCGTCAATATCTGATCGATGAACGACATCAAATAAATTGATTGTATTCCTCGTCGAAAAATCCCAGAAGTCATATAGATGAGTAAATTGTTTTCTTCACTAGCAAATGGATCATCCTCTGCTTCTTCTTGTTTGTATGTATTGATTATCTCTTGGAGCTTTTCTTCTACTTCCTTTTCTCCGATCAGTTCTACTGGTTCTTTTTCATATCTGTTGCGGATGAAAAGCTCGATATTTTTTTGTACTAGTTCTTCAGAAACAATCTTTTCCAATGCTTCAGCCGGAGCTCCAATCTCATAATGATAGCTTTGGATCTCTTGATTGATCTCAGCAGCTACTTTTTTCGCATAGTCCGATTGCATGTTTTGCTCTAACATAAAATGTTGATTTGCCAAGGTGCTTATTAAACAAAGCATAACAGTCAGGCAAAACAGGCAGACAGAACTAATCATAACAATGATCCGTTTATTCCATTTATTTTGAATTTGTTTCATTACGCCTCCTCGTATTTGTTTTTTCACTGAAACGAATGATGATTGGTTATTGTTTAAATAGTTAAAATGATTCAATAGTTCAACTATACTTTACTGTACGTAAGGATACAATGAAGGCACACACCTTCTTTTTCTAATAAAAAAAAAATTTGGAACTCTTGCTTTTTTGAGGATTTTTATTTTGAGAAAAAAGCGTTTCATTATCAAAAAGATAAGAACTCCTTTAGAATGAAACTATCTGTAGTACCAATAATGCAGACAATTTTGTGAATCTGAAAGGAGCATCTCCAATGAAAGCAGTCACTTGGCAAGGAAAACAAAAAATGGAAATCAGAAACGTAGATGATCCAAGAATATTAGAACCAACAGACGCAATCATCCGTATCACAGCAACCGCCATTTGCGGATCCGATCTGCATCTTTACCATCATGGTGAAGCAGTTTTGGAAAAAGGGTATGTTGTAGGTCACGAACCTATGGGAATCGTTGAAGAAGTAGGATCACAAGTTCAAACATTGAAAAAAGGGCAACGAGTGGTTATCCCTTTTAATATCAGTTGTGGTCATTGTCATTTCTGCCTGAATCACATGGAAAGCCAATGTGATGAATCAAATCCAGATCAGTTATATGGTGGGCTTTTCGGATTTGGCAAGTTGAATGGCAATCATTGGGGTGGGCAAGCAGAATACCTAAGAGTACCTTATGCAGACTCTACTTCGTTTGTCGTTCCAGATAATAATCTTCCTGATGAAAAAGTTTTGTTTCTATCAGATATTTTGCCTACAGCTTATTGGAGCGTTGAAAATGCAGGCGTAAAAAAAGGCGATACAGTTGTGATTCTAGGATCTGGTCCAGTCGGTCTATTTGCTCAAAAATTCGCTGTAATGGCTGGAGCAGAGCGCGTGATTGCAGTGGATCCAGTACAACATCGTTTAGATAAAGCGGCTAATTACAACGGCGTGGAAACTTATTTCTTAGAAGACACAGCACAAGCTGGAACGGAATTATATGAGTTGGCTAAAGGTGGTGCCGATGTCATCATCGATTGTGTAGGAATGGACGGGTTAGAGCCTGTAAAAGAAAAAGCAAAAAATTTGGTGAGCCTACAAAGCGGCACGATTTCGCCTTTACAGATGGCTTCGCAAGCTGTCAAAAAATTCGGAACCGTCCAAGTAACTGGTGTGTATATGACGCCAGCTTCTTCTTACCCGCTTCAAGAGTTTTTCATGCGAGATATTGCGGTCAAACATGGACAGGCACCCATTATCCATCTGATGCCGAAAATCTACGAAATGATTGCAGAAGGACTATTTGATCCTACACAGATCATTACTCATTCGCTACCACTAGAAGAAGCAGCACAAGCATATGAGATCTTTGACAAAAAAGAAGATAAAAATATAAAAGTTGTTTTGAAACCTTGAAATCAGTAAAAAATACAGGTGATTTTCTTTATGCCCAAAATCAAACGAAATACCCATGAGATTGAAATAGGAAAAGAAGAAGATATCGAAATACGAGGGCGTCGCTTCCGCTTCTATTTCCAAAACCGTTACACATTGATCTCACTAGCTGTCGATTTATTAACCGGGATTTTCTATATTTTTGGAAGCCTTGCTTCCTTAACTAAAATCCCCGATCGATATGGCACCTATTTTTATTTGGCTGGTGCTATTTTCTTGACGATTCGTCCTATTCTCAGAATCGTTAGGAACATTTTTATTTACGACGAGAAAAGAACAAGGAAAAAGCATGGGAAGGCCGTTTAGCCTTCTCCATGCTTTTTTGTTATTCTTGTGTTGTGCATATTTCGCATACTGCGATTCGAAAAAATTTCTAAGTATAGAACAATTTTTCCGTTTCCTTCTCTATATGCTGTTTCATGTACCTACTCTTACAGCGGCATTTGGTACACTCGCACAGGAATTCCTTCATTATCCTGAGCCATCCCGATAAATTGCCAATTGTATTTTTCATAAAAATCCGTATGGTCCGTCACAAGATAAAGCATCTTTACGCCCATTTCTGCAAAGTCTTGCTTGATCGTTTCTAAAATCATTTTGGCAATCCGTTGGTTTCGGTAGTCTTTTTCAACAAACAGCGCACAGACATTTGGAGTCAAATCTACTCGATCATGAAAATCATTGTCAACAACACCTGCACCTGCAATAATCTCTCCCCACTCATCCAACACCACATACCATTGCGGAACCGATGCATTTTTTCTCGTGCTTGCTTGGATACTTTCTTCATAAACAGCAACTGGCAGATGCCATTTTGAAGCAAACCATTCGGCTGTTTCTTTTATCAACGTCGGTCGATCCCGCAATTTTATGACTGTTCTTCTCTCCATTTGTACTCTCTCCCATTCATATTTGGTCTATTATAGCACCTTGTATTTCAAATAGCTTTTCAATCGCTCGATTTTTTTGAATGAATGGGATTTTTTATTTATACACAAATTCCAAGACAAATATACCTCGATTTTCTCATTCATTATTCGATCCTAAGTTTTAAATTACTTGTTTTCATAAAAAAAGCAGAACCAGATAACCGGTTCTGCTTTCTTTATTCATTAAGCATCCAAAGCTTCTTTTCTTCTTTCTTGGATCGTAGCTACCTTGACGAACGGCAGATAGATCAAAATAGAAAGGATCAGATTGACAGCGGCCAGTACACCACCTGCAATACTCTTCGTTGCCAATACACCGCCAATAATTGGTGGCGTTACCCATGGTGGCATAACGGTAGCTGCTGGCACTAAACCTGTAGAAGTCGCAAAGTACGCAACACTAACTAAAACCATTGGTGTCAAAATAAATGGAATGAACATAATTGGATTCAATACGATTGGTAAACCAAACATCGTTGGTTCATTGATATTGAAAACACCTGGCGCAATCGACAAGTTTGTTACAACCATATATGGTTTGTTTTTACGTCCTACTAAATAAATAGCTAACAGTAAACCTAATGTTGCACCTGTTCCTCCTAAATTGACAAAGCTGTCGAAGAAAGGTTTGTTCACGATAAATGGCGCGCTATGTCCAGCTGCGATCGCATTGACATTTGCTTCGATTGCTGGCGCATTGATCGTTTGCATCAAAGGATCGACCATATTCGCCCCGTGTAAACCAAAAAACCATAAGAATGGGGTGATAAATGCAAGCAATAATGCAGATGGATAAGAGTTCGCAAGTCCCATAAATGGTTCTTGGACCACTGTATAGAATGAACCCACGATATCATCAACCCCAAATGCAGCAAAAATTGCAGCAACTAAAGCAAAGGCAGAGATAGTGATCATTGCTGGCAGTAATGAAGCAAATGCTTTCGCAACTGCTGGTGGCACACCATCAGGCATTTTGATGATCAATTTTTCATTTCCGCTTAAACGTACAAAGATTTCTGTTGAAATAATCCCAACAATAATAGCAATAAACAAACCGTTTGAGCTCATACCTAATGCTCCGCCTAAAGCAAAGAAAGAGCCTAAAGAAATCACACCTGCGGAAACACCGTCTTTTCGGTAGCCGTTAGCTAAATGATACGCAAGTAAGAAAGCAATCAAGACAGAAAGAATGGCAAATGTGCCGTTCCAAGCTGCAGCCCCGAATCCTTTCCATGATTCACCGCCAAAAATTGAATTCATCAATTCTTGGAAACCGGGAATCGGTAAGTTATTGATCATTACTGCTAATGCTCCTAAAATCATTAACGGCATACTCACCATAAATGAATCTCGAATCGCAACTAAATGCCGTTGTGCACCAATTTTTGATGCGACAGGTATAAAATGTTTCTCCATAAATGCAACAAATTTATCCATAAATCTTCCCTCTTTTCTTTACTGTGGATTACGCGTCCAACCGACGATACAGATCAATGATCTCTTTTGCTAAATCTGTAAAAGCAATAGATGTCATCAGGTGATCTTGACTGTGAACTGTCAAAAGTGTTACTTCAACGTGGTTTCCTTGTGCTTCTTGCGTCAGCATCTCTGTTTGAGAGTGATGTGCTTGGACTAAAGATTCCTCTGCATCTTTGATTTTTTCCTCTGCTAAAGTAAAATCTCCTTTTTTCGCCGCAGCAATCGCTTCCATTGCATCGCTTTTTGCATTTCCGCCAAACATAATCAGACCCATGATGGCTTCTAGATTTTTTTGATCTTCCATTTCTTGTTTCCTCCGATATTTTTATTATTTGTTTATTAGTTTTTCTGCTTGGTCAAGTACTTTTTCACCATTCATCATGCCATAGTCAGCCATATTGATCACATCTAAAGGAATGCCTTTAGGTGCTAGCTTTTCAGCAAATTGATTTTGCATAAAACGTACTTGCGGACCTAAAAGTAAAACGTCTACATTTTTAGATTCTAGTTGATTATCTGCATCTGAGGCAGAGACAGCAAAGATATCTGCTTCCATTCCTTTTGCTTCTGCTGCCTTTTGCATTTTTGTGACTAGGAGGCTTGTACTCATTCCAGCTGAACATACAAGCATGATTGTTCTCTTTTCCATTTTAAACACGTTCCTTTCTATTCTTACACTTGTATATAAAGCAAGTAGTGTGCCAACTTTAAAAGCGCTTTAAAAAGTTGATATTATCACGTTTATGGTCTATACCAAGTTGCATACACACTAAAAAAGAAAGCGCACACTAAACACACAAATTCTTTTTTATTGTGTTTATTTCTTTTAACGTGCACAAAAAAAGTTATGACAAATCTTTTGTCACAACTTTTTTGAATAAGAGGTTAAAATGCTTCTTTCACAACCTCTTTTATTTCAAATAACCAGCAAATAGAATCAATATCTTCGAAAAAATTCTAGTTATTTATAGGCTTCATCAGGTAAGCTTAATTCTCTCTTATCAATCAGAGACTGATACCATGAAGCAGACTTTTTCAGTGTTCTGCTTCGTTCATCGTTCAATTCGATTCGAACTAATCCATATCGATTCTTAAATGCATTCATTGGTGAAACACAGTCAGTGAATGCCCATAGCATATAACCTTCGCAATTGGCACCTTCTTCTGCTGCTTTGATCAAATAACGCAAATGCTGTCCGATAAATTCGATACGATAGTCATCTTGCACGATCCCTTTCTCATCCATATACTGTTCTTCATGTTCTCTTCCCATACCGTTTTCTGTTATCAGCCAAGGAATATTACGATAATTTTCTTTTAGATACATAGCTATATCATACATGATTTTTGGATAGATCTCCCACCCTCTGGAATTGTTCATTTTCTTTCCAGGTAAATCAAAGACTTCATAATATCGTTCTGGATGAAACGGTGTCTCTTCATTCCATTGATAACGAGGAGCACGAACGCGTTTAGGGTAATATTGATTGATTCCAAGGAAATCTACTGTATGATGTTGGATCGTTTCTAAATCCTCTGTTGCAGGATCAAAATAAATCGATTGTTTTCGACACAACTCCAGGAACTCTTCTGTGTAGTATCCTTTTACCATCGGATCAAAAAATACTCGATTATAAAACAGATCATACATATAAGCAGCTTTTTGATCTTCTGGAGAACTGGAACGAGCATAGACCATCTCAGGATTTAAAATACAGCCAATCCTTCCGCCATAATTGCCACTATGGTAAATTTCTACAGCTTTAGCCGTTGCTAAAACTTTGTGATAATTCCACATCATCCATTTTTTTGTGTTTTGTTCATGCGGCCAGCGAACAGCATCCAAATAGCAACGCGTTTGGGGAACGATTGGTTCGTTGAATGTAAACCAGTTTTTTACCCTGTCACCGTAACGATCAAAAGCAATCTTTGCGTACTTAGCATAAAAATCAACCACTTTTCTTGAAGACCAACCATCATATTTTTCCAAAAGAAAAGCAGGGACTTCGTAGTGTTCTAAACAAATCATCGGTTCTACGTCTGCTTCGATCAAAGAGTCGATCATTTCACTTATATGCTGAGCATATTCTTCATCTACTATACAATTCTCGTAATCAGTGAAAAAACGAGCCCAATTGATAGAAGTCCGATAATGTGTCAGATGGATGGATTTCATCAAATCTATATCCTGTTGGTACTGCTCCATAAAATTAGTTGCTACGGCTGGACCATACCCATCATGCCAAACAAAATGTTCATTTTTATACCAGCTATCTATAAACGAATCCTGTCCTTCTTTTTTTCCTTTCCAACCTTCCGTTTGCCAAGCAGAAGATGCTGCACCAAGAATAAAATTTTCTGGAATAGTAATTTTCATGATTTCCTCCTGTTTTTTTAGATCCCATCATTTTCCACACGATTTGCTACTTTTACGAATGGCAGATAAATCAAAATAGAAACAACAATACAAACAAGTTGCGTAATAACTGCACCGATATTTCCTGCTGTGGCCAGATAAGCATTGACAATCGGCGGCATCGGCCAAGGAACCATTACAACTGCTTTTGCCGCAAATCCTAAAGCGGTTGCAAAATAACCGATCGTTCCTGTAACAAGCGGCGTTAAGATAAACGGGATAGCTAAAATAGGATTCAGCATGATCGGCATACCAAAAATAACTGGTTCATTGATGTTGAAGATCCCAGGAGCAAGAGATAACTTGGTGATTTGTTTCATATCTTCTCGTTTTCCCACTAGCAATACTGCTATCAGTAGACCTATCGTGACCCCAGACCCGCCCATACTCATATACATATCCCAAAATGGCATAGTGATAATGTTTGGTACTTCTTTTCCAGCTTCAAAAGCTTCCGTATTTACAGCAATTGCCGCTAAAAGCAACGGTTCTCGAATTGGTTTCACCATTTGATTCCCATGGATACCAATCACCCAAAAGACTTGTGCAATAAACATCAGTAACAAGATACCAGGTAGCCCTTGAACGACACCTTCTAATGGGCGTTGTACGATATTGTAAATGATATCATAAAGGTACATCCCTGTAAGTTCTTTGATGATAAATCCCGCAGCCGCGATACCTGATACTGTCAGAATCGTGGGAAATAACGCAGAAAAACTGGCAGAAACATTCGTTGGCACGGTATCAGGCATTCTCAGCTGTAGTTTCTTCTGTTTCCTCAACCAGCAATAAAGTTCAATGGAAAGGATGGAGACCAACATTCCCAAAAATAACCCTTTCGTATCTGTATATTGTTTAGCCAATACGTTTTCTACTATAACAGTCTGATTTTCATTCACTAATTCATAAACAGTTGGATTAACAGATAAATAAGACATCACTGCGATGATACCAGGGAATACACCATTCACTTTATTCAGCTTTGCTAATTCGATCCCTATCAGAAAAACAGCATAGATGGTCAAGAAACTTAGTGTGACATAGCTGATGGCAGATGCGATAGGTTTTAATTCTTCTAAAAAACGCAAAAAACTTATCTGTGCTAACCCATTTTCCGAATCAAAGACCATTGCTGAAAACAACGTGCCAAAAGCACCCGTAATAATTACCGGAATCAATGCAGCAAATGCGTTTTTTATCACCATGATATACCTTAAATTATTGATTCTCGTTGCCACATTCCCTAAAACATTGGCTAATTTATCCATAAAACTCATTCCAGATCCCCTCATTCCTACTTCTTCTCCTTGCCGTCATCTCTTTTTGCCTGTTAGTCAGCGCTTACATTTCGGTGAATAAAAACTATTTGCTTGTCCGTTTTACCAAATATAAAACAAAAATTCATCTGATGTATTTATCATAAAATACATCAGATGAACTGTCAATTAGTTTCTTTCTTCCCAATTATTTTCTGTAATTCTCTCCGATTTATTGCCATATGGACAGTCATCGCATCAAATGCCGCAAGTACATTCCGCCTCTCGATAGCCTGAACGATTTCTGTATGGATATCGATCGTCTCGATTTTCAAATGCTGGATATCATAATTTTTATTAAATAAAGCAATCGATTCATTAATGATCGGAATGATATGCAGTAACGCTACGTTTCCGCTAGCTTCTGCAATCGTCGTATGAAAATCGATGTCTAATTGAACATGATCTTGTGTACCTTCTCGAAAAGACGTTTCAATCTTTTGCGTTAAGCTTTTCATTCGGCTGATTTGATTTTTCGTTGCATATTCCGCCGCTAACCCTGCCATCTTTGGCTCCAATAAATATCTCAGCTCAAACAAGTCTCGTATCATCCGGTCCTGATCTTCAATCAAAGAAAAACCGAGCGGATCATTAGCAATCCCTCGCTTATCACTGACGAATGTCCCCGCCCCTTGCCGAACTTCAAGAATATTCCTAGAAGCAAGCGCTCGGACAGCTTCTCGCACCGTGCTGCGTCCCACCTCTAAATAATCGGACAACTCATATTCATTCGGCAACTTATCTCCTACTTGCAACTGCTTTTCCTTTAAATATCTAAGGATCTTGTCCGTGGTTACTTCTACTAGGGTTTTATTTTCTTCCAAACCACATACCTCCTTTTCATCTGATGTATTTTTTCGTAATTATTATAACACGTTTGAATCGTCTGATGATTTTTTGTATAAAAAATCGATTCATCCGTTCATGGATATACAAACGAAGCTATTTACCATAAAAAAAGACTAGGATAAAATTCACTCCTAGCCTTCGATCCTTTTTATTTTGAACGACAAAACGTATGATGTTCAATAATAGATGTTCTTCATTCGATTCTTGATGACATTTTTTGTTCATTTTTTGATAGATGGATAAAAAATTTGATTACATCTTTTCTATTCTAGAATTTGGTCGATTTTCAATTCTTCTTCTGGTGAGAAATCTAAATTATCCATCATTCGAACACTTTCTTGTAACTGACTTAACCGACTTGCTCCAACCAGTACACTCGTAACAGATTTTTGTCGCAAATTCCATGCAAGGGCCATTTGCGCTAATGATTGCCCTCGTGATACGGCGATTGTCTGCAGTGCTTTGATTTTTTCCAGAGTTGATCCAACTTGTTCTTCTGAAAGGAATGGTATTTCCTTACGATGTGCTCTAGAATCTTCAGGAATCCCATGCAGATAACGATTTGTCAGCAAACCTTGGGCAAGCGGGCTGAACGTGATTGCTCCTAGCCCTTCTTCTTCTAATACTGGAGATAAGTCGTCTTCTAGTAGTTCGCGAGAAAACATATTGTAGCGCATCTGATGAATAATGAACGGTGCTTCTTTTCTTTTTAAAATTTCAGTCATTTTTTTGGTGTCTTCTCCATTATAGTTGGATATACCAATATATAATGCTTTTCCTTGTCTTACAAGTTGCATCAATGCTTCTGCTGTTTCTTCCAAAGGTGTATCAGGGTCTGGACGATGATGATAGAAGATGTCAACATAATCTAGCCCCATTCTTTGGAGACTCTGATCACAACTTGAAATGATAGATTTACGCGAGCCCCATTCTCCGTATGGACCTTCCCACATATGATAACCTGCTTTGCTAGAAATAATCAGTTCATCACGGTAGGCTTGAAAGTCTTCTCTAAAAATACGCCCGAAGTTTTTCTCTGCAGCTCCAGCAGGGCCTCCGTAATTATTCGCAAGGTCGAAATGGGTAATTCCCATATCGAAAGCACCTCTTAAAATCTCTCTTTGGTTATGGATAGGATCATAATCTCCAAAATTTTGCCATAATCCGAGAGATAAAATTGGTAATTTTAAACCTGAATGACCGGATTTACGATATTCCATTTTTTCATAACGTGCACTATCTGCAATATACAAATTTTCTCCTCCTTACCACTTTTAAAACGCTTTCTTTTATTCTGCTTTTAGTTTACTACATTTTAAAGAAAAGGAGTTAGTCAAAATGATTTTTTCTTGTATTTTTTTACCATTTGTTTTTTATTCGTTGATAAATCAGAAATTGCTTACGTGCTTGCTGAATTTTTTTATAGCGTTTCGGTTGTTTTTTGTAAAATTGCTGATGATAATTTTCTGCTGGCCAAAACGTACTAGCTGGTTCAATTTTTGTGACGATTGGTTGGTGGAACGTTCCTGAACTGACTAGTTCCTGTTTCGATTGCTCCGCTAATTCTTTCTGACGTTCGTCTTGATAAAAAATCACCGGACGGTATTGCTTCCCTCTATCTTGAAATTGTCCAAAGGCATCTGTGGGATCAGTTATTTGCCAATAGATTGTCAATAAATCGCTATAACTTATCTCTCTCGTATCATAAATGATCTCCACAGCTTCCATGTGACCTGTGTAGCCACCGCTCACTTGATCATAATTTGGTTTTTCAACATGTCCGCCCGTGTATCCTGACAAAACAGATAAGATCCCTTTTTTCGATTCAAACGGCTCGACCATGCACCAGAAACATCCCCCTGCAAATACTGCACGTTCTTGATAGTCAGCATCTTGCATAGCATGCTTGGAAAAGTCATATTTTTGCTGCGTGTCAAATCCTTCTGTAAGCAATAAATAAAAATCCATTACATCAGGCGTTAGGTTCATCCGGATAGCTAATGGACGTAGTGTTGCTTCTAGTTTCGATAACTGTTCTTTAACGGATGTATTTTCTCTTATGTCATTCTTTGTCTGGATCAATACTTTTCGTTCCCAATCTCGTGTATTCGGATTTAAAATCAGATTATAAAGTGTTTGAATGAATACTTGTTCCTTATCCATAGACTCTCCTCCTTTCCGAAGAAGACAAGCTAGTGACTTTAGCTGTAATTTATCATAAAGTGAGGAAATAAGCGATTGAATCGTATTTATTCAAAGAAGATAAGCGGCTTCAGATGATATAAGATGATCTTTATCTTAAAAAGCATACTCTATGGTCTATGGTTTGATTTAACTAAAAAACGACCTCTGAAAAAAGGGATGTTTTCCAGTTCTCAGAAGTCGAGTAAAGATGATTCTTTTTTTATGAACGATAATAAACTTCATCCAAAAACAGACCTTGTGCGGGGACGGTTTCTCCTGCATGTTGCCGCACTTTGCTTTCGAATATTTCATCGATTGTTTCTATCGGCATGGCACCTGTACCGATTTCTAGTAATGTTCCCATGATGATTCGCACCATTTTATATAGAAATCCGTCTCCGACAAAAGTAAAATGAAGCATTTCTCCCTTACGTTCGATAGATAATTCATCAATCGTACGTACCGTAGATTTTTTTGATTTTTTCAATGCAGAAAAACCAATGAAATCATGTGTACCCATCAATTTTTCGCAAGCTGCATTCAGCTTATCCATATCCAACTCTTGAGGAAAATAAAAGCTGTGGTTTCGTTCAAATGCTGAAGGAATCACGTTGTTCCAAACATAATAGCTGTATTTTTTGCCCACCGCATTATATCTTGCATGGAAGCGCTCAGGCATCTCTTCGATTCTTTTGATGACAATATCTCGCGGAAGGTAACGATTCATAAAGTCGATCATTTCTGACAGCTCAATTTCTGTGTTTGTTTTGAAATTTGCCACTTGTCCTCGCGCATGCGTGCCGGCGTCTGTTCTTCCTGATCCAATAATTTCTATCTCTTCATTTGTCATCTGATGCAACACTTTTTCGATTTTCCCTTGGATGGTTTTATCGTCATCTCCAAGTCTTTGCCAGCCTGAATATCTTTTTCCGTCATATTCGATTGTCAACTTGATGTTTCTCATATTTATTTAACTCCTTTATGATCAGTTACAATTTATTTGCTTCATGAGTATAACATAATCTAAATAGCGTAGCTTGCAAACTATTGATGTCCCCTTGATTTTCAGATACTCATTTTAAAATAATGCTAGTTTTCCTAATTCTCATTGTCTATACTTGATATATATTCTTTAATCTATTATCGGAGGAACTTGTTTTGAAAAAACTGTTAAAAAAAGATGCTTTCACTTACTATTCTATTTTAAGCATCTGCTTATGGGTCGTTATCGTTAGTCTTTATATGTGGTGGCCTATTGCTGGAAAAGCCCCTGTTGAGCTATGGGATGGTCAATCCCAACACTTTGTTTCATTTGTTTATTTTGGCGAATATATTCGGGAAATAATCAAAAATATTTTGATTGATCATAACTTTTCTATCTCAACTTATGATTTTAGTATTGGTTATGGTCAAGATATTTTAGGAACATTACATTACTATATCATTGGTGATCCGTTTTCACTATTAGCAGTATTTGCTAAACCAAAGTATGCAGAATTTGCCTTTTCATTAGCAATCATGTTACGCATTTTCTTTTCCGGAATCTCTATATCGATCTTTCTTCGATATAAGAAAATGGCCAACTATCAAACTTTTATCGCCACATTCATTTATGTATTCTCTGGTTTCGTACTAAGTTCTGCTTGGAAACACCCTTACTTCATCAATCCGATGATTTATCTACCATTGCTATGTTTGGGGCTTGAGTATATCTTCGAGAAAAGAGGATATAAACTCTTTACGTTTATGATTTTCATTTCTGTTATCAGCAACTTTTATTTCTTTTATATGCTTTCTATCTTAATCTTTTTATACGCTGTTTACAGATATTTTGAACTTTATACTTTAAAGGACTATAAAGTGTTGTTTTCTCTTTTATTCAAATCTATTGGTAGTTACGTATTAGGAATAATGATGGGCTCCGTTATTTTCATTCCCGTAATTAATCAATTTTTCAATGCTGGACGCGGGGAGATTCATTCAACGCTCTTACCTTTTTACACGAAATCATTTTATTTGAATTTTGTGAAAAACTTTATTTCACCAGTTTACGGAGGAGAAGCCTCAACTGTCACAGCCTTTTTCCCAATCATCATTTTTGTATTATCCGTTATTTTATATCGTTCTAAGCAAAAAAATAATTTTGCAAGACTTGATCTTTTAGCCATTAGCTTGTTGACTATTTTTTTATTCTTTCCATTTTTTGGTAGTCTTTTCAACGGATTCTCTTATAGCACGAATCGTTGGATGTTTGGTTATGCATTCTTTTGGGCTTTTCTAACAGCAAAATACTTACCTGTTTTAGTTGAATCCGCAACTGATTTATCAAAAAGAAAACGGTTTGTGCATATTTCTTTTATTGTTTTCTTTTTCTTTATCCTTTTCACTTTTGCAAACTATAAGCGAGATGTACCGCCTTATATCGGTTTGATCTTCCTGTTGCTCTATTCAACTATCTTTTTATTGTTTGCTAATTCGAAAAAAACAAAAATCGCGTTGAGTATACTGGTATTTTTGAATGCTCTAGTTTATGGAGCCTTTCAAACAAATATCAAAATCAATCCCCTTATCATTAACAGTTATACTGATAAAAATATCGTAGAAAATGATTATTGGGCACCAAAAAGTTCAGCTATCTCAGATATTATCAATAAAGATACTGACTGGTCTCGGTATGAATTGTCTAAAACTGGAAATCCTCGTTCCGAAGAAAACAATGCTTTGTTAAGGGGAATAAATAGTACGAATTTTTATTTTAGTTTAGCAAATAAAAATATTTTTTCCTTCAATCAGTCTATTGAGAACAATATCAACAGTGACTATGAATATTATGGGCTAGATAGTCGTGCAGAATTAGGCACTTTAGCAAATAGCAAATATTACGCAAAACTAAAAACTGACACTAATCAAGATATTCCTTTTGGTTATACTTATTTACAAACAATCAATAAAAATGGTCAAGATGTAGAAATCTATCAGAATACAAATGTCCTACCTTTTGGCTATACGTACGATTCCTATATCAAACAAAATGATACTCAAACTAGTTCATTAGCTATTATGGATAGTATGACAAAAAGTGTTATTATAAATAAAGATATCTCTGGTCTAAAGAAAAATCAGATGACCGATAAAGGAATCAAAAAACTGAACGATCATATTCAGCAAACGGATGGAGTAGAGATAAAAGGAAATCAGTATATCGTTTCTAAGAACAATGCAACTGTTACATTCTCTGTAGACGCTCCATCTGAATTGACAAATAATTATTTGTTTCTACGGTTTAAGGGAATAAATTATCCTAATACACAACCAGGATTATTTCTTCCAACTGAGACTGCCACGTATTTAAAAGTAACTTATGGACAACTGTCAAAAGAGTTTAATTTTCGAAATCAATATCAAGGATGGTACGTAGGGATCAAAAATTCCTTACTTAATTTAGGGGCAGTGCAACCTAATCAAACTATTCAAGTCAGCTTTAGAAATCAAGGAGTCTATACATTTGATTCTATTGAGTTATATACGCGTGACTATAGTCAATTAAGTACGGAAATAGCTAAATTAAGGGAAAACACACTTCAGAATGTCCATTTTTCGGCAAATGAAGTATCTGGTGAACTAAATCTGGAAAAAGAAAAATTGCTTTTATTAACCATCCCTTATGAAAAAGGATGGACTGCTTATGATAACGGAAAGAAAATACCAATTATCCAATCGAATTATATGTATACAGGATTACTCCTCAATCCAGGTAATCATCAAATCAAACTGATCTATCATACACCTGGTTTAACGACAGGTTGGATGCTCACTATCGTTGGATGGATCATCTTCTTATTCACTATTATCTTGAAAAAACGATTTTCTTTTAAATAATTCAAGAAATTTGGGTTTATTTCCGAAAGATACTTCTGGAACACCCTTTGTTCGAAATAAGGGACTGTGACAATACTTTTGTCGCAGCCCTTTTATTTCACTTATATTCTAAAAGATAAATTGCCATTATGAATTACATGAATTCATAATGAATCACTTCTTTATATTCCTCATATAATTCCGCGTTTCGCAGATCGCCCCCATCTAAATTCGCCGAATAAAATATAGGAGGATGTTTTATCCCATTTGCAATAAGCTGTTCGCAAACTTCCACGATGATCGTATTGAGGATGGCTGCACCGATTACAGTAGAGGAAGGACCGGCTTTTTGTACGATACCTGTCAGCTCACAGCAAGCATCTCCTATATCCCCATGGTTATCGATAACTATATCAGAAACCTCAAACAATCGTTTCCCTGATGAATGACGACTAGTCACCGATCGTGAATATTGGACATTCGTCAAACTAATGATTTTTACGCCCTTCGCTTTTGCAGTTAACGCTAAATCAATAATGATTGGGTTTCTTCCCGATACCGAGTGAAGGATCAATACATCTTGATTTTTAAATGAAATTGTTTTTGCTAAATTCGTTCCATATCCTTCTAAACGTTCCATTTGACTGGTAAAGGTGATAGGGGAACGATCTAGCATCACTTCTCGTCCAAAGATAGCATTGATGGTCATCATCCCACCTGCCCGATAATACATCTCTTCCGCTAAGATACCAGCATGACTAGCACCAAAAATATAGACCGAACGTTTTTGCAGATTCGCTTGGGTCAATACATCGATTGCTTCTTTGATTGACTTTTTTTCTTCCTTTTCAACCAAATCTAATAACTGTTTGATTTTATCCATATATTTGAACATCTAGAACCCTCCAAACAAACCGCTGAATCCTCTACCGATCATTCCCCATAACGACAAATCGTTTCCGCCGAAAATCAATATCCAGCTTTGGATCGTCGTACTAAAAACAATAGCTGAAAAACCAGCTAATATGACCATGACAAATGAAGCTGTGATTGTTCCGACAACCGCTCCACGAAAGCCACCTTGACCTTCACCGATGACTGCTGCACCACCACATTCAAAGAAACTTGTGATTACTAATGGCACAAGCAACACGCCGAATAGATGGAATGAATTCGCCAAAACAACTAAAATCGTAGAAGTGATCATTGCCACGATAAAACCGATAATTACTGCATTTGGTCGATAATTGAATAAAATAGGCACATCAAATGCTGGTTTCGCTCCCGGTACGACTTTTTCTGCAATCCCTTGAAACGCTGGGATGATTTGATTGATCAGTAGTCGGACACCATATAGCATAATGAGTAGTCCTGCACCAAAATTCAACCCTGCTTCAATCGAAAACATCAGGAGATTATCCCCTTCTGGTATCAAAACAGGTGCGATGATCCCAACTACGGTATTCATCAAGAACATGACTAGTGCACCTGTAATTGAGATTTCTCGGAAAAATGAAAGATTCTCAGGTACTTTGATATCTTCTGTCGATTTTTCTTTATTTCCTACTCGTTTTGCTACAAATCCTGAAACTAAAGACAAAACACCCGTTGGATGACCAATCAGGAAAGAATCATCTCCCGTAGCATCCCAGACATATTTGCGCATGATCCACGGCATGAAAGACCAATAACAAGCCGATAAAATCCCGCTGATTCCAATCAATGCTCCCCCTGACAGTCCTGCTTCCACACCAGCTGCTACAAATACGAAAGGAAACCACCAAAGCATATGACCTGTTAAAAAGATCGTCTTCACAGGTGTAAACCGAGCAATCAATAAATGGATAACTAATCCTAAAAACATAGCTAATCCGACCGTTCCGCCATATTCTGCAGTAAACGTCACATCAGATAGTCCTTCTGTCACTTCTACACCCAACTGTGTTTGGACAGCTACATTGATTGGAGAAATCGTTCCGACCAGCATATTGACTCCGGCGGTCAAAGCAACCATACCAAATGCAGCGGTCAAAGCTCCCTTAATCGTTTCTGAAAATGATTTTCGCTGGATGATCAGCCCGAGCATCGCAATCAAACCTAACAAGACGGGCGGATTCTTCAAGATGTGTTCACTAATGAAATTCATTCTTTTATTCCCCCTTATCAGCTAGATATTGTTCCAATTGCGCCTTTATTTCTGAAGTATCCATATACTTTTTAATAGGATAAACAGGCGCTTTTACAGAAGCTTTTAGTTCTGGAAGTAATTCATGACTTGTAAAATAAACATCTGCCATCGTTGCTTTGGCAGTGGATAAATCTGTATTTTCCACTGTCGCCTTTAAACCAAGCTCCTTAATTACTTTATCAAGAGACATTTTCAAAACCATAGAACTCCCCACACCAAATCCACATACTGCTAAAATTTTCATTTTTCTTCCTCCTTATGCAAATAACTGAATGATCGTTTCTTTATTTCCTGATAAAATCGTTTGATATTTTTCATTGTCCATAAATATTTCCATGATATCTTTCAATCTCTCCAGATGGCTTTCGTGGTTTTTGGCAGCTAAAACCAAAAAAATATGGACTGGTTTCCCTTTCATATCTACGGCATCTTTTACGACTAAAAGACTCATACTTTGCTCGTTTACTCCAAGACCTGGTTTTGCGTGCATCAGCGCAAAATAATCAGCCAACACCATATATGGTCCATTTTCCTCTACACTTCTGATCATGTTTTCTAAATACGTATGCGTTATCATTTTGTTTTTTAATAATGGATTGCTAGCGATTTCGACTGCTTTCATCCAATTTTCAGCCGTTTCTATTACTTGGATTTGATTTTTCGGCAGCAATTTATTGATAGTACTCATTCTCTGACCTCCAACATTTTTGAAATAAACCAATTTTTATCCTCTATTCCTTGCATGACCATTTTCATCACAGGTTCGACTTCTTTCACATCTTCTTCTCGGATCATTAGCAGAACAACGATATCTGCCTTTTGATATCCCCATGAAAATGGCTTGTCTGCTATCAATACAGCAACCGAAGTTTGTTTAACGACATTAGGATTGCCATGAGGAATAGCAAAACCATTCTCCAAGTATGTTGATTGGATTTTCTCACGCTCAAAAATAGAGTGGAGAAATCGTTGTTTCAAATCTTCATTCTCAAACTGTTGCTGATCAACCAAAAAACGGATAGCAGCTTCTTTTGAATCCAAGTGATCAAAATAGACATTAGAGGAAATAAGATGTTTCACTTTTTCAGATATCGAGCCTTCGATGTTTATTTGTTCGTTATCTATGACCAGATCGATATAATGATTCATGATACGTTTCATATCTCTAGCAGTAACCATTGGAGAAATTCTTACTACTGGTCTAATTTGCTTAGGTATATCGACAGTGGAGATAATCAAATCTACGTCAAACAAATCTAGTCTGTTCAATTTATCGACAGATGCTGTTTCGATACTATCGATATCAGGTAAGATTCTTCTGATTTTTGCAGAAACAAATGAACTGGTTCCCATGCCATTGGGACATACGAATAAGAGTCTATTTAATCGTTTGACACGCTCGATTGCTGCTTGAAAATGGATAGCTACAAAACCTACTTCATCTTCGGACAAGCTTACTTGATAAGGCCAGCGAAAATCATTTAACGCAAACCAGACAACACCATACAAAGAAGGATAATTTTGTTTTATCTCATCTATCAAAGGATTTACGATGGTCGTTTGAGCCTCAATACGTAAAAGCAGCTGATACAGATGTACAAGCAGATCTTCTTCTAAACGACTATCTTGGGTAAGATCTATCTGAATGCCTCTACTCACTTTTTGGATCAATTGCCGGATTTTTTCTCGAAATACCAAAGGGATCGTTTCATTTTTCATGAAAAAGCGTAAACCACTTCCCACAATAACATAAGTCAAATACTGTACTTCTTCTTGCGAAAATTGGTAAATACGCTGTTCCTCTAACTGATGCAGCAATTCACAAACGAGGGGATATTTATTGAATTCTAAAAAATACTTTCCATATTGATTTTTACCTTTTAAGCTGATTTTCTTCCCTTCTCTTGAACGCTGAATCATCAATAAGATCGAAACGATGATACTTGAAAAGTAGCTTTCTGGTATCTCAATTTGCTTGTCTGCAATGCTCTCGCGAAAAGATCGTTCGACTGTTTCTAGAAGCTTTCGATCCACTATTTCTCTTACGATCTCCAATTCATCAAAATGATTCAGGATCATACGCTTCAGTACCTTCTGAACCTGTATTTCATTTCCTTCAAAATATGTCCCGAAACGATCAAAACTGAGATTCACCCCTTCTTTCGCAAATACATATTTGATGTAAGAAATATCATTTGCGATACTGCTTCTGGAAACATAATATTCTTCAGAAAGTTGCTGGTAGCTTACATGCTCGAAATTGGACAGTCTGTTCAGGATCGCTACTCTTCGAAGTTTGCTTTCTTGATATTGTATTACACTCATTTCCATCACCTTCTATATTCACTATAATTTTTTCTTATAAGGAGAACTAGACCAAATAAAAGATTAAAATAACCTGAGAAATCATACACTGCTCTTTCTCAGTTAATATACGCTAAAACAGAAGCTATACAAGAAAATTATGGAACTATATTTCAGAAAAACAAAAAAACAGCCAACGGACGAAATGTCCGCTGACTGTTCAATTTGACGACTCAAGTTTTACTGTTTGAGATGCAAGATACTCAACCAGGCAATGGGCACATAATTAAAGAAAAAACTGATTCTTTGGCAAAATCCTATTTTATTCAGTAATGGCCAAGAATTTATAGAAGGGATTCTTGCCAGACCATAAATCGCCGCAAAAAGCAAACTGATCACAGACAGTCCAAGGTATAAGTGGCTTACGTCCAGTTGCTCATTTTTTCGATAGATCAAGAAAAGAAGAACTGGAAACAATAAAAAACCACTATAACCTAAACCTGATCCGATATTATGAACCCATGTCGAGACATTCCACGAAGATTCATGAGTATTGATACTGAACAAACCTGTAAAAATACAATCACCTATACCATAGAAACCGATAGATGCTGTAACTAAGGTAGCTAACACACGAGATATACTTGCAAATGCAGCATACAACGCAGGCAATGACAGGATGAAAAAAATCCCTGAAACCACTGACCAAATAAGAAACGCCTTTCTTACAGGACTGGAAACCTCTCCAAATACACTGATCACACTCTTCATTTGATCTAATTCAGGATAATACAATCCTAATACGTACGGAGTCAAAAAATCACTCAACACGCCTAATAGTAAAAAGAAAAAACCAAATTTACGTAAAAAATCCATGATGCGCCTCCAATAACAATTACCTATGCTTTTAATTGTTATTATAAACGACTTTATCTCGATTTAACAGGAACCTCTATTCTACAGGAACATCTATATAACTCATTAAAAATTTGAATCGTCTTAAGGTTCATCCCTAAATATCTAATGTTCAATGTTCATTTAATCCGTCTAATCGATCTTTCAATTTGATTTTTTCTCCACTTCTTTTACGCGCGCCTAATTCTCCTATTGCAGTAAACAACAGATCACTTGACGAATTTAAGGCAGTTTCCATTGAATCTTGGATAACACCGATAATAAATCCGATACCGACGATTTGCATCGCAACATCATTAGAGATACCAAACAAACTACATGCTAGTGGAATCAATAACAGTGAACCGCCCGCAACACCTGAAGCCCCACAAGCAGCTAAAGCAGACAAAATACATAAAAGGACTTTCAAAACAAACGATGCTTCAATCCCTAAGGAATGTACAGCCGTCAATGACATCACGGAAATGGTAATCGCAGCACCGCCCATATTGATCGTAGCACCTAATGGGATCGATATGGAATAAGACTCTTTCGTCAATTTCAATTTTTCAGCCAGCATCATGTTTATCGGAATATTTGCGGCAGAACTTCGGGTAAAGAAAGCTGGAAGCGCGCTTTCTTTCAAACAAAAGAGAATCAATGGATAGGGGTTTTCTTTAATAAACAAAAACGTGAGGAACGGGTAGACAACTAATGCGACAAACAGCATCGTGCCGATCAACACAAGTAAAAGCTGCAGATACTCTGCCAATCCAGCGATTCCAGTCGTGGCAATCGATTGATAAACCAATCCTAAAATCCCTATCGGAGCGAATGCAATAATCACTTGTACGACTTGTGATAATGCTACAGATATTTGATCCACCAATTCTTTTGTCGATTCTGAACGTGATCGAAAAGCTAGACCTAACAACACAGCCCAGAATAAGACACCAAGATAATTCGCATCAATAAGCGATTGAACAGGATTTTGTGTGACATTTGTCAACATCGTAGATAAAACACTTTCCAAATTTTGCGGTGCTTGTTCAGATACTGTTTCTTGTAAAGTAATAGGAACAGTAAAAATTGAACTTATAATCACTGCTACAAGTGCCGAAAGCAATGTTCCTACTAAATATAAGACTAAAATAGGCTTCACAAATGTCTTATTTCCTATTTTATGTTTGGCAATTGAAGCCATCGTCAAGAAAAAAACTAAAAGAGGCGCAATTGCTTTCAAGCAACTGACAAACAACGTCCCCAATATTGAAATAAATGTCCATGTGGGGAAAAAGATACCCAACAATATTCCGACTAAAATACCAACAACAATACGTTGAACTAACGACATATCCAAAAACTTCTCTAACAAATGACCACCCTTTCACAATTTTAACAATCATTGTATCATTTTATCTAAAGAAACTAAAGGTGTAATTTTCTAAAAATTCTAACAATACAATTGGCAATTCATGCTCTTGCAACATTCAGTTTTAGTATTGGAGGGTTTATTCAATCTCTAAAGAAGTCGAGAGAAAACTATTTATCGTTATTATTAAAGTTATCCAAGTAAAACGTAATTAAGATGAAGGATGAAACTGGAAGTTTCATCCTTCATCTTAATTCTTAGACATAGCAATCAATTAATATTTTCCACTGAGTCTCTTCTTTCTCTCACTAATTTACTTACCCATAAACGATTTGATTAAAGCCATTTTTCAATTCATTATTCGCTGTCTCGTTGAAGTAAAGATAATTATCGGGATTCCCCTGATTTTGTTGTGTCACCAATACTTTTGGCTGATTTTGCTGAAATCCAAATAGATAGACGTGCTTTTTCAGATATGGTTCTGTCTCTGCATCGGAATAGACGGCTGTAATTTGATAATCTGCTTGACCTGTCCCACTTTCTGACCATTCTGCAGAAGCAGGCACTCCACCAATAGCCATCTTCCACTCCCCATTCAAAATAGCTTGAGGGACTTTAAGACCATATAAGTCCACACTCATTTGATTCGTATAACTTTTGTATTGTTGCCCCATTGTTTGGCCCCATGTGGTCATAAATGCCTCTAATTGTGCGGCTTTGTCTGCATTCCACAGTGTTTGTTCAACTTGTTCGCTGCTTTCTGAAGAGGAAGATGAAGCCTCTAAAGAAGAACTTGAAGTAGATGTTTGAGTCGTTTCAGTCGTTTTGGAAGACTCTGACGAAGTAGAGGTATCTGCTGTTTCTGTACTTGTTGCAGTTGACTTGCTCTCTGTGCTAGTTGTTGTAATAGTTGCAATTGTTTCTTTTGTTGATTCTTTTCTTGGTTCATTCCCGTTGGTACAACCAGCTAACAAAAAAGCTAGGCCCATTGTTAATAAAATCCTCTTTTTCAATTAAAAAAACTCCTTTCGATTACTCCCCCACTTCTTTATTCTATTAAATAAGCAATGTGATTTTATTGATTTTTTGTATTTTCTCATCCATCTTTTAAACCATTTAAAAACTAAGAAGCACCCGCTGATGTCTTATAGACAACATCAGCGGGTGCTTCTTTTTATTTTATTTTTAAGACAAAACGTTGTGTTTTTTTCCTGTTTTTCTCACACTTTATATTTGTATTTGAAGAAACATAGACTTTTAGTCATCATCGTCTTCTTCATCCAAATCTTGTCGGAGAGTTTTTCCTTGGAGTCTTTGTACTTGGTAGATGATTTCTTTATTGAAACTTAAAAGTTCAACAAGCAATTGTTGCAAGCCATACTTTTCTTCTTTTTCAGCTAACTTGATTGCCCGTGTGATAAAGACATTTTGGAAATCGAAATCTTTTGCAAAGTTTTCTAACATTGTTGAGGCTGGTAAATATTTGTTTTGACCATGTTCGTAAATTTTTCCATAACGCATGACTTCTTCTAAAGTAGACGGAACGATTTCATTCTCAATCACTAACTCATGAGAGATTTTATTGAACCATCTCGCTTCTTGATCAGCATATTCCGAAAAAAGGGTACTTAATTCTTGCGAAGATGTACCCAAAACATACAATTGTGCTTGGATCAATTTCATTTCTTCTAATTTAAAATTTGCTAATACATGTCCCACCATGGCGCCAGCAGTTGGTTTATGATGGTCGATATCTGCTTGTTTTGTTTCTTGAGCAAATTTTTCTTCCACTATATTCATTGATTTACGCCTCTTTTACTTTTGTTGATTGGACTTCATAACCTAATTTTTCCACAACTGCAGCTAATTGTTCAGGGTGGACTTCATCTGGATCAAAGTTTGCTTTGATTTTGCTCGCATTAAACAAAACTTTCGTATTGCTTACCCCAGGCTGTTGAGAAACCGCATGTTCGATTTTTTGCATACAGCTTGGACAAGTTAGTGTATCTAATTGCATAATCATTTTTTTCATCGTAGTTCTTCCTTCCTTTTTCTTGATAGTCTTATTCTAGATTACAGCTTCCATAAAAAAATTGATTCTTATCAAGTTTTACGATTTTTTTCTTTGCTTTCGTGTCCAAAATACAATAAACGCATTGCGTTAAAGATAACGATCAAGATACTAGCTTCGTGAACGAACATCCCACTAGCCATGTAAATAAATCCGGCAAATAAGCCGATGAGTAAAAATGAGACGACACCAATGGCAATCACTACATTTTCACGGGTATTCAAAACAGTTTTCTTAGCCAAACGGTAGGCATGAACCAACGATCCAAAACTAGATTGCATCAAGACAACGTCACTCGTTTCGATAGCGACATCCGTTCCTGATCCCATAGCAATCCCGATATCAGCCGCAGCCAAAGATGGAGAATCATTGATTCCATCTCCAATGAAAGCAACGCGCAATCCTTCTTCTTGGTATTTTTTCACAAATTGAACCTTTTCGTCTGGTAATAATTCAGCATGGACTTCATCAATGCCTAACATATCAGCAACATAATCAGCAGTCATCTGATTATCACCTGTCAGCATCACTAAATGTTTTGCTCCTGCTTGTTTCAACTTAGCTAATTGTTCAGCGACTTCTGGTCGAATCACATCTGACACACCAATGATTTGAGTGATTTTTTTGTCGATTGCTACAATAATGACTGAGCTGCCTGTTTGTTGTAATTGATGTAAATCTTGTACTTGCTTTGGTGTAAGAGAAAGTTTGTGAGCGGCAATCAATTTGGTGTTGCCCGCACAAACTGCATGACCATCAATCTCAGCTGTGATTCCTTGTCCCTTGATCGTCTGATTATCTTTGACTGCTAATTGTTGAAAATCAAGGACTTTCTCCTGAGCATAATGGATCACGGCGCGCCCCAGAGGATGATCGGATAACGTTTCTAATCGAGCCACTAAAGCTAAGCTGTCCCCTTCATCCTCTGTATAGTTCTTGATAGTGGATACAGCAGTAGTTCCTTTGGTCAATGTACCGGTTTTATCAAAGACAAAAGTATCGATTTTGGAAAAAGTATCCATTGCTTCACCGCCTTTGACTAAGATGCCCCGTTTCGCTCCATTACCGATTCCTGCTACATTCGAAACAGGCGCACCAATGACTAAAGCGCCAGGACAACCAAGAACCAAAACAGTGATGGCTAAACGAAAATCACGACTGATCAGACCAACAAGCAATGCAATAAGTAAAACGGTTGGAGTATAATACTGAGAAAATCGATCAATGAATTTTTCCGCATGTGATTTGGTATCTTGTGCTTCTTCTACTAATTCGATAATTTTGGCAAAGGTCGTATCATCTCCGACCTTAGTTGCTTTAATCGTCACGTAGCCATCTGCTAAAATCGTTCCAGAAAATACGTCATCTCCACTGATTTTGACGACTTGTCGTGATTCACCCGTCACTGCGGCTTCATCCGCATACCCTTTCCCGTCAATGACTCGGCCGTCCACAGGAATAGCTCCACCAGTTTTTACTAAGACGATATCGCCTTCTTCCACGTCATCGATTTCCACTTCTTCAGTCGTTCCATCTTCTTGGACAACGCTGGCAGTCGATGGGGCCATCTCGGTCAAATCCTTGATTGATTCCCGCGTTTTGGTCAATGTTTTTTGTTCCAGATAACTACCAAACAAAAACAAGAATGTAACGATAGCTGACTCCTTGTATTCTCCGATCATAAAGGCACCAAGCACAGCAATAGTAACGAGTAAATCAATTGAGATAACTTTGACTTTTACTGCCTGATACGCATAGATCATAATAGGTATGACCGCAATAATAGAAGCTATGGCTAGAGCAATGTTATAGAACAAGACAAATCCAGTAAATTTTCCGATAAAACCAAAAATAATCAACACAGCTGATAAGGCGGTGATATGATTTCGATGCTCTTGGATCCACTTTTGAAATTTCATCTTTCTCCCTCTTTTCCTTTTCGTTCTTACGAGACTAAGTATAGATACTTATCCATCATAAAAAATTGACCACTATCAAGTTTAGTCAAAAAGGTGGTTTTCTTTTGGTATACTGAATTCCTACAGTCATTAAACGATCATATAGAAAAAGGAAGCGCCGAGACGCTTCCTTAGGTAGTTCTATTTTTTTATTCAAAGATAAGATGCTTTGTCATCTTACGACTGAAGAACAACAATCAAAAAAGGGCAGCAGCCACTCATTCACAAGAAATATCGTTTTTGATATGGGAATTGAAGCAGTGGACAAATATCTCTACTTATTAGCTGGGAATAAGATCCAAAAAAGCTTAATGGATTTCATCCAAGAATTGGAATGTACTTTCCACAAAAAATTCACTCATTCCATTCTTTTAAAACTTTTGATTCATACAGCGTGTTTAATTGAGCGTACATTGATAAACGGTCATGAACTTAAAATTATATCAGAAGATGACACAAGACATTCTCATGAAACAATTTTTCATGTAAAAAAGGCCTTCAAAAATATTGAAACAGAATTTGGGATCACTGTTTCTTATGATGAATGTTTCTTTATCTATGATATTATCGCATCTAAATAATCTTTTTTTATGTAAATGAGTATTTTTTTAACTTATTGTTTAAGAGTGATAATATTCCATCCTAACAATTAAAGGGAGACAATTAAAAGTTTGTCCCCCTTTTTGCTGACTAAATTGTTTTCTATAAACAAATCGAATAACTGTTTCATTGAACTATCTACCTCATAACAAAGATTCATCTATAGAAAAAAACACTTAATAGATCGGCGCGCTAAAAGCTTCATATGGGAGTAAATTGTTAGTAATTTTCTTTTTGTAATTTTGAATCAAGACTTGTTTGACACGATACTTACCGATTGGAAAAGTAGTCTTTTGATTAGAAAAATTAACTACAACTAGTATTTTTTGTTTTTTAAAACTGCGTAGATATGCTAAAACATTCGGTTTCTCTGTCTTAATGACTTGATATTTTCCATAGACAATCACAAGTAATTCTTTGCGCAATTCGATCAGTTTTTGATACGTATAAAACAAGGAATTTTGAGCAGCTAATGCTGCTTCTACATTGATCTCTTCTGTATTCCCCACTGGCAACCAAGGAGTTCCTTCTGTAAATCCACCATTTTTGTTATTGTTCCATTGCATCGGATGGCGAGCATTATCTCGCCCCTTCGAGTTGATTGATTGGATCAACTCTTCCTTCGAATAGCCTTTTTTTTATACGTTCTGCATACATTCTTTGACTTTCAATATCATCTACCTCATCAATACTCTTTACTGGATAATTGATCATGCCGATCTCTTCTCCTTGATAGATATAAGGTGTACCTTGCATAAAACGGAGGTATATCGCTAGCATTTTTCCACTGATTGTTCGATATTCTTGATCGTCCCCCAGCGAGAAATGATTCGTGGAAGATCATGATTATTCCAAAATAAAGAATTCCAATCACAACCATCTAATTCAATCTGCCATTTAGAAAAAGTCCGATGTAATTCCTGTGGATCTAAATCCTTTAGATCCCATTTTCGTTTGCCATTCTGTTTGTCTAGATTAATATGCTCGAATTGAAAGACCATTGATAATTCTTTGCGTTCTTCTTTTGAATACAGCTGCGCAATCTTGGGCGTTGCCCCCCAAGTCTCTCCCACTGTCACTACATCATAATGACCAAATGTTTTTTGGTACATTTCTTGCAATAAATCATGTAAAAGAGGACCATTTTTAGTAATAGATTGTTCCGGCTGCTTTTTCGAATGCAAGTGCAGATAATATTGATTCACTTCGGGCACATAGGTCCATGCTGAACCGCCGAAGTTCGACTCTAATCCATTCGGTTCTTTACGCCAAACATAATAGTCGTGATAGGGACTGGTAACACTTTTTTTGCCGATTGAAACCATGGATGTCTGTCTGACGTATGATTGATAACAAGATCCATGATGACTCTTATTCCCCTTTGTCGTGCTTCTTTTATCAGTAAATCCATATCTGCCATCGTTCCATATTCTGCGCCTATTTTTCTGTAGTCACTGATATCATAGCCATTATCATCATTAGGTGATTCATAAACCGGGCTTAACCATATCGCATTGATTCCCAGTTTTTATAGATAATCTAACCTTGAAAGAATACCAGGAATATCTCCAATGCCATCTCCATTTGTATCTTGAAAACTTCGAGGATAGATTTGATAGATTACTGCATTTTTCCACCATTTATTTTTCATCTGTTTCACTCACTATCAGAATATCTTCACCACTTTTGACCGTGTTTTTTTCAAGAATTTTTACATTAGCATATGCAGAGGAATTAGTGACAATTTCCATAATTGTATCGTCGTACCCTTCTTCTTTAAGCAATTTACGATCAAATGTACCGAGAATATCCCCTTTTTTCACTAATTCACCATATTGTCGCTGTGTCGTGAATCCGGCCCCTTTTAGATTCACTGTATCAATACCGATATGGATCAGTACTTCCGCTCCTTTCTCTGTTTTCAAGCCATATGCATGTTTAGATTCGTGGACAACTGTCAATATACCATCTGCTGGCGCATGGACTACCCCGTCATCTGGTTTGACTGCTATACCTCTTCCCATCATTTCAGTGGAAAAAACTGGATCTTTTACCTTCGTTAAAGGGAGAATCTTCCCGCTGACTGATGCAGCTAAAACTTCATCTTGCGGTTTCCTAGTCGCTTTAGGAGCTGAACTGATTGACTCAGCTGCTTCTGTTCCTTTTGATTCACCATCTGCTAGAAGTTCCATATGTTTTTTTCCATAGAAGTAAGTGCTTAAAAAACCGATCATTATACTGATAACAATTCCGATCATGAATGAAGGAATCGAACGAGGTGCAATGGAAATAAAGCCAATGATGCTTGCCGGTCCCATCGCAACTGCTAATACGTGGAACAAGCCGATAAAGAATGAAGCAATTCCTGCAGCAATCATTCCACAAATAAACGGAAATTTCAGTTTCAAATTCACACCGAATATCGCTGGCTCAGTAATCCCCAACATAGCGGAAACACCTGCAGTGGTAGCTAGACTCTTTTGCTTTTTATTTTTTGTCAGCAGCATAATCGCCAAAGCAGCCGCTCCTTGCGCTACATTTGCCATTGAGGCAACTGGAAAGATAAAAGAGCCACCCGTTCTGGCAACATCTGCTAGTAAAGTAGTCTCGATTGCTGGAAAGCTTTGATGTAATCCGGTAATGACTATCGGCGAATAGAAGAGACCAAAGACACCTAAGCCGAAAGCTCCAGTAGTACTGTATAACCAGCTTAATCCATCAGCTAAGCCGTCTCCGACAGTACGCATCACCGGCCCTACTACTGTAAAAGTTAAAAAACCAGTAATAATAATAGCTAGCATTGGAGTAAATGTGTAGTCGAAAGCATTAGCCAACCGTTTATGGAAGAATTTTTCTAAAGTAGCTAAAATCCAAGAAACTGCAAGGACTGGAAGAACAGATCCTTGATAACCGGCTTGTGCCACATTCATTCCAAAAATATTCCAATAAGGCATCGATCCTTCTGCAATAGCATTCGTCACACTGTATCCATTCACTAAATCCGGCATGACCATCGCCATCCCCATTGCTGCTCCAAGATACGGATTGCCTCCAAAACGTCGAGTTGCTGAAAAACCTACCGAAATCGGCAAAAAAGCAAACGGCGCTGAAGCAAGTAAATTAATGATGCCAGCAAAATCTTTCACTGATGGATACAACTCAACCACTGACTGAGGACCAAACAAATCCTGTGCCGTCAAAACATTATTCAGAGCCATCAACAGTCCACCCGCAACCAATGCAGGGACAATCGGAACGAAGATATCTGACAACACCTTGATAAAGGACATGACAGGATTATTCTTCTTATTCGATGCTACCGCTTTCAAAACGTCAGTTGAAGCTTCCTTTACGCCGGTGATCTTAACGAATTCATCATATACGTTATTCACATCACCTGCTCCGATAATGATCTGAAATTGATCATTTGCTTCAAAAGTTCCTTTCACACTTTCATTATCATCCAGAGCCTTCTGGTCTACTTTGTCTGAATCTTTTAAGACAAGCCGTAAACGTGTTGCACAATGAGCAGCTGCTTGTACATTGTCTTCTCCAAGCGCTTTGCTGATTTCTTCAGCTACTTTTTTGTAATCCATTTCATTTCCTCCTAATCCAAAATTATTGAAGCAGTAACTATAAATTTTTCTTAAGCACAATATGCCATGATTTAAAACAATTGTCACTCGATTATCAAATCTTAAATAAAATAATTTTTTATATATAAAAAATAGCATTTATAAGCTACTTTATTTTGATATTCGTTTGACATTTCATCAGGAAAAATATATTATAACGTCAAGAATACGTTTACAAGGAGTTTGTCATGAAACTTAAAGAAAATTGGTCACGAACGGATCGTTATCGTCCATATAAAGAATGGTCTGAAGAACATTTGCATTCCTTAGAGAAAAAAATCAATTCTTCCCATTGGCGCTTAGGCTACCATATACAACCAGTTACTGGTTTATTGAACGATCCGAATGGTTTTTCCTATTTCGACGGGAAATGGCAGCTATTTTATCAAGCATATCCGATGGGGTCTGTTCATGGTCTGAAATCTTGGTACCATCTCTCCTCAGTTAATCTGATAGATTGGAAAAACGATGGCCTCAAACTGATTCCGGATAATTCATTTGACAGTCACGGTGTGTACTCAGGTTCAGCTTTGCCGATTGATAATCAACTGTTCCTTGCATATACCGGAAATGTGCGTGATTCGAATTGGGGACGTCATTCCTTCCAGTTAGGGGCATGGATGGACAAAAATGGTAATATCACTAAGATACCGACTCCTTTGATCAGCTCCCCACCTCCGGGATATACACAAGAAATCCGTGATCCTCAGCTGATTGCTTATGATGACGGTTACTTGCTCATTGTCGGAGCACAAACTGAACAAAAACAAGGAAGTATCCTAACTTATTACAGTAAAGATCTTCAAAATTGGCAGTTTTTAGGAACTTTGGGTTTTACAGAGGAAGAAATGGGTTTTATGATCGAGTGTCCAAATCTATTATTTGTGAACGGCAAAGCACTACTGGTCTTCTGCCCACAAGGTTTATCTCACGAGATCCACTCATACAGTAATATTTACCCGAATACTTACGTGATCGGTCAAACATTTGATTTTGAAAAAAATGAGCTTTCCGACCCTACTCACATAAAAAATATAGATGAAGGATTTGACATTTACGCGACGCATTGTTTCAGTGATGGAAATGGACGAACCTTGGCAATCAGTTGGATTGGGTTGCCTGAAATCAGCTATCCAACTGACGAAGAAGGATGGGCACACTGCTTGAGCATCGTAAAAGAACTTACTATTGAAAAAGAGCAGCTCTATCAACGACCGGTGAAAGAAACAGCGCAGTTGCGAAAAGGAAAACCTTATCACTTTAGCGGTTTGGAAACCACTATTGACGCGGAAATAAATCAATATGAACTCCAGTTAGAATTCGATTACTCACAGAAAGGTACTATTTTATTGTTTGCAGATGAACAACAAAAACACGGTTTAACACTATCCTTTGATACGATACATGGTAAAATGAGTATGGATCGCAGCCATGCCGGCAAATCTTTCGCTGAAAATTTTGGAACTGTACGTGAATTCTCAATTGAAAAGAAACCGCTGAAATTACAAATATTTGTTGATTGTTCCGTTGTAGAGGTGTTTGTAAATGATGGACAGCAAACAGCGACTGCCCGTGTCTTTCCGACAGATGATCAAACGGGCTTGTATATAAAAAGTGACAGGGAATTTAAAGGGAAATTATGGCATCTGCGGAATATGAACAAATAAAGGATGAAGAAAATGGCTGTTAAATTGACAGATGTGGCAAAAAAAGCAGGAGTCTCTCCTACTACTGTCTCGAGAGTGATAAATAATTATGGTTCTTTAAGTCAAAAAACAATCGATAAAGTGAATCAAGCAATGAAAGAACTCAATTATCAGCCGAATTCGTTAGCCCGTTCACTTCAAGGAAAAAACACTCAATTGATCGGCTTGATTTTCCCAACAGTTGCTAATCCGTTTTTTGGCGAATTAGTCGAACAGTTGGAAAGTAAATTATTTGATTTAGGCTATCGTTCGATCTTATGTGACAGTGCTAATAATAAAGAAAAAGAACGAAATTATCTCAACATGTTAGCAGCAAATAAAGTGGACGGCATCATCGCCGGCGCTCATAATCTCGGGATACAGGAGTACGAAAATATTGAGTTGCCAATCGTCTCTTTTGACCGCTATCTGGCAGACGGAACACCA
Organism: Enterococcus sp. 10F3_DIV0382; assembly: GCF_002140245.1. Lineage (NCBI taxonomy): Bacteria > Bacillati > Bacillota > Bacilli > Lactobacillales > Enterococcaceae > Enterococcus > Enterococcus sp. 10F3_DIV0382. The sequence continues at coordinate 558,000 of NZ_NGMF01000001.1, read as the reverse complement.
ATCGTCAGCAGTGATAATTTCCGAGGCGGTTATCTCGCGACAGAAAATCTCTATCTAAAAGGAGCTCGTAAAATCGCTATTTTGACGGGCTCGCAAGAATCCAACTCCCCCACAAATGACCGAATGAACGGCTATTTGAAATTTATGGATGAGCAGCAGCTAGAACCACAGATTTTTCAATTCCATTCAACTGCTCGTTCCACTGCTTTAAAAAATTTAGAAATTAAACGGATTTTGCAAAATGAAGAGATTGACAGTATTTTTTGCACAGATGATCTTACAGCTGTATTGGCATACAATCTGTGTCAAGAGCTCGATATCCGCATCCCTGAGCAATTGAAAATCATTGGATATGACGGAACAAAATTTATCCAGAATTATTTTCCGCATCTGTCTACTATCGCTCAACCAATAACGGATATTGCCGACATCCTTGTAGACTTGCTACTGCAAAGAATCCAAGATGCTGAAAAACCACTGGAATCACATTACGTTTTACCAGTAAAGCTGATTCAAGGTAAAACGACTTAACTGCAAAGGAGCAAATGTTTTATGTTATATGGAGCAATTGAAGCTGGCGGAACAAAATTTGTCTGCGCAGTAGGTACGAAAGATTTAGAAGTAATTGAAAGAATACAAATCCCTACAACCACGCCGATAGAAACGATGAATAACGTTATTGATTTCTTCAAAAAACACCAAGAACAACTGGCAGCGATTGGAATAGGTTCTTTTGGACCGATTGATATTCATCCCAATTCAGCAACATACGGATATATCACCTCTACGCCAAAAAAAGCTTGGCAGAATTTTGATTTTATCGGTTATTTAAATAAAAATTTAAAAGAACTACCGATTGTCTTTACCACCGATGTCAATGCAGCTGCTTACGGAGAATATGTCGCGGGGAATGGAAAAGGGCGTTCCACTATTGTTTACTACACGATTGGAACAGGTATTGGTGGCGGTGCCTTGCAAAATGGCACTTTTGTAGAAGGTTTCAGCCACCCTGAAATGGGACATATGCTTGTGCGCCGACACCCTGTGGATACCTTTAAAGGTGTTTGTCCTTATCATAGCGATTGCCTGGAAGGAATGGCTTCTGGACCTGCAATCGAACAAAGAACAGGCATGAAAGGTCAAGAGTTGTCTGCCGCTGATCCTTCTTGGGAATTAGAAGCTTATTACATCGCTCAATGTGTCTATAACACAACTCTTCTATTTTCACCTGATGTCATCATCTTTGGCGGAGGTGTAATGAAACAAGCACATCTGAGAGAACGAGTCCAAGAAGCTTTGGTTGGTTTGATGAATCACTATGTAGACTACCCAGCATTCGAAAACTATGTATTACCTCCAAAATTAGGAGATGATGCTGGAATCATTGGGTGTTTAGCTTTAGCATTAGAAAAATCAGAAAAAGATATCTTCTAATAAAATAAGCACGTTGTCACAACAATCTCATCAATAAAAAGACGAAGAATCCACTTGACGCGATTTCTTCGTCTTTTTATTTACTATTAACTTATGTTCTCCAATCGGCCTTTCAACCCGGTATCCTCGCCTATTTTTCTTGCCCTTAACTCTCTGTTTCCTGTACTTAACAGAGTAGAGGTGTCGTGGAATTCTTTTGTTAACTTCAAATTATGATCTTCTACAAGTTCCTACAATCTAATCTTGGTTGTTTTTTTATTCAACTTGCAACGCTAGCAAGTTCCAGTTGTTTATCTTTTCCAATTAATTTTTGTGATATTTAAACTTCGCCCTGACAGCTTTTCAAAATATAGAAAAGAACACATCCTTATGTCTATTATGCAACAGCTCAATTTATTTAATGTATGTTAATGATTTTGTGGAATGTCTCCTTGGACATGCTATTTCTACTATTTAATGATCAATCACTTGACCTACTAGTAAGTAGAGAGCATGCCCGAACACATTACAAAAATATCATCACTTATGATACGGAGCTGCGTATCATGAGTGAATGATATTAGGAAAACTTCATAAAATAAATCTTTTATACATTTCCACTTCTAGATGGTCATTCATGTTAGAAGAATCAAACTATTTTTTTACTGTCGTAATAATATTAAAACACTAGAACAAATCAATTAAATTCCATAAAATATAAATAATAGACCTAGCATCATCTGGTATAAAATGGATGCTAGGTCCGTTATATTTACTCAAAATTGATTCTACGAATAGATCTTCTTATCATTTCTATTTTAGTAGTCATGCGTTGTTGTTCTTCTAAAGGTGGTAATGGTATAAGTAGTTTAGATAAATTTGTACCATTTACATTTGGTTGCCCAGTTCCGTAAGAAATTTTTTCTAATAACTTCCAATATAATGGCGAGTCTAAGAAGCAGTCTACGTATTCTGATAATAATTTCTCAACTAACCTAATTCGAATCAAGTAAGAAGCAAAAACAGATTCCTCACTTATTTCCTTAACCAAGAAACTTTTTCCCATAGTTCCTCCTGTCCTTGCTATCAAAATGTCATTTTCTTCCAATCTTAAATCAACTAGTTTAGAATTACTAATATCACAGTAAGGCACACTGGACCAATTTACACGTCCCTCTTGTATATCTGTGATTCTCAAAAACTTAACATTGCCTTGTTTTTTCGCCGAATCTGTATAGCCATATTGAATCTTAGTAGAAATACTTCCTAAATAAACCCATAGTCGAACATCGCTAGATGATTTTTCTTGTCGTTCTTTATGAACAACAGTGATCATCTTGAGTTGTCCGACTATTTTTTAGTTGCAGCAATCTTTTTGGGACGCTTATTTGCATGAAGCAACGTTGCTAAGTCTAGTAATAAAACATTGGCTAACACAGGATTGGCTTTCTCGCGATACGCTGCGGCGCCACTTTCAAACAATACTGCTAGACGATCTTCTACAACAACGATTTGTTCCAAATACGGTGGAAATTTGATTCGTTTTAGGATCCGGCTAGGAGAGTCCCGCTCGGACACTAAGAGTTCCGAGGTATAAGGACCATAAGAACGACTGGCTAAGAGATAATGGCCATAAAAAGCCACACCTTGAATCTTATCAGATGTTTTTCTGCTCATTGTCACGGTTGGTTGGATTTTGTCTTTGCGGCGAATTGCTGTTTTCATTTCAGCTATCGTCGGCAATAGATAGAAAGTCAACTGTCCTTCACCTTTTAGTGTGAAGTTGCCAGATACCAGTTGATCATTGTTTTGAGTCAAATACGATGCTTGTGGAATCTCTGAGAGATCAGTTGTCAGCCAATAAGCGATTGGCTGTCCCGTCTCTTCAGATGTATCTGCTAAGATATCGATCAAACGTAAAGCGGCTACTCGTCCAGTAGCAGATCCTGTGATTGTCAACCATAAAAGTTCCCGTTTTGTATCATATACTAAGCCCCCTACATGTGGCCGTTTAGGTAAAATCAGCAGTTTGATCGGCTGTCCTGTTTCTCTATCCAGTACATGAATAATAGAATGATGCTGATGGTCATAGCAGTAGGCAGAAATAAACACAAAATCTTGAGAAAAAGCCAACCCTTGCGGCGTCATCCATTGACAAACCTCATTTTCGCCGGTTTCCGGCACCACCATTCTTGTTTCTGTTAATCCAGGAATGTTATATTGTTTTGCTTCAGCCTTTTCCCAAGCTGCTTGAACAATAGGATACCGTTTTAACTTTTTTTCAATATCCTGATGTATCCGTTGCTGCTTCCAATGCTTAAACTTTAGGACATAGTAAACAAGGAGGCCAATGACCAGCAACACTAAAATCATTATTGCTACCCGCTGTGTCATTTTTTTGCCTCCTTGTTCTATTCGATCAATCGTACATATACCGCTATTAATTACCGTAACTACATGTTTCTTTTACTAGCGTTTCTTTTACTAGCGTTTCTTTATAGGATCTTTCATAATCTCATTTATAGTAACATTAAGAATCCCTTATTCTACTATAGTCACTTCCACATCAATATTGCCTCTTGTTGCTTTAGAGTATGGGCAAAATGCGTGGGCTTCTTCTGCGATTTTCTCTGCTTGGTCCTTCTCAAGTCCTGGCAAAGAAACTTCTAAAACAACCCCGATTTGGTAGCCCCCATCTTCTAATTGAAATAAAGATACCCGTGCTTTGACTTCAGAATCAGACTCAAGATTATTTTCTTCCAGCATGTGTTGAACCGCGCCGTTGAAGCAAGATGCGTATCCAGCCGCAAAAAGTTGTTCCGGATTTGTCCCTTCACTATGGATTCCTGGGCGGTCGATCTTCATGTGCATACTTCCGTTTGGTGCCTCAACCTCGCCATCACGGCCTCCACGATTGATCATTGCTGTTTCGTACATTTTTTTCATTGAGATCATCCTTTCTTTCGTCGTTCTATATTAAGTGTAACGAGTATTTTTTAATCTGACAAAGGTAATGCTTGCATTCGGCGACATCAGTTAGACAACATCGATGATCAGTGATAGAAGCAGTTTATCTATACAAAAAAAGAAGGGTTCTATGATATTTGGTGTTGTTACTCAAGGCGAGTAAGGACACCAAATATCATAGAACCCAAATAGTTAAAGAAAAAACTTAATCGTTGAAAGAAGCCCAATTGCTTAAAGAAGGCAAACTGACTAATCGACGGAATCCGTGCTAATCCGTAAAGACCTGCAATTAGTAAACTAATAACTGTTAAAACAAGATAAAAATGGCTAAGCGTACCTTGACCACTTTGACGATAAAGCAGAACAAGTAACAATGGGAAAAGTAGAAAGCCTGCATAGCCTAGCCCAGAACCTATATTATGGATCCAAGTCGATAGATTCCAAGAACTTTCATTCGTATTGATACTGAATAACCCAGTAAAAATACAATCACCTATCCCATATAAACCAACTGTTGCAACAGCAAGTATTGCAAGTGTTTTTGATGTTCCAACAAATAGGTGATACAACGCAGGCAACGAAAGAACAAAAAAAAGTCCAGATACAACTGACCAGACCAAGAAAGCACGTCTGACTGGACTATCTACGTCACCAAACACACTAATTACGGTAGTCATTTGATTCAGTTTGGGATAAAAAAGGCCAAGGATATACGGTGTCGATAAATCACTAATCACACCTAATAATAAAAAATAAAAACCATATTTTTGCAAAAAAATCATTTTCTTCCCCTACTTTTTAGTGATTATTCGATACATCCAACAATCAAATTTTTTCACATTTTAACACATATTTTTATTCTAGTTGCCTTTTGAACAATCAATAACATAAAGGTGAGTTTCTTCTACATTTTAAAAAATCGAATGGCACTGAAGAGTTCAGTTGTCAGCATCAATCTCCTACTCAAAAAGGCAAAAAAACGTAAGTCAGATGTTGTTGACATCTCACTTACGCATCCATTGATTGAAAATTTCTTAGTAAAATCTACTAGCCTAAAAATTTGAAGACTTCTTCTCGATCATACAGTTTAAATACTTTCTCGCATAAAAATTGAGTAATTAATGCCGCAAAAACAGGGATGACTAACCAACAAAGAACAACAAGAAAGCCATTTAGCCCTGCATCTAAAGAAGCCAACGGACCAACAAGTCCGACCACGCCGAAACCAGCAGAAGCAGGCGTACCTGAAATAGAAAATAGAGCGACAGGAATAGCTGTAATCACTGCACTAACTAAACAAGGAATAAGAATCACAGGTTTTCTAAATAGATTAGGCATCATCATCTTCATAGCGCCTAAAGCAATCGCAATTGTCACACCTGACTTATTAACCTTCCAAGAGTTCACTACTAAAACAAAAGTGGTTGCAGCTACGCCCATCGCAGCCGCACCAGCAGAAACACCATCTAGTTGGATTGCCATTCCGATTGCTACTGTTGAAATAGGAGAGATAATCAAAAAGGCAAAGGAACAACCAATCAAGATAGACATTAACAGCGGTTGTAAGGTAGTGAAGTTATTAATCAATGATCCAATTGCAGAAGTAATTGCTGTTACAAAAGGGAATAAATAAAAACCAAGTAAACCTGCACCTACACCTACAACAATCGGTGTTAACACAATCGACACTGACCCAAAACTATTTCCAATCAGTAAAATCAGCCCGACAGCAATCGATGCTGTCAGCATCGTATTAATAATATCGCCTGTACCAGCACCAACGTAAACACCCGTTTCACCCAAATCAGGTGTGAATTTGACTACACCAGAACCAACAAAAGAAGCTCCGGCTACAACCATCATTCTCATCGGATCAAATCCAAATTGTAAGGCAATCAAACCACCAATGATCAAAGGTGTTGCTAGTTGAAAAATAACTGCTAACTGTGCGATCGTTACCGCAAAGGGATACGCACTAAAATATTTTAAAATGGCACCTAATACTGCATTAGGAATCAATCCAATAATGATTCCTGTTGCTGTACCAGCGAGGACTTTATTCAGAAAAATTTTCGGTGATATTTTTTGTGAAGTTTCCATTCAATCTCTCCTTTATTTTACGTTCAAACTATCTTCTTTTGCATGGACAAGCTCAGTCAAGAAATCACAATAAGGCGTCGCAACACCATATTTCTTCCCTTTTCTAGAAATTGCGCCATTGATATAATCGATTTCTGTTAATCGATGGTTCTTAATCAAGTCTTGATACATTGAAGGATAATGTAACCCAATTGTTTCCGGGTCAAAACAAGATTCACAATGTGCAATGACTTCTGGGACATCTAGTTCAATCTTCTCTACTGCTGCTACTTTGGCAAACTCATTGACAATCGTCGCCACCATTTTATGAGCAGTCGATGTTTTTCCTAGCTCAGCCATATTAACGTCTAAGATTGTGCATAGTCCGTTCATTGTTCCGTTCACACATGCTTTGCGATAAATAGAATAGTGAATATTGTCAGAAAAATGAGCATTTAATCCTGATTCAGACAATTTGTCTGCTAATTTTTTTGCAGCTGCTTCTTTTCCATCACCTAAATTTTGTAATTCTACTGAACCACTTCCAAATAATTTGACCTGACCAGGACCTTCAAGACCTGCCGTCCACATGGTATTTCCAATATAGATATTTTCCATTGGTACAAATTTCTCAATAATATCTTCATGCCCGATACCATTTAATAGACATAAGACCTCTGTATCTTTTTTGATTAATGATTGGATATCCTGCAGCATTTTTTCCAGCTGCATCGCTTTGGTAAATAGAATAATCAGATCAACTTGATCTTCTTTTTCTACTTCGGATTGAAGAACGATTGGTAGTTTTGCTTCTACCTCTTTACCATTAAAATTTGCTTGTAATCCATGTTCTTTGATTTGTTGGACATGTTCTGCCCAGCCATCGATTAATAATACTTCGTTCCCACTTTGGTGAAGCATCAACCCAAAGCGACTTCCCATTGCGCCAGCGCCTGCAATTGCTATTTTCATTGATTCTTCCTCCTTTTTCTTTCTATTATATTCATTTGAGAATCTTTTCACAACCTCGTTTTGTTATTCTTCTCTTATTTATCATGTTTATATCCACCATTCAAGTTATTTTATCAGCAAATCAATAAAAACTGGAATAGAATCCCAATTTTATCGTAAGAGAAACTAGACTAGCAATAAGAAAATAGAAACATTCATAAAAAAAACCTCACTCCTCTGATTATAAAAGAGGGGGCATTAACCTCGTGTATACTAAAACCTTCCATTCATTCGATGGATGATTTTCTTTTTGTGAAAAAATATTCATTGTAGTACGATGTTGCGCAACACAGACGGATGGTATTGCTTATTATTTATTAAAATCGAACAATACACTTATTTAAAAACTTCTTTCCCAGATTTTCTTCCATTTTTACAGTTATAACTAGTATTATCATGAAAAATAGCCTTTTATTGTCTATGGGAATAATAATTTAAAATTGGTACTTTTTTATTAATTAGTTCATCGCCCAATAATCTCTCCAGTTTCTTAGCATCTCCTGACTCAACCGGAATTATCCAAGCCCAGTCCAAATAATTTTTTAAAATCTCATCATATTTTGCAAATATTTCATTGCCATATTCCGTCCTTAAAATTATATTTTCAGTGCCAGACAAGTGATTTGTATTGAGTTGATAAAAAAGATCTCCATCTAAAAAAATATCATTAGAAGAAGATTTCCCCACAGTAATGACCATTCCATCAGCTCTATGTGTTACATACAAATAATTGTATGACCTCATTTCACCTAATGAATCAATTATTTCTTGCCCTTTAGCTCTAATATATTGATCTCTATTACCTATCTCACTCTTATTTAACAAAAGTTTGGATAGGCTACAATTAACTAGACAGAAAAATTAAGGTGTGTAGACTAGAAGAAAATATACCAGGAGGAATTTTTATGTCTAAGAGAACACGAAGAACTTTTTCACAAGAATTCAAGCAACAAATCGTCAATCTTTACTTAGCTGGAAAGCCACGTGTAGAAATCATTCGAGAATATGAACTAACGGCTTCAGCATTTGACAAATGGGTAAAGCAATCTAAAACGAGTGGTTCATTCAAAGAAAAAGATAATCTTACGCCTGAACAAAAAGAATTGTTAGAACTACGTAAAAGAAACCAGCAATTAGAAATGGAAAATGATATTTTAAAGCAAGCAGCGCTGATATTCGGACGAAGAAACAAGTAATCGATGCGAATAAGCATCTTTACCCTATATCAGCGATGTGCAGAATATTAGGTCTATCACGTCAGTCCTATTATTATCAATCAAAACCAAAGAAAGACGAATCAGAACTTGAAGAAGTAGTCACTGAAGAATTTATCCGCAGCCGAAAGGCCTACGGCTCAAGAAAAATAAAAAAAGCCTTATCAAAACGAGACATTCAGATCAGCCGACGAAAAATTAGTAGAATCATGAAAAATAGAGGATTAAAATCGAGCTATACTGTTGCTTATTTTAAAGTACATCATTCTACTTGCAATGAAGCCAAAACGACAAACGTATTGAATCGTAAATTCTTAAGAGACAACCCATTAGAAGCGATCGTAACAGACTTGACTTATGTACGAGTCGGGAAAAAATGGAATTATGTCTGTTTCATTTTGGATCTGTTCAATCGAGAAATTCTCGGCTATTCTTGTGGAGAACATAAAGATGCCGTTCTAGTAAAAAAAGCATTTAGCCGTATCAAACAACCTCTGACAGAGGTTGAGATTTTTCATACTGATCGTGGAAAAGAGTTTGATAACCAAGCTATTGATGAATTATTAACAACTTTTGACATCAATCGATCATTGAGTCATAAAGGCTGTCCTTTTGATAATGCCGTAGCTGAATCAACTTATAAGTCGTTGAAAGTAGAATTTGTCTATCAATACACATTTGAAACCTTAAAACAATTGGATTTGGAGTTATTTGACTATGTCAATTGGTGGAACCACCTTCGGTTGCACGGTACACTTGGCTACGAGACACCGGTTGGTTACCGTAACCAGAGATTGGCGCAGCGAATCCTTGATAATGAGCTCGGATGTGCTAACGCTAGCGAGGCAGTCTAACTTTAACTGTTAGCTCCTGCCGAAGATCGTCACATCCGAGGAGGCTCATTGTCAAGGACAATCGGAATAGCATACGGAAAGAAGTTATGCACCTTATAAAATTTGTCAAAAAACTGTTGCCATTCCATATTTTCTAATTTATATTTTTGATTCAATATATTACAGGACTATTCCGATTGGTAGAGTTATAATAGTTATGTATAAAATGACTAGGAGGAGTACTATGTTGGAAACCTATCTGGAGAAAAGTATTTTTCGTCAAGTTTACATTTGTGAGCAATTACACGAAAAAGGGACCATTAAGATTCGCGAAATAGCAGATCAATTGAACGTTTGCCCACTCACTGTCACTAACGACTTGGAATGCATTACCGACATACTCCATCAGCAAATTATTTCAGTGGAGAAAGCTAGAAGTAGCTTTACAGTCGCATTCGACTCTTCGTTTTCGAGGTTGGCACTCACTCAACTCATCTATCAGCGCTCTGACTTTTTCAATGTATTAGGACATTATTTATCAGGGGAACACAATTGGAGTAATATAGCTGATACTACCTTCATTTCGTTAAGCAAAGTTTACAACTTACGAAATGAGTTGATTGATTTTTTTAAACAAATGCAGTACTTAAATGCTGATGGCCATTTTGAAATTCCTGAAAAGGATTATCGAAGTTTGTTACTAACGATAATCTATGAGACAAATCGGACGGAGTTGATCCAGCTAAATAAATCAATTATTCAAAGCGGTCAACAATTGATTGATTATGTAGAAAAACATTTTTTTTCAAGAAGTTACCCTACAGTTGAAAAACAATTTATTTTATTAGGTATCGCTATCGGTTTGCAGAGATCTAAGACTAACCCAATATATTTTAGTCAGGAAGAAAAAAGAGTTACCCGACATACTCTCTTGTTTCAGCTAATACAGAAAGGATTAGAGCAACTTTCTTTCTCTTTATGTCATGACGAAGATGAATGCTTTTATATCTACTTTCTATTCAACTCTAGAAATTATCTATGCGATAACTTTGAATTGTTACAAAAAGACTTGAACGTTGTTTATCAAAACCATGTAGCAGATAACCCTTTGGTGATTGAGCTCCGTCAAAAACTTATCTTATCTCTGAATATATCTGAAGAAAATCAGATACTTTTTGATAAAGCACTTCTCCCGTTTATCCGCTCACTTTGGGCTGATATTCAGATATTTCAACCTGATAAGACTTACTTGTTAAATGAAGAGCAACGCGCTTTGTACTTAGAAGTTCATGAAATTCTTGAACAATGGCGAAAACAAAACAATTTATTTCTGCGTTGGAATGAGAATTCTATTCGTAAACTAACCATTAGTTTAAGTCTTTTAAATGAGCATAAACGGAAATCTCCAATTGAAGTATTCATAGTAGCTCCGTCAGACTTTAGGTATTTATACTATCGACAACAGTTAGAAGACATTTTGGGAGAACACTTTTCTATTAGTAATATCATTTGTAAACAACTTAGAGAAATAGTAGACGACACTTTCTTTTGTACTCAGCGGATTATACTTTGCGATAGTTCTTTATACCAAGAAGGCTTAGGTAGTGAGAAAACAATTATATATCCGATTACTTTTCAAACAATTCATACTGTTATCGATCAATTGAAAAAGCAAATTTGACTGAACTACTTACAATAAGAGTAATGATGAATAGAACAACAGCTAAGATTGAGAGTGTAACAAATGAATATCATATATTTATTCAAATAGATTTAAGGAGCTGTGTGGTAATCACAACTCCTTTTATTAGTTAATTAACTTCTTTTATATTTCTCTGAAGAATTTTAGTGAGTAAAGCCGTACGTTTTCACATCCTGTTTTTTATGATAAACAATATGAGCTTTATTCAACTCTTCAATTGCTTGGTTCATATCTTGTACATAATCACCAGCCATGTTCATTCCAAAGTCTGCTCGAACAACTAAGCGTTGAATAATTAATTGATCCAAGTCTTTAGGTAATGGGTAGGCTGGAACTTGCCATCCCTTCATTAACAGACGATCAGATAAATCATATAGTGTCCATTCGCGATTGGGATCTTCTTTCAGCTTATAGCACACAAGTGGCAATTCTGATCCATCATTAATGATTTCAAAAATACCAGTTTTTTCGATCTCTTTGGCTAAATAAACAGCAACATCATGAGTTCTTTGGTGAATATCACGATAACCATCAAAGCCATAGCGTACAAAGTTGTAGTATTGACCAATTAGTTGTGCTGCACTATGAGAGAAGTTGATAGCCATAGTTGGCATTTCTCCACCTAAGTAACTAACTTTAAATACTAATTCTTCTGGTAAGTATTGTTGGTCACGCCATAAGACCCAACCCACACCTGGATATACCAAACCATATTTGTGACCTGAAGAATTAATTGAGATAACATTTTTCAATTGAAAATCCCAAACTAGATCAGGTTCAGTAAATGGTGCATAAAAGCCACCCGATGCAGCGTCAACATGAATGTATACTTTATAGTCAGTTTGTTTATTGTGAGCTTCAACTAAATCATTCAGACCCTTGATATCATCATAACGACCAGTGTAAGTAATACCCATAATACCTACAATACCAATTGTGTACTCATCCACATAATCCATGACAGTATCTAGATTAATTGACATATGTTTTTCATCCATTGGGACTTCTCTCAGTTCCACATCCCAATATACACAGAATTTTTCCCAACAAACTTGGTAACCAGAAGAGATCACCAGGTTAGGTTTTTTTGCTTGAATATCAAGACCTAATTTTTCAGCACGTTTACGCCAAGCAAATTTCATGGCCATACCACCCAGCATGCAGGCTTCTGAAGAGCCGATCGTTGAAGTTCCCATGAATTTTTCATTATTTGGAGCATGCCATAAATCAGCAATCATATTTACACAGCGGTTTTCAATTTCCGTTGTTCGTGGGTATTCTGATTTATCAATTGCATTTTTTTCTAACGTTTGGGTCATCAATTTCACTGCTTCAGGTTCCATATACGTTTGACAAAAAGTAGCTAAGTTTAATCGCGCATTTCCTTCATCCAACATCTCGTCTTGTACTAATTGATAAGCAATTCGTGGTTCAATGGATTCTTTGTTCAACTTATATTTAGGCAAGACAACATCCTCACTTGCAGAGCCAAAAATTGGTTCCAAATAGCTTTTTTCTTCTTGATTATCTTTTCCGTATAACATAATGAATTCCTCCTAATGTTTTAAAATATGTTCATCATTTTTTGTAACGTGGTGCTCTCCTCTAGCAGCTGGATAAACAGCGGGATTAACGTCTTCAGCTTTCACGTGAGTAGGTTCCTCAATAGTTGTGTGAGCACTTTTATCATGTACTTCATAAATGATAAAAGGTAAAAGAACAGTCACTACAAAGCTAATAAGTAGTATGATTTGGTATGTTCGGTGCTCACTAGCTGCAATTGAAGCTGGTGGTACAAAAGAGATAAGCAATGCGAACACTGATAAAATAAAACCAATTCCACCGATAATCGTTTTGCCAACAGTTTTTCCTGGTACATTGTAAGTTCGTTTTAAGTCTTTTTTCTTAAAAACTAATACAAAGTAACCTAGGAAAAATAGTAAATATCCTACGAGATAAATAACAACAGTTAAGGAGATTGCTACTAAGAATGATAAATTGTTGCCTCCTCCACCAAAAGTTAAGACTGCTGCCCAAATAGTAACGATAATTCCTTGTATCATAATCAACGGAACTGGAACGCCTTGTTTATTAGTTTTCCGGAAGAAAACTGGTAACAGACCTCGCTGAGCAGCTGCAAACATCCCTCGTGATGGACCAACTACCCAAGAACTAACTTCACCCATAACGCCAAAGGCAATCATGAGAGCAATCACTTTTACCAACCAATGCAAATGACTGTTAAAATGTAAAATAAGCATTTCAAATGTTTGGATTACACCAGCACTGAGAGACAAGTCATGTTGTGGAATAACCGCTGCTACTGAGAAACCGCCGATTGCATCTAAGGCGATGGCCAAAATCACTAGTAAAAACATTGCCAATGGGTAGTTTCTTTGGGGATTTTCCAGCTCATTAATATGTGATGCTGAAGCTTCTACGCCCATATAAGCCAATATAAAAGATACAAATACTACTAAAGTTGAAAGCTGAGAAAAGTCAGGAATAAAAGCTTTCGCATTAATAGCCATTTGAATCGGATTACCGCCGATAAAGTAGGCTGCTGCTAAACCAAAGAGAATGATCGAAGGAATAACAATTCCAATGACAAATCCTGCTTTAGCAATTTTAGCGGTACGATTGGTCCCGCCCAACTGTGAAAAAGTCAGTACCCAGAAAATGACTAATACACCAATAAACTTGATAAATGGATCTGTATTAAGCTCTGGAAAATTAATTACATACGACAGCGCTCCTAGTATGAAGTAGATCATTGTAATAAAACCTACTGTAATTTGAAACCATTGGAAAAAAATAGCTGCAAAACCAAAACGTTCTCCTAAAGTTTGACTAACCCAACTGAAAATCCCACCATCTTTCCATCCTTCAACTGTTGCCATTTCTGCAGCACATAAAGCAACTGGTAGAAACCATAAAATACCTCCCAAAAGAAGAAAGAAAACCAAATGTAATTGTGATGTTGCAAAGGTCGGATACTCATAAACAGTCAAAACCATGGAAGCTGTCAGGGCAAAAAAACCGAATAGAGATAACTTTTTTTTATCCATATTATTACTTCCCTTTCCTATTTAATTTGTCATTCCTACCAAGGTTATGGAAAATCGCTTATTTGAGCTTGCATTATTTTGTCCACCTCTTTTCTACAAGACAAAGTATAGCAAGCAAAATTCTTCTCCACTTCCAGAATTTTTTATTTTCATTTTTAGAAAAGTGAAAAAACTGACAACAAAAGCTTGTTTCTTTCACTCTATTAATATCTTTAGTGAAAAAGCTCGTTTTATATCGTATTCTTCCAGCGAATGTACTTCTCATAAGTCCAAAAAAAGCTGCGAAAAAGAAAGTACCTCGGTACCTACTTTTTCGTAGCTGCACATAACTTGAGCAAGTATTAATCGAAGATACTTTTGTTGAGAGTGTAAAATATTTTGTGTAAATAGAAAAAAGGAAGTCCCTTCTGTAGAATAGAGTTACCACAACACATTCACAGAAAAGAGGACTTCCATATGAACGATTTTACTACAGAAATTCTAAAGACTCTAGCGAACAAAGGCGATTTGAATGAATTATTCCGTGTCCATTTGGAAAAAGCTGTCAATACGCTTCTCAAAACGGAGTTAACGGCTTTCCTAGATTACGAAAAGTATGATCGCATTGGTTTTAACACGGGTAATTCTCGTAACGGCTCCTATGACCCTACGGTCAAGACCGAGTACGGGGAACTTCATCTCCAGATTCCGCGCGACCGCAACGGCGAGTTCAAGCAACAGACTGTTCCTGCTTATAGACGGACGAATGATACCTTAGAGGAGACCGTCATTCACCTCTTCCGAAAAGGTATTACCATGTCGGAAATCGCAGACTTGATTGAGAAAATGTATGGGCATCACTACACGCCCCAAACCATGTCCAATATAACAAAATCATTTACAGAAGAGGTAACGGCGTTTAAAGGGCGGGAGCTTCATGACCGTTATGCTGCTATTTATATGGACGCAACGTATATTCCGTTAAAGCGGAAAACCGTCGCCAAGGAAGCTATTCATATCGCAGTTGGCATTCGTCCGGACGGATCAAAGGAAGTATTGAGCTATGCGATTGCACCGACTGAATCCATCACGATTTGGGAGGAAATTTTATTGGACCTTCAAGAGCGCGGTTTGAAAAATGTCCTCCTGTTCATCACGGATGGCTTAAAGGGGGTGGTAGGAGCGATTAGTCGGTTCTATCCCAAAGCTCGTTTTCAACATTGTTGTGTACACGTTTCCCGTAATATCAGTCACAAAGTGCGTGTCAATAATCGTAAGGAAGTCTGTGATGATTTTAAAATGGTGTATCAAGCCTCATCTAAAGAGGTGGCGTTGGAAGCACGTGGTGCTTTTGCGAAAAAATGGAAAACCAGCTATCCAAAAGTGGTTGAATCGATTCTTTCGAACGATCACTTGCTCACTTTCTATGATTTCCCCTTGGCCATACGCAAGAGTATTTATTCTACGAACTTGATTGAATCCTTTAATAAGCAAATCAAGAAATACAGCCACCGCAAGGAGCAGTTCCAAAACGAAGAGTCGATGGAACGTTTCTTAGTCTCGTCTTTTGATACTTACAACCAAAAATTCCTAGGTCGCAGTCATAAAGGCTTTCATCAGGCCGAAGGCGAACTTGAACAAATGCTAAGCCAACTGATTGAGAATTAGAAACAATCTGCAGTAGGGAAGAATCATTTACACAAAATTATTGACGCTCCCCTTTAATAAAGGATAGGTACTTATTTTGATGAACCATATTCCTGTCTCTTATACACATCTAGATGTGTATAAGAGACTAAAGGATAGGTACTTATTTTGATGAACCATATTCTGATTGATAATACTACTTGCAAGCACATCACATGGATATTATTCATAATAAAAATAGTATAAAATTAATACTTGTAATTTTTTCCTCTAAACTCAAGAATAAACAATCTGATCGCTGTATCATTTTCTTTTTACTTTGGCTTCCCTTTGCTTTTTTCTTCGCGCACTTAATTCTTAGATAATGCTTAATCAAATGATATCCAATTTTATTCCCCAAATTTCAAGTGCAAGTTAGCCACTTATTGAAATTCATTGGTTATTTAGTTTTTGTTGGTTATCTAGCGGCTAAGGATAGCTCCGATAGCTCGTTCAATAAACACTCACGCGGAGTGGCGTAACCCAATATTCTTCTCGGCAAATTGTTCATCCAATCCTGTACACGACGAATGGTAGTCAACGCTACATCTTCCATACGTGTTCCTTTCGGTATAAAACGGCGAATCATCCCATTATGATTTTCGTTGGTCCCTCGTTCCCATGAAGAATAGGGATGGGTGAAATAAACTTCCGTAATATCTTTAAGAA
>NZ_NGMF01000001.1:539495-541279 GCF_002140245.1 Enterococcus sp. 10F3_DIV0382 | reverse complement strand
GAAATACAGCCACCGCAAGGAGCAGTTCCAAAACGAAGAGTCGATGGAACGTTTCTTAGTCTCGTCTTTTGATACTTACAACCAAAAATTCCTAGGTCGCAGTCATAAAGGCTTTCATCAGGCCGAAGGCGAACTTGAACAAATGCTAAGCCAACTGATTGAGAATTAGAAACAATCTGCAGTAGGGAAGAATCATTTACACAAAATTATTGACGCTCCCCTTTAATAAAGGATAGGTACTTATTTTGATGAACCATATTCTGATTGATAATACTACTTGCAAGCACATCACATGGATATTATTCATAATAAAAATAGTATAAAATTAATACTTGTAATTTTTTCCTCTAAACTCAAGAATAAACAATCTGATCGCTGTATCATTTTCTTTTTACTTTGGCTTCCCTTTGCTTTTTTCTTCGCGCACTTAATTCTTAGATAATGCTTAATCAAATGATATCCAATTTTATTCCCCAAATTTCAAGTGCAAGTTAGCCACTTATTGAAATTCATTGGTTATTTAGTTTTTGTTGGTTATCTAGCGGCTAAGGATAGCTCCGATAGCTCGTTCAATAAACACTCACGCGGAGTGGCGTAACCCAATATTCTTCTCGGCAAATTGTTCATCCAATCCTGTACACGACGAATGGTAGTCAACGCTACATCTTCCATACGTGTTCCTTTCGGTATAAAACGGCGAATCATCCCATTATGATTTTCGTTGGTCCCTCGTTCCCATGAAGAATAGGGATGGGTGAAATAAACTTCCGTAATATCTTTAAGAAGTGTGGTTAGACCAGCGAATTCAGCACCATTATCTGAAGTAATCGTTTTGAAAAGCACTTCGAAATCGTTGCCCGCAGCTTCTTTTAAAGCAGTCAGTGCACGATCAACTGGATTAGCTGCTTTTCCATCGATTTTGATGATTATTTCGTAACGTGTTTTACGTTCGGTCAATGTAAGCAATGCTTGGTCTTTGCCAACGCACAGTCCGTTCACCGTATCAATTTCCCAATCACCAAAACGTTCACGAGTATCGACAATATCTGGTCGATTTTCGATCAAATCGCCGAGAATTTCTTTATTCTTCCTACTCTGTGATCGCTTGGTGTTTCGCCGAACCTTGAGATGCAGATCAATATTTTTTGTTTCCAGCCAGCCGAGATCAATATAGGTGTAAAGGGTTGTGGTACAAGGGATTGTCTCATTTAGAAATAAGCCGAGTTTCTTTGCACGACCAACAACGACATCAGGCGCTTGTTTTTCTGTCTTCATTTGATGATCGGCATACGCCATGAACTTTGGCGAAGAAACCCATTTCGGTTGTTTGCGAGAATTTGTTCGTGCGTTTTCGTAAGCGGCTTGACCAGCATCTGCGGAATAAACAAACGATTCATATTCGTAGGTTTTACCATTTTGGACTTGGCGCCTGATTTGGCGAACCGTACCGTCTTTTACTTCGCTATGAATGGTTTGAGGGGCACGTCCGAGTAATTTTGCGATTGCACGATTCGACAAAGGGCGATCGATTTGTTTCCAAGCTTCAATTTTATTTCGTTCTTCATAATCAAGGTGTTTGCCTTTGCGTAAAAATGTGGTATTCTCAGTTTGCGTCATTGTCATTTCATCCTTTATTGATTGTGTAGGAACTTCAATAATACATGAAATTGGGCAATGATGTTTTTTTATTTTATGAAGTGGCTAAGTTCATTTTAAAATTCGCCTCTAAAAACTATTTTCTAGTTTTTTCATTTAATTTGATATTAAATAGCCACATATTAATC
>NZ_NGMF01000001.1:226551-539369 GCF_002140245.1 Enterococcus sp. 10F3_DIV0382 | reverse complement strand
TCTAGTTTTTTCATTTAATTTGATATTAAATAGCCACATATTAATCAATTTTCATATTAATTATTCATCATATCAGCAAAGTCTTGACTAGTTCTCTCAACAGTACAATCCGAGTGACAATGTTAAATTATACGTACTATAATTCACTGATTCAGTTCTAAATAATAAGTAACAGTCGGTTATTATTAACACACCAATAGTATTGTACTGGTCAGAAAGTGGTGAGGAAGAATTAGGTTACTCTTTAGTTGCTGTTTATTCGGATGCAGAGGCACAAAATCATTTATCGAAGAATTTTTTTTCTTTACCATTAATTCAGGAGTACCCAAAGTGTTAATAACTAGTCAGAATCAAGGGAATCCGAATAATTACTTATACTTTAAAGAAACAGAGAATAAAGAGCTTAAAGATAGTTTTAGTAATATTGTGAATAGTAGTGTAACTTTAGATGATGTGAAATCAAATTTTACCAAAGATGAACAACTCAGCTACTTTATCAGCAACTATGGTCAATTGAGGCTATCTAACGACTGAAAATGATGGCAATGGTACAAGGATTACATATTATGTTGATGAGTCTATTCCAAATGATAAGCAAGCTATATCAGAAGCAATTGAACATCTGGAAACAATTAGTCTATCTGTTCAGCAGAAGGTTGGAGAAGGGATAACAGTAATTGATTAAGCTAGAAACCTTGAATTGTAGGTTTTCTGGCTCTTTGTCAATAAGGGCTGATGAGTTGTGCTAAATCAAATCTGGATCAGAATGAACTTCATTCTGGCTCAGATTTTTTGTTATCTTACTTTGATTAATTGATTAATCATATAAATCTGTATTCTCATATTCTCAAATGATTTAACCCCGTAGGATGCTCTTTTCAATGCCTTAATATGCGTGTTTTTTGCCTCTATTTTACCGTTAGAATAAGGATAAAACATTTCATTTCGTATACCTTCTTTATTTTTGAGTAAGTTTTGTAATTTTTTTCTAAATTCTTTGCCTAAACTTTCTAGAAGATGTTCCAGTAATATCAAGGGCAGTTTAACATTGTAGGTTTGGGGAGACGGATGTTTTTTGGACCTTTTTCAACACATCCCTGACTCTTCCGACATTGAAGAAGAATTAATATTCCTAAAGATCACTTAATCCGTTGCTTATTCTGCCAATCGAATATCTCTTTACATATACTTTTTTATAAAAAATAGGTTGATGGGAAACCCTAAGATTTCCCATCAACACTAAATAGTATAGAACCATATTTTCGTTACAAGGTTAAGAATGACGACTATAGTTTTTCATCTACTAATTTTGTTTTATTGCTCTCCATGACTTTAAAAAATGGATAGTAGATGAAGATGCTGATGACGATCAACAGTAGGCAAAAGAGAATATTGCGCCAGTCCATACTTGAAAGATAAGCTTGTGCAAAAAAAGGTGTGAAGGAAGGATCGACGATAAATCCAATCCCAATCCATCCTAGTTGCTGAGCAAAGTAGGTCAGCAATAATGAAATGATGGGCGTAATCAAAAATGGAATTGCCAAAATAGGGTTAAAAACGATAGGTAATCCGAAAATCACTGGTTCGTTGATGGAACAGATTCCAGGAACCAATGACAATTTTCCAATTGTGCGATATTCGGGTACTTTGCTTCGCATCATCAATAAAACCAAACCCAAAGTACCACCGGCTCCACCAAGTACAGAAATACGGAACATTTGTAAGTTCATTAAGTGTGTCATGGTCTCACAATTTGCCAGTTGTTCAGCATTCAAACCAGTTTGAGCCATTCCCAATGTAAAGACGATAGGGAAAATAATTGACGAGCCATTGATACCAAATAGCCATAGGATGTTACCCAAAGTCACGATCAATAAGAAACCACCTAGACTGCCAGCGATGTTCGTTGCTGGAGTCAGGACTTCCATCACTGCTTCAGGGAAGATTTTGTTTGTTGCTGCCAAGAAAATCAGATTGATGCCATAAAAGATGAATATATTTGTCAGCAGTGGAACGAGCATATTGATAAAGGTTGCTACCATGGGTGGAACTGTATCTGGGAGTTTCAACTTAATATTTTTTACTTCAAATAGTCGGTTGATTTCCACTACTAGCAAGCCGATGATAATTGCGACGAACAATCCGTTTGTCCCAAGGAAATTAAGATTGATGGCACCTTCTTCCACTGGTGTACAAACCATTAGATAAATGACAGATGCAACCATGCCATTCATGGAAGGATTAATTTTGTATTCATTGCAAGGGAAAATGCAATGCCAAAAACACTAATGAATCCGATGATTCCCATTGTCAAATTATAAGGGGCTGTGATGAGATCATAATTTGCTACGGCAAAATCTTTCCAGCTGGCCATAAATTTCATGAAAATATTAGCTGTATCTGGATTGTATTGATCAATATTGATGGGTGGATTTGCAAAAATCAGAAAAAAAGAACCGATAACAATAAAGGGTAGGCCAAACATCATACCGCTGGATATAGCTTTTAGGTGGCGCTGATTACCTATCTTGGCTGCGATGGGGCTAAGTATGTCATTCAGTTTCATGATAAACGCAGAATTTTCCATATAACTTCCTCCTATACTTGCCAAGGATTAAATGAAAACGTACTTGGCACGACGTGATCTGGATCATAGGTCTCGATGATTTTTTCGTATTGTTCCTTGTAGTCATTATCAACTTTTGCTTGGGGGATCACTTTACTTGCTTCATGCAAAAAGTGTTCTGAACCACGCCCCATTGCCTGTCCCCGAACAGTATGTTTATCCAGCGCAATATCAGGAATTTCTGGAATATATCCCATAGCGAAACTCTTGATAACAATGTTCTTAAGTAAATCCGATGAACGATCTTTTTCAGATTGGCATAGGTAACGAATCGCGTGGAAAAAATACATCGCACGATCGGATTCATTGTATTGGAATTCTTTGCGCATGGCGTTTAAGTTATTGATCATGATGGCGGCCATAGGATTGCCCATGCCCACATCCTCAACACTGATCGCCAATAGCCTTCTCCAGAGTTTCTCTTCAAATTGTGGTGAGGTGATATACATTTCATAAGCAAATTCACAGGCTTCTTTTTCTTTGCCTCGACGAATCGATTTCTGTAATGCTGAGATAGCTTCATCTCCACGTAAGCCGTTACGGGTAGTCATTTTTGACCACGGATCTTGAATAAATTTCGTTTCTGTCATAATATAATACTCCTATTAGATAAAATTTGAGGTGAATCTTATGGATGTTGAAATGCTTATAGATAAATACCAACTGAATGACTCAGAAGCTGAAGTCTTACGATTTATGAAAAAAAATCGTCAGTCTTTAAAAAATATTGGGATTCGTGACGTTGCCAAAGCATCGTATGTTTCTACTGCAACGATTATCAATATGGCGAAGAAAATTGGATATTCCGGTTATAGTGAGTTGGTATTTGCTCTAGGAAACAGCCAATCTGACATTACGATGCCAAGCACATTCTCCAATGAGGAGAAGGAAGCATTCATACATTTAATGTCTGCGTATCGCGATAAACGGATTATGATTCTTGGCTCAGGTTTTTCGCAAAATCTAGCCAATTATTTTTCGGAATCTCTTAATCTATATGGATTTCGTGCGACGGCCAATAGTCATTTAGAATTTCTTAGACAGCAAGTGCAACAAGATATTCTGCTTTTTATTATTTCCAATTCTGGTGATACAGTTCGATTAGCCGAATTAGCTAAAATTGCGAACGATCACTTTATCGATGTGATCGCATTTGTTGGGCAAAAAAATTCAAAAATCGGTACGCTGGCAACATTAACCATTAGCACGGAAACCTATATTCCACAAAAAATATCTGATTACCAACCAAATCTTTTCTTTGGCACGACACTGAATCAATTTGAGCTTTTGTTGAGCGCGGCGCTGAAGGCTATTTATAAATAGAAGAACGCTGTGGCCACTGTTTCTTCAAAATCTAGTATAAAGAATCTTTTTTAGAATGTAAGTGTTTTCTGTGTGTTCTGAACATGTTTAGGAATTTCCAAACTTGTTTAGAAAACTTTCTCATTCCCTCCGCTGTAGAATTGAACGCACCTAAAAAAATCTAAACCAAAATATCTACAAGCTTGGAAAGGATCATAGGTTGTTATTAAAAATAATTTTTATTTTTTTCTTATTAAGTAAGGTACATGATCCTATTTCAACCGTATTAAGACACGTTAAACTTTATCAGTGAAATAAAAATAGGCCTGATGAATCATTTCGATTCATCAGGCCGGTTCTGTTGCAAAGTTTTAAATCTACTATCAGATAAGGTAGAATAATAGAAAAAGATAGCAGGAGGAATGACGATGAGTCATTTTAAAGGAAAGCAATTTCAGCAGGATGTGATTATTGTAGCCGTGGGCTACTATCTTCGTTATAACCTTAGCTATCGTGAAGTTCAAGAAATCTTATATGATCGTGGCATTAACGTTTCTCATACGACGATTTATCGTTGGGTGCAAGAATATGGCAAACTACTCTATCAAATTTGGAAAAAGAAAAATAAAAAATCCTTTTATTCATGGAAAATGGATGAAACGTACATCAAAATTAAAGGAAAATGGCATTATTTGTATCGAGCCATCGATGCAGATGGTTTAACCTTGGATATTTGGTTACGTAAAAAACGGGACACACAAGCAGCCTATGCTTTTCTTAAGCGGTTAGTGAAGCAGTTTGATGAACCGAAGGTTGTAGTCACAGATAAAGCCCCCTCTATTACAAGTGCCTTTAAGAAACTAAAAGAATACGGCTTTTATCAAGGGACAGAACATCGTACCATTAAATACCTGAATAATTTGATTGAATAAGACCTTCGTCCAGTAAAGAGACGCAATAAATTCTATCGAAGTTTACGCACTGCCTCTACCACGATTAAAGGCATGGAAGCCATCCGAGGATTATATAAGAAAACCCGAAAAGAAGGCACTCTCTTCGGGTTTTCGGTCTGTACTGAAATCAAGGTATTATTGGGAATCCCAGCTTAAATCATAGATACCGTAAGGGATTTTATTCTTTATTTAAAACTTTGCAACAGAACCTATCAAGCAATCTCCTTCCCAATAAATCTCCTCTTATATAAAGTTATTTATGAACACTGATTTAAGCTAAGCTGCCGATATCACAATCTCAGCATCCACTAAATCAGCCTTCAAGTTTTTGACATCTAAGTGGTCAAGGTAGAAATCTGTTACCTTATCACGAATTTGTTGTTCAATTACTCGCCGTAATGGCCGCGCACCCATTGCTTCATCATAGCCTTGTTCCATCAGCCAATCTTTGGCCGCTTTAGTTACCTCAAGTTTAATGGATTTTTTGGCTAAAGTTTTTTGTACATCCGCCAACATCAAATCGACAATTTGACTTAAGTCTTGCTTAGTCAGATGTGAAAATTCCACGATTCCATTAAAGCGGTTCAGAAATTCTGGGCGGAAAAATGGTGCTAACTTATCCATTAATGACTGATCTCGTTGCTTGTCACCACTTAATGCTTCATTACCAAAGCCAGCATTAGAAGTAGCAATAATAATCGTATTTTTGAAATTAATGACATTGCCTTGTCCATCCGTTAAGCGCCCATCATCCATCACTTGTAACAGTAACGTTAATACTTGTGGATCAGCCTTTTCAATTTCATCTAATAATACAATGGAATATGGATTACGCCGAACCCGTTCAGTTAGAGTATTAGCATTATCTTCATAGCCTACGTATCCAGCCGAGGTACCAATTAATTTCGACACAGCTGTACGATCAGCATATTCACTCATATCTAGCCGAATAATCGCATTTTCATTTCCAAACATATCTAAGGCTAATTGCTTAGCTAATTCAGTCTTTCCTACGCCAGTTGGGCCCACAAACAGAAAACTTCCAATCGGCTGATCCCCCTCTGAAAAGCCCGCACGGTTACGCCGAATTGCTTTTGCTACCATTTCAACCGCTTCATCTTGACCGATTACCTTACTTTTCAGACGCTTATCAAGATTTTTCAAGCGCTCAATATCATTAGCGCCCATATCAGAAACTGGTATACCAGTTAAACGTTCAACCGATTGTGCCACATCATCAATCGTGGCAGTGATTTTTTCTTTTTGATCCGTTTCTTTAATTTTTTGCTTGGTTTCCTCGATCGACTTCTTGATATCAGCGGCTTTTGTAAAGTCCTCCGCTTTAATGGCGGCCTCCTTAGCTGCCTCTAATTTTTTAAGGCGTTGATCCAATGTCTCAACATCAGTTTGCGAATTTTTAGCCGCTAAATGAGCCGCAGTCATGTCGATCAAATCGATAGCTTTATCTGGCAAAGTGCGTTGTGGTATATATTGGATTGAATAATCCACAGCCGCCTTCAAAACATCATCTGGTAATACAACATGATGATGTTTTTCGTACAGCTCTTTAACACCTTGTAATATACGTAAAGTGTCAGCGGCCGTCGGTTCATTAATCACAACATCATTGAATCGCCGTGCCAAAGCCGCATTTTTCAAAATAGTATTGCGATATTCATCTTGAGTCGTAGCCCCGATTACACTCAGCTCGCCACGTGACAAAGCAGGTTTAATGATATCAGCCAATCCTTTGCCACCATCTTCACCACCAGTGGCACCCGTGCCGAGAATCTGATGAATTTCATCGAAGAATAGAATAATATTACCAGCTGCTTTAACTTCCTCTACCAGCTGTTTAATATTTTCTTCAAAAGAACCGCGATATTGAGTTCCCGCTTCCAAAGACGATAAATCAATCGAATAGATTTCTTTATCTTGAATCGTTTCTGGAACTTTACCAGCCACAATTGCTTGTGCCAGACCTTCGACGACTGCAGTTTTACCTACACCGGCATCACCAACTAAGATTGCATTATTTTTCGTTCTACGACTTAAAATTTCTGCAGTTTCTTGAATCTCTTTCTCACGTCCAATCACTGGATCTAGTAATCCATCACGAGCCTGTTCCGTCAAATTAGTCCCTAACTTTTCTAAAATCCCTCCTTTTTTAACAGCCTGTTTACCATCTTTAGATACTTCTATTGTTTTATTATTTTGGGGTAGCTTACCAGTTGCTCGGTATTGAGCAAACTCATCCGGTGTCAACGATTGTCCATTAACTAAATACCGTGCACGCTCCGAATTTTGATTACCCATGCGCCGAAATAATTGATTGAAAACATCATCCATATCATTGTTGAAAAAAGGATCATTTCCGTAGAAATTTGCCATATTATCACACCTCCATAAAAATTTATATGTGTAACTTAGTGACCATAATATCCTTTAAAACTACAACCGAATTGTATCACAATTTTTATGTATCGCTAAGTAAAGTGCTTATAGAATCAATTAGAAATAATTAGGATAACCCGTGGTGCTAGTTAATTTTTTCCTAGAGGAAAATGTCTAAACATGTTGGTAAATCAACAAAAAAACGCATATAGTAGTCTCAAAACTCCCAAGAAATGAGGACTATTTAACAAACTACGATGGTTACGTCGTGACAACTGAACATTTTGACTTAGCCAATCCTGTTACTAAAGTCGATGATATCCCCGATTATGAAATGTACAGTCAAACAATCGATAGCTTAAATAAGCGTTTTGGCAATCGTGTTTTAAAAGGCATAGAAATCGGTTACATCGCTTCTGAAAAGGATCGGATCATCGACTATTTAGCCGATAAAGATTACGATTTAAAATTACTCAGTGTGCATCATAATGGTCAATTTGATTATTTAGATGACGAAGTCAAAGATATGGATCCTGCTATTGTGATTCCTCTGTATTTTGCACAACTTTCAGAAGCACTAGTTGTTATAGAAGCAGATGTCTTTGCTCATTTTGACTATGGTTTTCGGGTATTTGGTCTATCCGTTGCTGAATTTAAACAATATGAAGCGCAGTTTTTACCGATTCTAGATCAAGTAATCAAAAATAAATTGGCATTCGAATTAAATGCTAAGAGCGCTTACTTGTATGACAATTTAGCGTTATATGAATATGTCATCGATTTATATCTTTCACGTGGTGGTACCTTGTTTAGTGTTGGATCAGATGGGCATTACCTTGAACATTTCCGTTTCCATTTCGATGATCTTTTTGCTCTGTTAAAAGCAAAAGATGTGACGGAATTAGCGATTTATCAAAAAGGAAAGCGAATTATGGTTCCATTACCAGTCTAAAAAAACGTCCTCAGCATCAAAAGTGAGGACGTTTTTTTAGATTTCTTTTTCTAAAATCGGACAAATACGATCTTGTTTTCCTAAAGGAAAATGTTTGATCCCGATTTTTTTAAATCCATGACGTTCATAAAAACGAATACCTGCATGATTTTTTTCATAAACAGTCAAACGTAAATAACGTTTTTGTTTCGTTTTAGCATAACGATTCGCTTCATCGAGTAACCGTTGCCCTAACCCTTTGTTTTGATAATCTTTGAGCAGATAGAGCCGTTGAATCTCTATAGCATCTTTTTCATCATTGACTTTCATATAACCAATGAGTATTTGATGATCCTTAATACCAATAAATTTACTGGTTGACTGTGCCAATTCTACTGCCAATATTTCAGTTGTCAATTGTGTCTGTAAATATCCTTGCATATCAAGTGGATCTGCGCCATCGATAAACGATTCATAAAAACTGACAACACTTACAACTTGTAAAGCATCTAGATCATCATAATCTAAATACGCTAGTGTGATTTGATTGTTCATCTAACTCCTCCTTTTGACATAGTATACTATAAATCACCCGTGGTGCTAGTTAATTTTAATATCCTAAAGAATATCTCAAAGTTCCTTCAAAGCGTCGTTGTGCTCGACTTAATAGAACACTGTAAGCCAGTAATATGCTTTCAAATCTACTCTCTAGCCCTTTAACAGAACGTGAGTTGAAATTTTGACAACCTAATTTTTCTAAGGAAGAAAAAACAGTCTCAACTGTTTTTCTTTGTTTTCCAAGTAAGCTGTGGTCTAGTTTTTCTGATTTATCCATGTTTTTACGTGGCGGAACGGATATAGTAATGCCCTTAAGGGCAAGCTTTTCATGGATTTTATGGCTAATATATCCTTTGTCCCCTAGGATATTGGGAAGATTCGCTTCTTCCGATAAAGTCTCTAACACTTTCACGTCATGGACACCTGGATTCGTGATTGAGTAAGTAATCGGAAAGCCAGTCTTAGTAACGATCATATGAATTTTAAGACCATAAAAATAAGATTTTTTTGTTGAATTATAGCCAACTTTGGCTATTTGATTCAATAGTTTTGCTTGTCTATTTCTAACTGGTTTACATAATGGACTAGGAAAACTATCTATAATTCCGACTAGTTCACCTTTGGTGAGCTTCTTGATGAAAAAGTATCGAATAATCTTGATAGTGTAAGCTAAGTTTGAACTTAAGCGAGTGAATCGACTCCTACTAGCAAAGTCACCATTAGGAAATAAGACGGAACAAACCGCTCTATACGTGGCTCTTTGGCTAGTATAGCCATTAATTATGCCCCATATAACACAAGCAATAATCACTGTATCGCGTTGCTTCAGTTGATCAGTATTTCTTCGGTTTTTAATCTTATCTGGTACACAATTGTGGTATATGTTAGAAACAGTTCTCATAATTTCCTTGAATGTTATAAAAGTATCTGTATAATGTTCAGTATATTTTGATGAACGCATATGTAGTCCTCATTTCTTGGGAGTTTTGAGACTACTATATGCGTTTTTTTGTTGATTTACCAACATGTTTAGACATTTTCCTCTAGGAAAAAATTAACTAGCACCACGGGTGTATTTGTTTCTATGTCTACATTATCTTTTTAACAGTATCTATTTTTCTTTTGCAACTTACTTGGCTACCAAAGCAAATAAAAAAGTTATTTATAAATTTCTCCCTACCACTACCTATTGCTATTATTTAAAATAGGGATAATTTTTTCTCTTAAAAAATATCATCACTTATGATACGGAGCCCCCGCGTTGATCCGGAAGGCACGGTAGATTTGCTCGACGAGGATCAGGCGCATCAATTGATGTGGATACGTCATTTTGCCAAAAGAGATCTGAGCATTGCTTCTTTTCATGACGGCTTCGCTGAGTCCTAAAGAACCGCCGATAACAAAAACAAGGTGGCTTTTTCCTTGGATACCTAATTGGTCGATTTGTTTAGCAAAAGATTCGCTTGTGGGATTTTTCCCTTCAATTGCTAAGGCATAGACGTATTCTTGTTCTTTGATTTTCGCTAAGATCCGTTCTCCTTCTTTTTCTTTTACTTGTCTCATTTGCGCTTCGCTTAAATTCTCCGGGGCTTTTTCGTCAGGAACTTCGATCAATTCGATTTTCGCATAGGCATTCAGCCGTTTGACATACTCATTGATACCTTGGATCAAGTATTTTTCTTTTAATTTTCCTACTGAAATAATTTTGATATTCATGTTTTCTCTCCTTTGATCTTCACGCTCACTTTGTTTATTATAATCAATTTTTTCGTCTATATGTTTATTTTGACTATTTTTGTTAAAAAGATTTCCCCAACAGTTATGCACAACATCCACAGGTTTATCCACAGAAAACAGCGTTGTTTTACCTTATTTCATCACATTCATTAGGCAAACATACGTTTTATAGGAATTTATCCACTTTATACACAGGCTGTGGATATGTTTTACCCCTTATTTTTCCAATCCTATCCGCGTAGTTTTACACAATATCTGTGGAAAAAGAAAATCAAATATTTTCATCTGAAAACAATGATTTTTCCTAAAGTTTTTCATAAAAAGTTCAAAGTCTCAAAGTAGACTAAAGTCAACAAATAAGACTATACTAACAGTAGATAAATGAATGTAATTGGAGGAGGAACACATGGATAGAAAAAATGTGACACCAAAGATGAAAAAAAATAAAAATAATAGCCTCTGGCGTAAGTTGGGTCTGGGGCTTGTTGGAGGGATCGTTGGAGGACTACTGACAGCTGGCATTTTTTATGCAGCGATGGGCACTGGCAACAATAGTTCTACTGCTACAAGCGGCAATCAAAATTCTGCCGGTGAAACAGTTGTGGAAAATGTCAAAGTCAATGTAGATTCTGATATCACCAAAGCGGTAGATAAAGTTCAAGACGCTGTCGTTTCTGTTATCAACTTACAAAGTCAAAACCAATCAAGCGGTTTTGGCGGATTATTCGGGCAGCAAGAAGAAAGTAGCAGCTCAGATGATAGTAATTTGGAAGCTTATAGTGAAGGAAGCGGCGTAATCTACAAAAAAGACGGGAATACTGCTTATGTAGTCACAAACAATCACGTAGTAGATGGACAGCAAGGTTTGGAAGTCATGATGAAAGACGGTACGAAGGTAAAAGCTGAATTAGTTGGAACAGATGCCTATTCAGATTTAGCGGTGTTGAAGATCAATTCAGACAAAGTCGAAACGGTTGCCTCTTTTGGGGACTCAAGTGCTTTGAAGGTTGGTGAACCTGCGATTGCGATTGGTTCCCCATTAGGATCTGAATATGCGAATTCTGTCACTTCAGGAATCATTTCTTCCTTGAACCGACAAGTAACAAGTACGAATGAATCGAACGAAACAGTCAATATCAATGCGATCCAAACAGATGCAGCGATCAACCCGGGAAATTCTGGTGGTCCTTTAGTGAATATCGAAGGACAAGTTATCGGTATCAACTCAAGTAAGATCGCAAGTACTTCTGAATCGACTTCTAATGTAAGCGTAGAAGGAATGGGATTTGCCATCCCAAGTAACGATGTAGTGAATATCATCAACCAACTGGAAAAAGACGGAAAAGTGACACGTCCAGCTCTAGGTATCACAATGGTCGACTTATCTGCCGTTTCTACTCAGCAACAAGAACAAATCTTGAAGATTCCTTCATCTGTAACTAACGGTGTCATCGTGACAAATGTCCAAACAGCTACACCGGCTGAAAAAGCTGGATTGAAACAATACGACGTCATTACTAAGATCGATGACAAAGAAGTTTCTTCTGGTGTAGAACTTCAATCTGCTTTGTATAAGAAAAAAGTGGGAGATTCTGTCAAAATCACTTACTATGAAGGCTCGAAAGAAAAAACAACTACTGTTGAATTGACGATCGATCAATCGGCATTAAAACAAAATCAAAATAGTGAAAATTAATAAAAAAGAGGTTGTGACAAAGACTTGTCACAACCTCTTTATTTTGGAAATACTTCTCCGACTACGGCATCCTCAGGCAATACTAAGATTCCTTTTTTTTCTGGAGCATTTGGCAAATGCAATTCACGAGCAGAACAAATCATTCCATAGCTGTCTACCCCTCGCAAAGTTCCTGGCCAGATCATCATTCCATCTGGCATCATGGCTCCTGGTTTTGCAACGACAACTTTTTGTCCAGCTTCGATATTTGGTGCACCGCAAACGATTTGCAATACTGTCCCATTGTCCACTTCTGTCTCAGTAATCGATAAATGGTCAGAGTCAGGATGCGGGACGCATGTTTTTACATACCCGACAACGATCTTCGGTTCATGATCAGCTTCAAGCTGTTCTTCGAATCCTGCTTCTTTAATCAATCGATTCAATTTCGCTAATTCTTCATCTGTTAAGCTTACTTGGCCGTTCCCTTCAATTGTTAGATGATCGGAGATATGGAAAAAGTTCCAAGCAACAACTTGACCTTGTTCATCTTTGATCCGAGCAACATTCCATTTACGTTCGACAGTGTTTTCTGTTCCTTTATCGTCGGCTATGATAACCATCAAAGTGTCTCCGACGTGTGCTTTGTTATAAGCAAAAATCATGTTCTTTCCTCCATTATCCTTTGCTGAGATTTATCTTAACAAAAAATTGCATTCACTGCATGAGATTTTTTTCATGCTTTATTTCCGAAGAAGCTTCTTCTGGAACACCATTTATTCGTAACAAGGGACTGTGACAAGACTTTTGTCACAGTCCCTTTACTGTTTGATTAAAAAGGTTATACAAGTTCCACTTGCTTAATTACTTGGCTGTTCTTCTTCGTCAGAAACGATCAAGACATCACAAGGTGAATGACGTATGACGTAGCTGGCTACACTTCCTGTCATAAAGCGTTCGACTGCATTTAGTCCAGACTGCCCAACCATGATTAGATCGATTGCATATTTTTTTGGCAATTTGACTGCCATGGATTCACGAACAGAGCCGTATGCAATAATTCCTTCTATATTTGTGTAATCAACAGATTTTCCATATTCTTTACATTCTTCGATCATTTGCTTGGCTGTTTCAGTTTGCTGATCGACTAGATTTTGATCAATAGGAGCATAGCCCATAAAGTTATAAAATTGCTGATCGATTACATTTGCTACATATACTTTCCCATTATTACGGCGAGCCACTTCTACCGCTTTTTTGAAAGCAGCAAGTGCTTGTTCACTACCGTCAATACCTACTAAAATGTTCTTATATTCTTGATTCATCTTGACCCCTCCTAACAGATGTCAGCCTTTTATTACACTTTCTAGGAACGTTTCGATTTCCTGTTTTGTTTTACGATCTTTATTCACTAGACGACCTAATTCTTTTCCGTCTTGGATCACGACAAAACTTGGGATACCAAAAATGTTCCATTCAGCGGCTACATCTATGTACTTGTCACGGTCTACTTCAATAAATTGCCAATCAGAAAAGTCATTTTCGATTTCAGGCATTTGCGGTTTGATAAAACGGCAGTCTCCGCACCAGCCGGCAGTAAAGAAAAATACACTCTTTCCAGTTTCTACGTAGCCTGCTAATTCTTCTAAACTATTTGGGATAATCATTCTTTTTCCTCTACTTTCTCTTTATGTATTTTTCAATTAAATTATACACCTTTCTTTCGAACTAACAAACATTGATCCTCTTTTTATAAAAAAAATCTGACAAAAGGTTGCTTTTGCCAGATTTTATAGTTTCACTATCGCGTTATTTCCCGTATACGATCGTGTTCACTGTTGATTTATCTAAACCTTTCAATGTTTGAATCAACATTTCTCGTGCAGCTTCAAAATCGCGAATACTGAACATCGTTTGATGCGTATGGATATAACGTCCCACTACGCCAATCACTGTACTTGGGATTCCTTCATTTTGTGTATGAGCAGCACCTGCATCTGTACCGCCTTTTGAAACAAAGTATTGATAAGGGATGTTGTTTGTTTCAGCGATATCTAGCAAGTACTCACGCAAACGAGGAAGCATGATCAAACCTGGATCTTGGATACGCATCAATGTACCTTCTCCTAAATGTCCGAATGTGCCATTTTTCGTCACTGTGTCATCTGCTGCAGAGCAGTCTACTGCAAAGAACAGATCTGGCTTGAATTTATTGACAGAAGCTTTAGAACCACGCAAGCCTACTTCTTCTTGGACATTCGCGCCTGCAATCAATGTATGACCTAATGTTTCATTTTGCAATGCTTCTAAAGCTTCTAATACCATTGTACAGCCATAGCGGTTGTCCCACGATTTGCTGATGATATTCTTTCCGTTGGCTGTTTTGATCGTTTCAGCGTAAGGAACGATTGTGTCTCCTGGAAGAACACCGTAACTCATTGCCTCTTCTCTTGATTCAAATCCAGCATCGAACAAAATATCTGTTACTTCTACTGATTTTTGTCCGCTTGTTCCTCGCAATAAATGTGGGGGAACGGAAGAAGAAATACATGGATAATTCTTACCAGTAGAGGTCTTAAGTGTAAAACGTTGAGCAGAAACAACGTAAGGGTTCCATCCGCCTAGAGGTACGACTTTAAAAAGCCCGTTTTCTTGAATTTGTGTCAGCATGAATCCGACTTCATCCATATGTGCTGCGACCATTACACGAGGTGCATCCGCTTCTTCATGGTGGCGCAGCCCAAAAATGCCACCCAAACCATCTAACTGTAACTCATCTACCAGCGGTTCCATATGACTTTCCATATAGGCGCGAACGTCTTGTTCAAAACCGCTTGTTCCTTGTAATTCTGTTAACTCTTTGATTCGTTGAAATGTTTTTTCTT
Organism: Enterococcus sp. 10F3_DIV0382; assembly: GCF_002140245.1. Lineage (NCBI taxonomy): Bacteria > Bacillati > Bacillota > Bacilli > Lactobacillales > Enterococcaceae > Enterococcus > Enterococcus sp. 10F3_DIV0382. The sequence goes on along the minus strand of NZ_NGMF01000001.1, from coordinate 524,308 downwards.
CCATATGCTATTCGTCTAAATTTCAGACTAAACTCCTCTCAGACTTATATTGATCTGCGGATAAAATATGATTTTTTCTGCAGACCGATCGTATTTATTATAGCTTATTTTTTCTGGTAGCGGTTATTTATTTCAAAGAAAATATGAGAGTGTGGTAAAATAAGCACAAGGAGTAGCAAGTGAGAAGAAGGAGGTATATCCACATGTATGAAGAAAGCGAATTAAGCTATTTTAAAGGCGGGTTAGCCGTTGGGATCGGTCTAGGATTATTGAGTGGGGTAGCTTCAACGATTTGGTATCATCGCAAAAAAGTGTTATCAGCAGACCAAGTGCTTGAAAATATCAAAACATCTTTTTTAAAAGAAGGCGCAATCGAAGGTGCTTGGATCTCTTTTGAAAAAGAACCTATTCGGAAATTCGCCGTTCGGTCGAGTGCTTATCGGGGTGGGCTTTCCCGGATAGAAGATGGCGAAACTGTTTATTATGAATTTTTAGCAGATGCTCATACAGGAACCGTATTAGACATTTCAAGAAAAAAGGGCGCAATAGATTAATACGTCAAAAAAATGAAATAACGAATACGCACCCACTATCTAAAAGAGAGGTATCCTATCCTTCTTTTATAGTGGGTGATTTTTATAAAAATAGGGCTATTTCCTCTTGGAATAGCTAGTATTTGTAGTTATTATACGGTATTCTTGAAATAAGATTAGTTTTATTATATAAGGAGAGTGACAAATGGAATCACGTGAAAAAATTGCCGTGCTCATTCCTTGTTATAACGAAGAGGCGACAATTTCAACTGTTATTGAAGATTTTAAAAGGGAATTACCAGAAGCAGATATTTATGTCTATGATAATAATTCGACCGATCGAACATACGAATTGGCCGTTCAAGGCGGAGCAATCGTAAAGAAAGAACCACGTCAAGGAAAAGGGAATGTAATCCGTCAAATGTTTTTTGATATTGATGCCGATTATTATTTAATGGTAGATGGTGATGATACTTATCCTGCAGAAGCTGCACATGGTTTGCTTGAGAAATTACGTTCTGGCGAAGCAGATATGGTCATTGGCGATCGACTATCAAATGGAACCTATTTTGATGAAAATAAGCGTCCTTTCCATGATTTTGGGAATAATCTTGTTAAAAATACAATTACTTACTTATATAAAACAAAAATTCGCGATGTCATGACCGGCTATCGAGGATTCAATCGAATTTTTGTCAAAAGCTTCCCTATTATGAGTTCTGGTTTTCAAATCGAAACAGAATTGACGATCCATGCTTTAGATAAAAAATTCAAGTTCGTTGAGATCCCAATCGATTATCGCGATCGTCCTGAAGGTAGCGAATCAAAATTGAATACATTCTCTGACGGATTCAAAGTGATCATGATGATCATCAAAATGTGCAAAGATTATAAACCTTTGCTTTTCTTTGGGGTCTGGACCATCTTCTTCTTTTTATTTGGATTGGTCACGGGGATTCCTGTGATTCGTGAATATATGCTGACAAGCTTTATTACACGCATCCCTTCTGCGATTTTAAGTACGGGATTGATGACTTTAGCCCTTCTTTCATTAGTAACAGGGTTGATTTTGGATACGGTCGTCACAAATGCCAAAAAAGAATATGAATTGAATTTATACCATGTCTACCACGAATATCAAAATAAAGAAATGAAGTAGGAGGCCTTTTTTATGCATAAGAAAAAGGAGAATCTATTTCCTGCTTTTTTTGCCACTTTATTTGCGTCAGGTTTTGCTTTTTTTACTTCTTATGGTTTAGGAACTTTGAATCCAGTAGTAATCATTGGTTTAGCCATGGTTTTGCTACTTGCTTTTAAGCAATATGGAATAGAGTTGTTTTCAATAAAAAACAAAGTTGCAACTATTGCCCGATTGTTTTTTTCTGTAGCTTTTGCTCTTACACTTTCTATTGGCAGACAGATACAATTTCAGTATGTCTCAGCAAACTATACAAAGACAACGATTGCTGATGGAAGTATTTTTTACTTTCTTGTTTTTTTCTCCGTTTTTGTGTATTCTTTTTTATTTTTACAATCGATTTATTTATCAATGCCAAAACTGGAAATATTTTTTACTGCTAAAAACGCACAGGCTTTCTCTTCAAGAAAATATTTTTTATTCTTTACTGTCTTTTTAGTTCTGTGTTGGCTTCCTTATCTGTTGGCATTGTATCCTGGAGTGGTTTTGCCTGATTCGTTAAGTTCGGTCGCCCAATCTATGGGTGATGTTCCTATAAGCAATCATCATCCAGTCTTATTCACCTTGCTGGTCAAGCTATTTGTTCATGATTTACCAACTGATACGATCAATCACGGTGTATTTTTATTTTCTATTTTCCAAACATTGATAACAGCTTCAGCGATAAGCTATTCTCTTTGCTGGCTGTTAAAAAGAAACATCCATTTTTTTCCGGTACTCATTAGTTTATGCTATTTTGCATTTGCACCGGTTTTTCCAATCTACGCCTTGAACATGCAAAAAGATACTTTGTTCTCTATCGCCTGCTTTTTATTTTCCTTAGCGGTTTTTGACTTTATTTTTCAACGAGAAAAGCCAACGATTCTCAATCAGATTTACGTAATCATCCTTGCTTTACTGACTACCTATCTAAGAAATAATGGGATTTATGTAGTAATCGGCACAAGTTTGATTTGCGGCTTGATTGTTTTGAAACAAAAAAGGTATCAAGCGTTCTTTCAAGTGGTACTCGGTTATATAGTGATTGCTGGACTACTCATCCACCCGTTGCTGGCTCGTTATGCTATTCCTACAGAAACTGCCGAACAATTAGGTATTCCTTTGCAGCAAATTTCTAGAACCATTGTTATGGAGGGTGACTTGTCTAAGAAAGATAAAGCATTCATGAATCAGCTACTCCCGATAAAAGATTATGAATCGTATTCTCCTAGTCTCGTAGACTCAATCAAGTGGCATAAAAATTTTAACAATGAATTTTTGAATACACATAAAAAAGAATTTTTATCACTATGGGCAAGAAATTTACCAAATAATATAAAAATTTATACAGATGCTTATATTTTAGAAACGTTCGGGTTCTGGGTACCTGGTACAAAAAATAGTTACGGCTTTTTAGATACTCGTGTAAATACGAATAATTATGGGATAAAGCAAGTAGATTTGATTGAACATCTTACTGGATTGTCAGGAATGAAAAAAATCATTGATGCTCGTGATTTCTTTGGTTCCGGCACATTATTGTGGTTAGCTATCGGCAGTGCACTTTTAGCAATCTTTAAGAAGAAATATCGGTATTTACTCCTTTTTCTTCCCGGTATGCTTGTTTTTGCTACTATTATGATTGCTACTCCTGTGGCTTTTAGTTTACGGTATGTGTTTGTTTTAGCATTAAGTTTGCCTGTCTATATCCTCTCTCCTTTTTTACTAGATAAAAGAGAAAAAATGAAAACAGATATAGGAGATACTCATGAAACTATTTAAAAAGATATTTTTTGCTTTTGTTTTCTTGATTGCTAGCTATTGCGTACTACTGACAATTACTTTTGTCATTCCGCAGCATTCTATTGAATCAAATGCAGAAAAATCTCTACAGATGGTTGAAAAAGAAGGGATGTATCCTTCTATCAATCAAGGAAATATGCTAGGTACTCGGTTAGATAACTTTACTGATCATTTGATGATACGAAAAACAAAAGCAGACCCTGAATTGAACCCATTGGAGAATGCGATGTCTATGGCGGATTATCCTCGTTATTGGCATGGTTATCAGCTCTTTTTGAGACCTTTATTGCTAGTGATGAGTTTAGGTAGCATTCGGATGATCTACGAAGCTGTTCTTTTTCTGTTGATTGGATTCACGAGCTACTTTTTAATCAAGCGTAGCGACATCTATTTAGCGATAGCCTTATTAATCTCGCTTGTTATAGGAAATGCCGCAATCTTTTTCTTCAGTATGCAGTTTTCAAATATTTGGATTTTGACATTATTGTCTGTATTACTATTTTTAACAAAACCACAATTGTTCAAGACCAATCAACAATTATTCTTGTATTTCTTTGTCATTGGTTCTTTAGCTAACTTTTTTGACTTGTTGACAACACCGGTCATCTCTTGGGGAATACCTGTGATCATTATTTATTATGTAACAAATAAGTATTTAATGGATAAACGCAGTTCATTGAGCAAACAAGTAGGCAGTTTTGTTTTTACCGGTATCTTTTGGGGATTAGGCTATGGTTTGACATGGGTGACTAAATGGATCCTATCATCGATCATATTGAACAAAAACATTGTAAAAGATGCAATCAACCAAATCCTCTTTCGAACGGAAGGAAACGACAAATACCCGTTGCATCGATTAGAGATGCTGAAAAGCAATATTAGATTGATGTATCCAAAAGTAGCAATATTATTGCTATTGATTACTTGCCTTGTTTTTCTCTATTTTGCTTATCGTAAACGAAATAGCTGGCATCCGTTCCAACTTCTAGTTTTGTTTGTCTTAGCTGCTGTAACGCCGTATATTTGGTACAACATTTTAGCTAATCACTCACAGATTCATTATTGGTTTACGTATCGTACGCAAATCATCACAAGTTTTGCTATACTTAGTGCTTTCGCCTTTTTGATCCCTCCTGATAAATCAAAAGACGAACTGAATTACTTTTAGGAAGACCGATGTACTGACTCATTTTTAAACATAAAAACTCCAGCTATCAGAGATAGCCGGAGTTTTTTAGTATTTTTATTTCGCCAAACGGTAGATGGCATCTGCATAGATTGCTGTTGCTCTGAACAAGTCATCAAGACTCATAAATTCGTTTGCTTGGTGCATTGTATCAGTATATCCTGGGAACATCGCTCCATAAGCAACGCCACGTTTCAACAAACGTCCGTAAGTTCCGCCACCGATGATTTGTTCGTAGCCTTTTTCTCCAGTGTGGTCTTCATAGACTTGCAATAATGTAGCCACCAATGGATCATCCATCGGTACGTAATGTGGTTCCATTACGCGAGCACCTCGAGTAACTGTTGCACCTTCTTGGCCGACTGTTTGTTCGATATCACTTTGCAATCCGTCTACTGTTACACCTTTTGGAAAACGGAAATTCATATTGATGAAGTTCGCTTCCTCTGTACCATTTTCTTCAAAAGCAAATAGTCCAGCATTCATTGTCAATTTGCCCATTTTTTCATCTTCATAAGCGACTCCTAGTTTTTCTCCATAGAAATCTTCATGGACATAAGCAGCTGCTACATGGATAAATTGTTTAGCAGATCCTAAGAATTCATAGTTATCTAAGAACAATGCCAAGAAAGAACCAGCATTGATACCGGATTGTGGGCTTGCACCATGTGCGCCTTTACCAACTAATTCTATTTTTACATACGTATTGTCTGCTTCAATTGTTCCGCTTACTGGATTGGCTTCGATGAATTGGTAAAATGCTTCTTCCATCGCGATAGCTGCATCTGCACTTGGTACTTGAAGTGCTGCAGTTGCTGTTCCTGGCACCATGTTTTCGCGAAGTCCGGAAACAAAAGATTTCAATACGTAATCTCCTGCATTGTCGCCTTTGAATCGTAAAGCTAAAGAAACATTTCCTTTTTCACCATTGATAATCGGAAATTCAGCATCTGGCGAGAAACCAAAATCTGGTTCTTCTTCATGTTCGAAATAATAAGCCATATCGCCCCAGCCGCTTTCTTCATCACTACCGACTACGAAACGTACTTTTTTCGATAGTTTCAAGTCAAGTTCTTTAATGATTTTCATCGCATAGTATGCTGCCATACTTGGGCCTTTGTCATCACTTGATCCGCGTGCAAAGATCTTTCCATCCTTGATCACTGGTTCATAAGGATCTGTGTCCCAGCCATCTCCTGCAGGAACGACATCCATGTGTCCAAATATCCCTAGTGTTTCGTCTCCTTCGCCAAGATCAATATGCCCTGCATAGTTATCGACATTTTTTACTTTAAATCCATCACGTTCACCATAAGCTAACATATGTTTCAATGCGTCGCGAGGTCCAGGTCCAAATGGTGCATCTGGTGTTACTTTTGAGTCGTCTCGCTCGCTGTTGACACGTAAAAGATTTTTTAAGTCTTCAAGCAAGTCTTCTTTACGTGCTTCTACTTCTTTTTGCCAATCAATTGTCATAAAGTTAATCCTCCACTTATTTAAGTCTTCGTGTTCATGATACCACAAATTACAGAAAAAAATAGTTCAAAAAATCTGACAATTCCTTTTCTTATCTGTTTTTCTCTAAAAAAAATATACGTTATAATGAGTAAAAGGAGGTTTTTTGATGCTGATAGACGAACAACTAGTGAAAAGAGTCATCACACCTCGTCCAAAAATTTCACATAAAGGAACATTTGGACGTGTCGTTTTGATTGGCGGCAATGAACAATACGGCGGAGCAATCATCATGAGTGCTTTAGCTGCCGTACACAGTGGAGCAGGTCTCACAACAGTAGTAACGGATGAAAAAAATCGGAGTGCCCTTCACAGTCATCTGCCAGAAGCAATGATCGTAGATTGGACGGATACTGACCAGTTTCTTTCCGTGATAAAGCAAGCAGATGTACTCTTGATTGGTCCCGGATTGGGCACTTCTTCCAAGAGTTTGGAACGTTTCAAACAAGTACTAGAAAACCAATTAAAAGAACAATGGCTGGTGATCGATGGCTCTGCTTTAAGTTTACTGGCTGCTAACCATCTTTCGCTACCCTATCCCGAACAAACAGTACTTACACCTCATCAAATGGAGTGGCAACGGTTGAGTGCTCTACCGATACAAGAACAGCGAGATGAAGAAAACAAAAAGAAGCAACAGGAAATCGGTGCTGCGGTCGTTTTGAAAAGTCATGAGACAAAAATTTATGGTCACCAACACTTCTACACCAATCCTTTAGGTTCAGCTGCTATGGCAACAGGTGGAATGGGTGACACTTTAGCAGGGATGATCACAGGGTTCTTGGCCCAATTCCCTCAAAATGACCAAACGATTGCGGCAGCTGTTTATCTTCATAGTTTCATCGGAGACCAGCTAGCAAAAGAACAATATGTCGTTTTGCCGACACAGATCAGCGAAGCACTTCCGAAGTGGATGAATTATTTTTTGTAAAAAATCAATGGAAAACGAGGCATGAATCATGGAGAAATTTACAGGTTATGTACGAGAACCTTTTTATTATGAAACAGATCAAATGGGGATTATTCATCATAGCAATTATATCCGCTGGTTTGAAGAGGCTCGGGTAGCCTTATTGGTACATCTAGGGTTTCCCTATAAAAAATCGAAGAATCTGGAATCATCATTCCCGTTCTGGAAGTAAATTGCAGCTATAAAGAAATGATCCATTACGGAGAAAAAGTGAGCATCCATCCAACTATCCAAAAATATACGGGGACACGTTTGGATTTTAGCTACGAAATTGTGGGAACTGAAGACAAAAAATTAAAAACTATTGGTAGCAGTAAACACTGTTTCTTACTTTCTGATTCGCAACGATTAGTGAAGCTGAGCAAAGTCAATCCGGAGCTAGATCAGTTATTCCAAGCGTACGCTTCTCTGGATAATGCTATTTCTTAATAAAAAACCGTCTAAGCATTTTTCTTGTATTGTGTCGAGTAGTTCGTATAATGAAAAGAAAAAAGCAGGTGATCCCCATGTATGTCGTTAAAGTAATGCACGGTTACATCGATAAAACTGGCTGCCGCACTCGGGAAAAAAACTTAGACAATCTGCTCATTTTCAAAGACAAAAAAGAATCCGAAGCTTTTGCTAAAAGAATTGGCGGTCGTGTCAAACCGATCCAAGAGGTACGACCAGATTGATTCAGTATTTCTTTTCGAGGCTCTAATAGGCATGCCTATCAGGGCTTTTTTTCAAGAATACGTCTTTGCACCCACACGTTTTGTAAGCGATTTATGTTATAATAGATTATACTTACACAGAAAGGAAGTTTTAATGGGTATCAATAATTTACAGCAGCAAGCTTATGAATCTATCCGTAAACAGATCATTTATTCCGAGTTAGTACCTGGAAGTAAAATCTCCGATAAAGTGTTAGAAGAACAACTAGCTATCGGGCGCACACCGATTCGGGAAGCACTGATCCAGCTTCGTAATCAGGAGCTTGTAAAAACCATTCCACAGTCCGGCACCTATGTTTCAAAAATCGATATCCGATCTGCTTCATTAGCCCGTTATACGCGGGAAAAGCTGGAAAAACCGATCCTGCAAGAATGTAGTGCGAAAATGACAGCGCAAGATCAAGCTAAACTAGAAAAAATATTAGAACAAACCGATCAGGCAGTGATCGCTCAAAATAAAAAAGCTTTTTTTGATTTGGATACTGATTTCCACCGAACTTGTTATGAAATTGCAGGAAAACGAGAGATTTGGGACTGGCTGGAAAGTTATAGTACGCACTTGAACCGTTTCAGATGGTTGCGTTTGACGATTTCAGAATTAGATTGGGGTCGAGTATTGGATGAACATCAGACAATGCTTCAATCAATGATTGATCATAACTTTGATGAAGTCGGGTTTCTTTGTACGATGCATTTACATATGATTATCGAAGAGCAAGAATACGTGATTCATAATTACCCCGATTATTTTGAAGATATTCAGGAAAGACCCATCAAATAAAGGGACTGTGACAAAAATCGTGTCACAGTCCCTTTCAGTTTTCTCCTGCCAACTCCTCAGTCACAAGGAGCAATTTCCAAAAACAGATTCTCATGTTTATTGAATATTGTGACTTGTGACTCATAGTCAAACGGCAGGCTCACGACCTCTTTCTTAAACAGTGTTCAATCAGCTGACCCTCGGTATTAGCTCAAACGCTGATTTCACAACCTCTTCCTTAAACGGTGTTCAAAAGCTTGCATCTGCGGTAATAAGTCCAACCAAACGAAAAATATGAGGAGCTATTTTTGTTTGGCTGTTCTTATTACTTGATGCAGGACAGCTTTTTCACAACCTCTGATTCACGGTGTTCCAGAAGTAGCTTCTTTGAAATAAGCCGAAATGTCACAAAAATTTAAGAAGCAATTTTCGTAAATTCCTTCTTATTTCTTGAAGCTGACCACTTCTGTCACAACCTCTTTATTTGTGAGCGAAATCATACTCCGCACATCTTTTTTCTATTTCTTTTATTTCTTCTAAAATCCCTTGGCTACGGGTTTCATTATATGGCCAAAGCAAGACTGCCTCTAATACATAAGGCGAAAAACGGCTTTGATTCATCTCTTTTGAAAAACTCATCGCTGCTATCTCGCTCAATGCACGAATGGTTGATTGGTGTGTATAAAAAGGCAGCCGCCATAGCACAATTTTTTCGTTTTGCGTATAAATTCCCTTAACAGAAGCTTCAATGTGGTGAAATAGTTCATGTCCAATAATCAAAGCTTGCGCTGTTTCTTTAGAGATCGAAGTAAGTCCTGAACATTTTAATTTTTCTAACGGCTCCGTCATCAATCGGATCCCTTCATCTTCTGCATAAGTTGCAAAAGTGATTCGTTCGTTTATTTGCTCTGATTCACAAGGAACGATTGGAATAGCCATTTGTTCACAAATTTCTCCTACATCGGCAAAAGGGTACTTTTTTTTGATGCTACATGCCGTTTCGATACCACAATCGATTGATTGTTGTATGAGGATTTTCTGCTTGGACAAAGGAATCTTTTTCCAAAACAAATCTCGCTGAAACTGATAGAATCCCCAAATTTCTTCGGGGATCTGTTGTAATTTGTTTAGTAACTCTTCTAACTTATGTTTGTTTGATATTTCCGGCAACGACGATCACTTCTTCCTCTGGTTCCATAGTAGATACTTCCAGATCCATCAAAAGCTGTAGTTGTTCCAGATCCGTCGCTGTAAAATCAGAGACTCTTGCTCCTAAACAGAGATAAAATTCTGGTCGGGCAATCAACTCCGTTTGATAAACTGCCATATCTTCCCAAAGTTGTTCGACTGCTGCCATATAATTGGCTGCAGTTGTTTTCAGACAAGAAGCATGTCCACGTTGGACCTTGATAAATCCTTTTTGGTCGATGATCCGAAGACTTCCAGCATTTTTTGAACGATGCTGTTCGCCGCATACATAAAAGAAAGGTGTATTTTCCAATAAGCAAACTTCATTTTTATTTAATCGCATATCCTCTGCAGCAAGCTCTAGTGCTTCTTCTGTTGTGATCTCCTTGGTTAGATCGGTTGCTTTCACTTCCGTAGAACCAGTAGCGATAGCCGTTACTTTTGAAGTCTGTGGATCGATTTCTACGTGGACTTCGATCGATTCTGGCGTAGCACCTGATTCAATCGCCTTATTCATCGCTTCATTTTTCAATGATCGGATATCTTCTTTACTTGGTGAAGGAATGATACGTTCTACAACATCTCGGACCATTGCAAGTGCCACACCAATAGAAGAGATCACTTCAGCATTTTCAGGGATGGAATATTTCACACCCATTTTATTGCTGAAGTAAGTAATCAAAGAGGCAGCGCCGCCCCCTACACCTACAAGAGAAATCTGATCTTTCTCCAAATGATACTTGTCTGCCAATTCTAAAATCACTGGTTCAATCTTAGCATAGGATTTTTCCATGATCTGCTCTGCGATGTCTTCAACCGTCGTATGACAATAGTCTGCTAATGCCTGTATGGCTTTTCGTGCAGATGGGACATTTCCATAAGAAAAATGTTCTTCTTGCACTAATCCAAGGACATTGGCTGCACATGTATTTGTAATAGTCACTTCTTCTCCGTCTTCCATCACTACCTTGACGTAATCAGCAGGGTCTCCTTCTTTAGGAGAGAAAAATTCAACCTTAGGACCTTTGATTTTTTCTGTCTCCGTAAATACTGCATAATCTAAACCGGCAATATGTGCAGAACGTGGACCGACATCGATGATTCCTGACTGATTGGCCCGTACCATCGAACCGCCTGCCACACCTAGAACCCGAACATCTAATGAAGAGATATATGTTGGGTGGCCACCTACAATTGAATAATCGATTGCTGGACGTCCATTTTTAATGACCCCGATATTGGTTGTTGTTCCGCCTACTTCAAAATAAACCCCATTAGACGCTCTCAAGTACATCAAAGAGCCCATGACTGATGCTGCTGGACCGGAAAGCATGGTTAAAACAGGTCGTTTTTTCATTTCATTGATTTCCATTACCCCGCCGTCTCCGCGCATGATCATCAAAGAGACATTGACTCCTGCTTCTCGTACGGAGTCTTCTGTCGATGTTGCCGTATCTAGCATTTTGGGTAAAATAGACGCATTGATCGCTGCTGTCCGAGTTCTTCTTGTCAATCCATATAATTTTGTGATATCAGAAGCCATCGTTGTAGGAATCGATTTTACCGATGCTGCTTCATAAACGACCCGTTCTGGCTCCCCATTATCTACTCCAAATGCCATAGAAGAAACCAAAACTTCCGCTCTTTCTCTTTCTAGAGAAGAAATCGTTTCTGAAACACGGTCTACATTTAAGTGTTTGACAGGTAAGAATGCATTGACGATCTCTATTTTTTTCTTATTCCCTAAATCGATATCGTTCAATCTAGTTTGTCGTTTTGCTAAAAAGCCTTCTAATCCCCCTTTTGCCATACCGATTACACCGACTTTTGCTACGTCCCCTTCAATCAGCGCATTCGTCGCTTGCGTAGTAGAATGTGCAACAAAAACAACGTCTTCTGGACTAATATTATTTTCCCGCAAACAATTTTGAAAAGATTGAACGACTCCTGCAGCTACCCCACGAACATCATCGTGGGTCGTTTTCACTGAAGACTTTCCGATGATTTCATGTGTCGCATTATCAATTGCCACTGCTTTCGTATGCGTACCACCGACATCAATTCCCATTCGCACAAAACGTTTCATTTTCTTTTCCTCCATTCATCTACTCATTTCTATCGACGTTTTGTTTACTAGGCGTTCCCGTACAAGAAGAATGTAATCAAACATAAGATCGCACCGACGATCCAACCAGTTGGGATGGATTTCTTCATGTACTCTCGAGACGTTACTTTTGTATACCCTAATCCCCAAGCGACCCAAGATTGTGTAATATCTAAATGCTGAGGGGCAATCGTTGTGATTGCAAACAATGGGAACAAAAAGGCTGGCGACATTGTTGGGTTTACAGCTAATACAACAGCTAAAATAGCTGATCCTGAACCGACTAGATTCATTGGACCGCGGAAAAATCCTAGTGGTGTCAATATAGCAAATACGATTGCCAAGACTAATGGTGATTGCGGTATCAAGTCTCCGAAAATAGCTGAAAAATAAGGAGAAGCGTACGCAGCTGAGTTATTGAACATCGCTAAGGTCATCAAGAAACCGACCATTGGTGCGACATCGACTGCGCCATCTGTAAATAATTTCGCAAATTGACGACAGATTTCTTTATAACCTCCGCGCAATTTTCCAGTAAACAGCAATGCCCAAATACCTGCTAGAATAAAACCTAAGATGATTGGAAGATCTAACAAAACGACCCCTAAAACTGGTAATAATACGGCTAACCATGAGATCATTGGTGCGTCGCCGCCTTCAGCCGGTACGTTTGCTGCCATTGCATAGCGTTTCTTTTTATTCATTGATATATTAGCCACCGTTAGTACAACAACTAAACTTACAACCATCCCAATCATACCGATTTGGAAATAGTCATTATAAGTGTAGCTTTCAGCTGCTGGGTTGAAACCAGCGTAAATCGTTTGATACTGTTTGAAGTTGACAATATTAGCAAAGATCCCAGCCATGATCGAGCCCATAAATGAGAACAGCGCAACTGGTACTGAGATTCCTAAAGACATCAAGATCGGTAAAACAATGACTGCGATAGAAATCACTGGTCCAATTCCTGTCATCGACATGAATATAACAGCGGTTACAACACACAGCAAACTCATCGTGATTCTTGGTTTGTCCCCTCCAAGTTCGACTACTTTACGAATCAGTGTGGCTGCTATCCCGCTATCTACTAGAACACGCCCAAAAAAGGCACCAAAGAAGACATTTACCAAGATCGATTTGGCGTACTCAGCAGGTCCAGTCGTATAGATATGCGTCAATACATCAATTACTCCTTGTCCTTCCATTGCCGGGTTCGGCGAAAGCGTGTTTCCCACTAGTGCTAATCCCATCCATACAGTCGCCATGATGGCAAAACCGACCATCAAGTTGTATCCCTTTACACAGTACCAGACCATGAAAAAGAATGAGATAACTAACAAAATACCAATAATAATATCACTCATGTTATTCCTCCGTCCATTTTATTTTTCTGATAAACAAACTAATATATCAGTCAAGTTCATTCTAGCTTATGTAGTTAGCGCTTTCATTAGAGGGTGACCATAAATGTTCGGATTTCAATTAAAAAACCTTAATTATGCTATTTTAGACTTATACGTTGTTATCCCGTTTTCTATGGTGAAGAATTGGAAACAAAAAAAGAGGAAAGAACATAACTTTTCGTTATCTTCTTTCCTCTTTATAATTGTTTAGCTTATTTAGCCAAAGCGTCTTTTGCTTGGTCAGCCAATGCAGTAAATGCTGCTGCATCGTTTACAGCCAAGTCAGCTAACATTTTACGGTTGATGTCGATTTCAGCAACTTTCAAACCGTGCATTAATTTTGAGTAGCTCAAGCCATTCATACGAGCTGCTGCGTTGATACGAGCAATCCACAATTTACGGAAGTCGCGTTTCTTTTGACGACGATCGCGATATGCGTAGTTGTATGAATTCATTACTTGTTCTTTTGCTGTTTTAAATAAAGTGTGTTTTGAACCGTAGTAACCTTTTGCTAATTTTAGCACTCTTTTACGACGTTTACGAGTTACTGTTCCACCTTTAACACGTGCCATGTATAATTCCTCCTAATAAAAATAAATCTTCAGATTCTGTTATTTGTACTTCTTATTTCATTTTTGCTAGTTGTTGGCGAATACGCTTGAAGTCGCCACTAGAAACCATGCTTGCTTTACGCAATTGACGGCGTTGTTTTTTTGTTTTGCCGTGGAAACGGTGACTTGTAAACGCGCGGAAGCGTTTCAATCCGCCTTTACCAGTACGTTTGAAACGTTTTGCTGATCCGCGGTGTGTTTTTTGTTTTGGCATGACTATATTTCCTCCTCAAAATCTTTCGTTATCCGACTATCGGCTGTCCAACAGCCAGTTAGTCATTCAAATTACTTACTGTCGTTTTTCGGTGCCAGCGTCAAGAACATGCTGCGTCCGTCCATTTTCGCTTTTTGTTCCACTGTTGCAATATCAGCAGTTTCTTCAGCTAAGCGATTCAAGACTTTTTGACCAATTTCTTTATGGGTAATGGCACGGCCTTTGAAACGGATAGAAGCTTTCACTTTATCGCCCTTTTCCAAGAACTTACGTGCATTACGAAGTTTTGTATTGAAGTCATTCAAGTCGATCGTAGGACTTAAGCGAACTTCTTTTACATTGATCACTTTTTGTTTTTTACGCGCTTCGCGGTCTTTCTTTTGTTGTTCGAAACGGTATTTACCGTAGTCCATGATTCGCGCAACTGGTGGTTTCGCACCAGGGGCAACTAACACAAGATCCAAGTTTGCTTGTTCTGCAATATTCAATGCTTCTGCTTTTGTCTTAACTCCTAATTGCTCACCATCTGAACCGATCAATCGTAACTCTCGTGCACGAATGCCGTCGTTAACCATCATATCCTTTGCTATGGTCATTCACCTCCAAATATTATGAGAGAAAGAAAAGCTTACCGAATAAACGGCAATAAAAAAACGAGTTCTCTTACAGAACCCGCGCGTACTTCACCTAATAGAACCAGTGAAAACTATCTAGCCCAGTGACATTATCAACTAAGGCGAGAAGCGGGTGCTTCTGCTTTTATTTCTCAACCATCATAGTATAGCAAAAACCAATCCTTATGTCAATGTTTTTCATACAGTTTTTCTTCCTTTTCTGAAAATGATTGGTCTAGCAGACTTTCTAGCAGTGACTCCCACTTCTTTGCTATACTAAAGAAAAACGAGGTGAATTCACATGAAAAAAATCGAACCTATCCCACCTTCTCTTCCTCCTCTGACAAAAGGAGATTTTTATTTAGAAGATGAAGAAATCCTCTCTGGTCTTCTGGTCAATGGAGGTGATCAAAGCTATCTTGATGCTAAAAATATGGTATTAAGAGAGAGTCATGTCCAAAAACTGACCATGCAAAAAACAGCTTTACGTCATTTTGAATGCAGTAATGTCATTTTTGAAAAGTGTGATTTTTCCAATCTGGAGTGGGTTGGTGGCAGTTTCCACCAAGTCGTGTTTCATCAATGTAAATTAACAGGTACGAATTTTGCCGAAAGTTATCTTAGAGACTGCACTTTCACTGACTGCATTGCTTCGATGGCTTCCTTTAGCAGCACAAACTTGAAAGCCGTATCCTTCGATCATTGCCAGTTAGAAGACAGCGAATTTTATGAGGTCACTTGGAAAAATCTTTTTTTGTCTGACAATCAGTTAACTGGTTCGAATTGGTTCCGAACTTCTCTGAAGGGATTAGACTTTACGACTAATTTCTTCACTACCATTGCTTTATCTCAAGATTATTTGGCAGGACTGATTGTCAACCAGGAGCAAGCACTTGTGATTGCTCAAGCTCTTGGTTTGCAGATCAAAGACTAGATCAACGAATCCGCCTCCATAGTGCAATGAGCATCCAAACAGATAAAACCAGACTGATGATCAAGGCGATTCCCCATCCGAAAACGGAATGGGTAAATGGTAGCTTAAGATTCATCCCGAAAAATCCTGTCACAATAGTCGGTACAGTCAAGATCAGCGACCAGACAGTCAAAAACTTCATCGTGTCATTCAAATTATTATTCAGCAAATTATTATAAGTGCCAGAAAGCTGATCTAAAATCTGCGAAGCTAAGTTCGTCATTTCAACTGCTTGTCGTGCTTCGATCAGTGCATCGTCCAACTCTTCCTTTTCCTTTTCTGACAACTTGCGATAAATGGCCAATGCCTTGATTTGTTCCAAAAGTACTACATTTTGTTTTGTTCCTGTAACTAAGTAAACCAAACCAATCTCTAAATCTGAAAGTTGCAGTAGATTCTTGTTTGTTGTTTTTTCCCTTAACTTTAGGTTGAGCCGTTGACGTTCGCTATTTACTTCCTCGATTAAAGGAAAAAAGGAATCAGAAATTAAAAATAATGTACGAAACAATAAACTGTATACACTCATGTCTGGCATTCGCTCCAAAAGTGATCGAATCAGTCGAATCACATACTCGGTATTCGGCGTGGTAAATGTAAACAAACCATCTTCTTTTAAAATAAAAGCGATAGGGCTAGTTTCGTAATGATTATCGACTTTTTGTTGGTGTGGGACATTTGATACAAGTAGTAACGCTTCATCAAAAGAGTCATATTCTACGCGCGCCCGCTCATTTTTATCTAGAGAATAAGTCAGCATCTCATCGCTGATGCCATATTCTTCTTTTAAATTTTTAACAGCTAGCACATCATCTTGCTGTATATTGATCCAAAAATTACGTTCTTGATTAAAATAGTGTTTTTCCCGCATACTCCATCCTCCTGATATTTGTTTCTAGTATAAAGAAAAAAGCTACTCAAATAAAGGAGCATCCTTTTTTTGAGTAGCTTTATATCAAATGGCTAATTCAGTTTGGCGGATTTCTGCTAATTTTTCTTCGATCATTTTCAAGACTTCTTCTTTTGCTTGAGAATCTTCCACAAAATTATAGCGATCTCCATCGATTTGGATTTTTGGACTTTCTTTGTATTCTTCATACCATTGATCATACCGTCTGTTCAATTCTTTGTAATAATCGTACAGACTTGGGTCAAAGGACAATTGTTCATATGAACGACCACGTTTCTCGATCCGTTCTAGCATCGTATCAAATGATACACGAATATGAACTAATAAATCCGGGTGTTTTTTATGGGCAGCATAGGGCAGCTCTTCCATCATGTTTTCCAGAAGTTCATCATACACACGAACTTCCGTTTCCGTCGCTCTTCCTAGATCTGCATTTAGATGGAAAAGCAGCGAATCTTCATAAATCGAACGGTCCAATACATTATTGTCATCTTTCATTGCTTGTTTGATGCTTGCAAAACGTTTATTCAAAAAATAAATTTGCAGCAAAAAAGCATACTGTTCAGGGTTTGCATAAAATAAGGGCAAGACTTCATTATCATCAATTGATTCATAAAATGCCTGACTATCAAAGTGTTCAGCCATCATTTCTGTCAAACTTGATTTTCCGGCACCAATTGTACCTGCTAAAACGATCACGCTCATTTACCTCCAGCTCACTTCATCACTAAATATTGTGTTTAACTCCAACCTTTTTAAATATACCCCCAATATCTAGTAGTGTCAATCGTATTTTTTTCTAGTCAAAAAAGTAAAAAGGTCAAAAAATTCTTAAGAAAAAAGGGTTTTTCCTTTAGAAAACGTATTCTTAGTTTTACTTCTGGGATGATTTTAGTAAAATAAAGAAGGAATGTTTTTTGAGACCCTTAGCGGACAAAAAATTTCGTGAAGCAGCGCAACTCGTTTTGGGCGCTTTATTTTTTGCTTAAAAATCACTTTTACGTGAGAAGGAGTTAGATTATGGCAAACTATGGCCAAGGAGAATCAAGCGGAAAGATTATCTTGATGGGCGAGCACGCGGTTGTTTATGGAGAACCGGCGATTGCCTTTCCTTTTTATGCAACAAAAGTCACCGCATTCCTTGAAGAGCTGGATGCAATGGACGATCAATTGGTTTCTTCCTACTATTCAGGAAATTTAGCCGAAGCTCCTCATACATTAAAAAATATCAAAAAATTATTCATCCATTTAAAAAAAGAGCATGATATCCATAAAAACTTGCAACTAACCATCGAAAGCACGATTCCTGCTGAACGTGGAATGGGATCAAGTGCTGCGGTCGCCACAGCAGTCACTCGTGCTTTTTATGATTACTTAGCACTCCCTTTGTCTCGTGAAATACTATTAGAGAATGTACAACTTTCGGAAAAAATCGCACATGGTAATCCTAGTGGGATCGATGCAGCCGCTACTAGCAGCTTGCAGCCAATTTATTTTACAAAAGGGCATCCTTTTGATTATTTTTCTTTGAATATTGATGCTTTTTTGATTGTCGCTGATACAGGAATCAAAGGACAAACAAGAGAAGCCGTCAAAGATGTCGCTCACCTGTTTGAAAGACAACCACATGAAACTGGACAAATGATTCAAAAATTAGGATACTTGACAAAGCAAGCGAAGCAAGCAATCATTGAAAATTCACCAGGAATGTTAGCTCAAACAATGGATGAATCACAATCACTTCTGGAAAAACTGACGATCAGCAACGATTTCCTTGATTTACTGATCCAAACAGCTAAAGATACCGGTGCATTAGGGGCTAAATTAACTGGCGGCGGACGCGGTGGCTGCATGATTGCATTAGCACAAACAAAAACAAAAGCCCAAGAAATCAGTCAAGCACTTGAAGATGTGGGTGCGGCTGAAACTTGGATACAAGGATTAGGAGTACATACCTATGTTTAAAGGCAAAGCACGCGCATATACCAACATTGCCCTAATCAAATATTGGGGTAAGAAAAATGAAGCACTCATCCTTCCGATGAACAACAGTCTTTCGTTGACATTGGATGCATTTTATACCGAAACAGAAGTTATCTTTTCTGATAGCTATATAGCAGATGAATTTTATCTAGATGACACCTTGCAAGACGAAAAAGCAACAAAAAAAGTTAGTCAGTTTCTTGACCTTTTTCGTAAAGAAGCCGGCATCTCACTAAAAGCTTCAGTAATCAGTCAGAATTTCGTTCCTACCGCAGCCGGATTAGCATCCTCTGCTAGCGGGCTAGCTGCTTTAGCAGGCGCTTGTAATACTGCCCTTAAGCTTGGATTAGACGATCTTTCTCTTTCAAGATTTGCTCGACGCGGGTCTGGTTCAGCTTGCCGAAGTATTTTTGGTGGTTTCGTCGAATGGGAAAAAGGTCATGATGACTTAAGCTCTTATGCCAAACCAGTCCCTTCTGATTCTTTCGAAGACGATCTAGCAATGGTTTTCATTTTGATCAACGATCAGAAAAAAGAAGTGTCTAGCAGAAATGGGATGCGTCGGACAGTCGAAACATCCAGTTTTTATCAAGGCTGGTTAGATTCCGTTGAAGGGGATCTATATCAATTGAAACAAGCAATCAAAACAAAAGATTTCCAACTTCTCGGAGAAACGATGGAAAGAAACGGACTAAAAATGCACGGAACGACTTTAGCTGCCCAACCACCTTTCACTTACTGGTCTCCTGACAGCTTAAAAGCGATGGATGCGGTGCGGCAATTGAGAAAGCAAGGCATTCCATGCTACTTTACGATGGATGCTGGCCCTAATGTCAAAGTTTTAGTGGAAAACAGCCATTTATCTGAGGTACAAGAAACATTTACTAAATTATTTAGCAAAGAACAAGTAATTACTGCCCACGTTGGTCCAGGAATTGCGATTATTGAATAAAGGGAGATTTTTATGATTGAAGTATCTGCACCAGGCAAACTCTATATTGCCGGAGAATATGCAGTTGTTGAAACAGGTCATCCGGCAGTTATCGCTGCAGTCGATCAATTCGTGACAGTCACTGTAGAGTCCGCACGAAAAGTCGGAAGTATCCAATCTGCACAATATAGCGGGATGCCTGTACGTTGGACAAGACGTAACGGGGAATTAGTTTTAGATATTCGGGAAAATCCTTTTCATTATATCCTTGCTGCTATTCGATTGACTGAAAAGTATGCACAAGAAAAAAACATTCTTTTATCCTTTTATGATCTGAAAGTAACAAGCGAGCTAGACAGTTCAAATGGTCGGAAATACGGATTAGGTTCTAGCGGCGCTGTTACTGTTGCAACGGTCAAAGCCTTGAATGTTTTTTACGCATTGAATTTATCTCAGCTAGAGATTTTCAAGATCGCAGCACTCGCTAATTTAGCAGTTCAAGATAATGGTTCTTGCGGCGACATCGCTGCTAGCTGTTATGGTGGCTGGATCGCCTTCTCGACCTTCGACCATCCTTGGCTCCAAGAACAAGAAACTCAGCATTCCATCAGTCAGTTACTTGCCATGGATTGGCCAGGTCTCTCAATTGAGCCATTGATTGCTCCTGAAGATCTACGTTTATTGATTGGTTGGACGGGTAGCCCTGCCTCTACCTCTGATTTGGTCGATCAAGTTCACCGTTCGAGAGAAGATAAAATGGTGGCTTATCAGCTTTTCTTAAAAAACAGTACAGAATGCGTCAACGAAATGATCAAAGGGTTTAAAGAAGATAATGTTACGTTGATCCAACAGATGATTCGAAAAAACCGACAATTACTGCATGATTTATCGGCTATCACCGGGGTTGTTATCGAAACACCTGCTTTGAATAAATTATGTAATTTAGCTGAACAGTATGAAGGGGCTGCAAAGTCTTCCGGTGCAGGTGGTGGGGATTGCGGCATCGTAATCGTTGATCAGAAATCTGGCATCCTTCCTTTAATGAGTGCATGGGAAAAAGCAGAAATCACCCCCCTACCGTTACATGTCTATAGCGATCAAAGAAAGGAAAACCGATGAATCGAAAAGATGAACATGTTTCACTAGCTAAAGCCTTTCATGATAAGCAAAAAAATGAATTTGATTTCGTACGGGTCATTCATAACCCTTTGCCGCAAACAGCAGTTGCTGATGTCGATCTAAGTACACAAGCAGCTGGGTTTACACTAAGCAGCCCGTTTTATATCAATGCGATGACTGGCGGAAGCGAAAAAACAAAAAAAATCAATCAAGACCTTGCAATCATCGCAAGAGAAGCAGATTTGATGATTGCCACTGGTTCAGTCAGCGCTGCCTTGAAGGACCCTTCTTTAGCCGATACTTATACAATTATGCGACAAGAATATCCTCACGGGAAAATCATTGCCAACATCGGTGCAGGAACTTCTGTCGAAAGAGCCCAAGAAGCTATCCGATTGTTTCACGCAGATGCCTTACAGATTCATTTGAATGCACCTCAAGAGTTGGTCATGCCTGAGGGAGACCGTGATTTTACTAACTGGAAAGCACTTATCCAAGAGATTCAAACAGCCATTGACGTTCCCCTTATCGTAAAAGAAGTCGGGTTTGGCATGACAAGAGAAACAATCAATGATTTAGCTTCTTTAGGGGTTCATACAGTTGATATCAGCGGTCGAAGTGGGACAAGTTTCACCCAGATTGAAAACGCCCGTCGCTCCAAGCGAGAACTGAATTATCTAGCTGATTGGGGGCAATCGACAGTCGCCTCATTGCTTGAAGCAAATGAAACAGACACTTCTATGGAAATCCTAGCCTCCGGAGGTATCCGCAATGCCTATGATATATTTAAAGCCCTTTGTCTCGGCGCAAAAGCAGTGGGCACTTCAGGAACTGTATTGACTCATCTGATGAATCATGGCGTGGAAGAAACCATTATGCTGATGAAACAATGGCAAGAGGAACTTCGTCTGCTTTATACCATGGTCGGCGCAACGAATACCGCGTCCCTCCACCAACAATCTCTCATCTTTTCCGGTCCAGTGAAGGATTGGTGTGAAGCAAGAGGGATCCACTTAGTGAAGTATGGAAGACGCACAGAAAAAGGAGTATGACTGATTTACGTCATACTCCTTTTTTTGGATAAATGATATTTAATCAGCTGTCCTTCGGTATTCGTTCAAGCTGCTGATTTCATAACCTCTCCACTAAATAGTGTACTAAACCTCGTTTAAGGTTGTTTTCCGATATAGGCAAGTATGCCGCCGTCTACATACAAGACATGACCGTTAACGAAATCCGATGCGCTAGAAGCCAAGAAGACAGATGGTCCAGCCAAATCGATTGGCTCGCCCCAACGTGCTGCTGGCGTACGTCCAACGATAAATTGATCGAATGGATGACGTTCACCGTTTTCTTGTGTTTCGCGTAATGGGGCAGTTTGTGGTGTAGCAATATAACCTGGTCCAATTCCATTACATTGGATATTGTATTGACCGTATTCAGAAGCGATGTTTTTCGTTAGCATTTTTAATCCGCCTTTTGCCGCAGCATAAGCACTGACCGTTTCGCGTCCTAATTCACTCATCATAGAACAGATATTGATGATTTTACCGCCGCCTTTTTCGATCATATCTGGAATAACTGCTTTTGAAACGATAAATGGAGCATTTAAATCCACGTCGATCACTTGACGGAAGTCAGCCGCATCCATTTCGATCATCGGTGTCCGTTTGATGATCCCTGCATTATTGACTAAAATATCAACTGAACCTACATCTTCTTTGATTTGCTGAACCATCGCTTGAACCGCTTCTTCATCAGTTACATCGCAGACATAACCTTTTGCATCGATGCCCGCTTCTTTATAATGCGCTATACCTTCATCAACTGATTCTTGATTCAAGTTATTAAATACGATTTTTGCCCCTGCTGTAGCTAAAGAGCGTGCAATCTCAAATCCAATACCATAGACGGCACCGGTGACTAATGCTACTTTTCCATCTAAACGAAACATATCCATATTAAATTCCATCATTTTCTCTCCCTTATGCTTATTTTAATTGATCCATTTGCACCATATCCATGTCTGTATAGGTGATGTTTTCTCCGCACATTGCCCAGATGAATGAGTAATTGCTTGTACCTACACCTGAATGGATCGACCAGCTTGGTGAAATAATAGCTTGTTCATTGTCTACGACTAAATGTTTTGTTTCATCTGGTTTGCCCATCATGTGGAACACACGTGTATCTTCATTGGCATAATCAAAGTAGACATAAGCTTCCATACGACGTTCATGTGTATGACAAGGCATCGTATTCCAAGCACTTCCTGGTTCTAAAATCGTATAACCCATTTGTAATTGACAGCTTTCGCATACATTTGGATGGATGTATTGATAGATTTTACGTTCATTCAATGTCAGACCTTCACCAGTTTCCATTGGTTTTACTTGGTCAATACTGATTTTTACATTTGGATATTTATGATGTGCTGGAACAGAACTAATATAGAATTTAGCTGGGTTTTCAGCATCTTGAGAAGAAAATACGACATGTCGTGTTTCTTTTCCGATATAATAGCCGTCTTGTTTTTTCATTTCTTCTTTTTGCCCATCGATTTCGATGAATCCTGGTCCACCGATATTGATCACACCTAGTTCGCGACGTTCTAAGAAGTAATCGACACCTAGTTCTTTGTCTAATGTGATTTCTAATTCTTTTTCAGTAGGTGTCACGCCACCAAAGATCATTCGATCGTTGTGTGTATAAGTCAAACTGATTTTTCCTGGTTCGAATACCTTTTCTACTAAAAACTCTTTTCTCAATTGTTCCGTTGAATAATGACGGATATCTTCTGGACTGTGTGTATAACGTGTTTCCATTTCTTGCATTTTCTTCTACTCCTTCTATCGAATGATTTTTCCAGAGCCGCATGCTAAAAATTGTGCGACTTCTTCTTGACTGAATTGGTTGCAGTCCCCATGGATCGTATGCTTCAAGGCAGAAGCTGCCGTAGCAAAATCAATGATTTCTTGCGGGGGCATATTGGATAAAATCCCATGGAGCACGCCACCTGCAAAAGCATCTCCGCCACCTACTCGATCCACGATTGGGGTGATTCTATGGACTTGCGATTCCACATATTCATGGTTCATCCACAATGTCCCCTTCAATTCATTTTCACTTGCTGAATGAACGGTACGTTTGGTCGAATAAAACACCTGAATATTCGGGAACTTTTCCTGCATTTTTTGATAATAATAAATCAGCGGTTGTTCTTCTGCTTCTGGTGCTTTCTCGATACCTAACAAATAAAGAGCATCCATTTTTCCAGCTGAACAGATATCTACTAAAGGTAAAAGCTGATGGATTACTTCGCTGGCTTCTTTCTGTGTCCATAATTTCCCACGATAATTGATATCGAAGCTAATCAGGCAGCCAGCTTTTTTTGCAACTTCTATCACTTGTTTCGTCATTTTTTGCCATTTTTTAGACAAAGCTGGGGTGATCCCTGAAACATGAAATATATCTATTCCTTGAAATAACTCCTCTAGCGACCATTCCAAATGATCCATTTCAGCAAAGCTTGATCCGGCACGATCATAGATCACTGAGGCGGCGCGTTCGCCACTACCAGTTTCCATATAATAAGTACCTAGTCTTGGCCCGCCAGATAATACTTGTTTCGTATCTACTCCATAGCATTGCAAGTGCTTTTTGACTGCTTTTCCCAATGCGTTATCAGGTACTTTGGTAGCAAAAACCGCGTCATGTCCGTAATTAGCTAAAGAAATTGCTACGTTTGCTTCCCCTCCGCCATAATGGGCAGCGAATCGTTCACTTGAATCGATGCGGGTTCCCTGTTCTGTGGACAATCGCAACATGATTTCTCCGAGTGTCACTACTTTTCCCATAAGCAGCTACCTCTTGATTTCTTTCATTTTTGCTGCATACTGTTGCGCGACTTCCGTTACTTTGTCAAAATCTCCTGTAGCTGCAGGTGCTAAAAGGTTCCCACCTACTCCGACTGTTACGACACCCGCATCGAACCACTCTTTCATATTGCCCAGACTCACTCCACCAGTTGGCATGATATTGACTTGAGGCATCGGTGCCTTGAAGGCAGAAATGATACTTGGTCCATAAGCGCTTCCAGGAAATAGTTTGACGATATCTACCCCGCTTTTCAGCGCTGTTTTGATTTCGGTAATCGTCATACATCCTGGTAAGTAAGGGATTTGATACAGATTGCACATCTCTGCCGTTTCTTGATCAAAGGAAGGGCTAACAATATACTCTGCGCCAGCTAAGATAGCCAAGCGAGCTGTGACAGCGTCTAATACTGTACCTGCGCCAATCACTATTTCTGGTTGATTTTTGTAGAATGACAAAAGTTCTTTGATTACTTGATCCGCTTGAGGGACTGTAAAAGTCAACTCAATACCAGTTAGACCACCTTTGATGATTGCGTGGCAAGCATTCAAAGCTTCTTCTTTACTTTTTCCGCGTACCACCGCAATCACTCCGGCGTTTTTCAATCGAGATAAAATATCAATTTTTTTCATCTTCTCCACCTATTTCCTATTTAGAAATTTTATTTTATAACTTGGAAATCTATACCCATATTATACGGCAGAAAAGAAAAAATGCAAACGCTTTTTTCGTTATTTTTGAATTCTTTGCTCGATTTCGCTTTTTGTTTGCTTGAGGGCACTGATTATTTGTTCTTTTGTCTCATCTGTCAAACGATATTTCGGCATACTTACACTAAATGCACCAATGATTTGTTCGTTTTTCACGATTGAGGCTCCTATACAAAAAATATCACGTTCGATTTCTTCATCGTCAAATGCGACGTGGGTTTCTTTTACCGTTTGGATTTCCTTTTTCAAACGCAAGGCATTGGTAATCGTGTACTCCGTGTAAGGAATCAACGGATGTTTTTCAAGATAATCAGCGTACTGCTCTTCACTGAATTCTGCTAATACGGCTTTACCCATCGCAGAATTGTATAATGGTCGGGTGATTCCGATTTTTGAAGACATACGGATCGTTTGATGTTTTGGATCTAGTTTGTTCACGTACAAAATCTCATTGTTGTCCAATACCCCTAAGTGGATAGTCTCATCGATCTTTTGCTGCAACTGTTCTAAAAATGGTAAAGTCAGTTCTACCAAATCGATTTGTTCAATGTTTTTATTCGCGTAGCGAATAAGCTTTGCACCTAAACGATAATTTTTCTCTGAATTTTTATTTACATAGCCGATCATCAGTAAAGTATCTAGTATTTTCAAGACTGTAGAAGAAGTCATTCCCACACCCTTTGCGATTGTCTGCAAAGAGATGTCTGGATTTTCTGCTAAATAGTCTAGTATTTTAGAAGCTTTGATCAATACAGTTCCATAAGGTTTTTTATTTTCCATATAATATTCTCCTATTTCTTTATAAGAAAAATTATAGCGGAAATATCATCAATTTAAAAGAGAGAAACGGATACAAACTGCTATTTCTCTTTATAGGCAACTCAAAGTTAAAGATCCGCTTCGTTTTTACATCAAGCTTTGATATAAGGCAATGATTTCTTCTACTGTCGTTTCTCTTGGATTTCCTGGTGTACATACATCTCGCAAAGCATCTTCTGCAATTGCTGGGATATCCGTTTCTTTTACACCTAACTCAGAAATGGTCGCTGGGATTCCAACCGCTTTGCTCAATCGATCGATCTCACCGCAAGCTGCATCTCTTACATCTTCTAAAGACATTTCAGCTGCTCCTTTGATCCCTAGCACAAGAGCGATTTCACGGTATTTTTCTCCAGTATATTCTTTGTTATATTTCATGACCGTTGGCAAGAGCGCTGCACACGCTACACCATGCGGGATGTTGTACCATGCACTTAACGGATGAGCCATCCCATGTACCAGTCCTAAACCTACATTTGAGAAGCCCATTCCTGCAATATATTGTCCTAATGCCATTTTTTCTCGTCCATTTTGATCACCCTCTACAGAAGCTTCCAAAGAATGACCAATGATTTCAATTGCTTTCAAATGCAGCATATCAGTCATTTCCCAAGCGCCTTTTGTGATCAACCCTTCGATAGCATGCGTCATAGCATCCATCCCTGTTGACGCAGCCAATTTTTTTGGCATTCCCATCATCATGTCACTGTCGATGAACGCAACGATTGGGATATCATGAGGATCGACACAGACGAATTTTCGGTGATTTGCTTCATCTGTGATGACGTAGTTGATCGTTACCTCTGCTGCTGTCCCAGAAGTCGTTGGTACAGCTAAGATAGGTAAACATGGATTTTTTGTATCAGCAACACCTTCTAAGCTGATAACATCTGAAAACTCTGGATTCGTCAAAATAATCCCAATGGCTTTTGCCGTATCGATTGGCGAACCTCCACCGATTGCGATCAAACAGTCTGCCTCTGCCTCTTTAACAAAAGCCACTCCGTCTTTTACATTTTGGATTGTTGGGTTAGGTACGATCCCGTCGTATAAAGCATAATCGATTGCTGCATTATCCAAAAGCTTTGTTACTTTTGTCGCTATGCCATGTTCGATCAATCCTTTATCAGTAATGACAGCTGCTTTGCTGAATCCTCGCTGCTGAAATTCGGGAACGATTGACTCAATCGCTCCTTTTCCAAAATACGATGTTTCATTTAAAATCATTCGATTACTCATTTTCTATTCCTCCTAATTTGTGTTATTTTTCACAATGAAAACGAAAGAATCTCAAGCAACCGGTTGCCCAGTTGCTTGTTTCTACAGTTCAAAGACTGGTGTCAATTCACGGCTGACTGGGGAGGCATCTGGATTTGTTTCCATGATATCTTCCATGTATTTCCACCATTTTTGATTGATCGGTGTATTTGCCATTTTTCCCCATAACTCTTCATCCTCGACCACTAAGTAACCAAATAATAAACTTGTACTCGGATCAAGATAGATCGAATAGTCGATGACCCCATGTTCACGAAGTGCTGTGCGCATCTCTGGCCAAAGTTCATCATGTCTTTTTTTGTATTCTTCTTGTTTTTCTGGGTAAACTTTCATGCAAAAGGCTTTTTTCACCATGTCAGACCCCTACTTTCGTATGAACTTCCTCCAAATAACCTGCTTTCGGAGTAACACCAAACGCATCTGCTAAACGCCACAAATTCTCATCTGTGATTGTTTGCAAGATTGGTCCTTGCGCTTTGACGTACGTATAGACTTCTGCTGCCTTTTCTGCTGTCTCGATCAAACCAAAGACTTCATCCATGTCTTTTCCTGACCCGTAGATTCCATGTTGCGGCCATAAAACCAATCGAGTTTCTTTCATTTTTTCAGCTGTTGCTTCTCCAATCTCATTTGTTCCCGGAACCATCCACGGAATGATGGAAATCCCTTCTGGAAAAACAACTAAACATTCCGTACACATTTGCCACAGCGTACGACTAAAGGAACGTTCGTCTAATTCATGCGTAAAGCTCATCGCTAATAAATGGCTAGCATGGCAATGCATAACGATCCGATTATCTGGGTCTACTTCTAAACGGGCGATATGACTCATAAAATGACTTGGCAACTCGCTTGTAGGAAGGCAGCCATTTTCTAACCCCCACAAAAGCTCTAATGTTTTGCCATCTTCGGCAACTCGAACGATTCCAAGGTTTTCGGCAGGTTCGCTCGCTACATTTTTAAAATATCTTCCTGAACCAGTTACAATAAAATAACATCCTGCTAAACGGCTGGCATCAAAAATCATCGAGATGCGACGGGTCACTTTTTCAGGATCCAAGAACGGTGTGATTTCTTCTTCTTTGAGTAAATAAGAAATATTCCCGCCATTTCGTTCATCCCAACCCAAGCGATAAAGATTCGATGTCGTTTCCATCATTTCTTTCACATAAGGCGCTTGTAAAATATCTATTTTTTTCAATATAGCCACACTCCTATTTTCTTAATCCCAACACGTCTTTTTGATATTCTTGGACTTCTTCCAGCCAATCCAAACCAACTGGAACTTGATTTTTGTAACAGAAATAATTCCATACATCGGCATACGGGAAATCTTTCAATTCTTCCGTGTAAGCCATTCTTGAAGTAAAGTCAAAAGCCAGCTCCATTTCTTTCAATCGCTCAACTGGTTCCAACATAGCTTTCATCAATGCTTTTTGTGTATTTCTCGTACCAATGACCCAAGCAGCGATACGATTGATCGTTGCATCAAAGAAATCCAGACCGATATTCGTTTTTTCCAATAATTCGTTATGGACTAATTCTTTAGCAATTTCCTGCAATTCATCATCCATCAAAACGACATGATCTGAATCCCAACGAACTGGACGAGAAACGTGCAACATGATTCCTTTGCTGAATAAAGCTAAGGAAGACAATTTATTGGAAATCACTTCTGTTGGATGAAAATGTCCAGCATCTAGACAAACAAGTTTGTCACGAGTCAACCCATAACCCATATAAAATTCATGGGAACCGACTGTATAAGCTTCAGCGCCTAAACCAAATAGTTTGCTTTCTACTGCATCTTGTACATACCGTTCATCTAGCTCTTCTGTAAAAATTTCATCGAGCGATTCCATCAAACGTTTCCGTGGGGTAAAACGGTCGATTGGATTGTCTTTCATCCCATCAGGTACCCAAAAGTTATTGATACATGTTTGTCCAGTTTCTTTTCCAAAGTATTCTGCGATTTTACGGCTTCTTTTCCCGTGTTCGATCCAGTATTCACGAACTTCTTTATCTGGATGAGCCAATGTAAAGCCGTCTTTCATCATTGGATGCGAAAAGAAAGTCGGGTTGAAATCAAGACCGATTTCTTCTTTTTTTGCCCACTCTACCCATTTTTCAAAATGTTTCGGCTCAATTTCATTTAGATCGACCACTTCTTCTGTGTCCAAATAGATAGCATGAAGATTCAATTTATGTTTGCCCGGTATCAACGAATATGCCTTCTCCAAATCTTGTCTAAGCTCTTCGGGTGTCCGTGCAGCTCCTGGGAAATTTCCTGTTGCCATGATTCCACCAGTCAATTCGCCATCCGGTGTCAAGAAACCTTTGACATCGTCTCCTTGCCAACAATGCATAGAAATTTTGATGTTCTGCATCTTTTCTAGTACAGCATCTGTATCTACACCGATAGTTGCATATTTTTCTTTTGCTTGTTCGTAATTTCTTTCAATCGTGTTCATACGATTACTCCTTTGATTTTATTCACGTACCATTCATTCGTGTTTTGCTTATTTTCATCTGGGTAAAAAGTTTCACATGGAAACGACTGTTTGATTACATTTCTTGCTTGTTCTATATTCGAAAACTGACCTGTACTGAGCATTTGCATGGCAATATTCCCGATTGCTGTGGCTTCACTAGGACCTGCTTCTACAATGATTCCGGCATAATCTGCTGTCAATTGATTCAGTAAGCGATTATTCGATCCGCCCCCTACGATGTGCAGTTTTTCCAATTTCGTTCCAGTCAAGTGTTCTACTTTGATCAGCTCTTGTGCGTAACAAAGAGCAAGATTATCATACACACAACGAGCGATAGCTCCCGGTGAGACAGGGACTGGTTGCTCTGTTTCAAAACAGTATTGCTGAATCTCTTCTATCATATTTTTAGGATTCAAAAATCGAGGGTCATTGATTTCCATCACTTGTTGCAGCGGCTTTTCTTTTGCAGCAAGTTCTGCCAATTCCGCGTAACTGTATTCGTACTCCTGCATTCGAGCAACTTCCTGGATCAACCACATCCCCATGATGTTTTTCAAGAAACGCACCGTATTATGAGCGCCCCATTCATTCGTGTAATTCTCAGAAAAAGCGGCGCGAGAAACATTGGCGATCTTTGTTTCCATCCCTAAAAGCGACCATGTCCCGCTGCTGATATAGCCCCACTGTTCTCCTTGCCCTGGTGTGCCTAATACAGCTGACGCCGTATCATGACTTGCTACTGTGATAAAGGTCACATCTGGCAAATCATATTTTGAGAATTTTTCTTTTTGCAAATCTCCTAGTATCGTTCCCGGCTCTGTCAATGGAGGAAATAATTCTTTCGAGACACCAACTTTTTCAAGAAGTTCTGTTTCCCACTCTTTTGTTCCTGCATTCAGCAGCTGCATAGTAGACGCATTGGTTTTCTCCGTCACCATATTGCCAGTAAAGACGTAGCCTAAATAATCAGGAATCAATAATAATTTATGTGCTTTTGCCAAATGGTCTTTTTCTTCGACAAACAATTGAAATAAGGTATTGAAAGGCTGGATCTGAATCCCTGTTTGCTCATACAACTTATCTAGAGAATAGATTTCAGAAAACTGTTTTACTGCTTCATCGGTACGATCGTCCCGATAAGCGATCGGATCATTCATCCGTTCCCCTTGTTCGTCAATCAAACAGTAATCGACTGCCCATGTATCGATCCCTGCAAAACAACGCTCGATTCCTGTTTTCTTTAATTTTTCAAATCCAATCAAAATCTCTTCGATAAGATAATCGATCTTCCAGCGGTCATGACCGTCTTTTTTCCGAAAGCCGTTCTTGAATCGGTGTACTTCTTCCAAGACTAAAGAACCTTCATCATTCCTCGTACTTTTCATTAGTCGTCCGCTTGACGCACCGATATCGATGGCAACAAATGTCGGATTCATTTCTCCACCTCTTTTACTTTATTGTTGATTAACACTCCATTAATAAAGCGTTATCATTTATTAACAATGCTATCATATTACATAAACTTATATTTTGCTTCACACTATTTTGGTATATAATTGCATTATCTTGACAAGTTGGGAGTGTTTACATGGATTACTGGGAAAAAGCCAATCACTCATGGTCGGAAGACTCAAAAAGAGTGATCTTGACACCTACGCAAAGAAGTAGGAATTTATTTTTTTATATCCAAGAAATCGGTTACTTTAAAGCGCCGGTCCCTTACTATACTGAACGAGCATATTTACCTTCTTATTTGATAAAATTTACTTTGTCTGGCGAAGGCTTGCTTACATATAAAGATAATCAGCACCAGCTAAAAGCTGGAGACCTCTTTTTTATTGACTGCCAAGAATATCAGCGTTATCAAACGATTAGCGAAGAACCATGGGAAATGGATTGGATTCATTTGAATGGTCAGAGCGTCCAATCATTTTATCAAGAGTTCACAAAAGACGGGCATAACACCTTCCATTCGACAGGCGATCCATCAGAAAACAAGATCCATCATCTGATCACAGAATTGATCCACATGCAGCAAGGTGCGAATGCCCGTACCGATTTCCAGTCCTCTGTAGCTATCCACGAGCTGTTGAATGAACTGATTTTGCAGAAGTATCAACTGGATTTCGAAGAAGAAGATATTCCCCCTTACGTTTATAAGCTTAAGCAATACTTGGACGAACACTTCAAAGAAACGATCACACTTGATCAATTAGAACAGCAATTTTTACTGAATAAATATCAGCTGAGCAAAGATTTTTCCAAATTCATCGGTTCTCCGCCAATTGATTATTTAATCAGCAAAAAACTCTCTTACGCTAAAGACCTTCTTCGGTATACAGAATTTACTATTCGAATGATTTCCGAAGAAATCGGAATCGAGAATTTTGCTTACTTTAGTCGCTTGTTCAAAGCAAAAACTGGATTATCACCGAGAGATTTTCGTAAATTTAGCTGATTCATATAATATGTACGCACTTTTTTAAAAGATATAGTAGAATAATAAAATAACCGCAGTTTCTGCTTCTATATAAACAACAGCAGCTACTTCGGTTATTCGGGAGTGGTTATTCTCATTTTTCATCTTCAAAATGTTCATAATGAATAAGCTGGTTTTGCGTATCGCGTTTCAAAAATTCTTTAGGCGTTATACCAAACTCTCTCTTGAATGCTTTCAGAAAATGTGGATAAGACGAAAAACCACTTTTACTATATACAGCACTAGAACTACGGTACTCTCGCAACAAGTGCTTGGCATAGATCAGCTTTTTCTTCATTACATACTGATGAAACGTAAATCCAGTGTACTTTTTGAATTCTCGGGTGATATGGTATTTGCTGACAAAAAATTGCTTCTCCATTTCCTCTAAAGAAAGCGGATGAGATAAATTTTTTGAGATATATTGTAACATTTGTTCCACACGCTCATTTGGAACTACAGCATTCTGTTCTTGCGCACTCTCTTCTTTTTGTACTACTTGATTGAGAAAAATCAAGTATTCTACTAGAGCTTGTTCATATTTTATGTCTTCACCGTAAATTTTTTTATCAGGAGGGTGGTCGATAAATGATAATTTTTGCTTCAATACTTCCTGTTCGACTTGCAATACACGACTCCTTTTCTCTCCCATTGGTTGAAAACAAGCCGATAGATTAGACCATGGCGTGGAACGACTTTCCAGAAAAGAAGGGGTAACAAAGATATAGACACGCTCGAATACATCTGAAGACTGGCGGACGATACGATGCAAATCGTTGGAATGGATGAGCAGCACACTTCCTGCTTTGATCGTAAATTGCCGTCCATTCAAATAAAAAGTCGCTTCACCCTTTAATGTAGCATGGATTTCATAAAAATCATGGTGATGGTAGATTGTTTTATTTTGGCTGACGACATCTTTGACATGATAGATTTCATACTGATCAGAAACCATCGTATTGACTTGCTCACCGCTTATTTTCTTTTGGAGCATGTGCTGCACCTCCTTTGTTCAGTTTTGCACAATTATATTATATCACGTTTTTTGTAATCAAAAAGAGCTGCTTTTATATACTCTTATAAAAAAGAAGAGACGTGACATCTTCTAGCCCCGCCCCCTCCATTCTAAATATTAGTTAATCAATGTCTTCTTTACATTATTCAAGAAGACTTCTTCCATAACGAATCCCATCATTTTTTGTTTCTTCAAGAACCACATACAGATACGGACGGTTCTTCTTGATGTTTTCTTTGATTTTTGTGTACTCGATCACACCGTCTCCCAAATTTACCGGCACGATTTTTTCCTGTTCGACACGAAAATCTTTCAAATGAACCGCACATATCTTTTCACCAAAACGCTCAAAAGCTTCTTCTACCAATTGGACTTGTTCTTGATAATTAGTGCTTGTAATCAAATTTGTCGGATCTAAAATGATTCCTAGATAGTCCGAATCCACTGCTTGGATCAGCTGCTCTACTCTTGCTAAAGAATACACTGGATGATTCAAACCTGGTTCTATCCCCACCATCATTTGGTATTTTTCTCCAGCTTTTACCAAGCGACGGATAACGGACACTGCTTCAGCAAATGCTTCATCTGTGAAATTTTCTTCCGTATATTGAATTTCCGGCAAGACACATCCCGTTTCCGAAGCAACCATCGACGCACCAAAGGAAGAAGCATAGTGAAGATACTGCTCGAACTTTGTCAGCAACTCTTCTCGTATCGTTAAATCTGGATGAATCATATTGATATAGCAGCTTAAAATTCCTACGGACACTTCTTGCTTTTCTAAGACTCGTTTGACATAATTTCCCATCCCAGAATTGATTTCGTTTGCGCCAGAAGACATTTCAGGAAACGAAAGACCTAAGGCGAGCTGCAGTGTATGGATTCCTTGTTCTTTTGTTTTTTCTGCAAGATCTTCTATCGTTTGGACTTGGGAAAGATCATGTCCTCTAATTGTAATGTTCAACATAATTATTCTCCTAACTCAGCATATTGGGTAGCCACATGACGATTTGCGGGAAATAGGTAATCAAAAACAAGACGACTAGGATAATCCCATAAAACGGAAGAAGTGGTTTCAGCATTGCCTCTGCTTTTACGCCTCCTACACTTGCACCGACATATAGCCCTGTACCTACAGGAGGTGTAATTGAGCCTACACACAGATTCATGATTGAAAACAACCCGTAATGTACAGGATCAACCCCTGCACTTGTGACGATTGGTAAAAATATTGGTGTAAAAATTAAGATAGCAGGCGCTACATCCATAAACATCCCCACAAGTAACAAAACGAGATTGACTAACAGCAGAATAACTAGTTTATTATCCGTTACCCCCATAATCAACGAACTGATTGCCTGAGGAATACCAGTAAATGCCATGGCAAAAGACATCATGGAAGAAGTAGCTAATAAGAACATGATTGTCCCTGACATCGCTACCGATTGAAACAACATATTAGGTATATCTTTGAGTTTTACCGTCTTATAGTAGAACATAGCAATCAACAGGGAGTAAATGACAGCTATCGCTGAAGCTTCTACTGCTGTAAATATCCCGGTCAAGATACCACCGATAATGATGACAATCAATAGAAGACTAGGAATCGCCTCTTTTATTATTTTTCCAGCATGAGCCATCTGCCCTTTTTCAACAACAGGGTATTTATTCTTTTTAGCAACGATGAATGCTACTAGCATGATCCCTAATGACCAAAAAATACCTACGAGATACCCTCCCATAAACAAAGCAGAAATCGAAGCACCACCAGCAACAAGTGAATACATGATAAAAGCAGTACTTGGAGGAATGACCATACCTGTCGGAGCTGACGCGATGTTGACTGCTGTCGCAAACTTCCGGTCATATCCTTCTTCCACTTGCTGAGGGATCAAGACTCCGCCAATCGCGGTAGAAGCGGCAATGGCTGAGCTAGAGATGGAACCAAATAAAGCATTCCCTAACACATTCGTATGAGCCAAAGCCCCCGGTACACGTCCGACGAACAACATCGCAAAATCCACTAGTTTCTTGGCTATCCCTCCATTATTCATGATAATACCTGAAAGAACGAAAAACGGAATAGCGATGAGCGAAAAACTGTTGATACTTCCCACCATTTTTTGAGCTGAACTAAAAGCAGAAACATCAAACGGTATAACTAACAATAAAGTCATCATTGATGAGAACGCAATACTTATAGCAATCGGCATCCCTAATACAAGCAACACGACAAATGCAAAAAATAACACTAATCCGGCTTCTATTGCCATTTTATTCCTCCATTTTTATATTTTTTCTTGAATTGCTGGCTTGTTGCTTAATGTATCGATTAGATTGATCAGACTATAGATAATGATGAGTATCCCTGAGACAGGTACTGACAAATAGACGTACCCCATCGGAATGCTTAAAGAAGGCGAGATCTGCCCCATTGTCAACGTGACAGCATTCCATCCGCCATACACCATGATCATCGTAGCAAATACCAGAAACAAACTTTGAACAACGACTTCTAAAATTTTACTTTTTTTACCAGATAATTTTTCACTTAAAACCGTTACGGCTAGATGTGCTTTTTGTCCCACAACATACGCAGAAGACAACATAGCAAACCAGACAAGTCCGAATCGGACAAGCTCTTCTGTCACCGTATTCGGATTTCCTAAAACCGTTCTGGAAAATACTTGCCATAAAACGACAGCGACCATCCCAACAAGCAAAACAGCTCCTAGGATCTCTAACACCTTATTTAAAATCATTTTCATTACAGCTACGCTCCTTGCTCTTGGATCTTTTGATAAAGGTCTTTGTAGGCAGGATCGTTTTTGAATGTATCATGAAGCGGTGCGACTGCCTCTCGAAACGGTGTATTATCTACATCATTGAATTGAACTCCATGTTCTTCTTGTGCTAAAGCTTTCTCTTCTTCAATTGCTCTGGCAAAAGCTTCGATTTCAAAAACCGTCGATTCTTTTGCTGCTTCTTCAATCGCTTTTTCCTGTTCAGCAGTTAGCTGTTCTTTGATAGCATCATTCATGATGATGATATCGGGCACACGTGTATGCTCATCATAAGAATAGTATTTAGCTACCCCACCATGTCCAGCTGTATACAAGACAAATTCATTGTTTTCTGATCCGTTGATCAAATTGGATTGAAGAGACGTGTACACTTCATCACTTCCCATAGGGACTGGCGAACCACCTAAAAGCTCGACCATTTTAATAGCTGTTTCACTTTGCATCACACGGATCTTCTTTCCCTTCAAATCTTCCGGCGTATGGATCGGACCGTCTACCATATAAAAGCTGCGCTGACCAGAATCATAATAGGTCAATCCGGTAAATCCTAAATTTTTGGTCGATTGGTAGATTGGTTCCATTATTTCTTCATTATCCATCACCTTAAAGAAATGTTCTTCATCATTGAATAGATAAGGAACTGAAAAAATCGAATAATCTTTAGAGAAACTTTCCAACGCTGAGGCACTTACTTTTGTGAAATCTACTGCTCCTGACTGTGTCAATTCGATTAGTTCACGTTCTCCACCCAGTTGTCCATCTGGGAAATACTGGATCTGTACGGAACCGTCTGTTTTTTCTTTTACTAAACGCCCAAATTCATTCATTGCATCAATTACCGGCTGGCTGTTGCTTGCATAAGCAAAGCGCAAGGTAACTGTCTCATTTACGTCTGCATCTGCGACAGTTGCCACACTAGAATTATTTCCGCAGCCGCTTAGACCTAGCAGACCTAGGCTAAGCGAACTTGCTGCAAACAGCAGTGATGTTTTTTTCATATGGGTTTCCTTTCTTTTAACAATAAGAGACGAGCAATTCTGTCAAACAAAGCACCGTTAACGACTGTCCATAAGGCATTGCTGTGATTCCGATATTCCGATAAAAATCTAAACTATCCCCCATTCCTGTCCCGATTGAAACGTTTTGGACTTCTCCTTTTTCATCGATTTGTTCAAGCAATCCTTGGATAGCACGATAAGCGACTTCTTTATATTCTTGCGGCAAATAACGTTTATGGACCGCTTTCAAAATACCGTAAGCAAATCCTGCAGTTGCAGAAGATTCTACGTAAGAAGAAGGATCATCCAACAACGTATGCCATAAACCGCTTTTAGATTGATAAGTTTTTAATGCGCGCACTTGTGCTTCAAGTGTTTCAATCAACAATTTGCGCAATGCATCTTCTTTCGATAGTTCTAAGATTTCAATGATCTCTGGAATAGCAATCGTCAACCAGCAGTTTCCACGAGCCCAAAATGCTTCGGCATAGTTATGATTTCCTTCAAACGTCCAGCCGTGATACCACAACCCTGTTCGTTTATCCATCAAGTATTTGATATGGATCATAAACTGGTAACGAGCTTCTTCTAAATATTCTGGGCGATTCAACAGTTTCCCGATTTTTGCCAAAGGAAGCACTGTCATCATCAATGTATCGTCCCACAACTGATTCTTATTTTCCGGTCCATATGTGGCATGTTGCAACCCCTCTTCATTTGTCCGAGGCATGTCATTCATGACCCATTCTGCCCATTGTTCTAAATAAGGCAAATAGCGTGAATCTTTCGTGTCTTCATACAAGTAAGCCATCGTCAACAATGGGGCCATTGTATTGACGTTTTTTGGCGGAGCGCCTTCTTCCATCCGATCTTCAAACCATTCATTGACTACTTGATAAGCGCGAGGATTTTTTGTCATCTGGTAATTTTTATAAATACCGTATAATCCGACACCTTGTGGCCAATTCCATACTGTCCAGCTTTTGTCATCTACTTTCAATCCATCAAAGTCCAATAAAAATTCACCGTTATCGTCTTTGATCGTTGTCAGGTTTTCAACGAGCAGGTCAATTTTTTCTTTCACTAATTCTTTAGGTACAAAAATCTCTTCTTTAATAATCATCTTTATGCCACCTTTTTAAACGCTTTCATTTTATATCCTTAATATAGCAGTAATACCGTTCACTATAAATATCGCTTTTTGAACAAAAACTGTCTAAAATTGACCTAAACGTTAAATAACAAAAGTAACTTTCAAATACTTAGAAAATAAAAAAAGAACTTGGAGAAACAACGTTTTCCAAGTTCTTTTTCATCTATTTTTTTATCTCTTTTCTATGCTTTCTTTTGCTTATCCATTGTAAGCATCAATGATGATCTGTTTCAATTCAGAGATCAATGGTTCTTTCGGATTAGCTGTCGTACATTGGTCTTCGTAAGCTAATTCAGCCATACGGTCTACGGTAGTATCTAGTGTTTCTTGTGTGACTCCTTGAGCTTTTAGACTCATGTTGATGCCGACAGATTTTCCTAATTCATAAACAGCAGTTGCTAAAGCTTCGACTAATTCCTCTGTTGTTTCGCCTTTCAGACCTAAGAATTTTGCAATATCTGCGTAATCTGTATCTGCACGGAAATAGTCATATTTAGGGAACATCGCATGTTTTTGTGGATCTTTTGCATTGTAGCGGATAATATGCGGTAAAAGAATCGCATTTGTCCGTCCATGAGGGATCCCGTATTCCCCACCGATTTTATGTGCGACTGAGTGACAAATACCTAGGAATGCGTTAGCAAACGCCATACCAGCCATTGTAGAAGCGTTGTGCATTTTTTCACGTGATTCCATATCAGGTGTTTTCACTGATTTTTCTAAATAGTCAAAGACTAATTTGATTGCTTGCAGACTCAATCCGCGTGTATAGTCTGAAGCCATGACTGAAACATAAGATTCAATTGCATGTGTCAACACATCCATTCCTGTATCTGCTGTGACAGATGCTGGAACTGACATGACGAATTGAGGATCGACGATTGCGACATCCGGTGTCAATGCATAATCTGCCAACGGATATTTCACATGTGTTTCACTGTCAGTGATGACCGCAAATGGTGTTACTTCAGAACCAGTTCCTGATGTTGTCGGGATACACACGAATTGTGTCTTTTCTGGTTTATCGATCTTGTATGTCCGTTTACGGATATCCAAGAATTTTTGTTTTGCACCGAAGAAAGATGTGTCTGGGTGTTCATAGAACATCCACATTCCCTTAGCTGCGTCCATTGCAGAACCGCCTCCCAGAGCAATTACTGTATCCGGCTTGAAGTCTGCCATCAATTTCGTTCCTGCGTATACGGTATTTGTCGATGGATTCGGTTCAACCTCTGAGAAGACTTCGATTTTCACATCATTTTTGCGTCGTGACAATACTTCACGAACTGTATCGCAGTAACCAAATTGGACCATACCTGGGTCACAAACGATCATGACACGTTCAACATTTTCCATTTTCTCTAAGTACAATAGAGAATTCTTTTCAAAGAAGATTTTTGGCGGTAATTTGAACCATTGCATGTTATTTCTCCGTTTCGCTACAGTTTTGACATTGATTAAGTTTACAGCAGAGACGTTACGAGAAACAGAGTTCTTACCATAAGAACCGCATCCCAAAGTCAATGACGGAATCATTTCGTTATAGATATCACCGATACCGCCTTCTGCAGATGGTGTATTCACTAAAATAC
Organism: Enterococcus sp. 10F3_DIV0382; assembly: GCF_002140245.1. Taxonomy (NCBI): domain Bacteria; kingdom Bacillati; phylum Bacillota; class Bacilli; order Lactobacillales; family Enterococcaceae; genus Enterococcus; species Enterococcus sp. 10F3_DIV0382. The sequence continues at coordinate 484,385 of NZ_NGMF01000001.1, read as the reverse complement.
GACAAGCTTTCATTCGAAGACCGAATTTGACATGCAACTCTTCGTTTTCTGAATGGATAACTGCTGTATGTCCTAATCCTCCAAGATTCAACATACCTTCACACAAATCAAACGCATGGTCCGTGTTGTTAGCTTTGATCATGGCAAGAACTGGAGAAAGTTTTTCTCTTGATAGCGGATAATCTGGTCCTACGCCTTCCAATTCAGCAATCAGCATTTTCGTTCCTTTTGGTACACTGATTCCTGCTAATTTGGCGATTTCCATCGCAGAATGTCCAACGATCGATGGATTGACCGCATATTTTCCTTCGTTCATCACTGCATCTTCCAATTTTTGCAATTCATCTTGTTTTACGATATAAACTTGGTGTGCTTGGAATTCCGCTTTTACTGCTGCATAGATTTCTTTGTCCACGATCACAGCTTGTTCAGAAGCACAGATCATCCCATTATCAAATGTTTTCGAAACGATCAAATCGTTCACTGCACGTTTGATTTTTGCTGTTTTTTCAATATAAGCTGGTACGTTACCTGGACCTACACCTAAAGCTGGTTTTCCTGTAGAGTAAGCAGACTTGACCATTCCAGCTCCACCTGTCGCTAGGACGATCGCGATACCTGGATGGTTCATTAGCATAGAAGTCGCTTCGATCGAAGGATGTTCGATCCATTGGATACAATTTTCAGGAGCTCCGGCAGCGATAGCAGCATCACGTACCACTCGTGCTGCTTCTGCAGAAGATTTTTGGGCACTTGGATGGAAAGCAAAAACGATTGGATTTCTTGTTTTCAACGCGATCATTGATTTGAAAATCGTTGTGGAAGTCGGATTCGTTGTTGGAGTTACTCCGCAAACCACACCGACTGGTTCAGCAATTTCAATCAATCCTTTTTGGACATCTTCGTTGATTACACCAACTGTTTTATCATGTTTGATATTATGCCAAATATATTCGGACGCATACATATTTTTGATTGCTTTATCTTCGTAAACACCGCGACCTGTTTCTTCCACAGCCATCTTTGCTAATGGCATATGTTGATCTAAAGCTGCCATTGCCATTTCATGCACGATATGATCTACTTTTTCTTGATCAAAGCTTTCCATTTCTTTCAATGCTACATTTGCTTTTTCTGCCAAACCATCAATCATTGCTTGTACGTCAATTGTCTTCGTTTTTTCTTTTTCCATTACTTTAGCCATCATTATCCTCCTAATGGGTCATGGTTATTTGTTAAATCATTCACATGTATATCATACAATATTTATTTTTCTATGTAAACACTTTTTTGTGATTTTTTTCACAGTTATTTTTAAATACAAAATTGCTTTATTTACAAGTATTTGTATAGAAAAATATATAAAGTTATTTATTATTATTTATATGACACACCCGATTATTCAATATTGAGCAATGTATCCCATGCTCTTATCTCTTTCTTTTTTGAACAAAAAACGAGGTAGGACATCTTTCTGCCCTACCTCGTCTTTAAATAAGCTTTGATACTTATTTTTCTTTCTTCTCTTCTGTCTCTTCCAGCATTTCTGTTGTTTCAGTTTTTACTTCAACTGTATCAGCTGGTTCTTCTGTTGTTTCAACAGTCGTTGTTGCATCATTTGTTACGACAGTCCCTGGTTTGACCGTTTTGATTGCTGCACGATCGTACTCAAGGAAGATCCCTTCGCAGTCTAAAACGACTGTCCGTTTATCATTGTCGATTTCTGAAACAACTCCGTGTAATCCGCCAATCGTTACGACTGAATCACCTGGTTTCATGCTATCTAACAAGTTTTGACGTTCTTGCTGTTGTTTCTTTTGCGAACGTGACATAAAAAACCACATTGCTAATAGCGCGATAAACATCACAAGCATTGGTAATGATCCCATTTTTTTCACCTCACTAATTCTGTCTGTATCTACAAAAAACACTTTAGCAGAAAAATGCTGCTAACACTAGTTTTTTACTTAATTTTTAAAAGATTTTCCTTTAGAAACTTTTTGCGTTTTCTTTATTGAACCCGTATTCTTCAAAAAAGGCTTCTCTAAATTCAAGCAAATTATCATCCATGATCGCTTGACGTACTTGTTTCATTAAATTCAACAAGAAGTATAAATTATGGTAAGAAGTCAAACGAATGCCAAATGTTTCATCACATTTGATCAAATGGCGGATATAGGCACGTGTATAGTTTTTACATGTGTAACAATCACATTTCTCATCAATTGGACGGAAATCATGGGCATATTTCGCATTTTTCACTACTAGACGGCCTTGAGAAGTCATGCATGTGCCATTTCGAGCGATTCGAGTAGGCAAGACACAGTCAAACATGTCTACTCCACGGATAACACCATCAATCAATGAATCAGCAGCACCGACACCCATCAAGTAACGTGGTTTGTTTTCGGGAATCAACGGTGTAGTGAATTCTAATACACGATTCATTTCTGATTTAGGTTCCCCGACAGATAATCCGCCGATTGAGTAACCAGGGAAATCCATGCCGACTAGATCTTTCGCGCTTTGACGACGAAGATCTTCAAATCCTGCGCCTTGGATGATTCCAAATAATCCTTGACGGTCTGGGTTAGCATGAGCTTTCAATCCTCGTTCTGCCCATCGAGACGTACGTTCTACTGATTTTTTCACGTAGTCGTAACTTTCATCGAATGGTGGACATTCGTCAAAACTCATCATGATATCAGAGCCCAATTTATTTTGTATGTTGATTGCTTTTTCTGGTGATAAAAACATACGCGAACCGTTCAAGTGGTTTTTGAAATGCACGCCTTCTTCTTCGATATTCCGCATATCACTTAATGAAAAAACTTGAAAGCCGCCTGAATCTGTTAAAATCGGTTGATCCCAGTTCATAAATTTATGCAGTCCGCCAGCTTCTTCTACTAAGTCTTCACCAGGGCGTAGCCATAAATGATATGTATTACTTAAAATAACGCCAGCACCCATTTCTTTCAACTCTTCTGGGGACATTGTTTTTACTGTAGCTAATGTTCCTACTGGCATGAACATTGGTGTGGGAAAAGTTCCGTGTGGCGTGATCAATTCCCCTAAACGCGCGCCAGTGTGTTTTTCTTTCTTGATTAAACGATAGCGAATGGCAGGTTGCGTCATTCATTTCCCTACTTTCTATATAAAATATCTTGACAACTCCCACCATCATAATCGTTTCAAGTGCTTTTTGCAAGTTCCCTCGGCTTCCTTCTACTTTATTTAATATTCTTTTTTTTATCTTTTTTTCATGAATAACAAAAAAGAAAAAAACATTATGACAGAAATATTTTTTGATACATGGTATATTGGTTTTATGAAAGAAAGGAGGGGAAAATCATGCAATCTTCTGCAGAATTAAAACGCCAAGCAAAAGAGAGTTTAAAAGGTCGGTGGGGTCAAGCTGTTTTATTAAATCTAATCCCTACATTGATTGGTATTGTTGCTATTCTTCTTATTATGATTCCTATTATCTTGTTTGCTATTGCCACATATGATGGATCAGCGAACGTCTCAGATGCGATGGCATCAGGAAGCGGTAGTTCAGGAGGTGGTGGTGGAATTATTTCTAGCATTATCAGCGCTTTGTTCATGAGTGGTATTTCTTGGACTTATCTTGATGTTTTACGTGGTCAAAAAGATCAGATTGAACCATTCAAAGATGCATTTCGTGGATTCAAAGGTTTGTTTATCGGCGGAGTGATCGGTTTAGCTGTGTTGATTTCAATCTTTACAACATTATGGGGTTTGTTATTAGTTATTCCTGGAATCATTAAAAGCTATTCTTATTCTCAAAGCTATTTTATCTATTATGATATCGTCCAAGAAACAGGTCAAACGCCTAAAGTACTGGATACGATCACCGCAAGTCGAAAATTGATGGATGGTTACAAAGGAAAACTTTTCTGGTTAGATCTTTCATTTATCGGCTGGCATATCTTAGCATTAGCAACTGCTGGTATCGGTTATCTATGGCTCAGCCCATACATTTCTGCAACAAAAGCAGCATTTTATGAACAATTGCCAAAAGATATTTAAAAGAGAGTGTGAGCCTGCCGTTTAATTCCGAGTCACAAAAAACAGTTTCTCATGTTTGATGAATATCGTGACTTGTGACCGAAGGGTTGGCAGGAGAACACCGTTTATCAAGAGGCAGTAAAAGAAACATTCAGCCTATTAGCAAAAAAGGAGGTGTGACAACATTCATGTCACGCCTCCTTTTTTGTATAGTTCCAGTAAAAAGAAAATCAACTTAGAAACAGTTGATCATTCCTCTTCTTCTGCTTCCGGCAATCGGTGGAACTTGATCAGTTCATTGACCGCGATTGGTACGATAGACAAAATCCCTACCAAGAACCAGTGATTCAAACTGATGTGTACTAGGCCGAATAGTTCTTGCGTAAACGGCAGCAAAGCAACAGCCGTTGTAATAGCTAATGCCAGTAACGCCATTTCAAACAACGCTTTATTTGTTGCTAAATTGACTTTGAAGATCGATTGACTGCTGCGTACATTGAACACATGCAAAATTGATGAGTAAGCTAAGATCAAGAATGCAACTGTTTGACCGACATGTTGACTTGCGTCTACCCATGGGCTGATAGTATCGACATAACTACCTAAATAATAACCAAACAAAGTTACGATGGTGAAGACCCCTGCGTTTATGGCGATTTTTTGCAATAAGCCTCGAGCAAAGATCCCTTCGTTTTTCGGAATAGGAGGCTGATCCATGATGCCGTGTTCTGCTGGTTCTCTTCCTAAAGCAAATCCTGGAAGTCCATCGGCAACTACATTGACAAACAGTAACTGTACAGCTGTGAATGGTGCGCCCCAACCTAACAGCATCGCAATCAAAACAATAAAAATCTCCGAAATGTTGCAACTTAGCAAAAAGTTGATTGCTTTACGAATATTCTGATAAACCGAGCGTCCTTGACTGACAGCATCGACGATCGTCGCAAAGTTGTCATCCGTCAGAATCATATCTGCGGCACTTTGCGCCACGTCTGTCCCTGTGATCCCCATAGCACATCCGACGTTACTTGCTTTCAACGCTGGTGCATCATTCACACCATCACCAGTCATCGCTACGACTGCACCCGTACGTTGCCAAGATTTGACGATCCGGATCTTGTCTTCTGGCGTTACCCGAGCATAGACAGAGAGAGCTTTGACACGCGCATCTAATTCTTCGTCTGATAATTGATGCAGTTCTGATCCTGAGAGTGCTTCTGACGGATCATTCAAGATACCTAATTCTTTCGCTATGGCACTGGCAGTTACCACATGATCTCCAGTGATCATGACTGTTTTGATGCCGGCCTTTTTCGCTCGCTTGATTGCTCCTTTACTTTCTGGACGTGGTGGATCGATCATTCCGATCAGGCCAATCAAACGTAAGTCTTTTTCCAATGCTTCAGAAGAAATATCTTGCGGTTCTTCGTCATAAGTAGCATAACCAACAGCAATCACTCTCAGTGCCCGTTTACCAAAGCGATCATTAACAATTGCTGCTTGTTCTACATCGCCTGAACTAAAGCGCGGAGCCAGAACATCGAATGCTCCCTTGGTGATTGAGATGTATTTTTCGCCCATTTGATGAACCGTTGTCATCATTTTTCGTTCAGAATCAAAAGGAAGCTCGTTTACTCGTGGATATTTTTCTTCTAATTCTGCTTTTGTATGATAATTCTCTTCAACAGCCCTGACGATGGCTACCTCTGTTGGATTACCTTTGATAACAAGGTCGTCATCTTCTTGTTCGACCGTCACATCTGTACATAGTGCGGCCATTTTCAATATTTCCATCGCGCTGTTCGTCATTGAGTCTTCGATATTCGTTACTTCATCGTCTTTGCTCCAGACTCGGCGGACGCGCATTTCATTTTGTGTCAGCGTTCCTGTTTTGTCTGAGCAGATAACATTAGCAGTTCCTAGAGTCTCTACTGCTGGTAGCTGCCGGATAATCGCATGTTTCCTCGCCATCTTCTGCACACCGTATGCAAGTGTCAACGTAACAATAACAGTCAAGGTTTCCGGTACAGCTGCAACAGCCAAGGAAATCGAAGTCATGAACATTTCAAGGAGTGGTTCTCCTTGTAATTCACCAATCACAAATACTAAAGCCGCAGCCGCTAAAGCGATCATACTGATTCGTTTGCCTAGCTGATTCAACCGGACCTGTAAAGGTGTCTTTTGCATGGTGTTTTCGTTCAAAAGATCCGCGATCTTACCCATTTCAGTAGCCATACCAATAGCCGTGACGATGGCTTTCCCACGACCTGCAACAACCGTACACCCTTTAAATACCATATTAAGTTGGTCACCTAATGACTCATCTTCTTTTGCGACGAATGCTGCATCTTTTTCGACTGCTTCACTTTCTCCAGTCAGCACCGATTCTTCTACACGTAATTGGGATGCTTCGATCAAACGGGCATCGGCAGAAATAGCATCACCGGACTCTAAAACAAGAATATCACCAACCACCAGTTGCTCTGACTCAACAGTGGTCACTTTGCCATCACGTATGACAGTTGCCGTTTGTTTATTCATATCTTGCAAGGATTCCAGTGCTTTTTCTGCGTTTCCTTCTTGGACGATTGACAATACCGAGTTGATCACAACGATAGCGATGATCAGCAGTCCTTCAAATAAATCTCCATGCTCTGTAGCAAATGCAGTATAAAAGGAAATCATCGCTGCTATAAGAAGTACGATCGTTGTAAAATCCGACAAGCTTCGAAAGAATTTTTTGATCATTGATTCTTTTGGTACCTCATCGAATTTATTCAATCCCTGCTTTTTTCGTCGTTCATCCACTTCTTGTGAAGACAACCCAGTATCTGGATCTGTTTCCGTTACCTTCCTTACTTCTTCTATTGTCTGCTTGTATTCTTCCATCCTATTTCCTCCTTTAAAATCTTCGTACAAAAAAAGGTACTAATTTTACTATAACATCCTTTTTTTAATTACTTCAACCAAAGGGCTTATTGATTATTTGTTAAGAAAGCATAAAATCCAAAGCACTTATATTTGCAAACGCTACCAAAAGATGCTATTATATAGATGTAAGGAAGGAGGATACCATCAAATAAACAGAAGAATTTCTCGATAGAACAGTCTAAGCAAACAAAGTTGTTAGAAGTACAGGTTTCACCCAGACATGCGTGTAGAGTACAAACCTATAAATAGTGAATGCGTATGGATGTTTGGATCACGAAGTATCCGAAACAAGAAGTAATGCGATACGTAACAATTGAATAACGTAAACGTCTGAAAATTGAATAGGAACAAGAGATGTTTCAAATGTTGAAGATGTAACGAAAACAAAATTTTTGTTTAACATGAAGAAATTCAACACCGTGCTTTGCATGTATGATGGAAAGTTACAATCATTTCTGTTTATTTGAATCCTTCCGAGATACAAGAAAGCCGAGCTTATCGAGAGCTCGGCTTTTTCTTATTTGTACGCATTTTTCTTATCTTTTAACTTGCATCTTACTACATTTTTCATACAAAAATTGATCGATTGTCGCTGAAAAGTTGGTGTATCATAAAGATAGTTCTTAACTTCTTCAATGTTATTACTCGTTAATGAAGTTTCTAGTAATAACACGTGTTTCAAAGCAGAAACGCAACTGTATAATTATCTGCGAATAGAAGCATCGAAAAAAGCTGCCAGTTAAAAAATCGGCAGCTTTTTTTGTTTTTACGGAGATATTCTTGACTTTTTCATACTCAGAGTACGATCGTTCTAACCAGTCTTATTTCACGAACATCGCATCTCCGAAACTAAAGAAACGATAGCGCTCGTCAATCGCGTGCTGATAAGCAGATAATGTCAATTCTCTTCCGGCAAAAGCACTTACTAACATGACTAAAGTTGATTTTGGCAAATGAAAATTGGTTGAAAAAGCTTCCACCACTTTGAATTCATAGCCAGGTGTGATGAAAATATCGGTCCATCCACTGTCTGCTTTGATTTCTCCATTGAATTTCGTTCCAATCGTTTCTAATGTTCGAATCGAAGTCGTTCCGACAGCCACGATTTTCCCGCCGTTTTTACGTACTTGGTTCAATCGCTCAGCTGCTTCTTCCGTCAAACGGTAGAATTCACTATGCATATGGTGTTCTTCGATCTTATCTACGCTGACAGGACGGAATGTGCCTAACCCTACGTGTAGTGTCAGATATACTAATTCAACACCCTTTGCTTCGATCTCATCAAGCAGTTCTTTCGTAAAATGCAAACCCGCTGTTGGTGCTGCAGCAGAACCATTTTCTTTCGCATAGACAGTTTGATAGCGATCTGGGTCTTCCAGACGTTCTTTGATATATGGAGGCAATGGCATTTCTCCCAACGATTCAAGAATCTCTAGAAAAATTCCTTCATACTCAAAGTCAATGATCCGTCCGCCGTGTTCCAATTCTTCTTTCACTACTGCTTGCAATCTGCCATCACCAAAAGAGATTCTTGTCCCAACTTTGGCACGTTTCGCAGGTTTGATCAATGTCTCCCACGTATCTCCTTCTGTATTCGTTAGAAGAAGGACTTCTAAATGAGCACCAGTATCTGGTTTTTCTCCATATAAACGAGCAGGCAGAACTCGTGTATTATTCATGACTAGCGCATCACCAGGATGTAATTCTTCAATGATTTCATGGAAATGCTTGTCTTTCATTTCTCCAGTTTTCCGATCCAAAACAAGTAAACGAGAATGATCGCGGTCTTTTAATGGTGTTTGTGCGATCAACTCTTCCGGCAAGTCAAAATCAAAATCTTCTGTTGTTAACATATCGTCACTCACTTTCTATCATGTGCTTCATCATTCTATCATGTTTTTCGTTCTGTTGGCAAAATCAGCACATTTTTATCCTAGCTTTTTATTTCCCTAAATAAAAAAACTACCCTATTTGTATTTTTTTATTGTTTTAGGCATACTAGTAATAGATAGTTCTTCATTGAAAATAGAAAAAGAGGTGGCACCATGATTGAATTTCAAAATGTGTCAAAGATTTATAAAGGTGGGAAAGTTGCTGTAGAGGACGTCAATCTTTCATTTGAAAAGGGTGAGTTCATTTGTTTTATCGGTACGAGCGGGAGCGGAAAAACGACGACAATGCGGATGATCAACCGAATGACTGATCCAACACAAGGGAAAATTTTGATTGATGGAAAATCCATCCAAGAAATTGATCCAGTGGAATTGCGACGTCAGATAGGCTATGTTATCCAAAGTATTGGATTGATGCCTCACATGACGATCCGTGAAAATATCACTCTTGTCCAAAAATTGTTGAAAGTCAGTCAAGAAGAACGGAATAAAACAGCTGAAAAAATGATTGATCTTGTGGAATTGCCCCGTGAGATGTTAGATCGCTACCCACATGAATTATCTGGTGGTCAGCAGCAGCGTATTGGAGTCGTTCGTGCCCTTGCAGCGAATCAAGATATCATCTTGATGGACGAGCCATTCGGTGCGCTTGACCCCATCACTCGCGATTCTTTGCAAGACCTTGTCAAAGATTTACAAGAGCGCTTGGGAAAAACGATCGTATTTGTAACCCATGACATGGATGAAGCGATTAAACTAGCAAGCCGTATCGCCATCATGAGTGAAGGTCGTGTGATCCAATTCGATACACCAGAAAATATTTTACGTCATCCTGCAAACGATTTCGTAGAAGAGTTGATTGGAGAAGATCGCTTACTACAAGCAAAACCAAATGCGACAAGAGTCGGAGAAGTTATGCTAAATACAGCAATCACGATTACACCGGAAAAATCATTACAAGAAGCAATCAAACTGATGAGGGAAAAACGTGTAGATACGTTGTTAGTTACTGATAATTCGAATGTATTAAAAGGATTTATCGATGTAGAAACGTTGAATAAAAAACGAGGAAAAGTATCCAGTGTAGGCGACATTTTGAATAAACATGTTTTTTACGTAAAAAAATCCGCTTATCTTCGTGATACCTTGCAACGCATTTTAAAACGCGGGCTGAAATACGTGCCGGTCGTTGATGAACAGAACAAAGTCGTAGGTATCTTGACTCGCGCATCATTAGTGGATATCGTCTACGATGTGATTTGGGGAGAAGACCCCGCAACTACTGATGTTGCAGAGTCAGCTACTCCTGAAGAATCTAAGGAGGTCTGACCTATGCAGCAGTTTTTTCATCAGCACGGTTCAGAAATTCTCTCAAAAGGTTTTGAACATCTTTATATTTCAGGACTTGCTTTGATCATTGGTATCATCATTGCTGTACCGCTTGGTGTCTTACTGACACGTTTTCCGAAAGCTGCTACGATTGTGATTGGTTTAACCAGCGCCTTGCAAACAATCCCTTCTCTTGCTTTATTGGCATTGATGATCCCGCTATTTGGCGTAGGTAAATTACCTGCGATCATCGCTCTCTTTATTTATTCATTATTGCCAATTCTACGAAATACGTATATCGGGATGAAAAATGTCGATTGGAATTATCGGGATGTGGCAAAAGGGATGGGAATGACTGAGTTCCAATCCATTTTTTCCGTCGAACTGCCTATTGCTATGCCAACGATCATGGCCGGCATTCGTTTAGCTGCTGTTTACGTGATTGCATGGGCTACCCTTGCCTCTTATATCGGGGCTGGTGGTTTAGGTGATTTGATTTTTAGTGGACTGAATAATTACCAACCAGATCTCATTTTGGCAGGTACGATCCCTGTAACGATTTTAGCTCTGTTGGCTGATTGGCTTCTAGGTCTCTTGGAACGCCGGCTGACACCGATCGCACTTAGAGAGGAGAATGAAGAATGAAACGTATACTAAAAATGACTATGGTTCTTTTCTCTCTTCTTATACTTGCAAGTTGTTCCTTCCCTGGACTTGCCAGCAATACAGATGAAGACACCATCTCGATCACAGGTGGGATCACTTCTGAAGCTCAGATCTTAGCAAGCCTAGTTGCCGGGATGGTTGAACACTATACAGATAAAAACACAGCGATCATCAACAATCTCGCTACTACAACTATCAACCACCAAGCGATGATGAACGGAGATGCTTCGATTTCAGCAGCTCGCTACACAGGAACAGATTTAACCACTACATTGAATCTTCCTCCTGAAAAAGATCCGAAAAAAGCTTTTGAAATCGTGAAAGATGAATTTGAGAAAAGATATGACCAAACGTGGTTCCCATCCTATGGTTTTGAAAATACGTATGTCTTTCTTGTTCGAAAAGACACCGCACAAAAATACCATCTATCTAAAGTCAGCGATCTGAAAAATGTAGCGGATGAATTAGTAGCTGGTGTAGATACTTCTTGGATCAATCGTAAAGGAGACGGTTACGACGGCTTCCAGGAAACTTATGGTTTCTCTTTTAATTCGATCTTACCTATGCAGATTGGACTTGTTTACGATGCAGTCGAAGCAGGTAAAATGGATATTGTTCTTGGCTACTCTACAGATGGACGGATCGCCAGTTATGATCTAGTCATGTTGGAAGATGATCGTCAATTCTTCCCACCATATGATGCTGCTCCAGTTGTAGACAACAAGGTATTAGCTGATACGCCTCATTTAAAAGAAGCCTTAAATAAGTTAGGTCATACCATCAGTACGGAAAAAATGCAGGAATTGAACTACGAAGCAGATAATAATCTAGTGGAACCATCAGTAGTAGCACAACGTTTCTTACAAGAAAACCACTATTTTGAAGGGAAGTGAAGCAATTGGATAAAATGAATGTCTTTCAACAATTTTTCTATTATTTCCAGGAAAATGGCTCCTATATCTTTGCACAATTTATCCGTCACTTCCTGATTTCTATCTATGGTGTCCTCTTTGCAGCAGTTGTCGGGATTCCGGTCGGGATCATGATTTCTAGGAGACGTAAATTAGCAAACTGGGTGATTCGTTTGGCGAATATCATCCAGACGATTCCTTCCTTAGCCATGATCTCCATTCTGATTATTGGATTAGGTCTAGGAGTCAATGTCGTGATTGTTACTGTATTTTTATATTCCCTATTACCCATTATCAAGAATACGTACACCGGGATGATCCAAGTAGACAAAAATATCCTGGATGTCGGCAAAGGCATGGGGATGACTGCTAGACAACGGCTGTTCATGGTAGAGTTACCACTCTCTGTTTCTGTTATCATGGCAGGCATAAGAAACGCGCTAGTTGTTGCCATCGGGATAACCGCGATTGGTGCATTCGTCGGTGCTGGTGGTCTTGGAGATATCATTATCCGAGGAACCAATGCAACAGATGGCACATCGATTATTTTAGCCGGTGCATTGCCAACTGCATTAATGGCGATCATCACAGACTGGCTTTTAGGTATTTTGGAAAAACGGCTAGATCCTGCTTCAAAAAAATCGCAGACAGAATGAATCAAGACAAAAAAAGGTCGTAGCGCTTGAGCGCTACGACCTTTTTTATTTAAATGATATTCAATAAACTACTTTGTGTCCCAGATTCTTGATGGACTTATTTCTTCAAATGGTAACTATAGGTGCTGATAACGATATTTTCACGCCAAGACAACCGCAATCTTAACCGCAAACTTGTTTGGTTATGGAGAATATTCTGCCAACGTCTGTTTGGTACAAATTGAGGAATCAGCACAGTAGTTGTATAGTTTTGTTTCGCTGCATTTTTACTTACGATATCTACATACCGGATAATCGGATTTTCAATCGAGCGATAAGAAGAATGGACGATTGAGAAACGGACATCTGGGAAATGCTTTTTAAATTCTGCTTCGATTTCTTTTTCTTTTTCGACATCTTCGTCTAGCGAAACATGCATTGCAACGACATAATCACCGATCGAACGTGCGTAATTCAACGCACCGATATTCACCCGTGTCACATTCCCAACTAATACAAGAACGGTATTTCCGTCATAGTCATGTAGTTTTGCATCATTTTCTAAACGAAGCTGTTCTGCCACTTTTTTATAATGATCATGGATCTTATAAAAAATGAACATAACGATTGGCATGATGATGAAGAAAGGCCAAATGTCCCCTAACCGATAGACGAACAAAATCGCAATGATTGCATATGAGATGAACGCACCTGTAATATTGGCAATCGATTTGCTTAACCATCTTTTTCCTTCTTTTTTCCATTTGACGACCATCCCTGTTTGAGATAAAGCAAATGGAATGAACACGCCGATAGAGTATAACGGAATCAAGCGTTCTGTTGAGCCATGGAAAATAAACAGCAACACGATTGAACCTAGCGCTAGTGTGATAATCCCATTGGAATAGCCTAGTCGATCCCCACGATCTTGATACATGTGGGGCATGAATTTATCTTTTGCCAAATTGTATGCAAGAACTGGAAAAGCAGAAAAACCGGTATTGGCAGCAACGGCTAAAATCAGCGCTGTAGCAAATTGAAGGACGTAATACAAAATACCATGTCCAAAGACAGCTTTACCGATTTGAGACAAAACAGTGACTTCTTTTTCTGGAACGATTCCATACCAATAATTGATAAATGTGATTCCAACGAAGAAGAAACCTAAGATCAAGGCCATCATCGTCAATGTAGCAGCGGCATTTTTGGCTCTTGGCTTTTTGAAGAATGGTACGGCATTACTGATAGCCTCAACCCCAGTCAAAGAGGAGGAACCAGAAGAAAATGCCCGTAAAATCAAGGCGATAGAAACCCCTGGAACAACCGCCCCTGGCAACGCAGTAGCTTGCAATGGCACAGCACCTGTCACGATATTATATAACCCAACAACGATTAGCAACGAGATTACAAGGATAAATGTGTACACCGGAAATAACAGGAACGATGCAGATTCTCTCAGACCACGAAGATTCAGCATCATCAGTAGTAAAACGATTGTCACAGAAATAGCAACTTGATGCCCGTATAATGCTGGGACCGCTGATGTGATTGCTTCAGCACCTGCTGAGACAGATACTGCTACCGTCAACATGTAGTCGATCAATAAAGAGCCACCGGAAATCAAGCCCGCATTCTTCCCAAGATTCTCACTGCTGACGACATATGCTCCACCGCCATGAGGATAAGCATGGATGATTTGACGATATGATAGCGTTAAGGAAATCAATAAAATAATAACAAAAGCGGCAATGGGCAGCGAATACCAGATAGCTGCAGCAGACAAAGCGACTAAAACAACAACGATTTGTTCCGTACCATATGCAATAGATGATAACGCATCAGACGACAATAATGCCAAAGCAGCAAAACGGGTTAATTTGTGCTCATCATTTTCAGCAGATTTTAAAGGCTTACCTACTAACAACCTTTTTAAGTAATCCAATTTTTAAACTCCTTTACACGCAATTTTACTTCAAGTATGATAGTCGAAAATTTATAGTAAACAAGATGTTATAGTACGCTCACTGACCTTAAAAGTCAATAAACTTTAAGAAAATAATTGGAAAAAAACAGAAAAATATCAAGCGCTTTTTCAAGCGCTTTAATACAGCAAAAATCTAACATTTTTTTATGGGCTTTTTCTTTGAATTCTATAATAAAAGGATAGAACTTGACTTAGAAAATCAGGTTCTATCCTTTTTTATATCTTAACTTTTAAAAGAGAAATGTGAAGCTGTTTTTTTGTTTGGTCATTCTTATTACTGCAGAACAGCTTTTTCACAACCTCTTTTCTTTAATGAAAAATATGGCTCTCATGCGCCGCTTCTTTGAATTTCGTCATTTTTTCTTCGATGAACGGATAGACTGCCGTTCCTACGACTCCAAAGACAACAAACAAACCGATCATGATCCAGATTGCTTTCGTAGCATTTGGCCAATAAATTCCTCCTGCAGATTCCCGTAACAAGTTTACCGCATGAGTAAATGGCAAGAACGGATTGATCATTTGGAAGAATTTCCCTGAGACTTGGATCGGATAGTTCCCGCCTCCACCAGAGATTGACAGTACTAAAATGATGATAGCGATCCCTTTACCGACATTATCGAATAATGCAGCCAGGACGTAAACGATCATCATAAATGCTAAGGCAATCAAGACAGCAAATGACACGCTGTAGACTGGATTTTGGACATCTACTCCTAGTAAGAAAATATTCCCTAATGTAACAATCAAGCTTTGCGCGATTGCCATTGTCAAGAATGTCAGCATACGAGCAACGAATTGTTCTCGTTTCGTAAAATTGTTTCGGTCTTTCTTTCCTAAATAGTATTCTGTCGTAGCAACACTTGAAAGAAGAACAGCGCCGACCCACAGACATAGTGCAGTATAAAATGGAGTGCTAGCTGAACCGTTATTTGCGATTGGATAAAGCGCATTGGTTTGCAGCTCAACAGGTTGTGTAAAGAAGTCACTTTCTTTTGTTGCATCTAGTTTCAATAATTTGATGACTTCTCCTAGATCGACTTCCTGTTCGCCTTTTCGGATCGCATCTGCTGCTTTTTGGATACCAGCTTTGATATTTGGCCAGTCATTGTTGATCAAGTCCGCAGCAGCGTTCACAGCTGTTTCGACTTCTGGCATTTTTTCATTTACTGTTGTCAATGTACCGGTGATTTCATTTTTTAGTGTGGGCCAATCATTTTGGATAAAATCAGCGGCCAACCCTAATTTTTGCTGAAGGATCGGTAATTCATTGTTGTATAGGTCTGCCCCTTCATTGATGCCATTGACGATGGTCTCCATATTGCCATTCAACATTGTATTGGCATCGTGGATTTCTTGTCCAATTGCAGGCATTTCTTTTTGATATTTTTCTAAGATTGCCACTGCATTTGTTACAGTTGCTTTCGTTGAGCTGAGAAGCGAATCAAAGTCGATCTGGTCCGCTTTGCTCAGTGCGCCTTGTGCAGTTCCAATCGTATCGATGACTTGGTCTAGTAGAGAAGTGACGGTTGAGCTGATTTGACCTGTATTGATACCAACAATGATGCCATTGATATTATTAGCAACGGCATCAATTTGATCTAGCAATTCATCAATAGCCTTCGTGTCTTCATTTTGAACAGCTGTGTTCAAAGCAGATAGGCGGTTTTGCAGATTGCTTAGCAAGGGTTTTAATTGATTTAGCTGATCAATGATTGGCTGCAATTTCGTATTTCCAGCACTTGTTTGCAATTTAGTCAGGAACTCGACCAGTTTATCGATTGCATTTTGTTGTTGAGATATTCCGTCAATAAAGCCGTTCAATACATTGCTGATGTTTTTCTTTTCATCATCAGTCAGCTTACCATCTTCAATAGCTATTCTTACAGTATCTATTAACGAACTAGTCGTTGTTGCCACTTGTCCAATTGACTTCAATGTAACATCTACACTGTTTGTGATGCTTGGTATCGCATCTTTCAGCTGAGAGGCACCTGATTTTGTTTGGTTTGCTAGATCACTTGCCTGGTTTTCTAAATTTTTCACATCTGGCAAGATATCTTGTACTTGTTGGATGATCGTCAAGCCTTGTTTTGCTTCATCGATTCCTTGATTCATTGTCTCTTGGATCGAAGCAAAATCGCCGTCGATCTCTGCTAGTTGTTTACCAGCATTTTGGATCTCTGGGATTTTTTCTTGCAAATCAAGGATGATTTTTGCTTGGTCTTTCAATTCAGGCATTTTGTCATTCAATGCAACGACTTTTTCGCCCATCTCATCTACTTTAGGGATGTAATCCACGAATTCATTTGCTTTATTCAATTTTTCCTTGATGTCAGGTAATTGACTTTGTAATTCGAGGACTTGCTTTGTGTAGCCGTCGATCGTGTCCAGATTTTCATCTGTTGATAAAATCATCTCTTTGACTTTATTGATACTTACTAGGTTCGTATCGATGTCGTAACCTATTTCATTGAATACTTTCAATAAAGTCGAACTGGCTGTTTTGATAAATTCATTTGTGATTTGCGATTGGATCGAACTTGCTCCTTTATCGGTGATTTTCGGTGCAATCGCATTGATTTTTTCATTTACCGTATATTCGATTTTCGGTTTCTTGATGTCACCACTAGTAAAACTCAGCAGATCTTCTGAGAAATCCTTTGGCAGGTAAATACCTGCGTAATACTTTCCGGAACGGACTCCGTCTTCTAATTGCTCTTTTGAATCAACGAATTGCCATCCTAATTGTTTATTTTTATGAAGCGATTCGATGACTTGCTTCCCAATGGCCACTTCTTTACCTTGAAACTCTGCTGGCTTGTCTGCACTGTAAACAGCAATTGGCAGCTCTCCAGTATTTCCATATGGATCCCATAGTGCTTTAATGTTAAACCACGCATATAGCGAAGGGATGATCATGATCGCAATGATCAAAAGTGTAGCAATCGGGTTTTTGAAAATCCGTTTCCAGTCAAGCAAATATAAACGAAGTGTATTTTTGATTGACTGCATAGTTCTCCCCCTTCTTCTTTTTTCAGCTGAATTACTTTACCATGTATTTCATACTTTTTTCAATCGGCTTTTTTCAAAAAAGTCGAATTTTTGGACATATCACGGCAATTGTCTCATTGTAATCTCTTATATATTGAGAAATAATTAAGGATTACAGCCTTTACTTTATCATGAAATAAAAGGGAAAGATAATTTTATGCCAAAGTTTTTATCTATTATACGTATACGCAAAAAAGCTAAAACACTTTTTTGGTCTTTGCCCCTACAAAAATGTTTCAGCTTTTTTCATTTTTTATTCCTATGTTTCTTACTTTTCGAATGACAAAATGATTTTCCCGGCAGGAGGATGCCCTTCAACTTGCTGATGTGCTTGGATAACATGTGCAAGTGAAGCAGACAGATTCATTGAAATAAAAATATGAAAGGCACCTTTTTGATAGGATTTGATTATGCCAGCAAAGGCTTCTGCATCTTGATATTCCTTTCTTGGAACAAATGATTCATAAAAGCCTTCCTTTTTTTGCCGCAAATTTAGGTCTGGGAGGTCATTTAATGCAACATATCTCCCACCTGGTTTCAGGATCTGGATGCCGGTTTCTCCTTTGATGCTTCCTTTCGTGGCATCAATCACAAGGTCTGCTTGATCAGCAAATTGCATACCTGGGTCTGTTTTATCATAAGCAGCAAATGCTGAAACTCCTAGTTTCCTTACTTTTTCTTCGTTTTTACTAGAGGCACTGGTTAAGACTCGGATACCCTTTTCGTGGAGAAGCTGGATCAGACTAGACCCGACCGCACCTGATGCACCTAGAATCATCACTGTATCTGTCGGCTGGATTTCCGTCAAATGATTGATTAGATTATACGCCGTAATCCCTGGTGTGACCATTCCGGCTGCTTCTTCCCAACTCATTTCATCTGGAATTTTTGCTGCTTTTGTTGATGGCAGTACGACTTCTTCTCCGTAAGTCCCGCCGACTGCATGGACAGCTACTCGATCACCTACATGAACAGTTGTGACATCTGAACCAATCTCTGTCACGATACCAGCGCCATCATTACCTAGTACATAAGGGAATTTCAATGTTCGTATCTCTTTCATCTCTCCTGAACGCAAGGCAACATCATACGGATTCACGCTGAATGTTTTTATTTCTACACGAATATGTCCAGAATCGACTTCTCTGGGATGAGCATTGATTTCTTCAAAAACATCTTGCGCTTCTCCGTAACCATTAATTGCAAATCTTCGCATAGTTACCATCTCCCTTTTTCTTTAAGTTTACGTTTATGCCTTTATTTTGACAAAAAAAATGTCTTTTCAATTTGGAACATAATCCAAAACAAAATAGTTGTTTTTTTTCGCGTATCGTGTTAAATTATTCATCTAAAAGCGTAAAGATTACGATTTACGCTAATAAAAAAATTGGAGGAATTTGTTGATGGCTAAAAAATCAAAGATTGCCAAAGCAAAAAAACAGCAAGAAACGATTGAACGCTATGCTGCTTTACGTCAGGAATTAAAAGCGCAAAAAGATTATGAAGGCTTGCGTAAACTTCCTTTAGATGCTCGTCCAGAACGGTTGAAAAATCGCGATCTAATCGATGGACGACCTCGCGGATACATGCGTAAATTCGGGATGTCCCGTATAAAATTCCGTGAGTTAGCACATAAAGGTTTGATTCCAGGAGTAAAAAAAGCCAGCTGGTAGTCCAAGTCTGGCTGTAAAGGAGGAGGGCGCATGGACCACTCCTTGGATCATCAAAAAAGATACGTTCGCTTCTTCTAGCAGAAATGCTGGTACTAGAAGCGGACGTATCTTTTTTTACGCACAGTTGGTCCTTTTTTTATATGTAAAGGCTGCATGGTTACTTCGCTATACTTATTTAGTAACAGGAGTCAGTGCCTCAATGCCCACACTAATTTTTAATGCTCGGTCAACTTCTGCCATAATTGGTCGATCCAAATGACAGACTTTTTCTTTCAATCTTGATTTATCGATCGTTCTGATCTGCTCCAACAGGATAACGGAGTCTCTTTCTATTCCTGTTCCAGTAGCTTTGATCCCAATGTGAGTCGGAAGCTTAGGCTTAGCCATTTTTGCCGTTATGGCCGCAACAATGATCGTCGGGCTGAAATGGTTACCTAGATTATTTTGAATAACCAAAACTGGGCGTGTTCCGCCTTGCTCCGATCCCACGACTGGAGAAAGATCAGCAAAATAAATATCTCCTCTTTTTACCATAGGATCCTCCTTATTCTTGATATTCTCTTGGTATCCGCTGTCCTAATCCGCATGCCACTTCATAGTGGATCGTACCTAATTGATCTGCTACGTCTTGCATAGTGATTTCTTTGTCTGCATTTTTGCCGATAAGCGTCACTTTTGTTCCGACCGGAAATTCTTGAGGCAATCGGATCATCAGTTGATCCATACATACACGTCCAATCGTTTCACAATAGTTTCCTTCTACCAATAAAGAAAAACCTTGCATCTTTCGTAACCAGCCATCTGCATAACCGATCGGTATCGTTCCGATCCATTCTGCTTCAGGAGTGATATATGTTTCCCCATAGCCGATTCCTTCACCTGCTGGGAGTTTTTTGACTTGGATCAATTCAGAAACCAGTTCAAGTGCTGGCTGTAACGGATAAACTTCCGGAAGTGCATGTCCAGATGGGTTCAGTCCATACATTGCTACACCATAACGAATCATATTGCCGATTGTTTCATCATGCCATAAAGCCGTTGCACTGTTACTGACATGTACATATCGAGGAAGTTCAGGAAGTTTTTTTAGCACTTCCATAAAGCGTTCTTTTTGCAGGTTCCAATACGTATCATCTGGTTGATCTGCTGTAGAAAAATGGGTAAATAATCCTTCCCATTCTAATACACGACTTTCTCTGATGAATGCAGCTGCCTCTTTTACTTCTTCAGGTGTACAAAAACCGATACGTCCCATCCCAGTATCTGCTTTTAAATGGATCGAAAGAGGCATTTCTAGCTTACCTTCCTCTAAAATAGCAGCTGCTACCTGCAACCATTCCCGTGTACCTGCAGTTACTGACAAATCATGAGCAACAGCTAAAGCCAGTGCGTCGTAAGGAACCATGTTCAAGATAAGGATAGGCTGAGTAAATCCAGCTTCTCTCAACTCGACTCCTTCATCTAAATTTGAAACACAAAAGCCCGAAGCTCCACCAGCAACTGCTGCTTCAGCTGTCTCTACAGCTCCATGACCGTATCCGTTTGCTTTTACTACTGCAAACAATTCTTTCCCTTGCGGAAGTCTTGCCACTTCATTTGCTACATTTTCAGTTATAGCTTTTTTATGTATCACTGCTTTCGTTGGGCGGTGCCAAGCGACAACCATCATTTTTCCTTCTTTCTAGTCTTCCAAAATAATTTGTGCAAAAGCTGTTTCATTTGTGTGAGTAATACTGACCCATACATTGCCTTCATGGGGTGAGCGCGTAACAACGGGCTGACCGTTTTCATTTTTTAAAATCTCGATATCTTGAAAGGTAACTTTCCCGATTCCCGTTCCCCAAGCTTTAGAGAAAGCTTCTTTACAAGCGTAACGTCCGCCTAAAAATTCTACTTGGCGATGAAAAGGCAAGGATTGGAACAGTTTCGTTTCTTCAGAGGTCAAGATTCGTGCAATGAATTTTGGTTTTTCTTCGATCAGCCGAGTGATCCTAGACAATTCGACTGCATCGATCCCAATTCCTTTTATCATATGCTTTTCTCTTTTCAATAAATTTAGAACACTCTCATTCTACCAAATTATAACCATTTTGCCACAAATAAGTCCACAAATAACAAAAATGAAAGTTTCTCTTAAAACAGAGAAACTTTCATTTTAGGTTTAATCGTTATTTGAACGGATCACAAATCCGCGTTTTTTATCATTGTGACGTTTACCGCCATCTTTTTGGCTGTTAATGTTTTTGCTATAACCGCCTTTTGATTTGTTTCCACGATAATTCCCGCCGTCACGACGATTACGGTTGTTTCCGCCGCCACGTTTGCCATTTTTGTTGTATCCTTTTTTCTGCATTGGCAATGGGCGTTCTGGTGTGATCTTCACTGGTACTGCATCAGCTGGATCTTTTGCTGTCGTTTTCAGCAGTAATGCAACCAAATCTTGTGCAGAATATTCTTCTAATAATTTATCTGCTGTTTGCAGATATTTATCTAGACCGTTTTCTGCAAGTTTTGTTTCGATTTGTTCAACTGCAGCACCTAATTGACCTTTGAATGCTTCTTTTTCGGTTGGCGGACGTAAAGTCGTCATCCGTTTTTTCGTCAAGTTTTCGATCACATGCAAGTAGTCCATTTCATTTGGTGTAACGAAAGTCACAGACATACCGCCTTTTCCGGCACGGCCTGTACGTCCGATACGGTGAACGTAGCTTTCTGGATCTTGAGGGATATCATAGTTGTACACATGAGTGACACCTGAGATATCTAATCCACGTGCGGCAACGTCTGTCGCTACAAGGATATCTAAGTGACCGCTCTTGAATGAACGCAATACGCTCATCCGTTTTTGTTGAGACAAATCGCCATGGATTCCTTCTGCACGATAACCACGTGCTTCTAATCCGCGTGCTAATTCATCTACACGGCGTTTTGTACGTCCGAAGACGATTGTTAGTTCCGGTGTTTGAACATCAAACAAGCGAGTCATGATATCAAATTTTTCGTATTCTTTTGCGCGGACATAGTATTGATCGATCAAGTCAGCTGTCATTTCTTTCGCTTTGATCTTCACATGATGTGGACTTTTCATGAATTTAACGCCGATGTTCTTGATGGCTGGCGGCATTGTTGCTGAGAAAAGTAATGTTTGTCTTTGTTCAGGAACTTGGGAAATAATTTTTTCGATATCTTCCAAGAAGCCCATATTCAACATTTCATCTGCTTCATCCAAGACTAATGTTTGAACAGTTCCAAGTTTCAATGTATGGCGGTTGATGTGGTCAAGCATACGTCCTGGTGTACCCACAACGATATGTGGACGATCTTTCAAGCCACGGATCTGACGGCCAATATCTGCTCCACCGTAGACAGCTTGTACACGCACTTTTTTGTCGCGCCCTAAACGATATAGTTCTTCTTGTGTTTGGATAGCTAATTCACGTGTTGGTGCGATAACCAGACCTTGTAATTCGTGACGATCTGGATCGATTTTTTCTAACATTGGTAATCCAAATGCAGCTGTTTTCCCTGTACCTGTCTGTGCTTGTCCAATAACGTCTTTTCCAACTAATGCTAGCGGAATCGTTTCTGCTTGGATAGGTGTTGCTTCTTCAAAACCAGCGCGTTCGACTGATTTCAACAATTCTGGTGATAATTCTAGTTCTTTAAATTTCAAATGAATCCTCCTATATGGTTGTTAACTGAGGATGTAGCTTTTTTGCTACCCCGTCGATTTGTTCGGTCAAAGTGTATTGTTTCTTTTTGACAGTGGCCACGCACGTTTTTACCCATTCTTAGCCCCTGTGGCACCACCGAAAAATCACTTTGCGAAGTTTAGGCATTAGAAAAGCCAAACGGGTCGCGTTCAGCTTTATCATGATTATGACATCTGGTTTCGACAAGTTGCTTCCATGGCAAAACCAGTCCAATTTCTCTTCATCTTTCGGCAATAGGTTATTCTAACATAGCTTTTCATTTTCTGCAAGTTTACAGATTTTCATTTCATTTGCTGAAGCTGTTCTACTACTTCGAATAAGCCCATGCTGTTGCTGCCTTTCAGCATAATACTATCTGTTGATTCAAGATTTTGTTTGACAGCCTCAATCAATTTATTCTTTTCTTTTTCAAAATAGAACACAGGTAGTTGCGGATATTTTTGATTCAAGTCTTCTTTTAATGCATGCATTTGTTCCCCGTACAAGAAAATCATGGCAAATTTCTCAGGATCGATATGTTCACTCATTTGCGCATGCATGTTTAAAGAATCTTTCCCTAATTCCAGCATATCTGCTAACACAGCGATTCTACGCCCTTTTGTTGGCAGATTTTTAAAAGTATCTAATACCAGTCCCATGGCTGTTGGATTTGCATTGTAGACATCGCTCAAAATAGCTGCACCATTTCCTGCCGTTAGCCATTCAGTTCTGTTTTGTGTGATAGAAACATGAGCGAGCCCTTGGCGTATCTCAGGTATAGACAGTCCAAAGAAGCGCCCAATCGTATACGCAATCAAAGCATTCGTTACATTATAACTTCCAGGCAGCGGGATCGTAAATGTTTCTCCTTCTACTACAAAATCGGTTTGTGCTTTTCCTTCTGCTGTCACTTCCGCATGAACATCGCCATTTCCAATACCGAATGTTGTGACTGTTTGTACTAATGTTGCAGTTAAAGGTGTCAACAACGGTTCATCTGCGGGCACAACGAGTAATCCGTCTGGTACAAGTCCGTCAGTGATTTCCATTTTGGCTTTAGCGATTCCTTCTCGCGACCCAAGATTTTCTATGTGTGCTTCACCGATCATTGTGATTGCTGCAGCTTTTGGTTGAGCCATAAGTGAAAGTTCCGTGATTTCATTGGCGTGATCCATGCCCATTTCCAAGACGATTTTTTCTGTATCTTGCGGCATGTGCAAAATCGTGTAAGGAAGACCAATATTATTGTTGTAATTTCCTTGCGTCTTATATGTTTTGTATTTTTCAGACAAGACAGACGCGGTTAGATCTTTCGTGGTGGTTTTACCATTGCTTCCTGTAATTGCAACGACTTCTGCACCTACTTTTTCCAAGTAATAGGTTGCCAATTGCTGCATGGCTTTCAAAGGATCTGCTACAGGGATAACTGGAAAATCTTTTGGTGCTTGTTCAACAGGCAAGCTCCAAAATGAAGCAGATGCGCCGTTTGTGATTGCTTGCTGGATAAATTCATGTCCATCTCGCGTACCAGCAAGAGGAACGAATAAACTTCCTTCGGTTATCTTCCGGCTGTCAAATTCGACATTGGTAATCTTTGTCAGTTCAGAGCATTCGCTGCCCACGGCTTGTGCAATTTCTTGTATTGTTAGATTCATTGAGATCTCTCCTAAAAAAGGTTGTGAAAAAAGCGTTTGGCCTAAACGGCGGGTTCGCATGACTCTCACTTCCAAGTAAATTTCTCTATTCGTATTTAGAAGCTAGAATGAACGCGGTTACGCAATCACTCCAGCTTCTTCTTTATTTCTCTTTATTCATTTTTTTCAAAAAAAGATTGACGCTGACGGTATCGATTCATTCCTAATTGAATCAGTTCTTCAATCAAATCACCGTATTTCAAGCCCATGTTTTCCCATAAGAGCGGGTACATACTGAACTCCGTAAATCCTGGCATAGAGTTTAATTCATTCAGGAATAATTCATTTTTATTTGTCAAAAAGAAATCACACCGGCTCAATCCGCTTCCGCCTAACATCGTGTAAGCTAACTTCGCGTACTCTTGCGCTTTTTGATAAACTTCTTCCGGCACTTCGGCTGGAATCTGCATTTCGATTTTATTATTGATATATTTGGCTTCATAGTCATAGAATGCTACGTCTTTTACGACTTCGCCAGGCAAAGTCGTCCGAACATCTTCATTTCCTAATACAGCAACTTCGATTTCGCGAGCTTCAATTCCTTGTTCAACGATTGCTCGAGAATCATACTGATAGGCTGTTGCTAAAGCATTTTGCAATTCTTCTCGGTTTTCTGCTTTTGTAATGCCGACACTAGAACCCATATTCGCCGGTTTGACAAACATCGGATAAAGCAAAGAACCTTCACATTGATCAAATACTTTTTTAGGATTTTCTTTCCATTGATTCTTAAGTACTGGTACATAAGGAACTTGTGGCACACCAGCAGCTTGTAAAATATATTTGGTCATGATTTTATCCATGGCACATGCACTGGTCAATACGCCTGCGCCGACATAAGGCATATTCAATGTCTCTAAGAAGCCTTGGATCGTTCCATCTTCCCCGTTTGGCCCATGTAAAACTGGAAAAACGATGGCTCCTTCTTCTTTGATTTCGCCCGGATTGATCACTTTTCCTGTAAAGCCTTCCTCTGTCTGTCCACTTGGGTCCCATGAAAGGTGCAAGACATCTTTGCTTGCAGGTTTTTCTGTTAGTAATGGACCTTTGACCCATTGTCCTTCTTTTGTAATAAATACGAGTTGAACTTGGTAATAATTATAATAAATGGCATTTAAAACTGAAAATGCGGAAAGAATGGACACTTCATGCTCTGCGCTGCGTCCGCCATATAGTAAAGTAATCTTCAAAAGATTGTCCTCCTGTATTCTAAATCGTTCAGTGATTTACTCTCATATTTTAGCACAAAACAAAAATAAACGAATAACTTATTTATAAAAAAACGAGTTGGTTTCTAAAAGAACAAACGTCATTTATTTTTTGCCAGCTAGATTATTTGTCCCATTTTTTATAAAAAGTTATGATAAAGAAAAGGAGGGATGATGATGGCGCAAACAAATCCACGCAGCCGCTTGGCAGAAATCATTCGAGTGTTCATCAACTACAATGTAGTGCCAAACTTTGTACAGCAAAAAAATCCCGAACAGGTAAAAAAAGCCTTTGAAGAATTAGGCCCCACCTTCATCAAGATAGGACAGATGCTTTCTGTTCGAGAGGACTTGCTTTCCTCTGCCTTCACTCAGACATTTAAAACATTACAAGACAGTGTACCTAGCGACACATTTTCAACGGTCAAAAAGACGATCGAAACGGAACTTTCTCTTTCGGTATCAGATATATTCGATGATTTTTCCAAATCGCCTTTTGCCTCCGCTTCTATGGGACAGGCTCACCGTGCCAAGCTGAAAAGCGGTGACGCGGTAGTTGTTAAGATCCAACACCCTAACATTGCCGAAGAGATTCGCCTTGATCTTCAACTATTTGAACGTGCAATCCCTTTGATCAAATACATTCCTGAAACTAGCGTAGTTGATCTAAAAGGGGTACTCCAAGAAGTAAAACGTTCCTTGATCAATGAAATGAACTTCTTAAAAGAAAGTCAAAATGGCGAACAATTCTATCAAAAGAACAATGGCTGGAAAGAGATCCGCAGCCCCAAAATTTATGACGCTTTTTGTTCGAAAAAAGTGATCGTGATGGAAGAAATGTCTGGTAAAAACTTGAATCATTTGATGAATGCCGAAAACAGAACAGAAACTTTTATCACCGGTATTCAAAACAAGCAGCTGAAACAAGAAGTTGCAAAGCTTTTAGTTGAGAACTTTATGA
The DNA here is from genome assembly GCF_002140245.1 of Enterococcus sp. 10F3_DIV0382. Classification (NCBI taxonomy): domain Bacteria; kingdom Bacillati; phylum Bacillota; class Bacilli; order Lactobacillales; family Enterococcaceae; genus Enterococcus; species Enterococcus sp. 10F3_DIV0382. The sequence continues at coordinate 457,726 of NZ_NGMF01000001.1, read as the reverse complement.
AGCAGGTGTTTGATGATGGTTTTTTCCATGCTGATCCTCATCCGGGGAATTTGCTGTTCCATGTGCTAACAAAAGAAGAACAGACACGAGCTCGCCGAACAACTGAAACAGTTCATGAAAAAGAGTTCGGTCCCTTTGCTTTTCGAGCCTCTACTTCTATAGAAGACCCTGTTGCGCCATATACAGTCAACTACATTGATTTTGGCATGATGGGGCATCTTTCTGCAGGTCTTAGGCAAAAGCTCACACAAGCCGTTTTAGCGCTGTATACGAAAGATGCTTATCGAATCGAAAAAGCGGTCCTTCGACTTTGTCAGCAAGAAGGCTTATTTGATGAAAGTCGGTTTCACCAAGAACTGACAAGTTTTCTTGAACAATATTATGATTCCCCTATTGATGAAATCAACTTGCAAGAAGTATTCGCACAAGTCGTGATGATCTGTCATCAAAATAATCTGCAGTTCGACCGTGATATCACGCTTTTGCTGAAAGCATTCGGGACATTAGAAGGGGTGATCCGTGTCCTTGACCCTGAAGTTTCCCTCATGGAAATTGCTTCGCCTTTTGCCCAACATTACTTTCTCACCCATTTGGATGTAGAAGATACATTGAAACAAAGTGGATTAGACCTATTAGAAGGAATGAAGGCTGTGCCTAAGATTCCACAACAACTTCATCATCTATTAGAAATGTGGACTTCGGGACAAGGAAAAGTCAATTTGGAATTAAAAAAGCAAGACAAATTATTGAACAGGATCGAAAGTATGATCAATCGACTTGTTTTCGGTATGATTTTAGCTGCATTGATCGTAGGATCTTCCTTGCTTGTCCAAGCTGCACCTGTAGAAAACGCAGAGGTCGTTTCCTTATTAGGGATATTTACGTATGCTATTGCAGCATTTGTCATTATTTTTTTAGCAATCGATGCATTGATCCAAATGTATAAGAAGAGGAAAAAGTAGAAAAAAAGTTGGGAGAAAGCTGTTCTGTCTCAAGCAATAAGAATGACCAAATAAAAATAACTCCTCCTATTTTACCGTTTTTTGAGCTAGTACCGAACAACAAAAAAAGGAACAAGGAATCCATTTATCCTGTTTCCCTGTTCCTTTTTTGGTGTATTCGCGCACAAGTAAACTACCTTCGTTACCTACTATCTTCTGTACTTGGTAAACCTTGGTCAATTGCCTTTTTCAACGCTTGACGAAAAGCCGTATGATCTTTATCTGTAAAGGGTTTTGGACCCTTTGTCCTTATGCCAGCTTTTCTTAACTTCCCACTATGGTAACGTTGTTCGAGAAGCGTGCCGATATTCGCTTCATCAAATTCTTTTCCAGAGTGATGGAACACTCGCACACCCTTCGGCAATACAAGTGAAGCTAAACCATAATCTTGCGTGATCAAAAAGTCATTCTTCTTAACCATACCGACGATTTTATAATCTGCACTATCAGCTCCACGGTCTACGTAGACGATTTGGACATGATTAGCGTATTCTTTGGTCGTATAATGATCTACACTGGTTACGATAATCACGTCGAGACCATAGGATTCTCCTAACTTTATGACATCGTCTTTTACTGGAGAACCATCCCCATCAATGAATAGCCTCATTCTTTTTCGCCTTCTTCCATAAATGATATACAGTCACCAATCCGCTCATTAAGAGACCGACATTGATCCATTTGGCTAAAATAAGCAGTTGCGCACTTGCTATCGGCACTGCTCCATGGTTCAGCATGATCAGTAGTAGATGGATTGGCTCTCCCATTTCTTTTGATAAAATAAACAAAAGCGTCATCAATAAAAACTGGTGGATCACACTTCCTTTATTTTGAGTAGTGTACTTGGCAATAATCCGACGATCCATTGGAATAGCTACATCGGTTTGATAGTATTCCTTATTTAGCCAACTGCCTGTTACTACGTGCCAGAAACTAAGCAAAAAGACACCTATCGCAAAACCATTTGGAATCAAGAGGACCAACAAAGAAGAACTCAGTCCAAGCAATTGCGTAGCCAATGGAGACCATGATAAACGTTTCAAAATCAATGGTCCGACTATTTTTGCTGCAATCAAACCGGCAGCATAAGGAAAATACATATAAAACGGAAGTTTCTCTAATCCGTACAGTATGCCAACATAAAAACTGCTAAACAAAAAAAGAAAATTCCCTAACATTCCATTTAGAAAAGTAAACAGATTCAGCCAACTTGGCAACTTCCATTCCTTCTTCTGGTGGCCTAAGACGAACACGAACACAATGAACAACACCAAGAAACCATAAACAGCAAGATCAAAAAGCCTTTCATCGAATAACAATCGGGCATTTCTCAAAAGAAACAATAAGCCAAAGAACACCAAAAATAAAACAAGCTCCCGCGTAGCCACTAGATTTCTTTTCATATCTTTGAAATCCAGTTCGTAACGCGGATAATGACTGACCGTGTGGTAGGCCATGACGTAAAAAAGTGTATAAATCGTAAAGCTTGCTGCAATCTGAGTCGGTGCAGGCAGTCCGATTGCTTGATACAGGAGGAATAGCCAGATAGCTGCAAATAAGTACTTTTTCCCATCCATATTGATAAAGCCTTGCATCTTCTCATGGAAATTGACCGTGATATTAGCAGGTACAAGCCATGCTGCACTTAGCCCTAGAAGAACACTTGAAAAATAAAACAAAGGAAAATAAAATACGCCTAGTATTCCAAGTAATGAACCAGTACCACCCATCAGCAGAGCGATCATCAGCAACGTGTAACTATCTAGACCAAATCGTAGACTATTGACTAAAAACAGCCCAGTCATCCGAAAGGCATAAAACAGCGTAAATGGCAAAATCGTCAGCCAATTATGCGAATCTGTTATTCCCAAAAATAAAAGATAAGGAATCAAAATAACCGTATTGCTTAAAATAAAGGGCGTTGTTTGCGTAAAATTGCGCCCAAATCGTTTGAGTTTTTCGAACATGACAATGGCTCCCTTAAACAGTCTTATAACTAATCTGCTCTTCGATTTTAGCATTAAAGGGGAAATAAACCAATTTTACAGAATATATTCTTGTAAAAAAAAAAAATGCAGAAAGAAGCATAAGCTTCTTTCCGCATTTTTACGGTACTTGATTACTCAAGCAGACAAGCCCTTCTCCACAAAAGTCTTGCCCGACACCCCTGCATCCGGCAGGTGATAAAGATAGAAATCAATTATCCTGTGCCTCCAAAATCAATTAGGAGCTCTGTAAACCAGAGTCCTTCTCGACCCGTCGCATGAAGTTACTTTAACACAGTTCCTAAGATTATGCGAGAGCTTTTTTCATTTTATAATCGACCATTTGAAATCCTTGACCGATATCTGAAACAAGTTCTTCTGTAATCTCAAACCCTTCATGCTTATAAACCTCGATTGCTTGGTGATTTCCCTGGTTCACTCGTAAAAAAATCTCTTTTTCCTTTGTTTGCGCAGCAAGTTCTTCATACCAGCGAAAAACCGAAGAAGTCAATCCTTGGCCACGGGCTTTATTCAGCAAATATAATTTACTTAAATAGATTTTACCTTTTATCTCTTCATAAGCAGTGTAACCGACAGTCTTTCCTTCACTTTTTAATAAAAAATAAGAAACGCCTTCTGCCAGTTCTTTTTGGATCTGCTTTTTTGACTGATAAGTTTTCAGCATATAATCGACTTGTTTTTGACCAATAATTGGTACAAAAGCTTCCGGCCATACTTCTTGAATGACTGCCATCAGCTCATCCAGTTCATTTTCTGTTACTTTTATTTTTTCCATACACCCACGTCCTTTTTTACATTATAAATGACCTTGCGCTTGATGGAATAAAAAGAGCATGATCATACTGTACACACCTACCGACCACGGCTTCAAGAAAATCACGATCTGCATAAACTCTCTAAAAGATAATTTCGTCAAACCAGCTACTAGACAGATCAAGTCGTCTGGCGCAAAGGGAAGCAGCAAGGTAACGACTAATACTTTTTTGATATCTTTCGTTTTTCTTGTCAGCAATTCATCAAATTTTTGATACTTTTTTGGCGATAAAATAAGCTGGACAAAGGCTACACCATAGTAACGGACAAGCAAAAATCCGATTGCTTCCCCAATCACTAGACCAATACAACTATATAAAAGCCCAAATCCATTGCCAAACATCAGCATGCCAGCTACCGAAGAGATCCCTCCCGGCAAAATAGGAATGATCACTTGGACCACTTGCAGCAGAACAAATACTATCACTGCATACTTGCCGAATTCCTGGATAAACGCTTGCAAAGAGGTGCTTGAACGAAAAATCCCATGATGATAAGCATAGAGAATCAACACAAAGAAAAACAACAGACCGATGATTGGCATGATCTGAAGACATTTTTGTAAAACTGATGCTTTTTTAGACATCTTTCTTCCTCATATCTTTTTTCATTTGCTAAAACTGCCTCCTTAGGGGGTGATGCAAAAGTAGCTTCTTCGGAAAATTCCTTCTTATTTATTGAAGCTGACTACTTCTGTCACAACCTCTGATTCACGGTGCTCAATCAGCTGACCTTCGGTATTAGCTCAAAAAACGGTAAAATATAAGTAGCTATTTTTCCGTTTTTTCTCTCTAATACTCAAGTCAAGACGCTGATTTCACAACCTCTTGTTATAAATAAAAAAACAGTTGACTGGTGACTGTTCAAAAAGCAGGATCCTTGCTTTTCAAACGGTCGCAGTCCGTTCAACTGTTTCACTGCGCACTATTTATGGTTTAAGAAACTAGCCACTTTTGTTGTAATCAAATCAATAGCAACGTGGTTTTCTCCGCCTTCTGGAACAATGATATCCGCATAGCGCTTCGTTGGTTCGATAAATTGATGATACATCGGTTTAACAACTGTCAAATATTGCTCGATCACGGAGTCCAATGTGCGTCCCCGTTCTTCCATATCCCGTTTGATACGACGAATAATACGAATATCATCGTCTGTATCTACGTATACCTTGATATCCATCAAGTCACGCAGACGTTCATCTTCTAAGATCAGGATTCCTTCTAGAATGATCACTTCTTTTGGTTCCTGAATGATCGTTGCCTGACTTCTTGTATGCGCTACATAGTCATACACGGGTTTTTCAATGGCTTTATAGTTCAGTAAGTCGCCTACATGCTGAATCAGCAGATCATTATCAAAGGCAAAAGGGTGATCGTAATTTGTGTTCAATCGTTCTTCAAAACTCAAATGGCTCTGATCCTTATAATAAGAATCTTGTTCAAGCATCATGATGGAATGGTCCGGGAAGTTGTTGAAAATCGCACGGCTGACACTTGTCTTTCCGCTTCCTGACCCACCCGTCACACCAATGATAATTGGCTTGCTTTTTGTCATTGACTAAAACCTCTTTCGTATCCGTTTTTTCATTCTAATCTATTATAGCGAAAAAACACGAAAATGCTATATTTTTCTGAAAATTAATCCTTTTCAATTTCCAATAATGAGTAAAGTTCTTCTAAAGAATCGATTCGATAAGTGGGTTGGATCTCTTCGATTTCCGGCAATTTGTTTTTATTGAACCAAATCGTATCGATCCCTGCCATGTTCCCTCCTTTGATATCAGAAGTCAGTGAATCGCCAATGATCACCGTCTGCTTTTTATCAAGATCAGGAATGCGGGAAAATACATGATCAAAAAATTCTTTCATCGGCTTTTGCGCTCCGACAGCTTCTGAGACAAATATATCCTTAAAATAATCAAGCATTCCTGCATCTGTTAAACGCTGATATTGAGTATGCGACACACCGTTCGTTACAATATAAAGTTCGGCGTGAGGGTGGACCTTTTTCAGAAGTTCTAGACTCCCTGGAACAAGGTCATGTCCTTGGTTCAAGTAGTGACGATAGCGTTTCTCCATTTGGCGACTATCTACTGTTTTCCCAAATTGCTGGAAGAGTAATCCAAAACGACTGCCTGTTACTTCTTCTCGTGATAGTCTGCCCTTTTCAAATTCCTGCCATAAATGATGATTCAAAGCCTTATAGCTCGTTTTGATTTCTGGTGTCAACGTGATTCCTTGCTCTGCGAACAAAGTACTTAAAGCATTTGCTTCAGTTTGTTGAAAGTCTAGTAATGTATCATCAACATCAAACAATAAAGTGTTATATCTCATCTTTTTGATCTCCTATTTAAAATAAATACTTAACTTTTTCATCTCTGCTAGCGTCAACGATCGGTACTCGCCTACTGCCAACTGTTCATCTAATTCCAATGGTCCCATGCTTAACCGCTTCAATGCGATCACTTTCTTTCCTTGGGCTAAAAACATCTTTTTGACTTGATGGAATTTTCCTTCTTGGATCGTCAATAAAACAGTACTTTGGTGCTTGTCTGCTTTGAGTATTTTTAGATTAGCCGGCTGGCACTGGTACCCATCAGCGAATACGATTCCTTTTTCAAATGCTGCTACGTCTGCTGATGTCACCCTTTCGTTCACCACTGCTTGATAAGTCTTTGAGACCTTTTTTTCAGGAAGGAGCATTTCATATCCCAATTGGCCATTCGAAGTAATCAGCAATAGTCCTGTTGTATCTCTATCCAGTCTTCCCACCGGATAGAGCGGCTGAAAACGATCGGCACTTGCAATCAGATCGATTACCGTCGTCTTTTCTGGATCTGACACGGCAGTCACAGCTTTTTTAGGCTTGTTGAGAAGATAATAGGACTCATTTGTTTCTAAATGTTCACCTGCTACTTCAATCCGATGCAGCAAACTGTCTACATTTCGATTTTGTCGAAATTCGACTGTGCCATCGACCATCACTTGCTTCAAAGCAAACAGCCGCTTCATTTCCTTACGTGTCGTTTCTAATTTTTCTTCTATTAATTTATCTAAGCGCATACCGTTTCCTTTCTTATTACTAATAAGAATTATACCTTGAATATGTTTGCTTGCAAATAAATCAGCAGCGTTATTCCTTGACTTAACCAGTAGTTCGCGTTACGGTTAAAGAGTAAAGTGAATTGGATTTCTCATACACAGCGTAATGACCTGGTGGAGAAAAGTTGAATCCTGACTTTCTAAGGGGAGATGCGCACATCTCTCCTTTTGCGTTTTTTTAAGCGCCCTGCCTTCGATGATGTGCACGAGATTAGCCTTTAGAATTCACTTAAATAAAATCTGTCCGTTACCAAAGCAGACAGTCACATTTTAAGGAGGAATTTTGGTTATGTCAGTATCATTAGAAGTAAGTAAAAGAGAAGTACGTCCCCGTTCATTAAGAAATAAACTTCGTCACGAAGGGAAAGTTCCAGCTGTTGTTTATGGGTATAAAATAGAAAGTACCCCTATCTCATTCGATGGTTTGACACTAAGCAAATTGTTGCGTGAACATGGAGCAAACACAGTTATCACGATGGACATTGACGGACAAAAAGTCAATACATTGGTTCATAAGATTCAAACGAACACTTTTACTAATCATTTCGAACATGCAGAATTTCTATCTGTCAACATGTCGGAAGAAACAGAAGTCGAAACAGAAGTCGTTCTTGTTGGCGAATCAATTGGTGTTAAATCGGGTGGAGTGTTAGCTCAAAACTTGTATACAGTAGTCGTATCTGCTACACCAGACAAATTGCCTGAACGAATTGAAGTCGACGTGACAAACTTGGAATTAGGCGATTCTATTACAGTAGCTGATCTTCCAAAAAACGACGATTACAAGTTCGTGACCGACAGTGAAGAACAAATTGCTGCTGTAGTCGCTCAAAGTGAAGAAGAAGAAAGCACAAGTGAAGGCGGCGAACCAGAAGTAATCGGTTCAAAAGAAGAATAATACTGAAACAATCAGGTGGTGTTAGAAGTGGCGGGTCAGCAGCTTTTAACACGCCTTTTTTATTTCTAATCGTTTATTTTCATATGGGGCTTCCACTTTTGTAAATAGCTTTGCAAACGAAAAATCCTGATTTACCAAGCTTTCCCTCGCATATTTTTATCGTACCTTTATAAAAATTTATACTTTGAAAAAAAGTATTCAATTATTGTTGCATTTTTCCTGATTCTTTATTAGAATGAACCCTCGTTAAAGTAAGTATTTCTAGTTTATCCTATGATTGATTATAAAAATAAAAACATTCGTTGATTCGAAGGAGGTTAACCAGATGTTTGAAAGTTTTGATAGCAGCCGCAACCGTTACGCTTCAGTTGGTGTAGTATCAAGTTTGCCAGATGAATTGATTGACAGTATATGGTTTATTATTGACCTAGATCTTAAGGGAGTCATTCCATTAGAAAATATATTAACCTTTGATTTGATCGAAAATCGTGGAAAAGTGACGATGCATTTTTCTCAAGCAGGAAGCAATGTGGAAATGGATATTGATTTACCGTTTGCCTATTCGAACCAATTTCCTGCTCAAGTATACGCCTATGATGACGGTACGAGAGAAACGATCCTTTTACCAAGTGAGATCAGACAATATTAAGGTGATAGATAAACGTGGATGTCCCTTATTTTACAGACCAGGCCAAGTTGTTGATTCTTTGACTCAATTCTTGGCTTCTTTTTATGGAATTTCATCAATTATCATTGATTTCTAATTGGTATTCTCAGGATAAACGCTATATACTACTAACTAAATTTTAAAGATATAAGGAGTTTAAAAGATGCGCGATTTAACAAAAGGAAGCCCCGCTAAACTGATTTTGCTGTTCACTGTTCCTTTACTGATCGGAAACGTTTTTCAGCAGTTTTATAATATGATCGATATGATCATCGTGGGTCAGACGCTAGGTAAAAATGCGCTGGCAGCGGTTGGTGCAACTGGAAGCCTGACATTTTTGATCATTGGTTTTGCCCAAGGGTTAACAGCTGGTTTAGCCATTATTACTGCACAACGTTACGGTGCAAAAGATTATCGGGGTCTGAAGAAAAGTTTTGCTGCTAGTGTTGTTATTAGTCTTGTCGTCACTGTGATTTTAACCGTCCTGAGTCTCCTGTTTATTCGTCCGATGCTTCAGTTGATGCAAACTCCTCCTGAAATAATTGATCAAGCACAAACGTTTATTTCAATTATTTTGTTAGGAATCTTTGCATCCGTCAGTTTCAATTTGCTTTCTAATGTCATTCGCGCACTTGGTGACAGCCGCACACCATTATTCTTTCTGATCATTGCGGTTATCATCAACGTCGTACTTGATTTGATCTTTATTATCTATTTTGGTATGGGTGTGGAAGGTGCAGCTATTGCTACCGTAATCGCACAAGTTTCTTCTAGCGTACTGTGTCTTGTGTATATCAAGAAAAAAATGCCTTTGTTACAGTTACGCAAAAAAGATTTCAATTTTGATAAAGAAGAGTTTCGTGTACATCTAAATGCAGCTTTGCCAATGGCGTTCCAGTCTTCAATCATCGCTGTCGGTGCTATCGTATTACAAGCGGCACTAAATAGCTTAGGGACAGATGTTGTGGCTGCTCAAGCCGCTGCTGGTCGTATTGATCAATTTGCCAATCAACCGATGATGTCATTTGGTATCGCAATGGCGACTTTCACTGCACAAAACTATGGTGCAAAAGAATATGGTCGAATCTTGCAAGGTGTACGACAAACTTTATTGATGAGTGTCGGATTTAGTCTTTTAGCAGGTGCTATCGTCATTTTCTTTGGACATTTCTTTGTTCAACTGTTTGTTAGCCCATCAGAAACACATGTATTTGAATTAGCACAAACCTACTTCAATATCAATGGGTCTCTTTACTGGATCTTAGCAGTCCTGTTCATTTTACGCTACACGCTTCAAGGTCTTGGACAAAGCAAGATTCCTACGATCGCCGGTATGATGGAATTGCTTATGCGTTCTTTTGCAGCTATCGTTCTTACAGGAATGTGGGGGTATCCAGGAGCCGCAGCAGCTTCTCCTCTAGCTTGGATCGGCTCTGTTGCAGTGTTGCTTTACTCTTACATGCGTTCGATGAAACAATTGAAACATATGGGTGAAGAGGAACATTTCACGTTAGAACATGCCGAAGCAAGGTAACCTTGATTAAAAGAAATCGGTGCGGCTAAAAATGAAAACTTTTATTGAAAATATCTTCTTCGTTTACCGAAAACAGTTTTTTTAGATAACAAAATGCTGTGACATTTTTTGTCACAGCATTTTTTCTTTTATTCTGCATCTCTTTCCATGGTCTCTACTTTGAAATAATCGATATGCGCATGCTGGTATTCTAATACCGTGAAACGGAATGAGGCAATCTCAATGATCGTTCCTGCTTTTATTTCTTTATATCGGCTAGAAGCAAATCCCGCAAGTGTAGTAAAATTCGTTTCTTCAAACTCTGGAATCTCTACATGAAAATAACGTTGAAAATCATCTAATGTTAGTTTGCCGGAGATGATATAAGAGCCATCTGACTGTTCCGCTATCAACGCTTCGTCCAAATCTGTCTCATCCCGGATTTCCCCGACGATTTCTTCTAAAATATCTTCAATCGTTACTAAGCCGCTTGTCCCTCCATATTCATCTTTTAAGATAGCAATATGTTTTCCTTTTTTTCGCATGATCGTCAATAATTTTTTTATAGGGATTGTTTCAGTTGTTACGATTGGCTCTTCAATCAAATGTTCTACTGTCAGTTGGTCATCTTTATAAGATTGCTTGATCAAATCTGGTAAGGTAACATAACCTAGAACATTGTCTTTGGATTCTAAAATCACCGGATAGCGAGTATGTCCTTGCTCAATCGAAGCTTTTATCGCTTCTTTTACTGTTTCCGAAGCTTCGAATACTTGCATAGACGTACGATCTACTTGTATATCTTTTGCCAAGGTATCATCAAATTCAAACACGTTTTCCAAATAATGATATTCTTCTTTGGTTAACTCACCTTTTTCATAAGAATTCAATGCGACTAGTGTCAGCTCTTCTTGAGACAAGGTTTCTTCTCCTTCAGATACGAGGCGCACACCTAAAAGCTTTCCTAGACCCGCTGCTGAATGATTCAATACCCAAATAAAAGGAAACATTACTTTATAAAAATAATGAAGCGGTTTGACTACGAACAAGACGACCTTCTCCGTATTGACGATACTATAGCTCTTAGGAAGCAGTTCGCCAATAACCACATCGATATACGTCACTAAAATAAATCCTAGCGCCACAGAGATTGTACTGCTGATAGCCGAACTGAAAGGTAGTTTACCGATCACTGGTTCCAGTAGAGCCGCGACAGAGCCTTCACCGACCCACCCGATGATCAACCCGGTTAGCGTAATTCCTAATTGACTAGCTGATAAATAATTATCTAAATGGTGTGTAACATGAAGAGCTAGCTTGGCGTTCTTCACGTTTTCCTTTTCTAATTGTTCCAATTTTGATCGTCTGATTTTCACTAAAGCAAATTCACTTGCTACAAAAAATGAAGTAATTGCGATCATCAAAAATAAAATAATGAAATTGATAACCATATTCTCCCGCCTTTCTCTTTTTCTATTGTACCCTTTTTCTACAAAAAAATTGAAAATAATGCGTATTTATATTAGGAGTAAAAAAAGAGATGTGGCTGAAAAATGCCACATCTCCTTCCTATTAAAAGCATTGCGTTACTTGTTGCTAAACAGCTTTTTCATGATCTCTGATAAAAACGGTATTCAAAAGCTGAATTTAGATCAAAGCGCTACTTTCACAACCGCTCTTTCAACCATGTTTTCCGAGTATTTCCAATGATAAGCGGAACAGTTTCATGTTTTACTTCGCTGTACTCTAGCCCAAACCATGTTTCTGGCGAGGTAGCGATTTTTTTGATTGCCAGTTTTGCCTGCATGATTTGACGTTGCCATTTTCCTAGAGTTGTCACATTTGAGACTACTTCATCAATCAGAACAAATTGGAAATCGCCAACTTCCCGTCCTGGTGTCAAAGAGTATCTTTGTGGCTGTTTTGGCAAACGACCTTGTTTCATCAAATCATGGATGACTTGGCGAACATATACGTTAATTTCCTGTTGGACCCTGAAACCTAAGAACAGATTCACTTGGACAATAAAGTCGGTGCCCATCATATCTACTTGATATTCTTTCGTATATGGCTCATCCGTCACTTCCACATGAACAAACCAATAGACTCTTGCTCTTTTAGGTCGCTTATCTAAAATCGAATAGATGAACTGTCGTCCCACTTTATCTTCAGCCATATCAGGAACTAGGAAGACAACATTCGTCTGATAGATTGGTAAAGAAGCATCATCACGTAATTCTTTAAGCTGTGGGATATAATCCCTCAAAGACACATCCTCTGTTGACGATTCGCGGATAATGTTCCCTTGTTCCCAAATGAACATCACGACTAAGATGATCAAACCAATCAGAACGGCTACAAAACCGCCACGGAAGAATTTGACGACACTTGAGATAAAGAAAACGACTTCTATTGCACCAAAGAAAAAGGTAACTAAATATGCAAACCAACGAGAATGCCCATTTTGGATAAGATAAAAGTAAAGCAATGCCGTCGTCATCAACATGGTCACCGTGATCGACAGACCATAAGCAGCTTCCATATGATGGGAAGTTCGGAATGTGACGACCACTAGAGAACAGGCGATCCATAGAATCAGATTGACTGCTGGGATATACATTTGCCCGATACTGTTCCCAGGATACATGATCTTTAATCGAGGCAGCAGTTTCAACTTGATGGCTTCCGAAACCAGCGTAAACGAGCCTGTAATCAATGCTTGCGAAGCAATCACCGCAGCAACTGTTGCAAAAGCAACGCCAATCACGATCCAACTTTGAGGCATCATTTGGAAGAATGGATTCAAGTTCTTGATTTGCTGTGCTTCAGGGTTTTGATAAACATTCAATAACCATGCAGCCTGCCCAAAATAATTGATGACCAAACAAATTTTGACGTAAGGCCAGCTCAAACGAATATTTCGTTTGCCGACATGTCCAAGATCGGAATAAAGCGCCTCTGCACCTGTCGTAGCCAAGAAAATATTTCCAAGAATGAACAAGCCTAATTTGTTATCTGCACTAAAAAGCAGCTGGATTGCGTAATAAGGGTTCAATGCACGGATAACTGTCCAATCCTGGCTAAAATTCAGCAACCCCATTACTCCTAAAAAAGTAAACCAAGCGAACATGATTGGTCCGAATGCTTTTCCGACAATATCTGTACCAAAGCGTTGGACCATGAATAAGACAAAAATAATAACTAAAGTGATAATGACGATCACGTTCTGGTTATTACCGAACCGGTCAAAAAACTGCGGAATTCCCCGCAATCCTTCAATCGCAGTCGTTACCGTCACAGCAGGGGTCAATACCCCATCTGCTAGTAAGGCAGCTCCTCCGATCATTGCAGGAATAATCAAATATTTCCCACCTTTTCGGACAAGTGTGTAGAGTGAGAAAATTCCACCTTCCCCATGGTTATCTGCATTTAGTGCAATCACGACATATTTGATCGTTGTCAGTAGAGTCAATGTCCAAAAAATCAATGAGACTGATCCGATAACAAAATCAGGATTAATTCCTGTCAATCCGCCATTATCTTCAACAATCGATTTCATCACGTAAAGCGGACTTGTCCCGATGTCACCGTAGACGACTCCCATCGCTACAAGCAGGCCAGCCATTGATATTTTTTTGGTATTGTGCGTTGTTGCCACGTTTTCCCCTCATTTCTTGTTATATGGATATCCTTTAGGTAAGCTTGAATGATAGACGATATTCTTATCCATGACACCCACTTTCCTAAATTGCTTCTAATTATCCAAGTAACACACTGAAGTGTCAACTTATTTGAATAAAATTATTCTTTCTTTGGTCGTTCCCTGATACGTCTTGCCACAAATGAATAAAGCGCAAGGCAAAAAATTGCACCCAATAGTGCTGGGATCAAATAAAAACCGCCAAGTTCCGGTCCTAGCGGTCCTAGTAAAAATTCGCCAAGCCAGCTGCCTAAAAAGCCGATAATGATATTTCCAGATACACCACCTGGGACCTCCTTTCCCAAAATGGCACCAGCTATCAAACCTAACACACCGCCGATAAACAACGACCATAAAAAGTTCAGCATAGCCTTCCCCTCCTTCGTCCTTTTATCTCACTTTTATTTTACGCTTTATTTAGAAGGACTCCAAAAATATGCACCAAGAAACTTCAGTAAAAAAAGAGAGATGACAAAAATCGTCACCTCCCTTTTTTTCGAATAATTGTTGTTCTCCTGTCAACTTCTTGATCACAAAACACAATATTCATAAGAATTAAAATTATTTTGCTTCGTTTTTCGTTGAACCATCTTCATTCAACATTGCTTTTCTTGACAGATTTACGCGTCCTTGTTTATCGATTTCCGTTACTTTCACAAGGATCTCATCACCTAGTTTAACAACATCTTCGACTTTATTGACACGATCGTTTGCCAATTGAGAAATATGGACAAGTCCATCTTTTCCTTTGATCAAGTTGATGAATGCACCGAATTTTTCGATACGGACAACTTTCCCTAGATAAACTTCACCGACTTTGACTTCTTTTGTCAGATCTTCGATGATCTTGATGGCTTTTTTGATCATTTCTGCATCAGCAGAAGCAATACTTACTTTTCCATCTTGATCGATATCGATTTTTACACCCGTTTCATCGATGATTCCATTGATCGTGTCTCCGCCTTTACCGATGACATCTTTGATTTTAGCAGGTTCGATCTGGATCATTTCGATTTTTGGTGCATATTGGCTTAATTCTTCACGTGGAGCAGCAATCGTTGAAGTCAATTCTTCTAAGATTTCCATACGTGCTTGTTTTGCTTGAGTCAATGCTTCAGTTAGGATTTGTTCTGTGATTCCTTGGATCTTGATATCCATCTGCAAAGCAGTGATACCATCTTTTGTACCGGCAACCTTAAAGTCCATATCGCCAAGATGATCTTCCAGCCCTTGGATATCTGTTAAGATCGTATAGTTCTCACCATCAGAAACAAGTCCCATCGCAATACCGGCAACAGGTGCTTTGATTGGTACCCCTGCGTCCATCAATGCTAACGTGCCAGCACAGATACTTGCTTGGGAAGAAGAACCATTTGATTCCAATACTTCTGCTACCAAGCGGATCGTATAAGGAAATTCTTCTTCTGAAGGGATTACTTGTGCCAATGCTCGTTCTCCTAATGCGCCATGTCCGATTTCCCGACGTCCTGGAGATCCTGCACGTCCTGTAGAACCAACAGAAAACTGAGGGAAATTGTAGTGGTGGATGAATCGTTTGCTGACTTCAACCCCTAAACCGTCAATGATTTGGTGCTCTCCTAAAGGTGCGAGTGTACAAGCAGATAAAGCTTGTGTTTGTCCTCGTGTGAACAATCCTGATCCATGTACACGTGGCAATAAGCTGACTTCTGATGACAATGGACGGATTTCATCCAATTTACGCCCGTCAGGACGGATTTTATCGATGGTAATCAATTCACGTACGACATCTTTTTCTAAATCTTCCGTGATTTGTTTGACTTCTTTCAATAAGTGATCTTCATCTTCGTGACCTGCAAATTTCTCAGCGTAAGCTTCACGAATATCGAGTTTCACTTGGTCAATGTTCTCTTCGCGAGCAAGTTTTTCTTCGGTCATTACTGCTGCTTTCATCGTAGCGTAAGAAGCATCAAAAATTTCTTTTTTCAATACTTCATCAACTTGCAGTAAAGTGACTTCCATTTTTTCTTTTCCTACTGCTTGAACGATTTCTTCTTGGAAAGCAACTAATTCTTTGATAGCGTCAAAACCAAACAGCAATGCACCAAGCATGTCTTCTTCTGAAACTTCTTTCGCGCCACTTTCAACCATGTTGATCGCTTGTTTCGTACCAGCAACAGTTAATTCGATATCTGTTTGTTCTGCTTGCTCTACCGTTGGATTCAAGACATACTCACCATTTACACGACCAACTTCTACACCCGCGATTGGACCATCAAATGGGATATCTGAGATTGATAGTGCTAAAGAAGAACCTAACATCGCTGCCATAGCTGGTGAACAGTCAGTTTCTACACTCATCACGATGTTCGTTACTTGGACTTCATTACGGAAGCCTTCCGCAAACATCGGGCGGATCGGACGGTCGATCAAACGGGCAGTCAATGTTGCTTCTGTACTTGGACGACCCTCTCGTTTGATGAAACCTCCAGGGATTTTCCCTGCTGCATACATTTTTTCTTCATAATTGATCGTTAATGGGAAAAAGTCTGTATCTTTTGCTTCTTTAGAGGCCACAGCTGCACTTAAGACCACTGTATCTCCATAACGGACTAAAACGGCTCCGTTTGCTTGTTTTGCTAGCTGACCGACTTCGATTTGTAAGGGACGGCCGCCCCATGTCGTTTTGAATACTTGTTTTTCTGACATAACTTCTCCTTTTCCTTCTCGTGAAAGCAAGACGCTACTAAACAAATGAAAACTGCCGAAAGCCGTTTTTTGAGCAGCTTTCATTTGGTTAGTAGGAGTCCATCTAGCTTGATCACGGAATTTTGCTTAATTGATATACGAGTAAAAAAAGTGAGATTCATGTGAATCCCACTCTTTTTGACTAAAATTAACGACGCAAGCCTAAACGTTTGATCAATTCGCGGTAACGTTGAACGTCAGTTTTACGTAAGTAAGCTAACAAGTTACGACGGTGACCAACTTTTTTCATTAGGCCGCGGTATGAATGATGGTCTTTTTTGTGCACGCGTGCATGTTCATTCAAGTGGTTGATTTCTTCAGTTAATACAGCGATTTGTACTTCTGGAGAACCAGTATCCCCTTCATGGCGAGCATATTCGTTGATGATTTCATTCTTGCGTTCTTTTGAAATTGCCATTTCTTTCACCTCTTTCGATTATTCCCCTGCGACTGAGTAAAACGTTGGTGATTCGCTTAACCAAGTGGCAGGCCGTGCGCCTAGAGCACACAGCTATACTTTACCTGAAACCGGGCTGGAAATCAAGTGGTTAATCATTAAGAAAAAGTAGTTTTCAAACAATCTTACTACTACTTTTCCATTTTTGTGGTAAACTATAATGCGAAAATAGACTTGAATATAGTCTTCTAAGAAAGGGGTACATATTCCATGATTACAATGGATGATATCATTCGTGAAGGAAATCCGACCTTACGCGAAGTTGCAGAAGAAGTTTCTCTTCCATTAAGCGAAGAAGATCTCTCTTTAGGAAAAGAGATGCTTGAGTTCTTAAAAAACAGCCAAGATCCAATCAAAGCTGAAGAATTGCACTTACGAGGCGGTGTTGGCTTAGCTGCGCCTCAATTAGATATTTCTAAAAGAATCATTGCTGTTCACGTACCAAGTGCAGACCCAGAGGTAGATGAACCTTCTCTAAGTACTGTTATGTATAATCCTAAAATTTTGAGCCATTCTGTTCAAGATGCTTGTTTAGGGGAAGGCGAAGGCTGTTTATCTGTTGACCGAGAAGTACCAGGATATGTCGTTCGCCACGCCAAAATCACTGTGTCTTATTATGATATGAATGGTGAAAAACACAAGATTCGTTTGAAGAATTATGAATCGATCGTCGTTCAACATGAAATCGACCATATCAACGGTGTGATGTTCTATGACCACATCAACGATCAAAATCCATTTGCATTAAAAGAAGGCGTATTGGTGATCGAATAGAGATTTGGATTGATCCTTCGATTCTAATGGCATAAGAAAGCTTTATAAAGAGGTTGTGAAAAAGCTGTCCTGCATCAAGTAATAAGAACAGCCAAACAAAAATAGCTCTTCCTATTTTTCGTTTAGTTAGGCTTATTATCTCAGATGCAAGCTTTTGAACATATTCGGAATAAAGGGGCTGTGACACGTCGTTTGTCACAGCCCCTTTTTTATGTTTCGCTACTAAATTTAAAATGAAATTTCCTGAAATCAAAATTCAAGATGTGGCTGTGTCTTGGATAGAGATAAAGCTTTATTGGGAATTACCTGTTTTTTATCTCCAGAAGGATAACTTTTACGTGTCGTTACGTCTTCTAGAAGTTGCCCTAACCCCTGTTTTCTTGAATCTAATGTGGTTGCACTCGTCGTTTGGGAGGGAGTTTCCCACGTCTTTATTAACTGTCCCACTCGCTTCGATTCATTGCTGTCTGCCCAAGATTCTGCTTTTATCAACGATATTTCTTTTTGTGTATTTGTACTTACATTTTGCTTTGTTGGACTATCTTGTTTCCAGTTGTTTGATTGATTATTTTCTTTATGCTGTATATTAGCTGCTTGCATGATATCTGATAAGGATTGATGGTTATGTCGAGAAGCTAAATCCTTTAGTTGTGACGACTTACAATCAGAAGCAGAAGCATCAGGAGTGGAAGGAATATTTTTTTCCTCTCCTTCTCTAAGTTCATTTTCAAACACTGGATTTTTATCAGCAAATTCTTTTATATCTTTTTCTTCTCCACTGTTTTGCCTTACTGTACTGCTTTGCTGTAAATGATTGGCTGCATAGGCTGGATCCAACGTAAGATTCGTAATCCTACATTCTTCTTTCCATGTCACAGCAAGACCCTCATCTCTTTCCCAAGGCATTACATCAGTCAGCTTACCTTTTAAATCGTACATAACAACACTGTTATCATGCCCTTCTCCATATAAATACACCCTTCCTGCCAGTTCTTCTTTGTTATGATAAACATAACGGAGCGTGTGACTGGGATAACTCTCTTCATCTCCCCTAGCAACTTTAGCTTCTTCAAATGCTACATTAACACTCCAATTTGCTACTAAAGTCATTAAGTCACCAGCACCAATAGCACTACCCATCTCATCCCTTGCATTTGCATATTCAGGATCATAGTAAAGGTATAAATTGATTCTTGGATTCGTTTTTGCTACTTCTACGGCTATCTGTCCTCTCAAGTCGTACAAATAATCGTTGACTCTTTCCTTCTCAGAAAGCTGTGATGTACCATCAAAAGTTAGATTTAGATTATTATAGATATTCTCTAGTTTTAGTTCTTCAAACTTCCTGCTGACCTTCTGGAAATCGTCCCATAAAACCCATCCTTTGATCTCAGGGGAAAGATACTCCGTGAAGTTTTGAAAAAAGTGCTGCTGGAACTTCTTATCAGAAAGCTGTTTCGCATGGTCGAACATAGTATTTGTTATAGCAGTTAGATAATCAGTACAGTATACTCCTTCAAATCTCTTACGCCCAGATTCCTTATCAATACATAAGCCAATTCTTTGTTCTTCTTGTTTTTCAGGATTCATTTCATATCCGCCCCCATTATTTTGTTATAAAAAAGTATACATTACTTTCATACAGACAAAGCGAACACCTTTTTCTTGAAAACAAAAAAACTGGCGTTTAAATTTCGCCAGTTCTTCGGTGTTTTTTTATGGTGCTTGTCATTCTTCGTACAAGATAACTGCTTCAGCTAGTTTTTACTTGATTGTTTTTAGCATTTTTTTCAAGTCTATCTCTTTTTAACGTTCATAGAATCTTATTATTTCTCGTACACATGGCTTTTTATTAGCCGAAGTTTCTCTCTCTTCTTGCTGTCTGATTTGTGCCATTCTTTGTTGTCCAACTTGGGATGTGGAAGCACTTATTAGTTGATCGGTGCTTGTTGATGGCTGTTCATTCCTTATACCCACTGTTTTTAAAAGACTCGATAACTGCTGTGGCTGTTTTTTTATCAACTGTTCTGGACTCTTTCGATGTTTTACCTGAGTGTCTATTGATTGGTGTAAACTTGTTTCGCTTTCCTTCTTTTCATGAAGTTTATTTTCATTATCAATGCTAGGTGTAAGAACGACACTTTTGCATGCATTTCTCCACGCTTCTGCAATCTCTTCTTTTTCCCATGGTAATCTATCGGCAATTTGTTTATGACGATCAAACAGAACAATTCTTCCTTCTAACTCTGATTTATTGTGAAATGCATATCTGAGTATCCTACCAAGACATTTTTCATTCTCACTTTCCGTTCCTTTTGCAAATTCTTCTTCAATATCTAATATACCAGCTCTATCAGTACCACGCCGTTCTATCTTATCAGCATATTGATCGATATCTATGCTACGCCTGCTACTATCACTAGAATTGCTAGTATCACTATCATAATAATCAGAATAATCAGAATTAGTCCAACCGACAACATCGTATGCTGCATAAATTTGTATCGGATCATAAAAAAGTGTCAATTCAGTCATGGGATTTCTTTTTACTATTTCTACCGCTATCTCCCCTTTAATCTTATGCAAGTAGGATATGAGGGTTAATTCCTTAGACCACGTCATTGGTATTTCAAAATTGATATCTAATTTTATATATATGTTTTCTAATTTGAATTCCTCAAAGCTTCTACTGACTTTTTGGAAATCGTCCCATAGCTCCCAATGTTTTTTATCTGATGGGATATATTTTGTAAAATTCTCATAAAAATGTTGTCTGAAATCTGGATCATAAAATTTCCTTTGGTTTTTGAAGATTGCACCTATCGTAGCAGAAATATAGTCATCAATAGACTCTATCGTATGCTCTGCTTTTGTAGGGTTTTTCTGTCGAAAATTATCTTCATCTGCATATTTTCCAGTTTCTGACACAAATAAACTGATTTTCCGGTGCTCTTGCGGTTTAATTGAAGCAGATAAATCACTTTGTCCATCCATCTGTGGAAGTAGAAATGTCAAAGTCTCTTCTCTACTACTTCTTGACCAAACTGTACCAAGCTCTTTTGACTTGGCCCAAGGAGCTACATTAGTCAACACATTTTTTCTATCATAATAATAAATCCGACCACCTAATGAGCTCTCATTATGATATAAATGGTGTAACGTATCTGAAGTTTCAGCCAGATGCAATTTTTGAGCAATAGCATTCTCTGTCGATTCTACACGCTTTTTCCATTTTGTTTTTGAAATTGGCGTATAAAATTCTAAACTTTTTACGCTTTCCCAAGCTGGATCATAAAAAACACCGAGTTCTATTTTCGGGTTTTCTTTTGCTAGTTCTACTGACATTTTCCCAAACCATTGATTCAAGGAATGCTTAAATCCTTGTTCAGGATACGCTTTTTTCATGAACTCATCCCATCCTACTATATTCTCTAAATGGAATTCTTCAAACTTACGACTGACTCGTTGAAATTCTCCCCATAGTTGTCCTTGTCTTTTTGTAGAAGGGATATACTGGTCGAAATTTTCAAAAACATCTTGGTTTAGCTTTCCTTGTATCCCATTTTTCTCCTCTAACATTTCTGCAATTATTTCTATATACTTCTCACAGCTTTCCCATTTGTAATTCTTCTCTTCTAAATCATGAAAAGTAGCGTTGAATTCTTTTCCGTTTCCATAAGTCAATAAAATTTTTTCTTGTTCACTCTTATGGATCAGGCTTTCTTTTAATCCCACGAATTTTTCTTCACTTGGTGGAATCACACCGCTCCATAGATCAGTAAGTTCCTTGTTTCTAGCCCATGGTGCTAAAATTATGTGGTCGTTTTTATAAAAATTCACTCTATCTCTCACTGTTTTTTCAAGAGGATATATCAGCCGTATCATAGCTCCTATTTCCGTTTCATCTACTCCTTGAATGATATCCTTCTCAATATCTTTCGCTTTTTCATCTCGATGTTCATACCCATCTGCTAAAGCTTCTATCCGTTCTTCTTTTGTTTTATACTCGCCATTTTTCAGCTTCTTATTTAATAGCTTTCCTTGTTCAGCCTTAGGATCATAAGAGATATACAGTTCAACGTTTGGATTTCCCTTTAGTATCTCTACTATCAGTGCTTCTTTTTTTTCATTTAAAAGCTCTTCTGCTTGCTTATATATTACTGATAAGTCTTGCGAACCGAAGGAAGGTTTGTTAAATCCTACATCTCTAAAAATTGTTTCTAGATGGAGTGCTTCAGAAGAGCGAGTTGCTTTGTAAAGGTCATTCCATAATGGCCACTTTCGATTGTAAGTGTAAATATTCTCAGAAAAATTTTCAGAAAATTTTTTTAATCTTTCAGATACGTATTCAGAGTCCTCAAAGTTTCGGATGAATTTAATTAGGCTGTGCGCGAGCGTCTCTATGTATTGATCTAATTTTTCCTCACCAACCTCGTTATAATACAGCTTGATTTTTTGTGCTTCCAACGCTCCTTGATCTTGCTTATTTGGATCCATCTCATATCCGCCCCCATTATCTTGCTAGTTATGTTACAAAAAAAGCGTACAATACTTTGTGCAGACAAAGCGAACACCTTTTTCTTGAAAATAAAAAAACTGGCGTTTAAATTTCGCCAGTTCTTCGGTACTGTTTTTTTATGGAGCTAGTCATCCTTCGTACAAGATACCTGCTTCAGCTAGTTTTTGCTTGATTGTTTTCAGCATATGCTTTTCTGGGTATCGGATCGTATGCAGATGGATTCCTCCTGTGAGTTCGGATAATAAAGAAGCATTGCTCTTTTGATAACGTCTCATAAATGAATCGATGTCTTGTGGCGTTTTAATGTGCAACGTACCTGTTAATTCACCGTAAAGCGGATGTTCTACGATTACATCAATGATTTCGCCGCCATTTTCAACGATGAGTCTCAACTCTTCGTCTGTTTGATCTTTTCCGTGCTGGACCGCGATTTTACTGATATGTCCAGTATTGGTTTCTTCTGTTTCAAGGATATAACCTCTTGCTGTTGCCACGATACTTTTACCTGCCGCTCGTAGTAAAGCAATATCACCGACAATAATCTGACGGCTGACTCCAAAAGTTTTCGCAAACTTGCTAGCACTCACTGGTTTTTCTTTATTTGCCAAGGTTTGCATGATTTGTTTTCGTCGTGCCTCTCCTTCGATCACACTTATTCCTCCTTCATTTTGTTTTGGTATTCGCGCGAGTGTTTCATCAAATCAACATATGTGTTTGTTATTGTTTCCTTGTATCCCTTATTTTTCAGCAGTTTAGCAACTTTATCCAATACTTGCTGCTCTCTTTTTTCATCATAAACTGCTTGGTTTCCTTCTTTTTTTACTTGTCCTATTTTAGTTACTGTATCCATTCTTTTTTCTAATAAAGCAACTAATTCTCGATCGATCGTATCAATCTTTTGACGTAATGTTTCAAGAGACTCTTCTAACGGTTCTTCCTCTACTGTCTTGATGATACGAGCAGGATTTCCTGCAATCACTACATTGTCGGGGAAAGATTTGGTCACAACCGAACCTGCGCCGACCACTACATTGTTTCCTAGCGTGACACCCGGCGTGACGATCACGCCTCCGCCTAACCAAACATTATCACCGATTTTTATGGGTTTTGCGTACTCCAAACCACTGTTACGTTTCACTGGATGTAATGGATGTGTTGCCGTATACAGCTGGACATTGGGAGCAAACATGCAGTTATCACCGATTTCGATCGTGCTGACATCTAAAAATGTACAGTTGAAATTTGCATAAAAATTCTCACCGACAAATATATTATATCCGTAATCAAAATTGATAACTGGCTCCATATAGATTTTTTTCCCTGTACGACCAAATGTTTCTTTCAACAATTGGGATCGCAATTCCGCTGATTCGGCTTGGTTGATGATTTGGCTTTGACTTCTTGCAAACATACGGTCGGAAACCAACTCAGGGTCATTGGCAAAATAAAGCTCGCCTGCAATCATCTTTTCTTTTTCTGTTTTGAATTCAGTCATAGTCTACTCCTAATTCTTGTATTTTTTTGAAAACAACCGCTCCGTCTTCCTGAATAAACGTATAAGGTTCCGCTAAATAAACAGGCGTTTGATTGATTACTAAAATTTTGGCTGACGGTTGGCGAAATTGTACCAGATCACAAAATGGATGAACTTGAAAACTCGTTCCAACAATGACGACCAGCTCTGCTTGGCTGACGGCGTAAGCCGCCTGCTCAATGACTTCATCTTGAAATCCTTCACCATATAACACAATGTTTGGGCGTATTTGTCCGCCGCATGCTTGATGTTTGTCGCTGTGAAGATATTCTTTCCAGTCTACTGTTTGTTTACATTTTCGACAATGACATTGATACAAACTTCCATGAAAATTGACGAGTTGCGGGCTCTTAGCTTTTGCGTGCAATCCGTCGATATTTTGCGAAACGACCCAGATATTTTTTTCTTTCGCTAGATGTGCCATTTCTAAATGAATAATATTTGGTTTTGCTTCAGGATGATAGATCTTTTTGACAAATTGATAGAATTTATCCGGTTCATTCACCATTGCTTGATGACTCAGCAAGTATTCCGGCTGTTCCATTCCGTGGTAGATTCCTGTCAGTGATCGATAATCTGGCACTCCAGAAGGTGTGGATACCCCAGCACCGGTCAAAAACGTGATTTTCTGATGAGTCAATATCTCTTTTGCTGCTTCGTCTACTGTTCCTTGTTTCATGTTTTGTCACCTCACTTTCCATTATAGCCCATACTCAAACAAATTTATTGTTGAAAAGTGTGAAAAATAGGAATAAAAAAGTGTGAGGGACATTTGAACAATTTATCACAATCCTCACTGACAAAAGAATGAAAACGTGTTACAATACTGCTGTATAAAAGTGAGGTGAATCGATATGTTACCATTCTTTATTTACTGGGGCGTTATTCTGGCTTGCATCGCCTGGTTAGCGTTAAGTGTTTATTTCTCTGTTTTTTACCTTGTACGCAAAGAAAACGGAAATCTTTGGGCTTTTGCTTTATTCAACGTGATTGCCGCAATTGTTTTAGCCATTACATTAGCCGTTTATCGAACATGGGGCTGGGGAATCACCCAATACTCAAGTTTGATTTATCTAATATTAGCCATTTACGGTGTCGTTGTTCTTTTGCAAGCGATCCTAGGACGTGAGCCAAAGAAAGCGGCTGCTTAAATAATCGAGGTGGAACTGGATGCAGGAAATTTTCTGTTTCAGTTCTTTTTTTATTGTGTTACATACATTTTTGTGTATAATTATACTATCGTTTGCAATGGATAGATGATTCACATTTTGATTGTTTTTTCGGTAAAAGTAAAGATTTCTATATTTATCAGTATTTTTCAAAAAACAGCAGTTATAGATTGACAAAGCCTCTCGAGTATCGTAAACTTTTTTTGTATAAATAACTGAATACGAGATGCCTCAATCAATGAGGTAGAGGTCGCGAGAATCATTAACCCTGTGGAGTGAAGCAAACATGGAGAAGCAGGAATAGGGAGGATCGCCGAAATGTACACTTTTTTGCTTGAAGTGTATGTTGGGACGCAAGTTAAGAGCTTGCGGACTGTCTTAGCAGTGATGCTAAGTTGCGCTATGTTTTGTGAGAGGTTTATCACCTTATGGAATTTTAGCGGCCTTTTTATATCTATAAATCGGTCGCTTTTTATTTTTTCAGATAAAGCTTTACCGCATTTCATCTAGACCGCTCGTGTATCATATAATCAGAAAGGGAGAAAAAAATGAAAAAAAATATGGTTTCAGTTGCCGTACTATTTGCTTTTGTCTTCTCACTATTCAGTGTGGGATCTCTGGCAAATGCAGATGAAAAAACACCGAGCGATGAGTTTCGCGTAGGTATGGAGGCTGGGTATGCACCCTTCAACTGGTCTCAACAAACAGACGAGAATAACGCCTTGCCAATCCAAGGCCAAAATAGTTACGCCGGCGGTTATGATGTTCAAATCGCTAAAAAAGTAGCAGATGGTTTAGGGAAAAAATTAGTCATCGTCCAAACAAAATGGGATGGTCTGGCTCCTGCCCTTCAATCAGGCAAGATCGATGCGATCATCGCCGGAATGAGCCCTACTGCTGAACGACGAAAAGAAATTGATTTTACCGATCCATATTATGAATCACAATTAGTAGTAGTAGTCCAGAAAGATGGCAAATACGCAAAAGCAAAAAGTTTAGCAGATCTTTCTGGAGCAAAGATTACTGCTCAGTTAAATACCTTCCATTATACTGTGATCGATCAGATACCGGATGTGCAGAAACAACAAGCAATGGATAATTTCTCAGCCATGAGAACAGCGTTAGCTTCTGGAATGATCGATGGTTATGTCAGCGAACGTCCGGAAGGTGTAACGGCAACTAGTGTGAACAAAGACTTGGAAATGCTCGAATTCAGTGGTGCAGATGGCTTCCAGACAAACCCGGAAGATGTTCAGATTTCTGTTGGTATGCGTAAAGGCGACCCAGATATCCAAAAAGTAAACCAGATTCTTTCTGGCATCTCTAACGATGAACGAACAAAAATCATGGACCAAGCAGTCAAAGATCAGCCTGCTGCAACTGATAGTGAAGAAAAACCCGGCATCATTTCTGACTTCACTACGATTTGGAAACAATACGGCAATATGTTCTTACGAGGTGCTGGACTTACCTTGTTCATCGCATTGATCGGGACAGTTGTCGGTACCACACTTGGATTACTGATTGGTGTCTTCCGTTCGGTACCTGAATCAGGAAATGCACTGACTCGCTTCTTCCAAAAAATCGGAAATGCACTTCTATCTATCTATGTCGAAATATTCCGCGGAACACCGATGATGGTACAAGCAATGGTCATCTTCTACGGCCTGGCACTCGCTTTTGGTATTTCGTTGAATCGAACGATTGCCGCTTTGTTTATCGTCTCTCTCAATACTGGAGCTTACATGACAGAAATCGTCCGTGGGGGAATTTTTGCAGTAGATGAAGGACAGTTCGAAGCTGCGCAAGCCATTGGTATGACCCATGGCCAAACGATGAGAAAAGTTGTTATTCCACAAGTTTTACGGAATATTTTGCCGGCAACGGGGAATGAATTTGTTATCAATATCAAAGATACAGCCGTTTTAAGTGTAATCGGCGTAGCTGACTTGTTCTTCCAGGGGAACTCTGCTTCCGGTGCGAATTTCCAATTCTTCCAAACATTTACGATCGTCGGGATCATCTACTTAGTCATGACCTTTACGATCACCAGAATCCTGCGTGCGGTAGAAAAGAAAATCGATGGACCTTCTGCTTACACAAAGCTTGAAGAAATCGACAATTCAAATTTGCAGGAATAAGGAGGAAGAATCATGAGTGAAAAAATTATTGAAATCAACCATCTAAGAAAAAGCTTCGGTGAAAATGAAGTATTGAAAGATATCAGCGTGACAGTCAACAAAGGTGAAGTTGTGACGATCATCGGTTCTTCTGGTTCTGGTAAATCTACTTTCTTGCGCTGTATCAATTTGCTAGAAAAACCAACAGGCGGCGAGATCATTTATAATGGAGAAAATGTATTAGCTCCTAAATATAATTTACCTAAATATCGAACAAATCTAGGTATGGTTTTCCAATCCTTCAATCTCTTCAATAATATGAACGTCTTGGAAAACTGTATGTCTGGACAAACAACTGTCCTGAAACGAGATAAAGAAACTGCCAAAAAAGTAGCAATCGAAAATCTGGAAAAAGTTGGTATGGATCGTTATTTCGAAGCTAAACCAGCACAATTGTCTGGCGGGCAGAAGCAGCGTGTCGCAATTGCTCGGGCATTATCGATGAATCCAGATGTATTGTTATTCGATGAACCTACTTCGGCGTTAGACCCTGAAATGGTTGGTGAAGTGCTTAATACGATCAAAGACTTAGCACATACTGGCTTGACGATGCTTATCGTGACGCATGAGATGGAATTTGCAAAAGATGTATCTGACCGTGTCATTTTTATGGATAAAGGTGTGATTGCAGAAGAAGGTACACCAGAAGATATCTTTGTCCATCCGAAAGAAGAACGTACAAAAGAATTCCTTTCACGTATTTTAAATGCTTAGGATCAATCGCTGATTGGGACAGAGAGCTGCGGCGTTTACCGCAGTTCTTTTTTTGCGCCTACTCATAAATAGTAAATTTCTGAAAATTTTGGAATCTTAGTTGTGTTTTTCAGAAAACTCTCTTAATATGGAAGTAATATAAACTTTTTTAGTTAGGATGATTTAAAAATGAATGAAGAGCAAGAACTGCAGCGTGGACTGAAAAATAGACATGTCCAACTGATTTCTATTGGCGGAGCGATTGGAACGGGGCTGTTTTTAGGCTCCGGAAAGTCTATCCAGCTAGCTGGCCCTTCGATATTGCTCGCCTATCTCATCACTGGATGTATCTGTTTTTTCATTATGCGTGCGTTAGGCGAACTTCTGTTATCAAACACTAATAACCATTCTTTTCTGGATTTTGTTGCAGAATATCTTGGCAAAAAAGCGGCTTTCATCACTGGTTGGACGTATTGGTTCTGCTGGGTATCGATTGCAATGGCAGATTTAACAGCCATTGGGATGTATGTACGCTACTGGGCACCTGGTGTTCCTCAGTGGCTTCCTGAACTGATTGCATTAGGTCTTCTTCTTTGCTTGAATATGGTGGCTGTATCATTGTTTGGTGAGTTAGAGTTTTGGTTTGCCTTGATCAAGGTTGTAGCGATCATTGCCTTTATCCTCGTAGGTGCTTATATGATCCTCACCCACTATACGACAGATATTGGCACAGCCAGCATCACGAATCTATGGTCTCATGGCGGATTCTTTCCGACTGGTGCTAAAGGATTCATCTTGGCTTTCCAAATGGTGACCTTTGCTTTTGCTGGGATCGAATTAGTTGGATTAGTCGCTGGGGAAACAGAAAATCCTGAAAAAGTATTGCCGGAAGCTATCAATAATATTCCTATCCGGATCATCTTATTTTACTTAGGCTCTCTTTTTGTCATTATGGCCATCTATCCATGGAATAGCTTGAATCCA
Source organism: Enterococcus sp. 10F3_DIV0382 (assembly GCF_002140245.1). Classification (NCBI taxonomy): domain Bacteria; kingdom Bacillati; phylum Bacillota; class Bacilli; order Lactobacillales; family Enterococcaceae; genus Enterococcus; species Enterococcus sp. 10F3_DIV0382. The sequence goes on along the minus strand of NZ_NGMF01000001.1, from coordinate 428,990 downwards.
GATAATAGTCCATTTGTAGAGGTATTTTCGGAAATTGGGATCACGATTGCTGCATCCTTGATCAATCTAGTCGTATTAAGTGCAGCAGCTTCTGCCTGCAACAGCGCCATATACAGTACAGGACGTATGCTTCGTTCTTTAGCACAAGAAGGAAGTGCTCCTAAAAAATTCAAAAAGTTAACAACACATCATGTTCCAGGGAATGCTTTGACATTTTCTACGATCGTCATTTTCATTTCGGTTATCTTGAATTACGTGATGCCTAGTGAAGTATTCACACTCGTAAGCAGTATTGCCACTACTTGTTTCTTGTTTATTTGGAGTATGCTTGTCTACACGCATATGAAATATCGTAAAAGTATCATCGGCAAAAAAGCTCATTCATTTAAAATGCCGCTGTACCCATTGAGTAATTATTTGGTCTTTCTTTATATGGCCTTTGTGTGTGTCGTCTTGTTCCTAGGAAAAGATACGAGAATCGCTTTATTACTGACACCTGTGTGGTTCTTGCTTCTCTTACTGATCTATCATATGAAATATGAACGTAAGAAGTAAGAAAGAGGTTGTGAGCCTGCCGTTTCACTATGAGTCACAAGGATCAATTTCAAAAAAACAGCTTCTCATGTTTGTTGAATATTGTGACTTGTGACCGAGGAGGTGACAGGAGAACACCGTTTATTCGGAAAAAGGGCTGTGACAATATTTTTGTCACAGCTCTTTTTATTTCCCCGGAAACAACCGCTGATAATAGGCATCTGCTTTTTTATAGGAAAAAATCCAAATACCAGATACGAAAAAACGTCCGAATAACCCAATCATCGGTACAAAAAAGATACCGGCAATCAAACATAAGTTAATAAACATGGAGATAAAACTTCGATGGTCCTTTGACAAAACTCTCACGACATGGGAATCTGGTTTATTTGCTTTCATGATTTGCCTCATCAATATACCAAAAGAAAAACTCCACATCGTGTATACTAAGACATAAGCCATCTCAGGCCAAAAAGCTTCAGGGTTACGCCCGACCCAACTAGTAACGGAAGGACATAAAGTCAGCCAGAAGAGCCAAAAGATATTCGACCAGACCACTCGGTAATTGATGCGTTCTGCCATCTGGAATATACGATGATGGTTCACCCAGATTACCGCAACAAATATAAAACTGATTGCATAAGCTAATAATGTATTTCGGATGGCCCATAAAGAATGGATACCAGATGGATCAGGAATCTTGATGTCTAATACAAGAACTGTCAAAACGATGGCCACTACTCCATCAGTAAATGCTTCTAATCTCGACTTTGTCACGATGTTTCCTCCTCAGATGATTCAGCGCTTTTATTTTATCACTTGTGTTATTAAATAACCATCGTTTTATATAGGAAATTTTCTGAAAATTGTTGCATATTTTTCGAAATTTTGTTACTTTTAAAAAAACCGTAAAGGAGTTATGTATGACAAAAAAATTATCATTTAAAGACTATCTTTTTATAGGCTCCATGCTTTTCGGTCTATTTTTTGGTGCTGGAAATCTTATCTTTCCCGTTCATTTGGGTCAAGAAGCAGGTGCTGCTACCTTTTGGGCGAATCTAGGTTTCTTGGTTACCGGTATCGGTCTTCCCTTCTTAGGAGTGATTGCCATTGGTGTATCGAAAAGCTCAGGTGTATATGAATTAGCAAAACGGATAAATCAAACATATGCGATGGTTTTTACCATCTTGCTTTACTTAGTTATCGGACCGTTTTTTGCTTTACCTCGCCTTGCAACCACATCTTTCGAGATTGGTTTAGCACCATTTATCGATCCTAGCAGACAGACGCTATATCTAGCAATTTTCAGTATTGTATTTTTTGTGCTGGCTTGGTGGTTTTCAAGAAAACCGACAAAGATATTAGATTATGTTGGAAAATTCCTGAATCCTGCATTTTTGGCTTTATTAGGGGCATTGCTTCTCCTTGCTTTTTTGAATCCACTAGGCTCTGTCAATCAAGCGCCTATTCAGCCAAATTACCAAGACCATGCTTTTTTCACAGGATTTACTCAAGGATATAACACATTAGATGCGCTTGCTGCTTTAGCATTTGGAATCATCATCGTTACGACGATCCAAAACATGGGTGTAACAAAACCTGCTGAAATTGCTAAAGACACGATCAAATCTGGTGCGATCAGCATTATATTGATGGGAATCATTTATACTTTGCTCGCTTATTTAGGTGCTATGAGCTTAGGTAGCTTTGCTCTAAGTGAAAATGGCGGAATCACGCTGGCTCAGATTGCTGATCATTATTTAGGCACTTATGGTAGTATCTTATTAGCATTCATCGTTATATTAGCTTGTTTGAAGACTGGTATTGGTTTGATTACAGCTTTTGCAGAAACATTCACAGATTTGTTCCCGCAAAGAAATTACGCCTTTTTTGTTGCACTTGCCAGTATCCTTCCCTGTTTAGCGGCAAATGTTGGCTTGACGAATATCATTCAATTTTCATTGCCTGTTTTGATGTTCATCTATCCATTAGCAATGACATTGATTCTGTTAGTGTTGGTTGGTCCTTTGTTTAAGCAGCGTACAGCTGTTTATCGGATGACTACCTATTTTACGTTGATTGCTTCGATTTTTGATGGGTTGAATGCCTGCCCAGAATCTATCAAGCAAACCCCTATAGTTCAAAATCTTTTACATGTTGCGGAAAGCTACTTGCCGTTTTTCAAATTGGGGATGGGGTGGATCGTACCAGCAGTTATCGGTTTTGTTATCGGACTGATTTGGAGTTTCGCTAAGAAAGAAGAAGTAGCGGATTGATAAAAGAGATTGTCTCTTGAACACTTTTTAAGAAAGAGTTTGCGAAAAAGCTCTCACAAAAATTGCGACGAGTAATCGCAGGATCAATAAAAAGCAAAAGGTCTGTGACAAAAGTCTTGTCACAGACCTTTTTTTCCGAATAAACGGTGTTCCAGAAGTAGCTTCTTCGAAAAATAAGCCGATATTTTACAAAAATTTGAGAAGCAATTTTCGTCAATTCCTTCTTATTTCTTGAAGCTGACCACTTCAGTCACAACCTCTTTTTTATAAATAAAGTTATTTTTACATAATAAAAAAGCAAACATTAAATAACTTTAATTCCAAAACAAATAAATTCCTCCCTTCTTTTTCTTTATCAGTTACGCGAACGATTATGCATCCAAAACAAACGATTATTTGACATAACTACTATCTTCCATGAGAATACACGAAGGAAACACCAATAATATAAAAAACATTTTTTTAAATTGATTTTTTCTATTACGCCTTGTATTCTTTTGTTTTTTCAAGAATAATTAAATGTGTAAGCGAATACGAATGAACAGAGGTGCAAAAGACCCCCTTGTCGATCAGCCGCACGTGTTCTTGAAAAGAGAAAACATGAAAAAACTCACTCATTTGTTTTTTGTTGTGTTGACACTTCTGCCATTTGCTGCCACGCCTATCCAAACGCACGCCCAAGAAACGTATACGATTAAAGCAGAACAACATGCGACGACCGAAGTTGTTCCTGAACTCCCGTCTATCTCTCGTATCCCTGTCACTACCCTAGAACCAGATCCGCACAACGCAGCATTGGTTCCTTTAACCGGTGGCGTCAGTTTCTCCTCTTTCCTCTCTCCTTTTTCTGCTGTTGGTGCTACATTAAGTTCTGCATTGGTTTCCCTCCCTGCTTCTGCTACAGTAGTTTCTGCTATCCTAGGAGCAGGACTTGGTTATAGTTTTTACCAATTAGGTTCCTCCTTAGGCGTCGCCACTGCAGACTTACTCAAAACGAATGCGAGCTTGTATGAATTATCTTCCAATAATCCTGCCCTGCAACAAGAATTGGCCGCTTTTGCCACTTCGGGAATTGATTCTACTACTAGTACCTATAATTTCTCGCAAGGTCTGCAAAAAAGATACGCGCAAGATGTGACCAGTCATGCATTGATGCGGGAATATTTGACAGGAACAACGGATCATGGTGCTTATCGCTTTTCGATCAATGACCATCCGGCTTTTCGTAAACTGATCTCTTATGGTTCTCTTTCTACTGAAACGGCTCGGACTGGCGTAATCGGACGTGATGCCTCGGTAGCTGATCGAATGTTCATCGAAGATCAATTCTTCTTGCTGGAAATGGTTCGTGTCAAGGTTTGTCTACAGTCTGATGGCATGTTATGCATGCCTTTTTAGTCAGTTATAGAAGATATACTAAAAAAAGCAAGCGATAATGCGGTTTTATTTTTTAAGGTTCTGATCATATAATTTTTTAATGAAAAGACGGAGGATTAAATCAAATGAAAAATAAATGGACAGTGTTGATTTGTGCAACTATTTTATCAACTTGGACGATTCCTACACAAAATGCCCTCGCGGAAGAAGCAGGGAATAATGCAACTTATGACACTACGCAACAAACAGTAACTAGCAATAGTTCTAGCGAAGAGCAAACAGCAATTGTAAATGGAGAAGAAGTAAAATTAGAAGCGCCAGTGAAAGAAGGACAGTCTGAAGCTGAAGCGACTCAAGCACCAAAAGAAGAGTTACAACAAGATCAAATGAGTCGGTTTGCTCGTAGTGCAGTAAGAACAATACCTATGTATCGCATGTATAATCCAAATAGCGGAGAACACTTCTACACTCAAGATACTGGAGAACGAGATAATCTAAGAAGAATTGGTTGGAATTACGAAGGTATTGGTTGGCAAGCTCCAACAAGTGACGATCCAGTTTATCGTCTATACAATCGTTACAACGGCGAACATTTCTACACGCTGAATGCCGCTGAACGTGACAATATCACGAAATACGGATGGAAGTATGAAGGTATCGGTTGGTACTCTTATACAGGACCAAATGGTAAGTCTATTAGATAACAATATAATCCCTAAAAAAAACTACAGTGTATTTAATTTATGTCGCAATATAATTAAATATACTGTATTATTTGTAATGAAAACGAATATTTATAGAAAAAGTGAAGAAAAGAAATGCAATAGAGTTAAATAACATTATTATTTTTTGACTGTTTAAAGTGGTAGTAATAAATGGGTGCATATTTTATGTTAGGGAAGGTGGATCGTGTTGATAACTATTATCTTATTATCTGTCCAATATTTTTTGATGTGTAGTTTAAGTTTTAGAATACTTCGAGAAAAAAATAGAAAATTTATTGTTTTAAGTGTGATTAGTGCTGTAATTTTTTCACTTGTGTACTTACAGTTCGAATTATTTGCAACTGGTCTTTTGTGGGTCTATTTAATTGCAATGAACTTTTTTGTTGCCAAATCAACGGTACATAAATCTTTGATTTCAAGTAGTTCTGCAATTCTCATTGTTATATTTTCTGACTATCTAACTTTATTTATCAATCCTATGTTCAATGTAAATGTAGGAGAATATACCCGATTTTTTTATACGGTTATTGTAGCTTTATTACTTTCTTTTGCTTTTAGAAAGCTTGTAAATACGACTTCTTTGTTTGAGAATGATTTGTACATGCCGATGATTTCATTAATTGCAACAGGAACGTTTCTCATACACTTTATCGTAATTACGATGGAGCGCCATGTTACAAATCAACGAGAAATGGAAATGATCAATAGTTACTTCGTCATCGTGTATTCTCTTTTATCTCTTTTTTCTGCTTCAATTTTTGTTTTCAGTGCAAGAAAGTATTATAAAAATAAGGAAATTGAGAATTATTTACACTATCTTAAACAATATGCGACTGACATTGAAAAAAAGTATAGTGACCTTCGAGCATTTAAACACGATTATAAGAATATGTTAATTTCAATGGGAAATTATATCGAGCGAGGTAATCTTGAAGAACTTACGAAATACTTTAAACAGAATATTTTGGAAACATCAAAAACAATTTTTGATAATTCATTAGAACTATCGGAGTTAGGAAATCTAAAGGTAGTTTCTTTAAAGAGCATTTTTTTATCTAAACTCAATTCAGTGGATACAAAAAGAACTAAGGTATCAATTTTTGTTTTTAATGAAGTCGATTCTGTTGCTGTTGATGAATTAGTTTTAGTTCGCTCTCTTGGCATTATTTTAGATAATGCTGTAGAAGCAACCCGAATGGCGAAATCTGAAGGGTTTATTGAATGTGCCATTTTAAAAGATATGGGAAGTGTAAGTTTTATTATCTCAAACTCGGTATCTGAAAATTTACCACCTCTTCACCAGTTGAAGGTTTCAGGGTATTCAACAAAAGGATCGAATAGAGGTTTGGGTTTATCTAACCTTGATTCTATTGTTGCACACGAAGCCCATTTATCCCTAGAAACATCTATTCAGGACAATAAGTTTTGTCAAATTTTAACTGTTAATTAAGAAGGAGAATACAAATGCTAAAGATATTTATTTGCGAGGATAATAAGGATCAACGGCAATCAATTGAACGTATTGTAAAGAATTATTTGATGATGGTAGATTTAGATGCTCGATTAGAACTTTCTACTGATCTTCCAAACGATATTCTAAAGTGGAGAACGCAGGAACAACATGATTATTTATTTTTACTAGATATTGAACTAAATCATGAAATGAATGGGATAATCTTAGCATCTCAGTTAAGAGAAAGTTATCCGCATGCAAAAATTGTTTTCATCACCAGCCATACTGAGATGGCGTTTCTTTCTTTTTTGCATAAAGTTGAAGCTTTAGACTTCATTCAGAAAAAGAGTGAAGAGGAACTTAAACCAAAGATAATCGAAGTAATAAATACTACCGTTGATCGGATTAGTAAGTTTTCTCCTGATAAACGAGAATTTATCCTGATACGCAGTAATTACACAGACATCAAGCTTGTAATAGATGACATTTTATTTTTTGAAACAACACCTGTAGCTCATAAATTGAGTGTTCATTTGCTTAATCGGCAATTAGAATTTTATGCAAATATCAAGGACATTTCTGCTTACAACAGTGCATTTTATCGTTGTCACCAGTCTACTGTGGTTAATATTAACAATATTGAAGTAGTCAATACTAAAACAAAATTAATTCAAATGATTGATGGACAAAAATGTAATGTATCAGTACGTTATCTAAAAGGGTTACTATTTAAATTAAAAGAGAAGCAAAAAACATTATCTTAACACTTATGAAATGAAAACCGTTTCTTTTGAAAGTTTCGTTGTCGATTCAATTTCTGTATTATCATTGTTTTTGTAAGAGAGGAGCAATCCAATGGGAAATAGTATCGAAGAGAGATTATCTGATTTGCTTTTAAAAAAATGGTAAACTATTTTGAATTCTCTAGAGAAGATTCTCTCAAAATTAATTATGGATTGACAATTCTAATTGTTAATTTATCTAAAGCGCTCGCCATATATCTAAGTGCTATTATTTTCGGGGTGTTTTTGGAAACGCTTTTATCTCATGTTACTTTTTGCATTTTGAGACATAATAACTATGGATTTCATTTTGAAAACAGCTTGATATGTACTCTCTTTGGGATTTTTAGTTTCCCTATCTCAGCTGTTCTTTTAAACTGGATGAATTTTAGGTTCTCTTTATTGGGGTTGGTTATTGTGTCGATTACTTTCATCGCTGTGACATGGCGGTTTGCTCCTTCATATACTAAATACGTTGGTAAGGATGTAGGAAATCACAGTCGCATAAAACCTCTCTTAACAACTATCAATATTCTAATTCTTTGTGTTTTATCACCTTTTACAGACCTAACGGTATTCATGGTTTGGGGAGTTTTTATCAGTAACTTATTGGTATTACTTAATGAATTAAAGAGGAGGTATCGTGTTGGTAAAAGTTTTAAAGTTGAATAGAGTTCTTTTAGGATGTTTAGCAACTCTAGCACTAAGTATTTTCAGTCATTCAATTCAAAATTGCTGTTTTTTAGCGACTTATGAACCTGATATGCCTGACGAGTTAAAAGAGATAGTTAAATAGACATAGGTTAAACGACAATTTATCAGAAGCAAAGATAATCTGTTAAAAAACTAGGTTGTTTTCTGAGCTTGTGTTCTATTTTATTAAATATTTATTCTTTATCAAATACTATTTTTTAGGATAATACTGAGGTGAAAAGAGGAATGAAAAAGAAATTTCTAGTCCTGAGATTTAGTTAAAAATTATATAATGAAGAGGTGTACTTATGTTAAAAACTGTGTCGAAAATTGTTGTTGCTACACTGGGTGTTTCTATTATTGGATCGACAGTTGTTCCAACTGTAACTGCTTCAGCGGCAGAGGTTCCAACATCCACTGCTACGACTACAAATTCAACTACATTACCGGTAACATTGAACCAAACATTGGGAGCATCTTCTATTTTAGATCAAAATGATTTTCAAAATTTTGAAATTATAGGAATTGACGAGAATGGAAATGAACATATTCTTGATCCAAACAGTCCTAATCTTCGATATACTTCGTCAATTATCTATATTGGTGTTAAAATAAGATATACATCAACAGCAGATGGTAAAAATTTAATTGCAATGTTTAATAAAACTTATGGAATGGGAGCAATTGGAGATGCAATAGCAATCTTTTCAAGCGCTCTAGGTGGAATACCTGGTAGTATTGTTGGCGGTTTTGTAGGACTTGGCTTCAATGGCTTTAGAAGTCGTTGTAAAGAATCCATTACAGCTGTTCAGGCGCATCCTTCAGGTGGTGCAATTTATATGTATTTAGATCATGTAACTTGGAAAGCTTCCTAATTAATCGGTGCATTTAAAGAGAGGGTGTTTAGCGATGGCTAATAATAAGAAAAAGAGATATATAGGGTTGATTGGACTATATGTTCTTTTGGTAATAGCATCTTCTCTAATACAGCAAATTAAGTATTATGGTTTGATTGCGTGGATTCTAATTGTCGTAACTATCCTATTAGTGATTGTTTTGTGGACATATTTGCTACGCAAAAATATCGTAAATGTAACATGGAAAAGTATGACGTATGATCCGCAATCTCATAGGAGCGAACGAATATTTTTGTGCAGTCTTGTTACATTAGTTTCACCTATACTTAGATTTCATGATATAACTTCTTACGATGTTATACTTTCAGTTATAGCGCTATTAGTTGCTGTTATTGGGTTCACATTAAATGAGCGACATCTAAGTAAAAAAAATGATTTTAGATAGTTTTAAGAAGTAAGTAAAAGAAATAAATCAAAAGGGTCAGAAACTTAAAAGTTTTTGCCCCCTTTTTTATTTCTCATTTCACAGCTCTTTTAGTAGCACAATTAATTAGGTCAGAAAGTTACTTTTTTAAAGGTCAACGGAGCATGCCTTGTTGGGCTTTTTGATTCTCTACAAATATAGACTGTATTAAAGGTCAATTAGACTGTGCAAGATAGAGTCGCTTGAAAAATTTATTGGGTCAAAAACTTTTAAGTTTTTGATCTCTATTTTTTATTCATTATATTACTTAGCTAGAAATAAATTATCTACAGAGAAAAATAAACAATACATTCCTTCAGGAAAAGTGTATCTGTCACCTATAATCGACTGTTTTGACGGTGCGGTTATCAGTTGGACTATAAGTACAAAACCGAATGCTGAAATGGTCAATTCTATGTTAGACAACGCCGTGGCTACTTTGAGTCCAGGGAACTCTCCTATTGTTCATTCTGATCGTGGGGCAGCACATTATCGCTGGCCAGGATGGATTGAACGAATGAAACAAGGCAATTTAATTCGTTCAATGTCAAAGAAAGAATATTCTCCAGACAATTCAGCCTGTGAAGGATTTTTGGGTCGTCTTAAAAATGAATTTTTTTATGGTCATGATTGGAAATTGGTCTCTATTGATCAATTCATCGCTGAGTTAGACGAGTATATTCTTTGGTACAATCAGAAACAAATCAAATGCTCGCTGGTTGGACTTAGCTCGATAGATTATCGTAAACAGTTAGGTATTTTATAGAATAAAGGTGCAAGAAAACGTCCGCACCCCCTTTTCTACATTTTAACTTGGCCGTTTACAACATCTTCTCGTAGATAAGTTTAATTTATTTCTGTCTTTACGAAAAGATGTTTAAGATATGATACTAACATCACTAATATATTTCTATCAAGAAAATTTATCAGTATATTTGATGTAGTTTATTCTATTCCAATGGATATAGTTCCTCAAGTCGATTAGAAAGAATCATTGTATAATGAGGATTTAAGGGAGAAATCGGTTTGTAAGAAGCTTTTTTCTATCACTCTATTAACTAAATTTTATTAATAAATCAAATTAATCAGGGCACAATACTCGTAGTAAATTTAGAAAATGAGCTAACGATTGAACAGTTATTTGAAAATTACACTGACGAAAGAAATCACATGGTAATTCAAAAATTTATATGAAGTAATTCAATCCAATACCAGTGTAGCATCGAAAACAGTAAATCGCTTTCTTTTTTCGTCATACACTGACCACACATAAGCGCCATCCCAATAACGACCATTATTATAATAATTCGTAAATTCATTATTCCAAAGGTAAATGTGCAGATGATCTTTATCTGGGAAAAGACGATCATTCAACTGGTTAAATTCTTCTTCCGTTCCTGCCGCTCCTTGAGGTGCATTAAGAAAAGAAGTCCGATAGATACCATCCTCAGCCCATAATGCTTTAGGGGTGACTCTTTTCGCCTTCATCATTTCTTTATTCACATAAATAGGGTACTCTTTCATCTTGTCAAAAAATCGGATATCCGTATAGTTGATTTTTTCTTCGTTAAGCTCATGAAATTTACGAGCATATGCTTCATGATCTATTTTCATAGGATTTCTATCACTCCACATCAGACGCAGACACTCTCGAAACCTGTTTGAGCAATTAAGAAATTCTAAAACTGCTTCCTGATGACTGTTTATCCCACTATACTTTTCCTCTTTTAAAAAAACATAATGGAATGGAGTCCAATCATGTCTTAAGTATAAACTAACAGTTTCTTTTTCTAATAATTCCATCTTCTCTCTCCTTTTGTTCTTCTAACGGCACTCCTGATACACTAACAAATCTGACCCTTTCATCTGCTACGTCAATACATGTTTCTCTCGAATTTTATCTATCCATTTTTATTTTATCGCAACTATCAAGGCTTCTATTCCTATTATTTCTTTTTGAAGAAAAGATAGTTCTTGACTCATGGGAATCGCTTGATTTGTAAAAAAAGGTTGTGAAATCAGCGCCTTGGCTTAAGTATTAGAAAAGCAAAACAGCAAAATATAAGGAGCTATTTTACCGTTTTTTGCACTAATACCAAAGGGTAGCTGATTGCACAACGTATCTTTTTATAGTATAAAATTTTAGACAAATACATGATATAAAAATAAATTTCGCAAAAAAACTTAACAACTTTCGAAAACTTTCGTCACAAAATATTCACAACTAATGACTATTATATAAGCATACCAACAAACAACCCTAACAACACTTTTTCATTTTTAACTCCTTATCCTGCTAGCTCCCCGGCTAGCAGGACCTTTTTTTATCAAAAAAACTTGTCCCATACAATCGATTCAACTAATCAACCGAATGCTGTCATGCTGTGATACTCATCGTAAAACGTTTCGTTTTATCGATATCCGCTTAAAGCATTCGGTTATTTTTGATTAGTAATGATTGATGGTACAAGCTCATACGTGCTTTTCTATCTGGTATAAATTATTTTGATAACCGTTCCTGTTCTCCTGCTGGCGAAAGAATTGTTATTTTTTCCATTTGTTCTACGGGAACCATGCGGATCTGCTGCTCTTCGTTTTGTAGGCGGATCATTACTCGGTTTTTTTCGACCGTTTTTGTCGCCACCCAACCTGAGATCGTTTCATACTTGCTACTCAAACGATTCGCTCTTACTTGTAAGATAACTAAACTATGTTCAGTCGCAGCTTTTTGCAGCTCAAGAATAAACTTTCCTTGCAATCGTACATTCTTAGCATGTTCTTCAGTGTCATTTACAAAAGAATCAAAAAGTTGATACGAGGTATGAGTAACTAACTTCGTAAGCTTCTTCATTGGTGATACTGTCTCTTCGTTCATCGAATGCACTCCTCCTTTAGCTAAGAAAGTGTTACTTAATTAATCTTATTTTACCTAACATTTTACAAAAAAACAAGGAAATGCTCTAACGTCTCTAAAAAAAGAAAGCGCTAATCTTATAAACTGTTTGTTATTTTATTTTCATCCATCCAAATGTTCCACCAATGATCTAACCCTTCTGTGATCAATTGATATGTCTCATCAAAGTTATTGGTATAGTATGGATCGGGAACATTTTCTTTTTCTTTTCCAGGGATGCTACTTAAAAACAAATGGATTTTTTCCTGTGCTGAGCGTGGTGCTCTTCTTTTCAGTTCTTCTACATTTTCTTGATCCATGCCAATGATCCAATCAAAAGTTTCAAAATCGTGGGGTGTGATTTGACGAGCAACCATATTCGTCATATCTACATTTTCTTGGTTTAATATTTTTTTCGTTCCAGGGTGCGGTGTCTTTCCAACTTCATACGTACTTGTAGCAGCAGAATCCACAAAAAACTCTGCTTCCTTTCCTTCTGATGCTACTCGTTTCTTCAACAAGCCTTCTGCCATTGGTGAACGGCAAATATTTCCCAAACAAACAAATAAAATTTTTGTCATTTTCCCATCTCCTTTTAACGATCATGGCTTTTTCAACGAAAGATTATTTCTATTACTGTTCTTCCAACTCTTCTTTTGCATAAAGACGATAAGAGTATAACTCCGTATCCTTAGCTAAACGGAAAAGCTGCATAGCGATTTCCATCGGTGTTTCTTCATATTCATTCGTGATCCAATTGACTAACACGCCGCTGCAACCGTAAGAAAAAAAACGAGCATAAAATAGTTTATCTTTTGCAGAAAGCTGTCTTTCTTCATCCATTTGCTCAAAAATCTTGATAAAAGATTTTTGGATTAGTTGAGAGAATTCTTTTTGTAAAATTTCTTGGTCAGAAAGCACAGTATTTGCGTAAAACTCTTTCTTTTCAGCAATTGCTTTCAGCATTTTCAATGCTTGCTCTTCCCAATTATCAAGAGTAAGACATTGCGGGTCTAAATAATGCAAGGCATCCTCACAATAGACCCAACGAAGCAAATCGTATTTATCTGTAAAATGATAATAAAATGTTTGACGATTGATTTTTGCTTCATTTGCGATTTTTTGGACGCTGATTTTTCGAAAAGATTGTGTTTGGCACAAATCAATCAATACGTTTTTGATCAATTGTTTCGTACGTGTTGTATCACTCATTCATTTTCCTCCAATCTAAAAGCAAAAATCACATATGATAGTCGTATCCGAAATGTTCATAAGCATAAGCCGTAGCCATTCGCCCTCTAGGTGTACGCTTTAAAAATCCTTTTTGGATCAAGTACGGTTCATACATATCTTCGACTGTTTCTCGTTCTTCTCCTATATTTACGGAAAGCGTGCTTAATCCTACGGGTCCGCCGCCATATAATTCGATCATCGTCCGTAACAATTTCTGGTCAACATAATCCAAACCAGCTTGATCGACTTGTAGCAAAGTAAGAGCCTGATCTGCTATAGGACGATCGATTTTCCCGTCTCCTTGAACTTGCGCAAAATCACGAACCCGTTTGAGTAAGCGATTCGCGATTCTAGGCGTTCCTCGCGATCGGCGAGCAATTTCCAATGCCCCTTCTTGAATGATCTCTGTTTGAAAAATATCCGAAGAACGTAAAACGATCTCCTGCAGATCCTGTTCGTCATAATATTCCATATGTGAAATGATGCCAAATCGATCGCGTAAAGGTGCAGAAAGCATACCTGCTCGCGTCGTCGCCCCAATCAAAGTAAAGGGAGGAAGAGGAAAATGGACCGGATGTGCGGTTGGTCCTTGTCCTACCATGATGTCTACATAAAAATCTTCCATGGCCGAATAAAGCATCTCTTCTACTACTCTAGGCAATCGATGGATCTCATCGATAAATAGGACATCCCCTGCTTCCAGTTCATTTAAGATCGCTACTAAATCACCCGGACGTTCGATAGCGGGGCCGCTTGTCGTACGAATGTTCACGTTCATCTCATTAGCAATGACCATAGCCATCGTCGTTTTCCCTAATCCAGGAGGCCCATACAACAGAACATGATCTAATGGTTCTTCCCGATTTCTGGCAGCTTCGATGTAGATCTGAAGCTCTTGTTTGACTTTTCTCTGCCCGATATACTGAGAAAGCAACTGCGGACGAAGAGATTTTTCCAAACTCAGTTCATTTTCGCCAGTTTCTGGTGATAACAAGTATTCATCTGTCATTTGGTCTCCTCCTTATTTTTTCATCATCAGCTTGAGTGCTTGGCGTAAATACTCATCCGTTGTCTGATTATCGACTTCTTTTAATTGTTTTTCTACACGTTTGATTTCTCTATCACTGTAACCAAGAGCTGAGAGAGCCTCCATTGCTTCAGATAGAGCGGTAGCGTCTTTTGTAGTTGCTTCATCGAATAGACTGAAGGGCGTATCGATACTCAGCTCACCAAATTTTCCTTTTAGATCCAAGATCATTTGTTGCGCCGTCTTCTTCCCTACCCCTGGAAATTTTGTCAAATAAGTGACATCACTGGATTCCACTGCTTGGATCAAACCGGAGTGGTCTTCACTTGCCATGATCGCAAGAGCACTTTTTGGACCGATTCCTGAAACACTGACTAATCGCAAAAACAGTTGTTTTTCTTCTAAAGAATCAAATCCATACAAAAGATGTGCATCTTCGCGGATCACCTGATGGACATAAATTTTTATTTTTTGATTTAGTTTGCTGCTGTAGCGGTAAGGATTTCCTAGTGCGATCTGGTAGCCGATACCATTGGTTTCTACTACTATGTAATAGGGGTTGATAAAGGTAACCACACCTGTCAGATATTCATACATATTCTAGTCCTCTTTCTTTTGCACACATACGTTCCCTTTATTGTAGCACATTTCACCTTGTGAAAAAAGGAGTCTGGGGAGCGTTTCTTTCAAATAGCAATCGCTTGAATAAAAAAGAGCGGACGATCGAGTGAATCCCCGTATTGTACCGCTCTTTTTGTATTTTCATTATTCTACCAGTGATTTGTATTCGCCATAACCGAGTTCATCCATCTTTTCATAGGGAATGAATTTTAGTGAGGCAGAATTGATGCAGTAACGCAGACCGCCTTTATCTACTGGGCCATCGGTAAATACATGTCCGAGATGAGAGTTTGCTTCTTTGCTTCGGACTTCTATTCGATGCATGCCATGAGAAAAATCGGCTTTTTCACGTACTTGTCTTTTCGCTATTGGTTTGCTGAATGATGGCCAGCCACAACCAGCGTCATATTTTTCCGCAGAGCTAAATAACGGTTCGCCGCTGACGATATCGACGTAGATCCCTTTTTCGTAAAAATCATCGTATTTTCCGGTAAATGGACGTTCTGTTGCATTTTCTTGTGTGACTGCATAAGCCATCGGTGATAATTTTTCTTTCAGTTCTTCTTTTTCTGGTCTTGTTGGTTTATCCATTAAAAATGCCCCCTTTGTGTTCCTATCATAGCGCCAAAGCAGACAGATGCCAACAATTTGCTTTCTTTCGAATCATTTACACTTTTCGGCGCCGGGCAAACTCAACGAAACGGAATTTATCTAATCGGTGTACCGACTCAGAATACTCAAAACAGCGGGTATCTTCCAAATGAACAAGACTTCTGACGACTACTGCGTAAGTGTCATCGTGAAGATCCATCGTTGTTTTCATGATATCTGTTACTTCTTCTACTGTGATTTCCTTTTGTGCGTAAGCAATCGTTAAAGAAAGCTCATTTTCAAAATATTCATAGATCGACCCTTGTGCTTGTACTGGGGTTAAATGAGGAACAATCTCCTTTAATAGATAATCAGTATCTAATATAACCACTTCACCATCGATTTTTCTTTCGCGTATCAAATGCCAGACAGGTGCACCAATCTCCCAGCCAGTAATCTCATTCAGTGATTTTGTTACTTCTGTTTCTTCTAACGTATGAACGATCGTTTCACTTGGAATACGTTGGGTTTCCTGTAGCTCTTTATAGCTTGTCAGCCCAGAAATAGGAAAATCAAAGCGGTTTCGATCTAGTACGATCGATCCTTTTCCTTGTTTTTTTTGAATATATCCTTCCGTCGTCAAAAGATTCAGTGCTTTTCTAATTGTTTCTCGTGAAACACCGTAGATTTTGATCAATTGGTTCTCACTAGGCAAAAGCGAATGCGGAGGATATTCTTTCGCTAAAATTTTCTGTTCCAAATCTAAAAAAATTTCATTGAACTTGTTCATGTTTTTTCCCTCACTCGTTCTTCCATCATTTCTTCACTATACTACAGCTCTTTTTGTATTTCAATGTTCCTCTTTTTAAGAAAAGCTTATTTTATGCTTTTTAAAACGATATCATTTTTCTGGACGTTTTTGAATAAAACGCTTGCAATTCTTCCCGAAAAAAAGTATAGTAAACAAAGAAGCAACTTGCATAGACAAGTTAAAAGAAAGGGGTTTATTGATATGGCAAAGTATCAAGCAGATGCCGAGAAACTGCTACATGATATCGGCGGAAAAGAAAATATTGCTGCAGTTAGTCATTGTGCAACTCGTATGCGTTTTGTCCTAAATGATCTTGGAAAAGCAGATCAAAAAGCAATCGAAGATATTCCTAGCGTGAAAGGGATGTTCACGAATGCTGGGCAGTTCCAAGTCATCATAGGAAATGATGTTTCTACTTTTTATAACGACTTCGTTGCAGTATCCGGAGTTGAAGGGGTTTCTAAAGAACAAGGAAAAGCAGCAGCAAAACAAAACCTTCATCCCGTACAACGCGCCATTGCCGTCTTGGCAGAAATCTTTACACCACTGATTCCTGCAATTATCGTCGGCGGATTGATCCTTGGTTTCAGAAATGTACTTGAGGGTATCCAGTTTGAAAGTCTTGGTGGAACGATCGTTGAACACTCGCAATTTTGGAATGGCGTCAATGCCTTTTTATGGCTGCCAGGTGAAGCAATTTTCCATTTTCTTCCAGTAGGTATCACTTGGAGTATTGCGAAAAAGATGGGTACTACACAAATATTAGGAATCGTTTTAGGAATTACATTAGTTTCTCCGCAATTATTAAATGCTTATAGTGTAGCTTCCACAGCTGCAGCAGATATTCCATTTTGGGATTTTGGTTTTGCTCAAGTCCAAATGATCGGTTATCAAGCACAAGTTATTCCAGCTATGCTGGCAGGGTTTATGTTAGCGTATCTAGAGATCTTCTTCCGCAAATATATCCCTCAGTCGATTTCAATGATCTTTGTTCCATTGTTTTCATTGTTACCAACTGTTTTAGCTGCTCACGTTATTTTAGGTCCTATCGGTTGGACAGTCGGAAGCTGGATTTCAACTATCGTAAATACCGGGTTGACGTCTTCTATCAGCTGGTTGTTTAGTGCTGTATTCGGGTTCCTGTATGCACCTTTAGTAATTACTGGTCTCCACCATATGACCAATGCGATTGATATGCAGCTGATTGCAGATTTCGGATCAACGAATTTATGGCCGATGATTGCTTTATCAAATATCGCCCAAGGCTCTGCAGTCTTAGCCATCGTCTTCTTGCATCGTGGAAACAAAAAAGAAGAACAAATCTCGATTCCAGCAATGATTTCTTGTTACTTAGGCGTAACTGAACCTGCTATGTTCGGGATCAATTTGAAATACGTCTATCCTTTCGTCGCAGCAATGGTCGGTTCTGGATTAGCTGGCATGTTTGCCAACTTGATGGATGTTCGAGCAAACGCGATCGGAGTAGGTGGGTTACCAGGAATACTAGCTATCCAAGCAGAAACATGGGTACCTTTCATCATCGCAATGATCATCGCTATCATCATTCCATTTGGCTTGACGATCGTCTTTAGACGCCAGGGAATCTTGAATAAGATTGATCCTGCTGTTCCTGAAAATGCTGCTGATGTACAGCTTCAAACAGCGAATGGTGCAACAGCAATGCCACAGTCTTTTGAACCTGTTTCAGCAACTGGTACGGCAGTTGCAACAAAAGAAACATTATTCGCAGTGGCTGCTGGGAACATCAAGGAAATTACTGAAGTAAATGACCCAGTTTTCTCACAAAAAATGATGGGTGACGGTTATGCTGTCGAACCGTCAAATGGCAAAGTCTATGCACCAGTAAATGGTAAAGTGACGAGTGTTTTTGAAACAAAACATGCCATTGGTATTCTTTCTGATGAGGGGCTGGAAGTACTCGTTCACATGGGATTAGATACCGTTGAACTAAAAGGCGTTCCTTTCACTGTATTCGTGAAAGAAGGAGATCTTGTCACACCAGAAACTCTGATTGCTGAAATGGAATTGCCAGAAATAGAACAAGCTGGTAAGAAAACTGACATTATTGTTGCTTTAACTAATAACGAAAAAGTTGCTGGTCTATCCCTTGACCAATCAGGACTTGTTCGCCCAGGCGAAGCAGTCGGTAACGCTGAAGTAAAATCTTAGTCAGAGTAGATAAGTAATCTTTTCAATAAAAAAGACGGGCTATCATGGATTTCAATCGAAAATCAGATAGTCCGCTTTTTTTGTTTAATTGAATGTTTTCAGTGCCTGATTGACAGCACCAATCGGAAACCCTACGATACTGTAGTAATCTCCAGAAATTTCTTTGACGAATACACTGGCAGCATTTTGGATGCCGTATGCCCCTGCTTTATCCGCATAGTCTCCCGTCTCCAAGTAACGATTGATTTCTTCATCTGTCAGTGGATAAAAAGTGACATGTGCTTCTGCTAGTATTCGTTCTTCTCGCTCCTTTGTTTTTAAAACAACTGCTGTGTATACAGTATGTGTTTCCCCGCTTAATTTTTTCAACATGACTTCAGCCTCAGCCATATCTTCTGGTTTACCCATGATCTCCTGGTTGAGAACAACAGTCGTGTCGCTAGCAATCACTAAGCTGTCTTTCTTTTCTTTTTGTTCCCAAACAGTTCGTGCTTTTTCTTCAGCCATTCTGCGTACATAATCGACTGGCAGTTCGTCTGGAAATGGCGTTTCATCAATATCAGCAGGTTCGATCTCGAATTCTGAAACGATGTGAGCCAATAACTCTTTTCTTCTTGGTGATTGGGACGCTAGTATAATCTTCATGTTTCCCTCTTCTCTCTGACTTAATGCGGATCTTGGATCCGTTTGAACATTCTTTCCATATCCGAGTTGGTAAAGTGAATCAATACTGGGCGGCCATGGGGGCAATTGAATGGATTTTCGCATTGTGCTAAATCTTTCAGCAGCACACGTGCTTGTGCTTCATTCAAATAATGGTTGGCTTTGATCGATCGTTTACAGCTCATCATGATTGCTGTTGCTTCACGGAATTTTTTTACGCTCACACTTCCTGTCGTCAATAGCATGTCGATCATCTCGCGAATAATCGATTCTTCTTCACCATTGGGATACCAAGTAGGATGGGCCCGTACAATAAAGCTGTTTTGACCAAATTCTTCTAAATAAATCCCTGCATCTTCTAGCAAATGCTTTTGCTCTTTTAGTTTCAAAGCATCACTGTTTGGATAGTCCAACACAAATGGAACAAGTAATTCTTGTAGATCATCAGATACTTCCCCAATTTTTTCCCGGAAATATTCATATTTGATACGCTCTTGAGCAGCATGCTGATCGATGATGTACAATCCGTCGCTACTTTGGGCAAAAAGATACGTTCCGTGCATCTGTCCAAAATATTCCAATTGAGGAAAACGTTGAACTGGTGTTTCCGTTTCTAGTTTCTTGATCGCTTGTTCTAATGTTTTGTCGTTTCCGTGAGTGAAATCAAATTCAGGATGCAGTGTCAATTCTTCCTCGTAAATCTGTTCATTCTCTTCTAAGGATATATCTATCTGTTCTTTATTTGTTTCTTTCGTGTTATCCACAGTAGGAATTTCTTTCTTTTCAGATTTTTCCACTGTTTTTTCTACAAAGTTATCAACATTTTCACCAAACTTATCCACCGTTTTCGCTGTTTTTTCTGGATAACTAGTGTTTCCTTCAGAAAAGCCAGAAAAGTTTTCAACATTTTCCACAGACTTATCAACAGATCTGTCAACAAATGTGCTCTTTGGTTCTTCTACAAAAAAGGTTCCTGTCTCTCGGTCAAAATTCAAACTACTTGGCTTTTTAGGTTTTTCTTCTTCAAAAGCATAGGACAAATCGATTTCGATTTGTTCCGTTTTAGGCTGATCTGGTACTTTTTTCTTGAACCGTAGATTATCCGCGGCACTTGGAATCAGGTTTTCTTGTGACAATGCTTTTTGAATAGCGTTACTAATTAGCTCTGTTAGTTCTTTTTCCTTCGACAACCGGACTTCCTGCTTCGTCGGATGGACATTTACATCGACTAAAAGCGGGTCCATCTTGATTTCCAATATAGCAATAGGAAAACGGCCGACCATTAATTTTGATCCATAACCTGCAACGATTGCTTTATTTAAGGAAAAATTCTTGATAAAACGTCCATTGATGATCGTCGATAAGTAATTCCGACTGGCACGAGTCACCTCTGGCAATGAAACATAACCAAATAACTCAAAATCTAGATCTTTTCCTTCGATTTTCAACATTTTTTTAGCGGTAGATAATCCGTAGATTCCCGCAATCGTTTGTTTCAGATCGCCATTTCCAGCAGTTGCCAACATTTTGTTTCCATCATGTACTAAACGAAAAGCAATTGTTGGATGACTTAATGCCAGACGATTGACGATGTCCCCGATGTTCGCTAATTCTGTATGCAGTGTTTTCACGTATTTCAAGCGGGCTGGCGTATTGAAGAACAGGTTGCTGACGGTAATCTTCGTTCCTTGACGCAGAGGTGCTGGCCGATGCTCCATGACCTCGCCACCTTTGAGCAAAAGATAAGTACCTTGTTTTTCTTCCTGATTCGCCGTTTCCAGAATCATCTCAGAAACAGAGGCAATACTTGGCAAAGCTTCCCCTCGAAAGCCCAGCGTTCGTATGCGAAAAAGATCGTCACGATTATGGATCTTACTTGTCGCGTGCCGCTTGAAGGCATTCTCTACGTCGTCTGCCAAAATGCCTTCTCCGTTATCAATCACTTGGATCGTCCGCAGTCCCGCTTCTTCAACTAAGATATCAATCTGAGTACTACCGGCGTCAATTGCATTTTCCACTAATTCTTTCACGACAGAAGCTGGTCGTTCCACTACTTCTCCCGCAGCGATCTGATTAGCTAAACGTTCAGATAATTCTTGGATTTTGGCCATCGATATCCGCCTTCTTCCTACAGTTGTTTTTGTAATTCATATAATGTGTTTAGTGCATCCATTGGCGTCATTTCTAGTAAATTTATTTGCTTCAGTGATTCAATGACTTCTGTTTCATTTTCGGATAATTTACCGAATAAAGAAAGTTGTTGGGTTTCTTCTTTGACACTGTCTTGTATAGGGTCTTGGTTTACTTTTTCTGCAGGTGGTTTTATTTGCTCCTGTTTGGCTGTTTTAGTCTTCTCTCCTATTTCAGCTGGAACAGTATGGTGTCCGTTATCGCCATTTTCTAGCGTATGCAGGATATCTGCTGCTCGCTCAAGTAGATTGGCAGGCAATCCTGCGATTTTTGCCACATGTATACCATAGCTTCTATCCGCAGGTCCATCCATCATTTTATGCAAGAAGACAACTTCTCCGTCTTTTTCAACAGCTCCAACATGGACATTTTTAAGCTGCGGAAGTTCTTTTTCAAGTACCGTCAGTTCATGATAATGGGTAGAAAAGAGTGTTTTTGCTTGTACATGACGATGGATATATTCGATGATTGCTTGGGCCAACGCCATTCCGTCATAGGTTGCTGTTCCTCGCCCGAGTTCGTCAAACAAAATTAAACTGTTTGGCGTCGCATAACGTAGGGCTTGATTGGCTTCCATCATCTCTACCATAAAAGTACTTTGTCCAGCAATTAAGTCGTCACTTGCACCAATTCGGGTAAAAATCCGATCAAAAATAGGTAAAACTGCTTGTTTTGCCGGAACGAAACAGCCCATTTGCGCCATCAGAACAGTTAATGCCAACTGGCGCATATACGTACTTTTACCAGACATATTCGGTCCTGTGATCAGCAAAATCATTTCGTCTTCTGCCATTTCTACGCTGTTAGGGATATATTCCTGATGTCCTAATACTTTTTCTACTACAGGATGTCGTCCGTCTTTGATCAGAAGCTGATGCTTGTCACTGACAAGTTCTGGCCGAACATACTGATAGCGTTCGCTGATTGTTGCAAAACTTTGTAGCACATCTACTGCGCTGATTGCTTTTGCAAGTACTTGTAGCGGTTGGATAGCCTTTTTGACTTCTTCTCTCACAGCTAAAAACAACTGATATTCTAAATCAACAGATGTTTCTTCTGCTTCGAGGATTTGTGTCTCCAATTCTTTTAGTTCTGGTGTGATGAAACGCTCTGCATTTGCTAAGGTTTGTTTTCGTTCATACTTCTCCAGTTCTGCATTCCCAAGATTTGCTTTTGTGATTTCTATATAATAACCGAAAACGCGGTTAAATCCGATTTTTAAGTTCTTGATTCCTGTTTCTTGACGCTCTTTTGCTTCAAGTTCTGCTAGCCACTTCTTTCCGTTTCTCATAGCAGAACGGTACGTATCGAGCTGCTCATTGAATCCATCTTTGATGATGTTTCCTTCCGTTATTTGTAACGGCGGATCATCTTGGATAGCTTGGTCAATCAATTGGACGAGATGGTCCATCGGTTGCATTTCTGAAAGCAGACTTTGCCATTGACCTTGATCAATTCCTTCAATCAACCCTCTGATCATTGGCACTTGTTCTAAAGAAGTTTTCAACTGGATCAAGTCTCGCCCATTGACATTACCGAAAGCTACTCGACCTGCTAGGCGTTCCAGATCATAGACTTTCGTTAATGCTGACTGCAAATCGATACGTTCAAAATAACTGTCTAGCAAAGAAGCGACCATTTCTTGTCTTGCTTTAATTTGTTTTGCCTGGATAAGCGGACGGTCTAGCCATTGTTTTAGTAAGCGGCCACCCATTGCTGTTTTTGTTTCATCTAATAACCATAGAAGGGTGCCGTGCTTTTTCCCAGTCCGAATAGATTGGCTTAATTCTAGGTTGAATTTTGAATAATAATCCATTTTCAAAAAATGATTTGGTTGGTATTCTACTGCTTTTTGGATATGAGCTAAACTCCGCTTTTGTGTCACCGCTAAATAAGTCAATAGTTTACCAGTTGCTTCTTTTTCCAGCGGATCGACTAGTTCACTTGTCAAAAAGCTAAATTCGGCATTTTCTTCCATTTCATTTTGTTGAGAAAAGACTAGCCCTAAACGCTCGCTTAGCTGTTCACGAAGGGTATCAGTGATCTCACTACCTAATACGAGTTCTTTTGTCTGCAATGCAGAGGCTTCATTTAAAACAGCTTCTTCATCATGCAACCGAGCCGTCTTCAATTCTCCCGTACTTAGATCGGCATAAGCAAAGCCAAATTCATTTCCTTGACTAACTACAGCTGTTAAAAAATTGTTGTCTTTTGCCGACAATCCTTTGCTGTCCATGACTGTACCAGGAGTGACTAGCTGAATCACTTCGCGCTTGACCATCCCTTTAGTCGTCTTTGGATCTTCTACCTGCTCGCAAATTGCTACTTTATAGCCTTTTTCAATCAAGGTATCGATATATCCTTGTGCTGCATGGTGAGGTACACCGCACATAGGAATAGGTTCTTCTGCATTTCGATTTCTGCTCGTCAACGTTAATTCCAAAAGCTGTGATGCCTTGATCGCATCTTCATAAAATAATTCATAAAAGTCTCCTAAACGATAGAACAAAAAAGCATCTTGGTATTGTGCCTTGATGCTTAGATATTGTTCCATCATAGGAGTGTTTTTAGTTTTTTGAGGCATGTTTTTCCTCCTCTATTTGTCCATTGATTTCTTCTTGTATCATCGTTGTTAAATGATGAAGCAGATCATCTGCTTCCAACAGCTGTTTTCTATAAGCTATAACAAGCGGATGCTGATCAAATTCTTTCATGAATTGATCCGCTCGCTTGATTGCTTCTTGTTCTGCTGCTGGTTTGTCATAGTGGGCAAAATGAACAGCTTCTTTTTGCGCTTGTTTGATTTTCTCTCTCAACTCAGCTAAATACTGGTTTTGCTGGATCTTTTCTTCAAGTGCTTTGTAGCGAATGATCGTTTCATTTTCTCTTAAAAGTTTTGTCAGTTTCCTTACTTCTTTTTGAATTTCCGGCTCCTGCTGCAAAAAACTGCCTCTCTTTCTACTCCATGAACGGTCGATCCTCATTGATTTGAATCAGCTGGATTTCTTTTGCATGACCTGTCGTATCATCCAATTCTAAGATACAGCCGCTTAAAATCGATCGGCCTTGTTCGACAACTTCAAAACGTTTTGGTAATGCGGTCAGAAACTTTTCGATCACAGGTTCTCTGCGCATACCCAAAATACCATCGTAGGGTCCTGTCATCCCAACGTCTGTCAGATACGCTGTACCTTTTGGCAAAATTCGCGCATCATTTGTCTGGACATGTGTATGTGTACCGACCACTGCTGAAACTTTCCCATCTAAAAACCAGCCCATCGCTTGTTTTTCACTTGTTGTTTCTCCATGAAAATCTACAAAAATGATTGGCGTACGTTTCCTAGCTTCTTCTACTAGTTCCTTCATTTTACGAAAAGGATCATCCAAGTCCACCATGAAAGAACGAGCTTGCATGTTGATTACTGCCAATTCGATCTGATTCACTTTGACAAAGACCATCCCTTGTCCAGGCGTCCCTTCCGGAAAATTTGCCGGCCGAACCATCTTTTTGGCTTCATTTACAAACTCAAAAATCCCGCGGTTGTCCCACGTATGATTTCCCATCGTCACGACATCTACACCGTCTTGCAAAAATTTTTTATAGATTTTTTCTGTGATTCCACGTCCAGAAGCGGCATTCTCACCATTTACGATCGTTACTTGCGGACGATACTTCTTCTTCAACCTAGGAAGATATTCAGTAATCATCTCTCGTCCCATTGAACCTACTACATCACCAATAAACAATACCCGCACACTAAATTCCTCTTCTCTTTTAACATCACTCTATATTATAGTTGTTTTCAATAAGAAAGAAAAGGTCAAACAAAAGGAACACTTTCCTGATATTTCTTAGATTTGAAAAATAAAATAAATAAATGGGACTGTGGCAAAAATCTTGTCACAGTCCCATTTCCCGAATAAACGTTGTTCCATCTGCTGCTTCTTCAGAAATAAGCCGAAATTTTTCAAAAATTTGAGAAACAATTTTCATAAATCTCTTCTTATTACTTGAAACTGACCACTTCTGTAACGCCATCTTTCTTAAACGGTGTTCAAAAGCTTGCATCTGCGGTGGTAATAAGCCCAGCCAAACGAAAAATAGGAGGAGCTATTTTTGTTTGGCTGGGCTTATTACTTGATGCAGGACAGCTTTTTCACAACCTCTTTTAAATCACACTTAACTCTTTCAATGCCTTCCAGATGCCATCTTGATCATTTGTATCAGTGACCATCTTGGCTTCTGCTTGTACTTCTGGCACAGCATTCCCCATAGCTATTCCGATTCCTGACATACGCAACATTTCACGGTCATTTTGTCCGTCACCAAAGCTGATAATATCTTCATGCGGGATACCTACTTGTTCTGCTAAGTGTAGGATCGTCGCCGCTTTAGAACCGTTTTGGGGAACGACATCTACACTGTTCTCATGCCAACGGACAAATCGAATCTTATCATATGAAGAGAATTTTCCATCATAGGTTTGATCGAAAAATGCTAACGCTTGATAGATTTCTTGTTCCTCTGCAAAAAAATGATCTAGTTCAGGCAAGACAGCGCCGAAAGAATGCATCGCCTCTTCCATCACCGTTACATCATTGGAAGAAGAACGTTTGATATTGTCTAAGCTGACAAAAGCTGTGTCGATCTGTTCATGATGCGCTTCCTGGACGAATGCATCTAACTGTTCGCGATCTAGTAAATTCTTATATACCTGTTCATGGTCTAAAAAACCGGCCGCTCCATTACATAAAATGTAGTTCGTAAAATCCAGATCTCGAATGACTTCTTGCGCATGGAATCGACTCCGCCCTGTAGCAATCGTGACCAGATGACCGGCTTTGCGTAATTTTTCCAATGCTTCTCTCGTGCTATCTAAAGCTTGTTTATTTGAATCTAACAACGTTCCATCAATATCAAAAGCAAATAATTTGCGTCTCATCTCTTGTCGTCTCGCTTTCTTATAAATACTTGCTTGCCTCTCGAACAGCTAACTTGCTCAAATCTGTTGTCAGCTGACTTTTTACCCAAGCGGCATCGGTCTTACTATAATCACGCAATGCCCAACCGATTGCTTTTTGGATAAAGAATTCCTTTGTTTGACGGTCTTCGTCTATTGCTTGAATCAATAGTGCTGTGTCTGTTTGCTGTTTATAACCTAATTGCAACGTGATTGCTATTCGACGCAACCAGAAATCTTCCTTTTTTTCGAACAACTGAAAGACTTCTTTACGTTGCTCTGGATGGACTTTACACCATGTACTGTATACTTTTCTCCAAGAATCGATGCTGTCCCACCATTCTTTTTTCTGGACTAGTGGTAACAATGTAACTAGCTCTTCAAAGGTAAACCGTTTGATGTTTTTTTGGACTAAATCGATCGCCACATACTGATATTCTCTTTCGATTTGTTCATAATAGTAATGAACAAAAGCTAAAACTTCAGAAACAGATAAATGTTTGCTTTCATCCAATAACGGCTGTTGCAAAAGAGCGCGTTCCGGCTTAGGTACTCCAGCAAAAGGAAAGAGATTTTTCATGTACTTTTCCATTTGTAACGCTTTTTCTTCATTTTTTGGAAAAACTAACACTTCCATAGTATTTCCTCCCTTAATGAACGACTTTTTAGTCCACATAGGATGATTTTGATTGATTCAGCCAAGCATAACCCAGTCCCATCACTAAACCGCCACCAATATAATTCCCTGCCAAAGCAAAAAACAAATTATGTAACACATTACTGGCTGTCATTCCATCCATCTGACCATGAGAAGCAAAGTAAGCAAGCGTAAAGGCAGGAAAATTCGCTATCACGTGTTCATATCCTAAAAAAGCAAAAATGAAAATAATGAATACGACCGTGATTACTTTCCCAGCATCTTCTTTCATCCGCATGCTAATCAGTACAGCGGTATTGACAACGATATTCGCAAACATCCCTTCCACCAAAATCGTTGTTGCAGGTTTTGCTAGTTTTACTGCTATTGATTCTAACATAAAGTTGTCCAACGTTAAATCTTGAAATGGCGTAGTCATAGAAATAAGAAATTCACATAACATACCGCCAATCATATTGAAAAAAATACAAGCAAATAGAATCTTGGCTGCCTTACTTAAAGCAAGTCTCTGCCGAAAAACACCCACGGTCATATAAAGCATATTCGATGTTCCTAATTCGGCGTTCATGTATAGAATCATGACCAGCCCCCAGCTGAACATAAATGCGTATAAAATCTTTCCTAGACCGTGCGCGATATCTTCCCCCTTCATCGCAATTGCAAATGCCACAGCCGTTCCTAAAGTCAAAAACAAACAGGCAAGAACCGCTCGAACAGCGTAACGTGAAAAGCTGTTTTCAAAAAGGTTCGCCTTCTTTTCAATTGAAGCATCGATTTTCTCAAATAATGGTGATACCGGATTCATTGATTTTCTCCTTAAACTTCCTTCACTTTTTTCCATTTGCACATACCTTCTCATTTTATAAAGAGAGCCTAGGTTTGTAAAGCGTTTTTACATACTAATTATCTTGACATTCATGGATGATCTATCATATACTGTAGTTTGTGTAAAATAATGCAGCAGAAAAATAATAACTCATCCCTAGTTTGTTGCCCCGTCTCGGGTTCGATTGTGTAACCGCGGCTGCAAAGGTGAAGATTGAAGAACAAACTATATGATTATGAATTTTTCAACGGATTATTTTACTCCAAAAACTTATATTCATTGGAGGAAATTTTAATGTCTCGTTATACAGGACCATCATGGAAAATTTCTCGTCGCTTAGGCATCTCATTGTCAGGCACAGGAAAAGAATTAGCACGTCGCCCTTACGCACCAGGTCAACACGGACCTAACAGCCGTGGCAAACAATCAGAATACGGCATGCAATTAACTGAAAAACAAAAACTTCGTCACATGTACGGAATGAACGAACGTCAATTCCGTAACTTGTTCGTAAAAGCTAGCAAAATCAAAGAAGGTAAACACGGTGTTAACTTCATGGTCTTACTAGAACAACGTTTAGACAATGTTGTTTACCGTTTAGGACTTGCAACGACTCGTCGTCAAGCACGTCAATTAGTTAACCATGGTCACATTTTAGTTGATGGCAAACGCGTTGATATCCCTTCATACCACGTAGAAGTGGGTCAAGTGATCTCAGTTCGTGAAAAATCACAAAACATCGTAACAGTAAAAGAAGCTGTAGAAGCAACTGTTGGACGTCCAGCATTCGTAAGCTTTGACGCTGAAAAATTGGAAGGTTCATTAACTCGTTTACCAGAACGTGACGAACTATATCCAGAAATCGACGAAGCTCTTGTCGTTGAATACTACAACCAAAGCTTATAATTTCAAAAGCTTTCTTGAAAAAGGCCGCTATCTATTGGATAGCTGGTCTTTTTTTTATTTTCTATTTACAAAGCAATCACTTTGTTTTACAATTTCGTTAACCAAGAAAAAATATTAAGTTAACGAAAAGAGGGTATTATGAACCGAACATTGAAAGAATTGATACTTGCTGCGGAATTTGCCGCGATTATTTCTGTCCTTTCTCAGATGACCATTCCTTTTGGTTTGGTTCCTTTGACAGGGCAAACATTTGCTATTGGACTGACAGCCACTTTTCTCGGAAGAAAACTGGGATTGATATCTGTTACGGTTTATCTTTTACTGGGTTTGATCGGTCTTCCTGTATTTTCAGGGATGACTGGCGGCATAGCTGTTTTATTTGGTCCAACTGGCGGATATTTGATTGGATTTCTCTTTCAAACATGGCTAACTGGCTGGATGATCGAAAAAACAGACGCTCATTACTTGTACGCAATCTTTGCCAATCTAATGGGTTCTCTTGCCGCATTAGTCTGTGGGACGATCTGGCTGAAGATAAGTGGCGACCTTACTTTTACAACTGCATTTGCCAGTGGGCTGCTGCCTTTTTTACTGCCGGAAGCAATCAAAGCAACTGGAGCAGCCTATATCGGTGTCTTGTTGAAGAAACGGCTAAATCGATTTCTTCGAACGAATTGAACAAAAAAGCAGCATGGAAGAAGACTCAACATCCGGTCTCTTCCACGCTGCCATATTTTAATTTAAACAGATCTTTATTTTGTCAAATCTACTTTTTTACTGATCCAATAAATAATTATCCCACCGACAATCATTGATGCCAATTCTCCTAAAGCAATCACCCACCAATTCAAGAAAAAAGGTAGTTGATATAAAATCGTTAGCTGACCAGCTACTGTAAACATGGAAAAAGCGAATACGCATGCTGTCACAGCCATTTTGATTTTCATGTTTTTGATGCGACTAGTGATTTTATAGTTGATAAGCAATACAATCAGCGTGCTGACGCTTCCTACTACAACATCTATCAGTCCAAGAGGAGAAGCAATATTAGCCAAAGCTACTCCTGCTGTTACCGCAACGATGTATCTTTTGTTATACAAGGACAGATAGTTGAACATCTCCGAGAGACGAATCTGAATCACTCCAAAGCTAAAAACAGACAAAACCAGCGTCACTGCCACATATAAACCAGTGACTAGCGCCATCCAAGTCACATCTGTCGTTGTCCAGCGTTTGGCTGAACGGGTATTATTTTTTTCCATGTTCTATTTCTCCTTTGCAAGATAATTTTATCTTGGTAATGACTGCGACCAAAGGATGGGAAGAAAATTCCAACTGAAGTGCCGCAGAAGGTTGTGAAAAAGCTGCCCTGCAACAAGTAATAAGAACAGTCAAATAAAAATAGCTCCTCCTATTTTCCATTTGGTTGGACTTATTACCGCAGTTGCAAGCTTTTGAACACTGTTTATATTAGAAGGTTGTGAAAAAGCTGTCTGACATCAAATGCCGGGAACAATCATCGACTTTCTTTTATCATCAACCATTTGGTTCTCTCTTTATTTCTTATCATACAGAAGCTTGAAAAAAACACAAGGTTATTTTAGCAACCAGCCACCATCGATTGGAATAATCGTTCCTTGTATATAGCTTGCTTGAGGAGAGGCAAGAAATAATGTCAGCTCCGCTACTTCTTCCGGCTGTGCCCATCGCTTGACTGGTGTTTCATTTGCCACCCACTCTGCCATCTCACCTTTCCCTTCAAAATCAGCCGCATTCATCGGTGTTTGGATGGCTCCTGGAGCAATTCCTTTTACTCGGATCCCCTGCTCTGCGTAATCCAGAGCGAGTTGTTTGGTAAAACCGACGATTGCATGTTTCGCACTTGTATAAGCAATCCCACCTCCGCCAGCAACCAAACCCGCAATCGAAGCCATGTTGATGATTGTTCCGCTTTTTCGGCGGATCATATCAGGAAGGATGATGTTTGTTAGATGATACATGCTTTTCACATTCGTTTCATAAATCAGATCCCACAGCGATTCGTCAGTTTCCATCAAGGATTTGTATGCATCTAGTACCCCCGCAGTATTCAATAAAATCGTAACTTCACCAAAATGATTCTGGCATTTCGATGCCGCTTGTTGGAGTTCCTTCCTCTGTCGGACATCCCCTAGTGCGTAGGCAAAAGTTTCAGGAAATCGAAAAGAAAGTTCTTCCATTTTTCCAAATTTTTGATCTAATCCAAAAACAAAGGCATCTTGTTCCAGAAAAGCTTGGGCTTGCGCGGCACCAATACCAGAAGCAGCTCCTGTAATAAATACGACCTGTTTGGCTAAATCTGGATAACGGTTTTTCATTCTACGATCGCCCAATCATCTGCTAAAATATCGCAAACTGTAGGAGCAAAGCTAGAAAAACCTTCATCACTTGTTTTGATCAATAAGTAAGGCGTCACCGGACAGCCATCAAATTCATCATCGGATACGAGAACAACATAAAGCTCAAATCCACTCCATCCTTTACGAATAATCTTTGCACCTTTTTTCAATTCTGGTAAAATTTCTTCAAATGTCATCTTTATTCTCCTTTTTTTGTTATTGTTTTGATTGTTTTTGAATCATTTCAAATTTTTGAGATAGCTGAATGTAATCTATCAATTTTAATTCTTCGGTCACAATAAAATAGTCAAGATCCGCCCACGGTTTTCGATGAACTTTACTTGTTGAAATCAGAAGATCTACTTCTCTTCCCCGATAATCCGTTGGTAGAAAAATCAGCTGATAATCATTACGGAAAAACGTCCGTAACCCCTCCTCTAACAGTTGCTCTTCAAATAATGGAAAATCTGTCATCAAGAGGATCGTGATCTTTGGAAGCTGTGGAGTAAAGGCTCCTAATGTTTTAAACACAGTCAGATACCGTCCCATCAAAAACGCATGATTTTTAAACGCCAGATGATTAGGCTGTTTGTGTCTGCTTTCAAAAAAGCGTACTAACCATTGTTTTAATTCCTTGTTTTCAATGACTAAATGATTAATGAAGTCACTACTGTTTCCATCAATCGTTTCTTTTGCGTTAGGAAAAAGATAGGCGAAAAAATGACTACTGAACAAATAGTTTTCTGCCTCAAAGGTCAGATCTTCCGCTGGTAGCTCCTGCTCTTCTTGATAAAGAGAAAGAGCTGCTTTTGCTTCAGAAAGAGCTGCAAAAGGCGGTGTTTCTGCTTGTTGATGGAAATCAAAAATTTTCTTCCGTATCTTAGGATCACTATAATATTCTTCACGCGTCATCAGAACAAGAAATAATGCGCCTAATTCGTCTTCTACTTGAAAATAATTAGGAAATACCGGCTCCATAACTTGACAGAATCGCTGGAACAACAGATTGTCTGCGATCAGCCGTCTTTTTTTCTCATTCAATACCACATAATGCTTCTGTGATTTTCTTAAAAAAAAGGCACCTAGCATGTATTCCAAACGTCTTTTTTTGATTTCATTCAAACGAACGTTGAAAAAAGCCATGATATGTTCTGCCATATTCTTTACGTCCATTTGAGAAATCGTTTCAAACGGCCAGATTTTCCCTCGAAACAACTGCCAGAATGTCATATGCAAGTAAAGTCGAATGATTTCTTCTTCGCCTTGCGCGATATATGTACCTCGTTGCAGACGAATGCCATAAGTTTGCAGTTGCTGTTTCCATTCATTGATTTTTCGATGAGCAGTGGATTCACTAATGTAATGCTTTTGCGCAAATTGGTACATCGTGTGGAATTCTTCAAAAAAAATGTCGTGCAGCAGCTGGAATTTCAGCGTACTTTGCACGAGATAGATCAAAAAACGCTCATGTTCAATCGAATCGAGCGCATCATAAAAGTTATAACCAGAACGGTGATTTTTTGTAAACAAAGGGTGCGTCTTACCGCTAAACTGCTGATAGTTTTTAGACAGCTCGTTTAGGTATTTCGACACACTGCGGGCATCCAGCTGAACAACTTGCGCTAATTGTGCAGCAGTATGCCAAGCTTGATCCTCAAAACTTTCTAGGAGGAGAATCTTATAATATAGATCTTTATCAAATTGTTTAAGATACTCGGAAGACAAATACACGTCTTTCCCTCCTTTTTTATGCTAGAACGTTTTGGTTATTGTAGCATAAAATAGTGGTTTTCGCATCAAAACAAGCCAGCAAAAGGCTGAAAGAATAACGGTAGCAACAAAACGGTCAATATCCCATTTACGCATATCGCAAGCCCTGAAATGATCCCTTCTACTTCGCCAATCTCGATTGCTTTTGCTGTACCGATAGCATGAGAAGTACTTCCTAACGCCACACCGCGAGCAACGGGACTTTCAATCTTGAATAAGCGGAAAATATGAGTAGCGATCAGCGAGCCAAAAATACCTGTAGAGACAACAATTGCAAGAGTCACGGCATTCACCCCGCCCATCGTATGAGACAAATCGACAGAAATAGCCGTCGTTACAGATTTCGGTAGTAATGAGATGACCATCTCTTTATGAAGAGAGAAAAAATAACCGATCCCTACACTAACCAAGCAATTTGCGACTATTCCTGCTAAAATCGCAGCCATTACAGGATAAAAATTTTCTTTCAGCAAACGGAAGTTTTTATAAAGCGGGATGGCAAGTGCCACTGTCGCAGGAGTAATCAGCATAGTCAAAAAATTGCCGCCGATATTATACTCTTTATAGCTGATGCCAGAAAAATGCAAAAATAAGATAATAACAACAATCGATAATACGAGAGGATTCAAAACAGGCAGTTTATATTTCCGCAAAAATTTGTCAGATAATACGTACACTCCTAAAGTCAAACTTAAGCCAAATAATGGATTCACAAAAAACTCAGTCAATTTGATTCTCCTCCATTTCGTTTACAGATATCCTGCTTGCTTTTTTCTTACGGACATAGCCTAGCAAAGCTTCTACCCCTTCTGCCGTTTTTCCCGCTGCGACCATCGTGACGATGGAACACACGACGACTGCCCCCAGTAAAATAGGCCATATCGAAGCGATATCATCGAAATATTCCAATAAACCTACACCAGCTGGAACAAATAAAATAGCTAGATTATTCAATAAAAAATCACCAGTTGCTCCGATTTTTTCAGGATCAACAAGATGCATTTCAAATGCTAAAAATAAAAAAAGAATACCTAAGATACTCCCAGGAATAGGTAAATGAGCAAAAATTCGGATACCTTCTCCTAATACAGAAAAGAAAATAATAATGAAAAACTCTTGAAAAAATTTCATCAAACAACACTCCTTACGTATAGCTTTCATTTTACTAACAAACCTTTTCTGAAAGTTTCAAAACATGCTGTTTCTAAGATACAATTTTTGAGAAAAAAAACGTTTTTTTTTTGGTATATTTATAGTTAAGCTTGGTGATTTGTGGAGAACTTTTAAAAAGAGTTGGAGTTTTGCTGTTGGTCTGGTTTCTTATACGTAATGGAAATCATTTTTTTATTCACATTTGTTAAGACTGCAGAAATCCTTCCGACACGAAACACTGCACCGAGGCTTTTCGTGTTGATGTTTCTTTTTTTTTGCATTTTTATAACATTTGGAGGTATTTATGGATTACTCACTAATGACCCGTCTTGCGGCGGAAATGATTGGTACAGCATTACTAATCGTGCTAGGTAACGGTGCTGTAGCAAACGTAGATTTAAAAGGTACAAAAGGATATGGCAGCGACTGGATGCTGATTGCTGTCGGATATGGATTTGGGGTTATGATGCCGGCAATGATCTTTGGCGGAATCAGCGGTAACCACATCAACCCAGCATTTACGATCGCCTTAGCGTCTAACGGATTGTTCCCTTGGGCTGAAGTTGTTCCTTATATCATTGCACAATTGATTGGTGCAGCGATCGGACAATTGATCGTAGTGGCTTGTTACAAACCTTACTACGACCAAACAGAAGATGTAAACCATGTGTTAGGTACATTCTCAACAATCAACAGTGTTGGTTCTAAATTCAATGGTTTCGTCAATGAATTCTTTGGTTCATTCGTTTTATTCTTTGGAGCTTTAGGTATTACAAAAGCACCATTCTTCCAAGATAACCTTGGTACAGCTCACTTAGCACTTGGTTTCCTTGTATGGACATTAGTTGCTTCACTTGGTGGTCCTACAGGTCCTGGCCTGAACCCAGCTCGTGACTTTGCACCACGTCTTGTACACGCACTACTTCCATTGAAACATAAAGGTTCTTCTCAATGGGGATATGCATGGGTACCCGTTGTTGCACCTATCTGTGCTGGTGTCGTAGCAGTATTCTTATATAAATTATTATTTATGGCTTAATTAAAAGCTAAATAAAAAAACTTGGTACAGCGATTGCGTACCAAGTTTTTTTATTTTTAGAAAAAGCAGACGGACTTTCTAAAAGAAATTCACTATTCGATCCTGTCGATGATTTCTTCAGGAAAATCGTCTATTTGCTTGTCAATTTTGCTGTCTTTGTATTTCTCTTCTTGGATAGTCAACAAAATCTTTGTAAGGTTCCCCCAGTCTACTGCTCTTGGCGGATCAAGCCAAACCACTACTTGGGACACACTTTCTTCATATAAATTGTTTCTATTCGTGATTATAACATCCGGAAAATCAGACTTTCCAGCCTCTATCACTTCCGTATTCAGATTAATATACAAACTTAAATTTTTCTTGATAAATCGATTATAGGCAGCACCATAAGAAAAATCGATAATGATTTTTACTGGCTCAGAAACCAGTTGAACGGGTATGTGATTGATCAATAACAATAAATAACTGAAAAAAAGAAAAAATTTATCTTGAAGCAACTCTTTGTGTTTTGACATTAGATCATTCATATACTCTAACAGATAGCAATAAAATGTAGGATAGTTTTGATTAAAAAAAGAAATATCTAGTGGAAATTCATCCGATTTATTAAGGGTATAATGCAAAAGTTTAAAATGTATTTTGGTTAACTCATTTTGGATCGATTTTCTCGTTTCTTTCGGTAACCGTTTGAACCGTTTTTCAAAACTTTCAATGATCCGCTCATTCAACCATTCGATTGTTTCATCTTCTTTTTTCCTCAAATACTTTTGATCTAACTTATCATGGAGATAAAGCCACGAGAGTGTCTTACAGATAAAAACAACTGATTCTGTCTCCAGTACTCCTTTTAGATAGAAAAATCCTATATCTGAGAAAAACAGCGGCTGATTGTTGGCAATATCTAAAGAATCTTCTTGTTCAGACAATAGATTGATTGCTAAAAAGTGGAATAATTTCTTTTTTTCATAAGCGGAAAGAGGATAATACCGATTTAAATTTTTTACCATTTTTTCTGTTTTTATAATTATAGGTAACGCATACAACTTTTCAACACTTATTTCTGTTGAGTTAAAAAGATTATATAAAAAAAGGCGGATGTTTTTAGGATTTCCTGTCAACTTTCTCTTCTCAAAAAAAATTTGATACTTTTTTAGATTTCTTTTCAGCCCTTGCAATACTTTATAAGCCACAGAATAACTCACATGATGCTGTTCAGCAAAATTTTCTATTGAGATATATTTTTCCTGAAAGAAAGCCAATACCATTTTCATGGATAAAGAATCTGTTATATAGCGAGATAATAGGGCATTACTAGAACTTTTACCATTGATTTCCAAACATATCACCAATTCACTAACAGTTAGACGAAAGTTTTTCTCTAAATCGAACATTTGTAAATCATGTTTTAGCTTATCGATAGTTTTTTTCAAGAGAAATGTCGATAACGATAGTTTCTCTTGAATATCCGAGATTGATTCTGATAAATTTGAGCTTGCTTCTAAATATTTAAGTAATGAATAACTTCTATAATCTTCCTTGCTTAAAAAAAACTCATAATTCATTAGCGATCAGCTCTTTCTACGTATATTGCTGTTTCCATTCCTTCACTGCTACTATCCCTTCTTATTCGTATTTCCTACATCGTCCCAACTGTACGCTACACAAACTGGAGGATCCGTTTATTGACCATTCTTGCTGTTAGACCTATTATAATGATTATATCATTTACTTATAGGCATCTACGCTAATACAAAAGCGTTTTATACTATCGAAAAAGAACGTAAATATCACGCAATAAGGAAAATATTTATTATTTTGATCTTACTTTTCTTTCTCTTCTTTCTTTCTCAAAATAAACCAAAGGATAAGTATTAAAACGAACAACAAGAAAATCAGCGCTTCTAAGATGTAGATCCAATTATTGGCCTTTTTAATCGTCACATCCTTCGTATTCAATTCCTTGGCTTCTTTCTCGTCTATCATAAACGCTTTTTCAAATATCCATTGGTCGGTATAGTTGATGATGGTATTTTCTTTTTTTCTTGAGAATTTTCCGTTTTCATTTTCATTTCCTAGAATGGTCATTGTGAGATGATATTCGCCTGGAGTTAGTGGCTGACCATTCAAAGCTGTTGGAAAAGAAAAGTTTGTATTCGGCGCAATCTGCAATCCTTCTTTTTCCTCCTGATATAAAACTTCAGAATGCCCTTTTTTTGTAATTTTTGTTTCAATAACTACCTGATTGATATAGGTTTTTTGATCATTTTGAACGTTTGCTAAAATGACATTTCTTGCATTGATTTGATCAGGTTTAACTTCATGGAGAACTAAGTTAGGAGCAACTTCATTCAGTGTCTGTCGCATTAACAAGGCAACAGTATAGGCGTATTCATTCTCAATCGATAAGCTTTGATCCTTGTTTTCTGTTTGATCCTTTTCCGTCACAATTTCTTTGAATGTGATCCCACCGGCCAATACACCATCGAATCGATCTTTTGGCATCTTAGCATGAAAAACCACGGTTTGAACGCTTTTAGGTTCCAGTGTCACTGTCTCTGGATAACTCACATAGTCGATCAGATCAAAGATTAGACTTTCGTCTTTTTCAATCTCATTTTTTCCATATTCAACCATCACGTTTGAATTAGTCGTTGCGCTATTCACAGAAATGTCGATTTTCACTTCTTTTTCCGTATCATTTCTCAATTCTGCTTTTAATTCTACTTCCTGATCTGGAACAAGTTGGAGATCGAAATAAGTTTTTCTTTTATCGATTTGATTCTCCGAAGTTATTGGCGTCACCGAAAAATTGAATGCACTAGCTGTCACTGGTAAATGGTTAAAAAGTGTCCCTATAATAACTAGGAGTGTTACAAATAATTGCTGTTTTGGTTTCAAGTAAATCGCTCCTTTCATCATATGTAAGAAAAGATGGGAACAAAAGCGTGTCTCTGCCATTTTAAGCTGTGCAGGAAATAAGTATTTATGGTTCCTGTTGTCCTTGGTGCACCATGCTTTTGTCCTCATCTTCTCTTTTTATTAATTTTCTGGAACATCTGCAAGAATCCAGGATAGTTTCCCCTCAAATGTTCCAATCCTTTGATTTTCTACAGGAATATCTATTCTGATTCCATGTTGAGATGTAGAATCTAAAATAGCAGACAAATCACTTTCGCCTTTTTGGTCACTTTCAAAAATCGTAACAGCAGATGACCCTATAACCGTTGTCTCTTCAGAAGTAACAAACGAAAGAGCTTCCGGGAGTTCAAACGTTCCATTTGTAAGAACTTTTTCTTGTTTCAGTTGTAATGTCCAACCTCCAGAAGCCCGTTCATCCATGATTTTCAATCCACCTGAGAACTGCCCAAATACACTTAATGGTTTATTGGATATTTTGTGTTGCCCAAAATCAACATACTGAGGAGCCGCTGAAAGATAAAGCTTTCCTTTTCTGTAATAAAAATAGATATCCACTGTATTTTCGGAAAAGACACCTTCTGTATTCGCTGAATCAGAGTCAAAAACATATCCCTCAATATCAATAGGAAATTCTTTATAATTCTCTCCGATTTTTCCAGTGATTGTTTTCATTTCTGCGAGATCATTTTGACTCTCTTTCTCTTTATAGTAAACATGGACATCTATTTCCTTCAGCTTCGCAATCGTCAGATTTATATCATTTGACTGCTCAATTAACTTTGCATCCTCAAGATATTCAAAGTGCATAGTGAGTACCTTTTCGGGAATGGCTTCTCGCAAATCTGTTTCCAACTCAATAATCAATGTATCTCCAAGAACAAAATAATCTCCTAGATTGAGTGTGACTCGGTTTCCTGTTATCAGGATATCTTTGGTATCAACTTGATTTCCGTTGATCAAGATACGCTCAGGAATATTTAATTCTTGTGCTAGGTCTATACTAGTCTCCAATTTCTTATCTTCAAGAAAATTCCCAGTAACTTTCAATGTATTTCTGATAGTTATCTTATCGTTTCTTTCAACTTCAGCGATGGCCCCATAATCACTATCATTGACTTTTACATCAGCTGTTGATGACACATTAGATGGAAGTTGCGTCATAGCAATAGCGTTTTCTTGAAAAAATGTACCTGTTGAAGAAGTAAATCCCCAATTTACTTGTGTAGAACCGAATTGACTGATGAGATCAGGTACAATGTGAGAAGAGCGTCCGACACCTTCCAGATCATAGGTGAGACTTCTTTGAGACGCGTCCCATTGAATGATTAATGTACGCCATGTACCATCAGAGAGAAAGGTAGGTGCTACTGTTACGCCAGTATGCTCTCCGGAATAATTGTTGTTATTTGGTTTAGGAGTGACAAAGGCGACATGCCCATGTCCCTTATTATCGGCAGTTATTTCACGATCCATTCGATCAGAAGAACCACTATTTTTATATGTGTCGAACTCAATCGAGAGTGCATTTGCGACATAAGGCTGTCCTGATCGAGTCGAATAAGAACCAATTCCCATACCTGGGGAACCGATAACTTGACTGGGATCATTAGCCATTCTAGAATCACCAGTCAATGTAAAAGTCATACCATCTCCTGCTTTATCTCGTTGATTTCCTAAATATAAATAACATTTAAATGTAAAATCTGAGCGTAAATCGATTTTATTGTTTGACCAAATAGCTCCTCTTTGAGACCTCTCTGCTGGATTCAGTTGCAATAGCTTCCCGTTTTCCAATATGGACGTGCTGGTACCGATAGGTTGTTGAAAAATCTTATCAATAGAAATAATATTGGGATCATCAGGCAGCCCCACTCGATAAGTCGGGACATTCTCCAATGGCTGTTTGATTAACTCTTCAGATTCTTCTTTGTCAGTGGTCTCTTTACTGTCAGTAGTACTTGAATTCTCACTGCTTTCTTGGATCTGGCTGGATTCTGTTAAACGATCGAGTGTCGAAGTCTCTTTGCTTTCTTCGACTCTTCTATTATCACTGACCAACTGATTCGATTCCAAAGAATACCCTATAATCGGAAAGATATTAGTCGCTAATAGACTGCTTAAAATGAGCACGATCCTTCTCTTTTTCACTATATCTTTTCCTCCTGATTGTTGAATTCCCAGATGAACTGTTCCTGTCCAAACTAATATAGCTTGGCCTTTACCAACCTTTGTTTAGATTGTCTTCACAAAACCGTTTGACTGCATGCTTATTTTCAACTGTTCTTGTAAGTAAACTAGTTATTGGGTGTATCTTCTAATGTCCAAATTAATTTAGTAGAATATTGTTGCGCTAACTTGACAGATGTACCAGGTACCGAAAGCTGTACCGCATCTTTATTTTCATTTTCATTCGCACCAAATCGATAGACCCAAGTCCCCACACCTGTTCCTGATTTAGCATTGATTGCTAACGTATTATTTCCTCCTGGTGTCAGCGTTAATTCAGAATTGACCGTTTCAGGTGTATATGTTGGATCAACCAAAGAAACAGCTTGCCCTTTCGTAAACTTCAGCTGTGCTCCAACTAGTTCGTCCCCACTGGCAGTTTTAAATTGTTCTGGTTGGGCTACACTTAATTTCCACCCAGATAGTGTTCCTCTTTTATCTGTCACTTGGACATATGTCGGTTTTTTAGAACCATCAGTCATTTCATCAGCAGATGCATAATACGTTTTATCTGCAGTAGATATTTTTTGAGTCCCAAATTTGAATTTTGATCCATAGTCAATCGATAATGCTCCTCCTGTTCCAGGACTTGGAGGGTCTACTGGATCGACAGGGACGTTGGGATCAGGATCTTCCGGATCAACTGGAGGAGTTATTCCCTCATCTCCTGCTTCAAATGTGATTGTTCCGTCTGTGT
The DNA here is from genome assembly GCF_002140245.1 of Enterococcus sp. 10F3_DIV0382. NCBI lineage: Bacteria > Bacillati > Bacillota > Bacilli > Lactobacillales > Enterococcaceae > Enterococcus > Enterococcus sp. 10F3_DIV0382. The sequence goes on along the minus strand of NZ_NGMF01000001.1, from coordinate 388,079 downwards.
TATATTCCTTTGGGTATACTTCAGCTGCAGAGACGAAAGTCGTACTTACTGCCATACTGAATAACATCGTTGCCACTAATATAGTTTCTTTTTTCATCATTGCCATTCCTCTTTCTTTTTTTAATAAATATACAATCGATCCATAGCACATGTTTGCTTTACGGAACTTATGAGAGAGAAGAATATCGTTCCGTATCTGCTCATATATGTCGATTAGTTGTTAGATGATTATCAGTCCGTTTTGATTCTTATTTTTCTATTGCCGCTTGATGCAATTAAAATTAGAACTGTAGCTGTCATAGTCTTTAAAATCATTTGTACATCTCACACCCCCATCCATCAAATATGACTTGACTGTCAAGACTGCAATCAATAGTTATTATAAGTAAATAAAAAATACATATTATATTATTTTTTGACAGTATCAGATAAAAAAAGAATAAACGCTTGCATCTAGTACTCCCTATGTTATGAATCGATCGATCAAATAAACATTCGCTGACTATTCTTCACAGCAAAAAAGCAGCATATCCACAATAAATGGATCTACTGCTCTTACTTATCCTTATAATTAACAGGGATTTTCTTTGTCGTTGATGATATTCCATCACTCCCGTAATAATAACAAAAAAAATATTAGAACCTATTAAAATCAATAGGTGTCGCGGTTTCCTTCAATACGGTATTTAAGCTTTCGATATTTGCTCGTCCTTGTGTATTCATCCATTCAATTGCTGCCTCTTTTCCATCAAGGACATAATGTTTGATTCCATCAGCCCAAGTGGCACGACCACAAAGAACACCGTTGAAAGTAGAACCGGCATGTTTTGCAAAATGTAAGGTTTCTTGGAACAATCCAGAGGTTACACCAGCACTCAAAAAAACGTAAGGCAGAGGAGTAGATTCAGCTTGTTCTTTGAAAAAAGCTGCTGCTTCTGATTTTGTATAAATAGCTTCATCTATCCCATACCCTTCGACATATTTCATATTGACTGGCACTTCTACTTTTAGTGCATCCACCCCGTAACGTGTTTTAGAGAATTCTTTCATCATTTCAATCACTTTATGGGGTTTTTCGCGTGCATATTTTTTCGATGTTGAATCAGGAATGGTTGCATCATAAGACAGCAATTCTAGAAAGAATGGTAACTTCTCTGCTTGGCACTCCAAACCAATTCGTTCAATAAAGGCGTGCTTTTGATGATTGATTTCTTCAGATTCATCAATATCATAATATAGCAGGGTTTTACATGCATCCGCACCAGCTTCTTTCAAGCGCTTGACTGACCAAGAAGCTAACAAATCTGGGAGGCGTCCAGGAGTGGAGGTATCATAGCCGGTTTTCTCATAAGCTAACAATAATCCTGAATTTTCGTTCTTTACATCAGCAGCAGGTAGCCCGTAGTCTGGATCTAATAAAATAGATGATGCATATTCCGTTAATTCAGAGGCAACGATTTTCTTAAATTCTACAATCTCTGTGTCTTCTGCTTCACTTCCCTTGAATTGAGCAATCATTTTCTTCAATGCACCACGTTGGTCGATTGCTAAAGCACCAATTATCCCCTCGCTACTACATAAGCGATTGATAAATCGTCGTTTTTCTTCATTCAAATTGATATCCTCCTAGACTTCTTTTATTTGTATCTGCTTAATTAATGTATGATAATTTACTAACTCAATATAACCCGTGGTTTCTTCTTGTGCATTTAGTATTCCCAGAGCATTTCCTTGCTTCAGCACCACATCAACTGATTTTTCTTTTTCAATAGCAACCGCTAAACCAGCTAACATTGCATCACCAGAACCTACAGGGTTTACGGCTTTGATTGAAGGAATCATCACATGATAGAATCGATTCGAATGTTTAGCAAATGCACCTTTTCTACCCATCGAGACTACAACCCAGTCAATACCAGCAAATAACGGATCCGATAAAGCTACTTTCAGTTGCTTCACATCTGTAGTGATAGGCTGATCTAATAACTCCGCTAGTTCTTGTATGTTTGGCTTAATCAAATACGGTTTAGACTCTCCTTTAAGTACTGTCATCAATGCTTCGCCAGAACAATCTAACATGACCGGCTTGGGTCTGCAGACTTGTATCATTTGCTGGTAAAAATCTATCGGAAGTCCTTGAGGCAAACTACCAGAAAAACAAATAACATCAGCTTTTACTGCCAATTTTCCTAAATGATTGAGAAAGTCAGAAGCCTCTTGTGTAGAAACAATTGGTCCACTTTCTAAGATTTCCGTCTGCTGACCTTCATGTAAAATAGCGATGCAATTTCGTGTTTCGCTTTTGATGGACAAAAATTCATGAAGGATATTATCTTGTGTTAACCTCTCTTTGATTTCTTCCCCTAAAACCCCACCAATTAATCCACTCGCCATCACTTCTGCATCTAATTGTTTCAAAATGCGTGTGACATTCAATCCTTTCCCACCGACTGTTTTTTTCACATTTTTCACACGATTGACTGCATCTAAACTAAATTCTGTTAATGGATAAGAAACATCGATTGAAGGATTCATCGTAATCGTTAGAATCATTGATTAGCCTCACAATCTTGGTATTCATCGCGATTCCATTTTTCGATAAATTCATCAAAAAAATTCGGATCAATTTGATACTCATTAGCTTTTTCGATTTGTTTGATTTTAGCAATCAGTTGCTGGTTCTCATCCGTTTCTTGATATTTTGCCTGAATGAAAGCATCAAGAATATCACAAATCAAAAATTCTCCAGTAATCCGAGCGCCAAACCCGATCACATTTGCATCCAATTGTTCTTTTGCATAGATAGCTGTTGTCATATCACGCACTAATGCGCTCCGAATACCTGGAACTTTGTTTACTGCATTATTGATTCCTACCCCGGTCCCACATAAACAGACCCCTAGATCTGCTTTTCCCATCACTACTGCTTCTCCTACTTTTTTTCCATAAATAGGATAATGAGTCCGTGTGAAATCATAGGTTCCTATGTCTAATACTTCATGTCCTTTTGCTTTCAAAAAATCTGATAGAGCCATTTTAGTATCTGTGACGATGTGGTCACAACCAATTGCGATTTTCATACTTTCTCCTTTTTTATGCCATTTTATTCAACATATCTACACGAACTTGATGTCTACCACCTGCGTAAGTTGCTTGTAAAAATTCCTTTACGATTGATAACGCTAACTCTTCTCCTACGATCTTCGACCCAAGAGCAATCATGCGAGAATTATTGTGCTCTCTAGTCATATAAGCGCTACGTTCGTCTGAAACTACTGCTGCAATCATCCCTTTGACTTTTGTTGCTGAGATGAAGCTTCCTACTCCGTAACCGTCTACTGTAATACCTAAACTTCCTTCATTATTCATTAGATCATTCGCGACGGCTAAAGCAGATGCTACAAAATCTTCAGAAGGTGTCTCACTTTTATCTGCTATCATAAATCCTTTTTCGATTAGATCTTTCTTGATCACTTCTTTCAGTTGCATTCCATCTTTATCCGAACCGATTACTATACGCATCTTCTTACCTCTCTTCCTTATTCAAGCAATTTGCTGTTGCTGATTTTCTTATACCAATAGGCACTTTTTTTCGCATATCGATTTTGATTTTTAAAATCGACATAAAATAAACCATAGCGTTTCTTATAGCCATTTGTCCATGAAAACACGTCCATCAATGACCATACAAAGTAACCTTCTACATTTACCCCGCGCTCAATAGCTTTTAAAATGGCTTTCAAATGTACGAAAATATAAGCGATTCGAGAATCATCTTGCACTTGCTTGTCACATAACACATCTTTTTCGCCCATTCCATTTTCTGTTACATAGATTTTTTTATAGTTTGGATACCGTTCCTTGATAAAGACCAACATATCCTCTAGCCCTTGCGGATAAATTGGCCAATCCCAGTCTGTTGTTGGAACTTCAGGGTTATTGACTCTTTCTCCAACCCCTTTCAATGCAAAACGACTACTTCCTTTTTCTCCCGTACCGTTGTGATGGATAGTAGATTCACCAATATAAGCTTTTACGAAATGGCTAGCATAATAATTGACTCCAATAAAATCAATTTGATCAGCTGCATAAGCTAACATCTCAAATTCTTCACGTGTAGTCTTCAACACTCCTTTATTTTCGCGAAGAATTTCTTCAATGTTCTCCAAAGTATCTTCAGCGTAATGTCCCCTATAAGTAGCATCTAATAAAAATTGATTTGCTAAAATATGTTCTTTTCTTGCAGAACGTGTATCTTCAAGATGATTAGTGATACCATATTTTGATTCCAAGATGTGGACAATACCGATTTCTCCTAGGTACTCCGCCTTTTTATACTTTTCAACTACTTTTGCATGAGCAACCATCATGTTATGCATAGCTTGGATTGCTTTTGGAAGATCGTATTTTATATTCGGTGGAAAATGACCAATAATGTATTGACCAGCTTCTACAGACCAAGGCTCATTGAACGTGACCCAATAATTTACTTTGTTCCCATATTCTTTGAAACAAAACTCCGCAAAATCAACATAAGCAATAATCGTTTTTTGAGAAAGCCAATCGCCCTTTTCGAACAAAGATAAAGGGGTGTCAAAGTGATGCAAGGTAACAAAGGTTTCCACTCCATTAGCTATACATTCATCAATCAATTTGTGATAAAACTGGACACCGGATGGATCAAATTTTCCGACACCTGAAGGAAATATCCGTGACCAAGCAATAGAAATACGAAGACCATTGATACCGAATGTACGGCATAATTCTAGATCTTCTGGGTATTTATGATAAAAATCACTTGCTAGACTTGGATCAAACATACCTTGCTCTTTTAAATAATCATCCCAATAATTCTTCCCTCGATTTCCTTCTAATAGTGCACCTTCTGCTTGAAAAGCAGCTGTCGCAGCACCAAAAACAAAATGTTCCGGAAACTTATTCATTCTTTACCTCCTTAAATTAAATTCTTAAAAACAAAATCTACTGCTTGATTCGGCGCTTTCGCTAAAGCCACATACTCCGCTCCACTAGTAGAAACAGCTTTTGTTTTGTAATTTTTTACATCTTCTTCCAATTCTTTAAACATTGAAGCCATTTGTGGAGCTAAAACGATCAAATCAAATTCATTGATTAAATCTTTGTGTTGCCCATAAGCCATTGCTGTAGATTCAATATCGATAGCTCGAGCTTTAGCACCTTTTTTGATTGCATTAGCCAACATAGAACTTGTTGCACCATTTGCACATAGAACCAATACATTTTTTTGACCACCTTCTTCCATTAACCCTGTAGTCACTTGTTCAGCTATAGGAGGTTCTTCTGTAAAAATCGGTTCAGCCTTTACTTCCTCAAGGGTTTCTTTTGCCACTAATTCATTGTCATATGCTTTGAAAAATGGAAAATATATTAAAAAATCAACGATCAGTAATAGTATGACTAATAAAACTGCTAATCCAGCAAATCCTGTTCCTAAAATCAAACCAATTGGTCCAGGCGTTGTCCATGGCAAATTATAAATAAATCCATCCATCCCTAAAGTATCAACGAAAAACTTAAAAATCCACACATTTAAGATTGGCGCAGTCACAAAAGGAATAAAGAAAATCGGGTTCAAAACAACTGGTGCACCAAACAGGATCGGTTCATTCACACCAAATAACACAGGGATAGCAGAAGCACGACCAATCGTTTTCATTTGCTTCGACTTTGCCAAAAAAGCAAACATGAATGTTAGGATAAGCGTAGCCCCTGTACCACCTAAAGTAGCGACAAAATATTGGATCCCTTGAGAAAGAATCCGTGGTGCATGTTCACCACTTTGATAGAGCTGAAGATTCGCTTCAACATTTGTAATATAGATTGCCGCAACTGCAGGTTCTACGATAGAAGGTCCGTGGATACCGACAAACCAGAAAAAAGCCATTGCCCCAAAAATCAATGCCAGTCCTAAATATCCATCTGCAGCACTAAAAATTGGCTGGAACAATTCAATAATCTTTTCTGAGAATCCTGTTCCTGCTAAATGCCTGAACCCTAAGTCGAATAACCAAAAAAAAACAGTTGCTAACGTGATTGGGATAAGATCTTTGAATGTCTGCGAAATATTCCCTGGAACTTCTTCAGGCATTTTTACAGTGATATTGTTTTTGACACAGAAACGATAGATGTTTGGGACAATAAATCCGACTACAAAAGCTGTCAACAATCCTTTTGTTCCCATAAAATCAGAAGAGAAACCGCCTTCAATCGCATCCACGCCAATAATCACAAATCCAATAAATGCTGCGATTATCGTTGAAGTAGGATTGATTTGATTGGTTTTAGGTAGTTTATTATTAAAAGTCTCCGTCAAACTTTTTGTCACAGTAGCTGCCATAAGCAAACCTAGAATACCCATTGATCCGTTGTAAGCCTTCATTAGAATCGTTTCGATTGATGTATCCCAATGGAAACCGAAAGCATTTGGAACATAAGCAGCTAACAAAAAGAAACTTGAAAAAAGAATCACTGGTATAAGGCTGATAAAGCCATCTCTAATCGCTCTCAAGTAAGGATTATTCGAAATCTTTTCAAAATGAGGTTTCATCTTTTCGATTGTTTGTATCAGCTGTTTCATACTGCTTCTGCCCCCTTACGCTTTTTTGTAGATATTGAATAAATGTCTGATCGTATCTTTCAATAACATCGTCGTCATCAAGTGATCTTGTGCATGGACCATGATAAAACCGATTTCGACTGATTCACCGTTTGCTTCAGCTGCTAACATTTGTGTTTGAGATTTATGTGCCTGCATCAAACTGGTATGAGCTTCTTCTACTAGCCGCTCTGCTTGCTCAAAATTTTTCTTTTCTGCTTCTTCAAGCGCTTCCATTAATTTGGATCGTGCTTCTCCTGCAAATGCAACTACTTCAAATCCAATCATTGCTGCTTCTTCTTTATTCATCGACTTCTCCTTTTTGTTTATTTTTGTTTGTTTTTGTTTCTTCCAAACACATCATAAAAGAAGAATCCATTCCTGTCAATAGCAGATTTACTGTTTAAAATTGACTTTATTTTCAAAATATAATATGTTTAATTCGGACATAAAAGAAGGACTTGAACGAGGGGCAAGAAAAAAATGATAAAAGAAGAACGTCAAAAGTATTTGATGGATTTATTGAGCCAATATAAATTCTTAAAAGTAAGAGACATCGTCAATGAACTTAAAATAACTGACATGACTGTTCGCAGAGACTTTCAAGAATTAGAAGATAAAGGACTGATCATTCGTGTACATGGCGGTGCAAGAATTATTGAAGACAATAAGAACGATATACTTACTGAGCTAAGCCATCGAGAAAAACAACATATCCATCTCAATGAAAAATTGGAGATTGCAAAGATCATTGCTGAGAATATATTCGAAGACGAGACTGTTTTTTTGGGTGCAGGTACAACCATCGAACTGGTCTATGAGTTTTTAACCGTGAACCATGCCAAGATTATCACGAATTCCATACATGTATTCGACAAATTCAAACATGATTCAAGATTTGAATTGATTTTGATTGGCGGTTCTTATCGGAGTAAAACTGGTGCATTTGTGGGGACGATTGCAAATGATTTTATTTCAGGAATCCATGTGATGAAAAGCTTTATCGGAGTAAATGGATTAGATACATCTGCTATCTATACTTCAAATGAAGACGAAGGATTAACTCAAAAATGTGCGTTGAATATTGCTGAACAGAGATTTATTGTTGCTGATCACCACAAAATAAATAAAAAAGATTTTTACAGTTTTTATTCTTTAAAAGACGCTGACTACCTAATCACTGACTCAATGATTACTGCGGAAGATCAAGAAATATTTGGAAAGAAGATCCCTATATTATCTTCTAAGGTACGACTTGATTTATCTTGAATAGAATGAGTTTTCCACTATTGCTTTCTCTCATGATGCCATAGATATAGAAAAACAAAAAAACTTGGTACAACATTCGTGTACCAAGTTTTTTTGTTTTTCTAGAATGGTTTATCGATCAATCATACACAGGTGTAACTGTTTCTTTCAATACGAAATGATCGTCATCGCTTGTTCAAATTCTTCTTGCAAATGTTGTGTTTGATAGGCATGAAAAGCTGGGTGATGGGCACGCAAGAGTACACGTAATTTCATAGGATCATAGCTGTCTAACAACTGTTCTTTCAAAACAAAATCACGAGTCAGTTGCCATTCATAATAATAACCGAATGGTCGACAACTATAAATTGCTCCATGGATCAACTGATCTTCGAACCGCCGATGCGTATGACCAAAAACTACTTGTTTGATATTTGAGTAATGGTCTAGTAATTTTCCGAATGATTCTGATCCTAAAAACGCATTTAATTTGTTCCAACGCTCATAAGGAGCAGATTGATACACGATAAATGCTCGTTTAGGAACGAAATGAGTGGATAGAATGACCTCAAGTTTTTTTGCTTCCAACTGGTCTAGCAAATTTTTTGCAGCTGCAAGCATTTCTGCATTGACCTCGAGATCTGTTTTCCCACGCTGGATGAATCGATCATACCAATACAAACGTTTCATTCGTACGATTGCATCGTAATCTTTCAATTCAGAAAACTGATAGTCGTACCAGCCATTCATCCCTAAAAGAACGGTCTGCTCATTTAAAGCAATATACCGTTCATTTAAAAAATGTGGGTCTGGAAAATGGTCCATCATCTGTTCATTGGGCACATCTGCCAACTCGTGATTGCCGAAATGAAAGGTCGTAGATAATCCTTTATTGACGAAAAATTCGACAACAGCTAGGCAACGATCTACTTTATTGGCCGTATCTCCGGCTAGATGAAGCCGAGTGATCTTGTGCTTTTGCAAAACTTGCCAAAGCTGCCTCAGCTCTGATTCGCCGAATTTATTGATGTCCACATGTAAGTCGCTGATGATCGCCAATTTTCCCATTTTATCCCTCTAGTCTTTTCGAACAACTTGCAAGTTGCCTTTTCTCAAGCCGCTGGGTCCTTTTAATTGTAAACTATTATAAGTTGGTTCTAAAGCAAGTGTTGATGGATCATCCATGTAAAGTATTGCACTGTCTTTGATTTTGATTGGTCCAACTGGTGTATCAGCCACTACAGAATAAAGACTTAGATCTGTTTGTGTATCTTTTTTGACAATGATCAATCGAAATGCCGTGTCTAATTGGCAACTGACTTGGCTTTCTGCAAATGGACCGTCGCCGTTTTCGATATCTAATAACAGTTGATCATCTGCTTCTAATTTATTTTTCAATACTTCTTGTGCTTCTTTTGTCACTTCTAATTTCATCTGTATCACCTCACGTCATAGAATAATCACTTTATTCATCAGATGCAACTAATTTGTCTGGTTTTAGCTGTTTTCTGTTTGTTGGAGAGCCAACCATTCGGATCTTGTGATTCCTCTTATCACTAAAGAAACCACTTCACCATTTCTTCGCTCAGCATCTGAGATCAATCCTTCTTTTTTCATATGTAACTTCTCCATTACCCGTCCCGAATTGGAATTTCTCACGTCATGGGTAGAAAAGATCCTTACAAGATCTAATTGTTCGAAACCTAGTTTCAGCAAAGCAGCGGTAGCTTCAGGCATATAGCCATTACCCCAATAGGCAGAATTTAGCGCATAACCAATTTCGGCAGTCCCGTTATGGTCATTCACACGGATATCTGTCGTTCCGATCAGTTTACCTGATTTTTTTAGTTCTATACCATATTTTCCTAAAGGGTCCTTTATAAAGGATGTAGCAATATTTGCTCTTGTTTCAGCTAATGATTGGTTTGCGGGAAAGAGGATCCGTGTCGTTACCTCATCACTTGCATATTCATATACATCCTCTGTATCTGCTAAAGTGACGGGTCGTAAAATAAGTCGTTCTGTTTCTATCCATTGATTTTCTGCCAGTACAAGGTCTGTTTTAATTTCTTCTCCCATCTAAATCCGCTTCTTTCGTTATTTTTTCTCTACTATAGCGAAGCAGGCCCCAAAAAGCAACCTGTTATTTGTCCAACCTTATCCATTCCTTAAATAACAAAATATATTCTAAAAAATAAACATCCCTTAATAACTATTGGAAAAAGAATAACTTTTTGTTCACGGATTATTAGCAACTCTTCGGTAAAGTAAACTTATCAAATAAAAAGACTTCTTTGGAGGAATCACTATGAAAGAATATATAAAAAGTATCTATTTTATCGAAGAAACACAAAACATCGAGGGTTCTTATATTGAAGTAAAAACACTTTTTGTCAATGAAGATAAAACAAAAGCATTGGATATCTATAAAAAATTAGCTGCAAAACAAACGAATAGTTTTGGATTGATATTAAGCGAGTATAAGATCAAAGCAGAAGAAAGTTATTTCTATCAATTATTAAAACGTTGGAGTAAGCTTCCCGCCGATTTTTATCGAAAAATGCAGATCATCAACTATCAACCGCTTGCTGAGACACATGCGTGAATAGAGGTTATGAAATCAGCGCTCTGACCTTAGTATTAAAGAAAAAAGATTGCCCAAACACATAAAAATCGACCTCTAAAAATTAGCTGGAAAATCTAACTTTTAGAGGTCGGTTCAATTTTTTCGATTATTATTGATTCTACTTAAATGCTTGATCCACATCTTCAATCATCAGTTTCATTGATTCTAAACCGCCCCCGCTTAAATACCAGACATCTGGTTCAAGGGAGATGATCTGCTGATTTTTACCAGCATTCGTTTGTGCTACCAGTTCATTGGCAGAAATATCATCTTTGCTATCGTCTCCACCGATAGCTTTTGTTCGGTCTACCACAAATAAGATATCCGGATTTTTTTCTAGCACATATTCATAAGAAACACTTTGACCGTGAGTGGATGCTTCGATTTGATCATCTGCTTGTTCAAAGCCAAATAAATCATGGATGAAACCAAATCTAGAACCTGATCCATAGGCTGATAATTGCCCTTCATTCACAAGTGTGACTAGTGCTTTTTTGTCAGACGCTTCTGCTTTCTTTTTCGTCTGATCGATTGCATTGGATAATTCCTCTAATTGAGTTTTGGCTTCTTCTTGCTTGCCAAAGATCTCCCCTAAAGTAGTGACATTTTGCTGGAAAGATTCCCATGGCTTTTTCGCATCTAAAGAAAGGAAAATGGTCGGAGCGATTTGACTTAGATCTTTTTGAAAATCTCTTTGCCGACCAGAAATGATGATCAGATCTGGCTGAAGTTGATTGATTTTTTCTAAGTCTGGTTCTTTGATCCCACCTGCTGATTCCACTTTTTTATAGGAGGAAAGATACTCAGGAAGGCTGCTCGTAGCTGCTCCAACTACCTTATCTCCAACACCAAGAGCATCCATCGTATCTAAAGAACCATTATCGAATACGACGACTTTTTCAGAATTCTTTGGCACCTCGATTTGATCACCATTACTGTCTTTTATCGTTAATGCCGTTTCAGCTTGCGTACTGCTTTTCTTTGTGTCTGCCTGACTGGTGTTGTTACTATTTCCACATGCTGCTAAACCAAATGATGCTAGAATCAAGATACCTACTACTAATTTTTTCATCTCTTCTCTCCTAATGTTAGTTTTAGAAATAAAGACAGAATCTGCGGCCTTCAATCTCACAAATCCGTATGTCCATTTCGTACAATTCATCCAATACATCTTTTTTTATCATTTCTTGGGTCGTTCCTTGCGTGAATAACTTCCCATCTTTCATTGCAATAATTTCGTCTGCATAACTTGCAGCAAAGTTGATATCATGAAGAACAATAACAATCGTTTTTCCGATTTTTTGTACTAAATTTTTTAAAATCTGCATGATTTGAACCGCAAAATTCATATCTAGATTGTTCAAAGGTTCATCCAGTAAAATATAATCCGTGTCTTGCGCTAGCACCATTGCAATATACGCACGTTGGAGTTGACCTCCTGAAAGAGTGTCAATCGATTGATCTGCTATTTCTTCTAGCCCGAGGTGTTCCAGTGATTCCTGAACGATTTTCTGATCTTTTGTCGTCAATTTTCCTTTCGTATAAGGAAATCGTCCAAATTCTACTAATTCTTTCACGGTGATTTGGACATTTATTTCATTCGATTGTCGCAGGATCGACAATTTTTTGGCTAATTCATTGGATCTCCAAGCCTTTACTTCGTTATGGTCTAAATAGATTTCACCTGTATCTTTTGGTATCAAACGACTGATCATCGACAACACTGTTGACTTTCCAGCACCATTTGGACCGATAAAAGCAGTCAACTTCTTTTCAGGAATCGTTAACTGTACATCTTTGACCACTGATTTTCCATGGTACAGTTTATTGACCTTTTGTAAATCGATCATAGGATACTCTTCCTTTCGCGAATCAATTTTGTGACAAAATAAATTCCTCCGACAAATTCAACAACGACACTCACTGTTGTATTCCAGCCGAAAATCTGCTCTACTGCGAGCTGTCCGCCTGTCAGAAACAGCATAGCTATTAGAAAGCTTCCGATAAATAGCAGACCATGACGATAAGTAGAAAATATACGGTAACTGACATTTGCGACAATAAACCCTAAAAAAGTAACTGGACCTACAAGAGCCGTTGCTGTTCCTGTCAAAAGACTGACACAACATAAAATAAAAAATTCAAATCGATCTGTGTCTATCCCAAGGTTTACAGCTTGTTCATTCCCAAGATGGAAAACGTCTAGCACATGTCGATATCGAAATAACAGGAACCAGCAGCCGATAATGATCAAAGAAGCAGGCAAAAGATACTGGCTTTGGATATTGCCAAAACTTGCAAATAATCTCCCTTGAAGCAAATCATATTCATTTGGATCCATGATGACTTGTAAAAAGGTACTGACACTACCAAAAAGCGTGCCTAAAATCATCCCTGACATCAGTAACAAAAAAAGATTTGCTTTCATTTTTTTCAAAAGAAAGAAAAATAACAACAGACTCAACCCGACCATCAGCCCAACGTTCAATAAGAAAAAACCTGTACCTGTCTGCTGAAGCATCGTCACTCCTCCGATAAAGAAGAAAAGGACCGTTTGGACAAGGACGTATAACGACTCAAGTCCCAATACGGAAGGAGTCAAAAACTGGTTATGCGTAATTGTCTGAAAGCTGATCGTAGCACTGCTGACAGCTAGCGAGACAAGGATAAATGTAAAAATTTTCTTGCTCCTCAATACCCACGCAAAATGCCAGTTTCCATATGTATGGATCATCAAGTACACTCCTGTAACAAATAGAACAAGAACAAGCATACCAATAAAAATAGACGGCTTTTTTTTAAGCATATCGTCGCCCCCTTATCAGAAGACAAAGGAAGATAGCCCCACCGATGATTCCAACGATCACACTGACTGGTATTTCATAAGGAAAAATCAACACACGAGCGACAAGATCGCAAAATACTAAGAACAAACTACCTGCTAAAGCAGTTACGCCAATGGTTTTGTGCACTTGATCTCCATATATTCTAGAGACAAGATTCGGAATAATCACTCCGATAAAAGGAATGCTTCCCACCATGATCAACATGACTGCACTAGCCAATGAAACCAAGCCAATGCCTAAAAACTGCATCTTCTGGTAATCTATTCCCAAATTTACTGCAAACGATTCGCCCAGACCAATAATCGTAAATTGGTAAGCAAATAGCCAAACCAAGAGCAGCAATGGAACAACAGCATACAGTAACTCATAATTTCCTCGTATCACAGTCGCAAAATTCCCTTGAAGCCACGAAGTCATATTTTGTACCAACTGGAATTGATAAGCAAAAAAAGTAGCAACTGAACCAATGATATTCCCTAACATGACCCCAATCAACGGAAGCATCAATTGATTTTTCTGGGGGAACAATCGCGTAAGGGATAAAAAAAGCAATGTTCCTGCAAAAGCAAAGCAAAATGCAGTCAAGGATCGGACGATCAAGGATGCACCAGGTAGGAAAATCATGGCCACTAAAATACCTAAACGCGCACTATCCATCGTGCCCGCAGTCGTTGGTGAAACAAATTTATTTTGGGTCAAATGTTGCATAATCAACCCACAAATACTACTAGTCGCTCCCACAAGGATCAAACAAATCGTTCGCGGCAAACGAGTCGCTAGCAAAATTTGTAAACTTTGCCCATTTAACTGGAGCAATTCTGACAATTGTACATTTGATACTCCAATGAACAATGAAATACTACTTAAAATAACTAATAATGCTACTAGTCGTCCGTAGCGCATCCAATCCACCTTTCTAATTGAGAATGATTTTCATTCTTATTTTAAGTGAATCGTTGAACAAAAGCAACCGCTTTTTCATATGTTTTAGGTATTATTGGGAATATGCTATAATCGTAAGAAAGACAAAGAGAAGAAGGAGGGTATTTTTTATGGCACAAGATGATGTAAAAAGCCATTTGGATAAGGGACTTTATGGTACACCTTTAGTGAACCCTGAAGAACAGCATAAATATTTAGGGACATTCAGGGAACGTTGCTATCTTAGTATGACTGTTGCTGAAATGATCCACCCGAAAAACAAAGAAAACTTTTTAAAAGAACTCAAAAAACATCCAGATGCTTCCATACTCTTGAATGGGGCTCTACCCCTTTCTGTCCAAAACCAATATATCCAGCTAGCAACGAAAAACAATAGCCGATTTACTGTAGTCAACGATTACGTCACTGCAAATCCTGAGGAATTCGGATTGCTCTTAACAGCAAAAGAAGCAGTAAATGAACCTGTGATCGATATCGAAAAAAAATACCCAGAAGAAAACTCTTCGCCATCTGAAAAAGAAAAACCAAAAAAGAAAAAAAGTTTCTGGGATCGTTTATTTTAAAACGAAAAAACACATAAATTTTTACATGCAAAAAAGCTTTTGAACAGATCGACATCAAATAGGACAATCTGTCAAAAGCTTTTTCGTTTAAAATATTTCAGGATATAACAATTTCAATACATTCATCGTCAATCTTCTGCCTTTTCCTGCAAAAGGATAAACATGCATATGCATCGCTGGATTGAAATTTGCTTCGATGATCCCGTATGCTTTTTTATCGGTTGTAGGATCGATTTCTTTATCTGGTATGATCAAATCAATACCACTGATTTTAGCTCCTAGTGCTTCTACCGCAGAAACGGCGATTTTTTTGTAAGCTTCAGAAAATTCATCAGTCATATCGATCGAATCACCGCCCGTACTGATATTTGAGTTCTCCCTTAGATAAACAATTTGATTGGCTTGGGGAACTGATTCGATCGTTAACCCTTGTTCTTTCAACATCAATTGTTCTAATTCGCCTAATTGGATCAATTCCAACGGTGCACGATGATTCGTTCCACGCAAAGGGTCACTATTTTTTTCTTCAACAAGTTCTTTCACTGTTCGGATACCGTCACCAATAACATTAGCAGGGACTCGCAACATGATGGCTTGGACTTCTCCACCGATTACAAAGAAACGATATTCCGTTCCCGGCATAAATTCTTCTACTAAAACCGAGCTGTCTTCACGAAAAGCAATCGCCAATCCTGCTTGATAATCCTCCAGATCAGCCCCTTCCTTGAAAATCGTGATACCTAATCCGTAATTTGTGGACTTAGGTTTGATCACAAATGCCTGATCGGCAAATCTTGGATAAGCTTTTACGGCTTCTTCCATGGATGAAAATTCTGCGCCTCCTGGTACTCGGAACCCAGCTTCTTTTAAAACTTTTTTCGTTACTGTTTTGTTTTCCATGATAAGTGGAACGATATAGCTGTCCTTACTTGTCATGTTTGCATTTTTCACATATTCTACATGGTCTTGGAATTGCAGACGCAAAAATTGATCCGACTCATCTAATACTTTGACTTGGACGCCTTTTTGGATGGCATCGAACATAAATATCTGAGTAGAAAGTTCCATTTCGCGAAAACCGGCCAACTGATAGGGACGTTCATGACTTTCTTTATAATATTGATGCCCCAATGCCACAGCAACTTCTTGCTGACTCGATAGCTGTGCTTCTTGATAGAGTTTCGCTGCTAACGTTTGTTCTGGATAATCCATTTGAGTCAATGCTTCCTCTACTAAATAAAGAGAATCCAACCAATCCAATTCAACCAGCATTTGCTTCATCCCTTCAAGAATTTCTCTACCTTCTTGATGAAATTCTGTTTGATCTGATGGTTGTTCTAGTGCTACTTTGTTATTTCGAGTCGTACCTTCTGCCACCCATTGGTCACTGTCTTCTTTTTCTTCTGTCCATAGCATATACATCAGGAATAATTGTAAGAAACGAACTTGTTCTGGATTGATTCCCAGCCTTGCATAAGGATTCAGATCGATATTCCGCAATTCAATATAACGAACGCCTGTTGTTGCTAAATCTGCGACTTTCTTTCCACCTCGGAAACGAAGCGGTGTATAAAATTCTTTCTCCTCTGAAAGTTTCCCTTCTTCGATCATTCGCTCAATATCTGCTAAATACTGTTTCATAGAAGCATAGGAAACTTTCACATTTGGATGATTCGTATACCCCAGCGCACTGTTGCGAATACTGCGAACAGGTTCTTGCGGATGTGATTCATTTATAAAATAGTTCTTCTCACTCATCGGTGAAGCACCGAATAAATAAGTGATCATCCAGCGATAGCGCATAAAGTTTCTCGCTGTTTTCAAATAAAGTTCTGTTTTGAATTCAGAAAAATCTTGAAATTCTTCCTGATGGCTGAACAATGTTCTTAGCAACTCATCGCCAAATTCAAAATTGAAATGGATACCGCTCACCATTTGTTTTCGCTTCCCGTATTCTTTTGCTAAGTAACGTCGATACAAAACATCTTCGAAATTTTTTAATTTTGCAATAATGATTTCTTCGTCTTTTTCCGGTAAGGCAGGTGGCATACTTAATGGCCAGATCATCTCTTCTTTCGGTATAGAACGAGCAGTCACATCATAAACAGCAGCCAGATACTGAAATAATTCGGGAATAGAATCGGTAACAGGGGTGATCATTTCTGTTTGTGTTTCGCTAAAATCTGTTTGGATATAGGGGTGATAGGATCGATCGCCAAAGATTGCTGGATGATCGGTTTTTGCTAGATTTCCTGCAAGATCAACCCGCTGTCCTTCCCGTTCTATACCAAATCGAGCTTGGTCGATAAAAGGGCGCGCATTGACATGCAATAATAATTGCTTAAAATTCATCATTAAGTGACCTCCAATTCATATGAATCTAATTATAATCAAAAAGTCTAAGAAAAAGAACGAAATTGTTTGAGAACCGCTTACAAATAAGTATAAAAATGAAGGCATCAAAAACACAGCTATGTTAAAAACAATCATTCAAACAAGGAGCTGCAACTTTTGTTACAGCTCCTGCTTTTTAGACATGGGTTATTCTTCTTTTAGTAATCCTTTGAATAATCCAACGACAAAATCGTTTGGATCAAACGGCTCCAAGTCATCGATGCCTTCACCCAACCCGACCAATTTCACTGGTAAATGCAGTTCATTACGGATAGCAAGTACGATACCGCCCTTTGCTGTACCATCTAATTTTGTCAAAACAAGACCGGTCACATCTGTTGTTTCTTTGAATTGTTTTGCTTGAACCATCGCGTTTTGACCAGTTGTTGCATCTAATACAAGTAGTGTTTCTTGGGGTGCTTCTGGTAATTCCCGCTGGATTACTCGTTTTATTTTTTCTAATTCGTTCATCAAGTTCACTTTATTTTGCAGTCGGCCTGCAGTATCAACTAATAAAACATCTGCCTGCTCTGTCTTTGCTCTTTCCAAAGCATCGAATACGACAGCTGCTGGATCGCCGCCTGCATTGCCACGAACAACTTCAACACCAGCGCGTTCGCCCCAGACAACTAATTGGTCGATTGCTCCAGCACGGAAGGTATCTGCTGCTGCCATCAATACTTTTTTACCTTCGTTTTTGAACTGATGAGCAAGTTTACCAATACTTGTTGTTTTCCCTACACCATTGACGCCGACAAACAAAATAACTGTTAGTCCGTCTTCTTGGATATTTAGTTCATTTACTTCATTGATTCCTTCCGCTTCATAGAGATCCACAAGTTTCTCGATGATCGCATTTTGAACTTCTGCCGATTTTTTCGCATTTCTGAGTTTCACTTCTTGACGTAACGCTTCGGTGATTCGTATCGCTGTTTCAAAACCTACATCTGCCCCGATAAGTGTTTCTTCTAATTCTTCAAAAAAGTCTTCATCGACTGTTCGAAAATTGGCAAACAGCTCATTCATCCGTTCACCAAATGTTTTACGCGTCTTTTCTAAACCCTTGTCGTACTTCTCCTGTACTTCAACTTCTTCCGTTTTCTCTTCGCCAGTAAAAGCACGCTTGATTTTATCAAAAAATCCCATTTGACTCCCCCCTAATCTAATACAAATTTTTGGATCACTTTGGCTACGCCATTTTCTTCATTGCTGACTGTCACAAAATCTGCTGCTTCTTTGACGAAAGGCACAGCATTCTCCATCGCTACGCCTAGACCAGCGTATTGGATCATCGGTAAATCATTTTCTTCATCACCGATTGCCATGATTTCTTCTTGTTTCAAACCAAGATCTTTTGCCAATAAAGAAATACCATAAGCTTTTGTGACACCTTTTGGCATAAATTCCAAAAGCATACTTCTCGTTTTGATGATCTCATACATTTCATGGAATTCTACTGGTATTTCTTTGATTTTAGGATCTAATTCTTCTTGGTCATAAGCGATTACTGCCTTATTAAGCACAAATTCATCTGTAATATCGCTTATATCCGCTGGTTGGAATTGCAGCAGCTTATTCAACACATTGTACAAGGATTGCTTTCTTGGGGCACTAGGCAGCTGTAAAACCACATTGTCAGACAAAACATCTAGTGGCAGATCCAATTGCTGAGCCAATTTGTATAAGCGTTGGATATCTGATACTTCCATCACTTTCTTTTCCATGATTTCACCAGTATCGTTTTTTTGTACTAAACCGCCGTTGAAAGTGATGCTGTAATCACCCTCATCTACCAGCCCTAATTCTTGCAGATAATGCGCCATCGCCGCTAAGGGGCGTCCTGTACATAGAACGATCTTGACCCCTTGCTGTTTTGCTTGTGCTAATGCTTGTTTATTCTCATCTGAAATCAGCTTTTGTTCATTTAATAATGTACCATCCAAATCGATTGCTACTAATTTGATCATTTTCGTTCCTACACTTTCGTTTCGTTGATTTTCGCCTCTTCATTGATATCTTCCATCCGTACAGAAACGATTTTTGATACACCGGATTCTTGCATCGTCACTCCGTACAGTACATCTGCTGCGACCATCGTTCCTTTGCGGTGTGTGACTACGATAAATTGTGTGTCATCTTGGAAGTCGCTTAAGTAACGACCAAAACGTTTTACATTTGCTTCATCTAACGCTGCTTCTACCTCATCTAAGATACAAAACGGAACAGGACAGACACGGATAATAGAAAAGAGCAGCGCAATGGCTGTAAGTGCTCGTTCTCCTCCGGAAAGCAAACTTAAACTTTGCAGTTTCTTGCCAGGAGGTTGTACTTCAATCTCAATACCTGTTTTCAGCAGATCAGTTGGTTCTGTCAGTACTAATTCAGCTTTACCGCCGCCAAACATATTGGGAAAGACAATTTTGAATTCTTGACGGATAGCTTCAAATACTTCTTTGAATCTTGTCCGCACTTCATCATCCATCTCATCCATCGTTTCAAACAACTGGTTTTTCGCTGCTAACAGATCATCTCGCTGTGTCGCTAAGAAGGTATGTCTTTCACTGACTTGTTCGTATTGTTCGATTGAATTTAAGTTTACTGGCCCCAGTTTTTCAATTTGTTCTTTTAAGGAGGCAACCTTTATTCTGCTGTCTTCAATATTGGTTGTTTCTTGATAGTCGTGGGAAGCTTTCTCAAATGTCAGCTGATATTCTGACTGCAGATAGGTCAAATGATTATCTAAAATCATTTCAGCTCGGTCTTTTTGGACTTCTAATTTGGATTGTTCCGACAGTCGTGCTTTTTGCTCACGATTACGCTCTGCCAAGACTGCTTCAAGCTCATCGATCTCCCTTTGCCTTCTATCTCGCTGCTCTTTGGCTTTTGCCAACTCGGCTTTTAATGTTTCTCGCTGAGCAGATAATTCGTTAATTTGTTTTTCCAAACTTTCTTCTGTGACTTCATGATCAGAAAAGTCTGCTGTCAATGTCGCCAACTGTTTTTCTATCGCTTCTTGGCGTTCGATTGCCTCTGCTTTTTGGACTCGGGCACCGCGGAGCTGGATCTGCAGATGATTAAACTGCTCTTTCAAGACAGCAAGATCTGCTTGTTCTTGTGCTTTTTGACTTTGCACTTGTGCTCTTCTGGCTTCCATCTGGTCACTTTCTTGACTTAAAGATTTGATTTCTTCGTCGATTTGTTGACGTTGCGTTTCAAGATCTGTTTGTTTGTCTTTCAACTCGTTCGTTTGTTTTTCGTAATCTTCGATAAACTGCTGTAGCTCACGTGTCTCAAAAGTTGAGATTTGCTTTTCTTTTTCAAAACGTTCAAGTTCGTTTATGATGTTTTGCAGCTGATTTGTCGCTTCTTGTTCTTCAAAACGTAATTGTTCGCCTCGTGTACGCAAAACTTCTTGTTCTTCGGCTAAACGAGCTGTTTCTTGTTGCAGCTCCTGAACTTTCTTTTCTTGCACTTGAAGTTGTTTATCTGCTTCTTCGAATTCACTAGTCAACTGTTTCAATTCTTGGTTTTGTACAAACAAACTGCCTTGGTTTCCTCGTTTGTTCGCTCCACCTGTCATGGATCCTCCGGCATTCATCACGTCACCTTCTAAGGAAACCACTCGGTATTGATAGCGGATCGTTTGTGCGATCGCATTGGCACTAGTTAAGTCTTTTGCTAAAAGGATCGTTCCTAACAGGTTTTGAACCACTGTTTGGATTTGATCAGGATAAGCAACTTGTTCACTGGCAATCCCTATAAACCCTTCTATAGCTGCCGCTTGTGTCAATATATGAGCTGGTAACTGTCTTGGTTTGATTGTCGTCAGCGGAAGGAATGTTGCTCTTCCTCCTCTTTGCTGTTTCAAATACGTGATGGCTTGCCGAGCATCTTTTTCATTTTCAACGATAACATGTTGAGCTGCTCCACCTAAAGCTGTTTCGATGGCTAACGTGAAATCTGCAGGGACGTCGATCAGTTCAGCTACTGCTCCGACAATACCGGAAAGCTGCTGTTTATGCTGCAAGACCAATCGAACGCCTTGGTAAAAACCAAAATAGTTTTCTTGGATCTCTTGAAGGCTTTTCTGACGAGCACGCAGCTGCTGGACTTGATTCATCAATTGATACATTTTAGGCTGTTCTTTTGCTAATGCTTCTTGGAACTTTTTCCCGTTTCGTTGGATCATTTCTAACTTCTCTTTTGTTTCAGTTAAAGATGATTTTAGCTGCGCCTGCTTTTGTATCAATTCTTCTTTCTGTAAGATCAATCGGTCTACTGATGCTTCTACTTCCGATTGCTTGGCTAACGTCTGCTTGCTTTTTGCTGTTTCTTGTACATATTGACGTTCCAGATACTTCAGTTCGTTTCCTACAGCTGCTTGTTCTTGCATTAAATCAACATATTGATCTCTTAATTCTGCCAATAATTCTTTCGTTGATTTTTGGTATTTTTCTAATTCTTGCTGTGTTTTTATGAGATTTGCTTCAGCTTTTTGGATCTCTGTTTCTTTTTCTGCTGCTTCTTTCATCAAGCTTTCTTGAAGCTTTTCAAAATGTTTAACCTTTTTTTGTGCTTCTGCTAATGAAGTTTGATATTCTTGCGAGCTTTTTTGTGTATGCTTTGTCCGCTCCTGCAAAACATCTTTTTGTCCTTCTGTCTGCTTCAGTTTTTCCGAAAGATCTAATAATACTTGCTGATTTTTTTCGATCAGACGGTCGGCTTGCGCATTTTCTTTACGCTGCTTCGCCAAAATGGATTCTTGTTCTTGGATCGACTCAGATAGTTTACCTAATTCTAGATTGAATTTCGCAAGCTGTGCTTGTTTGTTGTCCCAATCTTTTTTTGCTGTCTTGATTTCAGCAACCATCAAAGAAACATCGGTTTGAGTCAGTGTTTCTTTTAGCTGTAAAAACTCCTTTGCTGCCTCACTCTGGGCGGCCAAAGGAGTTAACTGTTCTTCCAATTCATGGATGATGTCTTGGACGCGGCTGAGGTTGTCTTCTGTTTCAAAAAGCTTTTGTTCTGCTTTCTTTTTCCGCTGCTTGTATTTCAACACACCAGCTGCTTCTTCAAAGATCCCACGACGGTCTTCCGGTTTACTACTGAAAATCGCTTCTACTTTTCCTTGAGAAATGATTGAGAATGATTCTTTTCCTAATCCAGAATCTAAGAACAATTCTTGGATATCTTTTAATCTGCAGCTTTGTTTATTGATGAAAAACTCGCTTTCCCCAGTCCGTCGATAACGGCGGGTTACACTGATCTCATTGTACTCCAATGGCAGATAATGATCACTATTGTCTAAAATCACTGTGACTTCTGCAATATTCAGCTGCTTTCGGGTATCGGAACCGGCAAAGATGATATCCGGCATTTTTCCGCCTCGCAAACTTTTAGCAGATTGTTCTCCTAATACCCAGCGGATAGCTTCTGTAATATTGCTTTTTCCGCTGCCATTTGGTCCAACCACTGCTGTGACGCTGTTTTCAAAATCAATGACTGTCTTGTCTGCAAATGATTTAAAACCGGCTATTTCAATTCGTTTCAAATACAAAGCTTTCCCTCACTTACTTTTACAGTGCTGCTAATGCATTTTCCGCCGCAGCTTGTTCTGCTAATTTTTTCGATTTTCCTTGTCCAGTGCCAATCAATTGATCATCTACATAAACTTCGATCCAAAATACTCGTTCATGAGCTGGACCTTCTTCATTGATCAATCGGTATTCGATCGATACATCACCTGATTTTTGCAAGACTTCTTGCAATTTTGTTTTATGATCCATCTCATGTGAAAAAGCACCTGCTTTGACTTTAGGAAAAATCACTTTTTCGATGAACGCATGGGTCGTGTCGAATCCTTGGTCAAGATATAACGCGCCTAAAAAAGCTTCGAATAGGTCGCAAAGCAATGCTGGTCGCGTACGTCCTCCTGAATTCTCTTCTCCCTTGCCCAACAGAACATATTGATCAAAGTGACATTCTTTGGCAAATTTCGATAAGCTGTCTTCGCGAACGATCGCTGCTCGTGTTTTTGTCAATTTTCCTTCTGGCAAATGAGGATATAAACGGAATAAATACTGAGAAACCATCAATTCTAAAACGGCATCTCCCAAAAATTCAAGTCGTTCATTATCCGATAATTGCAGATTGCGATGCTCATTCACATAGGATGAATGGGTAAAAGCTTGTTCAAGCAAATTTAGATCGTGAAAAACGATGTTATAATTTTCTTTTAGTTCTTTTGTCAGCTGGTTGTCCATTTTCCACATTCCTTTTATGGATATTTTTTCGATACTTCCTTATTATACTGGTTTTTTGTTAAATTTGAAATGGTTCGGGTAAAAGGTAAGTAAAGCTTTAATAATCCTAGTGATTGACGAGAGGTTGTGAAAAAGCCGTTTAGTTCGGAGTATTAGAGAAATAAACAAAAAGACAGCTTCTCATATTTTGCCGTTTCTTGAACGAATACCGTGGAATAGCTGATTGAACACTGTTCATACAAAAAAAGGATGTGACACGACTATTGTCACATTCCTTTTTTTGTACAATCCCTTATTCTCGTATGTCTTCAATGACTTCTTGGACGGGTCCTAGCTGAACCTCTGAAACATGAATGCTCAATAGAAGAAACACCGTTAGTAACACTTGAAAAAGGAGCGAAATGAACACACACCATTTTATCCATCGTGGGTGAATCTTTGGCTGATGACTTTTCAATAAAACGATTGAAAAAAACAGTCCAATCACTGGTAAACTATCAGACAAAACCAACAGAATGAACACATAAATAAGGTTTATTGGATTGATTTCTTCCATTCATTCATGTCCAACACATGATCGAATTCTGCTGCCAATGTTGGATCATGGGTGACCACAAGGACCGTAGCTCCTTTTGCATTCAGTTCTTGTAATGCTTGAAGGACGATTCCTTTGTTCTTTTGATCAAGAGAGGCTGTTGGCTCATCTGCAAAGATGATCTTTGGTTCTTTCAAAAATAAACGAGCAAGAGCAACTCGCTGCTGTTCTCCTCCGCTTAAGAGAAATATTTTTTTGTCTATCAAATGGTCTACCTGAAATTTTTCGAGGGATTCTTTGATTTTCTGCTCCTCTTTTGAGACCAAGGTCAAGTTTTGCTTCACTGTTTCGTTGTCGATCAGTGCATAGTTTTGAAATAAAAAACCAGCTTGTTCCCGAAAAAATGTTTTTCTGTTTTTTCGGCTGATTTTTTGGCCATTGATCAAGATTTCCCCTTCATTTATCGTTTCCAGCTGGCCTAAACAATTCAATAAAGTTGTTTTACCTATCCCACTTTCTCCTGTGATAGCAAGCATAGAACCCGCGGGCACAGAAAAAGAAAGGTGTTCAAAGATTGTTTTCTCTTTGTATTTTTTTGTGATTTTTCTAACATCAATCATTTTTGATCACCTCCAGCCGTTGCTTTTTCTCAGATAGATAAGTCGTTGGGAGTAGCAAAAACAGCTCAAAGCTGAATACAGCCAGTGCAATCGGCCATAAGTCCTTCTGCCATATGAGTAAGATCCCTAAAACACCTGAAGATATCCCCGCCGTCATGAAATAGTAAGTTTTGTGACGCTGGAACAGCGGTTTACCAGTAATGTACGCTAAAAATGATTTTTTCTTATTTACTTCTGCATAAATCATGCTCGCATATAGTTCAATAGCAACAAAACTGATAAGAATCAGTAAGAACACGCCTAGTGCTGTGTAAAATTCTGAACGCGCTTTCGTAATTACTTCGCTAATTCTGTCTTTCACAGATGTTAGGCCGTAAAAATCATCTTCAATGCCATTCTCTTCAATAAACACTTGAACTTCTCGACCATTTCGAAACAAATAGGAGCCGTTCGATACCTCACTTATCCATATCTCTATATTAGGTTGGATCAAAGGCAAAGAAATGGAGACAATGATCGGATTGAAAGAAAAGATATTCTCAAGTAAATCAAAATTATAATTAAAGATGATTTGATTCGATTGGGTATAGATCACCTTTAATTCCCCCTGATACTCGCCTTGTTCATACTCGAAGGAATTCTGGTAAAAAGTGATTTCATCTTCTGCCATTTTAACGATCAGATCCGTGTATTGCTTTTTATTTTCTGGGATCAACACATAGAAGAAGGTATCTTCTAATGGATAGATTGGTTTTCCATGTATATCTTTGACTTTCAATTCGTGTACGGCATTATGGTTGACTAACCAATAAGCATCATTTTGAATGTAGGTAAGAACGTCACTCGTATGGCCAAATTCATTATCTCTCAAAAGGATCCCACCTGATTGTTCTGCTCGTTCTAATAAAGGAAGCATGTCCTGATTGATCCTTTTCGCTTCTTTTTTTCTTTCTTCTCTCGTAAAATTTCTAGAATTATCTGGTAATTTGGTCGTGATATTACTAAATCTCAAGTGATAATAATCAGGAATGTCATTCCAATAAGCTAATTGCTGTTCTAGCTGTTTGTTCTCATCCATACTAGACAAGATCATATTCCCGCTTACTACGATAAATACAAGCAAGGCGGCCTTGATAAGGTGATTCGTGTAGAACAGCCATCTATACGGTTTATGTCCTTTTATTTTATCGGCGATCGATCCCCATGAATAAATCACCCAGCTGCTTGATATGCGCATGATGATGATTCCAATGATCCCCCATAACAGGATCTGGGGATAAAGAAAGTGCAGATAGGGATAAAACCATGCAAAGCCAGCTAAAATAACCGTGAAGATGGCCGCATCTATCAAACTATCTTTACACACTAGTTTTGCTTTGCTTCGTCCAAGTGTTTCGAGAATCCCGACTTTCTTTCTCATAGAGGACTTATAGAATAATAGAGCTAAGAATAAGCACAAGAAAAGCATACAGAACAATTGACCGATACTTAATAGCAAACCTGAAGCTAGATAAAGCGGCCATTGTGCCCTTTCAATCGTTATTTCCATCCCCATATCATAAAATTCTTCGATCATATTGGCAGGCGGTTCCTCTGTGATCATATAACCGCCAAGTACTTCTTCAGTAGATAGTTTCGAAGAATCATAAAAATTGATAGGATAATCGGATGCTATAGGGGAAAAGCTATAGGTCGAATACCCTTCTTTACCAAACGTATAGATATCTTTATACGTTTCCCCATCTTTGCCGATTCGAAAGAGGATCTTATGGAGATCCAATTGCTTTTCTCTAGCATATTTCGCAATCGTCTGGTACATTTCCTGCTGATTTTCTTCACCACTCGCTGCTTCGATGATGATCGATGAATGGATTTCTGGAATCGCTGATTTGATCATTTCGGTTCCAGCAAAAGAAATAGCATATAAAAAACTGGTGACTGTGAATAGAAAAAAGAAGCGATAGATTTTTTTCATCGTTTAGAAGAAAGAAGCGGCTGGATCAGCCGCACTTCTTTCTATGCCCACCACCAGCCAGATGTATTTCCAGAAAATGCTCTAGGGGCGGTTACCCGAACGGTTGTTCCTGGATTACCCGTTCTTGTGTTTCTTTCTTTTCCATATGCATAAACAGTCACTCTTCTTTGTGTTGGATAAAATTCTCCCCAAACTGTTCCAAAGCCCGGTATTCCTGTTACACCTCCATAAAAAGTGTTCACAGTTATTCTTCCTTGTTTTAGTGGTACATCTGTTTGCACCACATCCATATTGAAAATCTCTGGTGTAGTAGAAATGACTAATGGTTCAGGTATTTCAGCCGCACTAACGGCATTGATTGGTGCGA
Source organism: Enterococcus sp. 10F3_DIV0382 (assembly GCF_002140245.1). NCBI lineage: Bacteria > Bacillati > Bacillota > Bacilli > Lactobacillales > Enterococcaceae > Enterococcus > Enterococcus sp. 10F3_DIV0382. Next base: position 361,066 of record NZ_NGMF01000001.1, on the reverse strand, counting down.
TCCAGCTGCTCAAGGCAATAAGTGTACATGAACTTGCTATCATCTTTTTCACATTTCTCTTCATTTGTATCCGCTCCCTTTTTTGAGTGCCTAAAGTGTCTCACGAGTGACTATTGAAACATACTTGAACAAGCAAAGGCGACAGTCGTTCGGTCCCCCTTTTTTTATTTTAAAAAGAGATAAGTGTGAACCTTCTCTTTTATTAACTACGCGAAAAATTCCCATCAATTTAAAATAACAATAATTTTTATTCAATTTAAATTAAATAACACACATTTTATACATTTTCCTTCTTTAAAATCTATTTAAATTATATATAATAACACATTTATGTTCAACGTGTTTTTAAAATAAAGTTTTAAAAAACTACATTTATTTTTATTTGCTATCAAAAATAACGATAATTAAAAAAACCGAAAAAGGACATCGCCCTTTTTCGGTCATTTTTATTGATTATGAACGTGAATCTGCTGTAACAGAAACATTTGCCCATGGGTTTGGTACATCATAAGACCAATCCCAGTCTTTGACGCGGTCGTTCACTGGCAATACTTCGTTACGGAACAACGTTGGAATCGCAAATGCTTCTTCAAACGCATACTGTTGCCATTTTTGATAGGCTTCTTTCAAATAGTCTTCATCAAATGCTTGGCTTGAACTGATATCGTTGATCAATTTTGTATTTTCTTCTGATTCATAACGAGTGTAGTTGAATGCTGCATTCGGTCCCCATAGTCCACTTGGATTTGGATCAGTTCCTGTATTCCAAGCAGCTTGGTAAACATCGATTTCAGGATCATCGTTTTCTAATTTATCGTAGAAAGAGTTGAATTCAATCAGACGACCTGTTGTGTATTGGACATCCAAACCGATTTCTTTCCATTGTTGGATATAGTAATCTGCCAATGGTTGCGCTGTTTCTCCACCAGACATCGAAGCAAAGTTGATGGTTAATTTGTTTCCATCTTTGTCTTCTCTTAACCCATCGTCGTCCACATCTTTGTAGCCGGCATCATCCAATAGTTTTTTCGCTTTGTCTAAATCTTGCGTGAATCCTTTCAACTCATCATCATGATAAGATTGGAATACTGGAGGGATCAATGAAGTGGCATTGCTTCTTAATCCTGCATAGAAACGTTCGCCTACTGCATCATTGTCTAAAGCATAGCCCATTGCTTGACGTAATGATTTATCTGCCATTTTTGAATCCGGGTTGTATTCTACACTCTTTGTTTCCGCGTTCCATTTACCTAGTTTAAATCCTAGATAAGTATAAGATGTTTGTTCACGACCTAAATTTGTATAGCCGGAAATTTCTTTATACGTATCATATGTGTCTGTTGGCATTTGGAAAATCATATCGTATAATTTAGAGTTCAATGCTTCAGTTGCACTGGCTGTTGGTACAGATTTCATCGTGATTTTTTTCAGTTTAGGCGTACCATTCCAGTAATGCTCATTTGGCAAGTATTCCACAGATTCTCCAGCTACGATGTTGCTCATGTAGTACGGTCCGAAAGTTACTGGGTTTTTACGTACTTGATCGCTAGATTCCATATCTTTGATTGCTATACCTTCCAATGTATGTTTCGGTGCTGCATAAGACCAAATCCCGCCACCAGCTTGCAGCATGCTTGGGTTTACATCTTTATATTCGATCTCAACTGTTTTGTCATCCACTTTTTTGATACCAGAGATCGTATCGGCACTTCCATCATGATACTCTTCCATCCCTACGATATTACGGAACGTATCGTCGTATCGGATACCAGTGTAATCTTTATGACCGATGATCTCATATGGGAAAATCACGTCATCAGCTGTTACGTCTTCACCATCTGACCATTTGACATTGTCTTTTATTTTGATTGTTGCTTTCTTCGTATCTTGATCTAGGTCAAGCGTAGCTGCTCCATCATCGGTGATTCGGAAATCATCGTTACTTGCAAATAACGCTTCATGAGAAGGAGCCATGAAAGCTGCATCAAAAGAATCTTGATAAAACTCCCACTGGAACAATCCTTTGAACTGACTGTCCGTTGCGACCGCAGCTTCTAATTCACCGTCTTCGATTGCATCATCATTGTTTTTTGTTGCGATTGGAAAAGTTAATTCCTCTTTGTTATTGCTGTTGCCTCCAGAGTTATTTCCAGAAGTATCTGTACCTCCGCCCCCGCATGCTGCAAGAACAACAGCAGACATCAGCGTTGCAAATCCAAAAATCGTTTTCTTCATTCCTATTTCCCCCTTCGCTTCTATAACTAGCCTAACCGTTGGCGTGCATCTGCAGAACGCTTGAATGCCTGTCCAACATAATTGATACTCAACATCAAAACTAAAATGAGGATTGATGCGGGTAACCAGATCCATTGCCGATTCACTAAGACTTCTCCATTACTTGCATAACCGATCAGTGTACCTAAACTAGGTACATTTGCCGGCAAACCGAAACCTAAGAAAGTCAAAGTTGTCTCGATACCGATGTTTGCCGCAAAGTTCATTGTCAAGTTCGTAATGATCAATGAACTTAGATTCGGCATAATTTCGCGGAACATGATTTTAAAATCACTTGTTCCCATTGTTTTTGAGGCACTGACATAATCTCTTCTTGCTTCAGATAATGTCTTGCTTCGGAATAATCGGGCTTTAGCTACCCAATAAAATGCACTCATGATGAAAATAAAGGACCAGACATTGTATCTGGAAATAATCGAAACGAAGACGATGATGATCAACATAATCGGTAGAATCATGATAAAATCAACAATTCGCATCAAGATGTTGTCAATGATCCCTCCGTAGTAGCCAGAGATGATCCCTAATCCAACCCCGATGATCGAAGTAAGGATCGTGATCGCAAATCCGATCGTGACAGAGTTTCTAGCACCTATGATCAATTGACCTAATACATCACGTCCGCCTTCATCTGCTCCCAGAATGAACTTTTGTCCTTGTGTCGAAACTGCTCCTGGGGCAGCATATTTGTCAAAAATACTAACATACATCACTTTATCTTGATCGGTCAGCATCGCACCGATAAAAATCACTAATAATAAAACCACTAGCAAACCTAATGAAAAAATAGCGATTTTATCTTTTTTAAATTCTCGAGCAATCATTCGTATCCCCATAGGAGGGATACTTTCTTGAACTGCTGTATTGTTTTTTTCACTCATCGATCCATTCTCCTTTCTGATTGGTTTTATTGAATCCGAATACGCGGGTCAACGATACTCATAATAATATCTGACAGTAACGTCCCCACTAGCGTCGCGATTCCTAAAATCAATACTAAGGATGTGATCACGGTGTAGTCTCGTTGACCAATAGAGTCAATAAATAGTTTCCCGACTCCTGGATAGCCAAAAATCTTTTCGATAACTACAGAACCAGCAATCAACGAAGTGATTTCATACCCCATTTGCGAAGCCATCGGCAACGCTGCATTCCGGAAGATATGTCTACTGAATACTTTATTCGTCGGTACCCCTTTGGAACGGGCTGTTCTGACAAAATCAAGCGACTTCGAATCGATTACTTCGCTTCGCAGATATTGGATCGTAACGGCAGTCGCCAGAAATGCTTGGGTAATCGATGGTAGCAGAATATATTTCAAGCGATCTATCCACTGAGTGATAAATCCCCCTTGCAAACCTAGTGTTTGAGAACCGCTTGTTGGGAACCAGCCTAAACGATAACCAAAAACAAACAGCATGATCAAGCCGAAGATGAATAACGGAACAGCAAAACTAAAGAAGTTATAAATCACGACGATCTTATCCAAGATCGAATTTTGATACCGGCCTGCTAGCATCCCTAGAGGCACAGCAATCAAATAAGTAAGGACAACTGTCAAGATCGATAGATATAACGTGTTGATGATCCGTTCACCGATTAGGTCAGCAACAGAGCGTTTGTATAAGAAACTTTGACCAAAATCGCCTTGCAAAGCATTTCCGATCCAACGGAAGTACTGGACATACCATGGGTCATTCAATCCAGCTGATTGTCGCATTTGTTCGATCACTGCCGGATCTTGGTTTGGGTTGATCAAACCAGTAAATGGATCCCCTGGCATCGCTTGGGCTAATAAGAAGATCAGAACACTTAAAATAATAACTTGCGGGATCATCAATAAAACACGTCGCAGAATCGTTTTCCACATTAGCTCGCACCTCCATCTTTCAACGCCACTTTATGTGTAGTTGTGATCGTACGCAAATCGTAGACTCGGCCAGTCGCATCATAGTATTCTCTTTGGTTTTGGATATACTCTTGTTCTACTTTTCGGCGATTTTCTTTGTGGCTTTCCCGATTTTCTACATCGATTTGCGGAATTGCTGAAAGCAGACGTTTCGTATAGATGTGGCGCGGGTCATTATAAATGTCCTCTCTTGTACCGATTTCTACAAATCGACCTTTGTACATAATTGCGATATTGTCGCACATATGTTTTACTACACCTAAATCATGAGAAATAAATAAATAGCTGAGACCGTATTCTTGCTGGATCCGTTTCATGAAATTCAATACTTGTGCTTGAACAGATAGATCTAGAGCAGATACCGGTTCATCGGCCACGATTAATTTTGGATTAGTAGCAACAGCGCGGGCTACTCCTAGACGTTGGCGTTGTCCCCCTGAAAATTCATGAGGATATTTGTAAAGTGCATCTTCCGGCATCCCAACGATATCTAGCAATCCTTTTACCTTCTTCTTTTCTTCTTGATCGCTTAACCGTTCAAAATTTCGGATAGGTTCTGCAATGATATCCAATACTCGTTTTTTAGGATTCAAACTAGACATTGAATCTTGGAAAATCATTTGTACGTCTTTGTTATAACCCATTTTTTTTCGGTTGCTTCGCTTCGTTACATCTTTTCCTTCATACATGATTTGTCCAGCTGTCGTCTTTTCTAAACCAACGACTGCTTTTCCTGTAGTGGATTTTCCGGAACCGGACTCTCCCACCAAACCATACGTCTTTCCTTTTTCGATAATAAAATCCACACCATCTACAGCATATACATGATCCGTTACTCGATTGAAGAATCCACTGCGAATAGGGTAATGAACTTTCAGGTCTTTGATCGTGATTAATTCTGTCATCTACACCTCTCCTTTTTCGTCTCTAAAGTGGAAATGCTTGTAGCAAGAGCAACGTACCAAATGGTTCGGAGCGACTTCATGAAGGATAGGATCTTCTTCGTGGTCACTTGCTGGTATCCACGGAATACGTGGAGCAAATCGGCACCCTTTACGAGGCATGTTTTTCAGAGAAGGAACCACACCTTCGATCACATGGAGTTCTGCATCATGATTTCCTTCTTGAGGTATAGAGTTCAATAAAGAGCGCGTATAAGGATGTTTCGGATGATCAAACAGTTCTTTTACACCCGCTACTTCAACAAACTGTCCGCCATACATCACTGCCACTCGATCAGCCATTTCTGCTACGACTCCTAAGTCATGAGTGATCAGGATGATTCCTGTTTTTGTTTCTTCCTGAAGATCTTTCAGTAAATCAAGAATCTGTGCTTGGATGGTTACATCTAGGGCTGTCGTCGGTTCATCTGCAATGACGATTGGAGGTTTGCAGGCGATTGCGATCGCGATGATGACACGTTGTCTCATACCGCCTGATAATTCATGGGGATATTGACGTCCAACTCTTGCTGGATTAGGAATCCCTACTTGTTCTAGTAATTCCAGTGCGCGAGCTTGACGCTGTTCTGCATTCATCTTTGTGTGATAGGAAAGTCCTTCTTTGATCTGGTCTTCGATTCTCATGAGAGGATTTAATGCAGACAACGGATCTTGGAAAATCATTCCGATATCATTTCCGCGGATTTTATTATAAAGCGTTTCGTTCAGTTCGATTAAATTCAGATCGTTATATAAAATTTCACCTGTAATTTTTGTGTTATTAGGATCAAGTAATCCCATAATCGTAGTAGCTAATGTACTTTTCCCGCACCCAGATTCCCCAACGATTGCTAAGATCTCGTTTTTGTCTAAAGTAAATGAAACATCATCTACTGCATCATAATAGTCATCTTTGAGTCGGAAGCCTGTATGTAGGTTCTGAACTTCTAATAATTGATTATCTGACAATCGAATACCCCTCTCTGCTTCCTAAACGGAAGTTTTTCTTAGTAAAGAAAGAACATTACACATAATAAAGCGTTTTATAACAAAGGTTATTCTTATCTTTGTGTAATGAATTATTAATAATTATATAGAAAACCGCTTTACTTTGCAACATAATTTCTAATTATCGCCAGAATTATCAGAAAAATGTCTTTTCCGTGTCAGAAAGATTAAAAAAAGAAGGATAAAAAGTTGCATATAACTTTTTATCCTTCTTTGCTTTTATTGAAATTATTTGAGATGGCTGCTGATATAATCTACTGCACCGCCAACTGTTTCAATTTGTTCAGCGTCTTCATCTGAAATTTCTGTACCGAATTCATCTTCAAGTTCTAAAACGAACTCCATAATACTAATTGAATCAGCTTTTAAATCATCTTTGATGTTCAATTCATCCGACACTTTATCGGTATCTATCTCAAAATGATTTGAAATAATTTTCGCTACTTTGTTAAATACTTCTTCGCGAGTCAACTTTTTCACCTCCAAGAATCATACACTTGTCAATTACCTACACCATGGCTAATTTTACTGACATTTTTCAGGATTGTCCACCTTTTTTTAACGAACCGGATTGCCTCAGCTATCTGAATATTATTCTTCGCTTTTTTCAAATTGTTCGACTAACTGCCCTACTACATTTGTTTCAAGCATCGTGTGGATTTGGCGGATCGTATAGCGGACAGCATCAGGACCTGTTGCTCCGTGGGTTTTAATGACTGGTGCTTTCAAGCCAAACAAAACAGCTCCGCCATGTTTGGAATAATCCATTTCAGATTTTAAAGAACGCAAGCCGTCTTTTAAAAGCATGGCGCCCATTTTCCCTTTGATCCCTTCGTTTAGAATAGCGGATTTTAATAGATCCATCATATTCATTGCCGTTCCTTCAATGGATTTCAAAACAGCATTGCCTGTAAATCCATCTGTGACTACTACGTCAGCCACCCCATTGAGCAACTCGCGCGCTTCTACATTTCCAATGAAATTCAAACTGGTTTCATTCTGAAGAAGTTCATAGGCTTTTTTCGTCACTTCACTACCTTTTGTGGCTTCTGTTCCGTTGTTTAAAAGAGCAACGCGGGGACGTCCGATCCCTCGGACTTTACGTGCATAGAAAGAACCTAAAATACCGTATTGCAACAAATGTTCTGGTTTATTTTCTGCGTTAGCGCCAAGATCCAGCATATCGAAACCGGCACCTTCTTTTCCTACTACTGGCAAGGTAGACATCAAGCCAGGGCGTTCGATATTTTTGATACGTCCTACGATGAACAAACCCGCTGCTAGCAGCGCACCTGTATTCCCTGCTGAAAATATAGCATCCGCTTCGCCGTTTTTCACTGCTTGTGCAGCAAGGACCATTGAAGCAGTCTTTTTCCGTCGGATCGCTTTTACTGGCTCATCATCACTATTGATTTTTTCGTCTGTATGGATAATCGTGATGTTTTTTTCATTTGTTAAGTATTTCTTGATTTCTGCTTCTTTTCCGTAAAGTAAGAATTCTACTTCTGGAAAATCTTGCTGAGCTAAAGCCACGCCTTCTACAATTGCTTGAGGTGCGTGATCTCCGCCCATTGCATCTACGGCAATTTTCATTGTTCCCACTCCTTTTTCCATCATCATTATAAAGTATAGCATAGTCTGCTAATCGAAATAACGATTATCCTGATTTTCTATCTGGAGGCTTTGTGCTAGAGGCTGATACTCAGGCAGCATCTGCCAATTCTTTATCTGCCAAAGAGCTGCAGCCTCTTCTCTGGCTACCTCCAAAACATTTCCATCCGTCACCAAGTCAGCAATCGCAAATTGAGGTAAACCAGATTGTCGGAAGCCGAATACTTCACCGGGACCGCGTAATTCCAGATCTTTTTCACTTAGTACAAAACCATTGGTGGTCTCTGTCATGATTTTCATCCGTTCCACGCCTAGTTCATTTTTGGGATTAGCAACTAAGATACAGTAGGAAGCATCACTTCCGCGTCCAACACGTCCACGAAGCTGATGCAGCTGTGCCAAACCAAATCGATCCGCATCCATAATCAGCATGACGGTTGCGTTTGGCACGTTTACCCCTACTTCTATTACCGTAGTAGAAACTAATATCTGCATCTGGTTATCTTTGAAAGCTTCCATGATCACTTCTTTTTCCTGATTCTTCATTTTACCATGTAACAAGCCAACTTCATATTTTGGCGCAAATAGTTCACGAAGTTTTTCATAGATTTCCACTGCGTTTTTTACGTCTAATGCTTCTGATTCTTCGATCAGTGGACAGATGACATACATTTGATGTCCTCTTGCCAGTTCTTTCCTTGTCCAATCCAGTACACTGTCTAATTGAGGTGTTCTTACCCAGCGTGTTTCAATAGGGATACGCCCAGCTGGAAGTTCATCAATGATCGATACATCCATTTCACCGTACGCTGTGATAGCTAGCGTTCTAGGGATCGGAGTGGCTGTCATAAACAAGACATCAGGTCGCCAGCCTTTTTCACGAAGGACTTTCCGCTGATTCACACCAAAACGGTGCTGTTCATCCGTAATAACTAGACCTAAATTCTGAAATTCAACTCCATCTTGGATCAATGCATGTGTACCGATCACGACGTTGATTTCTCCTCGTTCTAGTTTTTCAAGGAGTTCACGTCGTTCTTTTGTTTTCGTTGACCCTGTAAGCAATGCGACCGTTACTTCATTGGGATCAAACAGCTGTTGCAAACTTTCCATGTGCTGTTGTGCCAAGATTTCGGTAGGCACCATCAACGCACCTTGGAAACCCGCTGTAACGGTGGCATATAATGCAATTGCGGCAACCACTGTTTTTCCGCTACCTACATCTCCCTGCAAAAGTCGCTGCATATGTTGAGGACTGCGAAGATCCCGACAGATTTCATTCGTTACTCGTTTTTGGGCATTTGTCAGTTCAAAAGGTAGCTTTTGAGTAAATTCTTTTAATTTTTGGACATCATAAAGGATCTCCAAGCCATTTGTTTCTGCTTTTTCTGCTTTTTTCAATCCTTGAAGACGCATTTGAAATAAAAAGAATTCTTCAAAAACGACACGTCGTTTGGCTTGGTGATTTTCTTCGTGGTTTTTCGGAAAGTGCATACTTCTTACAGCGGAAGCTCGGTCAAGTAGTCGATATTTCTCCACAAGGTTGTTCGGCAGGTTTTCTTCGATCAATGTGCCGTATTCTTGGAACCCTTTTTTGATTAGATCAACTAATGTCGTTTGACGAATCGATTTATTGACGTGATATATCGGCGAAAAGTCATCCATTGTTTGAGAACCTAAAATCTTCATCCCGTTCAAGGCTTTACGCTTTGCATCCCATTTACCGTATACGGCGATTTCCTCCGATAAAATGACTTTTTCTTTTAGATAAGGTTGATTAAAAAAAGAAACGTTGAACACATCATGTTCTTGCATCATACGAAATTGCAATCGGCTTTTTTTATAACCAAATCGATTCATCACAGGAGGAGAGACTACGATTCCTTTCAAAGTAACCTTTTCTTGATCTTGGATCTCGTTTAGATTTCTTTCCTGAATATCTTCGTAGCGAAAAGGATAATAAGTCAGTAAGTCTTCAATCGTTTGGATACCCAAGCTGGCAAGACTAGCTGCTCTTTTTTCTCCGACTCCTGCCAGCATAGTGATTGGATCATCTAAAGAACGCATATATTTTTTCCTCCCTCCTTTAACAAAAAAAGGACTTGGTCAGTGATCATACCTGATCACTAACCGAAGGCCTTTTATGAATGAATACTGTGTTAGAAAGATATTCTGTCACAGGAATTATTCAGCAGAAAATAGATAAGGATAGACAGGCTGATCTCCTTGGTGGATCTCGATTTCCAAATCAGGATGTTTTTCTGTTAGTTTCTCAGCAAATTCATTTGCTTGTTCAACTGTTCCTTCATCACCTGCTAAGATCGTTACGATCTCTGTGTCCTCATTGATCATTTGTTCTAGTGTACTTAACGCTGTTGCTGTGATATCTGGGTTAGAGATCATGATTTTTCCATCAATCATGCCTAAAAAGTCGCCTTCTTTGATCTCTACACCGTCGATTGAGGTATCTCTGATTGCGTGAGTGACTTGACCACTTACGACGCTAGACAACATTTCTGTCATCGTTTCTTTGTTTTCTTCTAAAGAAGCTTGATCATTGAATGAAAGCATAGCCGTCAATCCTTGAGAAATCGTTCTTGAAGGAACGACTGCTACTGGGATATCTGCTACTTCTGCCGCTTGATCAGCTGCCATGAAGATGTTTTTGTTGTTCGGTAAGACAATCACTTTATCTGCGTTCACTTCTTGGATCGCTTTAACGATGTCTTCCGTACTTGGGTTCATTGTTTGCCCACCACTGATAACATAATTAGCGCCTAAACTTTCAAACAGCTCTTGGACGCCTTTACCAGCAGCGATTGCTACGATACCATACGGGATACGTGGTGTTTCTTTTTTCGCAAACTCGTTCACTTCTTCATCATGTTCCAAAATCGTCTCATGCTGCAAGCGCATGTTGTCGACTTTGATTTTGACTAATGAACCGAATTTTTGTCCATAGTTCAAGACTTCTCCTGGGTTTTCTGTATGCACGTGAACTTTGATGATCTCGTCATCATTGACCACAAGTAAAGAATCTCCAATACCATCTAAATAATTACGGAATTCTTCGTAGTCGAACGTGCTATCAACAGTAGGTCCTTCACCGATTTTCACCATGATTTCTGTACAATAACCAAAATGGATATCTTCTGTCGCCATTTGTCCTTGGACACTGCGATGGTGCTCTGCATTGACCATATCATCCATTTCTGCTGGAGAAGGTTCATATGTTTCATCCGCTTGGAATTCTCCATTCAATGCGCTTAAAAAGCCCTCATAAACAAACAGCAATCCTTGTCCTCCACTGTCTACAACACCGACTTCTTTTAGGACTGGAAGCAAGTCTGGGGTTTTAGCTAAAGCACGTTTTGCTCCTTTTACAACAGCTGTCATCACTTCAACGACATCGTCTGTACTCTTAGCTTTCTTTTCTCCAGCTTTTGCTGCTTCTCTAGCTACTGTCAAAATCGTTCCTTCTACTGGTTTCATTACTGCTTTATACGCAGTTTCAACACCATGAGTGAATGCTGCAGCAAGATCAGAAGCATTTAATGAGACAACATCTGGAATTTGCTTAGAAAATCCTCGGAACAATTGAGACAAAATAACGCCGGAATTTCCGCGCGCACCCATCAACAATCCTTTTGAAAGCATTGCTGCTAATTCTCCTACTTTTTCTGAGGTTGAATCTACTACTGCCTTCGCTCCACTAGTCATAGATAGATTCATATTTGTTCCCGTATCACCATCTGGCACAGGGAATACATTTAATGAATTGACGTATTCTGCATTTACTTGCAGACGATTCGCACCAGCCTGCACCATTTCCTGGAACTGGCTTGCACTTATTTCTGTTACACTCACCTAGATAATCCTCCTTCAGATCGACTGCTGAGTTATCAGCCAGTCTCCTGCCTAGTCTGGCAGTACACGAACACCTTGTACAAAGACATTAACCGAATTGGCAGCTACACCTAATAATGCCTCTAGATTGTATTTCACTTTTTCTTGGACGTTGCGAGAAACTTCAGAGATTTTCGTACCATAGCTGATAATCGTATAAACATCTACAGCAATACCATTATCTTCTTGGCGGACAACTACTCCTCTTGAGTAATTTTCTTTACGCAAAATCTCAGTAATATTATCTTTAATTTGATTTTTGCTGGCCATTCCTACAACACCGAACACATCTGTCGCGGCGCCACCAACAACTGTTGCAATTACATCATTGGTAATTTCAATGGTTCCAGCTGACGTTTGAATTTTTACAGCCATGAATGAGCCTCCTTAACGGGTAAAATACTCCCATTTTTCTTCTATCATATTTTATCATAGCGCAACTTGAAATAAAAGGCAGTTACCCAAAGTACTCAAAAACCTTGCAAAATTTCAGGTATAACCCTGTTTAATTTACAATTATTCTTCACAAATGTCAATTGTATCCATGAAAATGTACTTGCAAATTTCCAATCTATATGATATGTTAGTCTGGTATGAGCTGAATTATTCTATTGCTCCAAATCAAGGCAAAGGAGGAAATTACCATGGCAAAAGTTTGTTACTTTACAGGTCGCAAGACAAAAAGTGGAAACAACCGTTCACACGCTATGAACTCAACAAAACGTACTGTTAAACCTAACTTACAAAAAGTTCGCGTTATGGTCGACGGAAAACCTAAAAAAGTTTGGGTGTCAACTCGTGCTTTGAAATCAGGAAAAGTTGAACGCGTTTAATTGAATGATACTTGGACCGTTCAGATAGTGAACGGTTTTTTATTTAATAAAAATTTTGGCGGGTGGAATTTTTGATTCCTCCCCTTTTTTTGTGTTTATTTTTGTTATACGAACAAATTGTGAAGTTATTTATTCCCAAATTTTATTTTTTTATGAAAACTAGACTCTTTTTAAGCAGAGAAAAACAAGGATATGATAAACTAAATACAACTTCATAGAAATTTGGTGGAAAATAAATATGAAAAAAAACTTAAAGTCATTCTTTAGAGAAAACGGACGCTACGCAGCAGCTAGTTTCCTGATTCCGTTTTTGATTTTAGCACTTGTTTATTTAAGTATCGGGATCTATCCTGGGAGCAGCAGAAGTATTTTGGCAAGTGATGCCTTTTCACAATTTTCTAATTTTCATGCAAGCTTCCGAAATGTCCTTCTTGGAAAGCAAAGTATTTTCTATACATGGAATGCTTCTCTGGGCTTGAATTATCTATCTTTGATTTCTTATTATCTCGGCGGGATCTTCACGCCACTGGTTTTCTTCTTTCCAAACCAGATGATGCCAGATGCACTTTATGTTCTGACTTTACTTAAAGTCGGCTGTGCCGGATTAGCTTTTTGGTTTCTTGCACGCACGTTCAAGATTCCTCGCTGGGGGCATGTTGCACTTAGCGTCAGTTACGCATTGATCTCATTCATTACTGCACATTCGGAGATCATCATGTGGCTGGATGCATTTGTTTATCTTCCATTAGTGATTTTGGGGATTCATCGTGTCATGGATCTGAAACGGCCGAAACTTTTATTCATCAGCTATTTGCTCTTGTTTCTATCCAGTTTTTATATGGGCTTCATGATTGGTGTCTTTTCTTTCTTATATTTTATTGCCCGTCTATTGACAAACTGGTCAGAATACAAAAAATCGATTGTTCCTTATGGGATCACTTCTTTACTGGCAGGCGGCGCTTCAATGATCATTGTATTGCCAGCAGTACTGGATCTTCGCTCAAATGGCGAAGCATTGAGTCAAATCACTACGTTGAAAACAGAAGCGACTTCTTATCTGGATCTGATCATGAAAAACATGATTGGTGTTTATGACACCACAAAATACGGTTCGATTCCGTTCATTTACGCAGGTCTACTTCCGTTGGTCCTTTGCTTGTTTTATTTTGCCAGTCGGAAAGTACCGTTGAAAAATAAGTTTTTGTACGGTGGTCTTTTCGCCATACTTATCGCAAGTTTTTATCTTGTCCCATTGAATTTGTTCTGGCATGGTATGCATGCACCGAATATGTTTTTATTCCGTTATGCCTATCTGTTCTCTTTCTTAGTTCTCCTGCTTGCAGGAAAAGGATGGGAAAAGATAGAACAAGACGATCGTGGGCTGTTGTTAGGAATCATTTTGGTCGTAGCTGCTCTCTTTGCGGTGGCATGGGGCATCAAACCTGAAGGAAGCTACACCTATGTGACGATGACTTCCTTTGTATTGACAGTTGTTTTCTTAGGGATCTATGCTTTTGCTGTGGGATTTTATCAGCATAAAAAACTTTCCTTCAATCATCTAAGTATATTGTTGTTATTGATCATGTCTGCTGAGGCTCTAGTCAATACGAACAGCATGATCCATGGTATCCTTGATGATTGGAATTATGCTTCCCGCAGTTTGTATACGGATCCTTCTCCTGACTTGAAAGCTCTTGTAAATGAAACAAAAGAAGATTCTGACTCGTTTTACCGCTTAGAAAATCTGGATCCGGTATCGCCAAACGATTCGATCAACTACGGTTACAGTGGCATCAGCTTGTTTTCTTCTATAAGAAATCGTAATTCTTCCTCTTATCTGGATACATTAGGGTTTCGTTCAAGAGGGACAAATTTGAATATCCGTTACAATAATAATACTTTGCTGATGGATGGCTTTACAGGGATCAAATACAACATTTCTAAGAACGAAAGCACGTTCAGCAAATATGGCTTCCGCCAAGCTGGTCAAAGCGGCGACTATACACTGTATCAGAATGTCAATGCATTGCCACTGGCATTTACCGCACCGTTATCCGTTAATGATATTGAGCAGCCCGTAACAGATAATTTAACTAGTCAGACAAACTTGATCAATACATTATCTGGTCTAAATGAACAGTATTTTACATTCTATACGCCTACTTTGAAGAATCAGTTAAATACGACAATCACAAAAACAACGACTGGTGTGACTTATTCAGAGACGGCAGACAATCAACCGAAAGAGCTCACATGGGAAGTCCATGTACCTGCAAATACACAAGCTTACTTAAGTTTGTTCCCAACCAATTTTGCACAATTAGAAAGTTCTAGTGCAACGATTACTGTCAATGGTACATCGAGGAAAACGCAAATCAATATTTCTGGACAATACTATGATCTTGGCTATTATCCCCAAGAGACAACGGTGACATTTACTGCAAGTTTTTATGGGACGAAAGAAGTAAGTTTCATGGAGCCGAAAGTCGTTGGTCTAGATGTTGTAGCCTATCAAGCCGCAATGAATCAGATCAAAGAAAAAGGTGTCGAAATGGAAGCCTCTGGCAGAAAAGCTTCTGGAACTGTAGATACCGCAGAAGATTCTATGTTGGTGACAACTATTCCTTACGACAAAGGATGGAAAGCCGAAATCGATGGGAAGCCAGTCAAAGTCAGCAACTTCAAAAACGCATTCTTGATGCTAAAAGTTCCAGCAGGTAAACACACGGTTACTTTCAGCTACTTGCCTGAAGGATTTATAATAGGTGCAATCCTTTTTGTACTATGCATTGCATTGTTTATTCTCTATGTCTGGTACCTTGACCGCAATCAACCCTTCTATGGCACGATTGATCCAACAATAGAAGAAAAACCGCGAAATACACACAGAAGAAGACGAAGAAAATAAAGAAACGATGGAACCTGTTCAGACTGTCTGCCAAGGGCAATCAAAACAACGTTCCATCGTTTTTAGTTACAAAAAAGTAGTGTGGCAAAAAGAAGGTTCACTTATCCATGCTTCGTTCACAAGTTGTGATATTCATCAAACGTGAGAAGCTGTTTTTTGAAATTGTTTCTTGTGACTCAGAGCTAAATGGCAGGCTCACAACCTCTTCCTTAAACAGTGTTCAATCAACTGTCCTTCGGTATTAGCTCAACAAATGGCAAAATATGAGAAACTATTTTGGTTTGGCTGTTCTTATTACTTGATGCAGAACCGCTTTTTCACAACCTCTTATTCATATTTCACTTCATACAAATAAAGTCCTTCAGGGTGTGCTGTAGGTCCTGCTGCATTACGATCTTTTTTCGCAATAATATCTGGGATACTATCTTCAGGCAATCGGCCATTGCCAATTTTCAAAAGCGTTCCTACTAAGATCCGTATCATCTTATACAAGAAGCCATTTCCCCTAAAAGTAAACAACAATTCGTCTTTTGTTTCATTAACCTCCATCTTAGCCTCGTAGATCGTACGTACTTTATCCTCTATCGAGCTTCCTGATGCACAAAAAGAGGTGAAATCGTGGGTCCCTAATAAATCAGGAAGTGCCCGCTGAATTTTTTCCAAATCAAGGGGGTAAGGAAAATAACTTGCATAATGGCGTCGAAAAGGACTGCGTGGTTTCCCTATATCTACTCGAAATTGATAAGTTTTTTCTTTGACCAAATATCTTGCATGGAATTCTTCTGAAACGATTTCTACTTGTCTTACAGCGATATCCTCTGGTGACTGGGTATCTAACGCAAAACGCATTCGTTCTAACGGGCGTTCTTCTGGATAATCAAAATGGATCACTTGCCCGATTGCATGTACTCCGGCATCTGTCCTTCCCGAACCAAAGACCGTGATTTCTTTCCCATTTGCCATTTTTTGTAATGTTTTTTCTACTTCTTCTTGAACAGTACGTCCATTTGGCTGTTTCTGGAACCCATTGAAATTTGTTCCGTCGTATGCAATGATTGCTTTGTAACGTACCATGGTTTTCTCTCCTTTGTTTCTAAAAAGTTGTCTAGAAATAGTGGTTTTTCCAGATAATGTTGTTTGTTCTTTTTTTCAAATAAAAGAAAGAGGCCTGTGACATTAGTCTGCCACAGACCCTAATGTTTCTTGTCATACACTGCTCGCATACTTTCTTGCAAATAGATTAGCAAGAAAAGGATAGATAGCGGTCCACTGAACGTTTATCCTCTTAAAAAGATCAGCAGCACGGTTAATAATATAAAAGCAATGATAACCATCGTGTCTCTATTATGCCAATGCAAGACACGATATTTCGTTCTTCCTTCCCCGCCCTTGTAGCCCCTTGCTTCCATAGCGGTCGCAAGATCTTCCGCTCGGTTGAAACTGCTGACAAATAAAGGAATCAGCAAAGGAATGACTGCTTTCATTTTCTGAACTAGATTGCCTTCACCAAAGTCAACACCACGCGCGCGCTGAGCGTTCATGATCTTTTCTGTTTCATCCATCAATGTAGGCACAAAACGAAGAGCAATCGACAGCATCAAAGAAATTTCGTGGACTGGGAACCGTACGGCTTTCAATGGACGAAGCAAGTACTCAATCGCATCAGATAATTCCAAAGGCGGTGTAGTAAGCGTGAGTAGCGTCGACATAAAAATAATCAACACGAATCGGCAGAAAATAAAGAGACCGTTCATCACACCAAATTCAGTGATATGGAAAACACCCCAACTCCAATAAGTTTCTCCTCCGCTGGTGAACAAGATTTGCAAAGCTACAGTAAAGAGGATCAGCCAAATCAATGGGCGAATACCTCGGATAAAAAATTTCAAGTCTACTTTTGATAAGAAGACAGAAAATAATGTGAAAACTGCCAATACAAGATATGTTTCCCAATTATTTGCTAAAAAAATGATACCAATAAAATAAAAACTGGCTAATAATTTGGCTCGGGGATCCAATTGATGGATCAAGGAATCTCCTGGCATATAACGACCAAATATCAATTTATTCATCATGGGCATTTCCTCCAGCAGAATGGACGATGGCGTCTGCTAATTCTTCAGCTGTCAAAGGTAAGGTAGTGAAGTCCATCCCTTTAGCCATTAATTCTTCTGCAAATTCTGTGGCAGTAGGTACGCCTAACTGTTTTTCTTTTAGCCATTTGATGTTTTGAAAAACCTCTTGAGGCTGCCCGCTATTAACGATTCGCCCCTTCTCCAGTACATAGACATAGTCTGCAAAATTGGCTACATCATCCATTAAATGCGTCACTAAAACAATAGTAATCTGTTGTTCCTTATGAAGACGCCAAAACATCTCCATCATTTCTTTTCTGCCCTGAGGATCAAGCCCTGCCGTTGGTTCGTCCAATACAAGTACTTCAGGCTTCATGGCAAGCACACCAGCGATTGCTACTCTACGCATTTGCCCTCCTGAAAGTTCAAATGGTGAACGGTCCAAATAGCTTTCATCCAGTCCAACTTGTTCTAACGTTTCTTTTGCTAGTATCAGCGCTTCTTCTTCACTGACACCAAAGTTTTTAGGACCGAAGGCAATATCTTTTGCCACCGTTTCTTCGAATAGCTGTGCTTCTGGAAACTGAAAGACGATGCCGACTTTTTTTCGGATCGGCTTTAGATTTTTATTATCCGTATCTGGCTGAATGTCGCGTTCTCCAATATGGACGGTACCGCTTGTTGGCTTAACAAGCGCATTCAAATGTTGGAGTAAAGTTGATTTCCCGCTTCCGGTATGCCCTACTAATGCTGTATAACTGTTTTCTTTGATCGTCATATTGATGTCAAATAAGGCTCGTTGTTCAAAGGGTGTATTCGGCTGATAAGTGAAGTCTACTTGTTCAAAACGGATGTCCATAACCAATCCACCATCCTTTCTTCTGTCATATATTCACTTGGCACATCTACCCCGCGTTCTTTCAGTGCACGCTTCAGTTTTTCAGGAAATGGTAGATCTAGACCTAAATCAATCAGTTCGGGTCCCGCAGAAAAGATTTCTTTTGGTGTACCTTCACGGACAAGTTCTCCTTGCCTCATCACTAATATCCGATTGGCATTAGCTGCTTCATCAATATCGTGAGTGATAGATATAACGGTCAATTGACTTTCTTCTTTGATCTTCTTGATCGTAGAAATCACTTCTTCACGACCTTCTGGATCTAGCATACTTGTTGCTTCATCTAAAATAATGATATCAGGTCGTAAGGCAACCACGCCGGCAATAGCAACACGTTGTTTTTGTCCTCCTGATAAACGAGCAGGCTCGCGTGTAGCAAACTCAGCCATTCTAACTTTCTCAAGTGCATCTTTCACACGTATCAGCATTTCTTCTCTGGGAATCCCTTGATTTTCAAGACCAAACGCAACGTCATCTTCTACTGTCGAACCAACGAACTGATTGTCTGGATTTTGAAAAACCATTCCAACCATTTGCCGGATCGTCCAAATGTTTTCTTCATCCAATACTTGATTTCCGACTTTCACGACCCCTGATTCTGGCAGAAGTAGCCCATTGATTGTTTTGGCAAGTGTCGATTTTCCTGAACCATTGTGTCCAATAATAGCGATCCACTCACCTTTATCAATTGTAAAGGAGACATCTTTCAATGCGGGGCGAAGATCATCTGGCTGGTATTTATAATTTATTTTCTCTAATTCAATAATTGGCTCCATGATTACTCCTTCTTCATCCTAAAGTTCCTACTAACACTATCAAAAAAAGACAAAATTTTCAATTATTTCTCGCTTAAAATGTTTTTTTATGCCTTCAAGCAGAGATGTCATGACAGTTAATTGAAGGTATAAAAAAACACTTTATGATGAGTGCTTACTCCCCAAGCGATATTCGCTTGAGGAGCAGCGCTGAGCTAGACTCGGAAAAATATCTTCCAACATCATAACACTCTAAAAGAATCATCTATAAAGTGATGTTATTAGTGTGATTTTAGACAAGTTCTAAGACAACCATTGGTGCACCATCACCGCGTCTTGGTTCTGTCTTCAAAATGCGTGTGTATCCGCCTTGACGTTCTGCGTAACGAGGTGCAATATCGTTGAATAGTTTTTGTAAAGCTGATTCAATGACGATGTCCTCATTTTCTTCACGCACGCTGGCAACTTCATTACGTACGAAAGCCGCAGCTTGACGACGTGCATGCAAATCTCCGCGTTTACCTAAAGTGATCATTTTTTCTGCAGTTGAGCGAACTTCTTTCGCACGAGCTTCAGTAGTCACAATACGTTCGTTGATTAATAAATCAGTTGTTAAATCACGCAACATCGCTTTACGTTGGCTAGATGTGCGTCCTAGTTTACGATAACTCACGTTGGTTTCCCTCCTTCGTAAAAGGTTTTAATCTTCTTTACGTAAACCTAAACCTAAGTCGTGCAATTTTGCTTTAACTTCTTCTAATGACTTACGTCCTAAATTACGGACTTTGATCATTTCAGGCTCAGATTTATTTGTAAGTTCTTGTACAGTATTGATTCCTGCACGTTTCAAACAATTGTAAGAGCGAACAGACAAGTCTAACTCTTCGATCGTCATTTCCAACATTTTTTCTTTTTGTGTTTCTTCTTTTTCGACCATGATTTCAGCATTTTTTGCTTCATCAGTTAAGTTCACAAAAATATCCAAATGTTCAGTCATGATTTTCGCAGATAAACTCATTGCTTCCAACGGTTCGATTGAACCATCTGTCCAAATCTCCATCGTCAATTTATCAAAATCTTCACGGTGTCCAACACGTGTGTTCTCAACTTGATAGTTCACACGACGAACAGGTGTGTAGATTGAATCGACTGGAAGAACGCCAATTGGCATATCTTCTTTTTTATTTTCATCTGCTTGAACATAACCACGTCCAGGTTTCACTGTTAAGCGAGCATGGAACGTAGCTCCTTCAGAGACACTACAGATGTACATATCTTTGTTAAGAATTTCTACATCACTATCAACGATAATATCGCCAGCAGTTACTGTAGCAGGTCCGGTAATATCGATTTCAAGGGTTTTTTCTTCTTGGCCATACATTTTCAGCGCTAAGCCTTTAATGTTCAAGATGATTTGAGTGACGTCTTCTCTAACACCTTTGATGGTAGAGAATTCATGCAGTACACCATCGATTTGAATATTAGTGATGGCAGCACCTGGCAAAGAAGATAATAAAATACGACGTAGGGAATTCCCTAAAGTAGTCCCATACCCTCTTTCAAGAGGTTCAACGATGAACTTGCCATAATCTTTTTCTTCATCAATTTTTGCGATTCTTGGTTTTTCGAACTCAATCATTCTTATCTTTACCCCTTTCAAAACGAAAAGTGTCTTGTTCAATGACGTTACTGATAAAACTCAAAATGAGCGGCACTCATTAAACACGACGGCGTTTTGGAGGGCGGGCACCATTATGAGGAACTGGAGTCACGTCACGAATTGCAGTCACTTCTAAACCTGTAGCTTGTAATGAACGAATTGCTGCTTCACGTCCAGAACCAGGTCCTTTAACTGTTACTTCAACAGTCTTTAATCCGTGTTCCATTGCTGCTTTTGTAGCAGTTTCTGCTGCCATTTGAGCGGCAAAAGGAGTTGATTTTTTGCTTCCTTTGAAACCTAATGAACCAGCTGATGACCACGCTAATGCATTTCCGTGAGTATCAGTGATCATGATGATAGTGTTATTGAATGTAGAATGGATATGTGCAATACCTGCTTCTATATTCTTCTTCACACGGCGTTTACGATTCACTTTTTTTGCTGCCATGAAGTTTTAACCTCCTTCACTTAAGAATTATTTTTTCTTGCCAGCGATAGCGCGAGCTGGGCCTTTACGAGTACGTGCATTGTTTTTCGTGTTTTGTCCACGAACAGGCAATCCACGGCGATGACGGATTCCACGGTAAGAACCGATTTCCATCAAACGTTTGATGTTCAAGTTCACTTCACGACGAAGATCCCCTTCAACTTTTAATTTATCTACTTCCGCACGGATAGCATCTGTTTGTTCATTCGTTAATTCACGAACGCGAACATCTTCAGATACACCAGCATCAGCTAAGATCTTTTTAGCAGTAGTGTTACCAATACCATAGATATAAGTAAGTGAAACTACCACACGTTTATCACGAGGAATATCTACTCCTGCAATACGAGCCATATTTATAGCACCTCCAATTATCCTTGACGTTGTTTATGTTTTGGATTTGCTGGGCAAATCACCATAACGCGTCCTTTACGACGAATTACTTTACAATGTTCGCACATTGGTTTTACTGATGGTCTTACTTTCATGATAATACCTCCTGTAGTTTTACGGAGTACAATTATTTAAAGCGATAAGTAATACGGCCACGGTTAAGATCGTATGGAGACAATTCAACCGTTACTTTGTCACCAGGTAAGATACGGATGTAATGCATACGAATTTTACCTGAAACAGTAGCAAGAACTTGGTGTCCGTTTTCTAGTTCAACTTTAAACATTGCATTCGGCAAAGTTTCGACGACTGTACCTTCGACTTCAATCATATCTTCTTTTGCCACGCACAGTACCTCCTTGTACTTGTTTCGCATTTTCACACGATAAAATGGCGGAAACTGCAGTTCCCACCTCAAAATTCTCAAAATGGATCATCTAGAGGATTCTCTAGAAGTCGGACTGACATATTCTATCATAATTTATTGAACTTGACAAGAGTAACTGCATAATGCAAGTCGGCTACGGGCAATCGTGCTATTTTTCAATGATTTTTTGTACATCTGCAAATACAGCATCGATTTCACGAGCACCATCAATAGTGTTTAGCAAACCTTGTTCTTTATAATAAGCCAAGATTGGTTCACTATTTTTGATGTTGATAGCCAGACGATTTTTAACCGTCTCAGGTTTATCATCTTCTCTTTGATAGAATTCATGCCCACCGCAACGATCACATGTGTCTTCAACTTTTGTAGGGTTGAAAATTTTATGGTAAGTTGCTCCACAATTGCTGCAGATAAATCGGCCGGCTAGACGTTCGACCAAGATTTCTTCACCAACATGGATATCGATGACAGCATCAATTTTTTTATTCAAATCTTTTAGCATTGCGTCCAGAGCTTTTGCTTGATCTAGTGTACGTGGAAAGCCGTCTAATAAGAAGCCTTTCTCTGTATCTGGTTCAGCTAGTCGCTCTTTCACGATTCCATTTGTTACTTCATCAGGAACTAATGCACCTTTATCCATATAAGACTTTGCTTCCAGGCCAAGAGCTGTTTCGTTTTGCATCGCTGCGCGGAACATATCTCCTGTTGAGATGTGCGGAATACCATAAGCGTCAATGATTTTTTCAGCTTGTGTTCCTTTACCTGCGCCTGGCAGCCCCATTAAAATGAGGTTCATTGTTTTCCCTCCTAATAAATGTGTGAGAACGTGTGTTGAGGAAGAACCTCAACACGCTTTCTTACTCAATGAATCCAACATATTTACGTTTCAGCATTAAGCCTTCTAACTGTTTCGCAGTTTCTAAAGCTACACCGATAACGATCAGTAAGCTTGTACCGCCTAATCCGATTGATTGTGGAAGATCCCAAACCATTTGAGCAATGATTGGAAGCAATGCCACTAAACCAAGGAAGACTGCACCAACTGTACTTAAGCGCATCAGTAATCTTGAGACATACTCTTCAGTCCCCTTACCAGGGCGTACGCTTGGTATATAACTTCCTTGCTTTTGCAAGTTTTCCGCTAATTTCTCAGGGTTTACTTGTACAAAGGCGTAGAAGAAAGTGAAGGCAACGATCAGAATCGTATAAATCGTAGCACCAGGTGCTGTATTATAGTTAAAGATCTCCATCATCACTTTATACCAGTTTTCAGAACCGAATCTACCACTCAATGCTTGTAAAACAGCATTTGGCGTAGCAATAAACGAACTAGCAAAGATAACTGGAATAACTCCAGCTGCATTTACTTTCAACGGCAGATAGCTGCTTGTAGGCGCGCCAGCGACGCGTTTCGTATATTGAATCGGGATCTTGCGTTCAGCTTGTTGGAAAAATGTTACGAATGTCACGATCAATAAGACCGCTACTAATAAAATGGCCACAAAAATAGCAGATTTCCATATGTCTGAAGGATCGATATTTATAAAGTAATCTTCATAAATTTCTCTGATACTTTCAGGCAATCTAGAAATGATACCTGCAAAAATGATCATTGATACGCCATTTCCGATACCTTTTTCTGTGATCTGTTCTCCTAGCCAAGTAACAAACATCGTACCGGCTGTTAGAATCAAACCGATCGTTACGTAAGTTGCTACATTAGGATTATTCACGAAACCTAATTGAGCGTATTGATTGAATCCAGCAGTGATACCGACAGATTGGATAAATGCCAATACTAATGTCAGATATCGAGTGGCTTGATTCAATTTTTTACGACCAACTTCCCCTTGTTTCGACCATTCAACAAATCGAGGCACGATGTCCATTTGAAGAAGCTGAATGACGATAGAAGCAGTAATGTATGGTGAAACCCCCATTGAGAAAATGGAGAAGTTTTGCATCGCACTACCACTTACCAAGTTCAACATGTTGAAAAATGGCAAAGAAGAAAGGTTTTGCAATGAAGCAGCATTTACGCCTGGTACAGTGATATGTGCACCTAGGCGAAATACAAACAACACAAATACAGTAAATAGGATTTTCGATCTAATGTCTTTTACTTTAAAAGCATCTTTTAATAGTCTAAACATTAGATCACCTCGATTGATCCACCAGCCGCTTCAATTGCTTCTTGAGCTGCTTTAGAGAATTTTGCTGCTTTCACAGTTAATTTCTTGTTTAGTTCCCCATTAGCTAATACTTTGATTCCAGCTTTTTCGTTTTTCACGATTCCAGCTTCAACTAAAGCAACAGGAGTTACTTCAGCTCCGTCTTCAAAGCGGTTCAATACATCAAGATTGATGACTGCATAGTCTTTACGGTTCACGTTTGTGAATCCTCGTTTTGGTAAACGACGGAACAATGGTGTTTGTCCCCCTTCAAATCCTAAACGCACACCACCGCCTGAACGGGCTTTTTGTCCTTTTTGTCCGCGTCCGGCAGTTTTTCCGTTACCAGATGAAGTACCACGACCAACACGGTTACGTACTTGGCGTGAACCTTCAGCAGGTTTTAATTCATGAAGTTTCATAGGTTTAGCACCTCCTTAATATTCTAGTTCTGATTTTTTTAATTAAACTTCTTCAACGTCCACTAGGTGAGAAACAGTATTGATCATGCCTTTAATTGCTTCATTAGAAGGCTTAACCACTGAACTGTTAATCTTTGTAAGACCTAACGCTTTAACTGTATCGCGTTGGTTTTGAGGACGTCCGATAATACTGCGTTTTAAAGTAACTTTTAATTCAGCCATTATTGTTGTCCTCCTTATCCGATTAATTCTTCAACTGATTTGCCGCGAAGTTCTGCAACTTCTTCTGCACGTTTCAATTGTTTCAAACCTTCAACTGTTGCGCGAACAACGTTGATTGGTGTATTTGAGCCTAAAGATTTAGAAGTGATATCTGCTACCCCAGCTAATTCTAATACGGCACGAACTGGTCCGCCAGCAGCAACCCCAGAACCTTCTACAGCAGGTTTCATTAGGATTCTACCACCACTAAAAGCACCGATTACTTCGTGTGGGATTGTTGAACCAACCATAGGTACTTCAACTAAGTTTTTCTTCGCATCTTCAATTGCTTTACGGATTGCTTCAGGAACTTCTTGAGCTTTACCTGTACCAAATCCTACGTGTCCGTTTTTGTCACCGACAACAACTAAAGCAGCAAAACGTAGACGACGTCCACCTTTAACAACTTTTGTTACACGGTTAATTGCAACAACGCGGTCTTCTAATTCCAAATGTTTTGGATCGATATAAACCATGAATGGTATTCCTCCTTCTTCTAAAATTCTAGTCCATTTTCGCGAGCAGCTTCAGCTAAAGCTTGCACACGGCCATGGTAAAGGTATCCACCACGGTCAAAGACTACTACTTTAATGCCTTTTTCAGCTGCACGTTCAGCAACTAGTTTACCGACAGCTTGTGCTGCTTCTGTTTTTGTTCCACCTGAAATTTCTTTATCCAAGGTAGAGGCACTTGCTAGCGTTACACCCGCTACGTCATCAATAATTTGAGCGTAGATGTTTTTGTTAGAACGAAAAACGTTCAAGCGTGGGCGCTCAGCAGTACCAGAGATATTGTTACGTACACGACGATGTCTCTTTTGACGTGTTTTGTTCTTATCTGGTTTTGTAATCACAATTGTCACCTCTTTATTTTTATTGTACTACTATTTCAAGCAGTAAATACGTTTCGAAAAATAGAAGCTGCGGCACAAGTAAAAATTTATTTTTTTGAAGGTAAACTTCAGCCAAATGCCTTTTTCCTGCTGCTGGCTTCTATGCAATTTTTCTAAACGATTATTTACCAGTTTTACCTTCTTTACGGCGTACATATTCGCCAACATAACGAATACCTTTACCTTTATAAGGTTCTGGAGGACGAGTTCCACGAATATTTGCAGCTAATTCGCCAACTTCTTCTTTGTTCGCACCTTTAACAATTACTTGTGTGTTAGCTGGTACTTCAACAGTTACTCCAGCTGGTGGTGTGATTTCTACTGGATGTGAGTAACCAACGTTCAATACAAGTTTTGATCCTTGTAATTGTGCACGGTACCCAACCCCGATTAGTTCTAACGCTTTATGGAAACCTTCGCTGACACCTACAACCATGTTGTTGAAGTTCGCACGAGTTGTTCCATGAATTGTTTTCATTTCTTTACTGTCGTTTGGACGAGTGAAAGTCACTTCGTTTCCTTCGATATTCATTTTGATATCTGCTGAGAAAGTACGAGTCAATTCACCTTTTGGTCCTTTAACTGTAACGTTGTTTCCTTCTTGAGTAACTGTTACTCCTTCAGGGATAACAACGACTTTATTTCCGATACGGCTCACTTAAAGACACCTCCTTGTAGATTCTACTTGATTACCATACGTAAGCGATAACTTCGCCGCCGATATTTTTTTCACGAGCTTCTTTATCAGTGACAACACCTTCAGAAGTCGAAATGATTGCGATACCTAAACCGTTCAATACTTTTGGTACTTCGTCAGCTTTGACATAAGCACGCAAACCTGGTTTAGAGATACGTTTTAAGTTTGTGATAACACGTTCGCCGTTTTTACCAAATTTTAGGAAAACACGGATCACGCCTTGTTTGTCATCTTCGATGTATTCAACATCACGAACGAAACCTTCACGTTTCAAGATTTCAGCGATGTCACGTTTAATTTTTGATGCAGGTACTTCTAAAGACTCATGTTTAACCATGTTTGCGTTACGGATACGAGTTAGAAAATCTGCAATTGGATCTGTCATGACCATTGATCTTTTACCTCCTTCTTATGCGAATTTACTTTTTACCAGCTAGCTTTCTTCACGCCGGGAATTTGACCTTTATAGGCAAGTTCGCGGAAGCAAATACGGCAAAGATGGAACTTACGATAAACTGAATGTGGACGTCCGCAACGTTCGCAACGAGTATAAGCTTGTGTTGAAAATTTTGCAGGACGTTTGTTTTTAGCAATCATTGATTTTTTAGCCACGTAGTTCGCCTCCTTTAATTATTTTTGGAATGGCATGCCTAATTGTGTCAACAACTCACGAGATTCTTCATCAGAGTTTGCTGTTGTTACAATAACGATGTCCATACCACGTACTTTATCTACTAAATCATAATCTACTTCTGGGAAGATCAATTGTTCTTTAATACCTAAAGTATAGTTTCCACGACCGTCAAAGGCTTTTTTACTTACACCATGGAAGTCACGTACACGTGGTAGTGAAACTGAAACCAATTTGTCTAAGAATTCGTACATTCTTTCTCCGCGCAATGTAACTTTTGCACCAATTGGCATTCCTTCACGTAAACGGAATCCAGCGATTGATTTTTTAGCTTTTGTAATCATTGGTTTTTGACCAGTGATCAAAGTTAATTCTTCAACTGCTTTATCTAAGTTTTTAGCGTTTGATACCGCATCACCAACACCCATGTTGATGACGATTTTTTCAACTTTAGGTGTTTGCATAACAGAGCTATAGTTAAATTTTTCCATCAATGATGGAGTTACTTCTTTAAGATATTTTTCTTTTAGGCGGTTCATTCAGTAAGACCCTCCTTCCTTAAACTTTTATTTATCTAAAACTTCACCGGTTTTTTTAGAAACACGGACTTTTTTGCCGTCTACTTCTTTGTAGCCAACTCGGCCAGCTACACCAGTAGAGTCAACCACCATCACGTTAGAAACATGAATTGGCGCTTCCATCTCAACAATTCCACCTTGAGGAGCAGCTTGAGAAGGTTTTTGGTGTTTTTTAACGACATTTACACCTTCGACAATAACTTTATCTTTTTTCGGGAACGCTGCTAGTACAACGCCTTCTTTGTTTTTGTCTTTTCCAGTGATAACTTTAACTTTATCGCCTTTTTTAACAAACATAACTGTTTCGCACCTCCTTTGATAAGTGTCTCAAGATTATAAAACTTCTGGTGCTAGTGAAACGATCTTCATGAAGTTGTTTTCACGTAGTTCACGTGCAACTGGCCCAAAGATACGTGTTCCACGAGGGCTTTTATCATCACGAATAATCACTGCAGCATTTTCATCAAATTTAATATATGAACCGTCTGTACGACGAGCTCCTGATTTTGTTCGAACGATAACGGCTTTAACGACGTCACCTTTTTTGACAACCCCACCTGGCGTTGCTTGTTTAACCGTAGCAACGATCACATCACCGATGTTAGCAGTTTTACGACCAGATCCACCAAGGACTTTGATCGTCAAAATTTCACGTGCGCCTGAGTTATCAGCGACTTTTAAACGACTTTCTGCTTGGATCACGTTGTGTATCCTCCTTTCAGATTTTGCATTCAATCTATATAGGAAAATCTCGTGTTATTAGATAATAACTGCTTCTTCGACTACTTCCAACAAACGGAAACGTTTTGTAGCTGATAATGGACGAGTTTCCATAATTCTCACGATGTCGCCAACTTTTGCTGTGTTGTTTTCATCATGCACTTTGTATTTCTTAGAATAGTTCATGCGTTTGCCATAGATAGGGTGGTTTTTCTTTGTTTCGACAGCAACGGTAATTGTTTTATCCATTTTGTCTGAAACCACGCGACCTTGATAAACTTTGCGTTGATTTCTTCCTTCAGTCATACGCTTAATGGCCTCCTTCCATAATTACTTAGCTTGTTCACGCAACACAGTTTTGATGCGTGCAATCGATTTACGTACTTCTTTAATACGTGCAGTGTTTTCTAATTGACCTGTTGCTAATTGGAATCTAAGATTAAACAATTCTTCTTTTAATTGTTTTTCTTGATCAAGCATTTCGGCAGTGGTTAATTCTCTGATTTCTTTAACCTTCATTCGATTCACCACCCATTTCCTCACGTTTTACGATCTTAGTTTTCATTGGTAATTTGTGAGAAGCTAGACGTAACGCTTCACGAGCTACTTCTTCAGGAACGCCTGCGATTTCAAACATGATTTTACCACGTTTTACTGGTGCAACCCATCCTTCAGGTGCCCCTTTACCAGAACCCATACGTACCCCAATTGCTTTGGCAGTATAAGATTTGTGAGGGAAAATTTTAATCCATACTTTCCCACCACGTTTCATGTAACGAGTCATTGCGATACGAGCAGCTTCGATTTGGCGGTTTGTGATCCAATGTGAATCAACAGCTTGCAAACCGTATTCACCGAATGCTACTTCTTTTCCGCCTTTAGCTTCCCCGCGCATTTTTCCGCGGAATTCACGACGGTGTTTTACACGTTTAGGTACTAACATGATTATTTCCCTCCTTTCTCAGTGTTTTTTTTAGTTGGAAGAATTTCTCCACGATAGATCCACACTTTAACTCCTAGTTTTCCGTATGTTGTATCTGCTTCTTCCCATGCGTAATCAATGTCCGCACGTAAAGTATGAAGAGGAACAGTTCCCTCTGAGTATCCTTCTGAACGAGCGATATCTGCTCCGTTTAGACGACCAGATACTTGAGTTTTGATACCTTGAGCGCCAGCACGCATTGAGCGTTGGATCGCTTGTTTTTGAGCGCGACGGAAAGCAACACGGTTTTCTAATTGACGTGCGATTCCTTCACCTACTAATTTTGCATCTAGATCTGGTTTTTTGATTTCCACGATGTTGATGTGGATTCTTTTACCAGTTAATTTGTTTAATTCTTTTCTTAGGCTTTCGACTTCAGAACCGCCTTTACCAATAACCATACCTGGTTTAGCTGTGTGAATTGAAATGTTTACGCGACCTGTTGCACGTTCGATTTCAACTGTTGATACAGCAGCATCAGCAAGTTTAGTTGAAATAAATTTACGGATTCTTAAATCTTCGTGTAAGAACTCAGCATACTCTTTTTCAGCATACCATTTAGCATCCCAGTCGCGGATGATGCCTACACGCATTCCAATTGGATGTACTTTTTGACCCACTGATTATCCCTCCTTATTTTTCTGATACGACTACCGTGATATGACTTGTACGTTTGTTGATTGGAGAAGCTGATCCTTTTGCACGAGGACGGAAACGTTTCATTGTAGGTCCTTCGTTAACAAAAGCTTCGGTTACTACCAAGTTTTCAACATCTAAGTCAAAGTTATTTTCTGCATTCGCAACTGCTGACATCAATACTTTTTCAATGATTCCAGCAGATTTGTTTGGTGTGAATTTCAAGATTGAAATTGCATCTGCGACACTTTTACCTCTGATAAGGTCAATTACTAAACGGGCTTTTCGAGGTGAAGTGCGAACTGTTTTTGCAGTTGCTTTAGCTGATGTGATTTGTTCTGCCATTTGGATTTATCCTCCCCTCAAATTAGCGTTTCGTTTTCTTATCGTCAGCAGCATGTCCACGATAAGTTCTTGTAGGTGCAAATTCACCTAATTTGTGTCCTACCATGTCTTCTTGGATGTAAACTGGTACATGTTTACGTCCATCATAAACTGCGATGGTATATCCAACAAAACTTGGGAAAACTGTTGAACGGCGTGACCAAGTTTTGATAACTTTTTTCTTTTCAACCCCTGCTTGAGCTTCAACTTTTTTCATTAAATGCTCATCGACAAAAGGTCCTTTCTTTAAACTACGACTCATGGTGAACCTCCTCTCAAAATGTGCGACACATGGTCAAAGTAATTATTTATTTTTGCGACGACGAACAATAAGTTTGTCTGATTTAGCTTTTTTGTTACGAGTTTTGTAACCAAGAGCTGGTTGACCCCAAGGAGAAACTGGTGCTTTACGTCCAATAGGAGCTTTACCTTCACCACCACCGTGTGGGTGATCATTAGGGTTCATTACGCTACCACGTACAGTTGGGCGTTTACGCATCCAACGAGAGCGTCCAGCTTTACCGATGTTGATTAATTCGTGTTGTTCGTTACCTACAGAACCGATTGTTGCGCGGCATGCAGCTAAGATCATACGAACTTCACCAGAGTTCAAGCGGATCAATACGTATTTGCCTTCTTTACCAAGTACTTGAGCACTTGTACCAGCAGAACGGATCAATTGTCCACCTTTACCAGGTTTCATTTCAATGTTGTGGATAACAGTACCAACTGGAATGTTTTCTAATGGAAGAGCATTTCCGACTTTGATATCTGCTTCTGGACCTGAAACAAGTTTCATACCCACTTCTAGTCCTTTAGGTGCTAAGATGTAAGCTTTCACTCCATCTTCATAGTGTACTAACGCGATGTTAGCTGAACGGTTTGGATCATATTCGATCGTTTGAACAGTTGCAACAACGTTGTCTTTGTTACGTTTGAAGTCGATCACGCGATATTGGCGTTTGTGTCCGCCACCTTGATGACGTACAGTGATGCGGCCGTTGTTGTTACGTCCAGCATGGTTTTTCAATGGTTGTAACAATGATTTTTCAGGTGTTGATGTTGTGATTTCAGCAAAATCAGAACCTGTCATGTTACGACGACCATTTGAGGTAGGTTTGTACTTTTTAATCGCCACGTTTTTCCCTCCTAATTTAATGAGTTATCTATTAGCGCTTATTCAGCAGCTTCGAATAATTGGATTTCTTTTGAATCTTCAGTCAATGTAACGATCGCTTTGCGACGTTTTTTTGTATATCCTGCATATTTGCCCATACGTTTGAATTTCGCACGTACGTTCACGATGTTCACGTTTTTGACTTTAACGTCAAAAGCAGCTTCTACCGCTTGTTTTACTAAAGTTTTGTTTGCGCGAGTGTCCACTTCAAAAGTGTATTTCTTGTCGTCCATGGCAAGCATTGATTTTTCAGTGATCACTGGGCGTTTGATTACGTCTAGTAAGTTCATTATGCAAGCACCTCCTCAATTTGAGTAAGAGCAGTTTGTGTTGCTAACACTTTTGTATTTGATACAACGTCTAGCACACTCACATTATCAGAAGTTACTACAGAAACGTTTGGTAAGTTACGTGCTGATAAAGCAGCAAAGTCGTTACCTTTTTCTAGAACAACCAATACTTTAGAGTCGATAGATAAGTTAGCAAGAACTTGTTTGAATTCTTTTGTTTTTGGTGCGTCGAAGTTCAAGCCTTCGATTGCTACCAAGTTGTTTTCAGCAACTTTTTCTGACAATACAGATTTCATTGCTAAACGACGAACTTTTTTAGGAAGTTTGTAGCTGTAAGAACGTGGTGTTGGTCCAAAGACTACGCCACCTCCACGCCATTGTGGTGAGCGGATAGATCCTTGACGTGCACGACCTGTTCCTTTTTGACGCCATGGTTTACGTCCACCGCCACGAACAGCGCTACGGTTTTTAACCGCGTGTGTTCCTTGTCTTAATGACGCACGTTGCATTACGATTGCATCGTAAACAACACTTTCATTAGGTTCAATTCCGAAGATTTCTTCGTTAAGTGTGATTTCACCGTTTTGGCTTCCATCTTGTTTGAATAATGCTACATTCGGCATTCCTTAGTTCCTCCTTTCTTCCTACAATTATTTAGCTTTCACAGCTGATTTGATAGTGATTAAAGATTTTTTCGCTCCAGGAACATTACCTTTGATCAAGATAACATTTCTTTCTGCATCTACACGTACAACTTCCAAGTTTTGGATAGTTACGCGGTTGCCACCCATACGGCCAGCAAGACGTTTGTTTTTGAATACACGGTTAGGTGCAACTGGACCCATTGACCCAGGACGACGATGGTAACGAGAACCGTGAGCCATTGGTCCGCGGCTTTGTCCATGGCGTTTGATAACCCCTTGGAATCCTTTACCTTTCGTAGTACCTGTTACATCAATAATGTCTCCTGCTTGGAAAACATCTACTGTAATTTCTTTTCCTACTTCATATTCTCCTAGCTCAACATTTTTGAATTCACGAATGAAGCGCTTAGGAGCCGTGTTTGCTTTTGCAACATGACCTTTCGCAGGTTTGTTTGATAAAACTTCACGCATATCTTGGTAACCAACTTGAATAGCTTCGTAGCCATCCGTTTCCATTGTTTTCACTTGTAGTACTACGTTTGGCGTAGCTTCTACAACAGTAACTGGAATTAATTCACCAGATTCAGTGAAGATTTGTGTCATTCCCACTTTTTTCCCTAAGATTCCTTTGGTCATGAGTACACCTCCATTATTTTTGTTTTAGTTTTATAATTTGATTTCGATGTTTACACCAGATGGTAAGTCTAGCTTCATCAAAGCATCAACAGTTTTTGGTGTTGGGTTCACAATGTCGATAAGACGTTTGTGTGTACGCATTTCGAATTGTTCGCGTGAATCTTTGTATTTATGAGTCGCACGAATGATTGTGTAAAGACTGCGTTCAGTTGGTAATGGAATTGGACCAGACACGCTAGCTCCAGTTCTTTTTGCAGTTTCCACGATTTTATCCGCTGATTGATCTAAAATACGGTGTTCATACGCTTTTAAACGGATACGAATTTTTTGTTTTGCCATCTTGTTCCCTCCTTCGCCTATTTTGAAAAGTAGACATAGCTCCACGAAAATTTCCGTCACGCTCGTTCGTGGCAAAGCGTCCGGGCGTGTCGCAACCTCTCGTTTCTTAGCCGACGAAATCAATCTGATTACGTCTGTGCAATTCACTAAAGTAAACGCACCTTTGTCATTATAATATATATAAACTCACAACGCAAGGCTTTTTCTTGTAAAAAACATTTTGTTTTCATAAAGTTTCATTTAGAAAATACTGACTCTTTTATTTCGTGTTTCTTCTATTATAATGCTCCTGTCTTTTTCCCTGATCCTACAATAAATAAAAAAGCTCGGAACAAAGATCCTGAGATCTTCATTCCAAGCGATTACGTCCGAATAAATGTTGCTTAGTTTTGCTTAAATCAATTAAGCTTTGATTTCTGTAACGACACCGGCACCAACTGTACGTCCGCCTTCACGGATTGAGAATTTAGTACCGTTTTCGATAGCGATTGGGTGGATTAATTCAACTTCCATTGTTACGTTGTCGCCAGGCATAACCATTTCAGTTCCTTCTGGTAATTCAACAACACCTGTTACGTCAGTTGTACGGAAGTAGAATTGTGGACGGTAGTTAGTGAAGAATGGAGTGTGACGTCCACCTTCTTCTTTTGTCAACACGTATACTTCTGCAGAGAATTTTGTATGAGGTGTGATTGTACCTGGTTTAGCTAAAACTTGTCCACGTTGGATGTCTTCACGTGCAACACCACGTAGTAAAGCACCAATGTTGTCTCCAGCTTCAGCGTAGTCTAACAATTTACGGAACATTTCAACACCAGTAACTGTTGTTTTTGAAGTTTCTTCAGCAATACCGACAACTTCAACTTCGTCACCAACGCGAACTTGTCCACGTTCCACACGACCTGTAGCAACAGTACCACGTCCAGTGATTGAGAACACGTCTTCAACTGGCATCATGAATGGTTTGTCGTTGTCACGTTCTGGAGTTGGGATGTATTCGTCAACTGCAGCCATCAATTCAAGAATTTTTTCTTCGTATGAAGCGTCGCCTTCTAGAGCTTTCAAAGCTGAACCAGCAACTACAGGAACATCGTCACCAGGGAATTCGTATTCTGTTAATAGGTCACGAACTTCCATTTCAACTAATTCTAGTAATTCTTCGTCATCAACCATGTCTACTTTGTTCAAGAATACAACGATGTAAGGAACACCAACTTGACGAGACAATAGGATGTGTTCACGAGTTTGAGGCATTGGGCCGTCAGCAGCAGAAACTACCAAGATAGCTCCGTCCATTTGAGCAGCACCAGTGATCATGTTTTTAACGTAGTCCGCGTGTCCTGGGCAGTCAACGTGAGCGTAGTGGCGTGTATCTGTTTCATACTCAACGTGAGCTGTTGAGATTGTGATTCCGCGTTCGCGTTCTTCTGGAGCACCATCGATTTGATCGTAAGCCATAGCTTGGCCGCCGTTTTTCTTAGATAGTACAGTTGTGATTGCAGCTGTTAATGTAGTTTTACCATGGTCAACGTGTCCGATAGTACCAATGTTAACGTGTGGTTTAGAACGGTCAAATTTTTCTTTTGCCATTTTAAAATGTCCTCCTAAAAATACAATATATTTTTTATTTGTCTGATAGGTATATGATGTACACTAGGTACATCACATGCCCATATCATCGATAATTATTTTACACGAAACTATATTAAAAATATAGTCTCTTTGGATAATCTCTTTGCAGGACTATCCGGTTTTAAGAAATTATTCAGCTTTTCCGCCGTTTTTCTTAATGATTTCTTCTTGTACTGATTTTGGTACATCTTCGTAGTGGTCAAATGTCATTGTAAATGTACCACGACCTTGAGTAGCAGAACGAAGAGTTGTAGCATAACCAAACATTTCAGCAAGTGGAACCATCGCACGAACAACTTGTTGGCCGCCAGCGCGAGCTTCCATACCTTCAACACGTCCACGACGAGCAGTTACGTGACCCATAACATCACCTAAGTAATCTTCAGGGATAACAACTTCTACAGCCATGATTGGTTCAAGGATTACTGGATTAGCTTTCTTAGCTGCTGCACGTAATGCCATAGAAGCAGCAACACGGAAGGCAGTTTCATTTGAATCGACATCATGGTATGAACCATCGTAAAGTTTAGCTTTGATATCTACTAATGGATAGCCAGCTAAGACACCATTTTCCATAGCATCTTTCAAACCAGTTTCAACAGCTGGAATGTATTCACGAGGAACAACCCCACCGACGATCGCATTTTCAAATTCGAAACCAGCACCTTCTTCGTTTGGTGTAAATTCGATCCATACGTGACCGTATTGACCTTTACCACCAGACTGACGTACAAACTTACCTTCGGCTTGAGTGCCGGCACGGAAAGTTTCACGGTAAGATACTTGAGGCGCACCTACGTTAGCTTCAACTTTGAATTCACGACGCATACGGTCAACGATGATATCTAAGTGAAGTTCACCCATACCAGCGATGATTGTTTCGCCTGTTTCCACGTTTGTTTCAGCACGGAAAGTAGGATCTTCTTCAGATAGTTTTTGTAAAGCCACACCCATTTTATCTTGGTCAGCTTTTGATTTAGGTTCAATAGCGACTTGGATAACTGGTTCTGGGAATTCCATTGATTCAAGAATAACTAGATTCTTTTCATCACACAGTGTGTCCCCAGTAGTTGTGTCTTTCAAACCAACAGCAGCAGCGATATCTCCAGCGTAAACTTCAGAGATTTCTGAACGAGAGTTGGCATGCATCTGTAGGATACGACCAACACGTTCGCGTTTGCCTTTTGTTGCGTTTTGTACGTATGAACCTGATTTTAAAACACCAGAGTACACACGGAAGAAAGTTAAACGACCTACGAATGGGTCAGTCATAACTTTAAATGCTAAAGCTGAGAAAGGAGCGCTGTCGTCTGCAGGACGTTCTACTTCTTCATCAGTTTTAGGGTCAATCCCTTTGATTGCTGGGATATCTAACGGTGATGGCAAGTAATCAAGAACAGCGTCCAATAGTAATTGAACCCCTTTGTTCTTAAATGCTGAGCCACATAGTACTGGGTAGAATTCTACGTTAACTGTTGCGCGGCGGATACCTTCTTTTAACTCAGCTTCAGTGATTTCTTCACCTTCTAAGTATTTCAAAGTAAGTTCTTCATCAGTTTCAGCTACAGCTTCAACCAATTTTTCGCGCCATTCTTCAGCTAATTCGCGGTATTCTTCAGGAATTTCTGTTTCTTCAATCTCTGTTCCAAGATCGTTTGTATACATTTCAGCCTTCATTGTTACAAGGTCGATAATTCCTGTGAAGTCGTCTTCCGCACCAATTGGTAATTGGATTGGGTGAGCGTTTGCTTGCAAACGGTCATGTAAAGTTGATACTGAATATAAGAAGTCAGCACCAATCTTGTCCATTTTGTTTGCAAATACGATACGAGGTACACCGTAAGTTGTTGCTTGACGCCAAACTGTTTCAGTTTGAGGTTCAACACCTGATTGTGCATCAAGAACAGTTACAGCACCATCAAGTACACGCAAGGAACGTTCAACTTCAACTGTGAAGTCTACGTGTCCTGGTGTGTCGATGATGTTGATTCGATGACCCTTCCATTGTGCTGTAGTAGCAGCAGAAGTGATCGTAATACCACGTTCTTGTTCTTGTTCCATCCAGTCCATTTGTGAAGCTCCTTCATGAGTTTCACCAATTTTATGGATTTTACCAGTATAGTACAAGATACGTTCAGTAGCAGTCGTTTTACCAGCATCAATGTGGGCCATGATACCGATATTACGAGTGTTTTGTAAAGAAAATTCTCTGGTCATTCTCCTTGTTTCTCCTCTCTTTACTATCTAGTTGCTAAAAATAAGGACACTATCTGAGGTCGACTTATAAAAGCCGACCAAACAGAGAGAATCTTACCAGCGATAGTGAGCAAACGCGCGGTTGGCATCAGCCATTTTATGAGTGTCTTCACGTTTTTTAACAGAAGCACCTGTGTTGTTTGCAGCATCCATGATTTCTTTTGCTAAGCGTTCTTCCATTGTGTGTTCACCGCGCAAGCGAGCGTAGTTTACTACCCAACGAAGACCTAGAGTAACGCGGCGTTCAGGGCGAACTTCAACTGGTACTTGGTAGTTTGAACCCCCAACACGACGTGCTTTAACTTCAAGAACAGGTTGAACGTTTTTCATTGCTTGTTCAAACACTTCTAATGGATCGTTACCTGTAGATTCTTTGATCAAATCAAAGGCATTATAGATAATGTTAGCTGCAATCCCGCGTTTTCCGTCAACCATTACACGGTTGATCAAGCGAGTTACTAATTTTGAGTTATAAATAGGATCTGGTAAAACATCACGTTTTGCAACAGGACCTTTACGTGGCATCCGTAACTCCTCCTTCCGAAATATTGTTCATAGTAATTACTTCTATATAATAGAAGCAAGTTTCATTTGTTTAATAATTAAAATTAAGCTTTAGGTTTTTTAGTTCCGTATTTAGAACGGCTTTGTTTACGGTCGTTAACACCAGCAGTATCTAAAGCACCGCGAACGATATGGTAACGTACCCCTGGTAAGTCTTTTACACGACCACCGCGTAATAATACAACACTGTGTTCTTGTAAGTTATGACCAATCCCTGGGATATAAGCAGTAACTTCAATTAAGTTTGACAAACGAACACGTGCATATTTACGTAAAGCTGAGTTCGGTTTTTTAGGTGTCATTGTACCCACACGAGTTGCTACCCCACGTTTTTGAGGTGAGTTTACGTTAGTTTGAGTTTTCTTAAAGCTGTTATATCCTTTGTTCAAAGCAGGTGAATTAGATTTTTCCACCTTTGATTTACGAGGTTTACGTACTAATTGGTTAATTGTAGGCATTCCTTGTTTCCTCCTTCCCACGATTTGCGTCTAGTTCCACACATCCAGGTGGTTCTTTTTTTGCGATAAAAAATAAATGCAATGTCTGCATCCTTATCAAATATGCTTTGATAAACAGTCAGCACGTTTCTTCACAGAAACCTGTAGATAAAGCACCTTTGTTAGAATATCATGAATGAAAAAGCATGTCAACAAGAGACGGAAATTTTTTTGAAAAAGCTTTATTGGAATAAAAAAGAATGGTATCTTTTTGCCGTAAATCACGCTAAAATAGTGAGGAAAGCACGAAGCTCAAACTAAAAAAAGGTGGATGCAAAGATGAATTTAAAACAATTAGCTGGCATTGAAGCCGCGAAATTCGTAAAGGACGGGATGATCGTTGGTCTCGGGACCGGTTCAACCGCCTATTATATGGTAGAAGAGATTGGTCGCCGCATGCGTGAAGAAGGATTACGTATCACAGGAGTCACTACTTCAAATGCGACAAAAGAACAAGCGGAAAAATTAGGAATACCGCTAAAGAGTATCGACGAAGTCCCAGTAGTCGATCTGACGATAGATGGTGCTGATGAAATCAGTGCTGATTTTCAAGGAATAAAAGGCGGCGGTGCTGCTTTGCTTTTCGAGAAAATAGTTGCTACGTACTCAAAAGAAACGATTTGGATCGTTGATTCTTCTAAATTAGTCCATAAACTCGGGAAGTTCCCACTCCCAGTTGAAGTCATCCCTTATGGCTCCCAACAGCTACTTCATATTTTTGACGAAAAAGGATTCCAACCTGTTTTGCGTACAGACGAAAACGGCGAAGTCCTAACCACAGATGGTGGTCATTATATCATTGATCTGCATCTAGAAGTTATTGAACAACCAGAAAGTTTAGCTACCTATTTAGATGAACTTGTTGGGGTAGTCGAACATGGACTTTTCCTAAATATGGTTTCAAAAGTTGTTGTTGGCTCAGAAAAAGGTGTTGAGATTCTTGATGCCATCCGCCATAAATAAAGAAAAACTGCTTGATCATCCAATAAAAAAAGACAGCGGAAAATTTGCGAAAAAACTATCTTTTTGACGTACTTTATGCTACATTTTTACTGTTATATCCAGTTAGAAAATCACTGCTAGAAAGGAATCACCATGAAAATTATTGGTTATGCACGCACAACCATAAATGATGTTGATTTAACAACTCAGGTTGAACAATTATCTGACTTTGGTTGTCAAGAAATTTTCCATGAGACATATGAAGTGGAACAAAACGATGCTACTGCTGTTCATTTGGAATCAGTGATTGCTGACATGCAGCAAGGCGATGCACTAGTCGTCTGCCAACTTCATCGATTGGGCAAATCTACACGGCAATTAACAGAACTTACGCAATTATTCAAAGACCGCGGGCTGCACTTGATTAGCATTGATGAAGGAATCGATACGCGCGAAATGGGAAAAATCTATTTCCAATTGATGGAAAACCTAGCAAACATGGAGTGCGCATTGATCAAAGAACGTACATTAGTTGGATTAGATGAAGCTCGTAAAAAAGGAAAAATCGGCGGAAGACCAAAAATTGATGCAAAAACGATCAAAAAAATCCGGCGTCTCTATTATGAAAAAAAAGAAACAATCCAATTTATTTCTTCAAAATGCGGTGTTTCAGTTGGAACATGTTATAAATATATCAATTTGCCTGAAAAAGAAATCGAGCAATTATGCATCTAATGCCTAAAAACGAACAGTGCTTTCGCAGCTGTTCGTTTTTTTATCTTCTCTACTCGTTTTCTCATAGAATCTTATCCAATTTTTCGATGGAAATCTCTTCCAAAAAATTGTACAATAAAACAGAACTGAAATTTTCAGAAATATAAACCTATCTTAAAGGAGAGCTAAACATGCCAAAATTAGTTTTTTCTCGTCACGGTCTTAGTGAATGGAATGCATTGAACCAATTTACTGGTTGGGCTGATGTAAACCTAGCACCAGAAGGAATCGAAGAAGCAAAAGAAGGCGGACGCAAAATCAAAGAAGCTGGAATCGAATTTGATGTTGCCTATACTTCTGTTTTAACTCGTGCAATCAAAACATGTAACTTGATTTTAGAATATTCAGATCAACTTTGGGTACCACAAATCAAATCATGGCGCTTGAACGAACGTCACTATGGTAAATTACAAGGTTTGAACAAAAAAGAAACAGCTGAAAAATACGGCGACGAACAAGTACACATCTGGCGTCGTTCTTACGATACTCTTCCTCCATTAATGGAAGAAACTGACGAAGGTTCTGCAGCAAACGACCGTCGTTACGCAATGTTAGACAAACGCGATATTCCTGGTGGCGAAAACTTGAAAGTAACATTAGAACGTGCTTTGCCATTCTGGCAAGATGAAATTGCTCCAGCATTACTAGACAACAAAACTGTTTTAGTAGCTGCACACGGTAACTCATTACGCGCTCTAGCTAAACATATCGAAGGTATCTCTGACGAAGACATCATGGATCTTGAAATCCCAACAGGTCAACCACTTGTTTATGAATTAAATGATGACTTAACAGTAGCTAAAAAATACTACCTATAATAGATACTCTATTGTAAGTAAGACAGCCCTCTCACCTCCTATTATTGTAAGAGATGAAGGGGCTGTTTTTTTAGATATTGGAAGACGGTAGTCTTGGCTATCTAATACGAATGACATCAATTTACATAATAACTATATGATTATAATAGTAAGTACTGTTTGAATAAATAAAAAATTAAGAGAGAAGGCGTAGCATTGAGAGAAAAAAGAATGTCTGACAAACATTCAGATGTGGAGCGAACATTTTTTGTAGAAACTTATTTAAATTTCATTCTTTTATCCTGTTTCTAAGAGGAAGTTTCATTTGTATGAGCTATCACCACAACTCTCCATCTTTTTTTATGTTGCTAATAAATGAAATTTAGATAGAAGTCAACCTCATAAAACTATTTATTTTATCATTTTTTTCTAATAATAAATGTTACATAGAAAAAAGCGTTTACACGACCGTTATTTTCTCGGTTATGATTAATTTGTGAGATACAGACAGATTACACGGCTGCATCTTACAAACAAAATCAAAAAATAAAAATAGAGAGCGAGGAGATACA
The DNA here is from genome assembly GCF_002140245.1 of Enterococcus sp. 10F3_DIV0382. Classification (NCBI taxonomy): domain Bacteria; kingdom Bacillati; phylum Bacillota; class Bacilli; order Lactobacillales; family Enterococcaceae; genus Enterococcus; species Enterococcus sp. 10F3_DIV0382. The sequence continues at coordinate 319,505 of NZ_NGMF01000001.1, read as the reverse complement.
AGATGATCAAAAATAATTTAAAAACAGTGATGGCAGCAGGTATGGTATTTTTAAGTTTAGGAGGATCCGTTTCGACATTCGCAACAAGTCTATCAACAACTGACTTCGTTAGTACAAGTAAGCAGGCCATTGAGCAACAATTGTATATCCATAATGGTGACTTTAATGACGGGTTTGATCATTGGATCGCTAGTGGCCAAGAGCCAAATAATCCCACACTGCAAACCGTTAATGGAAATAACTTTGCTTTAGCAAGAGATGGTGAAAATGTTCATCAATACGTGACATTAAAACCAAGTACCACGTATACATTTAGTTATGATGTTGCAGCAAGCGAATCAGCACCAGGACGTGTTGAATTAGGGATCATGAATCATGATGTCGGTTTTGATGTATTAGAGCGCAGTGAACATAATAATGAGAACTGGGAACGTGGTAAACTTACTTTTACGACTCCAGACGATGAAAATACATACCTTATACGATTTGCTTCTACATGGAATGGTTGGGCGAAATATGACAATATCCAAGTGGAAACAGGCGTAACAGAAACAAACTTGTTGTCTGCAGGGCGAGAAGGCTCTCGAGCATTTGCTTATTTAACATTGACACCTGAACGTTTTTACAGTCAAGAAAGATTGGTCGTTTACATTGATGGAAGATATCATTTTGAAACATTTGACGGCAGAACATTCTATAGCTTTACAAGAATAGTTGATGGTAACATTCAAATACGTCGAGCATTTCCTGGAAAAGCAGGACAGCGAGTAGAAGTATATCGCCTACCAGGACGTCCTGGATCAAGCACCTCACTTGAGCACGCTGTATTATTCGAAACACTTATTATTGATGCAGACTTGATTTAAGTTGAATTTTTCATTCTTCAAGCATCATCACATGAGCAATTGAATGATTAAGGTATTCATTTAGACGAAGCCACCAACAGGAGATGACCCATTTGTCATCTCCTGTTGGTGGCCTAGTTCGGAACAGAAAGAGCGTAACTCGCTTCTTTCTGTTCTTTTTTATTTGATTAAGATTGTGCCATTCGTCTGCAATTTAAAAGGAATGTCGATTCACATTTTAGACATTCAAATGGTTGACTTTAGGAGGACTCTCGAAGTAACTAAAGCAACGGTTGTCATTGTTTTCAGGTTATGTAAGACAGTTTCTGCAAAAAATGTGACTGCCTAATTTCTATTAATAGAAGTTTAGGCAGTCACACTTTCTTGCTATTTAGCTATTACTTTACCCTTGAATCGCCGTTTCCAATCCTACTTCGATCATTTCATTGAACGTCGATTGACGTTCTGCAGCTGTTGTTTCTTCCCCAGTAATCAAATGGTCGCTAACGGTCATCAAACTTAATGTCTGCACATGGTATTTCGCGCCTAAGTAATAAAGAGCCGCTGCTTCCATTTCCACTCCTAAGACGCCAAGTTCAGCTAATTGGAATGTCTCTGTCAGATCATCTTTGTAGAAAGAATCTTCCGAAAGGACATTTCCTACATGAACCGTATAGCCCTTTTCTTTCGCTATCTCATATGCTTTCAGTAATAGATTGAAATCACTGATTGGTGGAAAGTGAAAGGCTTGGAAATTTTTTTCGATCATCGAAGAGCTGGTTGCTGCGCCTTGCGCTAGTACCAAATCACGAACATGGACATCTTTTGACAATGCCCCGCATGTACCTACTCGGATCAATTTCTTTACGCCATATGACTGGATCAATTCATGGGCATAGATGGTGGCTGATGGCATCCCCATCCCTGTTCCTTGAACAGAAATACGTTCTCCTTTATATTTGCCGGTAAAGCCTAGCATACCACGGACCTGATTGTAGCAAACTGGTTCTTCAAAAAAAGTCTCCGCAATATATTTAGCTCGTAAAGGATCGCCTGGAAGTAAAATCTTATCGGCAATCTCGCCTTCTTTCGCTTCGATATGCACACTCATTTTGTTGCTCCTCCTATTACAATAATGTCAATGTTTCTTTAACCAATGCTTTAAAAGATTGTTTGACTCTCTGAGTTGTTTCTACAACTTCTTCATGGCTCAGATTCGCTTGCATACCTGCTGCTAAGTTGGTAATGCAAGAAATTCCTAACACTTTTAATCCGCTGTGAGCTGCTACGATGACTTCTGGAACAGTCGACATCCCTACTGCATCGGCCCCTATTGTTCGAGACATCCGAATCTCAGCAGGCGTTTCATAAGTTGGTCCAGAGTAGCCCATATATACGCCTTCTTTAAGATCCAAACCTAGTTTTTCTGCTGCTGCTTTTGCTGTTGCTTGATAGTCAGGCGTATATGCTTGACTCATATCTGGAAATCTAGGGCCCATTTCATCTTCATTCGGACCGATCAAAGGATTTTCACCAGTAAAATTGATGTGATCGGTAATCAGCATCAAATCTCCTGGTACAAAGGATTCGTTGACACCGCCACATGCGTTGGTCACAATGACTGAATGGGCACCTAGTCCGGCCATCACACGTACTGGATAGGTCACTGTTTGCATGGAATGACCTTCATAGTAGTGGAATCTTCCTTGCATGGCTAACACTTTCTTACCTGCTAGAGATCCGTAAACCAGCTGTCCTGCATGTCCAACTACTGTCGAAACAGGAAAGAACGGGATCTCATCATAAGAAATCATTACAGCATCTTCGATTTCATCTGCTAATTCACCTAATCCTGAACCTAGGATCAAACCAAAATCAATTTCTTTTACTCCTTTATCAAGGATAAACTGGGTCGTTTCTTGTAACATCTCACTTAACTTGGTCATTTGCTTTCTCCTATTTTAAAAAGATTATTTTAATAATTTTAAGAAGCTTTCGCCATTTTCAGTCGAAGAAACACTAAAGTTCTCAGCAATCGTTGCGGAGATATCGGAATAATATCCTTGAGGCAACGCCCCTTGTTCTTTCATTTTTTTACTGTAAGCCAATAACGGTACATATTCTCGTGTATGATCGGTACCAGTAAATGTCGGATCGTTTCCGTGATCGGCTGTAATCATTAGCAAGTCGTCTTCTTCCATCGCTTCAAGCAATTCTGGGATCCGCAAGTCAAATTCTTCAATCGCATGCGCATAACCGACTACATCCCGGCGATGACCGTATAATGCATCAAAATCTACTAAATTGGTAAAGCTGATACCTGTAAACTCTTTTTTCATAACGTTCAGCAACTGGTCGACGCCATCCATATTACTTTTCGTGCGGACAGATTCAGTGATTCCTTGTCCATTGAAAATATCGTTGATCTTTCCTACAGCAATCACATCTTTTCCTGCTTCTTTCAAAGAATCAAGGACGGTGTGTCCGAATGGATTCAACGCATAATCATGACGATTGCTTGTTCGTGTGAAGTCTCCTGGTTCTCCCACATATGGACGTGCAATGATTCGACCAATCATGTACGGGTCATCTTTTGTTATATCACGAACGAATTGGCAAATCCGGTATAGTTCTTCTAAAGGAATGATTTCTTCATGTGCCGCGATCTGAAGGACAGGATCGGCAGAAGTATATACGATTAAATCACCTGTCTTCATTTGGTATTCACCGTAATCGTCAATAACAGCCGTTCCGCTATATGGTTTGTTGCATACGACTTTACGGCCAGAAAACTCTTCGATTTGTTTGATCAGATCATCAGGGAATCCGTTCGGAAACACACGAAACGGCGTCTTGATATTCAATCCCATGATTTCCCAATGGCCTGTCATCGTATCTTTCCCTACAGAAACTTCTTCTAATTTCGTCGCATAGCCTTGATGATCTTTCACTGATTCCACACCTTCAAGAGGCCGAATCGTTCCCAAACCAAGCTGCTCTAAATGCGGAATATTCAATCCTGCTTCTTTTGCAATGTGTCCTAATGTATCAGAACCAACGTCACCGAACTTCTCGGCATCTGGTGCTTCTCCAATTCCTACTGAATCCATGACGATTAGATGTACGCGTTTAAACATGATTATTCCTTCTTTCTTTTTATTTTTATTACCTTTAAAACAAAAAGGGCGAGACGAAAAACACTTCCCGTAACCCACCCTTTTTATTCGCTAAAAGATTATTTTGATTTGATATAGTTCTTCCCGTTTGCTTTTGGTCCAGAAGCTTTCCCTAAGAAAACAACCAACACAATGATTGTCAGCAGATATGGAGCAATTTGCAGCAATACTGGTGGAATCGAAGAAATAACTGGTAATTGTGCACCGATGATACTCAAGCTTTGTGCAAAACCAAAGAACAGTGAGGCACCCATTGCGCCTAAAGGATTCCATTTACCAAAGATCATAGCAGCCATGGAGATGAACCCTTGTCCAACGATCGTACCAGCTGAAAAGTTACCGGAAATCGACTGAGCAAAAACAGCACCGCCCATACCGCCTAACAAGCCTGAAATCAGCACGCCTGAATAACGCATAGCATATACATTGATACCTAATGTATCGGCAGCTTGAGGGTTTTCACCAACTGAACGGAGGCGTAAGCCGAATTTCGTCTTAAAGATGATCACCCAAGCAATGACAGCAATCAAAATTGCACAATAAGCAGGCAAGAATGTATTTTTGAAGAAAATTGGTCCAATGACCGGAATATCTGCTAAACCTGGGAAAGAGAAATATCCCAGATTCTGCGTGATGTTATCTGTTTGACCTTTCCCATACCATGCTTTGATCAAGAAAACACCTAAAGCTGGTGCCATCAGATTGATCACTGTACCGCTGATAATATGGTCAGCACGCAAGCTGACTGTTGCTACTGCGTGGATCAAAGAAAATAGGATACCTACGACGCCACCCACTAAAATAGCGATCCATGGCGTCATGGAACCAAGTGAGGGGCTCATCGTCAAGTTGAAAACGATGGAACTAAAAGCACCCATGACCATGATTCCTTCTAACCCTACATTTACAATCCCGCTGCGTTCAGAAAACGTTCCGCCTAGTGATGTTAGAATTAACGGTGTTGAATAAACCAGTGTTGAAGTAAGAATCAAGGCAATTAATTCGATAGTCGACATTATAGTTCGCCTCCTTCATGGTTTTGATTCGTTGGCTTCGCTTCGATTGTCGCAACGATTTCTTCTTGTTTTTTTCCTTGGAAGAACTTAGCCATGACGAAACGAATCAAGAAATTGATCCCAACAAAGAAGATAATCAGAGCAATCGATACATTGACGATCTCAAACGGAACACCAGCTCCTGTCTGCATGCCAAGTCCGCCGATCTTCAAAATACTGAACAAAATCGCTGATAAAAGAATACCGATTGCTGATCCAGATCCAAGTAAGGAAACAGCCATCCCATCAAATCCAATAGATAGTGAAGTCGTTTGAACGAAGAAGTTTTGATACGTTCCTAATCCTTCAACCACACCGCCAAGCCCTGCCAAAGCGCCAGAAATGACCATCGACAAAACGATCGTACGTTTACTACTCATCCCTGCATACTCAGAAGCAAAAGGATTCAAACCAACGGAACGGATCTCAAATCCTAAAGTCGTTTTCTTCATCAATAGCCAAACAAAAATAAGCGCGATGATGGCTAAAAACAAACCTGAGTTTACGCGAGAGCCGCCAAAAGCTTGTGTTAACCAAGGTAACCGCAACGATGCATTTTGACTGATCATATTGGAAGAGTCCAAACTTGATCGGTAGCTTTCAGGCATCACTTCATGTAAAGCAAATGTGCTTACGTATAATAAGATATAGTTCATCATGATCGTTACGATCACTTCACTTGTTCCAAAAAATGCTCGTAGCAACCCAGGAACAGCCGCTGCCATCGCACCTGCTAAGGCACCTAGGATCACACACAATGGAAGCAAAACGACTTTTGGAAGATCTGGAAAAGCAAGTGCCACCCAGACACTGACGATCCATCCGCAAAGTGCTTGTCCAGAAAGCCCGATATTGAAGAACCCAGCTGAGTTAGCTACAGAAAACCCTAATGCTGTAAAAATCAACGGCGTTGCTTGCCTTAATGTTTCACCGATTCCTCTTTGCGAACCAAGAGCTGCATCTAACATAGAAGAATAACCTTGGATGGGCTGAAAACCAAAAGCAGCCATCAATATCGCGCCTAAGATTAATCCTAAAACAACTGAAAGTACAGGCACTAATAAATTACGGAATTTCTCGCTGCGATCATTCATGTGCGCCAGCCCCCTTTTCTAACTCTTTTCGTGCTTCTTCTAAGGTATAGCCCGCCATCAATAGACCTAATTCATTTTCAGATGTTTCTTTCGGATCAACGATCCCGACGATTTCTCCTTCATGGATAACAGCAATACGATCCGAAACATTTAAAATTTCTTCTAATTCGAAACTAATCAATAACACTGCTTTGTATTTGTCCCTTTGTTCGATCAGACGTTTATGAATAAATTCGATCGCACCTACATCCAGTCCACGAGTTGGATTTGCAACGATCAACAGATCAGGATCTCGGTCGACTTCCCGAGCGATGATTGCTTTTTGCTGATTTCCGCCTGATAAAGCTTTTGCAGGAACAAGTTCATTCGTTGTTCGAACATCATATTCTTCGATCAATTCTCTGGCATGTTCATTTATCACTGAATAATTCAGCATACCGTTTTTACTGTAAGGTTTTTGATGGTACGTTTGTAGGGCAATGTTTTCAGACAATGTCATATCTAGGACTAACCCATATTTATGACGGTCTTCTGGCACATGTCCTACACCATGTTCAGTGATCTTTCGAGGTTTTTTATTGGTGATGTCTTCCCCTTTTAGCTTGATATGTCCGCTTTCTGCCTTTCGCAAACCAGTTAAAGCTTGGATCAACTCCGACTGCCCATTTCCATCGATTCCAGCGATACCAAGTACTTCGCCAGCACGAACTTCTAAGTTCAAGTTTTTCACGGCTTCTAATCCACGATTTTCTTTCACCACTAGATTTTCAATAGACAAAACGACTTCTTGAGGCTTCGCTTCTTTTTTCAACGTTTTGAATGAAACCGTTCTTCCGACCATCATATCAGCTAATTGCTGTGAGGTAACGTCTTTAACGTTGACTGTACCGATTCCTTTTCCACGGCGGATAACTGTACAACGGTCAGCTACTGCTTTGATTTCATCTAACTTATGCGTAATCAAAATGATTGACTTGCCTTCTTTGACTAATTCCTTCATGATCACGATTAATTCATCAATTTCCTGAGGGGTCAATACAGCTGTCGGCTCATCAAAAATCAGTACATCTGCTCCTCGGTAAAGTGTTTTTAAAATTTCTACCCGTTGTTCCATCCCAACTGAAATATCACGAACATAAGCATCTGGGTTGACTGATAATCCATATTGTTCAGAAACTTTTTGAATCTCTTTTCGCGCTTTTTTATGGTCAAGCATCCCTGCACGACTAGGTTCGCTTCCCAACACGATGTTTTCTGTTACAGTAAAGGCATCAACAAGCATAAAGTGCTGATGGACCATCCCAATCCCTAATTGATTGGCTTTTGTCGGGCTTGTGATTTGTACTTCTTTCCCATGCATCAAAATTTTTCCTGATGTCGGCTCTAATAATCCGGAAAGCACGTTCATCAATGTAGATTTGCCAGCACCGTTTTCTCCAAGCAACGCATGAATCTCTCCTGCCTTTACTTGTAAATTGATGTTGTCATTTGCCTTGAATGTTCCAAATTCTTTGGTAATATTCTGCATTTCTATGACAATATTTTCTTGAACCACCTTTTTTTCACATCCTAACGATTTCTATCTAGGGCAACGATTGACTAAGATTCACGCTTAGCGAGCGTTCTTCTTTTGAAACAAACATTACTTCAGGGAATTGTTCCCTTATCCAAACTGTCTCAAGGCAGCTTGGATAAATGAACAATTCTTGTTCTAATCAAACCATAGCCTTGTCAAACATGTGTCTAACAAGGCTATAGAAATGGTTTTAATTTTCTTCAGGAGTTTCTGGAACTTTTACGTCACCTGAAATGATTTTTTCTTTTGCTTCATCCACTGCTTTTTTCGCTTCGTCAGAAAGTTGTCCTTCTGTTAGACCAACACCGTCTTCTTTCAATCCATAAACAGTGTGTTCACCACCAGGGAATTTACCGTCAGCTGATTTTTGTGCCAAATCTTCTACTACTGTTCCTACTGCTTTCAGTGTAGATGTCAATGTGAAGTTTTTCTTTTCGCCGTTCAATGTGTATTCGCCTTCGTCTGATTGGTCGCGGTCAACACCGATAACCCAAACTTTTTTGTCGCCTGATTCGTTCAATGATTTTGCTTCTTGGAATACACCATTACCTGTACCACCTGAAGCATGGAAGATGATATCTGCATTTTGTGCATACATACCTTGAGCAATTGAACGTCCTTTATCTGGAGCAGAGAAGTCACCAGCATATTGGTTCAATACTTTGATTTCTTTTCCTAGTTCTTTCGCACCTGCATCAACACCGGCTTTGAATCCAGCATCAAAACGATCGATTACTTCACCTTTTACGCCGCCGATAAAGCCGACTACGTTCGTTTCAGTCGTGTAAGCTGCTGCAATCCCTGCAAGATAAGAAGCTTCGTTGTCTTTGAATGTAGCAGATACAACGTTATCTAATCCGTCAATCACATCATCGATGATAACGAAGTTCGTACCTGTATTGTTCATTGCTTGTTCTTGGATCGCTGGTTTTAGTTTATAACCAATACCAAAAATCGTTTTGAATCCAGCATTCAATGCTTGGTCGATATTTGGGATATAATCTGATTCGTTTGAAGATTGGAAGTATTGGAAGCCATCATTGCCTCGTGAAAGACCTTGATCTTTCCCCCATTTTTGTAATCCTTCCCAAGCTGACTGGTTGAATGAACGGTCGTCTACACCACCTGTATCTGTGATCAATGCTGCAGTTGTTGTGTCTGATGAGCTTTTGCCACCGGATGAATCAGTAGAGCCGTTGTTGCCGCATGCACCTAAAAATAACCCTGCTGCTAGTGCGACAGCACCTAAACCAAATAATTTTGCTTTTTTCATTTCTGTAAAGCCTCCTAAAATAATTGTTTTATTTTTCAACAGTCAGCTGACTGAATGAACATGAGTTATAGATCTTTTTCAGTAAATGCATAAGGCAGTAGTTCTCGAACGGTCGTTGCCTTCGTCACACCATTGTCTCCCACTAGCGTAACCGGCATATCAGGAGCACAGAACTCTGCCATTACTTGCCGACATGCACCACATGGAGAAATAGGATCCGGGGTGTGCCCTGCTACGACTAAATGGGTAAACGATCTTTCTCCTTCTGATACGGCTTTGAAGAAAGCTGTGCGCTCGGCACAATTCGTTAATCCAAATGATGCATTCTCGATGTTGATACCTTGATAAATCTTGCCTGATTCTGTTACGAGACAAGCACCTACCGGAAAATGGGAATAAGGAACGTATGCTTTATCTAACGCTTCAATAGCTATGTTGATCCATTCTTGTTTGAGTTCTGCCATGAGTTTCTCCTTTGAAAATTAATAGCCTTCGCCAGTTGAACCAGATACGATTGCTACTCCTGCGCTTGTTCCGATTCTTGTAGCACCCGCTTCGATCATTGCCATTGCTTCTTCTTCGTTATGGATACCGCCAGAAGCTTTAACGCCCATTTCAGGTCCTACCGTTTCACGCATCAAGCGGACATCCTCTACCTTTGCACCACCCGTTGAGAAACCAGTTGATGTTTTGACAAAATCAGCGCCTGCAGCTTTTGCTAATTCGCATGCTCGGATGATTTCTTCTCTATCTAATAAAGATGTTTCGATGATCACTTTGACAAGTGCACGATCTTTTGCTGCTTCAACAACTGCTTCGATATCTTTTTGAACTTTTTGATCATCTTTTGATTTCAACGCACCGATATTGATGACCATATCGACTTCATCAGCACCGTTATTGATGGCATCTGTCGTTTCAAATGCTTTTGTCTCGGATGTGTTTGCTCCTAAAGGAAACCCGATCACTGTACATACGGCTACTGGTTCGCCTTGTAATTGTTCTTTTGCTAGCGCAACCCATGCTGGATTGATGCAGACAGAGTAAAAATGATATTTTTTCGCTTCTTCGATAATTTGCATCACAGCTTCTTTAGATGCGTCTGCTTTCAAAATAGTATGGTCGATCATTCGGTTTAGTTCCATTTCTTTTCCCCTTTTCTTTCAAACGGTAAATCCGCTTTTTTCCTTTTATTCTGTGATAATGTCATGAATCAATGTTGGCTTCATTGCTGATTCGCCAATTTCAATATTTTTATATAATAATTCAATAACCGAAGAGATTTCTTCATCATTACTATAGATTGTCAATAATGACTCGCCCTTTGTCACAGTGTCCCCGATTTTTTTATGCAGTTTCAATCCAACGGCGTGATCAATATCGTCTTCTTTGGTTTTACGCCCAGCACCTAGCATCATTGCAGCAATTCCTAATTCGTTTGCCACGATTTTTGACACGACTCCGCTTTGTTTAGCAGGAAGTTCCATTGTGTAACGTGCAGTCAAAATTCGTTCTGGTTTTTCCACGATGGTTGGGTCTCCCCCTTGATTTTGGATCATTTCTTTGAATTTTGCTAACGCTTTACCTGATTCCAGAGCTTCTTGAAGCAACGTTCTTGCTTCATCGATTGTTTTAGCTTTGCCAGCAAGGACAACCATTTGGCTTCCTAAGGCGTAGCACATTTCTACTAGATCTTCTGGACCATTTCCTTGTAATGTTTCGATTGCCTCGACAACTTCTAGACTATTTCCGATTGCTTCGCCAAGAGGTTCTGACATATCCGAGATTACCGCCACTGTTTCTCGGTTCGCTAGTTTGCCAATGTTTGTCATGGTCTTTGCCAGACGTCTTGCATCTTCGATATTCTTCATGAAAGCACCGTCTCCAGTGGTCACATCCAAAACGATTGCATCTGCTCCTGCCGCGATCTTTTTACTCATGATCGAACTGGCAATCAGCGGAAGAGAATCAACGGTCGCTGTGACGTCACGCAAAGCGTACAATTTTTTGTCCGCCGGTGCCAAGTTTCCTGATTGACCGATTACTGCTACTTTGCTTTCATTGACAATGCGCACGAATGCTTCATCCGAAAGCTCGATCTGAAATCCGGGAATTGCTTCTAGCTTATCTAATGTGCCACCTGTGTAACCTAGACCGCGTCCAGACATTTTAGCCACTGTCACTCCGACACTAGCTACTAGGGGGGCTAAAATCAATGTGGTCGTGTCACCAACGCCACCTGTCGAATGCTTATCTACCTTTATTCCTTCAAGAGAACTCAAATCGATGACATCACCAGAATTAGCAATCGCCAATGTTAAGTTCGTGATTTCTTCATTTGTCATGTCTTGATAAAAAATTGCCATCAATAATGCACTGACTTGATAATCTGGAATCTTTCCATTCGTATAGTTCGTGACGATGTACTCGATTTCCTCTTTCGACAGCTCGTTTCCATCCCTCTTTTTTTCAATCAGATCCACCATTCGCATTGCCTGATCCTCCTTGTCTTCATTCGGTATTATACATTATTTTTAGAAAAGGTAAACCACTTTAGTAAACTGGTTTACTAAAAATAAAAAAAGCACTAACTCGCCTTTGTAAATGCTTACATAAGCAATATACCGCTGAGTTAGCCCTTTGTCAATACTTTTACGCTCTCACGAATAATTAATTTTGTTTCGAACACTTTGTTCGGAACTTTTCTTTGAGGAAATTCGATCGTATCAATCAGGAAACGCGCAGCATAAAATCCAATATCAAAACTTGGTTGCTGCACTGTCGTCAATTGCGGAATCATGTATTCTGACAGCTTTAATCCATCGAATCCTATGACTGAGATATCTTCTGGGATTTTTTTGCCCAATTCATCTATCGCCTGATAACAGCCAATCGCCATGGCATCATTTCCGCAAAAAATAGCCGTGATATCTTTATGTTTGAGTAATTTTTTTGATGCAGTATATCCACCTTGGACAGTCAACTCTCCATGTTCAACAAATTTCCCATTAAAAGGCAGGCCATGATCTTTCAGCGCATGACGATATCCGTTGAAACGTTCTTCTAATTGATAGTATCCAGTGGTTTCCTTCAGCATGCCGATCTTCGTATGGCCACTTTCAATAAATAGTGAAACAGCTTGATAGGCTCCCTCATATTCCTTTACGATAAGCCGTCCGTTATCCCGACGATTCAATCCGCGATCGATTAAAATAATCGGCATTTTTTGATAAAATCCGCTGTCTAATGCGTATTTCTCAGGTAAAATATTTGGTGTTGCCAGCAAGATCCCGTCCACTGAGCGGTGGGAAAGCTCTTGTAAATACTTGATCTCATTTTCTTGGCTATGACGAGAATTGCATAACATGATCACATAGCCCAAAGGATTCAAATAGCTCTCTACACCTTCGATCAGTTTGGAGAAGAAGAAATCGGTGACATCAGGAACGATCATTCCGATGGTCTTTGAATGTCGATTGATCACATTTGAAGCGAAATAATCGGGTTTATAATGATGTTCATTCACGATCGACAACACTTTTTTTCTTGTCTTATCACTAAATCGGCTTCCTTTGTTATTCAAAATCTGTGAGACAGTTGTTACTGATACCCCTGCCATTTCTGCAATATCTCTGATGGTCAGCTTCACCCTAGTGGCTCCCTTCTATCTAAATTCCCTATCAGTGTACCAAAACCCCCAAGAAAAGAATAGAGAAAAAAAGAAAGTATGTTTTTTGATAAAAATCTCCTTTATCTACCAACTTGGCAGCCTTCTATACAAGTTCTGTATCTTATTTATTTTATCGCAAAAAACAACGACTCTGTTCCTACTATTTATTTTTGAAGAAAAAATAGTTCTTTGTTTTTTAAAAACTTCTCAGCAAAAAAAGAACTGATACGTACCCTTACATGCACGCCCAGTTCCACTTTTTCGTCGCTCTATTATTTTTCAGCTAGTTATTCTTTCACACTTTTGATGATATAATATCCTTTATCTTTTGTAACGATTTCTGCATTGCCAAATGTTTCTTCCATCTTCTTTTGCGCACTCGGCGCTCCTTGTTTCTTCTGGATCACAATTGTCAGTGTACCGCCCTGCTTCAATCGAGGATATGCGCCTGTCAAGATTTCATGTACGACTTTTTTTCCAGCACGGATTGGCGGATTGCTGACGATAGCTGCATAGGTTTCTTCATGAAGTACTTCATAGATATTTGATTGGTGGATGTCCACTTGTTCGATTTGGTTACGCTTTGCGTTTCCTTGCGCTAGACTCACTGCTCGCTCATTAATGTCGACCATTTCAACAAACCGTTGTGTCGCAAATGCCAAAGCTAGCCCAATCGGTCCATACCCGCATCCCACATCTAAGATCTTTCCTTCGTCAGGCAACTCTTCCCAATCAAAAGCATCAATCAGGACACGTGAACCATAATCCACTGTTTCACGTGAAAATACACCAGAATCAGTTACAAATTGAAAGGTTCTGCCTTTTAACTCAAAAGCCCATTGTTCAAAATCGTGCGCCGTATCTGGGCGTTCAGAATAGTAATGATTTGTCATGTCTTCCATCCTTCTCATTTCTTTCATGTCAACAGTCTATCCTTTTATGTATCCGTGCGCAAGTCAAGAATAAAACTCCTTTTCTTTCTATTATAAAGATTGTACAAAAAGATTGGCAATCTCTCTTAAGTGGTGGGGTTTGTGTTTATTTTGTGTTAAAATAGTTCCATTGATGGGAGAACGCAGGAGGCTAATATGAATGATCCAATGAACTACTACCGTGTGGCAAGAGAAGAATGGCGAGAATTTTATCGTAATGGGCAAGCACCTTTGACACAAGATGAACTAGATAATATCAAAAGTTTGAATGACCGCATTTCCATGCAGGATGTTCGAGATATCTACGTACCTCTTGCTCATCTGATATATCTATATATGAAAGAATTCGAATCTTTGTTCTTGAGTAAAGGTTTATTTCTTCATAAATACGTAGAAGTACCGCCTTTTATTATCGGGATCGCCGGAAGCGTAGCCGTTGGAAAAAGTACCACAGCCAGACTGCTGCAGACGATTTTGTCTCGTACCTTCAAACGAAGAAATGTTCAGCTGATCACGACTGATGGATTTCTTTATCCAAATCGTATATTAAAAGAGCGTGGAATTATGGATCGCAAAGGATTTCCTGAAAGTTATGATATGGAGATGCTGATCGACTTCTTGAATCGTGTAAAATCTGGTCAGGAAGAGATAAAAGTACCTGTTTACTCACATGATGTGTATGATATCATTCCAGATAAGTACGAGCTGATCCAGCAACCTGATATCTTGATCGTTGAGGGGATCAATACGCTTCAATTACCTGCGAATCAGCAAATCTACGTCAGCGACTTTTTTGATTTTTCTGTCTATGTCGATGCCGATCCCGTGCTGATCGAAAAATGGTATTTGGATCGTTTTGGCGCGTTACTGGATACGGCTTTCCAAAATCCAGAGAATTATTATTATCGTTTTGCTATCGGAGATCGTGAAGAAGCCTTTAAAATGGCAAAAGATGTATGGAAAAATGTGAATTTGAAAAATTTACAGGAATATATCTTGCCTACACGAGGAAGAGCCGATATAATTCTCCATAAAACTGAAAATCATATCATCGATTCGATTTTCATGCGAAAATATTAGCATTTTAAAATAGTTTGACTATTTTGAGATAAAATTTAAAGGGATAGGGGTAATAAATTTGACAAACGTTGCCGATATGACGAACGTTGAAAAGATTATCGTATTAGACTACGGTAGTCAGTATAACCAATTGATCACAAGACGTATTCGTGATCTTGGAGTCTTTTCCGAATTATTGAGCCACCGCATTACTGCAGAAGAAGTAAAAGCGATGAATCCAAAGGGAATCATTCTTTCTGGCGGACCAAACAGTGTATATGATGAGAATGCATTTGGGATCGATCCTGAGATCTTCAATTTAGGTATTCCTGTATTAGGGATTTGCTATGGTATGCAATTGATCACATACAAACTTGGTGGTTCCGTAGAGCCTGCTAAAAACCGCGAATATGGGAAAGCCTTGTTAGAAGTAACAAGCGATCAAGCTGTCTTGTTTAAAGAAACACCAAAACAACAAACAGTATGGATGAGCCATGGCGACTTGGTAACCAAAGTTCCTGAAGGCTTTGAAACAGTCGGAACAAGCAAAGATTGTCCGATTGCTTCTATCCAAGACACCACACGTAATTTTTACGGTATCCAATTCCATGCAGAAGTACGTCATTCCGAATACGGAATCGAATTGCTGCGCCACTTTGCCTTTGATGTTTGTCACTGTGAAGGTAACTGGACAATGGATAACTTTATCGATATGCAAGTAGAAAAAATCCGTGAACAAGTTGGTGACAAAAAAGTCTTGCTTGGGCTTTCAGGCGGCGTTGATTCTAGTGTCGTTGGGGTTCTTTTACAAAAAGCGATTGGTGACCAATTGACATCTATCTTCGTTGACCATGGTCTGCTACGCAAAGGCGAAGCGGAACAAGTAATGGAAAGTCTAGGCGGAAAATTCGGCTTGAACATCATCAAAGTCGATGCAAGAGATCGCTTCTTAGACAAGTTGAAAGGTGTATCTGACCCAGAACAAAAACGTAAAATCATTGGGAATGAATTCGTATATGTTTTTGATGACGAAGCAACAAAACTTGCTGGTGAAGAAGGCGTCTCTTTCTTAGCACAAGGAACGTTGTATACTGACGTTATCGAATCTGGTACAGAAACAGCACAAACGATCAAATCTCACCATAATGTAGGTGGACTGCCAGAAGATATGCAATTTGAATTGATCGAACCATTAAACACACTATTCAAAGACGAAGTCCGTGAATTAGGTACTCAATTAGGCATGCCTGATTCAATCGTTTGGCGTCAGCCATTCCCTGGCCCTGGTCTTGGTATTCGTGTTCTTGGCGAAATCACTGAAGACAAGCTAGAAATCGTACGCGAATCTGATGCTATCTTGCGTGAAGAAATCGCAGCTGCTGGACTTGACCGTGATATCTGGCAATATTTCACTGTTCTTCCAGGAATCCGCTCTGTCGGTGTTATGGGTGACGGACGTACTTACGACTACACAGTCGGTATCCGTGCGGTGACTTCAATCGACGGAATGACAGCTGACTTTGCCCGTATCCCATGGGAAGTCTTGCAAAAAATCTCTGTACGTATCGTAAACGAAGTAGCCCATGTCAACCGTATCGTGTATGACATCACTTCTAAACCACCAGCAACAGTGGAGTGGGAATAATCAAAAATAGCCAACAAATTTTGATATGTCAATGTTTGTTGGCTGTTTGTTTTTTCATTATCACACTTTTATCACAGTTACAAAGTTTTTAAAAGATTTCATCAATTACTTTATACGTAATTTTAATTGATTTACTTTTGACAAAACATGAAAATTCCTTCAATAGTACTTCATAAGCGTTTTTTATATGTCCGCTCCTTTAGTCTTCTTTGTTCCTTACCAAATATTTCTTGCTAATTATTTAACAGTTCTGGACATGATTCAATATGTGTTCTCAAATAATAAAAAATGAAACTTTTATAGTTAATACTAAATAACAATAATAATTTTAAATAAGGTAAACCATAATAAAATTATATTCGATAACTCTAGTATTACCTTAATCAATACAAACATTTTCCGATAGAAAAAATATTCTGAGCTAATTGCTTGACATTTTATTTTCAACTATTGACAACCATCGTTGTAAGCGCTATCTTTAATTGAGATAGCTTTATACTAAAAGGAAATATAAATGAAAAAAATAATTATTAGTACTTTGTTAATTTCCGGAACAGCCATTGGAATAGTAGTACCTATTGCTAATGCTACACAGGACTCTTTATACTCTGGTGGGCAAGAAAATGTAGATGCATATACTACTGTAATTGAAACAAAAGATAATAAAAACGATAGTTCATCAAGATATGCTTCAAGTGCCGTTGGTGGTGGCTGGTGGCGTAGAGGCCAGAATGGCAACCGTAATATTTCTGAATACCAACACTATACAAAAGAGGGCCATGCCTCATGCGAGAACGGAAACGGAACGTTTAATAGTGGTGGTTGGAAAGCGCCATATCAATGGAGTAACGCAAGTGTTGGCTGGACTCTTTTTGGTGGAAATAAAGCATATTATAACTTTCGTTAATTAAAACACAAAAAATCACAGTATGAAGCTATCTGTTTAAGTAATTATTAAAGGAGATATTATGAAAAAATATGTTTACATAGGAATAATTGCCCAATTAATATTAACTGGTTTTATTTTCCTTTCAGTTATTGACCAATTAGAGTTAAATAAATTACTTTATAAAGATAAAGAAAAGATTACTATTCTAGTCGAATCTAATTCAATGTTAAGAGAACCTCAGCAACAAGCTGATTTTATTATTGAAACAGCAAACAACAATCAAATTGAAATCTTTAAATATATATTTTCTAGTGACTCCGATTTAAAAATATATACAAATCAAACAATGAAGAATGAATTTACTACTCTAGGGAATCCAAACGAAAGCAATACAGATACTTTAAAATCTAGAAAAGATTTCGTTTGGACAAATTCAAAAATTGACCTAGAGCTAAAAAAGTTCGCCGACATTCCTGAAACAGGGATTTCAGGCGTCTATTATATTCAGGGAAACACTCAAAAACAGATCCACGCGTTTCTCAGAGATATCAATAAACTAGGAACTATACAAACCGATAACAATGATAGTTACAACCTAAATGTCCGCAAAGAGTTTTTCGACAAATATTTATTGATTTTAGTATGGTTTCTATTATTGGTAGTTAATTTAGCAATATTGATCCAACTTCTTATTAAACAAACTAAAAAAATCACTCTATTTAAACTATTTGGCTGGAGTATCCAAGATACTTTAAGTTCTTTTACAATTCCTATCATACGTGTACTTTTATTGAGTTTATCTACCGTCAGCCTTATTATTGTCCCATACTTTTTTATCCGTTATAAAGGAATGCCATTTATAATTTCCTTTTTCTCTTTGTCATTATTGACCACTCTTTTACTCATTACGCTGTATTCTATCTGTATTTATCTATCTATTAAACTCATTTATCGCTCGAATCATCCCAATAATTTAAAAGGCAACAATTACAGCAGCTTTGGGATAGCCTTTAATCTATTCTGTAAATTAGCAGTTGCAACAACCATTATTATTTTAGGTACTTCATTATTAAAAGATCAACAGGTATTGGTTCAGCACCAAAATCAAAATGTCTATTGGGAGAAAACAAAGAATATCTATGCCACACAATTAAGATTTATCACGAATGATCCAGATGAATATCGTCCTTACGAGAAAAATTTGAAAAATTTTTTTAACGAGGCAACAAATAAAAAAGGATTATTCCTAATAAACTCATCCAATTATGAAAAACTATCAAATGGAAAACCGCTCTATGAAATGAATACTCATAGTGATATTGAACAATTGACTTCTCCTGCTGGAAAATCGATCATTATCAATAAAAACTATTTCGCGCACAACCCGATCATAGATACTCAAGGAAAATCTCCTATAGATAAAATAATCTATTCACCTAACCATTTGAATCTATTAGTGCCTGACTTCTTGAATAAATTTGAAAAAGAAATTGAATCGCAATATCTGGAATATTTTTCTTTTTTGAGGCGAGCTACGAGCGCGTCTTCAGAACCGATAAATGCAAAAATAAACATCATATATGTGAAAAGTCATCAAAAATATTTTACGTATAATCCTCACATTGATAAAAAAGACTTTACTATAGTTGATCCAATCTCTATAGTAGATACAGGAAATCTAGATGCTAGTTTTTATGCAGCCTGGTTGACGACATCTTCTTTTGTTCAAACAGAAAAAAAGGATGGATTTAATTATTTATTACCGACCATTATCAAAACAAATACTTTACCAAGCATCCAGAATACTATTTCAATTTACAATTTCCGAGCTGAAGAATTGAATACAAAGAAAACATTGATTTACATTATAAGAATTCTATTGATTTGTTTAACTGTAATCCAAATTTTTAATGTTTTTTCATCCTACCAATTAATCGTAGAAAAATATAGATATAGCTTGCATATTAAGAGACTTTTTGGATACTCTTTTATAAAACTCTTTACTCCAATAGTCATGCCAATTATCTTATTAGATATCATTCTTGTATCAGTATTATTCATCCTTTATAGAAACCAATATATTATTTTTATAATTACTTGCTGGAGCATTTTAGAATTACTTATCACTTTATTAACCATGTATTACTTAAGCACTTCTATTAACAAGCCAAGCATAGAAAAAAAAGGAGTTTAGAGATGATAGAGATAAAAAACGTTGGTATTTCATATGGAAAAAATAAAATTTTTGAACAATTCTCCTTAACGATTAAAGATGGTGACTTTTTATGTATTTATGGAAAAAGCGGGAGTGGCAAAACAACTTTATTAAACTTGTTAGGCTTGCTGGAAAAACCTGATAGTGGAAAAATCATATTTGAAGGTATAGAAAATCCTAGTGCTAAAGAAGTTCATTTACTACAAAAAGATAAGATTGGCTATATCTTTCAAAATTTCGGTTTAATAAACGATGAAAGTGTCGAAAGTAATCTACTTATAGCATTAAAAAACCAAAAAATGAATAAAAAAGTGAAAAAAGAAATGATGTTACACAGTTTATTCGAAGTAGGTCTATCCAATGTTTTAGAGAAAAAGATTTATGAATTAAGCGGCGGAGAACAGCAGCGTATTGCGTTAGCTAGATTAATTTTAAAAAAACCTTCTTATATTTTTGCAGATGAACCTACAGGTAATCTTGATGAAAAAAATGCTGAATTAGTCTTTCGCATCATAAAAAAATTTAATGTCGAACATCATGCTACCGTTGTTTTTGTGACTCATGACAAAAAGTTTATAAACTTTACTAAAAATACGTTAGATTTAACTGTCCTAGATAAGCAAGAAAAAATTTTAACACATTAATACGTAGAAATAAGTAAATAAAATGATAATACTCTATAAAATCCATCTTATTCTAAACATATTATAATATGTTGCAAACCTTTAGATTAGCGAAATAATTCTATACGCTATCTTTTTATTTTCGAGTGGGAATAAACAAAAATAATTGAAAATAGAACTGTGACAAAAATCGTGTCGCAGTTCCTTTTTTCGAATAACCGGTGTTCCAGAAGTAGCTTCTTCGGAAATAAGCCGAAATTATACAAAAATGTGAGAAGTAAATTTCGTCAATTCCTTCTTATTTCTTGAAGCTGACCACTTCTGTCACAACCTCATTTTTTTATTAAGTTTCCTTCTTCTTACCTTTTTCCACTATTTCGTTTCACATCTTTGATGATTTTCAACGCACGTTTTCGTGTTTTGATATTTGGGCTTTTCAAACGGTGATACGCACTTGAGATATCTGTTTTTTCCATATAGACGACCCACTTTCTTCTTTGATTGTAGTCATGTTAAAGAATGCAAATCGAAATAATTACGATTTGCATTTTGAATGGTATCAAATGTCAAAAAGAAAGTCAACCTGCTAAAACGAGGCTATGGCAAAAGTCGTGTCACAATCCCTTTTTCCGAATGAATAGTGTTCCAAAAGGTGCTTCTTCGGAAATAAGTTTTATTATTACATATGATCTACCAATTATTCTTCCCACATTCACATCTTACCGTTTCCGATTGTCTTAAACAATTCAGCTACTTCTTTTTGCGAACAGTCGTAAAAACGAAAAATTTTTTGTAACATCTCGTAACTGGGACGCGATAGACCTGTTTCCCATTTGGAAAGTGTTTGTCTTGTGATACCTAATTGTCGTGCAACGAAATCTTGTGTATAACTTCGGTCTTTTCTTTTTTTTGTCAGCCATCGAGCAAATACCATCCAAGCATCCTCCTCGTTGTTAAACCGCATCCATTTCCTTCAATATCAACTATATTAGAAACATTTGTAATTGAAAAGAGTCTATAACGATTGGGATCTTAAAAAAGAAATGGTGTATCCTAGTTCTTTGTTTCTCTTTCTCTTGTAAACAGTTCTGAAATCTCTTTAGCTGAGCATCCATACAAACAAATCAATTTATAGAGCATCTCATAACTTGGATATGACCGGCCATTTTCCCAATTGGACAAACCTTGTCTTGTAATATGTAACTGAAGTGACACCCATTTTTGAGTATACCCTTTTTCCCTTCTCTTCTCACGCAACCACTGATGGATCTCCATCCCTCGCTCCTTTCATTTAAGTATTCTCTCCCATATTAACTATAACGGAAAATTTAGGAATTGAATATATGGCGCAATGATTTGTGTCTTACATTTGATTGCTAGTTAGAATACACTGTAATTGTTGAAATATAAAAAAATAAAAGGAGTGTTAGAGAATGAAAAAATCGGTAATAGGTGGAATAATATGGGAATGTTTTTTAGAATATGACCGTTAACAAGGAGATGTCATGAAATATAAATACCTATTTCTTAGCTTGGGTTTCCTTTTATTGTTAGGGATATCGGGATGTACTGGTGTAGGAAAAGAACTGACAGGTGATTATGATTATTATCTCTATTTTTCGAATACAATGGACAAGTTTGTAACATCTGGCAGATTCGTTGGTATCGGAAAGAAGGATCAAGTGATTTTAAAAACAGAAGGACTGGAACTAGGCACTTTCGTACAACATGATCAAAAAGTCTTTTTATCTGATCGAACGCATGACTTCGTTTATACACCTCATTCAGGAAAAATCGAAAAGGAAAAGCGCCAAACAAAAGAACATACAGGAATAGACAGCGTGATATTGGACGGGAAGCTGGTTACTTTGTTCAATCATGGCTATCCAGATACCAATGACATCCTTTATCAAAACAATCTTTATTTTAATAATGACTATACGATTATCAACGGGCATATTTTTTCGACTGGAAACGATGAGCAGTCTCTCTATATTTTACGTGACGAAGAAATAGGAAAATTATTTGTTGATAGACTCTATCTTTCTGAAGATACGCTTATCAGTGAGAACCTTGGTTCGTTCCCCAATATAGAAGGGAGTGAATATCTGATAGGTTATCGGCTAAATGTTCATGAAAACCACTTATACGGAGTGGCTTTTGATTTTGCTAATAATCGGCGAGCTGGATTATTTAGCTATTCGCTGAAAGATTCATCGTATACATTTAAAGAAACAGACCGAGAAATAATACTGGAAGATATAGGATTCAGTTTTTCAAAAGGAAGTTTTATTTATAAAGATCAGCTTGTTTACTTTTCAAGTAACGGCACGATCTACTTTATTGATCTTGAGACTGCAGAAACTACTAAAAAACTCCCGACAAACATGGATCTTAGTGGGGTATTTATTGTCTCCGTGATTGATGATGAACACGTAGCGATTGCTACCCATGATCATGATAATAATCTAATCATTTGGGAACTCGACCTAATTAGCTTGTCTCTTACGGAAAAGCGACGTGTAGAACCTTCACTATGGAGAAAGCAAGAATATCTGTACGACTTTCAAGTAAAACGTTGATTATCTCAAAAAAGTTTATCCATCCGCCAACATAAATAAAAATTTTTTGCGAAAAAGATTGGTGGGCGTTGGAATGGAAACAAATGATTTGCATATGGTAGAAGAAAATTTTCAATTTGATATACGGGCATCTGGAATTTTATGGAATGAGGAAACAGATGATATTCTTTTGAACAGGGAAAACGATAAACAGGTCATCCAAGTGTTGCTTGGCGGAGCGGTCAAACGTCTGGAGACAAGTCGACAAGCCGTTGTTCGCGAAATGCTGGAGGAAACTGGTTATGAAACAGAAATCGTCCGTTTGCTTGCCCTTATTGAAACTACCTTTTCAATTGAAGGAAACACAGATAAAGCCTATCAGCAAATCAATTTCGTCTATCTTTTGAAACATGTAGCTCACTCGGATAGACATAAAATCGTTGCATCAGAAGAAAAAGTGCGACCAGTTTGGAAACACAGAAAAGAGGTAAAAAACGTGAAACCAACTATGTTAAACGAAATCATTGCGGAATTCCCCTCTTCTGTCCGCTTTGAGGTATCATTCGATTAGATGAGGTTGTGAAAAAGCCGCTCAGTTTTGAGTATTAAGAAAAAGGTTGTGAAAATGACTTTTTCACAACCTTTTTTAGCACATATACTTCTATTTGTCCTTCTATTCTAATTTCTTTCGAACGACATTTAAATAATGTTGCAGTCCGACATTCATTACCCACGCAACACCTAAACCGATGAAACTTCCTATGATGATTCCTAAAAAACGATATTCGATCAAAGACATCAGATAGGCCCCGCGAATAAGTGTAGATAGCATCAACGCCATGGGATTAAGAAAAATATTAGCAACCGCGTAATTTCTAGCAACTAGAAATTGTGCGATTCCATAAAGAAACGTAATCAGAAAAATCGTCTGCAGTTGCGTGAACGGCACAAATGACAAGACTGCTGACACACATAACCCACCCATCGATCCAATCAGATATTGGACTTGTCGATGCTTCATCGCATCCAAATTTTCCGCCAGCAAAATCGATGCACATGACAAGGTCAACCAATAAGGATTATGCAGATTCAAGCCATGACTGACATAAACGGACAGAAACAAGGCGGCACTGTAGAAAACAGAATCAATGATCACCAAAGGCTCTTCATGAAACCTTTCTTTTAGAGTCGCTTTTTCAATTGTCTGCTCAGGCCGTGAATCCAGTAATTTTGTAATCACTGCCGCAATCAGGGCAAAAACGACACCCATAAAAAAATAAAGCGAGACGATCGGTAATTGAGCGATTGGCAGCTGCATGCTCGTTCCCATGGCAGAAAGCATCGCAAAAAACAAGCCACCTGGTTTAGAGATATGGAATAATCGCAACACGAATCTGCTAGAAAAAGCAACCAAAGCTACAGCAAATGGTTCAAGCCATAAAACATAAGTTGACAAAATCCCTAGAACGAAAGCAAACAAAAGACCACAACCAATCAAAAACATACGTTTCAACAAAGATTTCATCGGTATGTTTTGATAATAGAAAAAAGTAAAGATTCCTAATGATGAAAAACTTGAAATCAAAAAGTCATGATTTATGTAACCTAACCACAATACGATAAAGATAAGTAGCATCAGGTTCATGATACGAAAAGGATTATCTTGTATTTTATTGAAACGAAAATAAGTCTTGAACAATCTATCCCTCCTTCCTAGTGATTTGAAAAGAAGCTGAATCAAAATGAAATGCCAATCCCGTTTGTCAGCATTACCTAGTATAACAATTGTTTCTTGATTTTTCATAAAATTAGTATCAAGAAGAAAAAGGCTTGAAAAAGTCAGAACAAAGAACAAACATTCCGAGTCGTTTTAACAAAAAAAAGATAGCAAGTTTTCTAAGCAACTCGCTACCTTATCTTTTTTTATTAAAAACCGAATGAATCGTATCTAAGAGCGTACATTCTTCTCTTTTATGCACTGGATTTTTCTCCTGTCCTTTGTCTCATATCAAGAAGCTGGTGCATAGTCTCTAAATCATTCATCGCGCCAGTAAATAAGGGCCAAGCATCCACCCCATCTTGTTTTTTTCTAGGAATAATATGGAAATGAAGATGAGAGACATGTTCTTCTACTGTCTCATCTTCTGCTTTGATCAAATTGACGCCATCAAAACCGCAATTTTCGACACAATGAAGAGAAACCGCTCGAATGACGTTCATCAATTCGATAAATAGTTCTTGCTCGCAATCAATTAAATTGACCCGATGTTTTTTGACTAGAGCGATCATATGACCATCGACATCTCTTGCGTTATCTAAAAATACAAGAATATTTTCACTCTCAACTATTTTTCTTCGGTGCAATCTTCCATTCACTATTTTACAAAATAAACAATCCTCCAATTCATCCACCCCTTTGTGGACTAAGAAGGGGTAAGACTCCTCTGTCTTCCCCTTGCTTTTACCAAAATATCGATTAACTATTATGTTTGATCACCTGATTTTCGGTGCTCAGTCAAACTGCAGATCTCACAATTTTCGATACGCTTCTAATTCCTTTTGATTCCCGTATACAAAATGTCCGGGGCGTACTTCCTCGAAAACCGGACCGTGTTTTGTATAATCGTGTATGCTAGGATCATACACATGTAATTTTCTTTTCCTTGCTAAAATAGGATCTGGTATAGGCACAGCAGAAAGCAATGCCTTTGTATATGGATGAATCGGATGGTTGAATAACTCTTCCGTTTCAGCTAGTTCTAAAATATGTCCTTGTCTGATCACAGCGATTCTATCTGAAATAAAACGTACGACTGATAGATCATGAGCGACAAAAAGATATGTCACTTCTCGTTTTTTTTGTGCATCTTTCAGTAAGTTCAACACTTGCGCACGGATCGAAACATCTAAAGCAGAGATTGGTTCGTCTGCTACGACTAATTCAGGTTCCATCACTAATGCACGAGCGATTCCGATCCGTTGTCTTTGACCGCCGGAAAATTCGTGAGGATAGCGGTACATATGCTCTGGAAGTAGTCCGACTTCTTTGATGATTTTTGCCACCTTTTCCAAACGTTCTTCTTCCGAGTGGAACAGGTTAAAATTATAGAGGCCTTCTGAGATAATATATTCTACTGTTGCCCGTTCGTTCAACGATGCGGATGGGTCTTGGAATATCATTTGGATCTTACGGATTTTTTCTGCTTGTTCTTTTTTCGACAAGGGACCATTGATCTTTTTCCCTTCAAAGAGAATATCCCCTTTGCTTGTCGGATTTAACCCAATGATTGCTCTGCCAATCGTCGTTTTGCCTGAACCAGATTCTCCTACGAGAGAGAATGTTTCTCCTTTATAAATATCAAAGTTGGCGTCTTGGACAGCTACGAACTTGCTTTTTCCTTCTCCAAAAGTGATTTCTAAATCTTTTACAGTTAACAAAGTTTTTTTATCAGCTGACAACTTGCTTCCCCCCGTCTTGTTCTTCACTATCCAATTCTGCAGCCAAAGCAATCATTTTTTCATGAAGATTTTCGATTTGTTTTGGTTTAAGTACTTTCGGTGCACGAGGATCCAACAGCCAAGTCTTCGCAAAATGGGTTTCGGATACTTGGAACATAGGCGGTTCACTAGTAAAATCGACCTTCATCGCATAGGCGCTGCGAGGCGCAAAAGCATCTCCTTGGATATCTTTATATAAAGAAGGTGGTGTTCCTGGTACAGAGTAAAGCACATCTCCTTTTTGTGCTAATTGTGGTAAAGAAGAAAGCAAGCTCCATGTATAGGGATGTTTTGGATCATAAAAAATTTCTTCAACTGTTCCGCTTTCGATGATCTGTCCAGCATACATAACAGCTACTTTGTCTGCTATAGCCGCGACAACGCCCAAATCATGGGTGATAAAAATCGTTGTGAATTGATATTCTTCCTGAAGCTCTTTGATTAGTTCCAAGATTTGTGCCTGGATCGTTACATCCAAAGCGGTTGTCGGTTCATCACAAATCAAGATTTTAGGTCGGCAAGCCAATGCAATAGCAATGACGATCCGTTGTCTCATCCCACCAGAGTATTGGAAAGGATATTCATCATATCTTTTTGCCGCATTAGGAATTCCTGTTTTTTCCATCAATTCGACAGCTAAGCGTTTCGCTTCTTTCGCTGATTTCTTCTGGTGTTTGATGATGACTTCTGAGATTTGTGAGCCAATTGTTTTGATAGGATTCAGTGAAGTCATAGGATCTTGGAAGATCGTCGCGATTTCTTTTCCCCGAATATCTTCCCATTCTTCATCCTTTTTCAATTCGCTTAATATCTTGTCTTTATAGCGGATCGTTCCTGAAGTGATATTGCCGTTTTGTTCCAGCATCCCGGTGAATGTTTTTGTCAGAACTGATTTTCCTGATCCTGATTCACCAACGATGGCTAATGTTTCTTTTTCTTTTAGCTCTAATGAGACATTTCTGATCGCTTTTAATTCACGGTGACGAACATGGAAGCTGACCGAGATGTTTTCTACTGATAAAATTGTTTGATTCTCCATTGTTTGCCTCCTAAATATGTGTTCTTGGATCTGCCGCATCTGCAAGAGTTTGTCCTACGATGTATAAAGAAACAGAAACTAACGCCAGTACAGTCACAGGAATCCAGAAAAGATAAGGGTAATTGCTCATGTTATTCGTATATTTTGCGATCAATCGTCCGAGGGAAGGAACATCACTGCTTAACCCAACGCCTAAGAATGAAAGAAATGTTTCATATGAAATAAACGAAGGTAGCGCTCTAGATATATCTGTCACGATGATAGAAATCAGATAAGGCAGGATATTACGAAAAATCATCCGCAAGGTCGGTGTTCCTAGTGTTTTTGAGGCTAGATTATACTCGCGGTCGCGGATGATCATGACTTGTACCCGAATAAAGTAAGCTACGCTCAGCCAGCTCGTCACACACATCGCAAAAATCAAATTCCAAAATCCGGAACCAAACGTATAAGAGAGAACGATAACGATCAGTAAAGTTGGCACATTCGAGATGATGTTGTAAATTTCCAACATGAAACGGTCAATTGCTTTAGATGTTCCCCAAATCGCCCCTACTACTACACCAATAACTGTAGTGATCAATGTAGCAATGACACTGATGGAAATTGATGTTTTTGCCCCTGCCCAAACTGCATCGAATAAGGACATGCCGTTAGCATCTGTACCAAACCAAAATTTTGCACTTGGTGGATTATAGCGTTTCGTAAAGTCATTGATATCTTTTACATCCATAAATTTATATCCGCTGAATAATGGCTGGATAAAGCTCATCAATAAGACAGCCAGCATCAGTATCAGCATAAAAATCGCAACTTTATTTGAAAAGAATTTACGCATGACCGAACGCCAATACGAATACTTCGGCGTATCAATCTTTTCTGAAGCTAACGAATTCGTTTCTACAAAAATGAATTCATTCATTTGTTCTGTTTTCACATTTTCCAAGCTATTTTCCTCCTGACGATAGTTTGATTCGCGGATCGACTAATGCCATTGCAATATCCCCGGCTAAGATTGAAAATACGGATACTGTGGTAAAGACAAAAACTATTGCGATAACTAATGGATTGTTATGGGTAATGATCGCATCAGGTAGCATTTTCCCCATACCTGGTGCAGCAAACACTGTTTCTGTGATCGTCGCCCCAGCAATCGCTCCGATGATACTTCCTGGAATCCCATTGACGATTGGGATAGCTGCATTTTTGAAAATGTGTTTTCTAGCAATTTCTTTCGCATTCAAACCTTTTGCTTTCGCAAATTTAACATAATCGGAAGACTGTTGGTCGATCATGTAACGTCTCAGCCAAATAACGATTCCAGAAACAGACAATAGTCCTAGAATCACTGTCGGTAATATATAGGAGCGAATATCTTGTGCGCCCAATGCTGGGAAGGAATCTGGCAAAGAAAACCAGCTGCTTCCAATAAATCGGAAGAAATAGATAAAGGCTAGACTTGGCACGGAAATCAGCACCGTTACGATAGCGATCCCTGCTTTATCTGGTATCTTTCCTTTGTAACGAGCCATCAACATCGCAGCAGGTATGCCGATCGCATAAGCAATAACAACAGCGATGGCTCCCATACGAAATGATGTGCCGATCATCGATGGGTCTTGGTAATTCGTATCTGTGATGACATAATTATCAGAAAAATATTTTTTGTCTCGTGAAGAGATGTTTTTTGTTTTCTGATATTGACGGAGATAGATGTTAGCAGAAGAGCGCGCTGTAAAATCATCATTAAATGTTGTCTCTGTACTTTCTGTTTTCCCTTGTCCTCCTGAAAGGATGCTTGTTACCGCTTGTCCAGCAAATGTCGGATATGAAG
This sequence comes from Enterococcus sp. 10F3_DIV0382, assembly GCF_002140245.1. NCBI lineage: Bacteria > Bacillati > Bacillota > Bacilli > Lactobacillales > Enterococcaceae > Enterococcus > Enterococcus sp. 10F3_DIV0382. Next base: position 290,521 of record NZ_NGMF01000001.1, on the reverse strand, counting down.
TGCCTAGATTCAAATGAACGATATTTTGATGGATATAAGGAAATTGTCCATTGAAATAGATCTGGTATTTATATTGTGTTCCTGAACCGACAAGTGCCCAACCGACCAACTCATCGTTTTCGATACGCAGAGAATGTTTTAAGTTAGGATTGCTGGCATCTTTTACTTTCCAAGGGTGATCGATTTGGATCATATTCGCATAGAAATTCACTACGCGTTTTACTAATGGGATATCTTTTGTCGCATAATATTCTTTGCTGATTGGAAATTGTTTGAGCGTCCAACCATTTTTCTTCGCCCAATCTTGGTATTTTTCTTCTAACTGCTCAGAAGAGGCTTTTTCTGATGAACTACTTCCTACTTCTTTTTTCAGTTCTTTCGTCGTGTGGTATTCGATATAACCCATCTTGCTGAAAGCTGTGTTTTCATAATCTGCCAGTTCATCTGGTTTTGCCTTTAATTTTCCGTAATTCACATCATTTTGAAATATCGTTTTTCTCGGAACAAGTGAATAGATCACCGCATAGGTTAAGGTAGTTACAAGAAAAATACTAAGTATAGAGCGCAGGGCCCTAAATAAAAGGTATCTTTTCACAATTTTCCCTCTCTTTCATCATATAAGTAAAAAAGGCTACAATAGAAATTGAAAGCCTTTTTTACTATTCATTCAGCTAAATTACTTAGAACTTGTTGTTTCTGCTTCTTTCGCAGTTTCTTCTTTTTTCGTTTCCCAAGCTTTCTTCGCTTTGTCGTATTGATCTGTTGTGACGATATCGCTTTGTACTTCTACATATTTCAGTTTGTTTGCAGCAATTCCTGCCCAACCATATGGTCCACTAAATGGCACTACATTTGTGACACGCGGCGTCCCACCATCCGCATAAATTGGTACTTGCAAAGCATTATCTAACAACCAAGCTTCTGCATCTGCATAAGCAGTGTAACGAGCATCTAAATCATCAGTGATAGCAGCGGCTTTATCCAATAATGCGTCGTATTCAGGTAAGTTGATTGCTTTTTTCGCAGCAGTTGATGGATCCGTTCCTTGTACTACGGCAGAAGCTTCCAGTCCAAGTGTATGGATCATATCCCCTTTGCGTGAATCATAGATATTCAAGTAAGAAGATGGATCAGTGTAGTCTGGACCCCAACCAGAGGCATTTGTAATGTCAAAGTCGCCAGCTTGTCCGGTCGTTGCTTGATAAGTAGCAGCTAAATATTTATCTTCATTCAATAGTTGAACATCAACCACTACGTTATCTGATCCTAAAGAAGTTTCCACTGATTTTTTCAAAGATTTGACCATGTTGACACTAATCTCAGAAGTTTCCTCAACTGGCATATCTAAATGAATAGGGAATTGCACACCTTTTGCTTCTAGTTCTGTTTTTGCTTTTTCCATATATTCTTTGGCTTTGTCTGCGTTATAATACCCATCTTGTCCATCAGATAAATTTACATCGCCAAAAGCATCGGAATCCAGTGCTTTTAATTTACTTGCCACTGTATCACCGTAAGGTTTTCCGCCAATTTCTACAAAATCGGTAGGAACAAGTGTATTACGTAATGCTTTATTGGCTCCTTCTTCTCCTACACTTTGTGCATTATAGCTTTTCTTATCAAATCCGAATAGAATAGCTAAACGGAAATTGCGATCTAAAATAGCTTTCTGTGTATCTTCTTTTTCTTTATCTGTTGTTTTTGAAGTTGCATCAAATGTACCTCGGTTAAAGTTAAATGTTAAATTGTATGTGGATCCACCTGTTTGAGACCAAGTCACACCATCTGGATAAGCTTTTGTTACGTCTTTATATCCTGGTGAATTTGGATAAACACGAGCAAGAGATAATTCTCCATTTTCGTAAGATTTAAATAACCCATCGGGATCACTTCCATCATTGTAGGTCCATTTTACTGTGTCTAAATGGACATTTTTAGGATCCCAATAAGATTCATTCTTCGTATATTCGATAACTGATTTAGCTGTATTGTTTGCAAGGATGAAGGGTCCATTATAAAGGATGGAGTCTGGTGTTGGTTTACCGAAATCTTTCCCTTTTGATTTTAGGAACTCTTCATTGATTGGATATAAGATACCGTAAGTCGTTTTTGAGTTCCAGAATGGTTCAGGTTTATTCAATGTGTATTGCAACGTATAGTCATCTACTGCTTTTACCCCAACAGTAGAAAAATCATTCGTTTTACCATCTATATAATCAGATAAGCCTTTGATACTATCTGCCACGATATATAACGTTTCTGATTGTACATCTACCGCGTGTTTCAACCCAGTAACAAAGTCATTTGCTGTCACATCAGCCCCATACTCATTTCCTTCACTATCCACCCAAGGAACACCTTTGCGAAGATGATACGTATAAGTCAACCCGTCATCACTAACTTCCCATGACTTAGCCATATCGCCTTTCAGGTTCCCGTATTGGTCATTTTCCAAAAGACCTTCTACAAAGTTAGTATAGTGGTCACTATTCGTTTTACGGGATGAGAATGTGTAATCTAGCGTTTCAAGATCTGTTACATATACAGAACTATATTCTGATACAAGGTCACTTTTCTTTGAAGAGCTAGACCCTTTTGCATTACTCCCGCATGCTCCCAGCATAACGGCACTTACTAGAAGCAAAGCTAAAACTTTTTTCATATAATGTATATCCCCCTCTTATTTATACTGCTTTCACCCTTTTCAACCCCTATTAACCAGATAATTGCGCAACATGTTTAATTAATAAATCACCTGAAATAATTAAAAGATAATGAAAGTTATTGAAATAATACATTTGGCATTAGGCAATGTCAAGGTGATTCAGCAAAATAATTCGAATTATCTGAAATTTATATATATAACTATATATGCAATTATCTAACTTTTTCTTTTTATCATCAAGAAAATAAAAAAGTAAATATCATTAATGAAATAAGCGTAAAACGAATGAATACGAAGAAAAAAGTGTTGAAAGACTTATCTTTCCATAATTTTTTCATGTATAGCATATTCCATTTTTATACGAAAAATAATATATATATGCATTTAGTTTATATAATTATTAAAAATAATCTTTGAGAGGAAAAAGTGGATGAATAAAAATTACTTAAGTTATATATTTGAATATTTTCTCATTTTAAACTCATTTAAAAGAAACCGGATTCCCAACAAAAAAAGCTTCTAATTTTCGTACGATAACTACATTGGCCCTTAAACTTCATACTTTTTTATGATTTTTCAGCGGTTTTCGATGGTATACTTTTTAAATGGAGGAGATGTCTATGCGGTATGTATCAAAATTTTTATTAGGGATTTATTTATTCTTTCTATTATGGTTGATTTTATTCAAGCTGTCATTTAATCTTCCACAATTTCTCACTTATTCTTATAGCAATGTCAATCTCGTCCCTTTTTCTACTTTTTCTTTTGAAAATACGACGGTTTTGCGCGAGACCACTTATAACTTGATTGTCTTTTTTCCTTTTGGGGTGCTTTTGGATGTCAATTTCAAAGGGCTTTCCTTTTCTAAAAAATTAGGGATCATTTTCCTTGTAAGCTTCTTCGCAGAGTTTATTCAATTCCTATTCGGTATTGGCGTAGCGGATATCACTGATGTAATTACTAATACAACAGGAGGTCTGATTGGATTATGGTTCTATCAGCTTTTAAACAAACACATATCGACAAATAAGTTGGATCGCCTAGCCGTTATTTTGGGGTACATTTTATTGTTATTTCTAATCGTAGCTTTTTTATTTTTGACACGTACTATCCGTCTTCGATAAAATCGTTCATAAAAGAGGACCGTCACAGATACATTCCAGTGTGTACCTATGACAGTCCTTTTTTATTCAATTATTGATTTTCAAAAAAATCGATTTTCACCTCTACCATTTGGAGTGGGGCATCGTAAAATCGATCTTCTCTTCTTCCTAGAAAATCTTTTGCCTGTATTGGAAACAAAGCATACATCAAGACATCTTCCTCAGATTTTGCATAATTTGAAATTTCTTGACGAAAAGCTGGAAGTTGGGGCTCAATGAAATCTGCTGGACGAACGGTGATTACATTCTCCTCACCAATGATCAATTTTTTTATTTCTTTCTGTATAGGAACTGGTGGATGCCCATATAAGCCTCGTACATAATCTTTGATTTCACTTGGGACAAGCTTGTAGCGTTCGCCGGTAATCACATTCATTAATGCTTGAGTTCCTACCATCTGGGAAAGAGGCGTAACAAGCGGCGGGAATCCTAGATCTGCCCGTACTCTCGGTACCTCTTTCAATACATCTTCATATTTGTCCTGCAGTCCTTGTTCAGTCAATTGACTTAACAGATTGGAAAGCATTCCTCCAGGAACTTGGTAAATTAATGCTTTAGGTTCTGTATCTTTTACTTTTGGATTCAATTGTCCTTCTTCTCTAAATCGATCTCGGATAGGATTGAAATATTCTGCGATTTCTTCTGTTTTTTGTAGATCCAATCCTGTATCGAAGCCCATATCCTCCAAAGCCATCGCTATAGACTCCGTTGCCGGTTGGCTCGTTCCGCCAGCAAATGAAGAAATTGCTGTATCGATAATATCTGCTCCTGCTTCAGCTGTTTTCAAATAAGTCATCTCTGAAATTCCACTAGTTGCATGCGTGTGGATCTCCAAAGGAACATCTACAGCATCTTTGATACGCCTAACTAATTCGTATCCGGTATTGGGGGTCAATACGCCCGCCATGTCTTTGATACAAATAGAATCTGCACCGATTTGAACCATTTCTTTTGCTAATTCAGTAAAATATTCCACCGTATGAACATCACTTGTGGTATATGAGATTGCTGTTTGGCAATGACCACCAGCTTCTTTTGTAGCACTAATCGCCGTTTGCAGGTTTCTCGTATCATTTAATGCATCAAACACTCTTATGATATCAATCCCGTTTTGGATTGACTTTTCGACAAAAGATCGTACCACGTCATCTGCATAATTTTTATATCCTAATAAATTTTGTCCGCGCAAAAGCATCTGCAATTTTGTGTTTTTTACTTCTTTTCGGATACTTCTCAATCTTTCCCAAGGATCTTCATTCAAAAACCGTATACAAGAATCAAATGTTGCTCCTCCCCATACTTCCAAGGCAGAATAACCGGCTTGATCCATTGTATGCAAGATTGGTAGCATATCTTTTGTTGGCATACGTGTAGCAATCAAACTTTGCTGTCCATCACGTAAGACTGTTTCCATCAATCGGTTTTTTTTTGCCATTATTTTTTCCCCTCCCCTTTGCTGTAATTAGCAGAATCGCTTCCTGCATTTCTTTCATACTATGTTTTCGTGAACGTCCACATACTTTTGCTTGCTCCTGACAGAGATAACAAGTTCTTGGGGGATGACCTAAACTGCTTCTGCTGGTTGGGTGCGGCTGCCCGTCAACTAAACACAAAATATCTAGATCAACCAGACGCCCAAACGGATGTCTTTCTTCGATTTCTAACATGGTCTCCTTCGCTTCCTTTTCAGGCATTGAAAGTAGCAAATAATATTCTGGTCCAGTGACTTCTTTTCGATATAAACGAAGGATGGCATGTAAAGCTATCGCATCTTCTACAACTTCAATGATCTGTTCAAATAGTTCTGCTAATCCTACAGAGTATTTGACAGGCCCAGGTATATTCAACGTTGCACAAAGCAAAACAGTATTTTCTTTCATCGATAACATTTCTTTTTGGATTTCTGCTCGTTTCGTACGTGCTGTAAGCATTTGCTCCAAACCAACAGTTGTTCCTTGGAATAATTGATTACACATTTTTTACCACATCGATAATCGTCCCATCTCTATATTCGACCAAAGCAACAATCTTTTCGCCATAATTGATCGGTTCTGGTGTCCCTACGATCCCATATGCTTTTTCTTTCAGTTCAGTAATCGTAAATTGTGGGATATCTATTTGTTTAAAGTGTTGGATCAGATCTTTCCGCTTAGGATTGATAGCAATCCCAAATTCCGTAACAACCACATCAATACTCGAACCAGGTGTTACTACAGTATTGACTTTATCTACAATTGTCGGAATCCGTCCTCGTACAAGTGGCGCAATTACTAAACTCATTTGGCAAGCCATACTAGTATCAGGGTGTCCTCCTGCTGCGCCTCGAATCACCCCATCTGATCCAGTAATGACATTGACATGATAATCCGTATCAATTTCTAAAGCAGAAAGGATAGCTGTGTCTAGCTGATTGATAAATGATCCTTTGCTCAAAGGAGACGCGTACATATTGGCATCAATCTCATAATGATGTCTGTTTTCTCCCAGTGAACAAGCAGAAGGATGATCAAAATCTTGGACATCAATGATTTTTTCTACTAATCCTTCTTGCAATAGATCGACCATCGCTTTCGTGATACCGCCAAGAGCAAAGCTTGCTTTAATCCCGTCTTGAAGCATCGATTCACGTAAAAAGCGTGTCACCGCTAATGCTGCTCCACCTGTACCTGTCTGAAAAGAAAAACCTTCATGATAATAAGGAGACTGAGTGATTACTTTAGCCGCATATTCTGCGATTAGTAACTCTTTTGGATTTTTAGTGAATCGTGTAGCCCCTTTAGCAATACCTTCTGGGTCTCCAATCGAATCTATTTCAACAACGAAATCAACATCTGTTTGTGGGATGCTAATAGGTGTATTAGGAAAAGGTACAAGCGTGTCCGTCACAATTACTACTTGATCTGCGTATTTTGCGTCAACCATTGCATAGCCTAAAGAACCACATGTTGCTTTACCAACTGTTCCATTTGCATTTCCATAAACATCTGAACTAGGCGCACCTAAAAACGCAACATCGATAGATAGGTCTCCTGCCGTTATCGCCCTTGCCCTTCCACCATGAGACCGTATAATCACAGGAGCATCCATTATTCCAGAAGAAATTGTTGCCCCAACCTCGTCTCGTAATCCACTAGTTGTAATATGGGTGACGACTCCATTTTTGATATAATCGATCAAAGGTTCATGAATATTGGCAATCGAGCTAGGCGCAATCGTTAAATCTTTGATACCCATCGCTGAAATTTCTGCCAAAACCTTGTTCATGACTTGATCTCCTTCGCGAAAATGATGGTGGAATGAAATCGTCATACCGTCTTTCAAGCCTGTTCGCTCAATTGCTTCGCGTAAATTGCTTAACAATTTTGTTTCACGTGGTGTTTTTGGTTTAATGTTGCGACTGGCTTCTTTATACGAATTGATGTGCGCAAGTTCACCTTCGAAAATACCGTAATGTTCAGCATATTCTTTTGGTATCTCTCTACCTGCTTGATTCAAAACCATTTTCATCACTCCTCTTCACTTAGTAGATTGGTAGCTTTTGCAAGTGCAATCACCCGCTCAGCACGCTCCACGATTGGTTTATCGATCATTTTTCCATTCAAAGAAATAACGCCAGAACCTCTGGAATCTGCCTCTTCAATTGCCCAAATAACTTCTTTTGCATGTTGGATATCTGCTTTAGTTGGTGCATAGATTTCGTGTACGACAGGGATTTGGCGAGGATTGATCACTGATTTACCATCAAAGCCTAGTTGTTTGATAAGCGCCGTCTCCGCTTGAAATCCAGCCATGTTTTCTACATCTGAATAAACCGTATCGATAGCGGCTATACCAGCAGTACGTGCAGCGTGCAAAATCATGCTCCGAGCAAAGAACAATTCTTGTCCATCAGGGTAACGTTTTGTTTTCATATTCGTCACATAGTCTTCGGCTCCTAAAGCAATACCAACTATTCGTGGAGATGCTTGTGCGATTTCCCGTGAATTCAGCACACCTTCTGCTGATTCAATAGCAGCCATCATTTTAGTCGTGCCGACTGTACAGCCGAATATTTCCTCTGCTTTGGTAATCACTTTATCCACTGCAATGATCTCTTGAGCTGTTTCTGTTTTAGGCAACCTAATAACATCCACACCGGCTGAGACAACAGCTTTGATATCTTCTTCACCACTTTGTTCCAAAGCATTGATTCTGACAACTGTTTCTACATTACCGTAATCTATAGTTTTTAAAGCAAAATGCACAAGGGTACGAGCAGCATCTTTTTCTTTCAGCGATACAGCATCTTCCAAATCAAACATGATGGAATCAGCACCATATAATGGGGCATCCCTCAACATAGCAGCATTTGCACCAGGAACAAACATCATCGTTCTTCTCAATTTTTCCATTTGTCGATTTCACCCCAATCATAAGCGTCTTTCTCGGCAGCCCGATAAACGGCAGTAATCAGTCGAGCAATAATCGTACAATCTAATGCTCCTTTGTCGATTGCTGTTACTTTTGCTGAAGTTACCTTTAAATGAGTCAGTGTTTCTGTTATTACTTGTCGAATCTGCTTGCCAAACTGTTTCTCTACACTACTGTCTAAAGAAATGCTAAGTGTCTCTTTTTCATTTGGTTCGATCGTTATCAAAATATCGCTGGATTCAACGGTACCAGCAGCTGCAACTTGTTTTATTTCCACATGTCATCACTCCTTTTTGATGTAAGTATTCAAGCGTAGTCTCAGGTAGGAATTTCATTAGTTTTTGTTCATTTCGTTCTTTTATTGCTTGCCGTGCTTTAGTCGCACTGATGGTTTCGCCGTTACAGCTCAAACGAGGAAGAATAATAAGAGAAATGTCCGAATCAAAAACTTCTTTCATGGTTTGATTATAAAGATTCGTGACCTCTGAAAAAGGTTCTTCCCCTACAAAGCGTTTATTGATGTGTAAAATTGGTGCTATTTTTTCTTTGAAAAGCTGTGAATCAAAAGTTGCTTGTATACGAGCTTGTTCGATTGGTGCTTTTTCCTTTAAAAAATATGCAGGAAACACCGCAGCAGATATAAGATAATCATTTGTTGGCAGTACACTGACGTTTTTAAGATGGGCTACACCTCTTTTGACCATTTCAAAACGATCAGCCGCTGAAAACATTGATTCTTCTGCGGATAAAACAAAGAGATACACATATTCACTTTCTTTTGCAGCAGATTCGACTAAATATTGGTGTCCTTTCGTAAATGGATTTGCATTTATGACGATCCCGCTAGCACTTTCTGCCTTCTTAGACTGTTTCAGTAGTGTTTTGTATTCATTGAAATTCGGTGCTCCTAACTCCATAAATGCGACTTCTCTCGTTGAAAAGACTTCTTTAAAACCTAACGATCGGAACACTCTTTGATTTTCCAATTTAGTATAAATAAAATAATGCAACTTGCCTTCTTCTCTAAGCTTCTCGATTAAATGGTTGATGATCCGAATCAGAAGTTTTTCCGACTGATATTTTTTACAGACAGCAATGTATTTAATGACCTGCCCTTCATAAGACCCTGAGGCAATCAACTGATCACCATCATAAATACCAACTGTATAATCTGGACACTCGTTTCCACTCAACCCTACAGTATGCAACAATTCCTGCCACTTAATCATTGTTTGATGTTCTTTAGATAGCCAAAGCTGTTTAAGTACGTACATAAAAGCCCTTCTTTATTTTTTTATCGGAAATGTCTTGGTCAGCAGTAAAGAAGCTAAATAAATAATCAAAATCACTACGAATACGCCGCCCCAGCCAAACAATAGTAATTCGAATGCCTTATATAAATCTTCTGTCATTTTTATTCCTCCTTTTTATGTGAGCAGTGCCAAAAGCAGTCCACCTGCGATAACGGAAGCAATCTGACCTGAAACATTCGCTCCAGCTGCATGCATCAAAATAAAATTCTGCGGATCTTCATCTGTTGCCATCTTCTGTATGACTCGACTAGACATTGGAAAAGCAGAGATCCCAGCTGCACCAATCATTGGATTCACTTTTTCTTTGCGGAATAGATTCAGCAGTTTTGCGAATAGCACTCCACCGACAGAATCCATGATAAAGGCTACTAGCCCTAGACCGATCACTATCAATGTATCGACTTTCAAAAATTCTTCGTACTGCATCTTGACAGAAATCGACAGACCTAACAAAATACTGATGATATTCACTAATTCGTTTTGTGCTGTAATAGATAATCGATCCAACACGCCACATTCTCTCAACAAATTCCCAAACATCAAGAAACCCACAAGAGGTAAAGACACAGGTGCAATAAGCCCAGCTACGACCGAAATCACTACAGGAAACAATATCTTAGCTGTTTGAGAAACTTCGCCTGCACGGTAGCTCATACGGATTTGACGTTCTTTTTTGGTCGTTACTGCTTTGATGGCGACTGGTTGGATGATTGGAACTAGTGCCATATACGAATAAGCAGCAACCATAATCGCTCCCATATATTTTGAATTCAGCGTATTCGCTACAAAAATAGATGTTGGCCCGTCTGCGGCTCCGATAATCCCAATCGAGGCTGCGTCATTTAAATCAAATCCTAATAAGACGGCCGCGATTACCGTAAAGAAAATCCCGAATTGAGCTGCTGCCCCAAACAACAGCAAAAACGGATTTTGCAATAACGGCCCAAAATCGATCATCGCGCCAATCCCAATAAATAAAAGTAAAGGAAATAATTCTGTGCTGATCCCCATTTCAAATAAAACTTGAAACGGCCCCGCTTCTCCGCCCGCACTAAGTACCCCTGAATTGGGAAAATTGACCAAAATCGTACCTAGTCCCATAGGCACAAGTAAGGTTGGTTCATATTCCTTTTTTATTCCTAGATACATCAGTATGCCACCGATGATCATCATAACTAAGCGTCCAGGTTCCGTTGCGATCCCAGTTACACCTTCAATCAATGTCTCCATAAACTTCACTTCCTCTTTTTAAATTAACGATCACGAAACCGTAATCAATGCATCACCAGGATTGACCATGTCCCCCGCAGTAACATGGATAGCAGCTACTGTTCCAGCTTTTCCAGCTACAATTTCATTCTCCATTTTCATGGCTTCTAAAATCATCAATGGCTGATTCTCCTGAACAGCTTCCCCATTGTCAACAAGTATTCTTAAGATCGTGCCAGGCATCGGAGCAGTGATGGCATCATCTGTTCCTTGAGCTATCGGCGTAAGGGGTGCTGTCTCTCTTTTTAACGGTGTTTCCTCTTCTTGACTTATTGGCTTCTGAACAACAGATTGGCTAGGCATAGACAGTTGTTGAGGAGTGCCGCCAATCTCTTCCATTTCTACTAAATACTCTTTTCCATCAATCGTTAATTTGAATTTACGTAGCATTTTTTCGACCTCCAATAATTATTTCTCTTTTTTTCTCATAATTTTTCTTACAATGAATTGCGATTTTTCTTTTTCTCCTGCTACGATACTTGTCGCAATCATGGAGACAAGTACAGCTTCAGGATTGCGTTCTTGGATACTTCTGACTACGAATCGGCTTTTTGGCTGATCGTTGGCAACAATAGCAGCAGAGATTACACTCACTATCTCGTTATTTTCGGAACTTGTGGGAATATATTCTGGAACCGCTTCCCATTCATCTGAAAATAAAGCTTCGTTTGATGGATGTTTTGTGTGAAATTCTTCTTTTTGCTGCTTTTCTTTTTTGAACAAGTTTTTCAAAAAGTTCAAGCCCTTTCTCCTTTCTCCGTTATTCGACTCATTTCCATTATAAAAATAACTAAAAAATCAGCTAGCATTATTTTATGTTTGAATTGTTTTTTCGCTGTTCCTTTTTTTCAAAAAATAAATAAAACTCTTTAAAACGTTGGTATATAAGTATTTTCTTCGAATTAATATTTCGTTAAGAACTTATTAAGCTAAAGCTAAGAAATAAGTTTAGGAATTGTTTTTTCTCTGTTCTTTTTCATCATTCATCTTTTCACTGTATTTCATATTGATTATTCTTAACCACGTTAAGCAATGAATTGATAAAAAACAAAAAGGAGGCGTGAGGTGGCTCAAGAGCCAAATGTATTTATTTTTTTACAGCAACATGTCAACGCTTACATTTATTTTAGAATTAGAGAGGAAGAACTATCATGATACTTACAATTTTATCTTATGCAATGATTATCGTGTTTATGTTTGTCATTATGAAAAAGAAAATGTCACCATTTACAGCGTTAGTTATTATCCCACTTTGTTTTACAATTATCGCGATGCTAGCTGGTGTAGCCGATAAAGGAAATATCGGCGATTTTGTCTTAGAAGGTGTAGCTACTACAGCAAATACAGGGATTATGCTACTTTTTGCTATTTTATACTTTTCAATTATGTTAGACGCAGGTTTATTTGACCCGATTACAAGGAAAATGATCTATTTTGCTAAGGGAGATCCAATGAAAGTCCTAGTGGCGACTGCAGTCGTTGCAGCAGCAGTATCACTAAACGGGGATGGAACGACAACTACATTGATTTGTTGCTCTGCGTTCATCCCAATCTATAAAAAACTAAAGATGAAAATGATGAATCTTGGTGTGCTGATCATCCTTCAAAACACTATCATGAATCTGCTTCCTTGGGGTGGACCAACTGCTCGTGCAATGGCAGTTCTAGAAGTTGATGCGGATATCTTGACTTATTTGCTCCCAGGAATGTTTTTCTCATTGCTTTATGTCATCTTATTTGTTGCTCGTCGTATGGGAAAACAAGAGCGGGCGAGGCTTGGAATCACTGAGTTGACAGATGCAGAAATCAAAGAAATGACAACTGTTTCTGATCCAGATATGCTAAAGATTCGTTGTCCACAAAATTTTTTATTCAATGCTGCATTGACGATTCTTCTCATCGGCTGGTTAGTTGCCAGTTCTTTCATCTCAAGTATTGCTCTTCCACCTATCCTTTTGTTTTTAGTAGGAACATGTATTGCTTTGATGGTCAATTACCCAGTATTGAAAGAGCAATCAGAACGAATCGGCGCAAATGGTGGCGATGCTGTTCAAGTAGTCATCCTTGTTTTTGCCGCAGGAATCTTCATGGGCTTATTCCAAGGTTCGGGTATGGCCACCGCTTTAGCTAATAGTTTCACGCACCTTATTCCTCAGCAGCTTGCTGGGTTTTGGGGATTGGTCATTGCTTTGATCTCTGCACCAGGAACATTTTTTATTTCAAATGATGGTTTCTATTTTGGTGTTTTACCAGTCTTAGCAGAAGCAGGTCGTGCTTATGGATTTACTAATATGCAGATGGCTCTTGCCTCCTTATTAGGACAGGCTTTTCATTTACTGAGTCCGCTAGTCGCATTTATTTATCTGCTTTTGCGCCTGACAGGTTTAGATATGGGACAATGGCAAAAAGAAGCGGCAAAGTATGCATTAGGGATCTTCATCATTTTCGTCGTTACGATCATTCTTTTAGGACATATGCCGCTTTACATTCCTCAATAAATAACCATAAAAAAATTAATTCGAAAATTTGTTTTTATATATAATTGTTTTTTGTTATTTTTTTCGTTATGATTCCTTTAGTTGCTTGATTATTTGATTTTTAGAATCCAATTCAGATAGTCAGAAAGGAGTTGGCAAATGAGCTCGATTATTGATGCAGTCAAAAAAAATCTTGATTTTTCACAAAATAAGACCTTGAAAATCTTACTTTACGAAGCGTTTCGAAAAACGATTATTTTAGGAGAAATTCCTGCTGGTACGCGAATCAACGAAAAAGAATTTTCTGAGATCTTGAATATCAGCCGTACCCCAATCCGTTATGCGCTAAAGCAATTAACTACAGAAAAATTAGTCACATATGTTCCTAAAATCGGTGTCGTAGTAAAGGGAATAAGTACGAAAGATGCTCATGAAATCTACGATATTCGAAAATCGCTTGATACACTCGCCGCAATTAAAGCTATGGATCAAATGACAACTGACGATTTTAAAAAAATGAAAGCGCTGTTGATATATGGGGAGAAATTAAATAGAGAAGATCGAGTAGATGAATTACTACAAAATTTCTCCGATTTCAATGCATTTATTTATGAAAAGAGCCAAATGCTTCGGCTAAAAGGAATTGTATTAGAATTGCAATCTTACCTTATCTACTTTCGTGATATTGCCATTCGTTCCTCTAAACGTAGAAATACAGCCCTGGAGGAACATTGGCTTATCTATCGAGGAATGAAAACAAAAAACAAAGAGCAACTCACTTTATTGATCCATGAACATTTAGATCACTCGCTAAAATTCATTCTAGAAGAAATGGAGCGGCAAAAAATTGACTAATCCTTTATTAAAGACCATCAGTAGTTATGCAGAAAAGGCTTTGCTATACGAAGTCTCACTTACTCCAAAACCCGGACTGGTCGATCGCTACTCGAATGGCGCTCATCACGATATGGATTTTTATACTTTTCTCGACAGTATCGTCAGTTTAGCCCCCTTTTTTTATCAATATGCAGAGGCTGGTTATAATCATAAAGGAGATGCTCCTTTACTTTTTGAACAGTTACGAAAGATTGGAAAAAAAGCAGAAAAAGCAATGCTACACGCAACAAATGGTATAAATACACATAAGGGTGCTAATTTCTCTTTTGCGATTCTTCTAGGTGCTACAGGGCTATATATCAAAAAAGGTGCTACCCTTCCCTTTACAAAGAAAGATACTGAGTCTGTCCTTCAAATAGCAAAGCAGATCGTCTCCGGAATAGTAGAAAAAGATTTTCAGCACCTCTCATGTAAAGATAAAGAATCATTGACTTATGGAGAAAAACTTTATCTCGAACACGGCAGTACCGGAATCCGAGGCGAAGCAGCAAGCGGCTACCCTACACTAAATAAGCTGTTAGATTTTTTACGGCAGCATACGCAGAACAACCAAGAGATAAAATACTTATATGCATTGATTTTTTTGATGAGTGAGACACAAGACAGCAATTTGCTCCATCGTGGCGGCTTTGAAGCTTTAAAGCAAGTACAAGCTGAAAGCAGCTATCTGTTCAAAAAAAATTTATCAGCGCAAGCATTTATCCATGAACTGACAATTTATGACCTCCATTTGACCAAACGGCATTTAAGCCCCGGCGGTTCTGCTGATCTACTTGCTTTAAGTATTTATTTTTCATTTTTAGAACATTCCTTGTCTCCATCAGGCAAGAATGTATAGCCGATCCCCCAAATCGTTTTTAAATACTTTGCGTTTTTGGGGTCGGCTTCGATTTTATTTCTTAAATGATTGATAAAAACCATGATCGTATTGGCATCAAAATGCTCATCATTCCAAACACTGCGATAAATTTGTTCTTTGGAAAAGACCTGATCTGGATTTTCCATGAAAAAACGGATCAACTGAAGTTCTTTAGATGATAATTTGATCAGACAATCTTTTTTAAACAATTGATAACGTATTGGGTCAAATCGAAAATCTCCGGCTTTGATCTCTCCTTTTATAGGATGGGCAGACTGGTTGCGAATCGCTTTATTACGATCTAAAGCTGCTGTCACTTGTGCGCGTAAAAGATCTAAAGAAAAAGGCTTAGTCAAATATTGATCTGCTCCTACTTCTAAACCGGTAATCATCGCCTCTTCGCTTTTCTTACCACTTAGAAAAAGTAATGGAACGGCTGGATCTTTTTCTCGGATCAATTGCGCTAAATGATATCCGTCGTTTTCATAATCAAGGCTGATATCAAGTAAAAAAAGATCAAATGTCACACGTGACATGATTTCAATCGTCTTTTCTAGTGAGTCGCTTTGATAAACTAAAATGCCTGTAGATTGTAGAGACTTCCAAATCAGTCTCCGAATCGCCGGCTCATCGTCTACAACTAAAATTTTTTCATTTCGCACAAAAACTCCTCCTCTATTTTTATTTGATAGATTAGCAACAGAAAGGAACGAACAATGAAAAAACCTACAAACAAAGGTCTCTATGCTCCCATCGCACTGATCCTGCTGCTGACGATCAGCGGAATTATTTTTACACTTGCCAGTTTTCATACTTCACAAGAAAAAGCTGTAAAATCTGCAGAAGTGCAATTAGCTCAAATCAATCATTCTGCTATTGAATTGATCAAAGAAAAGATTTTTTCTTATCAATGCTTACTGGACAAGTACAGCGGACAAATGAAAAACGAGGAACTTGCTTCTGATTTATCTGATGTCTCTATATCTAAAAATCAAAAAGCTGCAATCGGTATTTTCCTTTTCTCTTCTAATGGTCAACTTATTCACCAATATAAATTTCAGAGTGCCTTTACTGATATACCAAAAGCCCTAACAGCTGATCCTTTGTTTTCAACAGCTTTGTCAGAGAATACTATTGAAAATGGTGATGTGTATTTCCATCAACATCACGCTTACATAAATTTATACCAGCAAGTTTCTCTCGCCTCTAAAAAACAAGTTCTACTCGTCATGCCGCTTGATTTACAACAGATTTATCAGACCAATATTTCAAAAGATTCTGCAGTCATCGGCTATACAATGGTCAAAAATGCAGAAATGAAGATCATCATGCATCCTTCTCAGGAACAGATTGGCTTAACAGTGGTAGATGATCGAAAAGAAAAATTCCCAACTTTTGATTTTGCTAGTTTGGAGCAGCTAGAAAAAGAACAACTGAAACATAAAAAAGGCAGCCTGACCTACTATTCATACTGGTGGACAAAAAAACATCCTAAACAAGTGATAAAGATTTCTTCCTATGAGTGGTTTACAGTTGGTAACGCTCGACTTATCGCTGCTAGCAATGAAGATTATTACGAAAGAAATGGACTGCTCCTACAGGATAACCTGATTACACTAGGATTGTTAATGTTCTTGCTAGTCATTATTTTTTTGTTAACTGTTTCCATCCGCTATTATGTAAAACGAAATGAAACTTACTTAGAGAATATTCGTCTACAAGAACGACAACTGCTTTTACAAGAAAAATATGAGCTGGAAAAAAGTATCCTTCAAGAATCCAAATTAGAGACAATCGGTTTATTGACTACTACGATCGTTCATGACATGAACAACTTCTTGACACCCATGATCGGTAACTTACAGCTTTTGATAGAAGAACGCCAAGAAGATGAACAATTAACTGAAGATTTAAAAGAAATCTATCAATCTGCAGAAAAAGGACTGCAACTTTCTACCAATGTCTTGCGCTTTTCAAAAGTACATTCAGGGGAACAGTCAGTCCATCAAGTATCAGAAACGGTTCAAGAAGCGATACAAACGATTCGTATTTTACTTCCTAAGACAATCATTCTAGATACTGAACTTTCCGCTAATGGAAGTAGCAGATTTGAAAAAGAAGATCTGCAAATCGTCCTCTATAATTTGATAATGAACGCTTATCAAGCAAAAAACGATGCCCATATACACATCACATCAAAAAAATGCGCGGAACTTTCTAAATGCATGACGGATATCCCTGTTTCGCAACAAGGAAAAAATTGGGTCTTTATCAAAATAGCAGATAATGGACCTGGTATTCCAGAAGAAATACGAGATAAGATATTCACTCCGTTTTTTACAACGAAAACTACAGCTGGAGGAACTGGGCTCGGACTATTTATTGTTGCCTCCCTCGTTCGAAAAAATGATTGGCTTCTTCGAGTTAAAAGCAACAAAGAGGGTACGATTTTCCATTTAGCAATCCCTATTCAAAAAAATAGTATCAACACACTCATATGACTGGAGTAGAATACCTGCTCCAGTTTTCCATATGTTTAAAGGAAACATTGTCTGATAGTTTATAAAGAAACTCTTAGATAGGCTTATTCCTCCTTTCAAGTGTATCATTAAAGCGCTATCACAAAAAGTACAGAAATATATATTTTGTTTACTTTCCCTTTTTATTCGTTAAATTGGTTAGGTTTGCTCTTTTTACTTGAAAAACAAGTATTACCATAAGCCGTTCATAATTTAAGTACGCATTTTAATCAAAAATGATTATTTTTTTAGCTTACATGCTTTAAATCTTAGCATTTTCCTATTCGACACTTAAATCGATTGAGAAATCTTCGCTCTTCTTTATACCCCGTATAGGTATATTAATTTGTTACAAAAAGCTTGTTCTATAAATAATTTTTCTTCTTTTCTATCATTTTTCTCTCTTATGAAGGTATCTTTTTCCTTGATTTCTGCCAGTAGATTTTACCTGATCCTACTTTTTGAAGACATTTCAAAGGAAAAAGCAGCAGTTTTTTAGAAGTAGCAGAGAAATCAAAACAAGTGTATCGTTATTTTTTAACTATTAAATAACAAGTTAAATATAGTTGTTTAGTTATTTTTCACTCCTCTGAATTTACTTTTTTAACCCCATCTGAATTCTCGTTAATATTTATTCATTTCTATTGTATATCCCCTGACAAAAGAAAGCTATATGCCTCCTTTAACTAATCTATTGCTTTTTTAGCTATCATAAAGTTATCCACTGTGGAAAAACTAACGATTTATATTTCAATACACTTTCCTAAAAATAAAAATTTTCCACAAATAAAAACAGGTTTACAACAGAATCATACTGCTGTAAACCTGTTTTTATTAAATAGATAGAATGTTAGCTTACATAAAGATGTTTATTTTTTTATTGCTGCGAATAATGTCAAAAATACCGTGACACTAACTACTGTCCAAGTCAAATGACCTTGATCCAAATAAATAAGCATCGTGACAAAACTAGTAATCAGTCCTACATGAAGTCTTTTTTGATCCATCTGCATCCCTCTTTGAATACTAGTATCACTCGGATATTTGATCGTTTGATTATTTTTTCTATATTTTTCTCTTAAATTTTAAACAAAGATCATTTTACCGATATTGTGATTCGATGGTACGGCTGGGGATGATCCAAGCAGCCAGAATCACGATGTTTGCGATCAGCACGGCTACTGGCGCTACTAAATAGCCTAAGACAATTCCTAAGACATTCAAGCCAATCGATAAGTACGATTTCTTGTAATCATTCAGCATCGCCTTCAATGCTTTCTCGTGACCCTTATTTGCTTTGACAAGTTCTTTTGCCAAGATATAATACGCAATGTTAGCGATCAAGGTAACAAAACCATAAGTCATTTCTGGAGCCAGACTATTGATGTACTCACTGATCCATGAAGTGGCAAATGGAAAAAGTGAAAGCGCAAAAATAAAGAAACTATTCGCCCATAAGACCCGTCCATTTATCTTATGTACAACTTGAAATAAATGATGATGATTGTTCCAATAAATCGCTAAGATGATGAAACTGACAATATAGATAAAAAATCGGTAGCCTAATGCTGCGAGCGCCTCCCACGTATCTCCGTTAGGTTCATGAAGTTCTAAAACTAAAATAGTCATGATAATGGCGATTACAGCATCTGTAAATGCTTCAAGACGATTTTTAGGCATGATATTCTCCTCCTTTTCCGCTCTATTTTAGATGATAAACAAGGGAAAAAGCAATTGTTTGATCATTTAAGCAGATGAAGTAAAAATCAGTCTGCAGTTGGAGGTGTTTTTAGAGAATCCCTGTTATACTTTTTCTATAGTAAAGAATGAACAAGAGGAGGGTTTTGTATGCGTCAAAAAAATATGTTCTTAAATATCTTCATGGTTCTTTTAGTGTTGATTGCTGCTAGCTTTGTCATCAGTCTTTTTGTTAGTGTCGTAAGTGGCCTTTTATGGTTTGCGGTCAAAGTTTTGATTCCAATCGCACTTATCATCTGGCTCGTTCGTTGGATCAAAGGCAATACACATCGAAAAAACTATTATTAATGAATCACATAATCACTCCGTTATGATATAACTTACTTAAAAATAGGGTCACGACATAAGTTCGCGACCCTATTTGATATATCATATATGAATTTTCCCAATTATCCTAATGCTACATCCAAGATCATCATAATGATAAATCCGCTCATAACACCAAAAACTGCAAAATGACGTTTGCTGGACAATGTCTGCTGTGCTTCGGGAATCAATTCTTCCACCACGACATAAATCATCGCTCCTGCAGCAAAAGCAAGTGCATAAGGAAGCAGCAGCTCCACTTTCGTTACTAGTAGTGCGCCAATCACCCCAGCGATTGGTTCAACGATTCCAGAAGCTTGTCCGTAAACAAAGGCCTTTTTACGGCTCAGACCTTCTTGTCGCAATGGGATTGATACAGCTGCTCCTTCTGGGAAGTTTTGGATACCAATACCTAGCGCCACCGAAACAGCGGCTAGTATAGCGGCTGTCGGATTATTCGCAGTTGCTGCTGCACCGAATGCTACCCCCACGGCTAAACCTTCAGGAACATTATGCAATGTAATAGAAAAAACAAGCAAGATTGTCCGCTTTAAATGGGTAGGCAATCCTTCTGCTTCATGTTGCGGTCCAAAATGCATATGGGGCAGTGTTTTATCTGCCATATATAAAAACACCCCACCTAAACCAAATCCAATACTTACAACTAGCCAAGCAATATCTCCATTTTCTTCTGCTTTTGTAATTGCTGGATCGAGCAAGGACCAAAAACTTGCAGCAATCATGACACCAGAAGCAAATCCTAACATCAAATTTAGCACTTCTTTTTTGATTTCTTTAAAGAAAAAAACCAATCCGGCACCAAGAGCTGTCATAAAATAAGTAAAAGCTGTCCCAGCAAGTGCTTGCTGCCAAGGATCAAGCCTCAATAGCCATTCAACCATGCCATTCCCCTCTCTTGAATCTATTTATGTACTACTCTAGCATATTCCCAAAAACATGACTACATTTTTGTGAAAAGACGAATTAGTTGGGATTTTCGATAAAAAGTTCTATACTCTAGATACCAAAAAATTATGAATCATCATTGCTAAAGGAGTGAAACACCATGTCAAAAATCAATGCAGGAGTCGCAATGGTAAAAGTTCTTGAAAGCTGGGGCATCGACCATATTTATGGCATTCCCGGAGGATCTTTCAATTCGATTATGGATGCGCTATATCACGAAAAAAACGAAATCAAATATATTCAAGTCCGTCATGAAGAAGTCGGTGCACTAGCAGCCGCCGCAGATGCAAAATTAACCGGGAAAGTTGGCGCTGTCTTCGGCTCTGCAGGACCTGGTGCGACACATTTGATCAATGGTTTGTATGATGCACAGATGGACCATGTACCTCTAGTAGCGTTCTTAGGACAAGTTGCTTCTACATCCATGAACTATAACTCTTTCCAAGAATTAAATGAAAATCCTATTTTCGCAGATGTCAGCGTATACAATCGTACAGTCATGACGCCCCAAAGTCTTCCACATGTCGTAGATGAAGCCATTAAAGCCGCCTATGAGCATAAAGGTGTGGCTATCGTAACTATTCCTGTTGATCTTGGGTTTGAAGAAATTGATGAACAACCTTTCTCTACTGCTCACACTCATAAAACAAGTGTGATATTACCAGAAGAAAAAGATTTGCTGGCTGCTTTGCCTTATCTTGAAAAAGCAAAAAAACCAGTTCTTTATGTTGGTCAAGGAACGCGAAACGGATTTCCGCAAATCAAAGAATTCTCAGAACATTTTTCAGTTCCTATTGTCGCTTCCGTTCTAGCAAAAGGAATTACTCCTGATGATTATGAAAACTTTCTTGGTTTTGCTGGACGTGTCGCTACTAAACCCGGAAATGAAGCATTGGCAGAAGCCGATCTAATCTTATTTGTCGGTAGCGACTTCCCGTTTGGACGTGCATTTTTTAATCCAACTGCTGAATTTATCCAAATCGATATTGATGCGTCAAAATTCGGACGGCGCCATGAAACATCTCTGTCGATTCTCGGTGATGCAAACACAGCTTTGCAAAGACTGGTCGAATTAGGTGATACTCGTCCTGCTGATAGCTGGTACCTAGCAAATCAGGAAAATAAAGTAAAATGGGTAAATTGGTTGAAATCTTTTGAAGATCGTGAGGAAGAACCGATTCGACCAGAGGCTGTCTATAAAGAAATCAATCGGATTGCTGAAGACGATGCGATTTTCGTCACAGATGTCGGTAACACGACTATCCATTCTATTCGCTTATTAAATATGAACGGTAAACAAAAACATACAACCTCTGGATGGTTCGCCACTATGGGGAATGGTGTTCCTGGAGGAATTGCCGCACAACTAAGCTACCCAGAAAAACAAGTATTTACCTTAAGTGGTGATGGCGGATTTGCTATGGTCATGCAAGATATCATTACACAAGTTAAATATCAGCTTCCAATTATCAATGTTGTTTTTTCTAATGATTCTTATGGTTTCATCGAAGCAGAACAAGAAGATACGGAACAAAAGAAATTCGGTGTATTTTTAGAAGATGCAGATTTCGGTAAAGTTGGAGAAGCACTCGGAGCAAAAAGCTTTACAGTCACAGAATACTCGCAACTTCGGTTTGCCTTTGATGCAGCCGCAAAATCAGATCGTCCTGTAGTGATCGATGTGAAAATCAATAACAAGCGCCCATTGCCAGTAGAAGATCTGCATTTAGATCCAAGAAAATATTCTGAAGAAGAAATCCAAGGATTCAAAGAAAAATATGAAGTCCATGATTTGCCAGTATTGAATGAATTATATGAAAAGAGGTTGTAAAAACTGCGCTATGCTTCGAGTAATAAGAACGATGGACAGAAAATAGTTCCTCATATTTTCTAGGACGGCGATCTTATTACCGAGAAGCAGCAGGTGGAGCACCGTGTATCAAGAGGTTGTGAAAAAGCTACCCTGCATCAAGTAATAAGAACAGCCAAACAAAAATAGCTCGTCATATTTTTTCGTTTGGTTGGGCTTATTACCGCAGATGCAAACTTTTGAACACCGTATATCAAGAGGTTGTGATAACTGCGGTATGTTTCAAGTATTAAGATAAAATTTATGCGTATTGCTTTTCACATTTTTGCATAAATTTTTCTCGACACCTAAAGATTACCTCGTGCATATTTGTCCATGATAAAAAAGCCAGCTACCAATTGCAACAGTCAAACTGTTACCGGAAGCTGGCTTTTTTATTTGTTTGATTTCACTTATCTAAACGCATAGACGATATGTGTGATGCCGAATAACATAAAATAGAACCCAACTAAAAAGCTTAATGTCAACGCAGAAGAAATTGGATTAAACAATAAGAAAATTCCTAATAAAATTCCTAAAATATTGACGATGATCGTAAACCAATAATAACCTTCACTTACTCCTCTTGCCAAGTCAGCAGTAAATAACGCTAAAACGGAATCAGCAATAAACCATACTGCAAAAACAAAAGGTAATGCTGCGACTCCTGCACCAATATTGAATAAGAAAAAGACGCCAACTAGAATATCGATGATCCCGATTATTAAGGGCATTTTTCCTTTATATCCTGTTAGCTCTTTTAATCTGTTACGTACAAACAGTTCAAATATTCCTTTAATAAATGCAAAAATCGCAAAGACTACTACAATTGCAACTAAATTTCCGACAGGGTCTTGAAATGATAACAATGAGACAAGTACAAATAAAATTCCCAAAATCAATGAGCCCCAGTCGATGGTTCTTTTTTCATCCATTTTCTATCCTTCTTTCATTTCTTTTACAGTTTTATAGTACTCCTTCTTATAAATAACGTCAAAAATTATGCTGTTTCAAACTAAAAAATCCTATAGCAGCTATTTCTACTCCTCTTTTATGTTTATTTTCTTCATTCTGTTTCACGTGAAACACAAAGAATGTTCGATTGCCTTGAATCTTTTACCTTTCCCCTATATAATTCTATAAGACTTGTCAAAAACTAATAATGATAAAAGTGAGGAAAAAAATTGATTACTGTAAATGATGTGAGTTTGCACTTTTCAGACCGCAAACTATTTGATGATGTGAATATTAAATTTACCCCCGGAAACTGCTATGGCTTGATTGGTGCAAATGGTGCAGGTAAATCAACGTTCCTTAAAGTGTTATCAGGGGATCTGCAGCCTTCCACAGGTTCCGTTACTATGGGACCAGATGAACGGATGGCCGTATTGAAACAGAACCATTACGACTATGAAGACTATACTGTACTTGAAACAGTCATCATGGGACACAAGCGTCTGTATGAAGTGATGAAAGAAAAAGATGCAATTTACATGAAAGAAGATTTCACTGACGAAGATGGTATTCGAGCAGCTGAATTAGAAGGAGAATTTGCTGAGCTTAATGGATGGGAAGCAGAACCAGAAGCAGCTGTTTTACTGCAAGGACTGAACATCCCTGAAGAATTGCACCATCAGCAAATGAGTGAATTGACTGGCGGACAAAAGGTAAAAGTGTTGTTAGCACAAACACTATTTGGTAAACCTGATGTTCTTTTACTAGACGAACCAACAAACGGTCTGGATATCCAATCGATCAATTGGTTGGAAGAATTTTTGATTAATTTTGAAAATACTGTGATCGTTGTCTCCCATGACCGTCACTTTTTGAACAAAGTATGTACACATATGGCGGATCTGGATTTTGGTAAAATCAAACTTTATGTAGGAAATTATGATTTTTGGTTGGAATCTAGTCAATTAGCGGCTAAACTCCAAGCGAATGCAAATGCCAAAAAAGAAGAACAAATCAAAGAGCTCCAAGAATTCATTGCTCGCTTTAGTGCGAATGCATCAAAATCAAAACAAGCAACTTCACGTAAAAAAATGCTTGAAAAAATTACTTTGGACGATATCCAGCCTTCTTCTAGACGTTACCCATTCGTTGGATTCAAACCTGAACGTGAGATCGGAAACGACTTATTGCAGGTAGAAAATGTAAGTGTAACGATTGATGGAAAGAAAATCTTAGATGATATATCTTTTAATTTAAGCAAAGAAGACAAGGTTGCTTTTGTCGCAGAAAATGATATAACAACAACAACGCTATTCAAAGTTATAATGGGTGAAATTACACCAGATACTGGAACAGTACGTTGGGGAGTAACAACCAGTCATTCTTATTTACCAAAGGATACAACGAAAGAATTCGACACGGATCTAACGATTTTAGACTGGTTGCGCCAATATGCAAGTAAAGAAGAAGATGACAACACCTTCTTAAGAAGTTTCTTAGGAAGAATGCTGTTTTCTGGTGAAGAAGTATTGAAACCAGTAAATGTTTTATCTGGTGGAGAGAAAGTCCGTTGTATGCTCTCAAAAATGATGCTTTCGAAAGCTAACGTACTTGTATTAGACGATCCAACGAACCATTTAGACTTAGAATCAATCACCGCATTGAATGATGGCTTGATGGCATTTACTGGCTCGATCCTGTTTGCCTCTCATGACCATCAATTTATCCAAACATTGGCAAACCGTATCATTGCTGTTTCAGATAAAGGTGTGATTGATCGGGCTGATACGACATATGATGAATTCTTGGAAAACACAGATATTCAAAAACAATTGAACGAGTTATGGGCGTAACGACCTATTTAGCTTAAAAAACAAAAAAACAGCGACCTCTAAGAGATAGAATGCTCATCTATCTTTTAAGAGTCGCTATTTTTGTTACATTCAAATCCTAGGCATTTTTACAGAATGAGTTACTGCTTTTATCGACTGATTCCCATCGAAAAAATCGCGATACAGCCATAGCCTGTGTGACTGGCGATCGTTGGTCCTAAGGGATAAAGCTTGACATCTTTCATCTTTATCTGCTCTTCCAAAAGCCGTTTTGCCTTCTCCGCGCTCTCTAGATCCCCAGCGTAAGCCACATAAACGATTTGATCAAGTGGCGCAACGATTGTTTTTACTGTCTCATTGACGATTGTCTGGATCGACTTGTTCCTTCCGCGAACTTTGTCAACATTCGTCAGCCTTCCTTCTTTATCTACCGTAATAATAGGCTTTACACTCAATAGACTGCCCAGAGTAGCACTTGCTTTGGAAATCCTACCGCCTCGTTCTAGATACTTCAAATCGTCTACAGTTACCCATGAATGGACTTTCAAATAATTTTTTTCCAGCCACTCTAAGGTTTCTTCGATACTTTTCCCTTCTTTTTTCAATCTTGCAGCTTCCAATACTAAAAGCCCTTCCCCGATACTTGCAGCTTTTGTATCAAAAACATAGATCTCAGGGTCTTCATATTCTTCCTTCAGTAATTCAACAGCTTGAAGCGCACTGCTGTAAGAGCCGCTTAATCCACTGGAAAAAGCCACATATAAGACAGGAATCTGTTTTTCCGCATAAGAACGGAAAAATTCTAAATATCGGCCAACATTGATTTGTGATGTCGTAGGCATCGCACCATTTTTCAGCTGATTCATGTAGCGGTCATAATTGAATGTCTTTCCGAGATCATCTACTAACTCTTGATCATTCAATTGGAGATTCATTGATAAAAAATCAATTTTTTCTTCTGCTAATACATGGTATGGCAGATCACAACAAGAATCTGTTACAATTTGATACACATTTTTCAACCCCTTCTCGTTACATTTTACCCTTATCGTCTATTATAGCAAATCTCTTGCGCTAGACACACTTTAACCGGTTTATTTTCGCAAGTTCTAATCAAAATAAGAGGTTGTGACAGAAGTGGTCAGCTTCAAGAAATAAGAAGGAATTTACGAAAATTGCTTCTTAAATTTTTGTGGAATTTCGGCTTATTTCCGTAGAAGCTACTTCTGGACCACCGTGAATAAGAGGTTGTGAAATCAGCGTTTTGACCTGAGTATTAGAGAAAAAAACGGAAAAATAGTTCCTCATATTTTGCCGTTTGTTGAGCGAATACCGAGGGTCAGCTGATTGAACACCGTTTAAGGAAGAGGTTGTGAAAAAGCTGCTCTGCATCAAGCAGTAAGAACAATCAGATAAAAATAGCACTCCATATTTTTCATCTGATTGGGCTTAGTGCCGTAGATGCAAGCCTTTGAACACCATTTATTCGAAAAAAGGGACTGTGACACGGTTTTTGTCACAGTCCCTTATTCTGAATAAACAGTGTTCAAGTTATTATTATCGTATAGATAAACACTTCGACTCGCTCTGGTAAGAACGTCCTGATTCAGTCGTCGTTTTTATCCTTAGATTTGCGCCCAGACGCTTTCTAAGATGTTTGTTTGTGTTCTATCAGGTCCGACAGAAAATGTTGAGATACGTACACCAACAAGCTCTGAGATACGACGTACATAGTTACGTGCGTTTTCTGGCAGTTCTGCAAGTGTTTTGCATCCTGTAATATCTTCTGACCAGCCTGGCAATTCTTCATAGATTGGTTTGCAACGGTTCAACTCTTTCAAGCTTGCTGGATAGTGGTAGATTAGTTCGCCATCTAATTCATAAGCCGTGCAAATTTTTACGGTTTCCAATCCACTTAATACATCGATTGAGTTTAAAGATAGGTTGGTAATACCTGAAACCCGTTTAGAATGGCGCATAACTACAGAATCAAACCAACCGACACGACGAGGACGTCCAGTTGTCGTACCGTATTCTCGTCCTACTTTGCGGATTTGTTCTCCTGTTTCATCAAATAGTTCAGTTGGAAATGGTCCATCACCGACACGTGACGTATAGGCTTTGCAGACGCCGACGACTTTATTGATTTTTGAAGGTCCTACACCGCTTCCGATTGTAACACCACCGGCTACTGGATTAGAAGAAGTAACAAAAGGATAGGTTCCTTGGTCGATATCCAACATGACTCCTTGTGCCCCTTCAAACAACACTCGTTTACCTGCATCTAAGGCGTCATTCAAGATAACCGAAGTATCTGTGACGTATTGTTTGATTTGTTGACCATATTCATAATATTCTTCAAAAATATCGTCAAAATCAAGTGGTTCTGAATCGAACATTTTTACAAATTGACGGTTTTTGTCATCTAGATTCAAACGAAGTCGTTCTTCAAAAATTTCTTTATCCAATAAGTCTGCGATACGGATACCTACACGAGCGGCTTTATCCATATAAGCTGGTCCGATTCCTTTGATCGTTGTACCGATTTTGTTTTCACCTTTCGCATCTTCTTGTAATTGGTCCAATTTGATATGATAAGGCAAGATTACGTGTGCGCGGTCAGAAATACGCAGATTACTTGTTTCTACACCTTTTTCATGTAAATAAGCTAATTCTTTGACCAATGATTTAGGATTGACTACGACGCCATTTCCAATCACACTGATCTTGTCTTTATAAAAAATCCCAGAAGGAATCAAATGCAGTTTATAAGTCACACCGTTGAATTTGATTGTGTGCCCTGCATTGTCGCCACCTTGGTACCGTGCAATCACTTCAGCATTTTCACTGAGAAAGTCTGTGATTTTTCCTTTCCCTTCATCGCCCCATTGCGTACCTACTACTACTACAGATGACATGTGAACACCTCGTTCTATATTATTTAATCCTGAACCATTGTATCAATAATAGATACATAATTCAAATAAAATCGAATGATTTTTATTTTTATTTTATAAAAACGCTTAAAAAACGAACTTTTATCGTTTTAGAATGATTGTTAAAAAAGAGGTTGTAACAGAAGTGGTCAACTTCAAGAAATAAGAAGGAATGTACGAAAATTGCTTCTCAAATTTTTGTGGCATTTCGGCTTATTTCCGAAGAAGTTACTTCTGGAACACCGTTTATTCGGAAAAAGGGACTGTGACAAGACTTTTGTCACAATCCCTTTGGAGATCTGTTTTAATTAAGTGCTCTAGTCACTCTTGCAGTTACTCGTCGCATCTTATACGAGTGCCCTTGGTCATTGCGCAAGGCTGAACGCTGCTTTCACAACCTCTTCTTTAAAATTCTTCTCTTGGCGAAAGCGACGAAAATTTATTGTATTCTTTGATAAACAGCAGTTCAACTGTTCCTCGCGCACCGCTTCGGTTCTTCTCGATGATGACTTCGATGACGTTGTCATTTTTTGGCTCATTTCCATCATCGTCATCTCCGCCTTCTCTTTCATAATAATCATCCCGATACAAGAAGGCTACGATGTCCGCATCTTGTTCGATTGATCCGGATTCACGAATATCACTTAGTACTGGACGTTTGTCTTGTCGCTGTTCTACTCCACGAGACAACTGCGAAAGAGCAATGACAGGTACTTTCAGTTCTTTTGCCAGTTTTTTCAGTTGGCGGGAGATATCTGATACTTCTTGTTGACGGTTCTCTTTACCGTTCCCTTCAATCAACTGCAAATAATCGATCAATATCAAGCCTAGGTTGCCTTTTTCTTGCGCTAGTTTTCGACATTTCGCGCGGATCTCAGAGATCTTGATCCCTGGTGTATCATCGATAAAAATATTTGCTCGAGAAAGACTTCCCATCGCAACGATTAGATTCGACCATTCTTCTTCCGAAAGCTGACCTGTACGCAAATGGCTGGCTTCAATCGAACCTTCTGCACAAAGCATCCGATTTACAAGAGATTCCGCCCCCATTTCCAGACTGAATATCGCAACAGAACGATCTGTTTTGGTTCCTACATTTTGAGCAATATTCAATGCGAACGCAGTTTTACCTACCGCCGGACGAGCAGCCAGAATGATTAGTTCTTCGGGCTGGAAACCTGCTGTCATTTTGTCCAGACCTTGATAGCCAGTTGGTAGGCCTGTGATTTCTTCATTATTTTGAGCTAGTCGATCGATATTTTCAATCGTTGAGTTCAGTACTTCAGCAATGGATAAAAAGCCGCTTCGATTTCTTTTTTCCGAAACCTCCAAGATACTGCGTTCTGCATCATCTAAGATCGTCTGAACTTCTTCTCCTTGCTCGAATCCTTTTGTAACGATACCCGTTGCTGTCTGGATCAATGTACGCAATAATGATTTTTCTTCAACGATTTTTGCATAGTAGACGATATTTGCTGCTGTCGGAACTGCTAAAGCCAAATCTGATAGGTAACTTAAACCACCGGCATCTTCTAACAAATTTGCTTGTTCTAGTCGGTCTTTAACAGTAACAACGTCAATCGCTTCATTACGATCATTCAACTCGATCATTGTCTCAAAAATAATTTGATGGCCGCGACGATAAAAGTCTTTTGGCTCTATGTACTCCATGGCATCAATGATCGTTTCTGCATCAAGAAAAACAGAGCCTAGAACCGCTTGTTCAGCTTCAATATTTTGCGGTGGGATTCGATCCTGCCACACTTCATTCATACGTATCGCTCCTTGTCTTCAATTGCTTCATTTTACAAGAAAATGATGGAAAAGTCATCATTCGCATCGAAAGTATCCTAAAAAAATAGCTCTCTTTTATTATACTCGTTTTCTTCATGCTATTTTACTGTTCTCAAAAAAGAAACCGAAATCAATCTGAAATCGATATGCAGCTTGTGCTTTTGTTGCTACAGCTGCTTTTCTCAGATAAATTTCGGTTTGTCTTTTCTCCTTCTGGTTCTTCTTACCAGCTGAACATCACTATCAAAACTTGTTATTCTTGTACGACATGAACTTTGATCGTAGCCGTCACCTCATGATGCAACTTCACAGGTACGTTTGTGTAACCTAGTGAACGGATTGGGTTTTCTAGTTCGATTTTTCGTTTATCTAATTTGATTTTGTATTGTTTGTTTAGCCCTTCAGCAATTTGTTTTGAAGGAATCGATCCAAACAAACGGCTGTCTTCCCCTGCTTTTGCTTTTAACTCGACTACCGTATCTTCTTTTTCCAAGAATTCTTTTAATTTTTTAGCTTCTTCCAAGATTTCAGCTTTGTGTTTTTCTTGGGCTTTCTTCTGTCCAGCTAACTGACTGATACTACTTTTCGTTGCTTCTTTTGCCAAGTTATTTTTGATTAGATAATTTTGTGCATAACCTGCTGGAACTTCTTTGATGTCCCCTTTTTTACCTTTTCCTTTTACATCTTGTAAAAAAATTACTTTCATTTGGATTACTCCTTATCATATATTTGATTCATATTTTCTTTGATTGCAGCAAAAAGCTTCTGTTTTGTTTCTTCAACTGTCGTATTTTCCAGTTGAGTAGCTGCATTTGTGAAGTGTCCTCCACCACCTAAGGATTCCATGATGATTTGGACATTGATCGTACCGGTACTTCTGGCACTGATCCCAATCAATCCGTCTATCCGCTTCGTAATGACGAAAGCTGCGTTGATATTGATCATCGAAAGGAGTGTATCTGCTGTTTTTGCCGCTATGACACTATTATACTCTTTTTCATCTGTTCCTGCCGCCACAACAATATCAGAAGTCACATACTCGCTTCCAGCAATCAAATGACTGATTTCCAAGTATGTCGCTAAGTCCGAGCTCAATAAATATTGTACTAAGGATGCGTCTGCTCCACAAGACCTTAAATAGCTGGCAACATCAAAAGTTCGTGCAGTTGTACGAACATTGAAACTATTCGTATCTACAACCATCCCTGCAAGTAATAGTGTGGCCTCAAAGCGATCTAAGCGATTCGTTTTGCTGCTTTGGTATTGGATCAGCTCAGAAACTAGCTCTGAAGCGGAAGAGGCTGAAGATTCGATATAAGTCAGCAAAGGCTTGCTTGGAAACTCTTCCCCTCGGCGGTGATGATCAATGATCACGATCTTATCAAATTGCTCATATAGGCTCTGAGAGATCGATAGAGAAGGTTTATGATAATCCACCATCACGAGGAGGTCTTCATCTTTTTTCAGCTCTATGGCGCGTTCTGGAGAGATCAATTGCATTTCTAATTCTGGATGTTTATGGATTTCTTCGAGACAACGTTCTACATCTGGAATGATTTCGTTCTCGTTGATAACGATATAAGCCTTTTTCTGGTTGAAGCGTGCAAGACAACTGACACCAAAAGCAGAGCCTAAAGCATCCATATCCGGAAATTTATGTCCCATGATGAACACATCGCCTGTTTCATCAAAAATCCGGCGCAAAGCAGTACTCATCGCTCGAGAACGGACACGCGTGCGTTTGACATTCTTAGCTGATTTACCGCCATAATAAACAGGTTTCGCACCTTCTTTTACCTCTTTCACGACAACTTGGTCGCCTCCGCGGACTAGAGCAACATCTAAATTGTTCTGAGCTTCTCCACCGATTTCATCGAGGGATCTTGCGCCATAAGCAATCCCCATACTCAAGGTGACAGGCGAGCTCTGTTTTTCAGCTTCTGCTCGAAAGCGGTCCAACAAATCAAATTTTTTATCCATCATCTTTTTCAAATCGATCATCTGCGCGACGAAGAAAAACCGTTCTGCGTTGATTCTTTTGAAAAAGACATGGTATTCATTCATCCAGTCAGAAACTAGTGTAGTGACGAAAGAGTTCAAATAAGAAATCTCTTTATCATCCAATTTATCAATAGCATCTGCATAGTTATCAATAGATAAAATACCGATTACTGGCTGACTGTTCGCCTGATGAAGTTTCAACAACTGGTTTTGGGTGATATCATTAAAATAAACGACACCCTTTACTGTATCCATATCAAACTGAAATGTTTTATCTGCTAGATAGACTTGGTTTTTCTTTTTTTCTTTTGCAGTAAAAAAAGTATCTAACAATTCTTCCTCTGTTAATCCACTTTGATCTTTGACTTTCAATGCTAAAGGATTGAGCCATTCGATTTTTTGGCTTGATGGCTGATAAGCAATCACTCCTACAGGCATGACTTCTGAGACATAAGCCAGATTTGTTTCGGCTACGGTCGAAGCCTGCTGGATTTTTTCACGTTTATTTAAAATAAGCCAGCGTTTCATTTTCAACCAATAGCGAACGCCCCATAAATTCATCAAAAGAATGACCAAAGCGCTAACAAAACGAAATGGTAAAATTAAGACTACCAATACTTCGATTAGTATAAACAGGATAAGGAAGAGAGGTTTTGGGGATAAATGATTGTTTTTATTTTCCATAATTTTCCTCCCATATATGACTAACTTGATTTTACCATAACTTTCGTCATTCAAGCGACTAAACGAATATCGGTTATTTTTACAGAAAAAAAAGAATTGAATAGCTGATCAAAAGGATCAGTCATTCAATTCCTCGGATTTATTAGTCTTCGCTAACAAAAGGTAGCAAGCCCATGATACGTGCGCGTTTGATTGCAACAGTAATTTTACGTTGGTTTTTAGCGCCTGTACCAGTTACACGACGTGGCAAGATTTTACCGCGTTCTGAAATAAATCTTTTTAGTAATTCGATATCTTTATAATCGATATATTCAATATGGTTAGCAGCAATGTAATCTACTTTACGACGTTTACGTCCGCCTCTTCTTTGTTGTGCCATTCTATTTCCCTCCTATCAAATTCGTTTAGAATGGTAAATCATCATCTGAAATGTCGATCGTTGAACTTGAGCCGAATGGGTCAGAAGTATCACGGTCGAAATCAGGCATACCGTTGGATGATTGAGATGTTTGATTAGAGTTATTGTTTCCGCCAAATCCGCCAGCTGATTGACCAGAACTTTGGAATCCGCCGCTTTGTTGGCGATTTTCAGATGCAGAACGACTTTCCAGCAATTGGAAGTTGTCAGCTACTACTTCTGTCACGTATACACGTTGTCCTTGCTGATTATCATAAGAACGAGTTTGGATACGTCCAGTAACACCTAAAAGTGTTCCTTTACGAGCATAGTTTGCTAAAGTTTCTGCTGATTTGCGCCAAATCACACAGTTGATAAAATCAGCCTCGCGATTGCCGCTTTGGTTTGTAAAATTACGATTCACAGCCAAAGTAAATGTTGCGACTGCCGTACCACTTGCTGTGTAACGCAAATCTGGATCTTTCGTCAGACGTCCAACTAATACAACATTATTAATCAAAATAGTCATCTCCTCTCATCGTTTTTCTATTGTTTCACATGAAACAACAATTAAGCTTCTTCTTTAACAATCATGTGACGAATGATGTCGTCGTTGATTTTAGCAAGACGGTCAAATTCATTGACAGCATTTGCTGATGATGGAGAAGATACTTTAACGATGTGATAGATACCTTCACGGTAACCGTTCATTTCATAAGCGAAACGGCGTTTTTCCCAATCTTTTGATTCGATAACTTCTGCTCCGTTATCTTTCAAGATTGCATCGAAACGTTCGATTAAAGCAGTTTTTGCTTCTTCATCAATGTTTGGACGAATAATGTACATGATTTCATATTTCGTGTTTTCCATTGATATTCACCTCCCTGTGGACTTTCGGCTCTTAGGTTCCTAAGAGCAAGGAGAGTTATCTAATTAATTAGACTACTCACAAGCTTTGATTATACACTCTATTTTGGTCAAAAGCAATACAGAATAAACAGTTTCAAATATTTTAAGAGAAATTCAATTAATCAAAAAAGCAAGCAAGGGAACTGTGACAAAAGTCTTGTCGCAGTTCCCTTTTTTCGAATAAACGGTGTTCTCCTGCCAACTCCTCGGTCACAAGTCACACTATTCAACAAACATGAGAAGCTATTTTTTTGAAATTGCTCCTTGTGACTCAGAGTGAAACGGCAGACTCACGATCTCTTCCTTAAACGGTGTTCAAAAGCTTGCATCTACGGCACTAAGCCCAATCAGATGAAAAATATGGAATGCTATTTTTGTCTGATTGTTCTTACTGCTTGATGCAGAGCAGCTTTTTCACAACCTCTTTGCTAACTTAAACACTTCATCTTTATGATTATTCTTCTGTTGCTTGCTCTTCAACTGTTTGTTCTACCGCTTCTGGCTCGACTGCTGCCATTGTGACGACTTTCGTATCAGCTTCCATCTTCATCAAACGTACACCCAATGTTGAACGTCCAGTTTGAGAAACAGTCGATACGTTGAAACGGATAATCACACCTTTATCTGTAATCAGCATGATGTCTTCATCTCCAGAAACAGTGGTCAATCCGGCTAGTGGACCATTTTTTTCAGTGATATTCGCCGTTTTGATTCCTTTACCACCGCGGCCTTTCACTGGATATTCCGATACTTTGGTCCGTTTTCCGTAACCTTTTTCTGTAATCACTAGTACTTCTTGGTCTTCCTTCATCAGGGCTGCCCCAACAACGTAGTCTTCCTCACGCAAACGTATCCCTCTGACGCCGGAAGCTGTACGTCCCATATCGCGGACTGCTTCCTCTTTGAAGGTCACAGAGTAGCCGTTATGTGTGCCAATGATGATATTTGACTGTCCATCTGTCAATAGAACATTGACTAATTCGTCATCTTCTTTCAAACCAATTGCAATCAGACCATTGCTTCGGATGTTAGCGAAAGCAGTGACAGACGTACGTTTAACTGTACCTTGACGCGTCGTAAAGAAGAGATAGTGGCCTTCTTCTGCTTCTCCCGTCACCGCAATAATTGCTTGGATGCTTTCACTCGAGTCGATACCCAGCAAATTGATGATTGGGATACCTTTGGCTGTACGTCCGTATTCTGGAATTTCGTATCCTTTTGCCCGATACACTTTTCCGTTATTCGTAAAGAATAACAATGTATCATGGGTAGAACAAGAAACTAGATTCTTGACGAAGTCGTCATTGTGGATACCCATTCCTTGGACACCACGCCCGCCTCTTCGTTGAGCTCTGAATTCATTATTTGCCAAACGTTTGATATAACCATTGTTTGTCAGTGTAATAACGATTTCTTCTTCTTCGATCAAATCTTCATCTTCTAGACTTAAGACCTCACCGACTAGTAATTCTGTGCGTCGTTTATCACCAAATCGTTGATTCAAGTCTGCTAACTCATTCTTGATGATTTCCGTGACACGTTCGGGTCTTGCCAGAATGTCAGTCAAATCTTCAATCAGTTTCAATAGTTCTTGATATTCATTTTCGATTTTTTCCCGTTCCAAACCGGTCAATCGACGCAAACGCATATCTAAGATAGCTTGTGATTGGCGATCGGATAAATCGAACCGTTCGATCATTGTTGCTTTTGCTTCATCATCTGATTTAGACCCGCGGATAATCGCAATGATTTCATCGATATGATCCAAAGCAATACGCAAACCTTCTAAGATGTGTGCTCTTGCTTCTGCTTTTTCTTTTTCAAAGACCGTCCGTCGTGTGATGACTTCGCGTTGATGTTCGATATAGTTTTCAAGGATTTGTTTCAAACTTAAAACTTTCGGCACGCCTTTTTCGATGGCCAACATATTGAATCCAAATGAATTCTGTAAGGATGTCAATTTGTATAAGTTATTCAAAATAACTGATGCGCTGGCGTCACGACGAATGTCAATGACAATTCGCATGCCTTCACGGGAAGATTCATCCCGCAAATCCGTGATTCCTTCGATACGCTTGTCTCTGTGCAACTCAGAAATCCGTTCAATCAATTTGGCTTTATTGACCATATAAGGTAATTCCGTCACGAGGATCCGTTCTTTGCCATTTGGCATCTCAGTGATCTCAACTTTTGCACGTACGGTAATAGAACCTTTACCTGTTTCATACGCTCTTCGGATTCCTGATTTTCCCATGACTAAACCACCTGTTGGAAAATCTGGTCCAGGTAATACTTCCATCAATTCATTGGTCGTCACATCAGGATTATCCATCAGCAAATCGATAGCCGCTACTACCTCAGATAAATTATGAGGTGGGATATTCGTTGCCATACCCACGGCTATCCCCGTCGTTCCGTTCACCAAAAGATTGGGGAAGCGAGCAGGTAATACAACGGGTTCTTTTTCTGTGTCATCATAGTTGCTTTGGAAATCAACAGTGTTCTTATTGATATCACGCAGCATTTCTGTAGCGATTTTACTCATCCGTGCTTCGGTATAACGCATAGCAGCGGCACCGTCACCGTCAACAGAACCAAAGTTTCCATGGCCATCCACTAGCATATAACGGTAGCTAAATGGCTGCGCCATCCGTACCATTGACTCATAGATCGCACTATCCCCATGAGGATGGTATTTACCCATGACATCTCCGACGATTCTGGCAGATTTTTTATGGGCTTTATCCGGTGTCACACCTAATTCGTTCATGCCGTATAAAATACGGCGATGAACGGGTTTCAGACCATCTCTGACATCAGGCAGTGCACGTGCGACAATAACACTCATCGCATAATCGATGAAGGAGTCTTTCATTTCGCTGGTTAGATTGACATCATGGATGTTTTCTCTGATTTCTTCACTCATTCTTTTTCCTCCTTCATGATTAAATATCTAAGTTCTTCACGTAATGTGCATTTTCCTCGATGAATGCACGACGAGGCTCTACTCGATCCCCCATCAACATTTCAAATATCTGGTCTGCCGCAATAGCATCGTCCACGCTGACGCGGGCCATCATTCGATTACTTGGGTCCATAGTTGTTTCCCATAGTTGATGATCATCCATTTCTCCAAGTCCTTTATACCGCTGAACACTTGGTTTTGGTGAAGCAGGAAGTGAAGCAACGACTTGTTTCAACTCTTCTTCTGCATTCTTTCCTGGTTGTACATACGTGATATTCTTCCCTTGTTTTACCCCGTATAAAGGCGGCTGAGCAATATAGACATAACCAGCTTCAACAATTGGACGCATGTAGCGGTAAAAAAGAGTCAGCAGCAATGTACGGATATGCGCACCATCAACATCGGCATCAGTCATGATCACTAATTTATGATAACGAGCTTTCGATACATCGAAATCTTCTCCAAACCCTGTACCCATAGCGGTAAATAAAGACCGGATCTCTTCATTTGCCAAGATCTTGTCCATACTTGCTTTTTCAACATTCAAGATTTTCCCACGAATAGGCAAGATAGCTTGAAATTCTCGATTACGACCTTGCTTAGCTGATCCGCCGGCCGAATCTCCTTCGACGATGAACAATTCGCATTTTTCAGGATCGTTGCTAGAGCAGTCTGCTAATTTTCCTGGCAGATTACTGATCTCTAAAGCACCTTTACGTCTCGTTACTTCACGCGCACGTTTCGCTGCTAGACGAGCTCTGGAAGCTAATAATCCTTTTTCAACGATTTGACGGCCCACACTTGGGTTTTCTAGCAAGAATTTCATGAAATGCTCGCTAAATAACCGATCAGTGACTGTCCGTACTTCGGAATTGCCCAATTTTGTTTTTGTTTGTCCTTCGAATTGAGGGTCAGGATGCTTGATAGAAATAACAGCTGTCAATCCTTCTCGCACGTCTTCACCAGTCAAGTTGTCATCATTTTCTTTCATCAGCTTTTGTTTTCGAGCATAATCATTGATTACCCGAGTTAATGCAGTCTTGAATCCTGATTCATGTGTTCCGCCTTCATACGTATGGATATTGTTGGCAAAACTCATGATATTGGAATGGTAGCCGTCTGTATATTGCATAGAGACTTCAACTGCGATATCTTGCTGCTCACCTTCCAAATATACAGGTTCTGGGAAAATCACGGTTTTGTTTGCATTCAAGTATTCGACATAACTTTTGATCCCGCCATCATAATGGTATTCATTGATGACTGGTTCTTCTTCTCGTTTGTCCTCAATCGAGATACGCATCCCGCGGTTCAAGAAAGCTAGTTCACGGATTCGGGTAGCCAATTTTGAAAAATCAAACTCAGTTGTCTCTGTAAAAATTTCAGGATCTGGCGTAAAGTGAACCGTTGTTCCATGGCGATCCGTTTGTTCAATGATCTTTAAGTCGTCCACTACAGCTCCACGACGATACTCTTGATAGTACACATTTCCTTCTTTGTATACTTTGACATCAAGTTGCGTAGAAAGTGCGTTTACGACGGAAGATCCCACTCCATGAAGACCACCGGAAACTTTGTATCCGCCACCGCCAAATTTTCCTCCAGCATGTAAAACAGTAAAGACCGTTTCAACTGCAGGACGTCCGGTTTTTGCTTGGATATCTACTGGTATCCCCCGTCCATCGTCAATAACAGTGATACTGTTGTCTTTTTCTATAATCACATGGATTTTCGTTGCAAAACCTGCTAATACTTCATCGATCGAATTATCGACGATTTCCCAAACAAGGTGATGCAGACCTTCAGAACTAGTCGAACCGATATACATGCCAGGTCGTTTACGAACGGCTTCAAGTCCTTCAAGTACTTGAATCTGACTGGCATCATATTCTTTAGCGCGTTCTACTAAACTTCTTTCTTCTGTCATTCAGTTTCTTCTCCTTTTAATTTCCCTTGTCGAACATAAAAAATCTCAGGTTCAACAGTCATTTTATTTTTTACATGGTCAAGTGTCGTCGTTGTTAAGAACGTTTGAACTTTTCCTTCGATTGTTTCCAGCAGATGGAGCTGACGATTATCATCCAGCTCGCTCATCACATCATCTAATAATAGGATTGGATATTCCCCTGTCTCTTCTTTGATCAAATCAATTTCTGCTAATTTGACACTTAGAGCAGTCGTTCTTTGCTGTCCTTGCGATCCATAAGTCTGCACGTTTTTTTGATTAATAAAAAAGGAAAGATCGTCACGGTGAGGACCAACTGTCGTCGTTCCCCGAAAAAGGTCTTTCTTTTTGTTTTGATTCAAAAGTGCGAGAAATTGTTCTTGGATTTGTTCTTGCGTATGTGTTTCTAAAGAATCGACTGCGGTGAGATACTCGATTTCCAGCTGCTCTTTATGATGTGTGATTTGCTGATGTAAAGAATTAGCCCAAAACTCCAATCGCTTGATGAACTGTGCTCTTGCTTTCAATACTTTGCTACCAAACGCTGCTAGTTGTTCGGACAAAATATCCAAATAAAGCAAATCAGTTTGTTTTTTTTCATTCAATTGCTTCAAATACTGGTTTCTTTGCTTCAAAATCGCTTGGTATTGGACAAGATCATAAAGATAAATTGGATTGATCTGACCTAATTCCATATCTAAAAATTTCCGCCTGATCTGCGGGCTGCCTTTTACTAACGAAAGATCCTCTGGTGCAAATAAAATGACATTCATTTGTCCCACGTAAGTACTTAACTTTTTTTGTTCGATATGGTTGATCTTGGTTTTTCGGCCTTTTTTAGATAATAAGATTTCTAATGGGAGAGTGGATGAACCTTTTGCGATCTCTCCTTGGATCATTGCCTGATCGTCATTCCAACCAATCAATTCCTGCTCACTACTTGTCCGATGGCTTCGCGTCATAGCCAATACATAGATACTTTCCAAAAGATTTGTTTTTCCCTGCGCATTTTCACCTAAAAAAATGACCAGATTCTTGGAAAATTCGATGTTCAGCTCTTCGTAATTTCGATAATTTTTTAAATACAGCTTATTCAGCCTCATTATCGTCGTTTCCTTTTTTTACCATAAAAAAAGTTCCTACTTCTGGAACTTCAACCATCATACCGGGATAAAGCTTGCGTCCACGACGATTTTCCGGCTCGCCATCGACTAACACAGTGTTTTCTGCCAAATACCATTTTGCTTGTCCGCCACTACCGATAACGGTGGCTTCTTTCAGCATTTGACCCAACGTCATGAATTCCGTATTTAGAATGACTTGTTGTTTCAATGTCCATCCCTCATTTTCATTATTAAAAGTATACTCTATTATACCTTTTTTTCCGCAATAAAACAAATTTATCCATATATTTTTCCATATAAGACGATTTAATCTAAAAAAGGTGATTTAGACAAAAATAAACAGAAAGCCTTAAAAGAGATTTTAGGGCCTTCTGTTTAAATTTTATTTTTTCTAATTCTTTTCAATTAAATTTTCAATATCTTTGAAAATCTTTGTTAATTTGTACGTACAGGAGTAATCAATTGGATAAATTGAACGCCATCTTCCGTTGGTTCCAACGTGAATGGTCGAATAGCGGAAATAAATTTTACTTTGATACTCATATCTCCAAATGCACGCAACGCTGCTTTCATATAATCCGGGTTGAAAGAAATCTCCAATGGATCGCCACTGCTTGCTGTATAGCTCAAGCTTTCTTCTACTTTCCCGATTTCTGGAGAATTTCCGTATAAAACAACCGCATCTGGACGAATGGATAAACGAACGATATTGTTGCGGCCTTCATGAGAAAGTAAAGAAGCACGTTCGATTGCTGCTAGAAAGCTAGGAACAGAAAATTCGACCTCTGTATTAAAGCTTGATGGGATCAAACGATTGGTATCAGGATAGTTTCCTTCTAGCAAGCGGGAATAGAAATACATTGTTTCCGTTTTAAACAAGACTTGGTTTTCCATAATGCTGATTTCGACGATTTCTTCTTCATTTGTCAATGAGCGAGACAATTCGATCAAACTTTTCCCGGGAATAACAATATCAAAATGATCAGCCGTTTGTTCTACTGGGATCACCCGTTGACTTAGACGGTGAGAGTCGGTAGCTACAGCCAATAAAGAATGATCAGATAAAATAAAATGCACACCCGTCAAGATTGGACGGCTCTCATGCTGCGAAACAGCAAAAACTGTTTCGTTGATTAGTTTAGTCAATACGTGTACTGGTAATTTCATCTGGTTATGACTTTCGACAACAGGAAGATGAGGATAATTATCTGCATCTAATCCATTCACGATAAAATTCGCTTTTCCAGAAGTGATCGCTACTTGTTTATTTTCTAATACTTCTAAAGTAAATGTTTCTTCAGGAAGTCTTCGAATGATTTCGCTAAAGAAACGAGCTTGTAAAACAATTGATCCGGTAGATTCGATTTGCATATTTGCTTTTTCGTTTTCAACAGACAAAAAAGTTTCAATTGATATATCAGCGTTGCTCCCTGTCAAAGTCAAACCTTCTTGTGTCAGTGT
This sequence comes from Enterococcus sp. 10F3_DIV0382, assembly GCF_002140245.1. Classification (NCBI taxonomy): domain Bacteria; kingdom Bacillati; phylum Bacillota; class Bacilli; order Lactobacillales; family Enterococcaceae; genus Enterococcus; species Enterococcus sp. 10F3_DIV0382. The sequence continues at coordinate 249,068 of NZ_NGMF01000001.1, read as the reverse complement.
GATTTTTACACCTGTCAAAATAGGGATAGTGGTTTTGCTTGAAATAGCTCGTTGAACAGTTTGCAATTCCTGCATAAAGCTAGCTCGGTTTAAAGTAACTTTCATGATGTATCTCCTTTGAATGTTTGTTTATTTATTATTAGTTAAAAAGAATAATAAAAGTAATAGGGCATGTTGATTCTGTGGAAAACTCAAAAAACGCAAGAGAGAAACGAAAAAACAGCTGTGGAAAAAGTGTGTATAACTTTTGCTTGTTTTTTTCTTTTATCCACATGCTATTTTCAGTTGGTAGAATCGACAAATTAATTTAGTAAAAAGTTTTTGATTTCTGATACTTCATTTTGCATGCTGACACTAGAATCCATCAGCTGCTGGATTTTCTCATGGGCATGGATAACCGTTGTATGGTCCTTGCCACCGAATTCAGCACCAATTTTCGGTAAAGAATTATCTGTGAGCTCACGTGCCAAGTACATAGCGATTTGTCTAGGTACAACAATAGATTTGACGCGTTTCTTTCCTTTGAGATCTTTCAATTGGATGTGATAATACTTTGCCACTTCTTCTTGGATCTGCAAAATCGACAATTGAGGATGTCCTTTTCCTGACTTTAACGTTTTCAGCGCATCTGCAGCTAGACTAGTCGAAATATCTTCACTATTCATTGCAGCAAAAGCCTGTACTCGAACAAGTGCCCCTTCTAATTCACGAATATTAGAATCAATTTGTCCTGCGATATAGCTCAGCGTGTCATCTGGGATCTCTAGACGTTCAGCTGCCGCTTTTTTACGCAAAATCGCTGTTCTTGTTTCAAGATCCGGTGGCGTAATATCAACAGAGAGCCCCCATGCAAAGCGAGAAACAAGGCGTTCTTGTAGTTTTGGAATCTCGTTTGGCAACCGATCACTGGTTAGAACGATTTGTTTACCCTCATTGTACAAGGCATTGAAAGTATGGAAAAACTCCTCTTGCGTAGCTTCTTTTTCTGCGAAAAATTGAATATCATCTACTAATAGTAAATCAACATTTCGATATTCTTGACGGAATTCTTCTGCTGTTTTGTTTTGGATCGAATTGATGAAATCATTAGCAAAAGTTTCACTGCTTACATATTTTACTTTGGCATTAGGCTGACTTTGCAGCATTTGATGACCGATGGCATGCATCAAGTGAGTCTTACCAAGTCCTACGCCTCCATAAAAGAAGAGCGGGTTATAAATAGAACCTGGATCTTCTGCTACAACGAGCGCTGCTGCATGAGCCATCTGGTTTCCTTTACCAATGACAAACGTATCAAAGGTATATTTAGGATTCAGCATGGCTTTTTTTAGCGGGCTAGGTGCCGCAACTTTTGGATTTTTTTCTTCTACAACTTCTTCTTGCTCTGCTTCTTCGCCAGTAATAAAGCGAGGGATAATCTCATTTCCTGATAACATATAACCGACTTCAACGATTTTTGTTGCCAGGTTTTTTTCCCAATATTCTTTATGAATCTTGCTAGGAACCTCAACAACGAGCTGGTTTTGATCAAGAGTTCGAGGGTTCGCTGTTTCAATCCATGTATTATAGCTAGCAGGCGATAAATCCTTTTGGTATGTTGCTTTTAATTCATTCCATAAAGCATCGAGGGATACCATATAAGGCCTCCTCCTTCATTAAAAAGTGAATAACTAGTACTAATTTAGCATTTTTTTTAATAGTTTTCCACAGAAACCGAAGAAAAAAATTTTTTAATTACAATTATCCACACAATCGACAAATAAAAAAAAGAGAAAAACACAGCTGTCAAAAAAAGTTTTCCACACCACTAATGCACAGGTGGACAACTTGTAAAAATCACTAGATTTCCTCCTGTACCTGTGGATAACAAATGTATATTTATCAATGGTTTAGGGACGAAATGCACAGGAAAACGTCTGGTTGTGGATTACTTTTTTTACACGTGTGTTTTCTGTGTAAAAGTACCTCGTTATTATTTGTGGATAATTCCTGTGCATAACTTTTTCCACATGAGATTCCCATAGAAAAAAATAATCTTGTGGATAAGTTTTGACAATCGATCTTCTATTTTATATTGACAAAATCACTACTTTGTCGTTATACTATCAAAGTATGTCTGTGTTTATAAAATAGATAAGAACATTTTGGAGGTGGAATATATGAAAAGAACATACCAACCAAATAAACGTAAACGTCAAAAAGTTCACGGATTCCGTAAACGTATGAGTACTAAAAATGGACGTCGTGTGTTAGCTAGCCGTCGTCGTAAAGGAAGAAAAGTTCTTTCAGCTTAGGCCACTGGGGTTTCAGTGGTTTTTTTTATACTCTTTTTTAGGGAAATGATGAAAGGACAATCGTAATTATGGTATGATTATGAGCGTAAGTGAGAGATAGAAAAGGAAAGAAAACTAATGAGAAAAGCGTATCGAGTAAAAAAAGAACGAGAGTTTCAAGCCGTGTTTCATACGGGAGATTCTTTTGCTAACCGCAAATTCGTCGTTTACCGTTTGAAAAAACCGGGACAGCCTCATTTTCGAGTTGGTTTATCTGTAGGAAAAAAGGTCGGCAACGCGGTAAGCCGCAATGAAGTCAAACGAAAAATCCGAGCAGCAGTTTATTCTATAAAAGAAGAGATTGATCCGGAGTTGGATTTTATTGTGATTGCTAGACCAAGTGTGAAGGGGCTAACTTATGATGAGGTTCGCTCCAATTTAGTCCACGTCTTAAAACTTGCAAAAATAATCGACAGAGAGGAAAAGAGTAAGTGAAGAAATACAAACGTTTACTTTTGATGGCCGGTATCGTTAGTTTGGTCATCGTCTTATCCGGTTGCGGAACTGGGGAAGTCAGCGCACAAAGTACAGGAATTTGGGATCGTTATATTGTTTATTACTTTGCTGAGGCGATCAAGGCGTTGTCATTTGGTAATGCAGGAATAGGGATCATTTTATTTACATTGATCATCCGTGTAATCTTGTTGCCGCTGATGCATTTCCAAACAAAGAGCATGCGTAAGACACAAGAATTACAACCGAAATTAAAAGCACTGCAGCAACAATATAGTTCAAGAGACCCAGAAACACAAAGTAAATTAAGAGAAGAGCAACAGCGTTTATATGCGGAAAATGGAGTCAATCCATATGCTGGTTGTCTTCCTTTATTGGTACAAATGCCAATCTTGATGGCGTTATGGCAATCTATTTCCCGTGTACCTGAGTTGAAACAAGGTCATTTCTTATGGTTGAACTTAGGGAACGCGGATCCAACATTTATCTTGCCGATTCTAGCAGCAATCTTTACTTTTGCAAGTACGTATTTATCTAGTATGAGTCAAATTGAATCGAATGCATCAATGAAGATCATGAATTTCGTGATGCCTGTAATGATTTTAGTGATGGGTGTCAATTTAGCCAGCGGTCTTTCATTATACTGGGTGGTTTCCAATGCCTTCCAAGTTGTACAAACATTGTTGATCAACAATCCTTTCAAAATTCGAAAAGAACGGGAAGAAGAAGCACGGAAAATCCGCGAAAGAGAACGTGCGTTGAAGAAAGCAATGAATCCTAAGAAAAAACGGAAATAATAGGGGAGGGAATGCTAATGCCGATTTATGAAGCTGCAACAATAGATGAAGCTGTTCAACTAGGTCTAGCTGATTTGGGTTTGACCAAAGACCAAGTTGAAATCGAAATATTGGAAGAAGGAAAAAAAGGTTTCCTAGGAATGGGCCGAAAGAATGCACGGCTTTCGATCCAGCCAAGTATCAGCGAAAAAATTTCTGAAACAGTAGAACAGACGGTAGAAGAGATTTTAGAAGAAGAACCAACAGCTGAGATCGAGGTAGTCAACGAAACGATTCTTGAAGAAAAAACAGAAGAAGTAAGTGAGCTAGGTGATGAAGCAGCTTTAACGGAATTGGCAGTCTATCTTACTGAAATTTCAAAACAACTTGATGCTCCAGCACTTGTTAAAATGGAAAGAGAATCAAATAATATGGTCGTTTTTCATTTAGAAACACAAAAACAAGGGTTACTGATTGGGAAACATGGAAAAACGTTGAATGCACTGCAATATCTGGCACAAGTCTTTATCCATCGTTTAGCAAGAAATAAGCTATCTGTAGTGGTCAATGTAGGCAATTACCGCGAAAAGCGTCAAGAGATCATTCAGCGTTTAGCTGATCGCACGGCTGAAAAAGTAAAACGGACAGGACAACCTGTTTTCTTAGAACCAATGCCTGCCTTTGAACGTAAACAAATCCATGCGGCATTAAGCAAAGATGAACATGTAAAAACACATTCGGAAGGTGAGGAACCTTATCGTTACTTAGTAGTTGAACCTGCTAAAAAATATTATTGATTCCATTACTTTTTGAATAAATCACGTTGACAAAGTTTTTCAAACCAAGTATATTTTACTAGAAATCATTCTTATCAGAGTATACGATGAAGTAGTCACTAACTTTGATAGAAAAAAGCGGAACGAAACTGTTTTCAGTTTTGCTCCGCTTTTTTTGTCTATTTCATTTAACCAATCGTCGTTTGGATAAATTGGATCACTGTTCCATAAGCAAAAAGTTCCAGAAAATACTTTCCATCCCGATTTCTTTGCTGATACTCAAAATGACAGTTGATCACCGCATTCGCACCATATTCAAGAACCTTCAACTTTAATTTCCTCTTCGTTGTCAAGAAAAGATCCTCATTGGGAAAAGCTGGGTCAAACAAATCAGCTTCTAAGCATTCCACAACAAAAACGATATCGCGGACGATATATTTTTGATTGATATTTCCTGTAGATAAAACAACATCATTGATCCGAGGATCACTTTCTTCTTTCAATGCATCAGAGTTGAACTGGCTCATTCCTTTTCTCCTTTCAAAAACAAATATTTTAGATAGCGCTCCCATTCTAGTTTACCGTTTTTATGAAGAAAGAAAAAGCATGAATAGAAGAGAAACAATTATTTCTTTATTTTGAAAAAGCTAGAAAATATACAGAAACCACAGATGTTATAATTAATTGGGTATTTCGTAGTCTTAAAAGTTGTTTTACTCAATGAAGGAAGGAAAGGCATATAGAATGAATATATTGACTGAAAAACAAGTAACAGATTTGATCAAATCAGCAAATCGAAAGCGAAATCGTTATTTAAAAAGTGATATCTATGTGCGGGATATGTGCAGTCTTCTTCTACAAAATTGGAATATGCGCGACAATGATACTTTTCTAATAGAAAAGCCTAGTACAACTCCCACGATTGAATTTATGGCAATTTATCAGCAGCTTCTCGATATTCATCCTGAGGAATTCGAAGGACGTGACATCAAAAAAATCAAAGAATCGATTCAAAAAAGTATTTATGGTTCGATCCATACCGAGTTGTTCAGTAACTATATCAATGAATTGAAAAACAATGATCAAGACAGCTTTTTAGTAGTACCTGTTTCATTTTATTATCTAAGTTATAGATCTGCTGATTTCACAAAAAGATCTGATGTTGCAGTTATTATCCAAAAACAAAATAATCAGATAAATGTCCAGATTTATGACAAAGTTCAAATCAGAGCAGTTCGTCCAGATGAATATGCGAAGAAAAAAAATGTTCATAAAAATTCATAGACAAAGGAAGAAATAGCAAAACTAACTCCTATATACACATATGAACTGAGCGATGTTCAATCACTGGTTGACGTTTTACGCATAGGAAGAAATCATTACAATTGGCATGAAAAAGCAGTTCCTTTTCCCAAATATAAGAAGAGTTATTATATTTACAATAAATTAAGTAAGTACGCAACAATAGAAGGATATTCCTCTCATGTAGGGACAATTCAATATGTAAGAGATAACAGCGAAATCAAAAACATGAATGCGGCATTAAAATACATACTAGGAACAAAGTCAGAAATTATTATTGATGGCAAGAAATTCTTTCAAACGAAATACAAAACGTTATCTACGGAACAATTAAATCACACAATAAATGAGCTGATGTTCACGCATTTGAAAAAAATAGGCTATGGACAAGTGACAGAAAATTTCATTAGAAATGCTTATGAAGTCTATAAAGAAGCCAAAAGTCAGCGATCAGCTCTTGATATGATTGACAAAATAGCACATAAATCAGAATGGGGAGGAATCAACAAAAATAATCATTGGATTATCCCGACTGAAATTAGAAAATCCATCGACCATACGCTTTGTTTTTCTTATGGACTGCCTTCTAGCGAAAATAAACAGAAAAGTTGTTATCATTTAACGCCTATTGAAATTCTCTCTGTCAAAATAAAGTGTACGGAATCTAGGCAACAACAACTACACAATATTATCCGAAGAATATCAGTTCCTTCGTTTAGTACGATGGTTGAACGACGAAGAAGACAACAAGAACAAGGTGTTATAAGAGAAGTTTGATAAATAGGTCATTTTTCTTTTTAAAAGAAACGTTAAGATAGCGTTATCCTATTTATTTAGTCTCCCTTTTTTGAAGAAAGATAAATCCTTGCTCATACAGTATTATTCATTTGTTAGAGAGAAGAAAGGAGCGTTTAAAGATGGATCTTTTAGATGCAGCACAAGTAGAAATGCTGATTCAATCAGCGGATAAAAAAAGAGAAAAGTACGTAAATAGCGAAAAATATGTGCCAGAAATGTGCAGTGTTCTTTTACAAAATTGGAACATGATTGGAAATGATATTTTTTTTAAGACGAAACCCAGTACAAGCCCGACGCTTGAATTTATGACCGTTTACCAACAAATCCTCAATGTTTATCCAGATGAATTCGAAGGTCGGGACATCAACAAAATCAAAGAATCCATTCAAAAAAGTATTTATGGTTCAATCCATACAAAATTATTTAAAAATTACATCAATGAGCTAGAGAATAATCATAAAGATAGTTTTTTAGTTGTACCAGTTTCGATGTTTTATAAAGAAAAGTGGTATTCATGGTTCAAAAATGGTCATGGCCTCACTTTCATCATAAAAAAAGAGCAAGATCGTCTGAACGTAGAAGTTTATGATAAAGCACAAATGAGAATGCACTGCCCTGATAAAAGAGCATTGAAAAAAAAGATTCAAGAAAAGCTGTGGTTCGATCAAGAGACCCTAAAAATCACCCCAGTTTATGTCTATGAAGGAGTAGAGAAGAAAGGATTGGAAGAAGTGCTTCGGATAGGAAGGCAGCATCTTACCTTTGAAGAAAGAATTAATCCATTTGCTACAGCTAAAAGAACTTATCACATTTTAAACAAGCTAAGTAACTGCACAGAAAAAGAATATGTTGCGAATCATATTGCTACTACTCAGTATGTTCAAGGAAACTGTGAAATAAATAATATGAATGCTTCTTTAAAATATATTTTGGGAACCAGAAAACAAGTCACTATCCACGACAGAAACTTTTGGCAAACGAAATACAAAACATTATCGACAGAAAAATTCAACTATGTAATGAATGAACTAATGATCATGCACTTGGAAAAATCGGGATATGGTAAAGAAGAAGTGAGAAATTTTATTTCAAAAGCCTATGATCATTATTTGGATAGAAAAAAAGAGCGAGAACAGCTTCCACTGGAGAATAAAAAAATCCATAAAGTATTTTGGGGTGATAAATATAACAATGCAATTTGGACAATCCCATTTGTTCCTCGGAAAGAAGTAGTTCCTGAATCCAGTCACATAACAGGAGCGGAAATCAAAGCGATAAGAAATAGGTGTGATCAATTTGATCAGAAAAAAGTAGAAACACTGCGTAAAATCATTATTGATTCCAATTCAAAAAAGAATCAAAGAACACAAAGAGACAGCCAAAGGCAATTAAATGTAAGGTAATGGAATCAAGTGAGGTACAACTTCATATAACTTGTTTTAAACACTTGATTCCTTATGACAAGTGTGATAACCTATGACCAGAATTTAATCAAGAACAAGCAGTCAAAGTGCGAAGTTCACCATTTATTATGCATAAAGGGTGGAGTGGGCACTTTTTTTGTGCGCAAAATGAAAAAGGAAGTGAAAAAATGGCTGAAATTACTTTAGAATTTGATACGATTGCGGCAATTTCTACCCCGCCTGGAGAAGGAGCAATCAGTATCGTTCGTTTAAGTGGCGATCAAGCTGTGCAACTAGCAGATAAAGTTTATCATTCTGGGAATAAACGACTATCAGAAGTACCAAGCCATACGATCCATTATGGACATATCGTTGATCCTAAGAGCGATCAGCTAGTCGATGAAGTCATGGTCTCCGTGATGAGAGCACCAAAGACATTTACGCGGGAAGATGTGGTAGAAATCAATTGTCACGGCGGGATCGTCGTAGTCAATCAAATTTTGCAGTTACTGTTAAGAGAAGGGGCAAGATTAGCTGAGCCAGGCGAATTCACAAAACGAGCATTCTTGAATGGTCGTGTTGACCTTTCACAGGCAGAAGCTGTGATGGATTTGATTCGAGCAAAAACAGATAAAGCAATGGGGTTAGCCCTCAATCAGTTAGACGGCAATCTGTCTGCCTTGATCCGTTCATTGAGACAAGAGATTTTAGAGACATTAGCCCAAGTAGAAGTAAATATTGATTATCCGGAATATGACGACGTCGAAGAATTGACTACGAAGTTATTGCTTGAAAAAGCACAGATGATCCAACAAAGAATCCAAGCACTACTTGCTACATCCAAGCAAGGAAAGGTTCTGCGGGAAGGGTTAAGTACGGCGATTATCGGCCGGCCAAATGTCGGTAAATCAAGTTTGTTGAACCATTTGTTAAGAGAAGAAAAAGCAATCGTTACGGACATTGCAGGAACGACTAGAGATGTAATCGAAGAGTATGTCAATGTTCGGGGGGTACCGCTCAAGTTAATCGATACAGCTGGAATTCGGGAAACAGAAGATGTGGTGGAACGTATTGGGGTCGAAAGAAGCCGTAAAGCATTAGCAGAAGCAGACTTGATCTTACTTGTTCTAAACCAAAGCGAACCACTGACAGCAGAAGATGAACAATTACTGGAAGCGACAAAGGGATTGAAACGGATCATTCTTCTAAATAAAACAGATTTGCCAGCACAGTTGGAACAAGAAAAATTGAACAAATTGATCGAAAATGAACCAGTTTTTTCAATTTCCGTAGCTAAAAACGACGGACTAGATCATTTGGAATCAGCTATTTCTGATTTATTCTTCAGCGGAGAAACAGGAGAAAGAGACGCTACCTATGTTTCCAATACCCGCCATATCGCATTGTTAGAAAAAGCTTCTCTGTCACTTGAAGAAGTCATTGCAGGTATTGATGCAGGAATGCCTGTGGATCTCGTTCAAATCGATATGACGCGTTGTTGGGATTATCTAGGAGAAGTAGTTGGCGACAGTGTACAAGATGAATTGATCACTCAATTATTCAGTCAATTTTGTTTAGGAAAATAAAAGGAGGAACAAACGATTGAAACATTATGAAGCAGATGCGTATGACGTGATCGTTGTCGGCGCAGGACATGCTGGTTCAGAAGCTGCACTTGCTGCTGCACGTATGGGCTCGAAAACGTTATTACTGACAATAAATTTGGATATGGTAGCATTCATGCCATGTAATCCTTCTGTAGGCGGACCAGCTAAAGGCGTTGTTGTTCGAGAAATCGATGCGCTAGGTGGAGAAATGGGTAAGAATATCGATAAAACCTATATCCAAATGCGTATGTTGAACACAGGAAAAGGCCCAGCTGTCCGAGCATTGCGAGCACAAGCAGACAAACATGCTTATTCAACACAAATGAAACATACGATCGAAAAAGAACCAAATTTGACGCTAAGACAAGGAATCGTCGAAGAACTGATCGTCGAAGATGGTATTTGTCATGGTGTAGTGACTTCCACAGGAGCGAGCTACCGGGCAAAAGCAGTTGTTATTACAGCCGGAACAGCACTTCGCGGAGAAATCATTATCGGTGAATTGAAATATTCATCAGGTCCGAATAACTCTCAACCTTCTATTGGACTAGCGAATCATCTAAAAGAACTTGGCTTTGCTATCGAACGGTTCAAAACAGGAACGCCGCCTCGAGTAAAATCAAGTACGATCGATTATTCTGTTACAGAAGAACAACCTGGTGACAAAGAGCCGAATCATTTTAGTTTCAGCACACCAGATAGTGCCTATAAACTAGATCAGGAATCTTGCTGGCTAACCTATACAGGTGAGACGACTCACCAAATCATTCGAGACAACTTACATCGTGCCCCAATGTTTACAGGGATCGTTGAAGGGGTAGGTGCTCGCTATTGTCCATCCATCGAAGATAAGATCGTGCGTTTTGCAGACAAACCACGTCACCAACTATTTTTAGAACCAGAAGGCTTGAACACAGAAGAAGTCTATGTTCAAGGGTTATCTACTTCTTTACCAGAAGATGTCCAAGTCGACATGCTTCATTCCATCGCCGGTTTGGAAAAAGTAGAAATGATGCGTACAGGATATGCTATCGAATATGACGTAGTAGAACCACACCAGCTCCGTCCGACATTAGAAACTAAAGTCGTTGAAAATCTTTATACAGCTGGACAAACAAATGGTACAAGCGGGTATGAAGAAGCGGCTGGACAAGGGCTGATTGCTGGTATCAATGCAGCTTTGAAAGTTCAAGGAAAAGAACCTTTAGTAATCAAACGAAGTGACGGTTACATCGGTGTCATGATCGATGATTTGGTGACAAAAGGAACGAACGAACCTTACCGTTTGCTGACTTCACGTGCTGAATACCGTCTGCTTTTACGTCATGATAATGCAGATTTGCGATTGACAGAAATGGGCCACCGTGTGGGCTTAGTAAAAGAAGACCAATACAAGGCTTATTTGAAGAAAAAAGAAGCAGTTGAACAAGAAATCAAACGTTTGATGAATGTACGGATCAAACCAACAGAAGAAGTTCAAGCCTTTTTAGCGACGATTAATGCGGCACCTCTAAAAGATGGCGTACTAGCAAGCGACTTTTTAAGACGCCCTGAGATTACTTATGCAGATCTTCTACGGTTTATCCCAGAGAATGAAGAATTGACACCAAAAGAAATCGAACAAGTAGAAATCCAAATCAAATATGAAGGCTACATCAAAAAAGCCATGGAAAAAGTAGAAAAATTAAAACGCATGGAAGCGAAAAAGATTCCAGAAAACATCGACTACGCAGCAATCAACGGATTAGCAACAGAAGCAAAACAAAAATTGCAGAAAATCCAACCAGAAACGATTGCCCAAGCTAGCCGGATCAGCGGGGTAAATCCTGCAGATCTAAGCATCTTAATGGTCTACATCGAACAAGGGAAGATTGCGAAAGTCAGTGAACCAGCGTAATACGTAATAATAAATAGAAGAGAGAACCAGTTTTTGCAGAAATTGCTCAAAGCTAGTTCTCTCTTCTATGTGTATTTTATAAGTGCCATAATAGAAAGAAAAAATCTATCGACTTTTCTTACTTTTCAAATTTTTAAGAATCCATATGGAAGGATTGCATGTCTTGGGATTTTGCGTTAAAGTAAGGAGAGAATCTGTGAAACAATTGCTGTTTCACAATGAAAGGAATAATTATGATACCAGAAGAATTTCGCCAATCTTTGGCAGAAAAAGGGATAGAGCTTACCGATCATCAAATGGATCAATTTGCTATCTATTATCGGACATTAGTCGAATGGAACGAAAAAATGAATCTTACAGCTATTACGGATGAAAAAGACGTATACCTGAAGCATTTTTACGATTCGCTTACATTAGCATTTGAAGTAGACTTTACGCAACCTTTATCTTTATGCGATGTCGGTTCAGGAGCAGGGTTTCCTAGCATACCTTTAAAAATTGCCTTTCCTGAATTGCAGATAACGATTGTTGATTCTCTGAATAAACGAATAACCTTCTTGTCTGAACTAACTCGATTATTAGGAATCGATGCTTCCTTATATCATGACCGGGCAGAAACATTTGGACAAAATCCTCAATTTCGTGCATCATTTGACCTTGTCACTGCTCGTGCAGTTGCTCGTTTGAATGTGTTAGCAGAATTATGTTTGCCCTTGGCTAAACAAGAAGGCTATTTTTATGCATTGAAAGCAGCAAAAAGTGAAGAGGAACTGACAGAAGCAAAACAAGCGATTGCTTTATTAGGTGGTAAATTCCTCAAAGAAGAGGCAGTTACCTTGCCGAATGTCTCTGACCAACGGCATATTATCGTTATTCAAAAAAAGAAAATAACCCCAAAGAAATACCCAAGAAAGCCCGGTCTGCCTAATAAGCAGCCAATCAAATAGGAGGAGAAGAGATGGCACAAATAATATCTGTTGCGAACCAAAAAGGTGGCGTCGGCAAAACAACGACGACGGTAAATCTAGGTGCTTGTCTTGCCAGCCTTGGCAAAAAAGTATTGCTAGTGGATATGGATGCCCAAGGAAATGCTACCAGTGGTGTCGGGATCAGAAAACCCGATGTGACAAAAGACATCTATGACGTTCTAGTCAATGAATTGCCAATTGATGAGGCGACTTTGATCACTGAACACGAAAATTTGAGTATTGTGCCTGCGACTCTCCAATTAGCAGGAGCAGAGATCGAATTGACATCAATGATGGCAAGAGAATCAAGATTAAAAGGATCTTTAGCAGAAGTCAGCAGCCAGTATGATTATATCTTGATCGACTGTCCGCCTTCTCTTGGCCATTTGACAATCAATTCATTTACAGCAAGTGATTCGATTTTGATACCTGTTCAGTGTGAATATTACGCATTGGAAGGATTAAGCCAATTACTGAATACGGTTCGTTTAGTTCAAAAGCACTTCAATCCAGAATTAGAAATAGAAGGTGTCTTGCTGACCATGTATGATGCACGAACAAATCTGGGAAATGAAGTCGTAGAAGAAGTACGCAAATACTTCCGCGAAAAAGTCTATGAAACAATCATCCCAAGAAATATTCGTTTATCAGAAGCACCTAGTCATGGAAAACCGATCATCGACTACGATCCACGTTCTCGGGGAGCTGAAGTCTACCAAGCATTGGCAAAGGAAGTGGTAAGTCGTGAAGAAAAGTAAAGGATTAGGCCGAGGAATCGATGCATTGTTCCAAGATTTAGAAAACTTAGAGACGGTGGATGTAAAAGATGATACTGTGGTCCAGTTGCCATTGAATGAGCTGCGTCCAAATCCGTATCAGCCGCGTAAGACATTTGAAGAAGTATCTTTGCAAGAACTAGCTAATTCTATTGAACAATCAGGCGTCTTCCAACCAATCATCGTACGCCGTTCTGCAGTAAAAGGATATGAGATCATCGCAGGGGAAAGACGTTTTCGAGCGTCCAAACTAGCTGAAAAAGAAACGATCCCTGCTATTGTCAGAGACTTTGACGAAGAAGCAATGATGCAAGTAGCCGTGTTGGAAAACTTGCAACGGGAAGATCTGAATCCATTAGAAGAAGCAGAAGCGTATGAAATGCTGATGAAAAATCTGAAACTGACACAAGCAGAAGTGGCTAGTCGTTTAGGAAAGAGCAGACCTTATATCGCCAATTATTTGCGCTTGCTTTCTTTACCAGATCTTGTTAAGGAAATGGTGCAAGATCAACGTTTATCTATGGGACAAGCTCGTACGCTGTTAGGCTTGAAAAACAAATCATTGATCTTGAAATTAGCCAATCGTGCAGTAACTGAAAATTTAACTGTCCGCCAACTGGAACAGATCGTTTCTGAGTTAAATCAAAACGATGGAAAAGAAAAGAAAAAAATCCCAAGGCTAGCAAAGGAAAAACCATATTATATCCGAGAAAGCGAAGATCGTTTGATGGATAAATTCGGTACGAGCGTAGCTATCCAAGAAAAAAACGGGAAAGGTAAGATCGAGATCGAATACCTTTCTCAAAAAGATTTGACACGAATTCTTGATATCTTGAATATTCAATTTGATGAAGAATAAACAAAAAGGAGGCTATTTTTATGTACGACTTGCACGATATCGTTGAAATGAAAAAACCTCACGCTTGCCAGACGAACCGCTGGGAAGTCATTCGAATGGGCGCAGATATCAAAATCAGATGTATGAATTGCGGACATATCGTCATGATGACCCGTCGAGATTTTGAAAAGAAATTAAAAAAAGTAATTGAAAAAAATGCAGAGAAAGAGTGAATAAATTTATGGCATTGACTGCTGGAATTGTTGGGTTGCCCAACGTAGGAAAATCAACTTTGTTTAATGCGATCACAAAAGCAGGAGCAGAAGCAGCAAACTATCCCTTTGCGACGATCGACCCTAACGTAGGGATGGTAGAAGTACCTGACTGGCGTCTGCAACGCTTAACAGAACTTGTACATCCGAAAAAAACTGTTCCGACGACTTTTGAATTTACAGATATTGCTGGGATCGTAAAAGGCGCAAGTAAAGGAGAAGGTTTGGGGAATCAATTCTTAAGCCATATCCGCCAAGTAGATGCTATTTGTCACGTTGTACGCTGTTTTGATGATGATAATATCACTCACGTAGAAGGACGCGTCGATCCACTAGAAGATATTGATACAATCAACTTGGAACTAGTGTTAGCAGACTTGGAATCTATCAACAAACGCTATACTCGTGTAGCAAAAGTTGCTAAAACCAAAGATAAAGATGCAGTGGCAGAGCTAGCTGTATTGGACAAAATCAAACCTGTACTGGAAGAAGGAAAATCTGCTCGAACGATCGAATTCACAGAAGAAGAACAAAAAATCGTTAAATCACTATTCTTATTGACGACAAAACCGATTCTTTACGTAGCAAATGTGTCAGAAGATGATGTGGCAGATGCAGACGCGAATCATTATGTACAAGAAGTGCGCAACTTTGCTGCAGAAGAAAATGCAGAAGTAATCGTGGTCAGCGCTCGTGCAGAAGAAGAAATCGCAGAATTAGATGAAGAAGACAAAGCGGAATTTCTAGAAGCTTTAGGAATCGAAGAATCAGGTTTGGATCAGTTGATCCGTGCCGCTTACGATTTGTTAGGCTTAGCTACTTACTTTACTGCTGGGGAACAAGAAGTACGTGCTTGGACATTCAAAAAAGGAATCAAAGCGCCACAAGCAGCAGGAATCATCCATTCAGATTTCGAACGTGGATTTATTCGTGCGGAAACTGTCTCTTTTGAAGACTTGGATCATTATGGAAACATGCATGCAGCAAAAGAAGCTGGACGTGTTCGATTAGAAGGAAAAGATTATGTCGTACAAGACGGCGATGTAATGTTATTCCGCTTTAATGTGTAAAAGGGCTATCAAACTAGCTGTAGAATATGGTAGAATGTCTTTTGTGACGACCGTTGAGAAAAGGAACGGCTAAGGAGGACTATTAGATAATGGAACCAGAACAATTACGAGAAATCGTAAAAGAAAACAATAGTTTAGAAACAAAATTAACCAAAAGAAATCAACAGTACATTTTTGATTTGAAAAAATCTTTAGAAGCAGCGAATTTGTCTGAAGAAGAAAAAGTAAAAGCCCTTCATGACATTCTGCCCACTTTAGTTGCAGAACAAAAAGGCGGAAAAACAGCTCGCCAATTGTTCGGGACAGTCTCTGAAAGAACGGAAGCAATCATCAATAAACCAGCAGAAATACAAAATACATCGACCCCTTTATTGATGTGGTTGGATAATACGTTATTACTGCTTGGTCTATTAAGTATCATGATCGCGATTACCGGATTGTTTTCACGTGGAACAACGCCAGCTTATGGATTCTCTACACTCGTTCTAGGTTCTGCAATCGGTGGCTGGGTCTTTTATATGATGTACAAGTACATCTATCAGTATGAATACCCAGGAGCAGATCGAAGCAAGAAACCAGGAATGGGTAAAACATTGCTTATCCTAGGTGGAACGACACTTCTTTGGGTCGTGCTGTTTTCTGCGACAACGCTATTGCCACCAGTTATCAACCCAGTATTAGATCCGATAGTAGTTATCATCATCGGAGCAGCAGCTTTAGCCGTCCGTTACTACTTGAAGAAAAAGTATGGGATCATTGGAAGTTTATCCGTTCCAAGAAGATAAACCAGAAAGCAGAGCAGTAGCTTTACTAAATATTAAGAGGTAGTAAAGGACCTTATTCCGTTTATCCATAGTTAAATAACAGCAAGGGACTGTGACAAAATTCTTGTCACAGTCCCTATTTGTAAATAAACGGTCTTCAAAAGCCAGTTTATCGGTATTAAGCCAAATCTATGCAAAAATATGGAAAGTCATTTTCACAAAATTTTTATTAATACTCGAAACTAAGTGGCTTTTTCACAACCTCATTTAGCATACACACATATGTAAGCGGTTTATATTGGTATTCTATGAGAAAGCTAATTTGATTCCATGTAGATCATTGACTTAAATGAAAAAATCAATTATTTTAATAGATAAACTAAATTAGAGGAGTGGTACTAAAAATGTCCAACTGGGAAACAAAGTTCACGAAAAAAGGATTTACTTTTGATGATGTCTTATTGATACCAGCAGAAAGTCACGTGTTACCAAACGAAGTGGATATGAGCGTACAATTAGCTAAAAATATTAAGTTGAATATTCCAATCATCAGTGCAAGTATGGATACCGTTACCGACAGCAAGATGGCCATCGCTATGGCAAGACAAGGCGGATTAGGTGTGATCCATAAAAACATGACGATCAGCCAGCAAGCGGATGAAGTAAGAAAAGTCAAACGTTCTGAAAGTGGTGTCATCATTGATCCGTTCTTCTTAACACCACAGCATCTTGTAGCAGATGCAGAAGAATTGATGAGCAAATACCGTATCAGCGGTGTGCCAATCGTTGAAACACTTGAAAACAGAAAATTGGTAGGGATCATTACAAACCGCGACATGCGTTTTGTAACAGATTACCACATGCCCATTGCTGATGTGATGACAAAAGACAACTTAGTGACTGCCCCAGTAGGTACCTCTCTAAAAGATGCAGAAAAGATTTTGCAAAAACATAAAATCGAAAAATTACCAATCGTTGATAACGAAGGTCGTTTAAGCGGATTGATCACAATCAAAGATATCGAGAAAGTGATCGAATTTCCAAATGCAGCAAAAGATGAACATGGTCGATTACTTGTAGCAGCAGCCGTTGGTGTAACAAGCGATACATTCGAGCGTGCGAATGCTTTATTAGAAGCAGGGGTAGATGCAATCATCATCGATACAGCTCATGGACATAGTGCAGGTGTAATCCGAAAAATCCAAGAAATCCGTTCAACTTTTGCAGATGCAACATTGATTGCTGGGAACGTTGCGACGGCTGAAGCGACAAAAGCTTTATATGATGCAGGGGTGGATGTCGTAAAAGTCGGTATCGGACCAGGATCGATTTGTACGACACGTGTGGTAGCCGGTGTAGGTGTACCTCAGCTCACAGCTATCTATGATGCAGCATCAGTTGCTCGTCAATATGGCAAAGCGATTATTGCAGACGGAGGAATCAAGTACTCTGGTGACATCGTCAAAGCATTAGCTGCCGGCGGACATGCAGTTATGTTAGGCAGCATGTTGGCGGGGACAGATGAATCACCAGGTGAATTCGAAATCTTCCAAGGACGACGATTCAAAACATACCGAGGTATGGGGTCATTAGGCGCGATGGAAAAAGGTTCAAAAGACCGTTACTTCCAAGGTAGTGTCAATGAAGCAAATAAATTAGTACCAGAAGGAATCGAAGGTCGAGTTGCTTACAAAGGAAGTGTTGCAGACATTATTTTCCAAATGATCGGCGGGTTGCGTTCAGGAATGGGTTATGTTGGGGCAGCCAATTTACAGCAATTACGTGATGAAGCGCAATTCATCCAAATGAGCGGCAGTGGATTAAAAGAATCACACCCTCATGATGTACAAATCACGAAAGAAGCACCAAACTATTCAGTTGAATCTTAAAAATACTAAAAAAGAGTGGTGACACATGTTGTGTCACCACTCTTTTTTTAAGTAAACAATGTTCCTTTTTAAACGGTGTTCAATCAGCTGGCCCTCGGTATTAGCTCAAAAAACGGCAAAATATGAGGAGCTATTTTTCCATTTTTTTCTCTAATACTCAGGCCAGGACGCTGATTTCACAACCTTTCGATAAACGGTGTTCAAAAGCTTGCATCTGCGGTAATAAGCCCAACCAAACGAAAAATCAGAGGAGCTATTTTTGTTTGGCAGTTCTTATTACTTGATGCAGGACAGCTTTTTCACAACCTCTTTATTTAATAACTTTCAGATTACCCATATAAGGAACGAGCGCTTCTGGAACTGTGACAGAACCATCTTCATTTTGGTAGTTCTCCAAAATGGCAGCTACTGTACGGCCAACCGCAAGTCCTGAACCATTCAAAGTATGAGCGTAGTGGATTTTTCCATCATTATCGCGATAACGAATCATGGCGCGGCGTGCTTGGAAATCTTCACAGTTAGAACAAGAACTGATTTCACGATAAGTATCTTGTGCAGGAATCCATACTTCTAAATCATAAGTTTTAGCTGCAGAAAAGCCCATGTCTCCAGTTGATAAGGCCATTACACGATAAGGCAAATGCAGTTTTTTCAATATATCTTCTGCATCAGCTGTCATTTTTTCCAATTCTTCGTAAGAATGTTCTGCATCCGAGAATTTGACCATTTCTACTTTATTGAATTGGTGAAGTCGGATCAGTCCTCGAGTATCCCGACCGGCACTTCCAGCTTCAGAACGAAAAGCAGGACTTAGTGCAGTGAAATAAACAGGTAAATCCGCACCATCTAAAATTTCATCATTATAATAGTTAGTCAATGGGACTTCAGCTGTCGGAATCAATGTTAAATCAGTATTCTCCAATTGGAAAACATCTTCTTTGAATTTTGGAAATTGTCCTGTACCAAACATCGCTTTACTGTTGACGATATAAGGAGTGATCATTTCAGTATAGCCGTGTTCGTAAATATGCTGATCAAGCATGAAGTTGTAGACTGCACGTTCTAATCGAGCGCCCAACCCTTTATAATAAACAAAACGGCTACCGGCTACTTTTGCGCCACGTTCAAAGTCTAAAATATCCAGATTTTCTGCAATTTCCCAGTGTGGTTTTGGCTCAAAAGCAAATGTACGTGGTTCGCTCCAACGACGGATTTCTACATTGTCCTCTTCGTCTGATCCAACTGGCACAGAATCATGGGGAAGGTTTGGCAAAGTAGTGGCAATTTGTTTCAATTTTTCATCTACTTCAGCAATTTCAGTATCCAATGCTTTGATGTTGCCACCAACTTCTTTCATTTCAGCGATTTTAGCAGAAGCATCTTCTTTTGCACGCTTCAATTGAGCGATCTCAGCAGAAACGTCATTTCGATATTTTTTCAATTCTTCACTTTTGACTAGTAATTTGCGGCGGTTTTCATCTAGTTCCATGAATTCAGCTAATGTTTCTTTTTTAACGCCCCGAGTCATCAATTTTTCTTGTACTTCTTCGATATTTTGTCGCATCATTTTTACATCTAACATATGATTTCCTCCTTTTTGAAAATAAAAAAAGACTGATCCATCCCCTTATTCTTGGGACGAATCAGTCTGAAATTCGCGGTACCACCCAAGTTCAGCATAAGCTGCACTTGTTGAACACATAACGGCTGTTGAACCGACCTTTCTTATTTCGAAAGGGCACGTAAACGAACTGGAACTTCCAAATTACCCTTTGCTGATTTGCACCTGCCATCAGCTCTCTGAAAAAGAATAAAGTGTACTGGGTTCTGTGTTTTTCATTTATTCTAATAATTGTAATAAGAATAGCGAATATTTCAGCTTTCGTCAATAACTTCCTGTGCATCAATAGGTAATTTTTCATTTTTCTTGATTGGAAGGTGCATGATGAAAGAAGTCCATTGCTTATCTGATTTTGCATAAATGTAGCCACCATGTAAAGCCACAATACTTTGAGCGATTGCTAAACCAAGCCCAGTTCCTCCAGTTGCTTGTGACCGAGATTCTTCTACACGATAAAAGCGATCGAATAGATTATCGATTGCCTGTTGTGGGATCATTGCTCCATTATTTTTGACCGTTGCAACAACTTCTGAACCGACACGTTCTACTTCGATCACGATTTTCGTTGCTCCTTTTCCATATTTCAACGCATTCGTCAAAAGATTATTGAAGACACGTACAAGTTTTTCTGTATCGCCATCCATGATAAGGGAATCTACTTTTGACTGCACAAGTATTTGGATATTTTTTTTAGAAGCTTCCAACTCAAAATCAGCTGCTAACTGTTCGATCAACTGGATCATATCAAAGGCAGAAAAATTTACTGGGACAGCAGGCTGGCGTACCTTAGTGTATTCAAATAAGTCGTCCACTAAAGATTTCATCTGCTTTGCTTTAATATAAGCGGTATGTGTATACTTTAAAAGATCTTCTTCTGAGTGATACTGACCATCTTCTATCAATCCTAGATATCCAATGATAGAAGTAAGTGGGGTACGGATATCGTGACTAACATTTGTGATCAATTCATCTTTTGATTTCTCGATTTTACGTTCGTCTTCAATCGCTGCTACTGTGCTATCTACCAATCCATTGATACTTGTTACAACTCGGCTTAAGTCACCACTAAGTTCAAAAGGGATACGATGATCATAATTTCCATTTGCGATGTAATGAAGTTCACTGATGATATGTCGTAATTGCATTTGGCGATATCTTCGAATCAAACGCCAATACAAAACACCGATATCTAATAGAAAGAAAAAGGGAATAATAAAGTTTCGACCGTTCCAAAATAAATCAGTGTTCAATCGTTCCGCAAAAATATTCTTTGAATCCCAAATAGCATTCGTTAAAGAAGGTGAACTATTAATTACCGAACTGATAACAACCAAAATAGAAACATTTAATAGAAGTAAAAGGATGATCGTGATGATTCCTTCCGCTAACAATTCGCTGATTTCTTTTGAAGTCAAGTTGATCCGACGGCGTTTTTCAGTTGCTCGTTTACTATCTTGCGTCAATTTTATAGCCCACTCCCCAAACGGTTTGAATGACTTTTTCACCACCAGTTGCTTCTTCGATCTTATCTCTTAAATGGCTAACATGAACCATGACAGTTTTAGCAGAGACAATACTTTCTTGTTTCCAAACACGCTCAAAAATTTCATCTGCGCTAAATACTCGATTAGGATGACTAGCAAGTAAGTAGAGGATACCGAATTCCAAAGCTGTTAACTGGATTTCTTTCCCATCAATTGTTTTAACTTCATGAGAGTCTTTGTTGATGATTAATGCATTTACTTCTAATACATCAGGCTGATCTGGGGCGATCTGCATTTTTGTACGTCGTAATAGAGACTTTACTCTAGCCATTACTTCTAATGGATTAAACGGTTTGGTTACATAATCATCTGCACCAGCCACCAGTCCTTTGATCTTATCCATATCAGTAGTTTTTGCTGTCAGCATAATGATTGGGATTTGAGATTCTTTTCGTAGCTCTTTCACTACTTGCATCCCGTCCATCTCTGGCATCATGATATCTAAAATAAGTAATTCAATATCAGGGATTGTTCTGATTTTAGATAATGCTTCTTTCCCATCATAAGCTTTTACTGCTTCATAGCCTTCATTGTGAACATAGATACTTAATAATTCAACGATTTCTTTATCGTCGTCAGCAATCAAAATTTTCATAAATAAATCCTCCAGAGTCATATTGTTACTATTATTCTAGCAAAAAAAAGCAGAAATAGATAAAAGCAGCACTTTGTTAAGGAAAATTTTAGAAGGTGAGAGATTTGGTCCTCATAAATAGGACAAAAACATGAACGTTAAACTGAAAATAAAAGGATTTTTCGTTTTTTAAGGTTATAAAGACGAACAAAAAAGGAGCAGAACTAACTAACGATCATATAAGCTGGAAATGTTGATAAATAAGCATTTTCTTATTGACTTTCGTATGTGATGTTGATATATTATTATTTGTTCAAAAGAACACCAATAACTTAAAATAATAAAAAATAAGTTATTGACATGTTGATAGTGACATGATAAGATAACTGAGTCGTTAAAAAAGAACAGCTTGCGAAGGTTGATTCTATTGAAAAAAACTTCAAAAAAGTTCTTGACAAATAACAAACGACAAGTTATGATAAATGAGTTGCTGAAAGATTTCAAAAAACGAAATCGAAAAAAACTTTTAAAAAAGAGTTGACAATCACTTGCCACTCTGATATGATATAAAAGTTGCTACGGCAGCCAAAATAAATCGGAAAAACATTTCCGATGAAGTAGACCTTTGAAAACTGAACAAAGTAAGACAAACCAAATGTGTAGGGCGTCTTGATTCAATTCAAGACAACAAACATTTTTAACAAGCAAGCAATATGCTAGCAAACAAATTGAGCTTAACAATCGTAAGATTGTTCGAACTTTTTATGAGAGTTTGATCCTGGCTCAGGACGAACGCTGGCGGCGTGCCTAATACATGCAAGTCGTACGCTTCTTTTTCCACCGGAGCTTGCTCCAC
>NZ_NGMF01000001.1:188878-224497 GCF_002140245.1 Enterococcus sp. 10F3_DIV0382 | reverse complement strand
GCCCAAAGGTTCCCTCAGAATGGTTGGAAATCATTCGAAGAGTGTAAAGGCAGAAGGGAGCTTGACTGCGAGACCAACAAGTCGAGCAGGGACGAAAGTCGGGCTTAGTGATCCGGTGGTTCCGCATGGAAGGGCCATCGCTCAACGGATAAAAGCTACCCTGGGGATAACAGGCTTATCTCCCCCAAGAGTCCACATCGACGGGGAGGTTTGGCACCTCGATGTCGGCTCGTCGCATCCTGGGGCTGTAGTCGGTCCCAAGGGTTGGGCTGTTCGCCCATTAAAGCGGCACGCGAGCTGGGTTCAGAACGTCGTGAGACAGTTCGGTCCCTATCCGTCGCGGGCGTTGGAAATTTGAGAGGAGCTGTCCTTAGTACGAGAGGACCGGGATGGACTTACCGCTGGTGTACCAGTTGTTCTGCCAAGGGCATTGCTGGGTAGCTATGTAGGGAAGGGATAAACGCTGAAAGCATCTAAGTGTGAAGCCCACCTCAAGATGAGATTTCCCATTTCTTTAAGAAAGTAAGATCCCTGAGAGATGATCAGGTAGATAGGTCAGGAGTGGAAGTACAGTGATGTATGGAGCGGACTGATACTAATCGATCGAGGACTTAACCAATAGGTTAAAAAGAAAAGAACTCGGCAAAAACTTATATGACTTCAAATCCAGTTTTGAGTGAACAAAATTTACTCAATAAAAGATAACACCACAGTGTGGTGGCGATAGCGAGAAGGATACACCTGTAACCATGCCGAACACAGAAGTTAAGCTTCTTAGCGCCGATTGTAGTGAGGGGTTGCCCCTTGTGAGAGTAGGACGTCGCCACGCTTAAGTTATCCATGGAGGTTTAGCTCAGCTGGGAGAGCATCTGCCTTACAAGCAGAGGGTCAGCGGTTCGATCCCGTTAACCTCCATATGAGCCGTTAGCTCAGTTGGTAGAGCATCTGACTTTTAATCAGAGGGTCACAGGTTCGAGCCCTGTACGGCTCATATTTTTGCGGGTGTGGCGGAATTGGCAGACGCACTAGATTTAGGATCTAGCGCCTTACGGCGTGGGGGTTCAAGTCCCTTCACCCGCATAATTTAAGTTTTACATGCCGGCTTAGCTCAGTTGGTAGAGCATCTGATTTGTAATCAGAGGGTCGAGGGTTCAAGTCCTTTAGCCGGCATCTTTAAACACGCGGAAATAGCTCAGTGGTAGAGCACCACCTTGCCAAGGTGGGGGTCGCGGGTTCGAACCCCGTTTTCCGCTTTGCCAAAGCAATCGCGCCGGGGTGGCGGAACTGGCAGACGCACAGGACTTAAAATCCTGCGGTGAGTGATCACCGTACCGGTTCGATTCCGGTCCTCGGCATTTCAAATATGCGCCCATAGCTCAACTGGATAGAGTGTTTGACTACGGATCAAAAGGTTAGGGGTTCGACTCCTCTTGGGCGCGTAGTCTTTTTTATTTTTTAAACGGGAAGTAGCTCAGCTTGGTAGAGCACTTGGTTTGGGACCAAGGGGTCGCAGGTTCGAATCCTGTCTTCCCGATTTTTTTTATCTTGCTTTTTGTTTTCAAATGATTTATAATTTTTTTAAATTGAATATGCGCCCATAGCTCAACTGGATAGAGTGTTTGACTACGGATCAAAAGGTTAGGGGTTCGACTCCTCTTGGGCGCGTCGATACGGAATAGCATATTCCGTATTTTTTTTTGTTGATTCTAAAGGATTTATTTAACAAAAAGCGTTCTTCTTTCTTTCTATTACCAAATTCGTTATAATTAAGGTCAATATTAGTCAAAGGGAATGAATAAGATGGCACATCAGAATACCTCGGATTTAATTGAATCATATATAAAGAAAATTCTGGAAAATAGTGAAATGATCGAGATTCGAAGGATTGAAATGGCAGACCTCTTTAACTGTGTTCCTTCACAAATCAACTATGTGATTAATACCCGTTTTACCATCCAACGCGGTTATTTAGTAGAGAGCAAACGCGGGGGTGGCGGCTATATACGAATTGCGAAAGTAAGAATATCAGATAAAAAACAGTTACTTGAGCAGATAAATCAGTTGTTTGATGATACAATCAGTGAGAAAAATGCTTTTGCTATTATTCAAAAACTTTATGAAGACCAAATAATTACAAAAAAAGAAGGAAACTTGATGTTAAGTGCAATTGCAAAAAACACATTGAATTTCAATGAATTTGAAGATCATACACGTGCTCGGATTCTCCGAGCATTTCTGGAACGTTTAAGTTATGAAGATGGGAAGTGAGATTAGATGGAAGAACTTTTTACTGAAAGAGCCCAAGCGGTATTAGAAATTGCACAAGAAGAAGCAAAACGATTGAAACATCAATCAGTTAGTTCAGAGCATGTTTTACTAGCGTTAGTAGTTGAACAAAATGGAATTGCTGGAAAAGTATTACGTGAAATGGATTTGAATGAGACAGAAATTTATGAAGAAATTGAACATCTGATTGGTTATGGCGGTATCCGTTCTTACCCTAAAGGAGTCTTTCTTCCATATTCTCCAAGAATGAAACAAGTTTTTGCTTTAGCTAGTAGCGAAGTAAAGAAAACGGGTTCTCAAAAAGTTGGAACAGAACATATTTTGATGAGCTTATTAAAAGATGAAAGTATCATGGCTACTCGAATTATGATCAACTTAGGTATCAGCCTTTCAAAAGCCCGACAAGTTCTGAAACAAAAAATGGGACTAGCTGGTGATTCGGGTGGAAAGGGAATGAATCGTCGTAGAAATATACAAGATAAACGGCAAACACCACAAGGCACGCCTACACTAGATTCATTAGCACGTGATTTAACGAAATTAGCAAAAGAAAACAAGTTGGACCCAGTTGTTGGACGTTCTAGAGAAGTGAAACGGCTTATCCAGATTCTTAGCCGACGGACAAAGAACAACCCTGTATTGGTGGGTGAACCTGGCGTAGGTAAAACAGCCATTGCTGAAGGGTTAGCTCAAAAAATCATTTTAGGTGAAGTACCAGAAGACATGCAAGAAAAGCGCCTGATGATGCTTGATATGGGATCTTTGGTTGCTGGTACGAAATACCGCGGTGAATTTGAAGATCGAATGAAAAAAGTCATTGACGAAATCTATAATGATGGTCAAGTAATCTTGTTCATTGATGAATTGCATACCTTAATTGGTGCAGGTGGCGCAGAAGGAGCAATTGATGCTTCGAATATCTTGAAACCGGCGTTAG
Source organism: Enterococcus sp. 10F3_DIV0382 (assembly GCF_002140245.1). NCBI lineage: Bacteria > Bacillati > Bacillota > Bacilli > Lactobacillales > Enterococcaceae > Enterococcus > Enterococcus sp. 10F3_DIV0382. Next base: position 221,274 of record NZ_NGMF01000001.1, on the reverse strand, counting down.
CTCGAGGAGAATTACAAACGATTGGAGCAACGACTCTAGATGAATATCAAAAATATATCGAAAAAGATTCTGCATTAGAACGGCGTTTTGCACGAATTCAAGTAGATGAACCAACTCCTGAAGAAGCGGAAGAGATTCTTCAAGGATTGCGTTCAAGATATGAAGAGCACCACGGGGTAGAGATTACAGATGAAGCTGTGCGGGCAGCAGTTAATCTTTCTGTTCGTTATATCACTTCTCGTCAACTACCTGATAAAGCTATTGATTTGATTGATGAATCAGCGGCGAAAGTCCGTTTGGATCAAACCGATCACTTAACAAAATCAACTGTAATCAAATTAGAAATTGATGAATTAGTACAAGAAAAAGAAGCAGCGATCCAAAAACAAGACTTTGAAAATGCTGCGCAATTACGTAGACAAGAAAAAGCACTACGTAAAAAGCTACAAAAAGTTTCTGCAATCGAAGCAAAACAAGAACAAGGATATTCTGATCGTGTAACGGAAGAAGATGTTGCTACAGTTGTATCGGAGTGGACTGGTGTCCCTCTACAGCAGTTGGAGAAAAAAGAAAGTGAACGTTTGTTAGAATTGGAAGGTCTCCTGCATGAACGGGTGGTTGGTCAAGATGAGGCTGTCAAAGCAGTTTCACGCGCCATTCGTCGTGCACGAAGCGGCTTGAAAGATCCTGACCGTCCAATTGGATCATTTATGTTCCTTGGACCAACTGGTGTCGGAAAAACAGAGTTGGCCAAAGCACTTTCAGAAGTCATGTTCGGAAGCGAAGATGCCCTGATCCGTGTTGATATGTCAGAATTTATGGAAAAATACAGTACAAGCCGATTAATCGGATCTCCTCCAGGATACGTAGGGTATGATGAAGGTGGACAGTTGACAGAAAAAATTCGTCAAAAACCATATTCAGTGATTCTCTTAGATGAAGTGGAGAAAGCACATCCAGATGTTTTCAATTTACTTCTGCAAGTATTGGATGATGGTCATTTAACAGATTCTAAAGGTAGAAAAGTGGACTTTAGAAATACGATCATGATTATGACTTCAAATATCGGAGCGACACAAATTCGAGAAGAAAAAAATGTCGGATTTAATGTCCAAGATGTCACGAAGGATCACAAAGCCATGCAAAAACGTATCTTAGAAGAGTTAAAGAAAGCTTTCCGACCTGAATTCTTGAATCGAATTGATGAGACTGTCGTCTTCCATTCATTGAGTAAAGATGAAATCCATACAATCGTCCAAATCATGAGTAAAGCGATTATCAAGCGATTGAAAGAACAAGATATTCAAGTGAAAATCACCCCATCTGCAATCGATGTGATTGGGAAAGCCGGATTTGATCCTGAATATGGTGCACGTCCAATCCGTCGCGCACTTCAAAAAGAAATTGAAGATCGATTGAGCGAGGCATTGCTTGGCGGAGAGATTCGCTTAGGTGACCACGTAACAGTAGGTGCATCAAAAGGAAAGATCACATTGAATGTTCGCGGGCCTAAAAAGGAAACAGTAGGTTCCCTATAGGTACTCGGTCTGTGTTAGCTGAATTTTTATAATAGTAAGACTTGATTAAGAGGTTGTGACAAGATTTTTGTCACAATCTCTTTTTATATTTGGACAGAATATATCGAACTTTATTTTGACTTTTTGTGAAATAATTTTCAAAAATCCGACTTTAAATAGAAGAAGTATTGGAAAGTTTTTAGAGCTATGCTACTATTATGAAGTTGTAGGAGGAGGAAATTATGATCGAACTCATAACCACAGTAGAGACTATCAAACAAGCAGAACAGTTGCTTGCTGCAGGTGCAGACACACTATATTTCGGTGAAGAGCAATTTGGATTGCGTCTGCCTGCTTCGTTCACACGAGAAGAACAGCGACAATTAGTAGAATTAGCACACAAGCATGGTAAAAAAGCAAATATTGCTGTAAATGGGATCATTCATCCTGAAAAAATGAAAAATGTACCTGAATATTTGGCTTTTTTAAAAGAAATAAACGTAGATGTGATCACAGTTGGTGATACAGGTATCATTTATACGATGAAAAAGAATCCTGAATTGCGTATACCGTATATTTATGATGCTGAAACATTAGTAACGAGTGCACGTCAAATCAATTTCTGGGCGAAAAAAGGCGCAGTTGGCGCAGTACTTGCTCGTGAAGTTCCTTTTGAAGAGATGAAGGCGATGGAAGAAAAACTCGACATTCCTGTAGAAATCCTTGTGTATGGTGCTACATGCATCCATCAATCCAAACGTCCACTGCTACAGAATTACTATAACTATACGAAGCAAGACGAACAAAAAGATCGTGAAAGAGGTCTTTTTATCTCGAAACCAAAAAAAGAAGAGACACATTATTCTATTTATGAAGATAGTCATGGCACACATATTTTTGCCAGTAATGATCTAAATCTCTCGAATGAATTGAATGAACTTTATCAGCATCATTACCGTACATGGAAATTGGACGGGTTATTTACTCCAGGCGAAAATTTCGTGACTATCACTCAACTATTCGCCGAAGCAAAAAAACAAATTTTAGAAGGTAGCTGGAATCAAGAAAAAGCAGAAAAATTGACGAGCGAAATCAACAAATTGCATCCTGAAAACCGGGAATTAGATACAGGATTCTTTTATATTGATCCTTCTGCTATCAAATAAGGAGTATGATGAATGAAATGACAGTAAAAAGAAAATTGAAACGTCCAGAAATCTTAGCGCCAGCAGGAACACTGGAAAAGTTAAAAACAGCGATCCATTATGGAGCAGATGCAGTATATATTGGCGGAAATGCGTATGGTTTAAGAAGCCGTGCAGGTAATTTTACTTATGAAGAAATGGCTGAAGGGGTTGCTTTTGCAAAAGAACACGATGCAAAAGTGTACGTTGCTGCTAATATGGTCACCCATGAAGGAAATGAAGAAGGCGCTGGGGAATTTTTCCGTAGTCTGCGCGATGTCGGTATTTCTGCAGTGATCGTTTCTGATCCAGCTTTGATCGAAATTTGCGCGACAGAAGCTCCAGGTCTGCCGATCCATTTATCTACTCAAGCTTCAGCAACCAATTTTGAGACATTGGAATTCTGGAAAGAGGAAGGGTTGGAACGTGTCGTTTTAGCTCGTGAAGTTTCAATGGAGGAAGTGGCAGAAATCCGTAAAAATACGGATATCGAAATCGAAGCATTTATTCATGGAGCCATGTGTATTTCTTATTCTGGTCGCTGCACATTGTCCAACCATATGTCAATGCGAGATGCGAATCGTGGCGGATGCTCTCAATCTTGTCGCTGGAAATATGGATTGTTCGATATGCCTTTTGGTCAAGAACGAAATAGTTTGACTGATACAGGAGAAATTGAAGAAGAATTCTCGATGAGTGCAGTTGATATGTCCATGATCGAGCATATTCCAGAATTGATTGAAAACGGCGTAGACAGCTTCAAGATCGAAGGAAGAATGAAATCGATCCATTATGTATCTACAGTGTCAAATGTCTATAAAGCAGCTGTAGACAGCTATATGGAAGATCCTGAAAACTATGTCTGCAAACAAGAATGGATCGACGAGTTATGGAAAGTGGCACAACGAGAGTTAGCTACAGGCTTTTATTACAATACACCAACTGAAAACGAGCAATTATTTGGTGAACGTCGTAAAATCCCAGTATATAAATTTGTCGGTGAAGTATTATCTTATGATGAGGCAACACAGATTGCTACGATACGTCAGAGAAACTTATTCTCTGTAGGGGATGAAATCGAATTTTATGGTCCAGGATTCAGTCATTTCAGTCAAACAGTCGAAATCATGCATAATGAAGAAGGGGAATCCATTGACCGAGCACCAAATCCAATGATGGTTTTGGCCATGCCAGTTGCACAACCAGTGAAACCTGGAGATATGATCCGGAAACGCAAATAAAGAAAAAGCTGATACATCTTTGTTTCAAGCATCTTCGCATACAAAATCTAAGAAAAGTGTTACACTTGTTTTCTGTAGAAAAAGGATCGTTAAATAAAGGTTTTGATTGATCTCTTCAATAAGGAGGAACAAAATGCAAATATATGATTACATCGTAATTGGTGGCGGCTCTGGCGGTATTGCTTCAGCAAACAGAGCAGGGATGCATGGCGCAAAAGTTTTGCTGATTGAGGCAAATGAATTAGGCGGAACCTGTGTCAATGTCGGTTGTGTACCTAAAAAAGTCATGTGGCAAGCAAGTACGATTTTGGAAACAATTGAACGCGATGCTCCAAGTTACGGCATCCAAGCAGATTTAAAAAGTGTTGATTTCGCTGGTCCAGTAGAAAGACGAGAAAAATATATTGATTTTCTACACGGTGCTTACCAAAGAGGATTAGATAGCAATCATGTCGAGGCTATAAAAGGATATGCTACTTTTATCGATAGTCAAACGATTGAAGTAAACGGTGAAACTTATCATGCGCCTAAAATTTTGATTGCGACTGGAGGCCGTGCAAGCAAAATGGGCATTCCTGGTGGTGAGTACGCCATTGATTCAAATGGATTTTTTGAATTAAGGGAATTACCTAAGAGAGCAATCGTTTTAGGTGCTGGATACATCGCAGCTGAACTTTCAGGTGTATTTCGTGGTTTAGGTAGTGAAGTCATGTGGGCATACCGAAAAGAACGTCCACTTAGAACGTTTGATAAAATGCTTTCGGACAATCTGATCCAAATGTACCAAGAAGCTGGGATCAAGACTTACGCACATCATATGGCTAAAGAAATCACTAAAAACAATGACGAATACACGGTGTTATTTGAAAATGGCGAAACCTTAACTGGTGATTGTGTCCTTTTTGCAGGCGGGCGTGTGCCGAATACTGAAAATTTAGGTTTGGAAAATACAAATGTCGAATTGGACGAAAAAGGATTTATTAAAGTAGATAAATACCAGAACACAACGGATGAACATATTTTTGCGGTTGGTGATGTGATCGGTAAATTAGATTTGACTCCTGTTGCAATCGCAGCTGGCCGACGTTTGTCGGAACGTTTGTTTAATGGGAAGAAAGATTCTTATCTTGACTATAATCTTGTTCCGACAGTCGTCTTTACGCATCCACCAATTGCAACGATTGGATTGACAGAAGAAGAAGCATTGGAAAAATACGGAGAAAATGACCTGAAAGTTTATCGTTCACGCTTTACTCCAATGTACTTTGCTTTGAATGAATATCGCCAAAAATGCGAAATGAAATTGATTTGCGTCGGAAAAGAAGAAAAAATTGTCGGCTTGCATGCCATTGGTGTAGGTGTCGATGAAATGCTACAAGGTTTTGCTGTGGCTATCAAGATGGGGGCAACTAAAGAAGACTTTGATAATACAGTAGCCATCCATCCAACAGGAGCGGAAGAATTCGTAACGATGCGATAATTTAATACTAGCAGTTCTAGTAGCTTTTTATTGAATAAACCAATGTAAAACCCGAAAATCTGTATACTGATTTTCGGGCTTTTTATTTTTTCATTGTTTATGTAAGATGGCTTCGATATTTTCCCAAAACGAATAAGCAGGGAAGTTGGATATTTTGATTATCTTCGTATTCAGCTGATTCCTATCTAAAGGAAAGTCGGTCAAAACCAAATCATATTGATTGATCAACCGATAGTTCAAATCAAAAAAGCTATCCTGATATTCTTTTATTTCTTTTATCTCAGGAAATTTTTTAGTTAACAATTCCTTATATAAGAAACAAACTTTCGGTTCTTGAGAAGAAAGGATCATGACTGTATATGTCTTTTTTTTTGGAATGATTCGATCAATAAGAGCTGGAGACAGCAAAACCAGTTCTTCCAGCAATTCTTCATATAATAGACGATTGGTTAGAATAAACGAATAATTTTCTTCCACTAATGCTTGTTCATAAAAAGAAAGAATGAGTGGATCCGAATTCAAGACGATCACAAAGAATTGTTTAAAGGAATTGGTTAGAAAAGGTAAAAACTCCTTCTTGAAAGAAATCAAATGATACAAGTAATTTAATTGCTGATCAGATAACATCGTATCAGTAGATAAAGAACGATAGAAATTTTGTGACAAATTTCTTAATTTTTTGATTTCATGAGCTGGCGCCTTTACAGAAGCAAAATGGATCATCTGGCTGATTGGACGCAAAAGTTCACTAGCTGTTTCTTTAGTTAAATAGAAATGATAATTTTTCTCCATAACGGAGCAAAATGTAACGTTATTTTTCGTTCGCTCAAAAAATAAATCAATATCCATTTCGAGAGGTTGGCTTTTCAACTGATCGGATAATCTATGTTTCTTTCCGAGCCGGATAATAGAAATCAAAAAATAATAAATCAAAAACAGCTGTTTGTGGACAGATAGTTTGTTTAATGGAGGATAAAGTTTCATGTATCGTTTGATAGCTGCAGACAATATTTGGTAATGAGGAAGTTGATCCGGTGTATAGATCTCCTCGAATAAACTGCAGTAGAAAAAACGTATTTGTCTCTCCTCACCTTGAATATGTACATATGGAGTAGTGTGGATTCTAAAAAGAAATCCTCGCTTTTGAAAGGATTCATTCAGAAACATAATGATTCTGCGAATACTTGCTGTACTCATAAATAACTGATCAGCTAGTTTAGCAATACAAGGTTCTTGCATCAAAATGATTTTCAACACTTGTATATGGCTTGAATGTTTTAAGATAGTACTCGTGATGCTTTCTAAATTATATTCACAAGGTAATCTCAAAGAAACTTTCTGATGCTCGTCGATATGAATAGATGCCGGAGAATGAACAAAATTAAATGCGGCAATATCAGATAAGAGTGTTTTTTTTGTTACAGCAATTTTCTTCTCTAAGTCTTCTAAATAAAATGAATCCATACTCAAAAGCATGGCTAATCTTAACTGTCTTTCTGATAATTTTTCAAGCATAGTTATATCTTCTGTCATATTTCCAACTGCGTTTTTAAGAAATAATAGATAAAACGCTCCTTCACTTCCTTTCTTTTCAGTCGCTCTTAATCATTATCCCACGTTATAGAGAAAATTGATTCATTTGTATGTTTGTTCAACAATTTTAAGCAACAGGCAGAATAAACAGCAAAAACAGAATGCTTTGACCCTGTCTCTTATACACATCTAAAATTCTAGCGTAAATAACTGTAGGATAGATTTAATAGCAAACGAGAAAAGGGGAAGAAAAAAATGGTAGGATTTTTAGAAAAGCAACTAGAGAGACAAATCATGCTGATCTGCTTGTTAAGCATGGATATGGCTGAGATCAACGACCTTGCGGAAGAGCTAAAAGTAACGGATAAAACAATTATTGCAGATATTGATAATTTTAATTCTTCTTGTTTTCCTGCGTACATCGAGGTCAATCAGTATAAAGAAGTAACGTTGAAAATACCCAGTAACCTCAATTTAGATGATATTTTTATCAAGATCCTAAATAATTCTATCTATATAGAAGTCTTAAAATACATTCTGATTTCAGAACCATCACTAACTGAGATTTCAGCTAAATTATTTTTGAGTAAGACAAGTGTCAGGAGAATCATTACCAAAATAAATACGTACTTTTCAAAAGAAAGATTAGATATACAAATCATCTTAACCACCAGACTTCAAATCATCGGTGATGAAATCTATATTCGCAAATTTTTCTCAAGTATGTTCAAAGAAATCTGCAAAGAAAAAGATCTTCCTTATTTTGAAATGATTTATAAAATGTTGAAACGCTGTTTGATCAAGCAAGGACGGGATGCTAGCTCTTCTAAAATCATTTATACAGTCTATTATATTTTTACTTCGATCATTCGAATCGGGAACGACCATCTGATTCCTAAAGAGGAACTGGCAGATCGACCAGCTGTCGTTGATTCAATTATGGAAACGATCAAGAGTGATACTGTCTTCTGCACACTTATTAATCAAAATTATAAATTTGTGATCAGTAGAGAAAATATAGAAAATATTTTGAGTCCATATCTCAGTCTGCTTTTTACCAATCCAGCTGAAACGGATGAGTATATGCTCAGAAGAGTAGAACTGTTTCTTAAACATTTCTATTATCTTTCCAATATCAATGAAACGGTCACACCTGAAAAGGTTTTGCATTTTACCAGTTTTATTACCTTTTATAAAGAATTGACTTTTTTCAAAGTCAGCTATGCAGATATCTTTTATAAGAAAATCCTAAAGAAAAAAGTCCAGATATGGGAAGCTTATCAAAGTGCATTGATTATCTCTAACTTGTCCTCTGTACGGAAAAATGAACTTTTGTTAAAAGAATTACTGTTGGAGCTGATTGTCTCTTCGAATGAATTACTGCATCAAGTGGAGCCAAAATTAAAAGAACGGACTATTTTGTTATTAAGTTCACAAGAAATGGGACTGCCTATTTTATATAAGAACTTGATTTTGAATAAGTACCCTTCTTTTAAGAAAATCGATATTTATGAAAAAGATGTTTTTTCTTTAGACTATACACTGATCAACCAATACGACCTAGTATTGACCGATGTGAATTTGAATTTGAATCGCATATCTTCTGCCATTTTGAAAATTTCTAAAGTACCGACGGATGCTTTCTGGCATAATTTGGAAACATTTCTTCATTCTACTTGAGAAAAGAGTTGCCAATAAATTATTATTTCGGAAAAAGTAGGCGTGGTATAGACAATTTTCAGCGTTAAGATAAAAATAAAAACACTGGAGGAACGAAAATGAAAGAGTTAATCGGTTTATTTTGTATTTTATCCTTTACGTTCAGAATATTGGCCTCAATGATCAAAGCATTGTATTACGTGGCAAGAACCCTTGTTTTATTACCAGTCGCAGGATACAAGTGTTACAAAGAATGCAAAGCCAACAAAAGAGAGAGCAATCTTTTAAATATTTCATCTACATCATCAAGGGAAAACAATAGACAATATGGGACTATTGCCAATCGGATATCAGAAGCTTTCAAGGATGCAGATAAGACAAATGAGTCAAAAAACGAACCGATTTTACACAAGGAACAAGCAATTTGTCGTTAACCGCAACTGTATATAGAGTAAAAATCTGAGAGGAAGTAAAAAAGATGCTTACACCAATCAATCAAAAGTTATTTGAACTTCTGGAATACAACTTGGCAGATGAACGATTTACAAAAGAACCATCTCCCTTCGTAAACCCACGCGACCCGAACATTGAAATCAATATGGATAAGTTGAACGAATCTGTTTCAGAAGCAATTGAGGGGAAAATAAAAACGTTAACTGATGAACAGAAGCTATATAGTTATCTTTCGGAGGAAAAGCAACTTCAAATTGTGATCAATAACATAAAGAAACAACCTTTAGGGGAGATGGAGCAGGAAAAAAATTTTTTAGAGGAAAAGGTCCAGAAAGTCACTGAACATAAAAATAAACTTGAACAACAAAGAGAATCTGTTACTTATGGAGCTCCTGAGAAACCAGCTCTTAACACCGATAGCTATCAAAATGAAATGTTGATTTTATCTAGAATAAATGTGGCAGAAAACAAATATCGTCTTGATCAAATAAATGAGCCTTCTAATAAAGCTAGGGAAAGAGTAGAAAAACTAAGAATAGAAGCCACCCAGTTAAAAAAACATTTGTCTAGAGATTTAGAGAAAAAAGAACAAGAAATCACAAAAATTGAATCCACTTTGCCTCCAGCACCTGAGGATAAAGAGCGAAGAAAAAGTTGGGAAATGAATAACAATGTGGTGATTGTAAAGCTCCAAAAACTAATAGAAGAAAAAGCAGTCATCGAATCACAGATATCGGCAATAGCTAAGATTGAACGTTCTCAAGATGTTCCTACTAAGACAAAAGAATTTTCACAAGAGTTACCGAAAAAGGAAGATATCCCAAAAGAGCAGCCTAGCCAAATAGTCAAAGAAAGTGTCCCTCTGCATCGAGCTGATAGTGAAAAGGTGCAACCGAGTATTCCAGTGCCATCTCCTATGCCAAGTAAAGAATTATGGCAGAGACAAGAAACACAAAAATCAGAGAAAGCACCTCATCCTATTGAGCCGAACGTTATCATTCAAGAGAATCCTAGCCAAAAACGGGAAAATGGACCTCGTCCAAGAGCTGCTAGCGATCCTGGAGAGTCTCGGACAGACGTACCAGATAGTGGTAAAAAGACGCAAGATACACCTGAAATAACCAAGGAAGTTACACCAGATATATCAAATAAAGATGCTTTACATACAGCAATCGGCGAAAACTTAAAAGCTAGACAAGAACTACTCCAAGTGACGATCGAAAAACAAAAAGAAATATTTGGTATCATTCCTAAAAAAGCGAAACATTTACCAGAATTAAATGCGATAGATAAGAAGATCCAAGAAAATGAAGCCGAACTCGCGAAACTGAAAATCCAGTTAGATGACCCTAAAACGTGGAAGCCCGAAATGATTCAACTGCCAAAAGGGCAATCAGCTACTGTTGAAAATATCAAAGCAGATACAGACAAGATCAAAACAGATATCGAAAAGATCAAAAGCATGGATATCAAAGATTTAAAAAAAGAACTATTCCCACATTCTAAAAAAATGCGTTGGCTCCGCCGAGCGTTGCATCTATGGCCTTTGGCGGCATATCCTTTATTTGTGAGTTGGGCAGTGATGATTTTACCAGCTCTGACGGTTAGTCTCTATGCGGCACCAGTTGCGATTACTGCTTTTTCTTTCTTTTGTGCCAGTTATTATGTCCCTAAATTAATCAATTATGCGAGAAAAAAAATAGCCAATCGACGCGAAGCTCAGAAAGATAAAGAAGAACTAAATAAAGGACTGACAAAAGAAAAAGAGCAGCCAGAAGCAGCAAAAGAAGTAACAAAAGAAGCAGAAAAAGAAGCAAAGAAAATAGATATAACGACAAATGAAAAAGACAAAGAAACGCTTAAAGGAGAAAAAACGGCAGAACCAAGTCTGGAGCCTTCCACGAAAAAAGATTGGAAAGCCAAAACGAAAGATTTCTTGAAGAACAATTGGAAGACGCTAGCGATCATAGTAGGCGGAAGTACGTTGATTGCAGTGGCTTCTGTATTCCTCATGCCAATCATTGCACCTGGACTAGTTGGGGCCGGTATATTTACTCTTGGAACTGTAGCGTTGATGGGGGCTTCTGTGGGTATCGGGGCGCAACTGATTGACAAATTTGGATTGAAAAAAGTAGAAAATCATTTGAATAAAAGAGAAGAGAAAAACTTTGATCAAAAATTAGAAAAAGCACTTCATTCATTTGACCTCTCGAATCAAAAAGAAGAGAAAGTTAAAGAGGTACAAGAAAAAACAAAAGACTCAAAAGTGCAAGAAACAAAAGAACAAAACATCTCGTCAGATAGTTCTCGAACAAGCTCAGTAGTTTCTCAGGATGCTTTAGGTGCCAAAAGAAGCTCAATAAGTTCTCAAGGTTCTCTTGGACCCATAGACTACAACTTGTTTGCACACTCAAAAGATAACCAACAAGTGAAAGCAGAGATTCACGCAGAGCCAAATAAGAAAGTATCACTCGAACAAGGAAAGGAATCAAACAAAGTAGTTCCTATAAATCAAAAATTGACAGAAAATAATCGAAATGCGCCTTCTCAAGTTTCACCAGTAGCAGGGCCACGTCAATTTCAAGAGTTAAAACAAGATGCAGTTGTCAGAGCAAGTAATCAAAACGGAAAAGATGATAGCAATAGAAACAGCCCAGCACGTACCAGAAGCAACAGTCAACCAACTCCAAAAAAGGAGCAGAGTGTTCTATAAATGAAACAGAAGAAAAAACGAAAAGGAGAGTCATGTGAAAAATTCACGTTCTATGGTTTTTAGTTTTCATTTTTTAGTCTTTAGTATACTTTTGTATTTCGGTAATCGAATCGCTTTTTTGTTTTTAAGTGAGGAATTTACTTCATTTGAGCTAGCAGACCGAATTATGGAAGCAATCAATCAAAGCTTTGCAGAAATTGCGAAATTCAGTCCCCATATCGAATTTGAACAAATGTCGCTTCTAGTAGGTGTCGTTTCAGGAGTTAGCTATGTGTTATTCGTTTTGTATAAGACGTTCGATACTAAAAATACTAGACCCAATGAAGAATACGGAAGCGCACGTTGGGGAAAAGCTGGGGATATCCGTCCATTTATTGATAAAAAGAAAGATTTCAATATCTTATTGACGAAAACAGAAAGTCTGTCTTTGTCTGGTCGAATGAAGATCACTAAAAGAGACAACTTCAACCGTAATAAAAACATCGTCGTGGTGGGGGGAGCCGGAAGTGGTAAAACTCGGTTCTATGTAAAACCTAACCTGATGCAGATGCATTCTTCCTATGTTGTCAGTGACTCCAAAGGATTATTGTTGATGGAGACAGGAAAAATGTTTGAAGAAGCGGGATATAAGATCAAGATTTTTGATTTGATCAACCGGAAAGCAACCGACTACTATAATCCTTTCAAATATATCAGAAATGAAGATGATATCTTAAAAATCATCAACAACTTAATCAAGAATACAACCGATCCGGATAAAAAAGGTGGAGATGGATTCTGGGAAAAAGCAGAGACTGCATTGTTGATGGCGATTTTCAGTTACTTGATCCAAGAAGTCGTGGAAGAAGATCGAACATTGGGAAGTGTGATCGAATTGGTTCGATTAGCTGATATCGAGGAAGATGTCCCTAATTTTGTCAGTCCGTTAGATGTATTATTTCAAGAATTAGAACAAAAAGACCCACAAAATTTTGCTGTTGCACAATACAAGATTTTCAAATTATCAGCCGGGAAAACAACAAAAAGTATTTTAGTCAGCTTAGGTGTACGTCTAGCGCCATTCGACATTCCAAGTGTCAGACAGTTGGTATCAAAAGATACATTGGCGTTAGATTCAATCGGTGATCAGAAAACTATTTTATATATCTTGTTACCGGATACAGACACAAGTTTCAACTTTTTAGCTAGTATGATGTACCAGCAGTTGTTCGATATGCTTGTTTACAAAGCTGACAATGTATACAAAGGAAGACTACCAGTCCATGTACGCTGTATTCTAGATGAGTTTGCCAACATTGGCCAGATTCCTGATTTTGAAAAAGTCATTTCCGTTGTTCGAAGCCGGGAAATCTCAACGAGTGTGATCTTGCAAAATATCAGTCAGCTGAAAACATTGTATAAGAACACATGGGAAACGATCATCGGTACGAGTGACACCTTCTTATACTTGGGAGGGATGGAACAAAGCACCCATGAATACATCTCTAAATTATTGGGTAAAGAAACGATCGAACAACGAAATATCAGTGTAACGAAAGGGGCAAACGGTTCGTTCAATGAAAGCTTCCAAAAACTAGGAAGAAACCTGATGGATCCTGACGAAGTCGCAAGTTTGAAAGGGCAAGAATGTATCTTGAAAATTCGAGGAGCCCATCCGTTCCTATCTTCAAAATATGACATCACTAAACACAAGAATTATAAAAAACTCGGAGACGTCACAGAGAAATATATGTATACGCGAGATTTTTCCGAGCAAGAGGAACAGTTGCTTCCTGGACAAGAGGAATTGCCTTACGAACCAGATGAACTATTGCTCTCAGACTTTGACGAGACATTAGATGAATCAGATGACATGATCGATGAGGAAGACTTGTATGACGAGTATCAAGAAGAGCCTGATGATGACTATGACGAGGAAGCCTTGAGAGAAACAGTTTGATTATGGGAGTAGGAACGGCAGCTCTACACGAATGGAAAGAGGGGTTCTTTTGGAACTCCTTCTTTATGTGTAAATGACCAAGAAAGATGTTTTCTGAAACGTTCCAAAATTTTCTGAATTTAGAAATAACTGTGAGAGAGTAAGGGAGAATTTTCGCTATACTGAAATTAGGCTTAAAAAATAAAAATTAATTAGAGAAGGAGACTGTAATTATTATGGATTCAGGATTGTTACAACAGGTGTTTACATTAGTTTCACGTTTTACTTTAGTTGGAGGCGGTTTGTGGCTCATTTGGGGGACGATTATTTTAGCAGGTGCCTTAAAAGATAAAAATGGACCTCAGCTGCAGCAGGGTATCTGGCAAATCGTTGGTGGTGGTTTAATTCTAGTGGCTGCAGGCTGGTTTGCTACATCCTTTGATATGAGTTCTTTGTTGCCATGAGTCTGAATACAATGAGGATGATAGGAGTTTAGCATATGCACACAGCGATAATGAGTCTCTTCAATCAGATTATTGCTTATCTGAATGGAGAAGATTTACAAGCTATGTTGAGTCAGGATCTGCAGTCTTATATGTATGATGCATACAGTTTGGTTATGCGTCTACAGCAACATGTAGTAGGACCGATTGCCTTATCAATATTGGCTATTTTTGTTCTTTTGGAGTTCCAGAAGATCTCAATGAAAGTAGAAGGGGCAGGTGGTGCCCCTATGCTTGGATTCGAGATGATTATGAAAGCACTGATTAAATTCGTGCTTTGTTACATAGTAATTTTAAGAATCCAAGACATATTAGACGGAATCATCATTATTACCAGCAACTTGACTGCCAGAGTGATTGAGGTTGGAAATGATGGTGTACTGAATAATGTAGCAGATCGGGTAAGTTCAGCAGTCGCCGACCTCTCATGGTGGGAACAACTAGTTATTCTATTAGTCATGTGTATCATGTTTTTGGTTTCACTTGTTGTGCGAGTGTTGATCCAAGTAACGATCTATCTAAGATTCTTGGAACTTTATATTTTTTGTGCTATGGCACCAATCCCAATGGGGGCACTTCCAAACCAGGAATTTTCAGCAATGTCGAAAAGCTTTTTCAAGAATTTTGCGGCCACGGGACTACAAGCAACATTTATTGGCTTGGTCTTAGTTATCTATCCGCTTTTGTTTATAAAAATCATGGAAGAAGTCGGTAGCGGAATCTGGGGGATCATCATGGGATTGACCATTTATATGCTTGCTCTACTGCTTTCAATCAATAAAACAAAAGGATGGGCAAAAACATTGCTCTCTGCATCATAAGGAGGAACTATGGCTGTCGAAGTAAAAGTACCGAAAGATATCAAAGAATACAGAGAAAAAGTAATCGCTGGTATGACTTTAAAGCAGTTACTTTGTCTGAGTATCGCCGCTGGAGTAAATATCGTGATCAGTCTGATTTTCATCGCATGGCTGAAGATCCCGATGGAAATCACCAGCTGGCTGATGATCCTTTCGTCGATCCCAATCGTTTCATTTGGTTGGTTCAAGCGAAATGGATTGACCTTCGAAGTGTATATCAAACAATTTTTCAAATATCATTTTTCTCCTGGCATCCGTAAGAAGCAAGGGGTATCAATGAAAGAAGAGAAAAAAGTAGCTGAAACCGTAAATGTAGAAACAAATAAAGATACAGGCGGACAAGAAACATGATGAAGTTGAAGTCATTCACTCAAACAAGAAAATTAAAGAAAAAATTGAAGAACAATGAACCAAAGGCACAAAAGAAGGGAAAGAAATCACAAGATCTACAAGAGACGGATCCTTTGAGAGCAACTTTTGCATTTCAAGAAATCTTTCCTAGCGGTATTTGTCAAATCGATGATATCACTTATTCTACTACCATCGAACTAGAAGACATCAATTACCAATTATCGTCTGAAGACAACCAAATCGAGATTTTTTCTCAGTATTGTGATTTTTTGAATTCCTTAAGTAGTAAGACGAAATTACAGCTGACCGTCTATAAAAAGAAACGACCTTTAGCAGATTTGCAAAAAGTTCTTTATTATCAAGAAAAAGGTGACTTTTTAGATGACTACCGGTCAGAAATGAATGAAGTCATCTCTAGAAAATTAGATGAAGAAAAAAATGGGTACCGCAAATGTATCTTGTTCACTTTTGTACAAAAACATACAAAAATAGAGCATGCAGAAAAAGAACTAGAAATGGTGGCTGATCGCTTTGCAATGTTTGCCAGTCGATTAGGAAGCAAGATCAAGCGCATCGAAAAAACAGAATTATTGACAATCCTCTCAGAGATTTTAGGGACAGATGATAAAAGAGAGAAGCAAAAGGTCGAAGATGTATTGCCAGAAGTCATTGAGATAAAAGAAAACAAAAACTATCTAAAGGTAGATACGCATTATGCAAAAACGATTTATCTTCAAGAATATCCTTCTGAATTAGCAGATACGTTCTTATACGAGCTGTTAGAAATCCCGAAAGAATTAGTGATTACTCTTCATATTGATCCTCTAGAGCAAGATGAAGCTTTTGATTTAGTGAAAACAAAGCTAGCATTCATGGAGCAACAAAAAGTCGATGAGCAAAAAAAGGCGTTGCAAAACGGATATGATTACGAAATGCTTTCTTATGACCTTTCGTATTCATTAACAGAAGCAAAAGGCTTGGTAGACGATTTGCAAAATAGAGGTCAAAAGCTTTATGCGATGACAAGCTCGATTCATTTTCGGGCAGGAACAACTGAACAGCTGGCGGAGATTCAAGACGAAGTGAATGCAGTAGGACGTCGTTTTGGATTCAAGATCATTGAATTAGAATTTATGCAGGAGAATGGACTAAATGCAACACTCCCGCTAGGAATAAATTCGATACCGTTAGATCGTACGCTATCAACAGCCAGCACAGCGATTTTTATCCCATTCACCATATCTGATTTGATCCAAGAAAACGGAAAATATTATGGAGTGAATGCTATTTCTAAAAATATTCTTTCACTAGATAGAAAACTTTTAAAAGCCCCCAATGGATTCGTTCTTGGGACACCGGGCTCCGGAAAAAGTTTTTCTGTCAAACGGGAGATAGTCAATGTCTTGTTACGAGATGCAGAGGATGAAGTCATCATTATTGATCCAGAACGGGAGTATTCGGTCATCGGTCAGAATTTCAATGGAGAGATCATCAAGATATCCAGTGATTCTGCAACAACGATCAACCCGATGGATATCAATGAAAACTATGGGGACGATACCGACCCTGTAGTATTGAAGTCAGAATTCTTGATTTCGTTGTTCGATTTGATTATTGGTGGGGCACTAGGTTTGAGTTCTGCTCAAAAAACGCTGATCGACCGAGTCTGTCGTAGAACATATGAAATAATGAGCGGTGATATGCCGACTTTTGTTGATTTTTATAACATATTAAAAGAACAGGAAGAAGAAGAAGCAAAGCAGTTAGTCATGGATCTAGAGATTTATATCGAAGGAAGTTTGTCAGTGTTTTCTGCCAAAACAAACGTGGATATCACGAAGCGGCTTGTCATTTACGATATTAAAGATCTTGGGAAACAATTGAAGACAATGGGGATGTTGATCGTTTTAGACCAAGTATGGAATCGGATCACGGAAAACAGGGAACGAGGCGTGCGAACATGGCTGTATATCGATGAGATGCAACTTTTGTTCACCAATGAATATTCAGAGAATTACTTTTTTGAATTATGGAGTCGGGCAAGAAAATGGGGGGCCATTCCAACAGGGATTACTCAGAATGTGGAGACATTGCTGCTATCGGATCTTGCACGAAGAATGTTGTCTAACAGTGACTTCGTCATGATGCTCAATCAGGCTAAATCAGACAGGACACAGCTCGTTCGATTATTCGATATCTCAGAAGAACAAGAGAAATACGTAGTCAATTCTCCAGAAGGCTATGGATTAATGGTATTTGGGGATACCACTCTCCCGTTTTACGATCATTTTCCAAAAGATACGAAGCTGTACAAAATGATGTCGACCAAGCCTGGAGAAACATAATAAAGTAAAAACAAGCAGAAAGGATATGTGATAGTGGCTGATTCGGAAAATCCAAGAGGAGATATTGAACTGGATAACGAAAGAGAGGATGAGAAAGGAAGCAGCTCCACTTCCAAGTCTAAAGCAGAAAATATTGTTTTAAATAGAAACGGTGAGAAATCATCAAAAACAAAAGTCTTCAAAACGAGTAGTGAGAAAAAGAAAAACATTCGGTTGAAGAAAAAAAACGGGAAAAAAGTAAAACTGATAACTTCGAATACGCGTAAAAAACGCCTTCGTGCCATGCTTCTCGAAAAAAGAATTGTCGCAGTGCACAATCCAAAAATCGCGAAACAGCAAAAGTTATTTCGAAGAAGACAATTACTTTTAAAATCAAAAAAAGAGCTAAAGTTGGAAAATGCTCGCCAAACGAACCAACAACATATCATTCAACGGGAAAAACCGAATGAGCAGACATATCGAAATAGTGTCATTTCAGATAAGCAAACAACCCAAGTCATTACTCGCAAGCAAAAATATCAAAAGCAGTTTTTGCAAAAAGAATTGAAGTATACGGGATATGTCAGTGAAGCAAAAAAAGCTTCTTTACAACAAAAGCAAGCGACCGTTACTCGACAAGCTAAATCAACTCAATTTTCTACTCAATCTTATAAAAGAAAATATCAGCGTTCGACTCTCTCTGCTCAATCGAAGCAAACGGGTCAAACGAGCCAGAAATATAAGAGACAATCTGGACGAGCGAGCACATATAGCGTCAAGAATATGAAACATAAAGTAGACCGTTCATTACAACGAAATATTTCGCCTAAAAATCGTTTTCGTTCACAGATAAAGGAATTAGTGATTGATAAGGTAGGACGAGATGGGGACGGCAATTTGAATTTAATCGGGCTATTGATTGCGCTGTTTATTTTAGTACCGATATTGTTGAAACTGATTATCATCATTACCATCGTTGCAATAGTCATAACCGTCATCACAGTTGTTATTTCTATTTTCATGTTTATTGCTAGTCTATTCGTGATAAAGACCGAAGATATGGCGCTTGAAGAAGCCTATCGTTACGTCACACATCTAGATGCTCTCAAAAATAAGAATGTTTACAATGCTTACCAAAATTTGATCAATGACGACGCATTCGATGAAGTGTACTTCATGGTCAATGGTGTCCAATCAGATCCCGAGACGTTTTTATATTCTTCAAATGGCGATAGTTACTTATACTATTTGAATGCAAAATTCGAAGATTACGATATCGATGAATTAGCAATAGCGAAATATCGGGAAAGGATTGCTCAAAAAACCGGTCAATGGATTCCTAATCGTGGAAGTATCTATGCTATTTTTGCAGATGCTCCATATACATTGACTGATCATCCAGTTAGAGTGAATAAAGTCAGAGATGAGATCCTTGCAATCCATGATATGGTCTATAACTACAGTACACTGGCCGAACTTGGCAAACAGATTGAAACAACGACCGTCACGATCGATGAAGAGACTGGAGAAGAGAAAGTAGAAGTCAAGACGGAAACAAAAGATATTGTCACAATAAATATCAACATCCAAACATTAGGAGAAATGCTAGATTCAGACCCGGAAGTAGATGTCTATACGATGAGAGGAGGAATTATTCCTTCAAACAATGATCCTTATTACGGCAGAGTATCTGCATTTGATGAAGAGGAAGTTGATAAATATTATCCAATCAGTGATTTAGATCGCTTTGAGAACAAAATCTTTTTACTTAATCCATTCGGAGCCACTCATTACGCAAGTGTAATCGAAAATTACGGATATCGTGGACGAAATCCAGATGATAGAAACAATGATATTGTGCTAGAAGCAGAGCCAGGGACGCCAGTCTACGCAATGGGAGAAGAAACGATTGATGGGACCTTAGGGGGGGATACAGGCAGTCCAGGTTTACGTACATGGGTCTACATCAATGAATTTTCATTTTATCTGCATTATCGAAATATCAATCTTGTACCTGGACTACGTTCAGGTCAGCGATTATCTGCAGGTGACCTTATTGGATATACTCGTTCTGATAATGGTGGTAATTTGCTTATGGATATGGAACTTTATCGTTTCTGGCACGCAGATCCACCACTATATCCAGCAGTATATATCGATAATCTTTCTTTTGCTCATGAGACGAATCTCGGTTATTTCCGCAGTGGGGGAGGGTTGAGAGGGGAACTAATCAATCCACCAGCTTCTGTTACTAAATGGCGGGAGAAAGTGGCCGAAGAGACAAAGAAGAATGATATCGAAGGGTATGAAAATGCGATTTTATCTATTATCTGGGTAGAAACAGGCGGAAATGAGAGAGAATTTCCGGATATCATGCAAGCCAGTGAATCACAAGGAAGACCGCCTAATTCAATTAGAAGTCCAGAAGAATCCATCGAAGTTGGCGTACGTTATTTTGCTCGTCTTCTGAAAAAAGCACAGGAAAACCAGAAGAATGAGCGAGCTGCTGTCCAGGCATATAACTTTGGAGAAGGATATTTAGATGACTTGATCCGAAGAAATAGTGATTACTCCTTTGATGACAGCAGAATCTTTGCCCGAGATAAAAGTAATGGGAAAACCGTTCCGTATCACAATCCTATTGCGTTGCGGTTTGGTTATACGTGGCGATATGATTATGGAAATATGTTTTATGCGCAACTTGTAACGAATAATATCATGGTCGAGAGTGGACGTATGGTAGAAATAGCTAGAGAAGAGTTAGGGAATTTGAATGGTGATAAATACTGGCGCTGGTTTGGTTTTGAAAATCGTGCAGAATGGTCTGCGATGTTCGTTTCATGGGTGGCAGATCAAGCAGGGTATATCAACCAGAATCGAGTATTGAAGACTCCGAATGTATTAGCGATGAGAGACTGGTTCTACGAAAATGAAAAATTCAAACGTCATGATGAAGAGTATTTACCACAATCTGGTGATCTTATTTTCTTTGATTGGACAGGTGGAAGAACTGGCAAGGATTTTGTCGGAATCGTGGAATATGCAGGGGGCGGAATGGTCCAAGTCATCGAAGGAAATTCCGACAATCGAGTAAGAAGAAGAACCTATGCTTTAGATAGCATAGCTATCTCGGGGTATGGAACCCCATAATCTTATTTTTTAAGAAAGGTGCGAAGATGCTTAAAAATTTTTTAGAGACGAAAGCTGGAAGAAACATCATTATAGGTTTAGCTGTTCTAATCGTGGTCGTTATTACTCTTGTCACTTATTCACTGATGAGTGGGAAACCAAAGGAAACAGCCCAAGCAAATGATAAGACAGAACAGACCCAAGAAAGCAAAGAAACGATCGGACGTTATAACGGAACAATCTACAGCGGAACATGGTATTCGAACCGTTCGGATGATATGTATATCGAGTTAGATGCAGATGGAACTTACTGGGCTTCTTCCTGGATTCCTAAAGGCGAATACTACCTCAAGGACCAAAACATTATGGTTTTAGAAGCAGAAGATGGAAAAACAAAGGAATTCCAATTACAAACACGGATGGGTAGCACAGTGATGTATCTGAAAGAAGGAGAAGAAGAGATTTTCTTATATCCGAATGAAGACATCAAACAAAAAATGGAATCAGAAAATGCCGAACAAATCGAAGCGGCTGAAAAAGCAGTGAACCAAATGTGGTCTGATATCTTGACGCAAGGTCACTGGGAGAACAAAAATTCAGATCGAACATTCAAGTTGGAATTCAAAGACGGAGAGTACGTCCAAACGAAAATCGAAGGTGACGATGAGGAGACGGAGACTTTCAAATATACTATTTCAGGAATAGTTACCGAACAAAGTGGAGCAACCATTTCTTTAAGCAGAACCGATAGTAACGATAGAAAGCAAGATATCAACTTCAAAATAACAGAGGAAGGATCAAAATATATTTTGGCAGGACCAGTAGGGACCTTCAAGTGGAACTCTTACTATGAAAAAAAATATGACGATGTCACACTAACGCAAGATGGGACAACACGAGACGATTTGCCCGAACGGACGATAGAGACAACAGATGAAGAAGGGAACAAGGTCATTATCACTGAAAGAGATGTGACAAGCTAATGGATGGAAACAATGCTAGCAAAGACAAAGAAGTAGAACTCACGGAAAGAGGGTTTCTCTATCTTGCTAAAAGTACTCCCCGTATTTTATTATTTGCCGTGAAGTCTCTATATAGAATTGTAAGAGGAACGATCAATCTTGTGAGACAGAGAAGGTTTCGCGAGACTATTAAAAGCCTACCTCGTGTTCCAATAGTTATGTTTAAACTTTTATATAACGCTAGAACAAGAAGCATCGATTTTGTGGAAAAAATGCAAGGGAAACAAAAAGAAAAAAAACAAGAGAACCAAAAAAATGGAGCAGTCCAAAATGAGAGTCAGACCCAAAGTCAGGATCTAAAAGGCAAAAAGCCAGAAATTACTATATCACGGAATAACATCAATAGAGAACTAGGACCGTCAATGCAAAATTCAGGAGGAACAAAAGCAGAGGGGGTTGAACTACTAAGAAGCAACAAAGCTGCTAGAGCGCGGGTCCAAAGTCCAACACAGAACCGGAAACGTTCATTAAGTGAGATTACAGCTTCCGCAACTAAGAAAGCTAACAAATGGAATGAAAGGGTGCTTAATGAGAGAAGAATTTCACCACCATCAAGATCTAGATAAGTGAAAAAATCGAAAGTGCTTAGGAAGAACGAGATTTCCATCTCTTCCTAAGCATTTTCTAAATCAAGCGTATAACAGTTTGTATCTCAACAATAGACAAATGAAACAAGGCGCAATGGTCAACAGCACATGACTCGATTTAGCGAATAAAGCGGAGGTTCATGATGGATAAACGAGAAAAAGCTTATTTACGCAACAGTAAGAACGTACTAAATAAACACTTTACTTATATTTTAGATAACGTCAAAAAAATCGAAAAAAAGTTAAACAAACAACAGGAAAAAATGACTGCACCTCCTGAAAGGCAAGTGTTGCTTGATGAATATAATCAAACAAAAGAAACATATAGGGTGTGGAATCAACGATTAGCAGATGTCGAAGAACAGATTCTAGATGTAAGAAAGTTATTGAATAACAAAAATGATTATCAGTATAAAAGTAAGACGATGAAAAGGAAAGGGTATGTGGTGGGCACAGCCAAATCCTATTTAAGTCATAACGTTGAACAATCAATGAATGATATCCGGAAGACAGCAAATTTTGGGATTGAATTATACAAGCAACAAGTGAATAAAGAACGCCCGCCTAGTAATTTTCAAATCACGTTAGAAGACATTATTAAAGCTAGAGCAGCCCTTAAAAGTACCCCAAATAATCCTAGAGAAGATCAAGTCATAAAAAAAAACGGTTGTCGGTAAAACAGCAAAGCCAACAGGTAGGCTTAATAAAACAAAAAGCGAGGTCTGAAAAAATGCCTAATAAGAAGGACTTAAAAAAAGAAAAAGAATTGCTGAATCAGGATTTCAAAAACGTTTGTAAAGAATGGCACGCGATAAAACGAAAATTGGTTAAGGGACAAAGAGAAATACAGAAGGAAGAGATAGAGCTAAACAACCCCGTGTATAAAGCAGAATTAAAAAAAGCATTTCAATCTGGCGAATATAAAAATAGAATGTTGATTTATAACCCATCTGTAGAACTAATTCAAGAATATCAAAAAAATTTAATTAGTTATGGAAAGATTTGTCAGAAAATGCATAATCTTGAGCAAAAAATATATAGAAAAAGAGAAGAAATCAAAAATAAACCCAGTTATGTAAAAGGTAGTAAAACATTTGAACAGTTGAACTATAAAGAAGGATTTGCTTTAGCAGCTTTAAAAAACAGTTACAATAAATTTTATCCTAAAGAAACAGCGGATGTTATCAGTACGATCAAAGATCTTGCTGATACTGCTAATGTCAAGTTACACCTTCTCAATGAACAAGAAATATCTCAAGAGTTGAACAATTTATTGCCAGCTGTGCGTAGAGAAGGAGAGATTAATAAACAAAATCCAAACTTAGAAAATAAAGTAGGACAAGCGCGTAAAAATGCTAAGTCTATGAGAAATTCATTAGTTCAAGAAAATTCTCATCAAGTTCGCTGATACGAATCAAAAAAATAAGGAACTGTGACAAAAGTCTTGTCGCAGTTCCTTTTTCCGAATAAACGGTGTTCCAGAAGTAGCTTCTTTGGAAATAAGCCGAAATTTCACAAAAATTTGAGAAGCAATTTTCGTAAACTCCTTCTTATTTCTTGAAGCTGACCACTTCTGTCACAACCTCTTCAAATCGTTAAATGGATTGCACAATGATCGTTAGTAATAGACCCAATACATAGCTAGCATTGAATAAGACCATATTTTTGATGGAATAGCTGAAACTGATAGGTTGGGGTAATGTTTGCTTGAATTGATCTAAATGCTTTTTCACAATTGGCAAAGTCAAGAAGGTGACTAAGATTGGCCATTCATAGATACCACTCAACAAGCCCATCAAGATCACAAAATAGCAAGCATACATCAATAACTGGAATAAGACTGTTCCTGCTGGGCGTCCGATATAAAAAACCAGTGTATAGCGATGATTTTCAATATCGCGGTCAAGATCTCGCAAATTATTAGCTAACATGATATTGGCAATCGTAAACACCAAGGGTAAGGAAGCCAATACAATGGCTGCTATAGCCCAAAGGTTTCCTACCAAAGCAAATTGCCCGGATGAAAAATCGATTGTCAGATCATAGACATCCGAACCGAATGTATTAACATAAACGACCATGGCAAAAATCCCAAGTCCCATAGTCACCCCGCTGAAGATTTCCCCTAAAGGCATTCGAGACAAGGGAATGGGACCGAATGTATAGAATACTCCGATAAAACAACAGATAAATCCCATCAAAAGCAAAAGCCAACCCGTATTGATTGTTAAAATAACGCCAATAACAAAAACAAATGCGATCATCGCTAAAATCATGTTTCGGATCAATACAGGGGATAGATTTCGGCGACCAATGACGTTTTCTTCATACTTATATACTTCAGAATGCGCCTTTTCATAATCCATGTAATTATTGATCGCGGTTGTCGCTAAATCAAAAACTAGCATCCCAACAAAAAATAAAAAAGTGTTCAACCAATGTATCTCGTTAAAAAAAGCGATAGAGAATAATACCCCTACCGCAAAAGGAAATACACTAGCCACCTTTGTTCGTATTTCAACTACTTCTAAAAAGATTTTTAGTGTCATGGTTCGTGCTCCTTATTTTAGTTCAGAACGGTCACCCATCGTGTAATGGGAGTCCTCAGATAATTTGAAAGTGTCTTTGATCGGATCGGTCACATATACTTTATCGTCTTTTGTCACGAAGATTGCTTCCGTCCCATTGTTCAATTCACTTTCAACATATTCCAGACCTTTTTTCACACCCATTGAAAAGACTGCTGTAGACAGACCGTCACCATCAATGGATTTATCTGTTATGATCGTGACACTTGCGATATCGTTGTCGAATGGATAACCTGTTTTTGGATCAAACAAATGATGGTATTTTTTGCCATCTACTTCTAAATAGCGCTCATAAATTCCAGAAGTAACTAATGTTTTGTTCCGTTCTTTGATAGAACCTAAAACAGAGCCACGAGCCATATTTGGATCTTGGATGCCGACTGTCCAGTCTTGGTTTTCGCCTCTTGGGCTGTGTCCTAAGACATAGACATTCCCACCTAAATCAACGATAGCAGTAGTCACACCTTGTTTTTTCAAGACTTTCACTACTTCGTCTGTAATGTAGCCTTTGGCGATTGCCCCTAAGTCGATGATCATTCCTTTTTCTTTTAGATAGACCGTTTTTTCTTGGTCATTTAGTTCAATTTTATGATAATCCACTAATTTCAATGCCTGATCGATTTCTTCTTGTGAAGGTTTTCTGGCGTCATCAAATCCGATTCGCCATAATTGAGTGATTGCACCGATTGCCATATCGAATCCGCCTTGAGAATCTTGGCTGTATTCATAGGCTCGTTTGACTAATGTGTAGACGTCGTCAGAAACTTTTACGGGTTTGATTCCAGCCTGTTCATTCACTTCATCAATCTCGGAACCTTTTTGGTTGATCGTGATTTTATCACCAAGCTCTTTTACTCGATCAAAGGCAGGTTTCAATGCTGCTTCTTTGCCTTCATCATACACACGGATACGAACGTAAGTCCCTAACAAGAACTGTTCATCAGAGTACGGATCTTTCAAGATCTTGGTAGAAGCTGAACTTTCAGTGGTTGTTTTTTTTGCTGAATTAGTACAGCCAGTTAGCACCATAAAAGAGATGCCCAGTGTGATTAAGGAAAATAGTAGTTTTTTCCGCATTGTTTTCCTCTCTTCATTTTGAAAGGTGAGACGACTGCCTAATCTGGCTATCGTCCCACCCTCCAACTTTTATTAATATGGTTATATGATATTACTCTGTTACGATATTGTCTACTTCGATTGTTTGAGTGTCGCCTTTTTCAGCTGCATTCACTAATTGTTGTGCGTACATGATGAATGAATGTGAGCTGTGTGTAGCACCTGTAACAACTTCTACATCAGCAGGTGAGCCGTCTTCTTCACCCATTGCTTTGACGAATTCATCGTTAAGAGTAGGGATGTAAGTTTTTGGTTCTGTTCCGCTTTTGGCTTTCATGTTTTCATTGTATTCTGTATCATCTTGTTTTGATTTACCGTCTTTGTCGATATAATCAAAGTTTGATTCAGTTACTTTGCCGCCAGCAACTGTCATTTCGAATTGCACACGGTAGCCGTTAGAGTAGTTCTTTTCTTCTAGCTTGTAAGTGCCGTCTTTCAAGTCAGCACCATTGTCGATTTCAATTGTATCTGTGTTCCCAGCTTGAGCAGCTTGGATCAATTGTTGTGCGTAGTTTTGGAAGCTTTCAGATGAGTGAGTAGCTCCAGTTACGACTTCCACACCGCTTGCGCTTTGTGCTTTTAAGAATTGGTCGTTCAACTCAGGAATATATTTTTCTGGATTTGTGCCAGATTTTGCTTCCATGTTTTTGTTGTATTCTGCATCTTTTGTTTTTGATTCGCCGTTTTCATTGACGTTATCATATTTTGATTCAGTAATTTTACCGTCTTTTACAACCATTTCAAAAACTGCGCGGTAACCATTTGAATAATTTTTTTCTTCTAATTTATATGTGCCGTCTTGCAAGTCTCCGCCAGCAACAACTTTTGTAGATGATTCTGTTGTGCTTTTTGCAGTTGAAGATTGTGCTGTAGCAGTTGAAGATTGTGCTGTAGATGATTCAGAAGAAGAATTTGAACTTCCGTTATCATCTGCGCCGCAAGCGCCTAACACTAGAGCTGAAAATGCTAACACGGCAAATCCAGTTACAAAACGTTTTTTCTTCATTTTAATACCCCACCATTCCATTTTTAGTCCACAATTTTTCTTTGTGATTCATTATACATTCTAATCTTTTTAGCCTATAAGTCAACTATTTTTGATAAATAACCCGCGTAATATTTCAAACGTTTTCTTTCAGCAAATTTCGTGAAAAAACGCTTTATTTTAAAATTTGAAAAAAATCCAAAAGGAGTTAGACAAAAGAACAGAACATCTATATAATATATGGAGATTGTGTAATAAGTATCAAACTAAAAGAATTATCATATATTTATTATATAGATAGTCTATAAGGAGCGGATGATCAATGGCAAAGCAAAATATTGTCGTTGTAGGAGCAGGATATGCCGGTGTTTCAGCTACAAAATACTTGGCAAAAAAACTGAAAAAAGAAGATGTAGCAATTACTCTGATCGATCGTCATTCGTACCATACTATGATGACCGAGTTGCATGAAGTAGCTGGCGGACGTGTAGAACCAGAAGCAATCCAATACGATCTGCAGCATTTGTTTGCTCGTCAAAAGAATGTACAACTTGTCACAGATACAGTTGTCGGTATCGATAAAGAACAGAAAATCGTCAAGACCAAATTGGGTTCCTATCCTTTTGATCAGCTGATCCTTGGAATGGGCGGAGAGCCGAATGACTTTGGTACACCTGGTGTCAAAGCTCACGGATTTACCCTTTGGTCATTTGAAGATTCTGTAAGGATACGTGAACATATTGAGAAAACAGTAGCAAAAGCTGCGTTGGAACCAAATGATGAGTTGCGTAAAGCCATGCTGACTTTCGTTGTCTGTGGTTCTGGGTTTACCGGTATTGAAATGATTGGGGAACTGATTGACTGGAAAAATCGCTTAGCCAAAGATTACAAGTTGGATCCAAACGAGATCACACTGATGGTCGTAGAGGCAATGCCGACGATCTTGAATATGTTAGACCGAAATGATGCTGCAAAAGCTGAACGCTATTTGCGTAAGCACAATGTAGAATTATTATTGAATGCACCAATCGTAGAAGTGGCTGCGGATCATATCAAGCTGAAGGACGGACGCAACATTCCGACCCACACACTGATTTGGACAGCTGGTGTTAAAGGAACTTCTGATGCTGCTGATTTTGGATTAGAAGCAGCACGCGGACAGCGGTTGATCGCCAATGAATACATGCAGGCAAAAGGCTACGAAGATAAAAACATCTATATCATCGGTGATTTAGTCTTTTATGAAGAGTTTCCAGGAACACCGACACCGCAGATCGTCCAAGCTGCTGAACAAACAGGACACACAGCCGCAGCGAATATCGTGGCTTCGATCAAAGGCGGAGAAAAGCATAAATTTAAAGGAAACTATCAAGGATTTATGGTTTCTATTGGTGCCAAATGGGGGGTAGCTAACCTATTTGACAAGATCCATTTAAGCGGATTTTTAGCTATCGTAATGAAACATATCGTGAATTTGAAATACTTCTTTGATATTCGTTCTGGTTATTATATGTTCCAATATTTAATGCATGAGTTTTTCCATATCAAAGACGATCGCAACGTGACTCGAGGACATTCTTCTCGTTACGGTAACGTCTTATGGAGTGTGCCACTTCGTATTTTCTATGGTTTAGTTTGGTTCGTTGAAGCTTCCAAAAAAATCATTGGTAATGGTGAAGTGTTCAGACCAAGTACTTGGTTTGGTGAAGGATCATGGTTCACTGGAAACAGTGTATTTCCTTGGACGTGGGAATATAATGTAACAGATGTTGCCAGTGGTGCTTCTGCTGCTGGAGATGCAACCACAGCTGCCAGCGGAGCAGGGGCAAGTGCCGGAGAAGCAGCGACTCATGCTGCACATTTCGGTTTGAGTTATGCATACGGAGAAGAACCAATGGCTGTGATCGAGAAGTCACCAGACTGGTTCACGAAGATTATGCAAGTAATCATGCCAAATAATGATGTAGCAATGTTCTTCCAAAAATTTATGGTATTCTTTGAAATCGCCTTGGCATTAGCATTGATTGCTGGATTATTCACATGGCTATGCAGTGCGACAACGATCGTATTAGTGATCACATTCTGTTTATCAGGAATGTTTTATTGGGTAAACATTTGGTTCATTTTTGTTGCTTTCGCATTGATGAACGGCTCTGGTCGTGCGATTGGTTTGGATCGTTGGGTGATTCCGTGGCTACAACGTACACTAGGCAATTGGTGGTACGGTAGACCAAGTGCCCAATACGGCAAGAAATAAATAGATAAAAATAAATGAACAACGTTATTTGAATGCAAGATTTTCAATAGAAAGGGGCTGAGGCAAACCGTCGCAGCCTCCTTTTTATGTAAAACAAAGGAATAAGATGCCCGAGATAAACCTCCATGAGCAAGACACAGGTGTCATAACCTCTGATAAACGGTATTCCAGAAGTAGCTTCTTCGGAAATAAGACGAAATTTCACAAAAATTTGAGAAGCAATTTTCATAAATTCCTTCTTATTTCTTGAAGCTGCCCACTTCTGTCACAACCTCTTGATATAAACGGTGTTCCACCTGCTGCTTCTCGGTAATAAGCCCAGAGAATTAGAAAACATGGAAAGCTGCTTTCTATTCTTCGTTCTTATTACTCAAAGCAAGGCACAGGTGTCACAACCTCTTGTTTTTATGCTAAAATTGGGTGAGTTAATCTGGAAAAAGGAGAACAAAAATGAGCCTTAAAGAATTTGCTGAAAAAAGTCTGCTCAAACCTTGGGATGTTTTTATTATTTTGCTTTTGACTGTTCTTTCTTTTTTACCAGTCATGATTTTTGGTCTTCAGCAAAATACCGCAACAGCAGAAAAAGAAGCGGTACTGCGTGTGGATGGCACAGAAATCAAAACATTCCCTTTGATGGCTGGAGAAAAGAGCTACACATATACTTACAAAGATAAACACGGAGATTATAACTTGATTGAGATAGATGGCGATCGAGTACGGATAAAAGAAGCAGACTGCGATGACCAGATCTGCGTACGTCGAGGCTGGGCAACGAAAAATGGTGAAACCATTGTTTGTTTACCACATAAATTAGTGATCGAGGTCCGATCTACAGATGGGGGTGACGAAGACAGTCTGATTTATTAGACCTTCACACACCATGAGCAAATTACAAAAAATGATTTATATTTCGCTACTTGTTGCACAAGGAGTGATCATTGGCTTATTGGAAAATATGATTCCTTATCCTTTTGCTTTTGCGCCTGGAGCAAAATTGGGCTTAGCCAACCTGATCACGATCGTTGCGATTTTTACCATGAAAAAACGGGACAGCTTCTTGCTATTGTGGCTGCGACTATTCCTGACTACCTTGCTAGGTGGAACGATTTCCACGTTCCTTTACAGCATGAGCGGTGCTCTGCTCAGTTATTTTGGGATGTTATTGGTCAAGCAATTAGGACCCAAACGTATCAGTATCATCGGGATCAGTGCGGCCGGTGGGTTCATGCATAATGTCGGTCAACTTTTGATGGCCTCTTTCATTGCGCAATCATGGACAGTCATGCTGTACTTGCCAGTCCTTTCCGTTTTAGGAATATTGTCAGGAATCGCTATCGGAATCGCGGCGAATTATCTTTTACGACATGTGCAGACACTGCAACGATTCCAAAAAGATTATGAGCAGGGAACCAAACAACAATGGAGCCCGATGTTTACCAAAAAATAATCGTCACACAAGGAGTTTTTTTATGAAGCTACATCCAATGTGGGAAAACTATCCTGCTTTAAGTAAAGAATTGACAGAAACACTAAAACGGATGGAAGAAACTGTCCGTCTGAAAAACAAACCTGTCGAACAAGCAATCAAAGAAACGATCCATGCTGGCGGAAAACTGTTGCGACCTGCCTATCAGCTACTGTTCTCACAATTTGGACCAGAGCAAGACCGGGACAAAGCCATCGCTTTGGCAGCTTCCATCGAAATGCTCCATACGGCCACACTGATTCATGATGATATCGTTGATGAAGCAGATCTGCGGCGTGGTCAGCCTAATATCCGTAGTCAGTTTGGGAATGTCGTTTCTGTTTATGCAGGAGATTATTTATTCGTCTGCTGTTTTAAACTATTGTCTGATTACTCGACTTCCCTGAAAAGTCTTCAATTGAATTCTCGCAGTATGGAAAAAGTATTGAATGGCGAATTAGGGCAGATGGATGATCGCTATAATTATGAACTTTCTGTAAAAGAATATTTGGAGAATATCTCAGGTAAGACAGCTGAATTGTTCCAACTAAGTTGTTCTGTTGGCGCTTTTGAAAGTGGAACAAGCGAGCGTTTCGCAAAAAAAGCAGGAGATATCGGACTCTCTATCGGGATGGCCTTCCAAATTATCGATGATATTTTGGATTATACAAAAGAGAGTCAGGAAATCGGGAAACCTGTACTAGAAGACATGCGTCAAGGAGTCTATTCTTTGCCATTGATCTATTCTTTGCAAAAAAACAAACAGAGTTTACTGCCTTATTTAGAGAAGAAAACGGAAATGACAGAAGAAGATATTGAAGCTGTACGCAAAATCGTTGAACGTACAGGAGGTGTGGGAGAAGCCAAGAAATTAGCAGCAGCCTACACAGAAAAGGCGTTGAAAGAAATCAAGAAATTACCTGATACCTCTCTTCGAACGAGAGAAAATCTTTTTTCCCTTACTCAATTGATTCTAGACCGCAAAGACTGAACAGAAATTGGTGCAACACGTGGATAAATTCCTAAGGATGAAATCTACGTGTTTTTGGATCACTTGAAATGGCTTTTTTGATGTTAACAAGCAAAAATAAAGAGCAATGTCACTAACTGACGTTGCTCTTTATTTTTTATCTCGGTTCATTTTTTTATCTTTTCGACTTCTTATTACTCATGAAAGTGATTCTTAAACCGATTACAAGTAATATAACGCCTGCGATTGTTATCCAATTATTTGATTGACTTCCAGTTTTAGGAAGTACTTTTTTCGATTTATTTAAACGATCATCGCTTGTTTTATTAGCTAAGTTAACGTTCGTCTTGTTATCCGAACTTGTTCTTGGGAAAGAGACACTTGCATGACGACTATCACTTGTGATAAATGTTGTATCTGCCGTATCGATACTGTCACTTGAAGTGGTAGTAAAATCCGAGCTATCACTTGATGTGGTAGTTGTATCTGTACTATCACTTGTGGTAGTAGAATCTGTGCTATCGCTTGAAGTCGTTGTGTC
>NZ_NGMF01000001.1:151962-188476 GCF_002140245.1 Enterococcus sp. 10F3_DIV0382 | reverse complement strand
ACTTGTGGTAGTAGAATCTGTGCTATCGCTTGTAGCAGTTGTATCTGTACTATCACTTGTGGTAGTAGAATCTGTGCTATCACTTGATGTGGTAGTAGAATCTGTGCTGTCACTTGTGGACGTTGTATCTGTACCGCCTGTACCATTGTCGCTGATAAATATTTCGTTAGGATCCCAACAATTGGTGGCCGCATCTAAAATCACATTTGTCCCTATAATCGTTCCATCTTGGTTTTGAGTAATGTGAATAGTGGCATTAGGCGCAAGAATCGTTCCTTGAAAAGGAGCACTGATTGTCAAATCAGTCATCTCATTTCCGAAATTCCAAGAGATATTCGCATCCGAAAAATCTTCTGTTTCATGATTTGAACGATCGTTGTATTTGATTGGTGACTGTACGTTCAATGCAGAAGAACTGTTGATGACATTGAATACGACTACTTGATCACTTGGATTGATGATTTGAAGTGGCGTATTCATCGTTAACACTTCTGCGTCGATATTTACCAATAAAAATCCACAATCTGATAGACCAGTCAAATCAATTGTTCGATTATTCATGTCTGGAAAATCCGCAGCAGTATATGTTTTACCTGGGGTGGCAGTTGCAAGGTCATTTGCTGCTACATTCAATCTAGCAAACTCTTGCTCGAAATCAATATATTCGTTACCATCACGGTCTTTATAAAAATCATCCGGAGTTAAGTGATCAAGCCTTGATCCATTAACCGTAGGATGTCCATCTTGTAATGCTACATCCACATCACTACCAACGACAAATTTATTTACTCTTGTGTCGCCAGTAGGGATACCTGAAGAATTAATGAAAGAATCAGTTTTTTGTATATAATTGATCTCTTGGTTCAATAAGCCTTCATGAAGCTCTGTCCCAAAATTATTATTTGCATCCAGTTCATGTGTTGCTATATTTCCGTCTGTATGGGCATTAACTGTTGTCTTGTTTTTGGCAAATACATGGAATTGACCAGCAATTCCCAGCAAACCATAGTTACCAGTTAAATCATTATAAACATTCCCAGGATCTTTAGGAAATGTCTCCGCTGAAACAGCCACACCATACGAAAAGATGTTGAACAATAAAGTAACTAATATTAATAAACTTACCCTTTTTTTCATCTTTTCCCTTCCTTTCATTTCAAACATTTTCCTGTTATACTCTTTTTTTCCTAGGCTTAAACTGTTTGTTTAAAAAATCATTGTTTATTTAAACAATATTAATGAATCATTCATTTTATTGATTTTTGTTCAAATGGAAAATAGAGAACATCTTTCTCTTTCAATCTCCAAACGATTCATACTAGTGACTGGAAAGTGTAAAAAATGAGGGGGTGTAGTAACATATAAGTAGAAATCCTAGAGTTAGGAAAAAGCAAGTAGGATAAATAAAAAGGAGGAAAATAGATGAATTATTTAGATATGTTATGCGAGAGCATAGACCGAGCATACGAGCGATTTGAACGTTTGTTTGAAGGTGTCTCTATTGAGGAGGCCAACCGTTTTCCAGTGGAAGATAGAGCCCCACAAATCAAATCAATGACTTGGCTGGCTTGGCATACCGCTCGAGAATTGGATTTCCAGATTGCTGATTTAGCCAGTACCTCTCCAATTTGGCACAGCCAAGATTGGGAAAGCCGATTTCCGATGAGAATAGCAGATGACGAACAAGATTGGAAGCACAGTCTGGAACGAGCAAAACAAATCCAAACTAATCAAGTAGAAGACTTGCTAGGGTACTTGCGGGCTGCTTCTGATTCTGCTCTTTCCTATTTAAGAGGGTTAGAACCTTCCGAGCTAGATGAAGTAATTGACGAAAACTGGACACCACCAGTCACGCGAGGGATGCGTCTTGTTTCTATTATTGATGATGCTGCCATGCACTCTGGTCAGGTGATCTATGCGAGACGTTTATTGGGATTGAAAGACTAAGACACTAAATAAAAAAGAACTTACGACAAAAACAAGTCGTAAGTTCTTTTTTGATTTTAGTTGATTGGCATCCATGATCTATATATAAGATCGAAAGCAGGATCTGATTTTCTCCTGCTGTTAGAAACGGCAATGATCGTGATTGGGTATTGTCCATGATGACGAATGTCCTCAGCTATGAATTCGGGTTCCGTTGTTGTAGCAATTAGAAAGTCCCATAGATAGAATTCGTAGTGACTGATACCGTAATGATCTACTGAAGGCTCCCAAGTAACTGTCGTGCTTCTTGGATTGAATGTATAGCGAATTCTTCCAGGCTGAGACGGTCGGTAATCAGGAATCGCTTGTTGGATGACGGTACCACTAAATTCAATTGAAGCACCGCCTGTGGTGTACCAGTGAAGATTGTTCGTACCAGCTTCATGCCAAATCACATTCTCTCCGTCATAGGTACCGGGATGATCAAAGACGATTTCAGGTAACTGCCCAAAACGATCTCTGATACGTAATGGAAATGGTGTATAGACAGTGGCGACAGATGGGCTGACTAATTGGTCTCTGGCGTTAAGAAAGCTTATTTCAGGCATGTTTTTCAAAGTGTCAATTGATGTCAATTTATTAGCAGTTAAAAAGACACTTCTCAAATTCACTAAACTTTCTAAAGGTTCGATCGTAGAAAGATTATTGTTTGAAAGACCTAAGGCTTCCAGTGTGGTGAATTGTGCGATCTTATTCAAGAATTGGAGTTGCGCCTCATTATTTAAGTAAGGGAAATCATTGTACCCTAACTCTAAGAGGGACAATTTTGGAAACTGTAATTGGTCATCCAATCGGCGGATTTGATTATGTGCTCCGTAAATTCTTTCTAGATTGACATGGTTCTTCAATGGTGAGATGTCTGCGACAAGGTTATAGTTGAACTCGATCATCTCCAAATTATGTAGATTGTATAGCTCTGTTAATGTAGGCACCTGATTTCTTGAAATCCATAGATGAGTTAAGGAGGTACAGATGGCTATTCTTCTTAGTGTAGTCAAACCGTTATTTACCAAGGACAACAGTTCAAGTGAAGGGACAATCTTTTAGTGTCTCCAAACTGCTGATCTGGTTAGAATCTGCTCCGATAATTTTTATATTAGGAAGTTCTCCTAAAGGGGACAAATCAGACACACGGTTATTGTTGAAACGAAAGTTTTCTATATTCTTTGCATGTTCCATGCCTGACAAGTCTGCAATTTCCTGATTAGAGACATCTAATACGATCAAACTCTCCATATGTTTATCGGTAATCGGTTCGTTTTCACTTAAACCAAAGTGCTCCTTCAAACAACGTTCCAAGTTCCTATCTTTGATTTGGATCGCTGTTTGGTTTTCAGGCTCGACCACTCGCGTAATGAAAGTAGATACAAGTGGGTCTATTTCTGAGGTGAGTATATTTTCTAGTTCTGTATTCATTTCTCTATGTACTGTTGCAACACTCGGTTGTCTTTCTGGTAAAGAGGTTCCTTCTACTTGTAGAGTAGGAATAGTAGTAAGGAATGTACTAACATAATAGTGAAGCCGTCAGTAAACGTGATTTTCTATTTTTCATTTCAAATCCCTCCATTTTCCATTGTAATCGGTTACTATTTCATCCTAATAAATAATCCAATAAGAAGGAAGTTCATTTAACTTTTCTGGTCATCCACATATTTCTGTAAAAGGAAAAAACTGTTCTAAGAGACCGTTCGGCATCTGATAAAGTAGTAACAGGTAGGCGGTTTTAACGAGAAAAACAAATAGAAAAATCAGATACCATTCGTTTGTTTTTGTAGATAAAACCATAATAGCTCTATCGATAAAAAAACGACAAAGGAGGGAGGCATTCTGATAAAGCGACATAAAAAAAAGCTTATCGCTGCTCTAGCGATCGTGACAACTATGCTTATTGGCTTTTTTATCTATGATCATTTTTGGAGAGAACCCGAAGTGATCATGAACTTAAACAGTGGAGACCAGTCATTTATCAAAGACATGTCAGAAGAAGAACTGCGCAATTTTCTACAGGACCAAGCAGACGGTGATTACGTACGATTGAAGTTAGATACAACGATGCGTTTTGATACCTCTGACGATCCGGGATCAGTGAATATCCAAAACCCGCCCAGCAATGAATATGCGATCAAAGTCACAACTTATATAGAAGGGGAAGACGAAGAGATTTATATCTCGGGTGTAATCCAGCCAGAACAATATGTGACGGAAGGAAAACTACTGCGAAAAGTTGAAGAAGGCACATACAAGACAGTTAGTACCGTCCAGTTTTTAGATGATGAATCAAACGTAGTCGGAACGTCTTCTGTCGTAGGGAAGTTAACAGTTGAAAGTTAACTGATAGCAAACATATATTTTTAGGAGGAAAAGAAATGAAATTATCTGCAAAAGTGATGGTGCCGGCACTTGCTTTATTAAGCACGGCGGCGATTGGGCAAACAGTAAGCGCTTATACATGGGTCGGAGGAGAACCTGATCCAAATACGGTGTATGATTCTGTCCAAAAACAAGACAATGCCACGATCCCAGCAGAAGGTACCTTCAAAGAATGGGACCCGACAGATCCGGGACCAGGACCAGAACCAACTGATCCAGTGGATTGGATCGATGTATCGATTCCGACAAAAGTGTTATTCGGACAAACAGATGCAACAGAAGGAAAGATCGTAGCGCCAATCTACCAAATCAGAAACAACTCGGTAAAAGGCGTGAAAGTCTCTGTTGGAAACTTCGTAAAAGGGCAAGATGCAGACAAAGTGCCGGAATTAGTGTTGAACATGGATAGTGTAAGTAGTAGTACATCCATCCCTTTAGTCAATCCAACAACTGCGCCGCAATTTCCACGTGAGTCAGTGACATTGCCGAACAAGGACGATGTCTCAGAGTTTACTTTCTCTGGTAGTGTCGGAGCGAATTTCCAATTTGGGGAAGCAATTAATCCTCAATACGAACTTGTCTTACAATTTGAAGCTATAGGGGTATAAAAAAATGAAAAAAACAGGGATCATTCCACTGGTTTTCCTTCTGGGATTTTTCTGCTTATCAATGAACAGTTTGGCAGATGCAGCAGAAAAAGAAAGCACGATCGAAGTCAGCGGTCTGATCTATTCAGAAAAACCAACGGAACCTGGAACAGATCCAAGCACAGATCCAGAAACAGGGTCAAGTGCTGGGCCTGATGCAGGTTCAACTGCAGATTCCGCAACTGATTCTGGAAAAGTACCGGTGGAGATACGTCAGGAACATCCGGTTCTAGCGACACTAAGGGCAATTTGCCTCAAACGAATGCTGTAGAAACAAGTAGATGGGTAACGGCAGCAGGTGTGCTGCTTCTCCTCGGTTCTCTTTCTTTATTGAGTAAAAAAGCCTTGTCTGGAGACACAGATGTTTAGACAGGCGAACAAATACAAAAGAGAGAGGAGAGAAAAATGAAACTATTCAAAATACTAGCAGTTTTTACGTTGATGATTTCTAGCATCAGTCCAACTACCCTCGTCTATGCAGTTTCAACCTTGACGTCTGAAAGTAGCGAGGTCGCAAGTGAAGAAACACCAACAGCCGAACCACAAGTGGCGGAGGAAGCTGTAGCAGAGCCTACAGAAGAACCTGTAGCAGAAGAACAATCAACGGAACCAACGTCCGTCGAACCACAGACAGAGTCAGCTATTCCCGTACCGGAACTAGCTGTGCCAAGTCCGCAGATTCCCCTTCCCAATCTTCCCCAATATCGTGAAGACCTGAGAAGAAACGGGGAAAGTTCTTATCGAGCAGCAGTCCAACCTGGATTTAATACGGGAGTCAGTAACTTGTCAGAATTGGGACCTAATGTAGGAGACAGTATTTCCTACAGCTTTACGTTCCCGACCCATTCTCTCGTATATGGGAACGGCAGTGACTGGATCTCATTTATCGTTGGTAATGGTAATATCGGTGTTGCTTTTGTCAACAGGATGCACTATGGCCGAAATTCTTATGCAAATAATTATCAGATTGGACGCACGGAAGTCGTCGAAGTTGGGGGGGCTTCTGGTGATCTTAGTATTACTTCGAATCACACGATAAACAATAATAATTTCACGATGACGATGTCAGGGACGATCACTAGAACAAGAGTCAGCAACCGTACTAACTACCAATTAACAGCTGGGATTCATAATCTTGTATTAGGCTCTACTGCCGTAGCTTCAGGTGGTCAGGTGCCTGCTACGCCTATAGAAGATGTACCGATCTCTTATCTGTCGATCGGGAACTTTACGGTCAGTAGTAATCCATATACACTCCAGGTCAATGATCCCGGATCATTTCCTTTAGGCCAACACACTGCTGTAAGTTCAACGTACCCAGGTAACACAAATGGGATAAATTATAAGCAGTTTATAAATGTATTGCTAGATGGTGTTCCTATCGGTCAGGATGACTATAGTATATCTGCGCCAGATAAGAAACTTACAACGATTGGTACACATCAACTACCGATAACTGTTCGGATATCCAATGGTACGGTAATAAGTCAGGATATTCCTATAGAGGTGAGTTATACGGATAGGGATACGATCGTCTTTGGAAACAATTACAGATGGGCACCAGTTGGAGGAGCCTATCGAATGATGTCTAGTAGGATAGAGGCATTTGCAGCTGAAGGAAATGATGTCCTAGATATAATAGGTGAGGGCATGAACAGTTCTAACGCTTACTACAGCCTTGGTATATTTGGGGTCAACTCTACTATTTTGTTAAATAATCTTTCCGGTGGAACCACTAAAATAACCCACCGAGTAATGGGAAGCAGTTTTAAACTACAAGCTCTGGACAGGTGGAATAATAGCAGTTACACTCCTACTCCTGGGGATCTTGCCGTTGCCTACCATGCAGAGGGGAAGATCTGGTTATCAAAGCAAGGTCAGATGCCAGATTATACCGGGAGCGCGCAAACAGAATATTTTGAGATTCTTTCGCATGGTCAGTATCGTCAACTTGAACTCCATAAGTTATCGGTCTCCGAACATGAGATTTTTAATGGGATGACCAGAGAAGAACTAGATCAAAATGTTGCTAATTATATAAATGTGGGGACTTCTGGTAGAGTGAAAGTAAAAGGTTTTGTTACCTACCCAGACACGGCTACTAATGGAAGGAAAAACGGGGTCATCCAAGTCGAAGAGATACTCGATTCTGGAAAGACAGCTACTTACAACTACACAGTGCCATTTGTTGTTAGTTCTAAACTTGAAGTAACGGCTAAGACTGATAATAAAGTATTGCTAGGAACAGACATGAACACAGTGGATCTTCGTCAGTTTGTAGATGTCGTGGTGGATGGAGAAAAGCTTGATGAAGATCGATATGAAGTGGAAATGACTTCTGCGCCTATCGCTACAGATACCGTGAGTGCTAGAAGAGTACAATCGTTACGGATTACTGTAAATGACACAGCTCTCTCTCAAGAGATACCTGTCGCTATAGAAATCATATGGGGAGACAGTATCGTCTTTGGACGATTCCCACTCGTTAGTAGGACAGCTGCTGCTTTTACTTTACATCATCGTGGAAATCATCCGTTGATCACTGCAAGTAAAGGATGGAGATCTACTGGTACGTCTGAAAGTATAGCTCCAAATTATGCTGGAAGAGATTACTATAACTTTTCTTGGTACGACTTGAGTCAAAAAAACAGTGTGGATCTAACGAATGACTCTGCCGGTCAAACAGTAACTGCGCAAGGCGAAGAACAAGAGGATGATGTTTTAAGCCGCTGGACTACACAATCAGTTAACTATGGTGATGTCGTGCGTTCATGGGTAGCAGTACCAGCGGGGAATGCAGTGACAGAAAACGAGCAATTTGTCTATAATGGCGGTGAAGTCTACTATGAAATCACAGCAGGCGGTTATCGAGCACTGAATATCAGTAAACTTACTCCATCAAGTCATACGATCCTACAAGGAACGACGAAAAGTGAGTTAGATAGCCGATTAGCTGAGTTTCTAGATGTATCAAGTGTAGAAGGTGTCAGCTTGGATAAATTCATCCAGTACCCAGACACTTCTGTAGTCGGTACGGCAAGTGGGACGATCCGTGTAAAAGAAACCTTATCTACAGGGAAAATAGTTTCCTATGACTATGAGATTTCATTCACAGTTGAGGCAGAGAACACCCCTCCAACAGCTGACCCCATTGCGCAAGAATTATATTTAGGAGAAGCATTGCCGGATTCGCCGATGGATCTACTAGAAAATATATCAGATGACAGAGACGATCCGTCAGCTCTGAAAGCAACTTATCAAAATCGACCAGATATAAATCTCGTTGGAGAGATGACAGCTAGTATTCAACTAGAAGATTTAGAAGGAGCTGTTTCAATCATCGAGGTACCGATTACCATCAAGTGGGGAAGTACGATTTCCTTAAGAGGGCTTAGTGATCGTACAGTTGGCGCCTATAGTTTAACGAGAAGCACCGATGGCACACTGCGTCTTCATTCGACATTTGGTGACAATAGAACGAATCAAGGTTCGCAAGTCCATTCCTATTATGGAGGCAGTGTCTACTATTCGATCGAAGTATTTGATGGAGAAACAAGCACCTATCAATATGAAGTCACAGGTAATGCGATTATCAGAAACGCAGTCAATGGATTCAATCAAGGCAATCCATTGGAAGTATCTTCGGGAAATGTCGTCAAAGTTTATCACGCAGAATCTAACAGTCGAAGCAGACTGATGGTAAATGAAGTCGCGGAAAACTACTCCTTCGGTACACCTTTTTCTTACTACCGAGTAACGGAAAATGGATTAGTTCCGATCAAACACTTGGAAGCTGAAGCAGTTCCTCAGACATTTAACTTAGGTGAAAACACGGACGGACGTGACCTAAAAGACTTCATTACGGATGTGCAGGTAAATGGTGTAGCAGTGGATGCAAGTGAATATGAAATCTCGTTACGTTCCGAAGTCAATACGACATTGATCGATACGCGTGAAGTAGAGGTCGAAATACGCACGACGGATGGATTAGGCATCCTGAGAACAACTGTGCCGTATGAGGTCAAATGGGGAAGTACGATTTCCTTGAGAGGACTTGGTGGAAATACAGTCGGATCCTACAGTTTGATAAAAGATAGGAACGGAAAGCTACAACTTCATTCGACATTTGGTGATAACAGTACTCGTCAATATTTAAACGTTCACCCCTATTACGCAAATCTCGTGTATTATTCAATCGAAGTATTAGACGGAGAAACAAGTACCTATCAATATGAAGTCACGGGTAATGCAGTTATCAGGGATGCAATCAATGGGTTCAATCAAGGTCAGCCATTAGAGGTCTCTTCGGGGAATATCATCAAAGTCTACCATGCAGAATCTCGGTCTCGAAGCAGACTGATGGTAAATGAAGTTGCGGAGAACTACTCCTTCGGCACACTTTTCTCTTATTATCGAGTGACTGACAATGGATTAGTTCCGATCAAACAGTTGGAAGCCGAAGCAGTTCCTCAGACATTTAACTTAGGTGAAAGTGTCGATGGACGCAATCTAAAGGAATTGATTAGAAATGTACGAGTAAATGGCACAGTCGTAGACGCAAGTGAGTATGAAGTAGTCTTACACTCAGATCTTAATACGACATTGGTCGGTACCCGTGAAGTGGAAGCCGAAGTACGTACTACGGACGGGTTAGGTGTGACACAGATAACTATACCTTATGAAGTAAAATGGGGAAGTACGCTTAAATTAAAAGGTTATGGTTACGGAACAGTCGGTGTGTACAGTCTAAACAAAAATGCGAATGGGGCTATGCAGATCGTTACAACGAAAGGTGAGATCTACTCACTTACCAGTCAAGTCCATCAGTTGTTCCCAGACACGGTTTACTATTCCATCGAAGTATTATCTGATGGATCAAGGAAATTCATGCATGAAGTAACAGGGGGAATGATCGTAGAAGATTCGATCAATCAATTCAACAATGGGTCTCCGCTAGCTGTAGCTGTCGGAGATGTCGTGAAAGTCTATCACATCGAAGAAGAGGAATCAAATAACTATAAAAATAAAAACTTATTGATGGAAAATGAACAGGAGAAAAATTACACTTATGGTACGAACTATGCTTACTATAAAGTGACAGAAGATGGATTTGAGCCAATGGCTATGCTTGAAGCGAAACCAGTAGCTCAAGAATTTATACTGGGAGAAGATACGGGTAAGTTAGACCTTCATGATTTGCTAGAAGATGTCACACTAAATGGTTTAGAGATTCCTTCAGATCAGTACGAAGTAGAGTTACTTGCCAATTTTGATACTGCCTCAGTAGGTACTCGCAATGCAAAAGTCAAAGTAACTTCTATTAGATCCACTGCATCTTTAGAATTAGAAATCCCATACGAAGTGACATGGGGGCATTCGATCGTTTCTAAAACACAATCTATGAATGAAACGCTCAGCGCTGTTTCTTTACTTGATAACAACGGTGTTCCTAAATTGGT
This sequence comes from Enterococcus sp. 10F3_DIV0382, assembly GCF_002140245.1. NCBI lineage: Bacteria > Bacillati > Bacillota > Bacilli > Lactobacillales > Enterococcaceae > Enterococcus > Enterococcus sp. 10F3_DIV0382. The sequence continues at coordinate 178,014 of NZ_NGMF01000001.1, read as the reverse complement.
AGCTACTAAAGGAAGTGGATTTAGTGATTGGGTTCAGTTAACAGCAAGACCGACGATACAGCTATTCACTACTCCAGATTTAACTGTTTCATCTCATACTGTTTCTTATGTTACGGTGGATCAAACACCGGAAGAGTTGATGGATAGATGGAATTCTCAGTTGAATGGAATCAATAATAGTTTAAGTTATGGAGATGTTCTTTCGCATTCAGTGAAAAAATTAGATAATCTCACTAACTATAATGGAGCTAATACATGGGTTTCAAGAGATAATCAATTAGTTACAGAAACAGTAGGGTTTGACACAGCCTATTATGAACTAACTCAGTCTGGATTAAATCTACTCCATATCAACCAATTGAAGGTAGAAACGCAAACCATTGAAAGTGGATTGACGGAAGAGGAATTAATTCAAAATATCGAATCCTATCTGTCGACTGACGGATTCGATACGATTAATGTGACAAAGTTCATCCAATATCCTGACACAAGCAAGGCTGGAACAAGTAACGGGATCATCGAAGTAGAAGAAACATTAGCGACAGGTGGCACAGCGAAGTATAACTATACGGTGCCATTTATCGTGGAGAACTCGACGGAATGGATCGATGTCAAGATTCCTAAGAAACTACTTTTCGGTACATCTGATGTGAATAAAGGAGTCGTTTCTTCTCCGCTTTACTATATTGAAAATGCAGGAACGAGAAATCTGAAAGTCAGCGTGGAAGAAATCAACATCACGAACAATACGAATAACTTGGAGCTGTTACGCACAGCTGATGCAGATCCATCTGCAGAGAGGGCAGCAGCAAAACTTCGTATGAATTACAAGACGAGCAATATCCTTGTTGATCTTTATGAAAGTACACCAAATCAGGCAGTGGCTGAGCTAGCACCGAATGAACAAACCCAGTTTATGATCGAAGGTCAATACTTCGGGAACTATCAGCAAGAAGTCAACATTGGATTGGACATCCGCTATCGATTTGAGGTTGCTTCGTAAGTTAGAAAGCTGATGATTTGAAAAAAATGATGTACGAATACAAAAGCCCATCAATCGATTGAAATCGGTTGATGGGCTTCTTGAGTATTATTTTCCAAGTGTATGGTTAGGTTTCGGCAGCGATGCACTTGATAGATTTGAATTACTGCTTCTTTCACTAGCGAGTTGAGTTATTTCATCCAATTTTAATTTTTCGTGGGTGTGTGTGGATTTTCGTTTGGTTTTTACGTCATAAGAGGTTGGGCTTTTAGAAAGGCTCTGTGTGTATTCCTCAACTGCTTTTTGTAAGTTTTTAGGTGGATTTTCTAGTTTTGCCATCTCTTTCCTAGCATTCCAACCTAACGATTGATCAGCTTTGGATCTCTCATTAATTTCTACTTGAGTAAGTACGTATTTGTTCTTTGCAAGCGTGATTTTATTTTTGTTATAACGTCTATTCCAGAATGTATTTACTTTATTATATTTTTTTATATTTTTTTGTTGTTGACCTAGCAAATTCTTAAACTGTTTTAATTTATCAAGTTGTATTGCATCTTGTTTTGCATATAATTGATTCTTTTGCTGTCGTTGTGCCCGTTCTTCCTGCGTTTTTTCTCTAGCATCATCAAATTTACTTAATATTTCTGGGGCTTGTTTGTTCAGTACTGCTCGGATGTTTGACACTTCTTTTTGTGCCCGGTTATATGCCTTATTATCCTTTTCTATTGTGTGATCAGGTGTGTAGTTAGTGTATCTGTGCGCGTTTATGCTTTCCATAACGTTTATTTGATCTCTTAGCTGTATTGCAAGATCTTTTGTTTGAGGGTTTTGAATATTACTGATCATTTTATCTAACGGCGTTTTTTGCCTATAATCTGGTGAATTTGCAATATCTTCTTTTGGCATGTCAATTCCTCTTTTCTTTTTGTTTATATCTTTATATTCACTTTATCATGCTTTCTTTTTGTTTTTGTTCCGTCTTTTTCTAAGGTGGAAAATATCTGGTACGGTTTTCTGATATTTCCCATAAAAAATAAACCAAGGGGATTATTTATGAAAAAAGATTCGTACCGATTTTTTTCAATCCACTTTTATCCTTGTTGTCAAAGGCTTTTTTTCTTCGTATCATTCTTTTTTATTTTTAGAAATTATGGTCCCAAGGCATGAAAAAAAACATGTTATAGTAAAAACATAAGTGAAATTGGCAGAGCAATCAGCCAATTCTTACTGTTTACCTAAGAGAAAAACAGCTGTCCGCAAAAATCAAATCGAGGAGGATGCATTTGAAAAAACTCATCACTAATTTAACACGTACAGATGTCCCGCCCCTGATCCTTCGGCTAAAAGGAGAGAAACAGGCATTTACATTTGAAGACATCGAAAAAGAAAGCGGGATAAAATTGACGAGCGCAGACAAATTTTTGATCCGTTCTGTCGCAGAGAAAAAATTCAAAATGCAAGTGGTGTGTGAAGCACCTGAGAACCAGCTGAAGTTCTTTCCAAAAGCAAAAGAACTTTCTTGATCACTCTATTTATTATTCTATCTATGTAGCAAACAGGAAAAAATAACAAATATGTTATTAAAAGTGTTGCAATCGCATACAAAAAGATTAAAAAACAAAATAGTCCTTTATCATAGGAGATGGAAACACGAGAATGTCAGATAGGGGGATGAGATGCGTTGATTTTTTAGTTGTAAGTTGGTTGCTACATAGATAATAAAAGGGGAGTAATTTGATTGAAAAAAAAAATCATTGGTAGTCTATTACTATCAACGCTAGTGTTGACGAGTATGATAAATATGTTCATCAATGAAGACTTGCAAGCGGAAAATCACGTGCTCAATATCAGTCGCACGCTTCAAGAAGAAAAGGTGAACTATCTCAATCCTAGGGAAGAAGATGGTATCAGCAATGCCTGCCACTGATAGTCATCGAAAACTATCGCGCAGGTTCTATCGGCTCTATTGACATCGTTCCTCAATGATCTTTTGATCAAAAGACGATGAAAAATAGATAAGAATCAAAGCACATAACCTATGATTTTCATAGGTACGTTCACAAAGGACTAGCAAATAGTCCTTTGTGGGTATCATAAAAACTGAATAGTAAAAGAAAACATAATAGCTTTATCACCATTGATAGAAAAGCGATAGATGTATCCAGTTCAAGGAGCATCTATCGCTTTTTGCTTTACGGTACGCCAATGAAGAGAGAGCAGGCGGATAAAAATCCTGTGCTAGAGTTCGTGAGTGGTTGGGCATCCTTTCTTTGGATTTACTTCCTGTCTGTTGGTGTCATTGGATACAGTGGTATTTAACTCTTTGAGCTCATTGGCAGGTATATTTACATTAAGGATCTTTGTTTCACTTCGCTTTCTGTCTGCTGATAAATGGTTAAAATTATTTTCTTCTGGTCTTTTTGATAAAAGAGTATTTAACTCTTTGAGCTCATTGGCAGGTATATTTACATTAAGGATCTTTGTTTCACTTCGCTTTCTGTCTGCTGATAAATGGTTAAAATTATTTTCTTCTGGTCTTTTTGATAAAAGAGTATTTAACTCTTTGAGCTCATTGGCAGGTATATTTACATTAAGGATCTTTGTTTCACTTCGCTTTCTGTCTGCTGATAAATGGTTAAAATTATTTTCTTCTGGTCTTTTTGATAAAAGAGTATTTAACTCTTTGAGCTCATTGGCAGGTATATTCATATTAAGGATCTTTATTTCGCTTCGCTTTCTGTCTACTGATAAATGGTTAAAATTATTTTCTTCTGGTATTTCTGATAAAGGAGTAGATAGTATTTCTTCAATGTTTTTTTTATTAGAATTACTAGCTACAGAATGTTCCGAATCAATATCACTAGCAGTAATGTTCTCTGTCAGTTCATGGAAATTATTGACATGGATCATATCTGTCCTTCCGTTGTTATCTTCGCTTAGTATGGAATCTAATTTGTTATCTACCGAAATATTTTTAGTAAACGTCAAATTTATATTAAAAGAATCTAGGGTGTCTGTTATTTGAACAAATGATTTTTCTGGAGTTGTTGTTATATGTTTATTTTGAGGCAACATTGTTTGTGATAGATTATTACTATCTAGATTAGCGTTTATTTGAGTATTATCACTAGTTGAGTCTTGCATTTCTTTATTTTCATTTGTTGACTGTACAGCAGATGAAGTAGGAGTTTTTTGTGATAGATTATTACTATCTAGATTAGCGTCTATTTGAGAATTATTGCTAGTTGAGCCTTGCATTTCTTTATTTTCATTTGTTGTCTGTATAGCAGATGAAGTAAGTGTTTTTTCTTTTAGAAGCCGGACATTTCTAGCTTCTACCGGTTGGTTAGTTAGTTGGCTTCTTTCTAGCGCGTTCTCGATCAGTTTTTTAGCTGCAGGGAAATTAGTATATATCAATTGATCGACATACTCAATAGATGAGAACATCTTAGAGAAAGCGTCTATTTTTTCCTCTATTTCTTCAGAGGTAGTTTTTCCTATTACATATTGGTCCAGAATGTGGTTAAAATAAGGAAGATTTTTCTTGTATTCCATTTGGACTACATCTTTAGCTTCTAGACTGTCTTTTTCTTTTTCTAACGTTTTTTTTATGTAGCCTATGACAGTAGGCATAGGCGTAGTGGAGGACAACAGGTCGAGTTGTTGATACGAGGGAATTATATTGATTTCTGTTAAAATTTTTCGGTTCTTTTCGTTAAGTTTTTGTTTTGAAACCCAAAAATAGCGTTTTGGATGCTCCATTTTCTTTTGATTTTTATTTAACTTCGATAAGCGTTTTTCTAAGAAGCTAATCCTCGAATTTACTGTCTGCTTACTTGTGTTTACTTCTAATGCGTTCTTATTAAATTTTTCTATGATTTCAGAAAGTTTTTTGACATTGGAGTCGTTAGATAGGTTTATCAGAAGATTTTGACGCGTGTCTTGTGCGTTTTCTATTTTTTTTTGCAAAGTCTTTATTTTTGTTGCTTTAATTCTCATCTCTTTACTATTCTTAGGTTTCGTCTTTTGTAGTACATTTAAAGTGTTCTTATATGTTTCGATTGTACAGATATGTTTTTTAAATTCTTCTATCTGATTTTCATTCGGCATATGCGTACTCCCTCTCTATTTTACAGTTAGATATACATATGAAGGGTAGCATGATTTATCGGTGTGGGCGAAACGTCTTTTTCTGGTTAATGGAAAAAGTGTAGAGGGGCAGCGTGAGGGAAAATGGTATACGGAGGAAAGCGCAAAAGGACACTGCATAGAAATCGGTGTCCTCTTCAGAGCGCTATTCTTCTCAGGAACCGATAGAGGTAAGGCTGATTTCACCAGAAGATAGGCTCATTTCCTGTTCATTTGTTTGGACGATCAGTTCGCCATGATCGCCGATTTCTTTTGCAAGACCGACATAAGTCGTTCCTTTCTGATTGAACGACACGTTTTTTCCCAATACGAATGATTTTTCTTTATAAAAGGCCAATGCTTTTTTCGGTTGAGAAAGATAGGTGAACAATTCTTGCCAGATTTTGCTGATTAGCTGATTCCTTGTGATACTCGCTTGTCCATCAGGAAAGACAGAGGTGGCTTTTTCTTGGAGATCAGCTGGAAAATGATTTTGAGGAACAGAAAAATTCAGCCCAATCCCGATAATGATATGACTGATCCTGCCACTTTCCATATCACTGACTGCTTCAGATAAAATCCCACAGACTTTTTTTCCATCCATGTAGATGTCATTGACCCATTTGATCGAAGCAGAACGACCGGCAACCGATTCAATGGCTTTCACACAGGCACTAGCTGCGATGATCGTATATTGAGGCAGTTCATCAAAACGTTTGTCTGGATGGAGCAAGAGACTCATGTAGATTCCTCGTCCAGGTTCGGCAAAAAAAGGTCGTCCAAAACGCCCACGAGCTTGTTCTTGTGTATCAGCAACAAATAACTTCGAAACAGAATCTCCGTGAACTGCTGCCAGTTTGGCATCTTTCATCGTAGATTCAGAAGTCAACATCGTTTGTACCTTCAAATCGGGAATAAAAGACCGTAGCTCTTGCTGGATTTCTTTTGCATCTAGTACGTCAGAGGGCAGGTAACGATACCCTGTAGGCCCGTGCTCAAAACGATAGCCTGCCTTTTCCAATTCTTTGATGGCTTTCCAAATACTTGTCCGGGAAACTTCCAGTTGCTGTGCTAACTTTTCTCCGGAAAGAAAATCTGGTGTCTCCTTCAATAAATGAAGTACTTTGTCTTTTGTTGTCATGGCACCAAGCTCCTTTCCCATCCATTCTATCAGGAAGAAGGAGAGAACAAAATAGTTTTCGAAGAAACAACGGTTGATACATAAAACAAAAACGAAAGAAGGAAAGAGAAAAAAGAAGAGGGTGGGCGTTCATTTTTCTCCCAGCCTCTTTCTGATTATGAAGATAAAAGTACTTGATCGTCTTTCAACGTCGTGCCGCTGTTTTGTTTGAACAATGCCAATAGTTGAGGTACTGTGAGCTGCTGTTTTTCCTCTTGCTGGATATCGACGACGATTCTTCCTTGATGCAACATGATCAGTCGATTTCCATAGCGGATCGCGTCTTCCATATCATGTGTGACCATGAAAGCAGTAAGATTCTGCTCGGTGATCAGCTTTTCTGTCAATTCCATCACCGTTTTGGAAGTAGCCGGATCAAGCGCTGCGGTGTGCTCATCTAATAAGATTAGTTCTGGACGCTGCAATGTAGCCATTAACAGCGTGATGGCTTGACGTTGTCCCCCAGACAGCAAACCGATTTCTGAGGATAAACGATTTTCCAAACCCAAATTCAGCCGAGCCAGCTGTTCTTTGAAAAACGTTCGATCTTGCGGTTTGACACCACGAAAGAAGCCGCGCTTTTTTCCTCGTTTCATAGCAAGAGCGAGATTTTCTTCTACCGTTAAACGCACGGCTGTCCCTAGTTTAGGATCTTGGAATACGCGACTGATGGATTTCGAACGTTCAACAACGGATTTTTTCGTGATATTTTTTTCATTCAATAAAATCTGTCCCTGATCGACAGAAAATGTACCGGCGATGCTGTTCAGCAAAGTAGATTTACCTGCACCATTTCCGCCGATGATCGTCACGAAGTCATCGGGTTTCAGGGAAAGATTGATACCTTTCAGGACATGGTTTTCGTTGATCGTTCCTTTTTCAAAGGTATGATGGAGATTTTCCAATGTTAAGACGTCATTCATTTGACACTACCGCCTTTCTTTTTTTGAGATAAATGGAATTTTTGCTGAATCTGCGGGAAAGAAAGACAGATTACTAGCACGAAAGCAGAAGCAAGTTTCGAATCACTTGGCTCAACATTCAGTTCGAAGACTAACGCCAAAATAAAGCGGTAAATGACCGCACCTAAAACGACAGTCAAGAGACGGAGAAATAGCGGTTGGTTACGTAACAAAACTTCTGCAATGATGATGGAGGCAAGTCCGATCACAATTGTTCCAATACCAGAATTCAAATCAGCAAAGCCGTTGTTTTGTGCAAGCAAGGAGCCAGAAAGAGCAATGCATCCATTAGAGATCATATAACCGATGATCTTCATATTATCTGTATTGATCCCGTTTGCTTCGCTCATTGCCAGATTATCGCCAGTTGCACGAATGGCAAGACCTGTTTCAGTACGTAAGAACAAAACAAGTAAACATACAACGATCAAAGCAAAAAGCAGACCGACGATCAGTACAGCGTTGTCTTTTGTTATGCCGAATGACTCGACCCAATGAAAGATCGTTGGCTGACCCAATAAAGAGATGTTCGGCGCACCCATCACACGGGATGTGACAGAGTATAAACCAGTCATGGTGATGATCCCTGCAAGAAGGGCGGGAATTTTTAATTTTGTGTGAAGCAGTCCGGAAACAAGTCCCGCTGCCGCACCTCCTAAAAATCCTAGGAGGCAAGCTGTCAATGGATGATAGCCATTTGTAATACTTACTGCCGCAATCCCTGCACCTAAAGGAAAGCTTCCTTCAGCAGTCAAGTCGGCAATGTCCAAGATACGGAAAGTGACATACACACCAATCGCAAGTAGGGCCCATAAGACCCCTTGCGATGCAGATGATAAGAAAAGAGAGAGCAGATTTGTCATGAGAATCCTCCTGTGTTTTATTCAGCTTCTTTGATGCTGTCTGGATTGATGCCTAATGCTTTGGCCATGTCTTTATTGACATACAGTTCCAAATCATTCGCTGTTTCGACAGGAAGTTCACTTGGCTTCTTGCCGTCTAAGATTTTTGCTGCCATGATCCCCGTTTGTTTGCCCAAGCTTTCGTAATCGATTCCTACTGTTGCTAGACCGCCGTCTTTGACTTGATCAACTGCGCCAGCAACGACAGGTGTTTTTGTTTCTTTTGCGACTTCACCGACAACACTTGCCGCACTTGCGAACGTGTTATCAGTAGGAATATAGATTCCATCTACATCTTTAGCTAGACTTTTCGTCACTTGTTGGACATCATTTGTGGAATTTGCTGTCAGTACTTTGACTTTTACGCCCGCTTTTTTCAATTCTTTTTCTGCCAAATCAGCTTGGATCTTAGAGTTGGCTTCACCATTGTTATACATGATGCCGATTGTTTTGGCGTCTGGCACGATATTTAACAGTAAGCTGATTTGTTTTTCGATTGGCACCATATCTGTCGTGCCAGTCACATTGCCGCCAGGTTTTTCATTGGATGTGACTAAATGAGCTTGTTCCAAGTCTGTGACCGCTGTGACAGTCATCGGGATAGTGGTTGTTTCATTTAATAAAGATTGTGCTGCTGGAGTGGCGATCCCAAGTAGCAAATCAGGATCTTCTTTGACGAGTTTCTCACTCATGCTTTTCAGGTTGTCTTGGTTGTTTTGGGCATTTTGATAATCGATTGTTAAATTATCGCCTTCTTTATACCCTTCTTCTGCTAATCCTTCTTTGAATCCTTTATAGGCAGCGTCTAACGAGTTATGCTGTACAAGTTGCAATACGCCAATTGTTTTTTGTCCATCTGATGCCTCTGCGGAATTGTCTTTTTGTGCGCAACCTCCTAAAGCTAGTAGCAGGGCAGCGCCTAATCCAATTAATATATTTTTTTTCATTTCTTTTTCCTCCTTAATTTTGGGAAACAAAAAATCCATTCAGACAAAATGTCCAAATGGATTGAAAAGTCGGAAAATAAATTGAAAAGTAGAATGCTTGATACTTTTACTTTGTATTTTCACTGCTCAGCCACTTAGCATTTTGTCTACGTGGCTTTTTGCTGCAATACAAAGTTCTTTAGCCATCATAGATACAAACTGTCGTTTAACGTTTGTATCCATCATGATGAATACAAACCTATCTAAAGTAGCTAAAGAAAAAGTTATTCAGTTGTGTTGGTACGATTTGCTTGATGTTGGTTCGCATAGAAGTTCCTCCACAAAATGAATTTTCTAAAGTATAACCGAGAAAAAACGGTCTGTCAATTAAGAATTGTCAGATAATTGAAAACATAAAATTGAAAACATTAAGAAAACATTGCGAAAAAGCAGAAGAAACGCCAGGAAGTGTTGACTTTTATAGAAAATAAGTGTAGTATATGAAGTTGCAAAAACTATCTGATGAAGAAAAGGCAGAAACGAAATATTGTCCGTTTCGGCTTTAATATAAGGAAACAAAAGTAGAAGCTCACGAAGTAAGGTTTCAAGAGAATGTTCTATTTTTGGTTTTTTTTTGCCTAAAAGCCGCAAAAAATGTCTGTTGTTACCTAGAAATAATATTTGAAATATTATTGTAACAATTGATCGGGTAGTCTTTTTGAATGACATTTTAGAGGGGTGAAGAGCTTGGCTGGACACGTAGTAAAATACGGAAAACATCGCGAACGTAGAAGTTTCGCAAGAATCAGTGAAGTGTTGGAATTACCAAATTTGATCGAAATTCAAACAGACTCTTACCAATGGTTCTTAGATGAGGGACTTAGAGAAATGTTTGAAGACATTTTGCCAATCGATGACTTCAATGGCAATCTATCTTTGGAATTTGTAGATTATGAATTGAAAGAACCAAAGTATACAGTAGCAGAAGCTCGTGCGCATGATGCAAACTACTCTGCACCATTACATGTAACATTGCGTTTGACAAACCGCGAGACTGGCGAAATCAAAGCACAAGAAGTATTCTTCGGTGATTTCCCATTAATGACAGAACAAGGAACATTCATCATCAACGGGGCAGAGCGAGTAATCGTTTCTCAGTTAGTCCGTTCACCAGGTGTCTATTTCCATGGAAAAGTCGACAAAAACGGAAAAGAAGGATTCGGTTCTACTGTTATCCCTAACCGTGGCGCTTGGTTAGAAATGGAAACTGATGCAAAAGACATCTCTTATGTACGTATCGACCGTACACGTAAGATTCCTTTAACCGTATTAGTTCGTGCGTTAGGATTTGGTTCCGATGATACGATCTTTGAAATCTTCGGCGACAGCGAAACATTACGCAATACAGTCGAAAAAGACTTGCATAAAAACGCAAGCGACTCAAGAACAGAAGAAGGTTTGAAAGACGTTTACGAACGTTTGCGTCCAGGCGAACCAAAAACAGCAGACAGCTCACGTAACTTGCTGAATGCTCGTTTCTTCGATCCAAAACGTTACGACTTAGCAAACGTTGGTCGTTACAAAGTAAACAAAAAATTAGATTTAAAAACACGTCTATTGAATCTGACATTAGCTGAAACATTAGTTGATCCAGAAACAGGCGAGATCATCGTTGAAAAAGGAACAGTCTTGACTCATCAAGTCATGGAAACATTAGCTCCTTTCATTGATAACGGTCTAAATTCAGTGACTTACTATCCATCAGAAGATGGTGTGGTCACAGATCCAATGACTGTCCAAATCATCAAAGTATTTTCACCAAGAGATCCTGAACGTGAAGTGAACGTGATTGGAAACGGCTATCCAGAAGCAGCTGTAAAAACAGTTCGTCCAGCCGACATCATTGCTTCAATGAGCTATTTCTTGAACTTGATGGAAGGTATCGGCAATGTTGATGATATCGACCACTTAGGAAATCGTCGTATCCGTTCAGTCGGCGAACTTTTACAAAACCAATTCCGTATCGGGCTAGCACGTATGGAACGTGTGGTTCGTGAAAGAATGTCGATCCAAGATACTGAAACATTGACACCTCAACAATTGATCAATATCCGTCCAGTTGTGGCAAGTATCAAAGAATTCTTTGGTTCTTCTCAGTTGTCACAGTTCATGGATCAAACAAACCCTCTTGGCGAATTGACACACAAACGTCGTCTTTCAGCCTTAGGACCTGGCGGATTGACTCGTGACCGTGCCGGTTATGAAGTTCGTGACGTTCACTACTCCCACTATGGCCGTATGTGTCCGATCGAAACTCCTGAAGGCCCAAACATCGGGTTGATCAATAGTTTGTCCAGTTATGCGAAAGTAAATAAATTCGGATTTATCGAAACACCTTATCGTCGTGTAGACCGCGAAACTGGTCGTGTTACTGACCAAATCGACTACTTGACAGCAGATATCGAAGACCATTACATCGTAGCCCAAGCAAACAGCCCATTGAATGAAGATGGAACATTTGCTCAAGACGTTGTTATGGCTCGTGCTCAAAGTGAAAACTTAGAAGTATCTATTGATAAAGTAGACTACATGGACGTATCACCTAAACAAGTAGTTGCCGTTGCGACAGCATGTATTCCTTTCTTGGAAAACGATGACTCCAATCGTGCCTTGATGGGTGCCAACATGCAGCGTCAAGCAGTGCCGTTGATCAATCCTCAAGCACCATGGGTTGGTACTGGTATGGAATACAAATCAGCGCATGACTCAGGAGCTGCTTTGTTATGTAAACATGACGGTGTCGTTGAATACGTTGATGCTTCTGAAATCCGCGTACGCCGCGACAACGGTGCATTAGATAAATACGATGTAACAAAATTCCGTCGTTCAAACTCCGGAACAAGCTACAACCAACGTCCAATCGTTCATTTGGGTGAGAAAGTCGAAAAAGGGGATACTCTGGCAGACGGACCATCTATGGAACAAGGCGAAATGGCTCTAGGTCAAAACGTTTTAGTTGGTTTCATGACTTGGGAAGGGTACAACTATGAAGATGCGATCATCATGAGCCGTCGTTTGGTAAAAGATGACGTATACACTTCTATTCATATTGAAGAATATGAATCAGAAGCCCGCGATACAAAATTAGGACCTGAAGAAATCACACGCGAAATCCCTAATGTTGGGGAAGACGCATTGAAAGATTTAGACGAAATGGGTATTATCCGTATCGGTGCAGAAGTCCAAGATGGCGATTTGCTTGTAGGGAAAGTCACGCCAAAAGGGGTAACAGAATTATCTGCAGAAGAACGTCTATTGCATGCGATCTTTGGCGAAAAAGCTCGTGAAGTCCGCGATACATCATTACGTGTACCGCATGGCGGCGGCGGGATCGTTCACGATGTGAAAATCTTTACTCGTGAAGCTGGAGATGAATTGTCACCAGGCGTAAACATGTTAGTTCGTGTTTATATCGTTCAAAAACGTAAAATCCATGAAGGGGATAAAATGGCCGGTCGTCACGGAAATAAAGGGGTTGTATCCCGTATTATGCCGGAAGAAGATATGCCATTCCTACCTGATGGAACACCAATCGATATCATGCTGAATCCTTTAGGGGTGCCTTCACGTATGAACATCGGACAAGTATTGGAATTACACTTGGGTATGGCTGCACGTCAGTTGGGTATCCACGTAGCAACGCCAGTATTCGATGGTGCAAGTGATGAAGACGTATGGGAAACAGTTCGTGAAGCCGGTATGGCCAGCGATGCGAAAACTGTTCTGTACGACGGACGTACAGGTGAACCATTTGACGGACGTGTGTCTGTCGGTGTAATGTACATGATCAAACTTGCTCACATGGTCGATGACAAATTGCATGCACGTTCAATCGGACCTTACTCATTGGTTACACAACAACCATTGGGAGGTAAAGCTCAATTTGGTGGACAACGTTTTGGTGAAATGGAAGTATGGGCACTGGAAGCTTACGGTGCGGCTTATACTTTACAAGAAATCTTGACATACAAATCAGATGACGTAGTCGGACGTGTGAAAACATACGAAGCAATCGTCAAAGGTGAACCAATTCCAAAACCAGGTGTACCGGAATCCTTCCGCGTATTGGTGAAAGAATTGCAATCACTAGGTCTGGACATGCGTGTCTTGGATATCGAAGAGACAGAAATCGAACTTCGCGACATGGACGATGAAGACGACGATTTGATCACTGTTGATGCTTTGACAAAATTTGCCGAACAGCAAACTGCCAAAGAATTAGAAAAGAAAGCTGCTGAACAAGTGGAAGATGAAAGAGACGATGTCATCCAAAACTTTGAAACCGCAGAAGATAATTTAGACTAATCCGGTCTATGAGCTGCAAGGCGGTCGAAGATCAGCCGTCTTGCGGTTTGCCATTAAATGAAATGGAGGGAACCCCTTTTGATCGATGTAAATAAATTCGAAAGTATGCAAATAGGTTTGGCTTCTCCCGAAAAAATCAGAAGCTGGTCTTACGGTGAAGTAAAAAAACCTGAGACGATTAACTATCGTACCTTAAAACCTGAACGCGAAGGGTTGTTCTGTGAGCGGATTTTTGGTCCTACAAAAGACTGGGAATGTGCCTGCGGAAAATACAAACGTATCCGTTATAAAGGAATCGTTTGTGATCGATGCGGAGTGGAAGTTACTCGTTCGAAAGTTCGCCGTGAACGCATGGGACATATTGAATTAGCAGCTCCTGTTTCACATATCTGGTACTTTAAAGGGATTCCTTCACGTATGGGTCTTGTATTAGACATGAGCCCACGCGCTTTGGAAGAAATCATTTATTTTGCTTCATATGTGGTTATCGAACCAGGAAACACGAATTTAGAGAAAAAACAATTGTTAACAGAACGCGAATATCGCGAAAAACGTGAACAATATGGACAAGAATTCCAAGCTGCTATGGGTGCAGAAGCGATCAAACAATTACTTGATAATGTTGATCTAGATGCAGAAGCAGCCGAATTGAAAGAAGAATTGAAATCTGCACAAGGACAAAAACGTACACGTGCAATCCGCCGGTTGGATATTTTAGAAGCATTCCGCGCTTCAGGAAATCAACCAAGCTGGATGGTTATGGATGTTATCCCTGTTATTCCACCAGATTTGCGCCCAATGGTTCAATTAGAAGGTGGACGTTTTGCAACAAGTGACTTGAATGATCTTTACCGTCGTGTCATCAACCGTAATAACCGTTTGAAACGTTTATTAGACTTGAACGCACCTGGAATCATCGTTCAAAACGAAAAACGCATGTTGCAAGAAGCAGTAGATGCATTGATCGATAACGGTCGTCGCGGACGTCCAGTAACTGGACCAGGTAACCGCCCATTGAAATCTCTTTCTCATATGTTGAAAGGGAAACAAGGTCGTTTCCGTCAAAACTTGCTAGGTAAACGTGTGGACTACTCCGGTCGTTCCGTTATCGTTGTTGGACCTTTCTTGAAGATGTACCAATGTGGACTTCCAAAAGAAATGGCCATTGAATTATTCAAACCATTCGTGATGCGTGAGCTTGTTCAACGTGAACTAGCTTCAAACATCAAAAACGCTAAGCGTAAAATCGAACGTCAAGAAGACGAAGTATGGGATGTTTTAGAAGACGTAATCAAGGAACACCCAGTATTGCTGAACCGGGCACCTACGCTTCACCGACTTGGTATCCAAGCATTCGAACCAGTTTTAGTACAAGGACGCGCAATCCGTTTGCATCCACTTGTATGTGAAGCTTATAATGCCGATTTCGATGGAGACCAAATGGCTGTCCACGTGCCATTGAATGAAGAAGCACAAGCAGAAGCACGTATGTTGATGTTAGCTGCTCAAAACATCTTGAACCCTAAAGATGGTAAACCAGTTGTTACTCCTTCTCAAGATATGGTTCTAGGTAACTACTACTTGACAATGGAAGAAGAAGGACGCGAAGGCGAAGGAATGGTCTTCAGAGATCAAAACGAAGCCGTTATCGCATGGCGCAACGGATACGTTCATTTACATTCACGTATCGGTGTGAACCCTAACTCATTAGGAGAAAAACCATTTACTGAATGGCAAAAAGAACGTACGATGATCACAACAGTTGGTAAGATCATCTTCAACGAGATCATGCCTCCTGAATTCCCTTATCTGAATGAACCAACAGACTTCAACTTGACCGTCCAAACACCGGACAAATACTTCGTTGAAGCTGGTACGGATATTCCTGCACATATCAAAGAGCAAGAATTAGTGTTACCGTTCAAGAAGAAAAACTTAGGGAACATCATCGCAGAAGTCTTCAAACGATTCAAAGTAACAGAAACTTCTAAGATGCTTGACCGTATGAAAGACTTAGGGTACAAACATTCAACACATGCCGGTATCACAGTAGGGATCGCTGACATCAGTGTACTGAATGAAAAACAAGAAATCATTGAAAATGCCCATAAACAAGTTGAAACTATTACAAAACAATTCCGTCGTGGTCTGATTACAGATGACGAACGTTATGAACGTGTCATTGCTGTTTGGAACGCTGCAAAAGACAGCATCCAACAAAAACTGATGGAAGGTTTGGAAGCGAAAAACCCAATCTTCATGATGTCTGATTCTGGAGCTCGTGGGAACATTTCCAACTTTACACAGCTTGCCGGAATGCGTGGTTTGATGGCCGCTCCTAATGGTCGAATCATGGAATTGCCAATCATTTCAAACTTCCGTGAAGGACTATCTGTCTTGGAAATGTTTATCTCAACTCACGGGGCTCGTAAAGGGATGACCGATACAGCCTTGAAGACTGCCGATTCAGGTTACTTGACTCGTCGTCTGGTTGATGTGGCTCAAGATGTAATCATTCGTGAAGAAGATTGCGGGACTGACCGAGGTCTTGAGATCCAAGCAATCCGTGAAGGAAATGAAATCATCGAATCATTAGAAGATCGTTTAGTGGGACGTTACACTCGTAAAGAAGTACGTCATCCTGAAACAAATGAATTGATCATCGCAGGAAACCAATTGATTTCCGAAGACATCGCAAAACAAATCGTTGATGCAGGTGTCGAAACAGTGACAATTCGTTCTGTCTTCACATGTAATACAAAACATGGTGTCTGCAAACATTGTTACGGACGCAACCTTGCAACTGGCTCTGACGTTGAAGTCGGAGAAGCAGTTGGTACGATCGCCGCTCAATCAATCGGTGAACCTGGTACTCAGTTGACGATGCGTACATTCCATACGGGTGGGGTTGCCGGAGACGATATCACTCAAGGTCTTCCTCGTGTCCAAGAAATCTTTGAAGCACGTAATCCGAAAGGGCAAGCAGTAATTACAGAAGTAACAGGGGATGTCATCGATATCTCAGAAGATCCTGCAACACGTACCAAAGAAGTAACAATCAAAGGAAAAACAGATACACGTACGTATACTGTTCCTTATACAGCACGTATGAAAGTAGCAGAAGGCGATATGATCCACCGTGGCGCACCATTGACAGAAGGATCAATCGATCCAAAACAATTGTTGCAAGTCCGCGATGTATTATCTGTTGAAAACTACTTGCTTCGTGAAGTACAACGCGTTTACCGTATGCAAGGGGTAGAAATCGGCGACAAGCATATCGAAGTAATGGTTCGTCAAATGCTGCGTAAAGTTCGTGTAATGGATCCAGGTGATACAGATATCTTACCAGGTACATTATTAGACATCGCAGACTTTAAAGATCAAAACTACAATACGCTAGTCTCAGGAGGCGTTCCTGCAACTTCTCGACCTGTCTTGCTAGGTATCACAAAAGCATCATTAGAAACAAATAGTTTCTTATCTGCTGCATCATTCCAAGAAACAACTCGTGTCTTGACGGATGCTGCGATCCGCGGTAAGAAAGATCCTCTTCTTGGTTTGAAAGAAAATGTTATTATCGGTAAGATCATCCCAGCTGGTACTGGTATGCAACGTTACCGTGACATGGAACCAAAAGAAGTCGGTGTAGCAAGCGAAAATGTCTACAGTATTTCAGATATTGAAGCGCAAATGGCTGCAGAAGATGCAATAAACAATCAAACAAAATAGAGGTTGTGACAGAAGTGGTCAGCTTCAAGAAATAAGAAAAAATTTACGAAAATTGCTTCTCAAATTTTTGTGAAATTTCGGCTTATTTCCGAAGAAGTTACTTCTGGAACACCGTGTATAAGAGGTTGTGAAATCAGCGTTTTGACCTGAGTATTAGAGAAATAAACGGAAAAATAGTTCCTCATATTTTGCCGTTTGTTGAACTAATACCGAGGGTCAGCTGATTGAACACCGTTTATTCGGAAAAAGGGATTGTGACAAAATCTTGTCACAATCCCTTTTTTTGCTTATACGAAGTAGCTTACCTCTCATTTGTTTGGTTAGAAGAAAGAGTGGGAGATGATTTTGAAGCTACAGGTTTTGCTATATCAGCTGACTGTTCATTACCTATCATTTCTTGATATATATAAGAAATTGCGGATCTGGATAGACCGAAAAACGATGCAATATGTCTTTGTTTGATATCAGGTATTGTTAAGGCTTGTTGGACTTGATTACGTAATTCTTGTGATATAAATCGCCCTTGTTTGTTGGAAACTTCGCCAATTCTCTCACGCAAAAGCTGATGAGTATATCGTTTATCAATGATATCATACTCTTTTTCAAATTTTTTTTGGGACATAGTATTTACTGTAGACTTGGATACGCCAAAAAATAAGGCAATCTGACTTTGATTAAGATCAGGCAATGTTAAGGCTTGTTGGATTTGATCGTACACTTCTTGCGGTATTCGTTTTTCTCTTCCTTTTTGAAAAGAAACATTGCCAAATATCTCATATAGACGCTGCTGAGCACTATTTGAAACATTTCCTTCTACTGAACTGTCCATTTTTTGCTTATCCGCAACAAAGGCTGACTCTGAACCAGCAGAAGTAGATGGGGTTGGTTCTTCGACTGCTTGTTGATGGAGGATCGAATCGGGCAATATTTCCGCTAGTTCATTGATGACTTGCCTCTCGTTTTCGCTGAGCGTTAGAGAATCATCCTTTGAAGAAAAATCAAATTCGTGTGAAGGAAAATCAAATTCGTGTGAAGGAAAATCAAATTCATGTGAAAGAAAATCAAATTCGTGGGGTGGTGTTGGAGGCGTTTTTATTTTTTTGTTCGCTTTAGTTAATAGTTCATCAAATGCAATAAAGTCAGTGGGTGTATCTGAATGTTTTCTTTTTGCTTTAGGCATAGTTATCCCTCCGATAATATGGATTTATTTATTCGCATGAAAAAATAAAGGTACATAATTTTGGGATAAGCATACCATATAAAACTTATACACAACGTGGTTGAAAAGACAACTTTTTCTTGCCTGTGGAAAAAATGATTCAATACAATTGTCATAGTTATCCACAACCAATTGAAAAAGAAGGAAAATGAAGAAAAATCTGCTAAAATACCGGGAGGGGGTAAAAAACGAGCAAAATAATTTTAATTATCTATAAAACAGGTATGATGAGAAAAAAGGGGGATTTTATATGACAAAAAAAGCAGTTTTCGCAGGCGGATGCTTTTGGTGTATGGTCAAACCATTTGAAGAGCAGCCAGGGATCATTTCTGTGACATCCGGTTATACAGGCGGGCATGTACCAAATCCAACTTACGAACAAGTAACAACAGGCACAACAGGGCATACAGAAGCCGTAGAGATCGAATATGACCCAGAAGTTATTTCTTATGATCAGTTGGTGGAAATCTATTGGCAGCAAACCGATCCGACTGACGCGTTAGGACAGTTCGCTGATCGTGGTGATTCTTATCGACCAGTGATCTACTATAGTGATGAAGAAGAACGAAACATTGCAGAGCGTTCAAAACAAGCATTACAAGACAGCGGACGATTCGATAAGCCAATCGTGACAAAAATCGAACCAAGAAGCGAATTTTATCCTGCAGAAGATTATCATCAGGATTATTACAAGAAAAACAAGCTCCATTACAATCTTTATCGAGAAGGTTCTGGACGTGCCGGTTTCATTCGTCGACATTGGGGCGACAAGAAATAAGAAGCCGAAAAAGCTACTTTTGGAACACTGTATATCAGAGGTTGTGACAAGTCGTTTGTCACAACCTTTTTTCAATACCTAAAATGAAGGACGATCAGCAGGGCACTACTCAAAAAAGGAATGAAAGGCAGCTTTTCCAACTTTTTTTTATGACAGATAAAGTAAACAGAAAAAAAGGATATTCCAAACAGGCTAGCCAGAAACAAGACCCGAAGCAACTCTTCCAGAGGCAAGCCCCCACTCCAAGAAAGCACCAACAGAGTATCGCCAGCACCGAGATAGGATTGACCATAGCGAAGGCATGCAGCGCCTACGATGAACGTTAACAACATACTGTGCCATTGGAAAACGCCGGCCTGCAACCAAAAAATCCATAAGACAGCCCAGGAGCAGAATAGCGTGTGAGAATGGACCATGAAGTAAAACAAGTCCATCAACGAAAATAGCAAAGCCGAAAGCACCCAAATGAACGTCGAAAAATTTCTTGCGGAAGAAAAAGTAAAGAACCAGATAAAAAGACCACCACATAAGACTTCTGCCAACAAATAGTAGAAGGGCAACCGACACCGGCAATAGCGGCAGCGAAATCGTTGGACGATGATCGAAAGAATCGGAATCAATTCATACCAAGAAAGCGAACGACAGCATTTGACACAATGAGATCTAGGATAAATAATAGAGTGACCTAACGGAATCCGCTGGGCGGTTAAACATAAAAATGACCCAATACAGCAACCAATGATAAAATAAAGTAACACGCCATCTCCCCCTTTTCAAAACCAAGATACGCAAGCTTAAACTAAATTTTTGTACATACATAAAATTTGAGGTGAAAAAATGAACGTTTCAATCGGATTAGATATCGGAACTACACAAACCAAAGCAGTTGCTTTCACAGATGAAGCCCAAGAAGCAGCATCCGCTTATTTTCGCTACCCTTTGATCCAAGAAACACAAGGGATGGCAGAACAAGATCAGGAATTGATCTTTCAAGGCGTCTGCACCGTTATAAAAGAAATAATTAAACAGTTGCCTTCAGACACGACCATTCAATTTGTCTCCTTCTCCTCTGCGATGCATAGCCTGATATTGTTGGATGAAGAGAAAACACCGTTATCTCGAATGATCACTTGGGCAGATAACCGAGCAGCGGACGAAGCAGAAAAACTGAAATATACCGTGCTTGGCAAAGAATTTTATCGGCAGACTGGGACACCGATTCATCCAATGACACCATTGAACAAAATCAAGTGGTTGCAAAACAGCCAACCTGAATTATTCAAAAAAACTGCTTATTTTGTCGGTATCAAAGACTATATCTTTTATAGATTGTTTGGAGAACTCATCAGCGACTACGGAACAGCTTCAGGAACTGGATACTTTGATATCCATGAATTCCAATGGGCAGAAGAAGTGCTTGACTACTTGGACATTCGGACAGAACAATTGCCGCAAGTATTTCCTTCCACCTATCAAGTAACAGGTCTACCGTCAGAAACAGCAGCAGAACTAGGTTTGCCAAATGATATATCATTTGTTTTGGGAGGGGCAGACGGCCCGCTTTCTAATCTAGGGTTAGGCGCTTTTGGTGATACGATTGCCGCCTTGACCGTAGGAACGAGCGGAGCACTTCGTTTTATTACTACTCAGCCTCAGTTCCATCCAGAAATGGAGACGTTTTGTTATGTTCTGGATCAGAAACATTGGGTAGTAGGAGGAGCGACTAGCAATGGTGCTGGCATCTTTGATTGGGCAGGGCATACATTTTTACAGGAAGTCGTTCAATCTGCTAAAGAAAAAGGTGAAAATCCATATGATGCACTGCTTTCAGCTATTGCTTTTGTGCCAGCGGGTGCCAATGGTCTGATTTTTCATCCCTATTTGCTTGGCGAGCGAGCACCGCTTTGGGACGCAGATGCGTTTGGTAGTTTTATCGGCTTACAGCGGCAACATACAGAAAAAGAAATGATGAAGGCGATTCTAGAGGGGATCTGTCTCAATCTTTATCGGATTTTAAAAGGAGTTTGCCAAGAAAATCAGCTCACAGAGATCCGTGCTACAGGCGGGTTTGCTCAGTCTCCGATTTTTCGTCAGATGATGGCTGATGTACTGGGTTACCCGCTTGTTTTCCCTACTGTCACAGAAGCATCCGCATTAGGAGCTGTGATTTTAGGCTGGCGAAGCATCGGAAAGATTCAAAGTATCAGTGAAGCACAGGAATTGATAGAATTGAAAGAGCAAGTCGGAGTACAAGAAAACGATCATAAAAAATATCAGAAAATCTATCCATTATTTGTTTCGACACAAAAGCATTTAGCACAGACTTATCAGCAATTTGCTCAACTGCGAGAAGAATTAGCTGATTCTGAAAAATGATTGGCTTTACGGATAAAAAAGCGAAATGAAAATCGTTCTCAGGTAAATGATTTTGTTGTACTTTTCATTAAAAGTCTACTATTATTTTAAGTGTAAGAAAATGTTAGGAGGCAAGAAAGATGAAATTCCAACAAACCAAAGAAGTATTAAATCAATTAGTTGCAGATCTAAGCCAAATGTCTGTTGTTGTTCACCAAACACATTGGTACATGAGAGGACCAGGTTTCCTTACATTGCACCCAATGATGGATGAGTTCATGGACGATTTGAACGCTCAGTTAGATGAAGTATCCGAACGCTTGATCACATTAGACGGTTCACCTTATTCTACATTGCGTGAATTTGCAGATAACACGAAAATCCCTGATGAAGTAGGACGTTGGGACCGCACGATTCCTGAACGTTTGGAAACACTTGTTGCAGGCTACCGTTATCTAGCAGATCTTTACCAAAAAGGAATCGAAGTTTCTGGAGAAGAAGGCGACGATCCAACACAAGATATCTTTATCGAATTCAAAACAGCCACAGAAAAACGTATCTGGATGATCCAAGCTCATTTGGGCAAAGCGCCAGAGATCGACGCGTAAGCGCGAAACTTATCCTTTTATATAGAAGAAACCGCGGAACAGCATCGTTTCGCGGTTTCTTCTATATTAGAAAACGACCCTTTTACATAAAAAGAAAGGAAAAAAGTAAAGTTTCATATAATTTTTTCAACCGGTCAGAAAAACGTTGACATTGACCAGATTAGAAGGTAATATGTTAAATGGTATTGTTTGCCCCACAAAGAGCCCCGGAAACTCGAAGTGTATGTCAAACATCAGAACTTAAATTGGAGGAAAATAACGTGCGTACAACATATATGGCCAAACCAGGCGAAGTAGAACGTAAATGGTATGTAGTAGACGCAACTGATGTTCCATTGGGACGTCTTTCAACAGTTGTTGCATCTGTACTACGTGGTAAAAATAAACCAACTTTCACACCTCATTTGGATACTGGCGATTTCGTCATCGTCATCAATGCAGACAAAGTGAAATTAACAGGTAAAAAAGCGACTGACAAAATTTATTACCGTCACAGCAACTACCCAGGAGGATTGAAATCAATCACTGCTGGCGAATTGCGTGCTAAAAATTCTCGTCGTTTGATCGAAACTTCTGTAAAAGGTATGCTTCCTAAAAACACTTTAGGCCGCAAACAATTTACAAAATTGAACGTATACGGTGGAGCAGAACATCCACATGCAGCACAACAACCAGAAGTTTTAGACATCACAAACTTAATCTAATAGGAGGGAATTTCATTGGCACAAGTTCAATATATCGGCACAGGCCGTCGTAAAAACGCAGTTGCTCGCGTACGTCTAGTACCAGGAACTGGCAAAATTACTGTAAATAAAAAAGATGTTGAAGAATACATTCCACATGCTGACTTGCGTGAAGTAATCAATCAACCTTTCGCTGTTACTGAAACAAAAGGCGCATATGACGTATTTGTTAACGTAAACGGCGGAGGATACGCTGGACAATCAGGAGCTATCCGTCATGGTATCGCTCGTGCATTGCTAGAAGTTGATCCTGACTTCCGTTTAGCGCTTAAACGTGCTGGCTTGCTTACACGTGACGCACGTATGGTCGAACGTAAAAAACCAGGTCTTAAAAAAGCTCGTAAAGCATCTCAATTCTCTAAACGTTAATCGTTGTTATACCAACGATTTCAAGCACTTTCCAAGTTTTTGGAAGGTGCTTTTTTTCGTTGTGGTAATGAAAAAGGTAATGACGGCAACTTTTCTGTTTATAATCCAGTGTAAGCAATAAACTTGTCTACCGCATTTCGTTGCGCTTTTTCAGTTACATGGGAATAAGTATTGAGCGTGGTTTCAGCGTTTTTATGACCCAACCGATCTTGTGTTTCTTTAATGCTCGCACCACCTTCTAAAAGCAAAGTGGCGTGAGTGTGTCGTAATCCATGAATAGTAACGTGCTTAAGTTTATACTTCTTCTCTAGACGTTTCATAATATTATTGGAATAATCTGCGTGTAGAGGCTGGTTAATAGCTCCGTCTGCATTTACATAGGTAAAGATAAGTTGCTTTTTAGTTTTTGTATTTATGCCGAATTGTAAGAGTTCCTCTGCTTGTTCTTTTTTCCAAAGTTTTAACAGTTCAATGGTCTGAAAATCAATTGGTAAAATTCGTTCAGAAGAGACGTTTTTTGTATTCTTCTGAATCCTGATTGTTTTTCTAGTAGCATTCGGATCTTCAGTGCGAATTGTTGCGTAACTTTTTCCGATGTGTAGTAACTGTTCTTCAAAATTAATATCTGCCCAGCGTAGGGCTGATAATTCACCTTTACGAACACCAGTAGTAATTAAAAGTTGAAAGATCAGAATGTGTTTTAAAGACTCTTCTTTATTGAGAATTTCCAAGAACTTTTTTAATTCTTCTAGCGAGAAGTAATTTTCGGATTCTTTCTTTTCTCGGTGTGGCAGTTTGGTATTAGTCATAGGGTTGCGCTGTAACAATTCTGCGAAAATTGCATACTCAAATATTTGAGAGCTGTAGGATTTAAGTTGCTTGATATTTGTATATTTTACTGCCCATTCATTTATCGCATTTTGACAGTGAACAGGAGTAATCTTAGAAATAGATTTGTCTCCGAATTTTGGCAGGATATGCAAGCGGAAAAGGTCTTTTGTTCGTTGATAAGTTGTTTCTTGTACACGATTTTTATAAGAAGGCAACCATTCTTCATAGACTGTTCTATACAAGTCATTAGAAGGTCTGTGATAGCCGATATCTTCAATCTCGACCTTTTTTCTTGCTTCGTGTAACTTGGCTTCTTTTTCGGTTTTGAAGCCTTTTTTTACATAGTATTCTTGCTTCCCATTTTCATCTTTACGAACATATAAGCGGACACTATATCGTGTGCCGCTTTTTATTTTGTACTTTTGTATTGACATAACTAATCTCTCCAATCTGATAACTTGGCGAGTTGGCTGATTGAATAATTAGTTTTATTGAAGTTTTGATATTAATCGAGCTGTTATCTCTCTTTTTAGATTGTTAACCTGTACTTGGGTTAAGTTGCCAAATAACTCAGATTCTAACTCTTTTCTTTCATCGATATTTAAGTTTAAAGCTTTATTAATAAACTTCTTTTGTTTGGCAAATAGAATCGTGTATTCAAAGGAGTCCTCTAGAATACTTTTTAAAAAAAGAAAGTCGGAGTCATCTTCTTGAAGTTTGACTTCAAGTAAAGAAGTCATGGAAAAGTATAGATTAGATAATTCAGTAAAATAATCTGAGTCAAGACTGGCAATATTCTTGACTATTTTGTCCTTTTTTTCTAAACGAGCAGTTTTTATTCTATCAAGATTAGGTTGTTCTATGGAATTTGTTTCGTCTAATCCCATCAAATAACTTACAGGAACATGGAAATAATCAGCAAGGATATTCCATGTTTCAGTATTTCTAGGAGTTCGCTCACCACGGTAATAGTTCGTAAGAGTTGTATAGTTAATACCAGTTTCTGTACTAATTTGTTTAATGGTCTTTTTACTGGAATCAATATAAAATTTTATTCTATTCAAAGTAACGCCCCCTATAGTAAATTCCAAACTATTATAGCATGAAAACCACAAATTGAGTAATATTTTAATTGACATTACTCGTTTCGTGGTTTAAAATGTGCTTATTAAGATAAAAACCACAAAGTGAATAATTTGAAAGGAGCGCTGAATGATAACTCTTAATGATCAATTCATTAGAAGCTTAAGAAGACATAGAGCCGATCTTATACTTACTAAAAACGATGCAGCAAAATTGATAGGTATAAATCGGAAAACATATGTCAAAATCGAAAATGGGAGCAAAGAAAGTATTAGAGCATCTACTTATCAAAAGTTGGTAAATTGGTTACTTAATGATTTGAAAATATAAATAAATACAACTTGGCGAGTTGGCTGATTGAAGAAATAGAAAATGAGAGGAGAAAAATAATGGATGCAGGAATTACAGTAATGTTAGATAAACAACAAACGAATCAATTGAAAAATTATGTTTTTGAAATGACAAAAGAGGCTATTGATCAAGCAAGAATTGATACCGGATTAGAAAGACCATTTCTAAAAGGAAAAGAGATGGCTAAATATTTGAATGTATCATATACAACTTTTTTGAAATTTAAAAGAATGGGATTGCCAGTTATTTTATTAGAAAAAATGGAGTTGTTTTCAAAAGAAGAATGCAAAAAATGGATATTGAGTCATCAAATTTAAAAAACGAGGTGTTTTTTTGAATAATGATGAAGTAGAAAAAATTAAAAAGAGTGTTCCCGTCAGTTTGCAGATCGGGGGAACACTCAATAATAAAGTTCTGAGAAAACTTTATTTGAATCTATTATAGCAAATAAAATCAGAAGCAGGTGTGACAATGAATGAAAAAGAAGTTGAAAGCTTAGTTGAAAAGCAAGGCTATTCTAATTCTGATATATATGCAG
>NZ_NGMF01000001.1:148674-151487 GCF_002140245.1 Enterococcus sp. 10F3_DIV0382 | reverse complement strand
ATAATGATGATCTTCTTGAATCACTTTCAACTAAAAATAATAAATTAGATGAAGAATTGATCGAAACATTTATTGAAGAAAATCTTCTTAAACAAATATGGGGAGAAAGTATTGTGAATTGCTTAAAACTGGCTAGCAATAGTGATTATCGTCAATTCGACAACTGGTACAAAAAATTCAATTATGCAATTAAATCTGCTGAAAAAGAACAAAAAGTTCAACTGAAAATTATCTATGAAATTTGTAATAATAGTTATTTTGTAGATCATGTTAGAGAACAGCTAGCAATGACTTTACGTGACTTGATACGAAGAGCAAAAACAGATCATCGTATCAAACAAAAAAATAATTATATCTTTACTTCTCTAAAAAATAAAGCGTTAGAACTAATCAAGCTACAAAAAAAAGAGGGAATTTAAAATGATTGAAAATCATCTAGTAGATAAGATTCACTGTCTTGATCATAACGCAGATACTCTTGAGTTAACCGAGAGTATCTGCTCAAATACTATTGTTCTCGATTTAAAAGCTGTTAATGATGATTACGTAACTCATATCATAATTGACAGAAAAATAGCTCAGAAACTCTCTGAGAGCCTAAGAAAATGGGCTGAGGGAGATAACAATGAAAATAATTAAAAAAAAGATTGCTAATAGAAAAACAAATTGGTTGCCGGTTATTTTTCTTGTTCTAATAGCTGTGATTCTTTTTACGAGTAACATTGCAGAAGGCAGTATTTTCAATTGGTTTGATGATACTGAGAGTCAAACTGAGTTTTTAACTAATCCGCTTTACCAGAATTATTTGAAAAAATACAACGGAAATTTTTACAGCCAGTTCGGTATGTGGATAGGCTGGTCTGTTATAAAATCAATGTTCGCTGTTGTCGATGGCATTCAAAATATGATTCCCGAAGTTTTAGATTTGTTTAGCTTTGTAGAAAGTACCGGATTGAACAAAGTCTATCAAGCTGTTTTAAGTACCATTGTTGTTGGCTTAATGATACTTTCACTAGTGATTATTGGTTATAAAATGATTACAGGTAAGGGAACGGTTGATCTAAAATCTGTTGGAATGAATGTTGTAATGTCAATTTCATTGATTCTTTTAATGCCAACGTTGATTCACAGCGGAATAGAGTTTTCTAAAACATTTTATAATGATACGACTACGATTACAAATTCGGACGAAGGCGTGGCGTGGTCGCTGATTGAACAAGGGGTTACTGATTTAGCTTATATCAATAAAACGGATCAATATTCCATGATCGATAAAACGAATGACCGGAACAATCTAACAAAAGAAAATTTTTGGAAAACGGATCTTACGCAAGTATTGACAGATAATGTACTCGACAAAATGGAAAAAGAGAACCCAATAGCTGATAATCTGCGTTATGAATTAGTTGAAAATTCTGATAATGGATTTGTTGCTACCAAATTTTCGGATAATTTTCTGTCGACCTTTGTTGAGGGCATTAAATCAGGATATTATCGCTATCAAGCAAATCTATGGGGGATTTCTTTTGGATTGATTGCTTTAGCGGTAGCGTATGTTTTTAGTGCTTTCATTATAATTACAGCAATACTCGAGCTAGCGTTTAAACGCGTACTTGGAGTTTTGGTATTTGCTACTGACTTAGAGACAGGTCAACGATCAAAACAAGTTTTGTCAGATATTTTACAGTGTTATTTGACAGTCGGATTTCAAGGGTTCGGATTGTCTATGTTTGCAATGTTTGTTAATTATCTAAACGCTGGTGAAGGTATCTCAACGAATATTTTTATAAAAACAATTGCTTATATCTGTGCCGTGTTCGTTCTAATAAAGGGTAGTGGAACAGTCATGCGTTACTTTGGCGTGGATATTGGTTTAAAAGAAGGCTATGGCCAGCTTGCTTCAGCATTTGGTATGGGAGCTATGCTGTTTCGTAAAGGAACAGGTGGTATGAACCGATCTAAAGGTGGGAAAAATAGTGGTGGAAACGATCAAGCGGAAGGAGAAGAACGAAAACCAGAACGCAACTTTGGTCAATCACTTTCTCAAAAAGCTAATAAAAGGGGGAAAACGCTTGGGTATGCTCGTGAACGAGGACTATCAGGCTTAGCTTCGGATGGAGCTACAATGGCTAGTGAAAGAGCAACAAAACCATTTAAGAGTATGCGTGATATAGCTAATGATACCAAGAATAAATTCAAAGAAGGTTTAGATGATGGTACCGTGTCCGCTATTAATAAAAATAGCAAACCTATAGTAGCTAAAAATAAAGAAGATGAAACTGGAAAATATACTGATTCTATGCCAACACGTCTTTCGGATAGAAAAGATGGCGCTAAAGTTGAAAACGCTGATAGAATTATGTCTAGTTCTGAACGTATGCGTGAAGCAATGAAAAATAATGCTGAATCAAATATTAATCCTGCAAGTGCAATTCAGCAAAAAGTTAAACAAGATATTGAAGAACGTAAAAATGCTATGCACGGTCAAGCTAAGTCTGCTGAAGAATTAATTAATCAGAAGCGACAGGAAGCAAAATACACGCCTGAAGCAATGAATCGTGAGGAAATAAGGAAACGTGTAGAAGGGCGTACAGGCGCTAATATGGACGAAAAAGAAGCGTTGACTAAAGAAAGAATCCAAGAAGCTAAAAATTCAAATACCGGATTAGAAAAATCAGTCAAAGAAAATCTACAAAATTCTACAAGTAGTCAAGATAGGCGCTCAGTAGATGTTCGAGAAAACTTACACAATACTACAAGTAGTCAAAATGGAAATCGAACAGTAGATGTACGAGAAAATGTACAAAGTAGTG
>NZ_NGMF01000001.1:120667-148533 GCF_002140245.1 Enterococcus sp. 10F3_DIV0382 | reverse complement strand
AATACTACAAGTAGTCAAAATGGAAATCGAACAGTAGATGTACGAGAAAATGTACAAAGTAGTGCGTCAAATCAACCGAGAACGATAGATGTTCGAGAAAACTTGCAGAATACTACAAGTAGTCAAAGCGGAAATCGAACAGTAGATGTACGAGAAAATGTACAAGGTAGTGCGTCAAATCAACCAAGAACGGTAGAAGTACGTGAAACAAGAGCTGAAGCAAGTCAGGGAGATAAGACGCAAAAAATAAATATTGTCGAGGAACGAAAAGAAAGACCTAATGAAAAAGTGATAGTAGAACAAGAAGTGAAGGAGAAGAAACGTCAACGATTTACTTATGAAAATAATCCACTGTTTCAGGATATTTCTGATAAACCAAATCCGCTGTTTGATAGTCTATTTAAAAAATAAAGAGGTGATTATCATGCAATTAATTCTACAGATTAGTACGCAGGATTTCTTAGAACTTGCCGAATTATGCGACTCAGTAAAGAAAGCGACAAATGAAAAAATCACGGTCACAAATTATATTGAACTGATGATTCAAGAAGAATTAATGATGAAAAATGAGCTTGTGAATGAACTTAGTCACATACAAAAAGGAGCATGAAAAATGGCAAGGAAAAAACAAAAATCAATTGCAGATTTGAAAAAAGAACTCGCTGAGTTGGAGAGAAAACTTTATCCCGAACTGGGAAAGTATGTCTATGAAAAAACAGGAATTTCATCAGTAAAAGAGTTTGAAGAAACTTTTGAAATTAATCAAAAAGGTACTCAAGAAAAATGGCAAAAGGCGGTAAATTTCGCGAATAGCGAATTTACCCTAGTACACGAATTTCTTGCAAGCGATCAATTGATGGAAACGAAGTTCCAACAATTTTTGAGAAGAAAAGGAGAGACAGCGTATCGAATTTTCTATCGAGAAGAGGCGCAAGAAGAAAGTATTAGGTAGCTGATTTAACGGCTATCTAATCTCGATAAAATGCGGAGCATGAGGGTGCTCGTAGGGAGTTTACTCCCTCGACAAGCGGGGAAGGGTTCCCTTTCCCCTAGCTTGCTTCTTTTGAACTTAAAAATAATATTGGAAAGGAGAAGTGCGCATGGCAATTGATGTCAGTAAACTACCATTAGAAGAAAGGCGAAAGCGATATAAACGTAATGAAGATAGTCGACGACAAAATAGGCCGATAAAGTTTCGGGTAGACGATTATCAGTACCAAGAGCTAGAAAAAACAGCAGACATTTTTGGTTTATCTGTTCCAATGTACGTGAAGAAAATCGCAGTAGACAACGCAGGGAAAAGTCTAAAATATACCGATCGACAATATAAAGAAATTAATTTTCATTTACTAGCAATAGGAAGAAATTTGAATCAATTAGTGAAAACAGCAAATTATTTGCGTGTTCAGTTAAATAAAAAAGATACCGAGATACAAAAAGAAGAACATCAGAGTGTTTACTTATCTTTTACAACTAAGCAAGAGCGATTAAAGCGGCTATATGCTGAAAAAAATGACTTAATGATACAAATAAAATCAATAAGTGATCCATTGAATCGCTTGGAAAAAGAGTTGA
The DNA here is from genome assembly GCF_002140245.1 of Enterococcus sp. 10F3_DIV0382. Classification (NCBI taxonomy): domain Bacteria; kingdom Bacillati; phylum Bacillota; class Bacilli; order Lactobacillales; family Enterococcaceae; genus Enterococcus; species Enterococcus sp. 10F3_DIV0382. The sequence goes on along the minus strand of NZ_NGMF01000001.1, from coordinate 146,958 downwards.
ATAAGTTATGGGCTCGATTATAAAAATTGCTTCAAAAAGTAGGAGTATTCATAATACAATTTCATATATGTTAAATAAACAAGAAGATTCTGAACTCGTGACAGGAATTGGCGTATCGAACGATATAAATGCCATTGAGGATTTTAAACGAACCAATGAAATTTTTGGTGATAAAGGAAAAATAAAACTTTGGCATTTTACACAAAGCTTTGATCCGCTGGAAGATATTTCCGCTGAAAAAGCACATGAGTTGGGCGTTAAGTGGGCAGAAAAAATATTTCCTAATCAGTCAGTTTTGGTCGTCACACACACAGACAAAGGGCATATTCACAATCACTTTGGTATTTCGCCAAACAATCAGCAAACAGGGAAAAAAATGGATATTCGTAAGAATGATATTCGAGTTTTGCAAGCTTGGAATGATAACATACTCATAGATAATGGCATTAGTCCTCTTGATATGTATAAGTATAATCACTTAGTTGCAGATCGTGAAAATTGGAAGGAACGGGAGTTCAGAACAGAAAATAAAATATCAAATCGGGAAAAGATAAAGATTGCTGTTTCTGAAGTTAGTCAATATGCAAAAAATTATGATGAATTCCATAATGAGTTGAAAAAAAGACATTCTATTGAATCTTATCGCTTTGCAAAAAATCAGCGGATTGGCTACAAACTCTTAGATACTGAAGGTGAGTTAATCTTAAAGATTGGCGGAAAGCGTTTAGGGCAAAACTATGATATGAATTATCTTGATGATTTGTTCACAGAAAATAAAAAAGCGGAGCAAATTCAATCTAAAGAGGTACTCACTGAAATTGCTATTCGACATCTTGGTAAATCGTTAAATGGTAGAGCGGATAGTAGATTTAATTGGCAAGAACGAGCGCAACGCTTTGAATTAGATAATGAGAATATACCATTTCTTAGATCATCAAAAGATTATGAAGAATTTTATTATAAATATAAATTTGAAATAGAGGACAGAATAGAAAATTTATTGGATGTTTTTGGTGAGAATAAAAACCAATTCTTTGGATTTGCAGTGGAAGAGGAACCTTTAAAATATAAGAAGAAATGTGTGAATTTGGTGTATAAAAAAGTTGTTTATGATATCGCAGAGAGTTTATCAACTGATTATGACCAATTTAACATTCAAGATACTGAACCCGCTTTAGAACGTAATTTTAAGAAGCGTTATATTCAAGAAACAAAACGTGTTCTTCATTTATTTAATCGTGCAATTGATGATGGTACGATTGAAAAAGCTCGGAGAGAGTATGAAGAAACAGCAAGAGAAATTGATTATCAAAAACAACAAAATCAATATGATATGGATTTTTAAGTAAACAGGGAGAGGGAAAAGAATGTCTGATCCGTATATTAAAGTATATTGTTCAAAGGAAACAAAAGAATTGTTTGACAGCTTTTATGAGAAGAATAAAGGAACTATTGGAACGAAAGCAAATATGTTCCGTGTGATGGTTTCAAATTTACCAATGTTGGCTAGTCAATCAAATAAAAAATTTAGTGATCCTGAAAGCATTAAACTTGAACAAACAATTTCAGAACTAGAATCAAGTATAATGAAAAAGTTGGATGGTATTGATCAAAAGTTATCGTGTTCTCTAAAAAACAAATACAAAACGGAGGAGAAAAAAGATGTTTAAAGTGTATTTTCCGTTTCAGTGGCTCGTTAAAGGAATTCTTTTATTGCTACTAGGATTGATTCTTTTTGGAAGCTATCTAACAATTAAAGCCAGATATTTTCCAGAAGAAAAACCAGTAAAAATTGTAACTAAAGATTTAAAAATGGGTGAAACTTATCAGGCAGATGGGGTCGAACTAACGTTTAAAAAGGTTGAATTGACCGAAAAAAGAAATGAATTTGCGCAACATGACCGTGTATTACAAGTGACCTATACAATGAAAAATGATACAGAAAATCCGATACGTCCGCAACAATGGTCGATTGAAAATAAAAATGGTGAAGAACTTTATGAGTATGCTATGATATTGAATAATCCAGAATATATTGAAAGTGGCAAAGCAGAAACTGTTAATTATTATTATGAACTTCCGAGCGAAATCCAGAATTATCAAATCGTAATACGTGAAGCAGATGGTTATTTTGTTGGCTTGCCATTTACTTTGTAATCTTTTATTTGAAAGTGGCTTATACTTTAATTGAATTAGATGTAGGACTGTCAAGATAATATCACGAGTGATTAGAGACAAAGAATCTATATCAATTTTACGATTTTTTGAAAATGAAAGTGAGGAAATTGGAAGAATGGCTGATGAAAATAAAGTTGTTCCGCTTGAAACACTAGTGATAAATAAGGAAGAGTTTGAGCAACTTTTTCTTGATTTTTTTGTTCAATATGACAGGATTTATGATTTTAGTTCGTCACTAGATTTATTTGAATTAGAAGCAGAAATAATAAAAAACAGTCAAGAGGAAGATGGTAACATTATTATTTCAGTAGAAAAATTCAATGAATTGTTCTCAGAAACATTTGAAATAGATACAGATTATTATCAACCACAAGAAGTTTTTCGATCGTTTAGAGATCAGATTATTGGTATTAGTTAAACTACAAAATGAAAGCTTAATAAAGCAAGCGTTGAAAGAATTATTCCTCAACGCCTGCTTTATTTGATGGGCGCTTCATAATAGAGGTATAGAGAAGAGAGGTGTTCATTTTGGATGCTATTACTCCAACAAACTTCAAAAAAAATATAGGTAAAGTGTTGCAAGAAGTAGTTCATTCAAAGTCTGAAATAGAAATTACTAGGGATTCTAAAAATGGATTGAACGATGGCGTCATTATGATTTCTAAGAGAAAGTGGGAGCTGCTACAAGAAGAACTTTATTTACAACGAACGGGTACATGGGCTTATGTATCTAATTTAATGAAAAACGAGAAGGAAGATGACTTTAAAGTAGTTTAGTATGAAGGTCGATTGATAAAACGATGTGGATTAATGCTAAATAATGAGTAATTTTTCAATAATATAAAAACTGTGTACAGTATTAGAAGTAGAGAAACGCTAGCGTCGAAAAAAAATATTTTTCGTGAAAAGTAATAGGGGCTAAAAAGAAAGTATACAATTTATTTATGTTTCTAAGCATAAAAAAAAGAGCGTTGAAAGGAATATTTCTCCTTCAACGCTTCTTTTTTAGAAGATTTTAATGACCATCTCAGCTTCATTTTCAGGTTTAGGTAATTCATGGAAGCTTGTGTTTATAGTGCTTAATTGCTCAACTAACCATGTTTTACTTTTTGACTCGTAGACAAATCTAAAATTAATATCATTGTTCTCGTGTTGAAGAGGTTTCTCCAAATAATCTGGTGAATATTCATAGTCAACGTAACCTGCTAATACAAAAGTAAGCAATCCATTATTTAGTGTCAGATTTAACGGATGGTCGTAAGCTTTTATTTTTTTTAACGTCATATTGTACGTATCTTCAGCCATAAAAGTTGAGTTCATGATTTCATCTTGGGTTTCATTAAAAAAGTTATCCGAATAATCGCTTATTTTTGAAAAGTCTTTATTGGCACCAGCCTCAAAGAATTGTTCAACTTTTTCAGTATAAAGTTGTGCTAACGCTCCTTTTTCAATAGTTACTTTAATATTCTCGTGCCAATCAATTTCTGTGCTGTTCAGTATGGGAAGCTCGGCCTTGAGTTTTATATTCTCTTGATTTTTTTCAATTTCAATTGGCAAAACTTTTTCAATAGAGTTACTTTCTGACAATGGAACATCTAGTTTTTTATCATGATAATAAGCTTCAAATCCATCTGGAACTGGAAAAAAATGTATAGGATAATTCTTTTCTGAGGTTGTTGTACTTGTTTCAGTACTTGTAGAATTTGTGTCAGAAGTGGCGCACCCACTTATAGCTCCCGTGAGTAAAGCACAGGTTAGAATGATTGCAAATTTCTTCAAAAAAATTCCTCCTTAAAATTGAATATGGACTAATACTAGTCCCATTGTAGCATACCAAATCTTTAAGATTAATAAGAAAAAGGACTAATTTTAGTCCAAAAGGTGTGCTATTTTTGAAGGAAGAAAAGTTAATAGATAAAGAAAATGTAATCGGTAGCAATATCAGACGAATCCGATTAGAAAAGGGAATGGGACAGACAGAACTGGTGCGAGAACTCCAGCTCAGTAAAATCGCTATGACAAGAGAAACATTGGTTAAGATTGAAGGTGGCCGGCAACATATTAAGCTGGATCAATTGAGAGCTATTAGGGATATTCTACAGGTATCTTATGAAGATTTGCTTCAATGACTACTTGTAGTCATTGATTACTGATTCGTGAAGCAATGTTAAATATGGGAGGGTAGTCTTTATTGGTTATCTGCTTTACTTTGTTCATTTGGATTATAAGTGTCCTTTTTGAGGCTATCTGAGAGTTTCTTATACTCTAACTCAAATGTTCTTTGCCATACTTTACTTTTTTGGGATTTCTTTTTGATATATTCATCGACTTTTCTCATTTTGGCTACCTCATTTCGCTATTCAGGATAGTATTAGTATATCCTGATACTATCCGTTAGTGAAGAAAACTCGTGTACAATTAATGCTGGGCTCAATTGAATGAAAAAGTATGCAGATTTCAAATTGGTAAATGACTATAAGTAGTCAAAAAAAGGTGGCGAATAAATGAAAGTGTACACGGTTCAACCAGTAGATTTTTTGCAATCTGTTGATTCAGAAGGATTTATTTATCCAAAGAAACGCTATACTGAATTATCTGTCTTTTTCGATAATCCGAATGCAGTTGGTGCACTTCATTGGCTTGAAGAAGAGTATACGAAACGAATTCAGTTACCATTGGATCGAGATTTAATTTGGTTGTGGCGAGATACCTGCCATTTAAAGTATGCTCGTAAAGATAATTTTACAGATTTTAGCAAATACAATTTTTACTGTTTTGAAATTCCTATTGAGTTTTATAGAAAGAACATTTTATGGTCAAGGTTTATAGAGTGGCATGAACCGTTGAATCATGAGTGGGAGACTGATGAAGATCAGGAATTTGAGCATATTTTTGATATTCCGAAACATACGGGGTATGGGGATATACAAGGGGTAACGACAAGGTTGCACAAGGATTGGATAAAGAAAATTACTCGCAATTAAAGGTGACTACTTGTAGTCTTTTGAATAGAGTTCTTAATGTTACACCCTTATGTATCACGAATGAATACTGGTATAATAGTAAATAGGGTGTGTAACCTTAGGGTATACTTAACTGTTACAATTTATTCTGTATATTGAGTAGAATATAAGAAAATTTGAAAGATAATATTTTGTCTTTGTCAGATGTTTGGAAATTATGCTATAATTACTTAAACTTAGGAGGTTTTGGCAATGAAATATGAGGAATTAACCATAAGTAAGAGTGGTGCTCAATTGTTGGCAGAAAGTAAATTTAAACCATTTGTTCCGAGCCAAAGACAAGAAAATAATAAGAAGCAATTAACGGATTTGTTTAAGAAGAACTTAGCTGCAAGTGCTAGAAAAAAAGAGTTGGTTGGTAAGTAATGAATGTCGAAGTGTATTCTATAAGTGATATTGAAGATATTTTTAAAGAACAAAATCTTGATATTAAGGAATATCTTAGTAGGTTTACTATTGGGGTCAATTCCAAGATACAAGATTTTTTTCGTGACTCAGCGCTGGCTAGAAATCGAGAAAATGTTTGTCGTACATTTATAGTGATAGACTTAGATAGTGATCCACTAGATAATATAGTTGGATACTTTTCTTTGACAATTACATATAGAAAAATAAACGAGGATGTTTCCAAAAAATTAAAAAGGAAAATTTCTAGTGATGCGGAAAGACACAATATTTTTTCTGCGACTCTTATAAGTAAATTAGGAAGAGCCGACAAATATAAAGGTAAGATTTCCGGGAAAGAGATCATGAATTTAGCCTTGGAAACGTGCTACCAGATTTATGAGTTGACAGGATTACGGCATGTTTGTGTTGATTACTATGATAATGAAGCATTGGAAGAGTTCTATCTAAATAAATCTGGATTTAAAAAGTATCAACATGACGATGAACAAGGCTTGAATTATTGTTTTTATAAATTCAGTTAAAGTAAGGAATGGTATTGTTGACTGCAGAAATAGGGATTCTCAATAAAAATGGAGTTGTTATCGCCGCTGATTCTGCTGTCACAATGAGCGGTAGTAATAATCAGAAGATATACAATTCTGCAAATAAAGTTTTTGCGTTAGCTCCGTCACATGATATAGGAATGATGATTTATGGAAATGCAAGTATTAGTGGGATACCTTGGGAGGTATTGATAAAAGAGTATAGAAAGAATTTATCCAAACCTTTTGGTAGAACTCTAGAGTATATTAGCGATTTTCTGGATTTTTTGGAAACCATTAAAGATATACAAAGTAATCAAAGTGAAACCGATTTAGTTGTTAGATACGTGAACGAATTGTTAAATCTAATTCATGAAGAACTTACTATAGCTATTTTTCAGAAAGATGAAATTGATAAAGATGAAGAATTTGTGCGACTATTAGATGAGATGAAACGAGAGTTTGCGAAAGCAAAGCCATTTACCAAAAAAGAAACATTAAAAGAATTCAACATGCGTTTTGATGAAAACGTTAGGAGTATTTATGATGATTTTTGTGAAAAGCTGGGTATTTCTAATAAAGTAAGGGATAATAAAAGAAGTAGTTTTATTTCTATCTTAAGGAATGCTTTATTCAGTAAAGAATATTTTTCTAATAGTAAAACTGGATTGGTTATCACTGGGTATGGTGAGAATGATCTTTTTCCAAGTTTATATTCTCTTTCAATAGAAGGATATATTGGCGGAAAGCTGAAGATATTAATGGATAATCGACTTGAAATCAGTGTATACGGAACTACTTCTGGAATTGCACCTTTTGCACAACAAGAAATGGTCCACACAGTTATGCGTGGGATTGATCCTGAAATGCAAGAGAATATCGAACTTATTACATCAATAGGTTTTGATAATTTTATTTCATCTTTAGAGGACGAAAAATTAATAAATGATTATTATGATGAGGATATCCAAATTTTAAAAGATAGTTGTCAAGATGCTATAAAAAGTACTATTAAAGATAAGATAAATAGTTCATATGTAAATCCAGTGCTTCGTTCTATTGATTTAATGCCTAAAGAAGAATTAGCTACTATTGCTGAAACTTTAGTTAACATAACTTCTTTCAAAAGAAAAATTTCAATGGAAATGGAAACCGTAGGAGGGCCTATTGACGTCTTGTTAATCACCAAGTCAGATGGACCAATTTGGATTAAACGCAAATATTATTTTGAAGAAAAAATAAATCCTGATTATCATAAACGTAAATTTTTTTCATAATTTCTATTCTTCAATCAGCCAACTCGCCAAGATGTGGTAATGATTTGAGGTAATGACAGTATCTAACTTTATATAGCTCAGTAAAACTATATGAACGTGGAAATATTGATTCCGCACTATATATAATTCTATAAAACGCTATAAAATAGAAGTTTGTTTAACCAGGTCTTAAAAAAGCTGGTAAAGTATCTCAATGCTCAAAACGTTCATATATCTTATAGATCAACGATTCAGACGTTTCACAACATTGTTTGTGAAACGTCTTTTTTGTTGTTGACTTTTTTGAGATAAATTACGTTAAGCAATTTCACCAACTGGCATTTGCATCACGCTAAGTGTTCACGTAAGTTCGAGTAATATTTATATCGATATAGATCAAATGCATCTGGGATTTGTTTAAGGGTGACACAGATTTTTTTGCTATAAAGTAACATCGATATATATCGTCTTATGCATCATTGTCTGAACAAGATCTCTGTGACGACGATCGAATTCATTTAGTATCTATAATAATGTAATTTGCGATAATAAGCCCTTTTTGACATTTGATAGTATAGTTGACATTTGACAAAAACAATGATATAACTATTTTGTAAAAAACAAATGACACATTTTTTGTCATTTGACAAATAAGGAGGAGAAATCATGACATTATATACAAAATTATTACAACGAGAAAAGGATGGCCACCCAATTAGAGTTGGAGTGATTGGCGCAGGACAAATGGGTTTTGGGATGATTTCTCAAATATCAACTATTCCTGGGATGATTGTCTCTGGTATCAGTGATATTAACCTGGAAGCTGCTAATCGTGCGGCAGAAGCTTATAAAGCGAGTTCGGCTCTAAAACATGACATTTTGATCAGTCCAGATTTCAAAGACGTGATTAACTCAGACAAAGTTGAAATTATTGTTGATGCAACTGGTGTTCCTGAAGCAGGGGCACAAATTTCTTTGGAGTCGTTGATGGCAAAAAAACATATTGTGTTGCTAAATGTAGAAATTGATATCACCATTGGCCCATTAATGAATAAAATGTATGGAGCTACTGATTTGATTTATACTGGATCAGATGGAGACGAACCAGCAGCAACAATGCAAATGTATGAATTTGCTAAAAGTATGGGTATGGAGGTTTTGGTTGTTGGTAAAGGAAAAAATAATAAATTGATGGTTCATGCCAATCCTGACACAGCAGCTGAAAAAGCAAAAAAACAAGTGATGAGTCCTAAAATTTTAGCCTCATTCCAAGACGGTACAAAGACAATGGGGGAAATGAACTTACTATCCAATGCAATGGGGTTTGTGCCTGATGTGGTTGGAATGCACGGCATCTCAGCTGATTTGGATGGCACTGTCAATAAATTAGATCTAAAAGAAAATGGGGGAGTTTTAAGTAAATTTGGGGTTGTTGAGTATGTAGATGGTATTGCTCCTGGTATTTTTTGTATTGTTAAAGGACAAAATGAAGGCGTGGCCCACGAAATGAACTACTTGATGAAGAAAGGAGATCGTGATCACCACATTTTGTATCGTCCATTTCATTTATGTTCACTTGAAACCCCAATTACAATTGCTCGTGCAGTATTGGAGCAAGATACAGCAATTTTACCTATGGGAGCACCAATTTCTGAAACAGTCTGTGTGGCGAAAAAAGATATTAAAGCTGGTGAAAAAATTGATGGTATTGGTGGATTCTGCGTTCGTGGTGTATTAGAAACACATGAAGATATGGTAACAAACGCTAATATTCCAATCGGGTTGATTGCTGGAGCAATTGCTAAACGTAATATTAAAGATGGTGCATTTTTAACGATAGAAGATGTAGAATTGGATGAATCAACTACAGTTTATAAACTACGCAAATTACAAGATGAAACATTTGCATAATTTGTAATAGATGATCTTCCTCCAGCTTTTTTTTGTACTTTATTATCTTTATATGATACAAAACGGCTCCTATTCGCCTTGTGACGATGGAACAATTCAATTACAATTAATAAAGATTGACATCACTATTTTCAATTGAAGAATGATGGCTGGAGGAGAGAGTTTTTATGCGAGGTTTAACCATTTTAGGAACACTTATTATCGTCGCTCAGGTGTTACTCAGTCTTTATCAAATCCGTTACTATAATGCTTTTATGAATAAACTAATTAAAAGATACGATACATGTCCTGGATACACGTTAACAACTGAAGTGGAAAAAAATTGTATTTCTTCGGTAGTACTCGTGGTTATAACAGATAGTCAAGATACTATTATAGAAGCTTATATATACGCTGGACTAACCATTTTTTCGCAGTTTAAACCGTGTGATGTTTTGACAGGAAAAACAATTTCACAAAATTTAAAAAATGAAATTGCCAAAGAAAAACCGTCTCTTAAGCAGAGAGCGATTCATTCATTTTTATCTAAAAAAATGAAATCGGTTACTTAGAATAAGGAGGGAAAATAAATGAAATATATTGAATGGTTTGGCAAAAACTTTATTGGCTTATTTGAGGCTGGTGGAGAACAATTTATGGCTTTTATGACTGGTATTATTCCTTTGTTGATCGTTTTGCTGACATTTACTTATTCTATTATTGCCTTTATTGGCGAAGAACGCGTAAATAAAGCAATTAAAGTAAGCGCCAAGTTTTTGCTGTTACGATATACTGTTATGCCAGTACTATCTGTTCTTTTATTGACAAATCCTATGGCTTACACATTTGGTAAATTCGTTGAAGAAGATGAAAAACCTGCCTTTTACGATGCAGTAGTTTCATTTCTACATCCAGTGACTGGCCTTTTTCCCTATGCAAATGCTGGTGAATTGTTTGTTTATCTTGGAATTGCCAATGGTGTTATGAAAGCCGGGTATGATCAAGGGAGTCTTGCAGTTCGTTATTTTTTATGTGGTATCGTTATAATTTTTGTACGTGGCTTCATTACTGAAAAAATCACTAAATTCTTAATGAAACGTGAAACATCGGCTAAAACAGAAGTGGCATAATCAGGCTAAACATATGTAGGGGGAAGAAATATGTATAAAAAAATTTTTGTAAAGAAGGGTAGTAATGGTTGGGGGCGAGGCTTAGAAATTCAACCAGAAGGTAAGAAAACAAAAATCATTTCTGTGACTGGTGGTGGGATTCACCCAGTTGCGCAACGGATGGCAGATTTAAGTGGTGCTGAAGTGATTGATGGTTTCTCTAATTCAGTTCCAGAGGAAGAAATCCTGGCAGCAGTTATTGATTGTGGTGGTACTGCTCGTATCGGCGTTTATCCAATGAAACGTATTCCGACCGTGGATATACTGCCATCTTCGCCATCAGGACCTTTATCAAAACATATTACAGAGGATGTTTTTGTGTCAGGTGTAAAGCCTGAAGATGTGGAAGTTGTGGGGGACGTGGTGACGGGGGAAGCAAATGCGGCTACTAGTCCAGCTTCCGTCGTCGATGAAGACTTTGATGAAACATATGCCAAAGTAAAAGCAGATCATGTCTCAGCCAATGCTAAGAAAGACAGTATATTAGTTAAATTTTCTCGTGCTATTGGGAAAGTCATGGGGATTTTTTACCAAGCAGGTCGCGATGCTGTAGATATGATTTTAAAGAACATCATTCCGTTCATGGCATTTATTTCCATGATTATCGGAATCATTAATTATACTGGTATAGGGGATTTAATTGCAAAAGGACTGGCACCTTTTTCTGATTCGATTATAGGCATGCTTGCGATTGCTTTTATCTGTAGTATGCCTTTCTTGTCACCGATTTTGGGACCTGGTGGAGTTATCGCACAGGTCGTTGGTGTATTGATTGGCACACAAATTGGTGCAGGAACAATCCCAGTTGTGTATGCTTTACCTGCATTGTTTGCGATCAATGCACAAGCAGGATGTGATTTCATTCCAGTAGGTTTGTCTTTAGGAGAAGCTAAACCCGAAACGGTACGCGTTGGTGTGCCTGCTATTTTGTATAGTCGCGTCATCACTGGCGTACTAGCAGTAGTTATTGCTTGGGTATTCAGTATTGGAATGTATTAAGGGAGGAAGATGATTTGGTTTAATGAAAAGTTTTAGAAGTAGGGAAAATGATTTCTGCATTTGAAAAAGAAAAATTACTGATTCTATTTGAACAAAATATAACAAATGAGTTAAAAACAAATTATGTGATTCATGAATTGGAGACAACATGAATACATCGTTACTTACGTTGGTGAATGTTACAAATAAGAACTTTAAAGAATTAAGACATATCTCCATCTATTTCAAATTCAGTAAGGTTGAAGCTCTTCTAGGCGCAATTGTTATAGAACCAGATAACTTTTCATCAATACAAGAAAAACGAATTAATCAATTTTTACTAATAATTTTTTTATCTGTGTCATATGCCAATCTATATGTTATATTTTACTAAAAAGGCAAATAGGAGAGATGTTATGGATCGCGCTGATGAAAAAGAATTGGTTAAAATTGCGTCAATGTATTATGAAGAAGGGATGACACAAGCAGAAATCGCGAAAATTATAGGCGTTTCTAGATCGTTAGTTTCTAAAAATTTAATTGATGCTAAGGAAGCAGGGCTTGTTGAAATATTCATTAATAGCAAGAGTGTTTACTCGGTAGAACTTGAAAGGAAACTTGAGCAAAAATTCAACCTGAAAAGCGCTATAGTCGTTGATACAATGGACTTAGCTGGATCTGAAGTTGATAAGATGATTGGTCGTCAAGCAGCTTTGTATTTGCAAAAAGCATCAAAAAAAGCAACAAAAATTGGAATGTCTTGGGGAAAATCATTGAGAAAACTAGTCGATAATTATCCTTTCACCAATCAACCTGATGTGACAGTATATCCACTGATTGGGGGGATGGGTGATGATTATGTTGATATTCATTCCAATCAATTGTCATATGATCTAGCAAGAAAAATGAGGGGAAAAGCTAAGTATCTTTACGCCCCAGCGTTAGTATCTAATCCACGTATTAAAGAGGATTTATTCGAAAATCCTACTATCTATAGTGTTATAGAAGAAGGTCGTGTTGTTGATATTGCCTTGGTTGGGGTTGCTAGTCCATTCGAGAAAAGTACTATGGCTGAAATCGGCTATATCAAAGAACAAGATATTTCTGAGCTAAAGAAAAGTGGGATTAAAGGAGATATTAACTCGCGGTTTTTTGATGAAAACGGTAAAGAGGCTGATTGTCAGCTAAATAAAAGTGTGATCGGTGTTAATCTGGAAGACATAAAAAAAATTCCTACGGTAATTGGTATCGCATATGGAATAGAGAAGGTTGAGTCAATAAAACTTGCTTTAGAACATCAATTAATTAATGTTATTGTAACTACTGATAAAGTGGTGAATGAGTTATTAATAGACTAGAATTAGATAATATGAAAGAGTACTGGACGCTACTTGCACCGTGTAACCAATAAATACGACTTGAAAATATATTTTTTCTACGTTAACTTAAGTTAAACTTAGTAAACAGTTTTGCTATGTAATTTCTTTAATTGTATTAATACGAGAGGAAGTGGCAAGATGTATAAAACAACAATCACTGAAATAGGGGACCTTGTACCAGATTTCCAAGAGGAGCGTCTTTTGATTCTTTTTGGTCCTAAAGCAACACCAGAATTACGCTCAATTAGCGTCATACATGATCATGTGGATGAAAAAAAGAATGTTATAGTAAAAGGTGGAAAGCTTACTATTGCTGGTAAAGAATATATAATTGGTGAGGTTGGTTCGGTAGCTAATGCAAACTTCAATGAATTAGGTCATGTTTCTATCTATTTCCGTGATGGTGAAAATGAAGTGTTACCAGGAGCAATAATTGCTAAACCCAATGAGTGGCCAGATTTTAAAGTTGGAGAGGAAATTATATTCTCTAATAAGTAACAACAAAGTCCACTCAACTATTTTGAGTGGACTTTGTTGAAAATTGAAGGATATCTCTTGATAAAACGTCCGATCATATTTAAATAAACTATTGGTATTTTTTGGATAAAAAGTAGAGGTTGTACTATTGAGAAGTAAAATAAAAATGTCTATTTTTATTTTACTTCTTTGGCATGTTCCTATAAATGGCATGGGTTTATGACTATTTGTAAACTAATACAAACCTTTAAGTAAATCATTTATTGAAGTTTCAAAAAACGATATCAGTCAATTCTATCACTATAAGGCACTTTCCAAATTTGGAGGGTGCCTTTTTGTTTTCTTAAGTTAAACGCATTTATTGGTTGGCTGTTGAGGGTGTCAACTAATAGAAATAAAAAATGTATGTATTTTTTGCCGAAGTCAATTTTCCGTCTTTACTATGATATGATTTGATTGAGATGTGGTGAGCTAGCTAAGTTCTTTCAATAGTAGTTAAAAACAAGGAGTTTTGCCGATGACTAATATAGTATTGAAAAAAATCGTTTTGCTGTTGTCTATACTCTCAAGTCTTGCATTGGCTGTTGCCATTAGGAATGTGAATAGGGAAGAAGATTTCCAAAAAAAGGTAAACACGGCCGAGTATTTTACACCGTTCAGATTTCCAGAATTTATCGTAGATCCTCAGCAAGAAACTAGGGTTCTAGAAATACTTGAATCAGTCTCAGAAAAATTGAATGTAAACTATATGGCAAAAGTTTCATTCTATGGTGTGAGAGACCATACCTTTTCTGAAACAGGAGAAATCTCTTTTGATCGTTTAGGTGAAACACATACATTTTTTCTTTCCAAGCAAACAGAAACACATCTTTTGAACAATTTTTACATAGAGCCTCAAATAATCAGTGAAAAAAATTATTTTGCATCTGACTTAGAGAAATATCCAGATGCAGAATATTTAGAAAATAAACAACTGAAAAACGAAGATTTTTTTATACTACCGATACAAATGGCTGAGGCGCTAAATCCAGCTGATTTTTTTGTGGAAACGAAAGATCAAAAAACTCTAGATAGTTTCCTATCAAAATTATCTGATGAATACAATCTCTCCTTTGAGACAGCGTACGAACCCACATCTTTTCAATATGAGAGTGACATAGAAACATTTGCGCCATCTCGAACATTAGAAGCATCTACTTTTGTGATATTTACTCTTTTCTATAGCCTTTCCTTGATTTTATGGATACTAGAGAACAATAGACACATTGCGATCTATCGTTTAAATGGTTTAACTAGTAGAAAAATTTTAAAAAGATTATTATTAAAAGAATTAGTCATCCTTTTTCTCTTGAATCTATTGATAGCTTTCTTCTTTGTTCTACATTCAGTGAATCATTTGTTTGTTCTAGTGCAACTGTTCTTGCTTATTTTTAGTCTAATCATTTCTTTTTTTGTGATTGATTTACTAGGCAATCTTTCATTGAATAAGCAACTAAATCGCCAAACTTTTGGTAAAGGATTCTTTTATACTATCTATTCTGTCAAAATGTTGATTTTATTTTTTAGTGTGGTACAACTTGTTCCGTTAGCTGAATATGCTCGCACATTCGTTACACCAGAAGCAGTACCTGAAGAAATAAAAAATCATGCCGTTTTCTATCCAAGACTTGGTGGCAATGAAGCGACTTTGACAGATCTTTCTCAAGATATGAGAGGATTAGATAAAACAAAGTTGCTTTCGCAACTGTTGGATGATGGAGCAATCGAGGTTGATACAAGTGCTTATTTTGAAGAAGAGAATCCTTTGATCCATCAATCTATTTATGTAAATACAAACTATTTAGACAAGTATCCGCTCATCAGCATAACAAATCAGCCTATCCAAATTGATAAAAATGAGGATCGAGAAATCATATTAATCCCAGAACGAATGATGCCCGATTTTGTTCAACTTCGTTCTTGGTTTTTGAATGAAACGAATCCTGATAGACGAACAAAAAAAGAAGAGGATGTTTTGTTTTATACCATCCAAGATGAACAAGAAATCTTTGCCTTTGACCAAGAACAGGCAATCATCATCAATCAGCCGAATATCATCCATGTATTCACTTTGAACAATTTACCCATTTCTCATAGAAATATTCTGACAGGAAATAGTTTTGCTGAACCATTAAAAATTCCATTGATTGGGACTGCACAAGAAACCTATGATAGATATCTTCCGTTATTGAAGGAAGCAGGATTGGAAGACAACTTTCCTTTTTTGATCCCAATGGAACAGTTAAGGAAAACAGAATTGCAGTTGATTTATTTGTGGGACATAAGACAAAGGATAACTGATTTATCGATTACTATTTTATTGGTTATTGTTTTGATTACCTATTCCACACTGAGCTATTTCCGCCTTTATCGGCAAAAATTTGTTGTTTGGCGGTTAAATGGTGTTTCTTTTTTCAAAACTTATAGAAGAATTTTTCTGTTGTTTGGCTTACAATATCTTTTGTTTTTTATCTATGTAGCTGTCCATTCATTTAGGATAACGGATGTTTTTATTTTTTCGTTATACATACTAATCGAATGTATTGTGCTGTTGTCTACATTTTTTTTAATCGAGAAAAAACAGAACAGATTATGTGAAAGTAAATGATTTTTTACGAATCGGCATCCAACTTCGTCATCAGACTTCTGTCCAAGTAAAAGATCTGTCGCAACGCATCTATTACAAGGAAATCTTACTGGACAAAGAGTCAAGGGAGGTAAATGTGAATGGTGTGGCTGTCCATTTGACAGGAAGAGAATTCGATCTGCTGAAGCTTTTTTTAGAACATCCGAAAAAAGTATTTTCGCGAGCAAACCTTTATGAAACAGTTTGGCAAGAACCATATTTTGATAGTGAGAAAACAGTGAATATGCGTATTTCCAATCTTCGAGGGAAACTAGCAAAGGCATATGCTGTGTATATTCATACGGTGTGGGGAGTGGGGTTTAGATTTGATTAAGTGGCTATTGCTTCTCGTTGTTATCTTTATGGGAAGTTTTATTTTCTTCCTGCAAAGAGAAATCAAGCGATTGACTAAGAAAATCGCCACTCTTTCTGAACAACAAGAATATGGTGGTCGTCTTTCAGTCGAATTTCGAGAAAAGAATTTAATGGACCTAGTAGATGCACTGAATACATGGGTGGATGAAAATGAACAAAAAGGACAAGTATTTCAAGAAATGGAAGAAAACATCAGACTATCGATCGTCGGCCTTTCTCATAATCTCAGAACTCCTTTGACTGCTATTAACGGTTGTGTACAATCACTGGAACAGGTAGAGGATACGGAGAAACGGGAGAAGTATTTTTCTCTTTTTATGAACAATTTTCTGTAAAAAATATCGAGGTAGCGTTCGCTGAACACTCGATAAATACAACGGTATTAGCAGATCCGCTCATGTTGTTGCGAGTGCTGCAAAATATCATACAGAATTTATTGCGTTATGCAGATGGACAAGCAAAGGTGACATTTTCAAAAGAGGATCCATTCATTCGATTAACAGTGGCCAATCCTATCAAAGCAGGAGCGCAAACTTCTGTTGAAAAAGTCTTCCAGCGTTTTTATACCGAAAATACCAGCCGCACAAATACGGAATCTAGCGGAATCGGGCTTTACCTGTCAAAAAGATTGGTGGAAGGAATGGAAGGAGAAATGGCCACTAAATTAGACGGGGGCATCTTCTCCATCTCCGTCAAGTTGCGGAGGGTTTAATTGGCTCTAATTTACCTGAAGTGAATGACAAAAAAATTGTATCTCGTTTTAAAGACATCTTCTTTTTTGGAAGGTGTTTTTATTTTGGTGTGATTGATACAAATTAGGTAACGAAGACAGTTATTTTTGTACCCCCTTTTCAAATAGCGCAACAGTGCTATACTAAAGCTAACAAATAAAGGAACGGAGAGGGATATGAATCAAAGAGAATTTATCGTTTTAATTATTATTGTATCTGTTATTTTATTAGTTGCTTTAGACATTTTTTCACGTTTGAAATTAAAGGAAACAGTTCGTAGCAAATGGGGAAAAATTCCTTATCAACCGAGATTTGATAAAGAAGAAAGCTTGAAGGAAGCATGGCTCACGGAGAAGAAGTTCCGTTCATGGGATAGCGAAATCGATGATCTTACTTGGTATGACCTGGATATGTTCGAAGTATTCGAAGGAATCAACAGTACCTATTCTAGTGTAGGTTCAGAAGCGTTGTATCAACGTTTACGCAGCTTTGATTTTGGCGAAGATCAGCAGTTAGAAAAACTGATTGCTTTTTATCAGGAAAATCCTCAACTGAGAGAAAAAATCCAATATCAATTCGCTCGTTTAGGAAAAAAAGATCATAATTTTGCAAAACAATATCTAGCGGATGGAAAAAGTAAAAAGATTGGACGCGTAGGTTTATTTATTTTTCTTGGCTTGCTTCCGCTGATGGGTGTAGGTTTGCTTCTTTTAGGTCAAGTACTAGGAATCTATTTGGCAATCGGTGGGTTAGTATTCAATACGGTCTATTATCTAGTGAAGAAACAGACACTAGAAACAGAGCTGAATAGCATGAGTTATTTGGTTTCAACGATTTCAGCCGCCAATCAGTTAGCAAAACTGCCGACACCACTTCAAGAAGAGCTGAAACAGCAAACTAAACCATTAAGAGACATCCCTAAATTAGGTTTTTCATTTCGTATGAAGAGCGGGAGTGAAGCAGAGTTGATTTTTGAATATGTCAACATCATGTTCATGCTGCCATTTATCTCCTATCATTTCGTTCTCACTAAATTAGAAAAGCATTCAACTGAAGCCATCAAGCTGTGGGAATTGCTGGGAGAACTGGAAGTAGCCGCCGCAGTATTGAATTACCGTACTTATATGCCCATCACTTGCCGTCCGGAATTTACTGAGGGCGGTGTGACAGTGAAAGATATCTATCATCCATTGTTAAAAGAAGCGGTAGTGAATCCAGTCAACTGGCAGAAGAATACATTAGTCACGGGTTCCAATGCATCAGGAAAATCTACGTATGTCAAAAGTATAGCTATCAGCTGTATTCTAGCACAGACGATTCAAACAGCGATTGCAGAACAGTTTACCCTGCAACCTGGACATGTGTTGACTTCCATGGCAATCGAAGATGATTTATTTGAAGGCGACAGTTATTTTGTTTCAGAAATCAAATCGATCAAACGTTTGTTGGACCAAGTGGCTTCCAAAGAACGCTGCTACTGCTTCGTAGATGAGATTTTAAAAGGGACAAATACGATTGAACGGATTGCTTCTTCCGCTTCAGTCGTTCGGTGGCTTGCGGAGTATCCATCTTTAGCATTTGTCGCCACACATGATATCGAATTGACAGAGATTTTAAAGAATTATTGTGAGAATGTCCACTTTGAAGAACAAGTAACAGAAGGAAAAGGAATCAGTTTTGATTTCAAATTAAAAGAAGGACCTTCAAGGACCCGAAATGCGATTGCTTTGCTGAAAGTTTTGGATTACCCAGAGACTTTAGTAGAAACCGCAAAAACGGAAGCCGCGTCATTTGATGAAAAGCGGCAGTGGCATGTATTGGGATAGGCGAAGTGATCGAAAGTATTTATTGGATCAAAAATCATGGATTTTGCTTCTGCCGTTTATACGTGTTTAGAGCGTGAGACAAAAGTGTTCTTTACTTTTGTCTCACGCTCCTTTTGTTGCATATATGAATAGTAATCCTTTATCTTCGATTTGTTTTTTCTGAAAAGGTTGTCTGACTTCGTCCGATTGATGTCTTTTATTAGGAGATTTTCCTGAGCCCAGCAACCTGATTTTTCTCTGGAACCAAGTTGTTTTTTCATCTGCTGTATTCCATGATACAATAAAGAATCATGTCTATAAGGAGATAGGAAATAAATGGCAAATGCGCTTGAAATAAATAATTTGAAAAAGGTTTATGGAAGTGGGGTCGAAGCATTGCGAGGAATCGATCTTTCCGTGAAAGAAGGAGATTTCTATGCGCTATTAGGACCAAATGGAGCTGGAAAGTCTACAACGATCGGAATCATTACTTCTTTAGTCAATAAAACATCTGGAAAAGTGAAGGTCTTCGGTTATGATCTGGATACGGATCTAGTCCGAGCAAAGCAACAGATTGGATTAGTCCCGCAAGAGTTCAATTTCAATCCCTTTGAAACGGTCCAGCAAATCGTCGTGAATCAAGCAGGTTACTACGGTGTCTCTCGCAAAGAAGCGATGAAACGCAGCGAAAAATATTTGAAGCAGTCCAATCTCTGGGAAAAGAGAAATGTCCGTGCACGTATGCTTTCCGGGGGAATGAAGCGAAGACTGATGATTGCTAGGGCATTGATGCATGAACCACGTTTGCTGATCTTGGATGAACCAACAGCAGGAGTCGATATTGAATTGAGACGCGAGATGTGGGAGTTTCTACGAGAATTGAACGAAAATGGTACAACGATCATTTTGACGACGCATTATTTAGAAGAAGCTGAAATGCTTTGTCGTAACATCGGGATCATCCAATCAGGTGAACTAATCGAGAATACTAGTATGAAAGAGCTTCTATCCAAACTTCAATTTGAAACATTTATCTTTGATTTAGCGCCATATGAGACCAAACCTGTGATTGAAGGATACGCTTGTACATTTGAAGATGAACAGACAATCGCTGTCGAAGTTGAACGAAATCAAGGGGTGAACGGAATCTTCGATCAGCTGACAAGACAAGGAATCAAAGTTCTTTCTATGAGGAATAAGTCGAATCGTTTAGAAGAACTGTTCTTGAAAATCACAGAAGAAAATGATCATACGGAGGAGAAAAATGTTTAATCTTTATTTTACTGCATTAAAAAGTTTAGCTATCAAGGAAACGAACCGCTATTTGCGTATATGGGTCCAAACACTGGTTCCACCAGTGATCACGACATCCTTGTATTTTGTTATTTTCGGAAAAATGATCGGTGGTCGGATCGGTGACATGGGTGGTTTTTCATATATGGAATTCATCGTGCCTGGTTTGATTATGATGTCTGCTATCACTAGTTCGTATGCCAACGTTTCTTCGTCCTTCTTCTCTCAAAAATTCCAGAAAAATATCGAAGAAATCTTGGTAGCACCTGTTCCTACACATGTGATTATTTGGGGCTTTGTGATTGGCGGAGTGGGTCGCAGTATTCTCGTCGGCTCTCTCGTAACGATCATTTCCTTGTTCTTTGTACCACTTCATGTGTATTCATGGTTCATGGTCATCATTACATTATTGATGACGGCAATCTTGTTTTCGTTAGCAGGACTGCTCAACGGGATTTTTGCTCAGTCTTATGATGATGTATCAATCGTGCCTACATTTGTCTTGCAGCCGTTAACTTATCTAGGTGGCGTTTTCTATGCCATCTCTATGTTGCCGCCATTTTGGCAAGCTGTATCGAAAGTCAATCCGATCGTTTATATGATCTCCGGTTTCCGTTACGGATTCCTTGGAACGATCGATGTGCCAGTAGCAACATCGATGATCGTACTTGTGTTATTCATCGTTGTTTTGTACGCTGTTACTTGGTATTTGATCAATAAAGGAAGAGGATTGAGAAGTTAGAAAGAGGTTGTGAAATCAGCGTTTTGATCTGAGTATTAGAGAAATAAACGGGAAAATAGCTCCTCATATTTTGTCGTTTGTTGAGCGAATACCGAGGAGTTGGCAGGAGAACACCATTTATTCCGGAAAATGGACTGTGATAAGATTTTTGTCACAGTCTTTTTTGTTCAATCAGAAACATCTTTTAAGCTGTTCACTTTGCTTCTTTTTTTGTTTCCTAGTATAATGACAATGTTTTTGAGAAAGATTGCGACTTCACTGCTTGATAGAATGGAGAGTAACAAATAAATGACTACTAATTTTTGGAAAGAGCTGCCAAAGCCTTTTTTTGTTTTAGCACCAATGGAAGATGTAACAGATGTTGTATTTCGCCATGTCGTAAAGCATGCAGCAGCACCAGATGTCTTCTTTACTGAGTTTACAAACTCAGACAGTTTCTGTCATCCAGATGGAAAAGACAGTGTACGAGGAAGATTGACCTTTACAGAAGATGAACAGCCGATGGTTGCCCATATTTGGGGAGACAAGCCAGAATTTTTCCGAGAAATGAGCATTGCTATGGCAGAAATGGGCTTCCAAGGAATCGATATCAACATGGGCTGCCCAGTTCCTAATGTAGCAGAACGTGGAAAAGGCAGTGGCTTGATCCTTCGTCCAGAAGTAGCGGCACAATTGATTGAAGCGGCTAAAACTGGTGGTTTGCCTGTCAGCGTCAAGACGCGTATCGGCTATACGGAAATGTCTGAGATGGAAGAATGGATCAGTCACCTGCTTCATCAAGATATAGCCAATCTTTCTGTCCATTTGCGTACGCGTAAAGAGATGAGTAAAGTAGATGCACATTGGGAAGTCATTCCTAAAATCATTGCTTTACGTGACCAAATCGCTCCGCAAACACTAATCACGATCAATGGAGATATCCCCGATCGCCGGACAGGAGAAGAATTGGCTGAAAAATATGGCGTAGATGGCATCATGATTGGCCGGGGGATTTTCAAGAATCCTTATGCATTTGAAAAAGAACCGAGGGAACATACAGAAAAAGAACTGATTGGCCTACTTCGTCTGCAACTAGATCTGCAAGATCATTATTCAGAAATCATCCCGCGTTCGATCACAGGACTGCATCGTTTCTTTAAAATCTATATCAAAGGATTTCCTGGAGCAAATGACTTGCGTGTTCAGTTGATGAATACGAAATCTACCGATGAAGTACGAGAGATCTTAGACACCTTTGAAAAAGAACATCCAACACTTTTCAGTGAACGATGATTTCTTGCTTGAACACCGCGAATCAGAGGTTGTGAGCCTGCCGTTTAACTCTGAGTTACAAGGAGCAATTTCAAAAAATAGCTCCTCATATTTTATGAATATTGTAACTTGTGACCGAAGAGTTGGTAGGAGAACACCGTTTATAAGAGGTTGTGACAAAAGTCTTGTCGCAACCTCTTTTTTAACCAAAAAAGTGCAAATAGTTTACTTTAAGTAAGAGAATAATTATGATGGATAAAAAAGGTGGAACAAATAACATACTATATATATTGAAATGAACACTGTATGGATGCTCCAACTTGATGAAGCTAAGGAGGAATTCGTATGTCAGAAAAGGAATTAATGAAGGTAGTCGGTTTTTATGAAGGGTTGCCGATCGATGATCCCAAAAGCTTTATGGATGAAAAAGAACAGGTACCTGTACCCAGTCCACAGGATCTTCTGGTAAAAGTCAACGCAGTATCTGTCAATCCTGTCGATACGAAACTTCGCCAAGATAATGGGATAAGAAATGCTTTGCGTATCTTAGGGTTTGATGGGGTCGGGAAAGTCGTTGCTGTAGGCGATGAAGTGCAAAAATTTTCTGTCGGGGATCGCGTGTTTTATGCAGGTACAACAACAAGAGCAGGAAGCAATCAAGAATACCAACTGGTTGACGAACGTATTGCCGCTCTTGCACCGAAAAATCTGTCAGATGAAGAAGCCGCAGCGTTGCCATTGACTTCATTGACCGCTTATGAATTGTTATTTGAAAAATTTGGTCTGATTCCAGAAGAAAATGCCAACCGCGGGAAAAAAATCTTAGTGATCAACGGAGCTGGGGGCGTCGGTTCGATTTTGAATCAACTAGCGCATTGGGCTGGTCTAGAAGTCTATGCGACTGCAAGTCCGAAGAATTTTGAATGGCTGAAAAAAACAGGTGTAGACTATCCAATTGATTATCATCAAGACTTAAGTAAAAGTTTTCGTGAATTAGGAATCGATCAAGTAGAGTATGTCGCTGTATTATTTGATATTACCCGCTACTTTGATCAGATCAAGCACCTTGTCCGACCATTTGGACATGTGGGAACGATCGTAGGAATCAAAGAGCCGTTAGACATAGGTGTTTGGAAAAACCAATCTATCAGTTTCGACTGGGAGTACATGTTCGCTAAAACAGACTATAACTATGAAATCGAAACGCAAGGAGAAGCTTTAGCGCACATTGCTGCTTTAGCAAACGAAGGGATTATCCGTAGTACATTGAGCAAGGTCTATTCAGATGGGATCAATGCGAAGAACTTGAAACAAGCAACCAAAGACGTAGAAACAGGACATATGTTAGGAAAAGTCGTTGTTAGTGGTCCGTTCAACGGATAAGTAGGAATACGCCGATTTTCTTCTTATCATAAATAAAAACAAGAGCTCATGACAGTAATTTGCCATAAGCTCCTGTTTTTTTATTTATAATAAGCGAATCAATGAAAGGGAAAGAATACCTACCAAGACGATCACCAATAAGCTTTTTGAAAGAATAGCAGCTAAAAGCGTAGGAACTGAAGCCAAAGCATTTTCGAGATTAATCTGCGGCAGATGTCCGATGTTTTGGGTAAATAGACTGCTGAACCATAAAGCAGACATAATGACGATTGGGACAAAACTTAAATACTCAAGCAACGGTCGCGGTAAGTCGAATTTTTTCAGTAAGACAAACGGTAGCACCCTAGAAAGCCAAGTCGCTAGAGTACAACCTAAAATAGTCAGCAATGTAAATTCAAAAGAAGGCATGTTTGATCCACACCCCCAATCCGCACCCAATCAATGTTACAACTACGATCACTAAGTTGCTTGGGATAAAAATCAGTCCGACATATACCAGAATCAAAGTGAAACCAATCAGGATCAACTGTAATCGTTTAGAGGTGTTTCTATCAGAAATGACTTGAAGATAAAGTAAGCCGATAAACATAGCGACGATGGCGAAATCCAAACCAAACTGTTTCGGATCAGTAATAAAATTACCTAAAAATGCGCCAACAAGAGAAGAACCCACCCACGTCAAATAAGAAATCCAATTAGCTGTATTCATCCAACGAAAGTTTAACTTTTGTCCAGTATAGTTCAATTTATTCATTCCCAGTGCGAAACTTTCATCTGTCAGCAATGTGCCAATCAGCAGATTTTGAAGTAGCCGATTTTTCTTGAAATAAGGGGCAATCGTCATACTCATCAAAATCATTCGGGAATTGACTAGAAAGGTCGAGAGAACGATGGAAAGCAACGGACTATGGCTAGCAAGCATGCTGACTGTGATAAATTGGGCGGAACCAGCATAGATCAGCAGGGACATCAACGTGACGACTAGCGGATGAAACCCGGCAGCTTTCCCAACGATACCAAATGCAAGTCCAATACCGATATAACCAAAAACGGTAGGTAACGTGTCTTTGATCGCAGTTTTTATATCTAATTTTTCATCCAATAACAAAACTCCTTTAGCACGACATAAATTTTCATAATTGTCGTCAAACTTGTGAATATTCTAAATTTTTGTTCAACGTTTGTCAATGGTAAAATACACATCTAGATGTGTATAAGAGACAGATTTACAAATATAAAAAAACAGCTAATATTTACCTGACAATACTCCTCTATCCTCCTTTTTTTTCTATCCGGAACGAATATTCCTTCTTGTAAATGCAGATGATCCTCCTTCGTTTTATATGTGGTGAATATTCTCCCATTTATTAAGTACGTAAATATTTGAAAAAATTTTTTTGATTTGATTTTTTATTGTCTCATTATCCTTTTGATATTTTTCATGCAAAAAAATAGCCAAGGTATTTGATGTAACACCTCGGCTGTCTCTCTTTTTATTTGTCTACTACTAGTAATTCGTCTAATTGAAAATCGATTTCATAGATTCTTTCTACATTTCTCAAAAGATCATGATTCATTTTATGATATTTCGTTGCACCAAGTTGCTGACAAATCTGCAACGCTTGGTTTACTTTTTGTCTTCCTTTTTCATTTCCTTTGATCATCTCCCAGATTCCAGTGAGTAGGGAATACTGATTTCGTTAAAAGAACATATCTTCTTCTAAAAAGACTGCTTCAAGTTTTGAGATATATTTCCAAATTAGTCCGCGTTGTTGCTGCTGGATAAAGTGGATAATCGCGTTTGCCAGCATCCGAAAGCTCTCATTCTTTCGATCCTTGCTATTTTGATAAGCGGAAATACTGACTAATGCTTTATCTAACACTAAATCGATAAAGAATGGATCAAAAGCATACATACAATGATTGAATAACACCAACTCATAGTTCGTCCATGTCTGTGCATAAATCAGATACTGATAAACTTCTGAATCAGCAACAGCAATTGGCTCATCTACTATACGAGCAATCAGTAATTTACATAAACTAGCTAGATGTCTCTCCTTTTGAGTGATGTCTCCTTTTTCTTCGCACAGGCTGATCAAATGTTTTAATTCTTCTTTATCTTGATTCATAAATGCTAAAACCATTTCTTTCATCATCCGGTCCATGTTTGCCACTTCCGGCGGATAATCGAATATCCTCAGTTCATCATAACCAAGATTGAGTTTTTGTAAAAAATATGAAAATTTGCTAACTGTCGTGTCTGCTTGATTTTTTACAAACCGTTCGTAAACGGATCGGCTGACTTCCTTTCCGCATAATTCTGCTACGGAGATACCTTTTTGCTTTCGAACAAATTCGATGATCTCCCATACTTCCATTTTGCCAACTCCTTTATAAATATGGCTCTCCTTCAGTTGAAAACAATCGCAACATGATTTTGTATGAAATAACATATACCAATCCATCTGATCTTCATTTTTCATTTCTAAAAATCATTTTTTCGTAAGACGTTCCTTGTTTTTCATGATATCATCGCTGTTAAAACCAATTGTTCATTTACCAGTATTTTTAAAAAAACTTAATCATAATAGTTGTTTTATAATTTTAAAATCCATTAAGGGATAAAGAATAAGCGGTAAAATTATACATATAATACGTTATTTTATTTTTACTATATGAAATATACTCATTTTTATTTTTTCTAGTAGAATTTTATCTTCTAAGTATTCCCCCCGTATGAACTATTTACCATTGACAAACGTTG
>NZ_NGMF01000001.1:23437-120567 GCF_002140245.1 Enterococcus sp. 10F3_DIV0382 | reverse complement strand
ATTATTTCAAAGTGATTTGTAATAAATTTAAAAAGGTCATACTTAGAAAAATATGTGTGATTAGAAATGACTTGTATAGTTATTTTTCTTGGATTTTTGACCAGTCAAAAAAGGAGGGAGAAAGAGGTAAAATAACACATCGTATACGACACATGATGTGCGTGAATGCTACATTTTGACCACATAGACAAAAAATAGTTTATGATGTACGCGTAACAAAAAATAACTTTTTATTAGGAGGAACAAACATGGCAGGA
Organism: Enterococcus sp. 10F3_DIV0382; assembly: GCF_002140245.1. Classification (NCBI taxonomy): domain Bacteria; kingdom Bacillati; phylum Bacillota; class Bacilli; order Lactobacillales; family Enterococcaceae; genus Enterococcus; species Enterococcus sp. 10F3_DIV0382. The sequence goes on along the minus strand of NZ_NGMF01000001.1, from coordinate 120,310 downwards.
GCAATTGCAGTCACACCCGAACAGCTTAAATCACAGGCAAAGGTCTACCAACAGGCAGCATCTCAAATCCAAGATGCGATCAGAAAGGTCAATTCCATGAACCAACAAATCGCTCAACAATGGAAAGGGCAAGCCTTCCAAGCATATTTAGAGCAATACAATCAGCTGGAAGGAAATGTCAAACAGATGGAGCAGTTATTGGAAAGCATCAATCAACAGTTGAACAAGTATGCTGACACTGTGGCAGAGCGGGATCGTCAAGACGCTGGCTCATTTGGATTTTAAGCAAATGGAAGAGGCAGTGAGAACCCTCATCGCCTCTTCCTTTCAATAGGGGCTTGTTCAACACAGGTATTAGGACCAATTTTTGTACAAATTTTTCAATAAGTTTTCACAAAAATTTGCCCTATTACTTGAAGCAAAAAAGTTTCGTCATTCATTGGGAAGGAGTGGACGTTTTTGATATGAAAATAAATTTAAAAAGAAAGGTTTCTTTATTCCTGACAATCATTGCCAGTCTATGTCTATTGCTTTTCTTCATCTATCTAGGTTTCAAAGATGAGAACGTCACGATCAGTACAACTGATCCTACAGGGAAAATGCAATATGCACTAGTCAACGAAGATAAAGGAGCAGTATTTGAAGGCAAAAATTATTCATTAGGTTCGGATTTTGTGACATTGATCAATAAAGACAGTAAAAATCGCTGGGAAACCACCACTCGAAACATCGCTACAGCTGGTGTAGAAAGCGGGCAATTTGATGCGCAAATCATCATTCCCCAAGATTTTTCTGAAAAATTGCTATCGCTGCAAAGTATCAATCCGGAAAAAGCATTGATCGAATATCAAGTTCGAGATGGACAAAATGAAATCACGAATCAAATGATTCAAGACAATGTCAACATGATCTTAACGGACTTCAATCAGCGGATTATCCAAATGTATTTTTCCAGTATCGTCGGGAATTTATTTGAAGCACAGCAAAACGTGAATCAAATCTCCGGAACACAAGTAAACTATCAGACGAATTTGGAATCATCTATTTACAGTCCATTCAAAGAAATCCCAGGCAATTATACGAATGTGCTGGAAACAGCCAGTATTTTAGACACAGACAATCAGTCTTTTAGTGCCCAGCAGCAAGCCTTTGTCCAGTCGGTCAAAGAGTTGCTAGACAGAAACAACCAAGGATTAGAAGGAGGCAGCCAATCGATTGAAACAGTCAAAGAATCGGTCGAGGGCTACACGAAGCAGGCAAATGAAAAACTGAAAGAATCGATCAGACAATTCAATGATCAAGTAGCGATGCAAAAAAAGCAGCTCAACGAACAATGGGAAACAGATACGGCAGACTATAAAAAGCAGCATGATCAATTGAATGAAACAATCTTGTCCCAGTTGGGTGATTTTTATACCAACAATGAACAAGAAAGCACAGGTGTGTACGCCGGTTTTTTATCAGAATCGGTTCTTTTCCAAGTGACACAAATAAAAAGAATCACGGAACTTCAGGCAGAAATCGCTGAGCTACAAGCCCAGACAGAACAGTTGACCCAGTTGAAAAGCCAGATTGCAGCGACTTATTACAATGATCCTGCAGCTACTCCTGATACAGCAACCACCGAGCAAGTGAAAACAGCTATCCTCCAACTGATTTCCGATTTGGGAGGGAACACACCCAAATTGAACGCTGAGTATCAAGGAACACTAGAGACCTCATTGGCTCAGATCCCAGACAAGAGCTTGGAACAGTTAGTGGACGAATTAGCAAAACAGCAAGTGATCACACCTGATCAAGCTTCCCTTTACTTGGATGAACTGGCAATCGTCCGAAAATACGCCCATGATTTGAACAAGCCATTGGGAAAAGAGGTCCATTTCACGTATTTAGATCCTAGACAAGGACATCCTGAAATGATCACCATTCCGCAGCAAACAGTCACGCTTTCCATGGACCCGACAAAAGAGAATACTTATTCGATCCAATTACCAGCTGATTCGCAAGAACAAGTCAGTGTGATGCTAGATGATCCCAAGCTGCAAGAAATCGAACAGTTAGTGAATGATGAACTGCATCCTTATCGCTATCAAACTACGATCATCGACCATTCAGATCATCAATTTACATTCGCAGCACCTGAAAAAATCGAAGAAACGGAAGAAAGTACGCAAGATTCAACAGATGACCTGCAAGAAAAAGAATTGCCGAAACAGGTGACATTCACGGTCAACCTGCCGATCATCTGGCATTTGAACTCAATAGAACAAGCGACATCTTATAATGAACTTCACTATTCATGGTGCAGGAACGAAACGGTCCAAAGCGATCATCACTATGCCGTCTATCTCCCGGTGGATCAGCCGCTGATCGATGATGTGCCTAAAATTCTGACACATTTACAAGCACTGGATACTGCTGCGCAGCAAATCGCGACTCTTTTCGGTAATCCGAACCAGTCGTTATCAGTCCAGTCTTATGCTGCCATGATCCGTGCGTCAGAAAATCAAGGGAAAACAGTTCTGGAATTAGCTAAAGACCAATCGATTTATCGTCGGTATGACAATATTACGAATGCTGAGAAACAAACGGTCATTACCGATAAATTATATGAAGAATACAAGAAATCAGGAGACAGGATCTACAAGGACACCGAGACTCAGATCAATCGACTGCAAGCGGTCATTGGGCATGAAACAGATCAGAATAAAGAAGAAGTCAGCCCTACGCTTTACGGCACATTGAATCTGATGACCATCCCAGAAAAACTGCTACAGGAAGCAGATAAATTGAATCAATGGTTCACAGATGCCAACCGGCAAATCAAGGATTCATACAATGCATGGGGCGAAACAGCAAAAATCGAAGCCACATCAGTGATCAATGAAGAAAATCCGCATCCTGAAGAAAACGAGACGAAACAAATTGCTAACCAAACAGAGTCTTTAGTCCAAACGATGCAGGAACTGATGCGATCATCCAAAGAAACGGCTGCTAGCACCGAGAAATCTGCTGCAGAAGTCAAAGATATCGCGCCGGTAATCGAAGAATTAAAAACAACGACAGCTGATGTTCAGTCAAATGCGACAACGATCCTCACCAATCTGGATCAATCGATTCAACAATCGAAGCAAATAACGAAAGAAAACGAAGAATATGCAAAGACCTTTGAAAAAGTGTTGTCCAACACGAAAAACGGCGGAGCAGACAATACACAAGTTTTTCATTTTTTGTCACGGCCGATCCAAGGAAAAGGCATATTCGGACAAACAAGACAAATCTCATTAGTTCCTTATTACGCAACATTAACTGGCGCGATTCTGCTTATGGTCGCAGGGCTTTCATTACTAGGATTTATGAAAAAACGTAAAGTGACAGAAGCCAATCTGCTGGTTCAGCCGACAAGGATATGGCTGAACGTTCCTAATGTCTTCCTTCTTTCGTTTGTGACGATCTTACTTGCCGGTTTTTATGCTGGTGCTACCAGTGCAAGTGCTGGCACAGCGAATCGCTTGTTGTGGTTCAGCTATGCCTTTTTGACCTTTGCCAGCATGCAGCTGCTTGTCACAGGCTGTTTACGGCAATTCAAGAAACTTACCTTATATGGTTACGGCAGCGTTCTAGGATTGTATTTCATACTCACACCATTATTAGGAGTGACGGTCAAAATAGGTTCATTCACCGAGTTTCTCTATCGGCTGTCACCGCTCCAAAATATCCAAAATGGTTTTACAGTCCTGCTGAATGGCGGACGTATCAGTTGGATCAGTTATCTTGTGATCGTCATTCTTCTTGTTTTAGGACTGTTTCTGAATCTCATTGTTCTTCCTGAAGAACAAGATAGAAAAGAGCGTGAATCATGAATAAAAAAAGGAAAATCTGTTGGATCATCGGTATTTTGAGTGTTCTTTTTCCTATTAGCTTCGACGGAACACGTGTGCATGCTGAACAAGGGTCTCTTATAATCAACAATCAGGTAATCTATGAGGATCAGCAAACGGAAGCAGGCGGAAACGAGGTCTCATTTGCCATCAACGACTTGTTTTTGGCGGAGAAAGAAGCGAAAGATCAGCAATTGAAAGCAAAACAAAAAGAACTGGTCTCAACTGCACAGAAAAAAATATTTTTTGAGGAAACGACTGAGCCAGAAGCTCTTGACCAAAAAGTAATGCCTTATCTCTTCAAAGAAGGAGACACTGTTGCTTCAGTCCAAAGTACTTCTTCTTCGACTATGCAGCAAAGGAAAGTAAATCAGCTGGTTACCTTTAGCGGTTATGTTCTTGGCGGAAGCCTATGCATAGGAATCGGTCTATTTTTAGGGAAACAATTAGCTTATCACAAAAATAAAAAGAGCAGGAGTGGCGTGTAGCATGGAAAAAGGTACAACAATCAGTATCAGTCTGCATACAGCTGATCGGATCATCGATCTGAAAGTCCCAAGCCAAGTCACTGTGGCACGACTGAAAACAATTTTACAAGAGTCGTTTCCAATCATTCATATCCGACTTCCCGAAAATTTTGAATTGGCTCTTTTGAATAAACGCATCCATTTGAGAAATGAGGCCATCTTAGCTGATTATTCTTTAGGCAATGGCGATCAGTTACAAGTGATCGAAAGACAAAAAAACAGAGAGGAAAACCCACTGTGAGAGAAATACAGAATATCGACCAAACCATTGGATTTATGAACGAGACTAACGCTATAGAGGTGACTCTGCAGGCCAATCAGCATAGATTGGACAAACTGACACAGTATCAGCACTTTTTAGCACCTGGTGTCCGAATGCTGTCAGGAGAGATTACAGAAGCAACAGAAGAAAAGCTGGTTATTCGCTATAAAAAAGAATCGGATACCTTGCCGCTTGAGCAAGTCGTCAAAAAGGAAGAGCTCTTCCACCGTTTGCTGTTGGCACAAAAAATCCATTTCTTAACGGATTTTCTACACCGTCCAGCTCAGCCTTTCCTCCATCCTGCTAATCTATTCGTTCGTGGAGAAGAACTAGTTATCGGGCACCGAGGATTTATGGAAACAATCGTCCCTTATATCAATGAAGAAGATGATTTTATCAAGCAATATCGGGCATTGGTCCTTTATATCCTGCATCCTAGATTAAACTATGAACTGCTGATTGAAGGCAGCGGTACGCTGAAAGATGCCTTTACAAAAAAAATAAACGAAGCAGATACGATCGAAATCATCGATCAGTTGCTGGCAACGGAGATTCTGAAGCAAAAGCAAAAGCGAGCCAAAGAAACACAAGTGGTCAGTAAAAGAAATCATCAGATTTTTAAGTGGAGCAGCTTGGTATTGGGGGTATCGACAATCGGATTTGCTGTTGCGACAGGGATCTATGCTCTGGATAAACTCCCGGCACAAGAGCGTATCAGTTCCGCTGAGACACAATATATCGCCAATGATTATGCTGGTGTTTTGAATACGTTGAAAGAAGACGAACCTGAAAAACTGCCCACTGGTGCTAAATATGTTGCCGCAGTCAGTGCCGTACAACTGGACAATTTGTCCAATGAACAAAAGGCAGCTATTTTAAATAACTTGTCCCTGAAATCGAGCGACAACACATTGCTTTACTGGATCTATGCCGGAAAAGGGAACTTCGATAAGGCACTGGATGTCGCTAAGAATCTTGGTGACAATCAATATATCTTACACGCCTATACCAAGTTATACGATGCAACAAAGACCAACAACAAGATGAAAGGTGAGAAAAAACAAGAATTGCTCACAAAGTATGAAGAAGAGATCAATAAATACATGAAGTTGTTAGGAGGAGAAGATGGAAATGAAGCCAACTGATCGGTTCGTCCCATTAAGTGATCAAATCCGGACATCTGTAAAGATCCTCTTTGATATTTTTTATTTTGGTGAAACGTTCGTCCATGAACAACTCACCGAGAAACAGCGTCAAGTCGTACTTAACGGTCAAAGCTTCACTTATGAAGACCAGAAGTTATTGTGTGACGGAAAACCAATCAAGTCAGATGAACACTTGCTGATTTTAAGACATGAAGAGCTGGAAACTGTTTTTACGAATAAACCCAAAAAAGATTTTCTGATCTCCGGAGCGAAAAAATCGGCAGTTTTTTTAGAAACAGATGCATTGATCTCAATTCCTATCGATCCTAAAACCAAAGAATATCAGCTGAAGATCTATCCGAGTAAGGAACGTGTTTACTACAACGATCAGCTTATACAAGAAGGTACATTTTCCTTTGGCGTAGGAGATCGGTTGATGGTCGATCGTTTAGTGATCGAAGTTCGGGAAAAGCAGCTGCGTTTCACCAGTCTGGGCACAAATTATCAGCTGGATCCATGGAAACTAGTAGAAGAAACATTTCTTCCCGAATATCCGGATGATTTCCCATTTTTTAGAAGAAGCCCGCGTATCCATTTGAAAGAACCAGCGAATGAAATCGAGATCCTTGCACCGAAACCAAAAGAAACAGAAGGCAGGAATGACTTATTGAAAACAATCGTGCCACCACTTGGTATGGTCGTTTTAAGCGGTGCCACAAGTTTTCTTAGCGGAGGAAACCCGATCATGATGCTGAGCATGGGTGGTGCGAGTCTATTGACAGCTGGTTTTTCAGTTTCCAGTTATCTGACCAATAAAAAAGAAACGAAACGAACAAACGAGGAACGGGAAACCACCTACCGCCAGTATATGCTTCAAAAAAAATCAGAACTGAACAAGCTGCAGCAAAAACAAAAAGAAGCGTTAGCGTATATGAATCCTTCTATAGATGATTTGGCTGTGATGGCTAAAGAATATCATGCGCGGATCTATGAGCGTATGAGCCGCAATGAAGATTTTTTGAATATTCGAGTGGGCACAGGAGAAATTATCTCCAGTTTCAAGACGAACTACCAGCCAGCAGAAGAAGATGATTTGAGCAAAGAAGCAGAAGAACAGCTCGTCTGGCCTTATAAACAGTTGGACGAAGCGCCAATCGTCGTTCCGCTAAAGGATCAGACGCTAGGATTAGCAGGACCATCTGCTGTACTGCGAACCGCCGTCCAAACCATCCTTTTCCAATTATCGGTTCTTCATTCGTACCGAGATGTCGAATTCATCACATTGGTTCCGGAAGCGGATTATCAAAAGGAGTGGAGTGCCTGGCGCTGGCTACCCCATACGAAGATCCGACATTTGAATCTTCGGGGAATCGTCCATCACGCACAGTCACGGGACATGGTCCTGAATTCCTTTTATCAAATGCTGACAAAGCGACGCCAGCAAGTCAAAGAAGCCGGAAATGAAACAGTTGTTTTTCAGCCGCATTACATTTTTTCGATCCTTGATGAAAGCTGGCTTTCAGGTCATGGATTGAATGAATTTCTGGCTGAAGACATGAGTCCGTACGGTGTGACAGTCATTTGGGGAAAAGAAGCCTTGAACATGCTACCGGAGACAACGACAACGCTCATCGAATATCAAAGTAGTGAATCTGCTACCCTGATCAATCAAAACAGCGAATACATCAATCAGACCTTCTTGCCAAACCATCTGCCAACTAGCTATCCACTGGAGCAAGCCATCCAGCGTTTAGCGAACTTGCAGCACGTGGAAGTGGAGAAGAATGCGGTGCCGGAAAGTCTTAGTTTATTAGATCAATACGAAGTGAAAAAAATAGAAGAACTTTCTATTCGGACTCGCTGGTTGAAAGCTGAACCAAACAAATCAATTCGTTCTTTGATTGGCTGGAGAGGAAAATCGGAGTATGTCTATTGGGATCTGCATGAGCGGGTTCATGGTCCACATGCACTCGTTGGAGGAACGACTGGTTCAGGAAAATCGGAGTTTTTGACCACCTATTTGCTAGGTTTGGCGATTAATTTTTCTCCAGAAGATATCGGAATGTTGATTATTGATTGGAAAGGTGGAGGAATTGCAAATACATTAGAAAAATTACCTCATTTCATGGGGGCAATTACTAATCTAGATGGTGCAGGGACGGCTCGTGCATTGGCAAGTATCAAAGCAGAACTGAACAAAAGACAAAGAGAGTTTGCTAAATATGGAGTAAACAATATCAATGGATACATGAGTTTATATAAACAACGTCTAAACCCTAATCCAGCTATCACTTATCCTAGTAAACCATTACCACATTTGATTTTAGTTTCAGATGAATTTGCTGAATTAAAAGCAAATGTTCCTGAATTCTTAGAAGAATTGACCTCAGTAGCACGAATCGGCCGATCGCTAGGAGTCCATTTGATTCTAGCCACACAAAAGCCATCTGGTGTGGTAAATGATCAGATTGAAGCAAATAGTACAAGTAAAATCACACTTAAAATGGCTAGTGTCCAAGATTCGAATGAATTACTAAAAACCCCAGATGCTGCTCAAATCATAAATCCTGGTCGTGGTTATCTTAAAGTTGGCGAAAATGAAGTATATGAATTATTCCAAAGCGGTTATGCCGGTGTTTCATATGATCCAGACAAAATAATCGAAGAGAATGTGGACGAACGGATTTTTATGATCAATGATTTAGGGCAATCAGAGGTGCTCTATGATCCTGGTGAGGAAGTGATTCAAGGAAAAGATACTAGCGAATTACCAACGCAACTAGAGGCAGTGATTGACAAGATCGATCAAATTTTTCAACAGTCGGATTATATCCTCCCCGAGAAGCCTTGGTTACCCAATCTGGAAGACCAGATCGTGACGCCGTCTGTGAAAGAAACGAAAGAAAGAAAAATGGATATCCCGCTTGGAGTAGTAGACATACCGTCCAGACAAACGCAAGAAATCTATAACTATGATTTGGTAAAAGCTAGCCACACTGCTATATTTGCAAGTCCGGGGTACGGAAAATCAACAATATTACAAACGATTACGATGAATCTTTCACGTCAGAACACGCCGGAACAGATTCACTTTCATTTATTGGACTTTGGGAATAATGGTCTATTGCCATTAAAAAATTTGCCTCACACAGCAGACATTGTCACTTTGGAGGAAGACGAAAAGCTGCAAAAAATGTTGGATAGGATTTCTCTTGTATTAATAGAAAGAAAACAGTTATTCAAAGAATGCGGCGTAGCAAATCTTGAACAATATGAAACAAAAAGGCAAATAACATTACCAATCGTTGTTACAGTTCTTGATAGCTATGATGGTCTAAGCACGGATGATACGCGTAAGGAAAAAATCGATGGACTACTCCTACAGCTGCTTCGTGATGGTGCGAGTTTAGGATGCTATCTTATTTTTACTGCCAATCGAGTAGGTAGCATTCGTACGAATATGCTGAGTAATATTTCTACCAAAATAGCTCTATATTTGAATGATGAAACGGAAACCACCAGCTTAGTAGGTCGTGCAAGCCTTGTTCCTCAATCAATTAATGGGCGTGGCCAAGTTGTACTCGATGAACCCGCAGCTATCCAAATTTATTTACCAGTGGCAGGAGAAAATAATGCAGCAATTCTTGAACATTTAGAAAAAGAAGTATCTTCGATGGAACAAGCATGGAATGGCGTAAGACCAGAAAAAATTCCGATGGTTCCAAGTGAATTGACGTATGAAACATTTAATGGATTTGTACCGAAAAAAGAAAGAGATGCGTTTTATTTAGGATTGAATAAGTTATCATCAATACCTGAGTCTTTCCATTTATTTCAAGGAAAAACATTGGGGATTTTCACAGAATCCAATAGACAATTCCAACTATTGACTCCTTGGTTTATCCAACAAGTCACAGGGTTTCAATCAGAAGCAGATATTGTCATCATTGATGTTTCAGGTACTTTAGAGAAAATAGCTGACAAGGTAGCAGTTTACATTGATCGAACACAAATCAGTCATCAAAATGTCGAATTGAAAGAAGCGATAGACGCTATGTTAGAAAGTAACGTGAAGAAGCGCTTGGTGGTTGTGAATGGGTTAGTGAATTTTACAGATAAATTATCTTTGGACGCTGAAGAAGTTGCGCAGGTATTAGCCATCGGGAAAGAGCAGTTACAAGTAATCGTTTTTGATAATTTAACAAAAATCGATGCAACTTATGGTAGTTTTGTCACCTTACTCAAAGAAAATATATCTCAAATACTTTTTGGAGGTATTTTGCAAAAGCAGTCTTTTGTGGGAAACATCCCGTATAACCAACAAAATTTACCTGTACCAATAAATGTTTTACATCGTTTAGAAGAAGATAGTTTAGCACAAATTGTGATTCCAACGGAGGTAAAAGATTGATGGAACAATTAAGTACAGCATTTTTACCATTAGGGAGTATGGTACGTTTAGACAACGAAGAAATATACGGAACAAGGCTTTATCTAGTTGTGGCACGAGCTATTGCTAAAAATGAACAGGGAAAGATCATCTCAAGATACAAAGTAGCACCACATCCTTTTGGAGATATACCCAGTGAGGAGATCTTTTCTATTGAATTTGGAGATATTTTAGACGTTGTTTTTGAAGGGTATTCAAATGAAACAGATTCTCAGTTTTTAGAAGAGTTGATTAGGCGAATGACTAACGCAATGGCAAATCAAGCTTCTTCTGTAGAGAAGATGACTCCAGAACCTCAAAAAGCAGAAGAAATCCAAGATGAGTATGAAGATGAGAAGCTAAAAGAAGATCCATTCTACAAATTTAGAAAGCAAGAGGGATAGTTTATGGTAAAAATCGCTTCAAACCAAGGAGCAGCTCAAGCAGCAGCTTCGGGGATAAATAAAGTATCTGTTAGCAGTGGGTACCAATGCACATTAGAAAAAAGTAATCTTTCTGGAATGAAAAAAGGAGCGCAAGTGAGCAACCAGATGCTAACGAATTTATCGAAACTTGTCGACTGTATCAATATACAAGCAAATAAATTTCCGAAATTAGCAGCTGCTATTGCATCACGAGATAGCCAGACAAAATTTAAATAAGAGGTTATTAATATGGAACAAACAAATAATTCTAAGTTAAGAACCGAATATAATCAAAAAATTATAGAAACAGAACAACAAATAGACGTATTGACCCATACAAAAAGACAATTACAAGATTTATCTGAGTTGCTAGAAGGTGACTTAGTGCGAGACTTGCGTAACTTACAAAACTTGAATCAAGAACTAGTTAGCGGTGGCAATAGAGAAGCTAGCTGGTTTCAAGAAGATTTGACTGATAGGCAAAGGAAATTGAAACAATATTTACAACAAAAGAATCAAGAGTTCAACCAAGAATGCTTTAATATGATAGAACAGTTAAACGAAGAACGAATACAATTTCAAGAGGAAAGGAATAAGCTTCCATGGGATTAATCTACTCCAGCAAAGACGCTTCAACTTTAAAAAGTTCGCTGTCTGCCAACCTATCCATCGCTCGAACGACTATCAGGCAACTGAATGTAGGAAGCCAACAACTGATCGCTGCCATTGATGGTCATACCTTGTCCGGAGCTGCCTACAATGCAGGAAAAGGGCTGTTTTCAGACTTGATTCTGCCAACCATCAAACGTGTGTCTAGTGCCATCGTCACGATCCAACAAGAGCTGAACCAATTTTCAGCAGCCAACAGTTTCATTGCTAGTGAAGGCTATTTGGATGAAGAGAATCTGAAACAACAATTGACCATCTTACAACGTTCGAAAGCTTCACTGGAAAACGCAGCTCACACAGCAGGAGCCTTGGCCAATATCCCGCTCCCGACAATTGCGGAAATGTTAAGAAACCAGCAACAAGATTTCTTGAGAAGAGCCGAAAGCTATCAGCGAGATATCGTACGGATACAAAAGAAATTGAACCAGTTAAAAGAATTCGATGCAAAAACGAAGCATTTGTTTACAAGCAGCTTAGAAGAATTTGAACTTGCGATGCAAGCGGTATTGGTGTTGAACAACACCACAGTCAATCGTGATGGTTCGTATGTATTGCCGAAAGGGTTTGATAGAAGTTGGTTTGAGCAAATAAAACCAAATGCAAAAGAACAGATCGATGCATACAGCAGTAATACTTTCCTGGAATTATATCAGCAAGTAGAAGAACTAATGAATCCATTGAAAAGTGGAAAAACAGAAAATATGAAACGATTAGATCAATTATTAGCACTATATCCAAAGGCATTGGTAGATAAGTTAATGAAAAATGACGAATTTTGGATGCTTGCGGATAAGTTGCCTTCGAAAGCACAAACCAAGTTAATCAATGGATTAGCTAAATATGAATCATTTGGACAAGCTATAACCCAAGGAAAATGGATTCCTAAAATAGACACCCTTGGTAAAGGGTATCAATGGTTCAACAAAATGACGAATCCTATAAAAACTTATGTCAATGAAAGTTTGAAAAATTCTCAATTTATACAAGGAGCCAAAAATTGGGGAGTGGCGAAAGGATTAGGTTCAGCAGCCCAAATAGCGACCTATGCACAACTAGGGGTGACATTTGTCTCGAGTGGTGTCAATGAATATGGAAAAACAGGTAGTATCGGCAAAGGAGTGATTGGCGGGGCGATTGACACAGTGAAAAGTATCGGACCGCTGGAAGGGATGACGATAGGAGCCCAGATAGGTGGAGTTATTGGTAGCGCTATACCTATTCCTTTAGTAGGTACAGTTTCAGGTGCTGTAGGAGGCGCTATAGTAGGTGGAGTTATAGGAGGTTCCAATAAACTTGTCCAATTTTTTAAACCAGATTTATATGGCAATATAAAAGATGGGGCTTATAAGTTATATGATGAAACAACGGAAACTATAGGGAATATATCAAAAAAAATAGGAAAAGCTGTTGGACAAAACACTGATACGGTAAAAAATGTATATGAAAATGTGCAACAGACAGGTAAAGCAATTGGAAAGGCGCTATCTTTGGTAGAAATACTAAAGATTAATTTTGAATGGTAAAAATATGAAAAAATTATTTGCTGTATCATTTGAACAAAGTTTGAATTTATTAGATGATCCTTTTGTTACTTTTATGAATAAAGATGTCAATAGATTACCTGATCCTCAAGGCGGAAGAAAGATATTTGCTAGAGGGATAGGTACTCTACTCATTTTATTTTTAGTAGGAATTAATTTTTTAATCGCATTTATATCTACAAAAGGTAGCGAAGGAGAATTAGGGGAGAGTACAGTCCCAAAGCCAGATATTAATTTTTTACCAATAGAACTATTCTATGTATTATTTCTTCTATGGATTATTTTAGTAATAATTTTTAGAGATAAAGGAGAATATTATCTTTCAAGAATAAAAGGACAGTTTAATATAAACTTATATATAGTTTGGCTACTGTTAGAAGTGAACTTGTTATTCATAACATTCTTCTTAAAACCATTGACGTTAATAGGCATGAGCTTGTTAATAAGTATATTAGTATTAGTAGGTTATATAGTATTTAGGACTAAAAAAAGATCATTAGAAAATGTGCTATACGAAACAGAAAAAGAGAAAGATAAAATAGATAAATTGGTAGAAAAAGTATTAAAACTAGTGATGAAATATGGCTGGCTAGTTGTAATTATAGTTGCGCTATGGAAGCTGATTTTCCCAAGCAGTAATGAAGTTCGAACAGATCTTGTAGGATTTATAGGTATTTTAGGAATGTGGCTAGCGATGGATATTGCAGTGATTATCGTAGAAGCTTATTTATTCTTTCCCTATCTTTTACACGGTTATTACAAATATAAATATCCTGAAGAATATCGTGAATGGGAAGGCAAAACACAATTGGAATGGTACGGAGAGAAGTATTTTAATAAGCATATAAAAGGTACAGAAAAAGAGGAGAAAATAAATGACTGAAAAACAAGAATTATTACCATTAGGAAGTATCGTGTTATTGGAAGAAGGATTACAGAAATTAGTAGTAGTAGGGCGAGGTGTGGTATACACAGATCAAGTGACTGGAAAAGATACCTTTGCAGATTATATGGCTGCCTTATATCCAACGGGCTTGAATCCAGAAACGACTATTTTCTTTAATCATGAAAACATCGATAAAGTAATATTCAAAGGATATTCGGATGAAGAAGAGGAACGATTTTTAGAGATATACCAAGAATGGAAAAACGACCTTGATTCTTCTGCAAAAAAAGAAAGCCAAGCGACTGAAACATTTGGTTTCTAATTGTTTTGCAAAATGTTTTAAAGAAAACAGTACTGCAATTCTTTCTAAAAAGAGGAAGGTTTCCTCTTTTTAGAAGTACATAGTAGGACTTCAAACATTAGAACAAATTACTAGCTGTTCAAATGAAAAACAATTATACCGCGAGAACATCCATTATGATCATTTGGTACGTAAAATAATGCCATTCGATGAGGAATTAGGAGATAGCTAATTGGTTAATAGAAAAATAATATTCAATCAAAAAAAGGTCAGTACTTATTAAAGCAAGACTGCCCTTTTTTTGATTATAGAAAAGTTATTTTTCTTTTCCCAACTTCAACTTCCGTATATTCAAGAAGTGCTGAGCAGTGACTGCCAAGGCACCGTATAAAATCGCATTGCCTTTCAAACGGGTGTTGCGTACCAAAATGTCTTTCGTAAACTGGCTTGTCAAGTTCGCATGGATTTGTTCGATCATTTGCGGATTTTTTTCGTAAAGCTTACTATTGATGACGATCACATCTGGGTCATACATCATGATGATATTATTGATCCCAATGCTTAACAGGGCAGCATTTTTTTTGAGTAGAGCTGTGGCATCTGTGTCTCCCTTTTTGACATAATCAGTCAAGATATCTGAGTTGACATAGTCTAACCCTTTTAACCGGGCAAATTCTTCATAAACAGCTTTGCTGGAAGCATATTGTTCCAAGCATCCTGAATTCCCACAAGGACAAGGTCGACCATCAGGGTATAAAATCGAGTGACCAAGTTCCCCAGCCTTTCCATGTTTGCCGACTTGCAATTTCCCAGATGCTACAATCCCGCAACCAATACCACTGTGTATACTAATACTTACAAGGTTTTGATAATGGGAAGAGAAGGTATATTCTCCCAAAGCCGCCAAGTTTGCTTCGTTATGTAGGTAAATAGGAAAGTCATAATGATCAGCTAATTCTTTTTGTAAATCGATTTTGTGCAGATCATAATAGGGCGTAAAAATTGGGTGGTCTTCGAAAACTACGCCGTGTATACCAATCGTCATCCCGACAATTCCATGTGGCGTTTCTGGCAAGTCTCTTATCAATTGATGGATTGACTCTTGAATGTGATCAAACACGTTTGTGGCATCAATCGAGATCCGACGCTTAGAGATCGAAGATAGGACAGTGCCGTCAATATAAGAAAGCATTCCTTCTAAATAATTATAGCCAATATCAAAAGAAAGAGCTGTGGCAGATTGGGGATTGAAAGTCAACATGATCGGCTTTCTTCCTCCTGCAGTGGAGGCATCTCCGACACGGGTTTCAACAATCAGCTGATCATCTAGAAGTTTTTTAGTGATGTCTGACACAGATGCTTTGTTCAACCCTGTTGCAGCGGCTAATTCTGCGCGAAATACTTCTTTTTTTTCAATAATCGTTTTTAAAAGTGTTGCTTGGTTCAATTCGCGAATCGTGTATTTACTTGAGATCATAGAAGTTCCTTTCTTGGTCCTCTGCTAGTAAAACCAACGTTATATGTTAAAGTATAGCGTGTCTTATTCCATTCGACAATGAAACATTTGTTATAAAATTAGAATCAATTAAATGACAAATGAATTTTTTGAAAGCGCTTGACAAAGATAAAGAAAGTCGCTTATGATGCAATTGTAAATTAGTTTAGTGTACTAATCAACTAAAAACAAGGAGGAACAAGATGAGTTATTTTCCGATGATCAAAGAAGTAAAGTATGAAGGGCCAAGAACAGAAAATCCATTTGCTTATCGACATTATGAGCCTGAACAAGAAATCTTGGGGAAACCAATGAAAGAACATTTACGATTTGCAGCTGCTTACTGGCACACGATGACGCAAGACGGATCTGATCCATTCGGCAACCCTGTGAATATTCGCTCTTGGGAAGGCGAAAATCCATTAGAAACAGCGAAGAACCGAGTAGAAGCATTTTTTGAACTTCTTGAAAAATTGCATATCGAATATTTCTGTTTCCATGATGTAGACATTGCTCCAGCTGGGGATTCTTTAGAAGAATTTTTCCAAAACATAGATACCATCACAGATTTGATCAAAGAAAAAATGGAACAGACTGGGATCAAGTTGCTTTGGAATACCGCCAATTTATTTTCTCATCCGCGTTTTGTCCATGGAGCAGCTTCGTCAAGCAACGCAGAAGTTTTTGCCTACGCTGCAGCTCAAGTAAAGAAAGGATTAGATGTCAGTAAAAAGCTAAATGGAAAGAACTACGTCTTCTGGGGCGGACGAGAAGGTTATGAGTCTTTGCTGAACACGGATATGAGATTCGAACAGGACAATATTGCGCGGTTATTCAAAATGGCGGTGGCATATGGTGAAAAAATCGAACATAAACCGCAATTTTTGATCGAACCTAAGCCCAAAGAACCTTCGAAACATCAATATGACTTTGACGCTGCTACGACAATGGCATTTATCCAGAAATATGATTTATCAGGAGACTTCAAACTCAATCTTGAAGCAAATCATGCGACTTTGGCAGGCCACACCTTTGAACATGAATTGACTGTTGCCCGATGCTATGATGCTTTGGGATCAGTCGATGCCAATCAAGGAGATCTTCTTCTAGGGTGGGATACAGATGAATTTCCAACCAATATTTATGACACGACGCTAGCCATGTACGAAATTTTGAAAAATGGCGGGATCGCACCAGGAGGAATCAACTTCGATTCGAAAGTACGACGTTCTTCCTTTGAGATGGAAGATCTATTACTTGCGCATATTGCTGGAATGGATACCTTTGCACGAGGGTTGAAAGCTGCCGCCCGATTGATAGAAGAGGAGTTTTTCGAAACAATCAAAGAAAAACGTTATGCAAGCTATAAATCAGGTGTGGGAGAACGGATCGTCATGGATCAGGAAGATCTTGAAACACTGACGGAGTATGCTTTAGCACATGACCAAATAAAGAATGAATCAAGTCACTTAGAATGGATCAAGTCGCGTTTGAACGATTACCTAGTATAGAAAGGAATTCTTTATGATAAATAACCCGATTTTAACTGGATTCCATCCAGATCCTAGTGTTTGTCGTGTTGGGAAAGATTATTATATCGCTGTTTCTACTTTTGAATGGTTCCCAGGTGTCATGATCTATCATTCAAAGGATTTAAAACATTGGCACTTGGTAAGTACGCCTGTCAACCGAACAAGTCAGCTGAATATGTTAGGGAACCCGGATTCTGGAGGTGTCTGGGCTCCTGCTTTGAGTTATCACGATGGGAAATTCTGGCTGATCTATTCCGATGTCAAGGAATTGAGTGGTAGTTGGAAAGACGTGAACAATTATTTGATTACATGTGATACCATCGACGGAAAATGGACAGATCCAATCTATTTGAATAGCTCAGGATTCGATCCTTCCTTGTTCCATGAGGAAGATGGGAAAAAGTACTTGGTCAATATGGTTTGGGATTATCGTCCTACTCGTCATTCTTTTTATGGAATCGCCCTTCAAGAATATTCACCCGAAGAAAGAAAATTGATTGGTCCATCAAAGATCATCTTTAAAGGGACGAATCGAAAATTGACAGAAGCACCTCATCTTTATAAAATCAACGGCTATTACTATTTGCTGACTGCAGAAGGTGGCACGAAGTATGAACATGCGGCAACCATTGCCCGATCAAAGAAAATCGAGGGTCCGTACGAGATCCATCCAGAGAATCCGTTGATTACTTCTTGGTCATCTCCCGAACTGCCTTTGCAAAAAGCAGGTCATGGGTCGTTCGTTCAGACACATACAGATGAATGGTATTTTGTCCATTTGACAGCTAGACCACTAAAATACAAAGAAACACCGCTTTTAGAAAACAGAGGGTATTGCCCCTTAGGAAGGGAAACTGCGATCCAAAAAATAGAGTGGAAAGGGGGATGGCCGTATATAACTGGAGGGAATTTTCCAAAAAATACAGTGGAAAGCCCGTCCATACCAGAACAGATGTGGGAAAAAACTCCTATCAAAGAATCATTCGATCAAGAACAGCTCCCTCTGCATTTTCAAACATTAAGGATTCCCTTTACTGAAGAAATCGGTAGTTTGACTGAGCGAAAAGGTTATTTGAGACTGTTTGGTCGAGAATCATTCCATTCGCTGTTCACCAAATCTTTAGTTGCTAGACGATGGCAGCATTTTTCATTTGAAGCCGTGACGAAAGTAGAATGTTCACCTGAGAATTTTATGCAACTAGCAGGAATGACGAATTATTACAATACTAAGAACTGGTCAAGCATCCATCTTACACATGATGAAGAGAAGGGACGGGTCATCGCTCTTTTAGATTGTGACAACGGACAATTATGTGAACCAGTCGGAATTATCCCCACACCCGATAATGTAAGCGCTGTATATTTAAAAACTATTGTTTCTTATGAGACATATCATTATTCTTATTCATTCGACGGGAAAGTATGGATAGACGTTGGTCATACTTTTGATAGCTTAAAACTTTCCGATGATTATACTGCTGAAACCCAAGAAGGATTTTTCACGGGAGCATTTGTCGGTATGTTTGCCATCGATACTTCCGGCACAAGACTGGCTGCAGATTTTGATTTCTTTTCGTATGAAGAAAAAGGAGGGAAGCCATGAAACAATGGAAGAAGCTGAGTGTCGCTCTATTAGGAGTCAGTCTGATAGGCGTACTAACTGCTTGTGGAACGGGATCTGAACGTTCTTCAGAAGACAATTTAGAATTGACTGTGTGGACGTTCACAGACGAACTTTCGACGATGATCAATGAGTATTATTTGCCAGCTCATGAATCTTTGGATTACGAGATAAAGATCGTAGAGATTCCTTCTGATCAGTTTGAGACAAAATTAGATCCAGTGTTAGGAACAAGAAATGCACCTGATGTCATTGCCTTAGAATCTGCGTTCGTAAAAAAATATGTCGAATCAGGATTGATGGCTGATCTAGGAGAATACGGTCTGGAAGAAGCAGCAAGTGATACCTACTTATATGTCAAGGATGTCGGAACTAGCAGAGAAGGGACTTTACATGCTTTAGCTTGGCAAGCAGCGCCTGGCGGATTTTATTATCGTGCTTCTCTAGCAGAATCACTTTTAGGGATTACAGATGCAGACCAGATGCAAGAGCAAATAGCTGATTACGAGAAATTTTATGAAGTGGCAAAAGAAGTCAAAGAAAACAGTGGTGGGACTGTCCAGATGATCTCCAGTGTCCAAGACTTAGCAAAACCATTTTTTGGTATGCGGGAATCAGGATGGGTGGAAGATGAAAAGCTAATCATCGATGATAAACTTCATGAATTAATGGATATTTCACGGCGATTTGTTGAAGAAGATTTGACGAAAGATACAGAAGGTCAATCAGAAGCATGGTTTGCTGGAATGAATGGCGAGACAGACTTTGGATATAGTCTGCCTACATGGGGATTACATTATTGGTTGAAACAAAATGCTACTTCTGCAGACGGCTCTAGAACAACAGAAGGGGATTGGCGGATGATCCAAGGACCTTCTTCTTGGTTTTGGGGTGGTACATGGATCGGTGCCACGGACACCTCAGAAATGAAAGAAGAAGCGGCAGCGCTGATCCAATATCTAACTACTGATCCAGAATTTTTGGAACAATGGGCAAAAGATACGGGAGACTTCGTATCGAATGAACGGGTAGTAGAAGCAATCAAATCGTCTTACCAAGAAGACTTTCTGGGCGGGCAAAACCATTATGATGAGTTTTCTGAAATGGTCCAATCAATCAATGCAAAAATTCTGACTGAATATGATCAAACAATCGAAACGTTGTTTATCGACCATTGCTTGACACCTTATTCTAAAGGAGAGACGGACAAAGAATCGGCTATCCAAAATTTCAAAGATGCCGTAGCAAATGCTTATCCTGATTTAGAAATCGATTAGTTGGGACAGTTGTCTAAAAGGTACAAGAAAGGAGATTCGAGTGAAAAAAGCTAGATTTGAGCGCTACAATCGTTATGGTTTATTATTCATTGCCCCATTTTTCTTAGCATTTCTAGTATTTCAGCTTTATCCAATCTTCTATACTATTTTTTTAAGCTTCACAGATTTGAAAGGATGGAATACAGAAGCCTCGATCGTCGGTTTCGAAAACTATGTCAATCTTTTGAACAATGCATTGTTCCTTCAATCAATCAGAAACACGTTGATTCTTTGGGGTGTGAATTTTGTCCCTCAGATTACGTTGGCGCTCCTTTTGGCTGCTTGGTTTACAAATCTCAAATTGAAGTTGAAAGGGACTGGTTTCTTTAAAATCATTTTCTATTTGCCAAACATTATTACAGCAGCGTCTGTAGCCGTTCTATTTTTTGCGTTGTTCAGCTTTCCGATGGGGCCGATGAATTTGGTCCTGACTCATTTAGGCGTGTTGGAGCGACCGTTTGATTTTTTCCGAAGTGTGGCAAGTACACGCTTGATTGTCTCTTTTATTCAGTTTTGGATGTGGTATGGACAGACAACGATCGTGCTTGTTTCAGGGATATTAAGTATCGATCAGTCGCTTTTCGAATCTGCTATGGTTGATGGTGCAAGTGATGCTCAGATTTTTCGAAAGATTACGTTGCCGTTATTGAAACCTATCATGCTGTATACTTTAGTGACGTCATTGATTGGGGGTCTGCAGATGTTCGATATCCCGTTTTTATTGACTAACGGAAATCCTGACAATAGTGTCAATACGATTACAATGTTCATCTACAAACAAGCGTTTACTGGTAGTCGGAATTTTCAGATTGCTGCGACAGCCTCTGTCATTTTGTTAGGGATGTCGATTCTTTTGAGTACATTGCTTTTCCGGTTTTTCCAAGAAAAGAGCAAAGTGAGGGGAAGAAATGGATAAACACTATCGGTTGCAACGTCTGCTGATTTATGGATTCATGTTGTTACTGACGTTTTTGAGTATTTTTCCCTTTTGGGTCGTTCTGATGAATTCCACACGTTCAGCAGAGCAAATACAACAAGGGCTATCCTTACTTCCGGGAACACAGTTAGCAGCGAATTGGCATGTTTTGAGGAATAAAGGATTCGATGTGTTCAACGGATTCCAAAATAGTTTGGTGATCTCAGCTGGTGCTACGTTATTGAATGTTTATTTCTCTGCCTTGACTGCGTACGGATTGATTGCTTATCGCTTCAAAGGAAAAAGGCTTGCTTTTGCCGTTATTCTTGGATTGATCATGATTCCTCAGCAGATCAGTATGATTGGTTTTTATCAATTTATGAATCGGTTGGATTTGCTGAATAGCTATATTCCATTGATCTTTCCAGCGATTGCATCGCCTACGACTGTCTTCTTTTTGAAACAATATCTGGAGACTGTCTATCATTCCGATTTGGCAGATTCAGCGCGTTTAGATGGTGCAGGAGAGCTGAAGATTTTCCATAAAGTGATGCTTCCTTTGATGAAACCGGGATTAGCGACGATGGCTATATTTTCATTCGTGACTACTTGGAACAATTTTTTGATGCCACTGATCTTGATCAACGATACTGACAAATTTACCTTGCCGATGTTGATCCAGCTGTTAAAAACCGATGTCTATCGTACAGAATTCGGCAGTATGTATCTAGGGATTTCTCTCAGTATCGCACCGCTTCTGCTGATTTATCTGTTTTTATCGAAGTACATTATAGGTGGCGTGACTGCAGGTGGGATCAAAGAATAGGAAAAACAGACATTGTCAGCAGTCGCTTTTGATATTTATAATAAAAACAAGGCAGGTGGTTAAATGTATATTTTAGGTATTGATCTAGGAACTAGTTCATTGAAGGGATTAGTAATGGATAGGAATGGGACGATCCAGGGTGCGGCGAGCGAAGACTATCCGTTGCTACAACCAGAAGCTGGATTTAGTGAACAAGATCCTAAAGACTGGATCCAAGCTTGTGGTCAAGTGATCGAAGAATTAGCTGAAAAAGTGCCAGATTTTACTCAAAAATTAGAAGGAATCAGTTTTTCTGGTCAAATGCACAGTTTAGTCGTACTAGATGAAGCAAACCAACCGTTAAGAAATGCGATTTTATGGAATGATGTGCGTACAACCAAAGAGTGTGAAGAAATAATGGAAAACTTTGGTGATCGATTACTTGAGATTACCAATAATCGCGCATTAGAAGGTTTTACGTTGCCTAAAATGCTATGGCTTCAAGAAAATGAGCCGGAATTATGGTCAAATATTCGTCATGTTTTATTGCCGAAAGATTACCTTGGATTTTGGCTGACAGGAAACCAGCAGATGGATTATTCAGATGCTGCAGGTACGTTATTACTTGATATGGAAAGAAAAACATGGTCTGAGGAGCTCTTACAGACTTTCCATATCTCTCCTAAAATACTGCCTCCGCTTGTATCTTCTACTACTTGCATTGGATCGGTACGCAAAGAACTAGCAGAACAATTTGGTTTTCACAAAGAAGTAAAGGTATTTGCTGGCGGAGCAGACAATGCATGTGCTGCTTTAGGTGCTGGGATCATCCAAGATGGCGCAGCTATGGTCAGTATTGGAACCTCAGGAGTATTTTTGTCTTATGAGAAAAATAACCAAAAGTCTTATGAAGGCAAACTCCATTTATTCCATCATGCAATAAATGATGCTTATTATTCTATGGGAGTGACATTAGCTGCGGGACACAGTCTCAATTGGTTCAAAAAGACTTTTGCCAAAGGACTTTCTTTTGACGAACTGCTGCAAGGAATCGAAAAGATCGAGCCAGGTTCAATTGGATTATTGTTCACACCCTATCTCTCAGGAGAACGAACACCGTACGCCGATAGTCAGATACGGGGGAGTTTCATTGGTATGGATACTCGACATACACTTAGCCATTTTACCCGAGCGGTGTTGGAAGGAATCACCTTTTCATTGAAAGATTCGCAACAGTTGATGGAAGAACTAGCGAGTCGCAGATTTACACGTATTGTTTCGGTGGGAGGAGGCGCAAAAAATCTTGCATGGCTACAAATCCAAGCAGATATTTTTGATGCAACGGTCTATTGTTTAAGTGTGGAGGAAGGACCTGCATTAGGCGCAACAATGATTGCTGCACTAGGATTAGGGTGGTTCGATACACCTGAAAGCTGTTGTCAGACTTTTATCCAATATACAGATGCAGTGGAACCTCTCTCACAAAATGTAGAAAAGTATCGTAAAATCTATCAACAATACCGAAAAATCTATCCAGCAACGAAGGAAATCTGTCATAACTTATAATTTATAAAACAGAAGGGCTGTGACAAAAGTTTTGTCACAGTCTCTTCTTCTTTCTTGAATCTGACCACTTCTGTCACAACCTCTTCCATCTTCTTTATTTCAACCTTGGTTCGATTCTTTTCATCTCAGCAATCAATGCTTTTCTGCGCGGATATTTTTCTCGAAGTTCTTTGGTCAACAATTTAGCTGTCACAAGTCCGTTTGGCAAGCTAGCCATTTTTTCTATTTGGTTGCCAAGTTTTTGGTATTCCAATTTTGTCGCAAAATTAGCTACGTTTTGACGTAATTCAAATTCATATTTTTGTAATAACTGTTTAGGACAATAGTTTTTCAAGATATCAAAGTACCGATCGACCATGATCAATCTGTCTGTACTTTTTACATAATCCCACAATAAATCATAACAATCTTCTGCTGCATAAAAACGATCCACATTTTTATGATATTTAAGAGCTGAAAACAGTTCATTACGTATGATCGGCCATGTTTCAGGTGGACATGCGTTTTTTAGTTTTTCCAATGTAGGGAAGTGGACACTGTCAGATGCTAATAAACGTTTTTTCAAATTTTCTATTTTACTTGTATCATCCGTATTTTTTAAAGTAGAGCCAGTTGTTTTTCTGATGGATTTAGACTGCTTGTCCGCGTGTGTTTGTTCTTTTTTGTGGGGCTCGCCTTTTTTTACAGATTCTTTTCGTTTTTTGGCTATTTTTTTCTTTTGGCTAGAAAACTCTTTTTCCTGAAATTCTTCTTTCAGGATTTTTATGGAGTAGTTTTTTGAATAAGAGGCGTCAGTATGATCGACTTGGCAGATGAACCAAGAGAACATTTGCCTTTTTTCTGCACGGGGTACTTCTGCTAATAATTCTTTCCATAAATAATAACAGTCCTCTATCAGAAGAAGTGATCGTTCGTCCGCAGGCTCCAAATAGCATGTTTCAAGAGTAGCAATCACTTCATTGATCAATTCGAATGCGGGAAGATAGGCATTTTGCTGTATAAGCGACTCAACAGCTTCTTGGATGAACTTTCGCATCTCCATGATGAACTTCGCTGTTTTCCTGTTTTTATTTTTTCCGATAGGATGATCGTATTTGTGGGCGATCGTTGCTAATTTATCTGTGTAGTTTATTGCATGGAGCGGGATTTTCTCTTTGAAGCGTTCGATAAATTGCGGATGTTCTATAAGAATCTCTGTTAAAAGTTCCCGTACAAGAGAGGAACTAGCGGAAGAAACAAGGGAAGAGAGTTCGGAAAGCGAGTAGTTGGATTTTTTTATGGGTTGTTCTTCGTAAGCGAATAAGACAGCGGCCATGTGCTTGCAGTTTTTTCCTTCTATGGCATATAAACAATCGCAAGTCATATTCATCTTTTCATCCCATGTGATCACTACCTTATAATCTTCCGTGCCAGAAACTGTTGCAGTCAAGTGTTTGCTCGTATAGTTCAAATGACTGACAAACCCGTGCAGATGATAGCTATACCCGCGTTCCAAAATGTTTTCAGGAAAAAGCTCAAGCCAATTATTCATATAGTTCTCCTTTCATGAAACACTTGTTTATATTTAGTATAAAGAATCGTCAAAGAAAAAAGTAGCTGATTTTACTATATCTGTGAAGCAACTTTTTCTCGAATTGTCAAAAATTAATTCTGCGTTCCTTTTCTTAGATAATGGGAGAAAAAGTAAAAAAATAGCGTATTTTAAAAATGGAACTTTTTGTTTTTTTATTTATCTGGCAAAAATGAAGGAATTTTGTTGGAAATAAATAATTGTTCCAATTGATAAAAGAGGTATGATGTAACGCAAAGAAAGATTCAAGCAGCGTTCGTATCAACAGTCCGAATCGCCACTTGCTTTGTACAGTAGATAGTAAGCGGTTTAACGAAGGGGATAAAAGATATTTTTCCTGCTTTGTTAACTTAGAATGTGTCTTCCCCAAAATTCATTTTTTCTAAAGGTAAAACATAAGTAGGCAGATACTACCAATTATCCGTTACAAAACGCTGCTTGAGATTTTTCTTTAAATCCATACAAATTTTTCTATACCCGACTAAATTGGTTCCTGATTCATCAAGTAATTGACTTTCTTTGATAATATGATAAAAATGCAAGCAAGGAGGAAGATAAACATGCTTAAAGATCTGAACCAATTGATTGATTACATCGAAGAACATTTGACAGAAAGTCTTACCTATAAAAAAATAGCCGAAAATACAGGAATCTCTGAATATCAGTTAAAGCGCATCTTTACGTTTATTGCAGGGATGTCTCTGATGGACTATATCAAAAACCGTAGATTGGCTTTGGCTAATCGCGATCTTCTAGGTGGGGAAAAAGTAACAGAAACGGCGTTTAGATATGGATATGAAACAGTCGAGGGTTTTTCAAGAGCTTTTCGTGATTGGTCAGGTTATCTGCCTTCAGAAATCAGCAGATATGGCATACAAAAATCTTTTCCACGCTTGACATTTTTTATTGATGTCAGAGGAGGAAAATCGATGGAATTTCGTATCGAAAAGAAAGAACAGTTTTATGTGGTAGGTGTGGCGAAAAAAGTCCCTGTCCAATTTAAAGGAGTCAATCAAGAAATACAAAAGTTAGTGCAGACGATTACGGAGACTCAAAGGGAAGAGATGCACAAGTTAGGAGATTTATACATCAAGTAATCAACGTTTCTTATGGATTTGATGGAGACCGCTTGGAAGAAAAGGGTAGTTTAATGCACATGATCGGCTTTGCTACAACAAAAGAAAATCCGTACGCCGATTTAGAAATGCTTGCTATAGAAGAACATACTTGGGCCATTTTTCCTAATAAAGGACCATTTCCTCAAACTTTACAAGACACTTGGGGGAAAATCTATGCAGAATGGCTTCCTTCTTCAGATTATGAGTTAGTTGAAGCTCCCGAGATCTCTTTTACAAAATGGGGAGAGGACTTCAGTCATGTTTACAGCGAGATTTGGATTGCAGTGAAAGCAAAAAAATAGTTAAAAAATGAAAGTATCCCTACAAGAAGAGCGTAATCGTGTCATTTCTCTTTAATTTTATGTAAGATGAACTTAACATAATAGAAAGGGTGGGAGAAATGGCAAAGTATAAGATTGAAGAAAAACCAGAGTTTGCAGTGACAGGTATTGGTGTGGAATTGAAAAGTAGCAATACAGATTTTGTCGGTTTGGCAGCAGAGAAGCAAGCCTTTGAGCAAAAAGTCATCAGTGACGGAACAATAGACACCTTGAAAAAAGCTGATGAAAATCATTATTTCTTTACAGTCAACGAACCCTATGACGGGAAAATGATGTACTATGTCGGTGTTCAAACGAGCCAAGATGTTCCTAACACTACGAGAATCATCCCATTTCCAAAAGGAACCTATCTCGTTGTAAGCGATTCATCTGAGTCGCCTGAAGAACTAAGGAATGATTTGACGAATACGGCCTTTGGACATGTTTTAAGAGAAGTAGAAGATTACGCCTATGTTGGGGGACCGAATGCTGTCGTCGAAATGGGTGTTGCCGATGGGAAATACATTGGAGAAATCTGGATACCGGTAGTCAACAAACCATGATAATATAGAGGTCGTGAAAGTAGCGTTTTGACCTGAGCATTAGAGAGGAAAAATGGAAAATAGCTTTCCATATTTTGTATTTTTCAGAACTAATGCCGAGGGTCAGCTACTTGAACACCGTTTATCAAGACGTCATGACTTCAGCGCTTTGACCTGAGCATTAGAGAGGAAAAGAGGCATGACAAGGCTTTTGTCCCCAAGAGAATAAAAGAATTTATGTAGACGATTCTGATCAGAAAAATGCAGGCCCAATAGAGAGAATTATAAAAATCTCTCTACGAGGCCTGTGTTTTCTGGTCTTTTTTCTTTTTCCAAAACGGCTATTTTATGTATCAGACTATCAAGTGTGATCTTAGCCATTTCTTCTTCTGCTTTTTTCTGCAGCCGAGCGTAGCTTTCTTCTAAAGCTTCTTGGATATTTGCACCAACGACGCAATTTGGGTTTGTTTTTGGATCGACTTGGATAAGCTGTGTATTACCTTCAATGCTACGATAGACATCTAATAAAGAAATCTGATCTGGTCTTTTGGCAAGGGAAGGTTGCGGTTTTCCGGTTTTTGTAAGGATCAAGCCGGATTTTTTGAGCTGACTCATGATTTTACGTACATTTGCTGCATTTGTTTCGATACTACTGGCAATCATCTCACTAGAAAGCAATCGGGTATCTTGAAACATTTCAATATAGGCAAGTACATGGATTGCATCACTAAATTGCAGAGAATACTTCATCAATTGTCATCCTTTCATTTTTTTTGCTTGACTTATCTTACCACACTCTTTATGATAAAGGTGTAATTTATAAATGTACAGCTATAAATCTTAACAAATAAAAAGAATAAGGAGTGGGAAATATGCATTATTTAGTAACAGGAGCAACTGGAGGTTTTGGTGGTTATGCGCTGGAATTCTTAAAAAAGATGGTTCCACAAAATGAAATTTATGCACTAGTACGTAGTGAAGAAAAAGGAGAAGCACTAAAAGAAGCTGGATTTAATATACGTATTGGTGATTATGGTGATTTAGATTCACTGAAAGAAGCATTGGAAGGAATAGATCGATTGCTTTTTGTTTCTGGCGTTCCAGGAAATCGCCAAGCCGAACATGAGAATGTAGTGAAAGCAGCACAAGCAGCTGGGGTATCTTATATCGCTTATACAAGTTTTGCAGATGCCGATCACTCAATCAGTGTATTAGCGCCAGATCACCAATTCACTGAAAAAACGATTAAGGATTCAGGTATTCCCCATACATTTTTACGGAACAATTGGTATGTAGAGAATGAATTACCTATCATTGGGCAAGCTTTAAAAACTGGTCAATTCGTTTATGCTGCAGGAAATGGAAAAACAGGTTGGGCATTGAAACGTGAATATGCAGAAGCCGCAGCAAAAGTACTAGTAGAGAATGACTCCCCAGAAATCTTAGAATTATCCGGCCATCTAACTGACTATGAAGAATTAGCCAAGGCATTAGCGCGTGCGACAGGTAAAGAGTTAGAAATTATTGAAGCAAGTGATGCAGCGTTTGTCGAAAATCTAAAAGAAGCCGGATTCCCTCAAGAAGCAGCTGACATGTTTTTAGCGATCCAACATGATATCAAAAAGGGTCAGTTAGCTGTTTCTTCTGATGATTTAGAAAAAGTTTTGGAAAAACCATTAGTCTCTCTTGAAGCAGCATTGAAAGAAATATTGGATCAGGAATAATGGATGATAAAAGAGGTTGTAAAAAAGCTGTTCTGCATCAAGCAATAAGAAGAGTCAAATAAAAAATAGTTCTTCATATGTTTCGTTTGGCTGGACTTATTACCGCGAAGTTGGTAGAAGAACGCCGTTTTTATTCGGAAAAAGCAGCTGAGACAAGATTTTTGTCTCAGCTGCTTTTGTTTATCGATAAAAAAGTCTGGGGAAGACGATGGATCAGGCTTTGTTGGAAACAGAGCCGATTTTATCATTTGCTTTTACATCACGTGCGGGTTTAATTTCTAGGTTTTGGACTTTGTCGCCATTTGTGAATACAACGACCATATCCGTGTTTTTGCCTGCAGATTGAATAGCAGCAAGATCAACTAAAGCAATCAATTGACCTCTTGCAACTTTTTGACCTTCTTCTACATATAAAGTGAATGGTTCGCCTTTTAAGTCAACGGTGTTGATCCCCATATGAAGTAAGACTTCGATACCAGAATCAGTTTGGATACCAACGGCATGTTTCGTTGGGAAAATGTTTGTGATCGTACCAGCGATTGGAGAGAAGATTTCTCCATTTTCTGGTAATACAGCATAGCCGTCACCCATCATTTTTTCTGCGAATACATCATCTGAAACTTCAGTGATTGGAATCAGTTTCCCATTTGCGATAGCGTAAATATCTTGTTCGATCGTTCCACCGGCAAATGTTTCTGTTTTAACCACGGTGTTTGTTTGTGCAGGTCTTGCTGCAGCACCACCATGTAGTTTTGCCATCTCATCTGCGACGAATTGTACTTCTGTTCCTACAATAACTTGTGCGTTTTTCCCATCAATGATTTTCATTCCAGGTACGCCAGTGGCTTTGATTTTGTTTTGATCGATCAGGCCTGTATCTTTGACTTGCAAACGAAGACGTGTAGTACAGTTGTCGATTGAAGTTACATTGTCAGCTCCGCCTAATGCAGCGTAGATTTTGTTTGCTTGTGCAGCATATTTATTGTCTGAATCAGTCGTTGCAGTATCGTCATCTGAAAGATCTGCTTCCTCGCGGCCAGGAGTCATCAGATGGAATTTTTTGATAGCAAAGTTAAAGCCAAAGTAGTAGATCACTGCTGTTACTAACCCTTGGACGATCAACATCAAAGGCTGATTCGCAATCGGATTTTTCAAAGATAGGAAGTAATCGACAAATCCGGCACTAAAGGCAAATCCTGCTGTCCAATGGAAGAATGCACTCACTGCTAAAGAAATCCCAGTGAAAATTGCATGCAAGACATATAATGGCCAAGCAACGAACATAAATGAGAATTCAAGTGGTTCTGTTACACCAGTAAAGAATGAAGCAAAAGCTGCTGCTAACATCAATGAAGCTGTTTTTGCTTTGTTTTCTGGACGGGCATTTCTGTAAATAGCATATGCTCCTGCTGGAAGCCCGAACATCATGATTGGGAAAAATCCAGCTTGATACATTCCTGTTACTCCTTTTGTTCCTTCAGAAGCCAAGAATTTACCGATATCATTGATTCCAGCTACGTCAAACCAGAACACGGAGTTCATTGCTTGATGCAATCCTGTAGGGATCAGTAAACGGTTGAAGAAGCCATAAAGACCTGCACCAACCCAACCTAAACTCAAAATGAATTTAGCAAAAGAAACTAAAGCAGAGTAAACCGGAGGCCATACGAGCAGTAGCACTGCACTGATCAGCAGCATGACGAAGGCAGCCAAGATTGGCACTAAACGCTTGCCGCTAAAGAAAGATAAAGCCATCGGTAATTTTGCTTCGTGGAAACGATTATAAAGAGCTGCCGCAATCAATCCGGCAATAATACCAATAAATACGTTACTGATCTGAGCAAAAGATGGATCAACTGATTCTGGTTTGATATTCAATAAAGTAGCTACTGAATCAGTTTTTAAAACATTTACTGGAACTTCAAATGCAACCAAACCTGCCAAGGCAGCAGCACCTGATTTGTCCACTGACATCCCTAGTGCTAACCCAACGGCAAACAGCAA
Organism: Enterococcus sp. 10F3_DIV0382; assembly: GCF_002140245.1. Taxonomy (NCBI): domain Bacteria; kingdom Bacillati; phylum Bacillota; class Bacilli; order Lactobacillales; family Enterococcaceae; genus Enterococcus; species Enterococcus sp. 10F3_DIV0382. The sequence goes on along the minus strand of NZ_NGMF01000001.1, from coordinate 89,715 downwards.
AGGTAATTGACCTAAAACTGCGTTACCGCCAGCTTGTAAAAAATGAGCGACAATGTCGTTACTATAAGATGCCCACCAGTTTCCGATCCCTACTAGTAAAGCAGCAGCAGGTAAGACCGCAACTGGGAGTTGAAGGGAACGTCCCATTCGTTGTAGATATGCTTTCAATTTTTTTCCTCCTCATGATTGTTAACATTTGTTTGTACGATTGCGCTTCTTAAACGCTCGATATGGATGGCCAAGTAACCCAGTTCTTCTTTCGTGATCGCGAGCTGGTATTCTTTGGTCAGCAACACACGGATTTTTTTAGAAATCTTATAGCTTTCTGGGTATTTTCGTTTGACCATTTCTACGATTTCCGTATCTAAGACAGCATATTGTTGCGCATGGGTTCGTTGTAGAAGCAGTCGTAAATGATTCACCAGTCTTGAATAATTCAGTGAAAATGGTTCTGAATGGATATCTGTTTCCAATTCTGATTCCACTAAATGGATGATATCAGATACAATCGTCACTTCACGGATACTGCGATGGTTATTATTTCGACCGCTTCGTCCGCTGTGGATGTGGATTGCGATATATCCTGCTTCGTCATAAGTGTATGGAATCCCAAGCTCTTTTGTCAGATATTCTACTGCCCATTGAGCAATACTGAATTCATCACTGTAAAGCACTTCGATTTCTCTCAAAAGCTTGTTGCGGATGACGATACCGTTATTGATGTTCTCCGCAGAAAAAGCAATGTGGTCGGTCAAAGCGATCAACACATGTTCATTCAGTTTCTCCATCAAGACAGTTTCCGCATGATCGATGATTGTTTCTGCTGCAAACAAAAAGCGTTCATCGATCTGATTGAGTAGATTTTGCAATTTGATTTGTCCTTCTGGCTCCATGACGAATATCCGTTCAATATCACGATCAAAGATCAAATCATTTCTTTTTCTGTCAAATCCAATTCCTTTTCCAATAGCTACTTTTTCCTGCCCACCGTCATCTACCAATACTGCATTTTGATTAAAGATCTTTTTGATTTTCATGCGCGCACCCTTTTTGAAGATTTGGTTTTCATGTTTGCTAGACCAGTTGATTGCGGCCAAACAAAAATAGACACGAAAAACCTCCTAGGGAAACCATGTTCCTCAGAGATTTTTCATGCCTAGTATGATCTAGTCACATGAAACGAATTATTGTTAACGTAATCATTTTATATAGACAGTTATGTTTTGTCAATTCTTTTTTTATAATTATAGTAATTTAATGGAATATATGAGGAACATTGAGAGCGCAAAATAAAGAAACGTATGTTATTTAATTATGAGCATTGACTTACTTTTACTTTTTTATTTACACTGTTATTTAGGAAAAGTTTCATATTTAAAGGAGAAAAAGAATGAAAGCAAGAAATTTATTATTTAGCGTTATTCTTTTAGGAAATCTAGCAGTTGCCAACACAACCGTGCTAGCTGAAGAAACGACAGGAACAGTCACAGCTCAGACAACGGGTTCTTCAGAAATAGGAATTGAAAACGATACAGAAAGTACGTTGCAGTCAGCTACTGTCTCCGAAAATACGGTTTCAACTGAAGAATCAACAACAGGGACAACAGAACAACCGCAAACGGAAGAAAGCACATCAGCAGAAGCTCAGAAAAATCCAGAGAATGCGGAAGAAATCACGAATCAATTGACAGATGGACAAACATTGACACATACCCATCAAGCAGATTTGTCTGAATTCGAAAACTATACTGGCTACGCTTTTTCTGCCCGCTCATCTGCTAATTCTCAACAAGCATTCATTGATAGTATTGCGTCCACTGCACAAAGCTTGGCAAGTGCCAATGACTTATACGCATCAGTCATGATTGCACAAGCAATCGTTGAAAGCGGCTGGGGGAACAGTGCCTTGGCTTCTGCTCCTAATTACAATCTATTTGGAATCAAAGGAAGCTATAATGGCCAATCTGTTACGATGCCTACTTCGGAATATGTAAATGGACAATGGATCACGGTAAATGCTGCTTTTAGAAAATATCCTTCGTACAAAGAATCATTACAAGATAATGTGACGGTATTGAAGACGACTTCTTTCCAGCCGGGCGTGTATTACTATTCTGGTGCATGGAAAAGCAATACGAACTCTTACAAGGATGCTACAGCTTGGTTGACCGGTCGTTATGCCACTGCGCCTAATTATGGTGCTACACTAAACAATGTAATCGAGACTTACAATCTGACGCAGTATGATACAGCACCAACTTCAACTTCTCCAATGTATCGTTTATATAATCGTCATACAGGAGAGCATTTGTATACATTGAATGCCGGCGAAAAAAATTATCTGCCAACTGTAGGCTGGGAATATGAAGGAATTGCTTGGCAAGTACCAAACAGTGGACAGCCTGTCTACCGTTTATACAATCCTTACAGCGGAGACCATCATTACACAATGGCGCAATCTGAGATCAACTCTTTAACAAAAATCGGTTGGCGCTATGAAGGTCTAAGTTTTTATTCTGGTGGTTCCAAGCCAATCTATCGACTATTCAATCCAAATGAAAAAACTGGTACCCATCACTATACCTTAAGTGCGAAAGAAAGAGATTGGCTAACGCCAATGGGCTGGAGATATGAAGGAATAGGATTTTATGGTTATTAAAAAGAGGTTGTGACAGAAGTGGTCAGCTTCAAGAAATTTCGGCTTATTCTTGAAGAAGGTACTTCTGGACCATCGTTTACTCAAAAAAGGTTGTGACAAGAATGTTGTCACAACCTTTTTTTATGCCCGTTCAATCAAATTGATCCAGCTTCCAATATTCGATCAGATTATTCAATTTTTGACCGTAATCAGGATCTGTCGCGTATGTTCCTGTTAATGCACGGGTAGCATCTCTATAAGAACGTGCATTGACTTTCCATGTCCCCGCATATCGGTTTGGATCCCAAGAAACACCATATCTTAATTTTAAGGCATTATCTAAGAAGGATTGGTCAGTGGACTGATAGACCCGAAATTTTGAATTGACAGGGACAACGACACCATTGATCACTTCGTTAGATATATGCCAGATATAGCCATACTTTCCTTCATCTTCGCCGTCTTTGAATTTCATCCCAAAGAAGTTATTCGCGTGCTGAGCTAGATAGCTTGTGCCATATCCTGTTTCTAGGATTGCTTGAGCCAACATGACAGAAGTATACAAGCCATGAGCAGGCGCGATACGATTCGCACTTTGGCTGACGGAATTGATGAATCTTCCCTGAGGTGTCTGATCGTTCACTTGTCCTAGAATCGTCAGTTGGTTTGGCTGATAGCCGCTTGGCCGCCGGTCGTTTTCAACAATGGTTAGCTGGATACCTTCAACAGGCAAATTCATTCTGACAGAGCCTGCTTTTTGTCCATTTGATGCCCAGCCTAACCAGCCTCTGGAACGAACAAAGGCACGATAATAAATATCATAGTTTTCAGCAAGTTCTCCTGTCAACTGAAAGGAAAAGGCTTGAAGAGAGCGATTTTGTCCAGTCGTTCCTGAGATTGCTCCATTGGCTACAGTTCTGGTCCAACCGCTGTCAGCTAGGTGTGAATCATATTGGATACCGCCAGTATACCTTGATGTTCCTAAATTTGCGCGAATCGCTTCAAATTGTCTTCCTTGATTTGCGTAGCTGATCGAGTTGTTCAGGCTCGTTTGGCTTACCCAGCCAATATTCGATACATGTCCTTGCAACGTGATTCTAGGTGGAGCTATACGAAAGGCGCGAGTAGTTGCACCAGGTGCGGCTCCACCTTTCCTTACTAATACAATTTGAATCGCTTCTGCACGGTAAGCATAGCCTTGTGTACCAGCTGATTCACCGTTCTTTGCCCAGTTCATCCAGCCGAATTCTTGTGCATGTACACGATAATAAACGTCATATCGGGTGCTGATTGTGCCAGTCAGATTGATGCGGATCGCCTCAATAGGCAGATTTTGTCCAGTCGTACCAGAAATCGTGCCATTTTGTGCCCAGTTGGTTTCCCAACCTTTGTTAGCGATATGGGATTGATAAGTGATACCGCCACCAATTGTATTTTCAGATAAACGCAGTTGCATTGCTTGAAGACTTAACCGTTGGCCAGTCGTACCAGCTTGATTAGCAGCATCTGTCTGGCCTAACCAACCTCTGTTAGTTACGTGAGTATTCGCCAATACGGATGGTTCCTTTTCGATATAAGAAATACCGTTGGTAGCAGGGCCGGAACTGTTTTTGTCCAATAATTGGATTTCAATTGCTTCGATTTGATGACCGTATCCAAGTGTTCCGGAAGGATTTCCGTTCATTGTCCAAGGAAGCCAGCCAAAATTTCGTACATGGACTCTATAATAAACATTGTAAGTTGCTGCTAATTGTCCAGTTAATCGAATATTGATTCCTTCAATCTGTTTGACTTGTCCAGTCGTTCCAGAAATAGCGCCGTTAGCTACCCAATTTTGCCATCCTGAACCTTGGACATAAGAGGTGTATTCAATAGCACCAGAGAGGGAGGATGAAAGATGGATACGAAAAGCTTCTACTTGTAAAGATTGACCTGTTGTTCCTGAAAGTTGACCGCTAGAAACATTTGGCAGCCAACCACGATTTTTGACATGTGTACTATAAGTAATAGATGGACGTGCAGTACGCAAGGTAGATTCATCTGTCTGTGGCACTTTGTTTTGCGGCTGGAAAGAAGAATCAGTTGTTTCTTTTGAATCAGATGCTGTACTTTCAGCTGTTCCTATCTGTTCATTTGAGGAATCAGTCTCTGCTGATACTGAACCCTCTGGTTGGAATTCTTTCTGTGGGACAAAAACGATTGAAGAATCCTTTGCTGTCAGCACATAAAACACTTGATTGCTGATTTGGACTGCTCTTTGTACGTGATAACTTTCTGAATGTGAAATGGTTTCCTCTGATTGTTCTAGCCAAGCTTGATCAAGGGACAGAGAGGCAACAGTTGATTCAGAAAGCTGACCTTGTGATGCTTCAACTGGAACTGTTTTTGGCTCATGAGCAGTTACAGAGTTCGCTGCTACCCATCCTTCATAGTTTGCTGTTTGGATATGTACCCAAGTCGTTTGATCAGATAACGCTACTTTATCTGTGATGAGGGCTGGTCCAGATATTTTTTGATGTTCTTCTTGGCGATAGAAGGTAGGATAAATATCTGTTTCATTCAGAGTCGTATAGGTTTCTGTCATACTTATATGTGTTTGAATGATAGGATCAGCTGAAACTTCCGAGTAATACGCACGTACGGAAGAAAGAAAATGCTCCTTGTCTAGAGTGATCGAATCGTCAAACATCAAGAAATCAGCTGATTTTTCCAAGGGTAAAGAATAGGTTTTGATTTTTTTTGCTACATAATAGGCCAGATAATTGGTGACTTGTTCTGTTGGCTCTGTTGGTATGACTAGTTGGATCGTTCCTTTATCCACACATTGTCCATCGGGTAGCTGGACATCAGTAGAGACAATCTCATACACACCTTGCGCATCAATGTAGCTATGAGTAGATTGCTGCTGAATGAACGATTCCTTTGTTTGTTTTGAAGCTGAAAGGTGGATTTTATCAGGTTTCATTTGTTCAAATCTACCATTTGCTCCTTGCAAAGAGGGATTTCCAGAGATTTTCGGCGGTGTGAAATTTTCTACTGCAGAAGAGCTGTCTTCTAGATTTTGATAGGAATTCTCTCCAAATAGGCTTGATTGGGATGGTGCGCTTTCATCTTCTGATAGGGCAGATGTTTCTGTTGTTTGAACATTTGACAAAACGGTATCAGCAAATACGAGACTATTAGGTAACAATGTCGCATTCACTAAGAGAAATACTGCGGCTAATCTTCTTTTTCTCATATCATTGTCCTCTCTTTCTTTTTTATTGTTCTTTCTTTTCATTCTACAAGAGATTTCTTTTATTTACACTCATTTCTATTGAAAGCCTTTGTTTTTTAATTTCACAGCTGATTCTTTGACTTTTTTCTTTTTTTATTCTATTATTGACAAGTCAATCGTTGACTAGTCAATTATTGGAGAGGAGGAAATTATGTCTTTAGAAGAGATTAGCCACCTTTTATATCAAATCAAATTAGCCGATCAAAAAATCGTCCAGATCTTTGAGGAAAATATCGGTATAAGTCTTACTAGATACGAGATCATGATGAGACTGAAAGAAGAAAATCCATTGCTGCAAAGCAGTTTGCAAGAAAAGTTGCAGATTGATCAAGGAGCAGTTACTCGTCATCTGAAGGTTTTAGAAGCAAACGGGTATGTTTCGCGTCAGAGAAATCCTCAGAACAACCGGGAAGTTTACGTAGCACTGACAGAAAAAGCCCAGCAGAAAATCGAGCATTGTGAAATGGACCATAAAGATACAGGTTCCGTGCTGTCCCCAGCTTTCAGCGATGTAGAGATGAAACAATTCCTAACACTTTTAGATAAATTGAATACCCAACTTTGCAATATAACAACAGAAACGAAAGAGGTTAATAATAATGGAACAAAAAAATGATTTTTCAACAATTATGACTGGTAGAAGATCCGTTCGCGTATATGATGAAACATACAAAATCCCACACGAAGAAATGCTGGAAATGATCAAAGAAGCGACGACTGCTCCTTCTTCTGTCAATATGCAACCATGGCGCTTTGTAGTCGCAGAAAGCGAGGAAGCAAAAGAAATCTTGCGTCCTTTGATCCGTTTCAATACGAGACAAAATGATACTTCTTCTGCAATGGTCATGATTTTTGGCGATATGCAATGTTATGAATATGGCGAAGAAATCTATAACCAAGCTTACGAATCAGGGAAGATGCCAAAAGAAGTCAGAGATCAACAATTAGCTGCGATCATTCCTTATTACAAGAGTTTTTCAAGAGAAGAAATGAACGATGTAGTCAAAGTCGATTCTAGCTTAGCGGCTATGCAATTCATGTTAGTTGCACGTGATCATGGCTATGAAACAAATCCAATTGGTGGCTTCGAAGCAGATCAGTTGGCAGAGGCATTTGGTTTGGATAAAGACCGCTATGTTCCAGTTATTATTTTATCAATAGGAAAAGCGGTAGAAGAAGGTTACGAGTCTGTACGTTTAGCACCAGAAAAGATCACTACGTTCAAATAAAAGGTTTTCAGTTACTGTTCAGTAGCTATTGCTTTTTTTGAATCGTGTGTGGTAACCTAATAAAAAAGGAGGTCGGAAAAATGACTGCATCGATGAAATTACGTTTTGAACTTTTGAATAACAACTAAATAAATTCAAAAGACATGTATAAACAACAATTTCATGGGTGGAGTATGTCCATTTTTTCGAACGACAGTAGAATAGGTGAAAGCTATGACAGATTTGATGATTTAGTCATAGTTATTTCGTTCAGAGTAGGAAAAGATGTTATGCAGTTTTTTTGCAAACAGATTTTTCTGCTCTTTTTTAGTATCGATATTGTTGTTTTACATGAAATAGGAGTGTAAAACATATGGAAAATTTAGCAGTAAATATAACAAACCTGCAAGTTCGTTTTGGTAACCAGTTAGAATTATCTATTGATTCTCTTCGTGTCTATCAGCAAGATCGGATAGGAATCATAGGGGAAAATGGAGTCGGTAAAACAACGTTGCTGAAACTGATAGTCGGTGAACTTATCCCCAATCAAGGGAAAATCCAAACAGAGATCACTTTCAACTATCTGCCTCAATTAACCTATCTTGCTGAGGCAAAGGACCTAAATTTGGAATTAGCCAGTCATTTCCAGTTGAAACTGGAAGAAACTTCGGAACGGAAATGGAGTGGAGGGGAAGAACGAAAGATCGAGTTGATACGTCTTCTTTCTTCTTATGAACAAGGGATGCTTCTAGACGAGCCGACAACCCATCTAGATAGAAAAAGTATGGATCGACTAATTGAAGAGCTTCGTTATTATTATGGCACGCTGATTTTTGTTAGTCATGACCGCTATTTTCTAGATGAGTTGGCAACGAAAGTCTGGGAAGTAAAAGACGGAGAAATCCGAGAGTTTCCGGAGAATTATAGTGCCTATCTCACTCAAAGGGAATTGGAGAAAAAGACTCAGCTACGAGAAGCAGAGTCGATCATGAAAGAGAAAAAACGATTGGAAAAATCGATCCAAGAAAAGAAAAAACAAGCGGAAAAGTTAGAAAAAGTGTCCAGTAAAAAGAAAAAGCAACAAATCAGACCGGATCGGTTGTCTTCCTCTAAACAAAAAGACAGTGTACAAAAAGCCATCCAAAAGAATACGAAAACATTAGAGAGAAGACTCCAAAAAATAGGAGAAACAACCAAACCGCAACAGATGAAACAAATCCGTTTTCCAGTACCAAAATCTCTTGAACTCCACAATCGTTATCCAATCATGGGACAAAATATCCAATTGGAAAGAAGCGGAAGAACATTACTGATAAATAGCGATTTTCAATTTTCTTTAGGTAAAAAAATCGCGATTGTCGGCGAAAATGGATCAGGTAAGACAACTTTATTGGAACATATCCGCAAACAAGGAGAAGGAATCCTTCTCTCTCCGAAAGTAAGCTTTCAAGTATATCAGCAAAAGGATTATCAAATGACATCTGAAGAATCCGTCATTCGTTTTGTCATGAGACAAACAGAGTTTTCGGAATCACTTGTCCGCAGTTTGTTGAATCATTTAGGGTTTGCTCAGGAAACTCTGACGAAACCGTTGTGTACGTTAAGTGGGGGAGAAGCGACTCGTTTGACGATTGCTTTGCTTTTTACTAAGCCAAGTAATGTGTTGCTGTTAGATGAACCGACTAATTTCATTGATGTGGCAACGATCGAAGCTTTAGAGCAGCTGATGCAAGTATATCCGGGAACGATTTTGTTTACTTCACATGATTCCTACTTTGTCGAGCGTACGGCTGATGAAGTTTATGAAATAAAAGGGCAGAAAATAAAAAAAGTACTTACGAGAAATTTTTAAATGTGCTACGATGATTTTCGTGACAAATTTAAAGGAGTGGTACAGATTGCCTACAAATAAAAAAGAAGGAATAATTTTTACAACAATGATGTGTTTTTTGATGGTCTTGGGAATGAGCGCGTATAATTTATGGTTGCATCAAGATCTTCATTTATCAAGTTTATTGATTGGTCTAGTGCCTGGATTCGTGGTGGCTTTCATTTTGGATGTCTTCATCATCGGTGTGCTGGCGAAAAAAATTGCCTTTAAACTACCAGTAAATCCAGAAAGCAAGATCCAAATGATCTTAACTATTTCTTGCTTGATGGTTTTAGGAATGGTCACATGTATGTCTTTGTTTGGTGTGATCATGGAACAAGGAATACCTGATCAATTATTCTCTGCTTATATGAATGCTTGGAAAATGAATGTGATTGCCGCTTTACCGTTGCAGTTGATTATCGTTGGCCCACTTTCAAGAAGTGTGTTGAAAGCCATTCAAAGCAATGAATAATGGAACACTGTTTATTTGAAAAAAAGGTTGTGACCTGCTTTTTGTCACAGTTCCTTCAATGCAGTTCTAGAAAGAAAAATGATCCGAACGATAGGTTTTTGCCTGTCTTTCGGATCGTTTTTCTTTTTCAGCTGTATCGTTCTTTTAGTGAAGATGATTCGTTGCTTAATAGATAAATCTAGAAAGGTTCTGTTTATCCATTACTCAAAAAACGGCTGCATTTGTTCTCTTACTTGCTGACACCATTGGAGTTCCTGCTGACAAAGCATGATTCGACGCTGGATCACAACATAACGTCCAAATTCTTGTCTCTTGTCTAGCGAGAGGTCATTCAATTTTTTTTGATTTTTTTGCATGATTTTGTTCAGTTGTTGTTCTCTAGTGAATAGCAGTCCAGTAGCTGTTGTTTTGTCGAGTGTCGAAAAAGCATAGATTTTTGCTAAAAATTCATCTTTTTGCGTAGGAGCTGGGGTCTCCTCTTTGATCCATTCCTCTACAAGGGCACGTCCTTCATCAGTCAAGTGGTAGATCTTTTTTTGAGAATGCTCGTCTTTGTCCAAAACGGTCACATAACCCTGTTGGTCTAACTTAGCAAGCGTCGTATAGATTTGACTGTGATGAGCTTCCCAAAAAATCGTGATCAGCTGCTTCAATTCATACCCAGAACGCGGTTTGGATAAAAGCACGCATAATAATATATAGGCTAAAGTATTCATAAAAATCCTACCTCTCGTCTTATTTTCTTTATTATATCACAGTAAAGTTTCCATGTTTTACATGTGCATATTGACATGTAAAATAAATCATGTATGATGCTAATAGAGAGAAAGGGATGGAAATATTGGAGAATCAAATAGATATACAAGAACAAACAAATGAAGAAACAAAGGGGAAAAGTTCGGCGCTAGTTGTAGCAGCTACCTGTATGATCGCTTTTATGGGAGTGGGCCTGGTAGACCCGATTTTAAAAACGATTGCTGCACAGTTAAACGCTACGCCAGCTGAAACGACCCTGTTATTTACTAGTTACATGCTAGTCACTGGTGTGGTGATGCTATTTACAGGTTTCTTATCTAGTCGGATTGGCTTGAAAAAAACATTGATGACCGGATTGTTTATCATCGTTGTATTCGCTGGTCTTGGTGGATTATCTGGCAATATCGGTATGTTGATTGGGTTACGTGCTGGCTGGGGTGTCGGGAATGCTTTATTTGTCTCTACTGCTCTAGCAACGATCGTCAGTATTTTAGTCGGTAACACAGAAAAAGCAATCATGATGTATGAAGCAGCACTTGGCTGCGGAATGGCAGTTGGTCCTCTAGTCGGTGGAGTCTTGGGCAGTGGTTCATGGCGTTATCCATTTTTTGGGGTAGCATTTTTGATGTTTTGCGGTTTTATAGCCCTAGCGGTACTTTTACCTGAAACTGAGAAACCAAAGAGAAAAGTAGGCCTTTGGGAAGGTGTCAAAGCGTTAAGCAATCATAAACTTCGTTCAGTTGGACTGATCGCATTGTTATATAATTTCGGATTCTTTACTTTACTTGCATATGCGCCATTTTTATTGATTGGCTATTCTGAATTAGAAGTCGGTTTTGTATTTTTTGGCTGGGGTGTGCTTCTGGCTATTGCTTCGATTTTCGTTGCACCGGCTCTTGAGCGGAAGTTTACGACTTATCGGACGATTTTAGCTGCATTTGTCTTATTCATTATTTGTTTGCTGTTATTAGGAGCTGGTACTTCTATGCCAGTCCTTGTACCGATCAGTATTGTGTTAGCAGGATTTTTCCAAGGGATCATTAATACATTGTTGACGACGATTGCTATGGAAATACCCGGTCTGCAACGAAACGTTGCTTCTTCCAGCTATAGTTTTGTCCGCTTTTTCGGTGGAGCTTTAGCACCATTTATTGCAGGTGTGATCGGCGAACATATTGGTGAAAGCTATGCGTTTTATTTTGCAGGTGCCATTGTTCTTATCAGTGTATGTTGTATCATTTATCACCGTAATTATTTTGCTACAAATGAAGAAAAATAAGAAACTAAAGGTTGTGAAAAAGCTGTCCTGCCTCAAATCATAAGAACAGCCAAACAAAAACAGCTCCTCCTATTTTTCGTTTGGTTGGACTTATTACCGCAGATGCAATCTTTTGAACACCGTTTATTTGGAAAAAGGGAATGTGACAAAAATCGTGTCACATTCCTTTTTTTTCTCAAAATAATGTAACTGGAAAATTTTTAGTAGGTAAGCTAAAATTCATTTAAGAAAAAGAATGGGGGGATAATAGATGCTGGAAGAATATTTTCAGGAAGTCGGGTTGACACTCGTTGAATTACCCATTGAATTTTTAGATGATCGGTTGATTTATCGTGGCTATATCAAAGAATTGCCAATGATCAACGCGGAAGGTGAAACTAGAAAAGCGATGCAGCAAAAAATAGCTGGTATATATCAGATGTATCGGGAACAGCTATTGGCAGAATCAGCGGAAGAAGAAAAAGAAAAAACGATGGACTTGTCCATGGATGAGCTGCTTCGTTATTATGATGGCGAAACATTTGACGGATTTTCGCTTCTTAACGAAGAGGAAACAGATTTACCAGGCAGCTGGTAGGAGAACACCGTTTATATGGGAAAAGGGGCTTTGACAAAATCTTTGTCAAAGCCCCTAAAAAGTTCGGCAGTTTTTTGCCGGTGTTCAAGGCACCCTACTTATCATACGGACATTTTTTAGCGGAAAGTCCGATTCAAGTGGTTTTTATTCAGCTGATATTTATAAGATAAGTGAAAGATCCCAGCAATCAGCAACGTAATCGTATAGGCAATTGAATGATCGAAAAAAGAATAGTAATTGACTCCAGCTAACAGGCATAATGCAACCATGTAGCTGATGTGTAAGCGAGCAACCAAACCTTTTGGACCAATTTTGTCAAAATACTGCGCCCATTTTTCCCGTTGACCCCCTATGCTTCGTTTTTTGAACTGAAAAAAAAGGGATAAAATACCGACTCCTAGAAAAGCAGCGATATTCAGAGAAATAAGGTAAATAAAAAAAATCATTAAAATTTCAAACATATTGACACCTTTCTAATTGGATAGAACCTTTACAGTAAAAAGGCAAAAGGCGGGAATAATGTTTCACACGAAACATTATTCGCGGATTTGTCCATCGCCATAAATGATATATTTTGTGGAAGTCAATTCATTTAACCCCATTGGACCACGGGCATGCAACTTTTGAGTAGAGATACCGATCTCTGCACCAAAACCAAATACCGATCCGTCTGTAAAACGAGTGGAGGCATTGACATAGACAGCCGCCGCGTCCACTTCATTCAAGAAACGCTGACTAGCCGAATAGCTATCTGTCACGATTGTTTCTGAATGCTTGGTGTTATGTCGGTTGATATGCGCAATTGCTTCGCTTAAAGAATCGACTACTTTGACGGCAAGGATATAATCCAGATATTCAGTATCCCAATCTGCCTCTTCTGCTAAAGCAGCTGTCTCTAGATATTCTAACGCACGAGCATCCGCACGTAAAGAGACGCCGTGTTCTACCAGTTCTTTTTCAATGGCCGGTAAGAAAAAGGGGGCGATCTCAGAATGGATCAGTAATGTTTCTGCCGCGTTGCAGACAGAAGGACGGGAAGCTTTTGCATTGACAATGATTTTCACTGCCATAGACAACTGTGCTTCTTTATCGATGTATACGTGATTATTTCCTGTACCTGTTTCAATGATAGGTACCGTTGCCTGTTCTTTGACTCGTTGAATCAATTTTGCTCCGCCTCGAGGAATCAGCACATCTAAGTATTCTGTCAATCGCATCAACTGTTCTGCAGTTTCATGAGAAGTATCATCAACAAACTGGATGGCATAAGGAGATTCGCCAGCACTAAGCAGTACTTGCTGCAATAGTTGGACCAGTAATTGATTCGAGAAGAATGCTTCTTTGCCACCGCGAAGGATAACGGCATTTCCTGATTTGAACGCTAGACTGGCTGCATCAGTCGTGACATTTGGACGAGATTCGTAAATGATACCGATCACGCCGAGGGGCACGCGCTTTTTGCCGATTCTCAATCCGTCGGTGTTCGTCCACATCTCATCTACTTTTCCAATAGGATCGTCTAACGAAGCAATCTTTTCGATCTCTGCAACCATGGCATTGATTCGCTCAGGTGTCAGTTGTAAGCGGTCTTGCATCGTTTCACTGATATTGTTTTCGACTGCTTTTTCTAAGTCCTTATGATTTGCTTCGATGATTGCCTGTTGATTCTTTTTGATGGTTTTCGCCATCTGAACAAGTAGCTCATTTTTACGGTTTGTAGGCATAAGTGCTAGTTGTTGCGCACTATCTTTTGCCTGTTGCCCTAATTGCATCAAATCAGTCATTTCAAGTCCTCCTTAAATAAAGTACCTACTTCTTTTCCTGCAAGAATATCAAAAATGATTGCCGGATTTTTCCCATTTGCTAGAATCATTGCACTGTTTGCTTCAAATATCCTAGAAGCTGCTTTTAATTTACTTTGCATACCGCCTGTTCCAAAGGTGCTACCTGCACCACCTGCTTGTGCCAGAATCTTTTCATCGATTTTATCGATATAGCGATACATCTGAGCCTCGGGATTTGTAGCCGGATTATCTGAATAAAAACCGTCGATATCAGAAAGAACGATCAAAAGGTCTGCCGCGACAAGTTTTGCCATGATTGCTGACAGCTGATCATTATCACCAAATTTGGTCAGATGATCTAATTCATCTACTGCGACAGTATCGTTTTCGTTCACAATAGGAATCGTATCCATGATCAAAAGCTGTTCCAATGTATTCCTCACATTTTTACGACTTTCAGGGTAATCTACCACATCTCTTGTCACGAGGATTTGTGCTGTCTGCTGATTATATACACTGAATCTTTGATTATAGATATTCATCAATTCGGCTTGGCCAACAGCCGCCGCCGCTTGCTGTTCAGGGATCAAAGTCGGACGTTCTGACAAATGTAATTTATGCATACCGACGCCTACAGCCCCTGATGAGACTAGGATCACTTCCTTTCCACGATTTCTAAGATCGGAAAGGACAAAAGCTAACTGATCGATCGCTGCAAGATTGATGTTTCCATTGGGATAGATCAATGTACTTGTTCCTACTTTGACAATAATTCGTTTTGCATTTTTTATTTCTTTACGCATGTGACACCTCAATCAAATATCCACTCATTAATTTCGTTCTATTCTACTTGTTTTGACGAGTAAAGTCATGTAAAAAATAGTTTTTTTGTACAACTTGCAGTTGTTCGGTAAAAGAACGCGTTAATGGTTGACTTTAGGATAGCAGAATTTCTTGAAGAATTTGTAAAGAGAGTCTTTTATAGCCTCGAATATGTTAGAATAGGAGTAGTTTATTTAGGGAGGAAAACCGGTGAGAAAAAGAGGATTTGAAGTTATTTCTAAATATAAAGAGCAAAATATCAATCTACCGCAGCGCGCTACACATCATGCTGCTGGCTATGATTTTGAAGCAGCAGAAGAGGTCGTGATTCCAAGTATCTGGAAAGCAGGCTGGAAAAAAGGATTGGAAACAATCGCAGATGCATTGAAAAAAGACGTATCAGAAAATGAAAAACAGTTAAAACCGATCCTTGTGCCTACTGGGGTCAAAGCCTACATGGGAGAAGATGAATTTTTGCAGCTTGCTAACCGTTCAAGCAATCCGTTGAAGCGGTTTTTAGTGTTGACGAACGGCGTAGGTGTGATTGACAGTGATTATTACAATAATGAGGCAAATGAAGGACATATCATGTTCCAATTCACCAACTTTGGTTTCAAGGATGTAGTGATCAAGAAAGGTGAGCGTATCGGTCAAGGGATCTTCTTGCCATTTTTAAAAGCAGATCAAGATCAAACGACTGCTCAACGTCAAGGCGGATTTGGTTCTTCCAGTAAATAAAACGATAAAGAAATTTAAGCTTGATTTAATGTCTCATGGTTAGAATAAGAGGAGGCGGTACAATGGCAAAAAAATCAAAAGTACAATTTGTTTGCCAAAATTGCGGGTATGTGTCGCCTAAGTTCTTGGGACGCTGCCCAAATTGCGGAAAATGGAATACGATGGTCGAAGAAATCGAACAAGATACAACAGACCGCAGAACGCGGACAAGTTTGACAGGAGAAAAAGCGAAACCAACAAAAATCGCAGACGTCGTCCCTAAAAAAGAACCTCGGGTCAAAACGAAATTAGAAGAACTGAACCGTGTGCTAGGTGGAGGCGTGGTTCCGGGATCCATGGTCTTGATTGGTGGAGATCCAGGTATTGGTAAATCTACTTTGCTGTTACAAGTTTCTCAACAATTAGCAGCCATAGGCGGGAAAGTCTTGTATGTATCCGGCGAAGAAAGCGCAGAACAGATAAAATTACGCGCGGAGCGCCTCGGAAGTATCAACACAGAATTTTATCTATACGCTGAAACAGATATGAATGAAATCAGTCGTGCCATCGAACATATCTCCCCTGATTATGTTATTATTGATTCCATCCAAACGATGACGCAGCCAGACATCACAAGTGTGGCAGGAAGCGTCAGCCAAGTAAGAGAAACCACTGCAGAATTACTCAAAATCGCTAAAACGAATGGAATTGCCATTTTTATCGTCGGTCATGTTACGAAAGAAGGTTCGATCGCCGGTCCAAGAATGTTAGAGCATATGGTGGATACAGTGTTATATTTTGAAGGTGAACAACATCATAGTTTCCGAATTTTACGAGCGGTAAAAAACCGATTTGGCTCAACGAACGAGATTGGGATTTTTGAAATGCATGAGCATGGATTGGAAGAAGTCGCTAACCCTTCACAGATTTTCTTGGAGGAACGCCTAGACGGTGCGACTGGCTCTGCTATCGTTGTAGCAATGGAAGGAACACGCCCAATTTTGGTAGAGATCCAAGCATTAGTCACACCTACTATGTTCGGAAATGCTAAGCGAACAACAACAGGTCTTGATTTCAATCGTGTATCTCTAATCATGGCAGTGCTGGAAAAAAGAGCTGGACTACTTCTTCAGAATCAAGATGCTTACTTAAAAGCTGCAGGTGGGGTAAAATTAAATGAACCAGCGATTGATTTAGCTATCGCTGTCAGTATTGCTTCAAGCTACAAAGAAAAAGGAACACAGCCGACGGAATGTTTCATCGGTGAAATCGGACTGACTGGAGAAATCAGACGTGTCAGTCATATTGAACAACGGGTCAAAGAAGTCCAAAAACTCGGCTTCACAAAAGTTTACCTGCCTAAAAACAACTTAGGCAACTGGGAAGCGCCAAAAGGAATCGAGATCGTTGGAGTAGCAACTTTGGCTGAAACGTTGAAGCGTGTGTTCCACTAAATAATAAATGATTGTCGAAACGGAGGAAAAACGATGCAAAAACGTGTCATTACGTTGCTGATGATCATTGTCGGCGCAAGCTTGGGTATTTCATTTTTACCCTCAGCTTGGCAGGCAATCGGTCAACAGTCAAATGGGTGGCTGAATAATACATTTACCAACAGTTTGTTAGGCGCACTTATTTTCTTTTTATTATCTTTGCTGTTGGCCAAACATATCTCAGCTATTATCAAACAAGTAGAACAAAAACTAAGCGAGGTCAGCTTGACTTATCTTCTCTTCGGTGCGATCGGTGCGATCATCGGATTGACTTTAGGCGTTGTGATCTCAACCCCTCTTTACAATATGGAAATTCCATTCGTCAATAGTGTATTGCCGATTTTACTGATGATCATCTTAGGTTATTTGGGATTGAGAATGGGAACGACACGAATCGAAGAATGGAAGAAAGTCTTTGGTTCACGAAGCAAAAAAATCGAGCAAGAAACAGCTAGCCAAGTGGAGAGCCAACTGTTAGAACGAAAATCAGGAGAAAATTTCCATAAATATAAAATCTTGGATACAAGTGTGATTATTGATGGTCGGATTTATGATATTACAAAGACTGGATTTTTAGAAGGAACCTTGATGATCCCTAATTTTGTTCTTTACGAACTACAATACATCGCGGACTCAGGGGATAGTTTGAAACGTGTGCGTGGTCGTCGCGGATTAGATATCCTAAATGCTTTGCAAAAAGAAGAAGGTATATCTGTCGAAATGTACGATGGAGACTTTGAAGATATCAGCGAAGTAGACAGCAAGTTGATCAAATTAGCCAAGCTTTTAGACGGTGTCATCGTAACCAATGACTATAACTTGAATAAAGTCTCTGAATTCCAAAATGTACCTGTTCTTAATATCAATGCGTTGGCAAATGCCGTGAAACCAGTCGTCATTCCTGGCGAAACGATGAATGTTCTAGTAGTAAAAGCCGGAACAGAACGCCAACAAGGGGTAGCCTATCTTGATGATGGCACGATGGTTGTCGTAGAAGATGGACAGCATTACATGAATGAACGTATCGAAGTTGTTGTGACAAGCGCTCTTCAAACAGCTGCTGGACGCATGATCTTTGCTAAACCTGCCCATGCAGGACGAGGGATCGACAATAAAAAAGAGACAGAGAAAAAGACAAAACAATCAAAATAAAAAAGAAATTCAGCCAACTGGTAAGGAAATTCAACCAGTTGGCTTTACTATTTACCTTAGAAAAGGTAAAATTTGTGCTGAGTGGCTTTAAATAAATGATATTTGAGAAGCCGTAACTGACGGAATTTTTACTGTTAGTCAAAGTCTAGTTTGAAAGAAGAGGAAGAAAATGACGAAAGTACGCGTACGCTATGCACCAAGTCCAACTGGGCACCTGCATATTGGAAATGCAAGAACTGCATTGTTCAATTATTTGTTTGCCCGCCACAATGATGGAGACTTTATTATTCGTATTGAGGATACTGACCAAAAACGTAATATCGAAGATGGCGAAAAAAGCCAGTTGGAAAACCTTGCTTGGTTGGGAATGGATTGGGATGAATCTCCTGAAAATCCTGGAGAATACGGCCCTTACCGTCAATCTGAACGTAAAGAAATCTATCAACCGCTGATTGATCAGCTGCTTGCTAGCAATCGAGCATACAAATGCTATTGCACAGAAGAAGAATTAGAAGCAGAACGGGAAGCACAACGCGCAAGAGGAGAAATGCCTCATTACGCAGGAACATGTGCGAACTTGACACCTGAAGAACAAGCAGAAAAAGAAGCACAAGGTCTAGAATCTGTTGTACGTTTCCGTGTGCCTCGCAATACAGAATACGCATTTACAGATATGGTAAAAGGCGCTATTTCGTTCGAATCCGATAATATCGGCGGCGACTTTGTCATCCAAAAACGCGATGGTATGCCAACCTATAACTTTGCTGTTGCGGTCGATGACCATTTGATGAAAATCACTCACGTTTTACGTGGAGATGACCATATTGCCAATACACCAAAACAACTGATGATCTATGAAGCATTTGGCTGGACGCCACCAACATTCGGACATATGACGTTGATCATCAACAGTGAAACAGGCAAAAAACTAAGCAAACGTGACGAATCAATCTTACAATTTATCGAACAATATCGCGAATTAGGTTATCTACCAGATGCAATGTTCAACTTTATTGCATTATTGGGCTGGTCACCTGTGGGCGAAGACGAAATCTTCGAACACCAAGAATTGATCAAAATGTTCGATCCAAAACGCCTAAGTAAATCACCCGCAGCTTTCGATGCGAAAAAACTGCAATGGGTAAACAACCATTACATCAAAGCAATGGATCTAGATGCATTTACTGACATGTGTCTGCCTTATCTAATCGCTGACGGACGTGTAGCAGAAAACCCAGATGAAAAGACAATTGAATGGGTGAAGAAGATCGTTAGCCTGTATCAACCTCAAATGAGCTATGCTGCAGAAATCGTTGACCTGTCTACGCTATTTTTCAATGAACATCCTGTATTGAATGAAGCAGCAAAAGAAGTACTTGCTGGTGAAACAGTTCCTACTGTTCTCCACGCATTTAAAGCACAGCTAGAACAAATGGAAGTAGTAGATGCTCCAACTGTAAAAGCTGCCATCAAAGCTGTTCAAAAAGAAACTGGCGTAAAAGGGAAAAATCTTTTCATGCCGATCCGTGTAGCTGTATCAGGACAAATGCATGGCCCAGAATTGCCTGAAACGATCGAATTGCTTGGTCGTGAGAAATCATTAGCACATTTAAATCAAGTACTGAACTAAACACGATGAACAGAAAAAAGTAAGCAGCTGATCATTACAAGAGAGATGCCGGGTGGTGCAAGGCGTCAATGAATAGTTGCCGAAATGCCTCTGGGAGTGGTCTTGGCGAAAACACAGAAAACAGGAAAAACTGTTTTACAGGAAACGAAGTAGCCAAGAACGTATAACAGGCGTTAGCTGTCAGAGATAATCGTTGATTATGAAGAAAAGTGGAACCACGCGGAAAGCGTCTTTTGATAAGGAAACTTATTTAAAAGGCGCTTCTTTTCTTTATAAGCTGTTTTCCTACATAAAATACTTACGAAAGGAGTGGAAAGTCATGAGTTGGTTTGCCCGAGCGATTGATGCAGCAAAGAGAAACGATCCGGCTGCACGTTCGACAGCGGAGATCGTTTTGACCTATCCTGGTTTTCATGCCTTGTTTTGGCATCGTTTCTCTCATTTTTTATATCAGCATCGGCTCTTTTTATTGGCGAAGATCAATGCTCAATTTTGGCGTTTCCTGACAGGTGTTGAAATCCATCCAGGAGCAACGATTGGAACAGGTGTGTTCATCGACCATGGAATGGGGATCGTCATTGGCGAAACCGCAGAAATCGAGGATGATGTGATTTTGTTCCATGGCGTAACATTAGGCGGTACGGGAAAAGAAACAGGTAAAAGACACCCAACGGTCAAACAAGGAGCCATGCTCTCTGCGAATGCGCAGATATTAGGACCGGTAACGATCGGAAAAAACGCAAAAATCGGCGCAGGTGCCGTTGTGTTGAAAGATGTTCCAGACGACGCTACAGCAGTAGGAGTACCAGCAAAAGTCGTTCGAATCAAAGGAGAAAAAGTGAGGAGATCAGAATGATAAAAATCTACAATACATTGACCAGAAAAAAAGAAGAATTCATCCCTATACAAAAGGGACATGTCGGTATGTATGTCTGCGGACCGACTGTGTATAATTATATCCATATTGGAAATGCTCGTAGCACCATTGCTTTCGATACGATTCGACGCTATTTTGAATATCGAGGCTATAAAGTCGATTTCGTATCGAATTTCACGGATGTAGACGATAAAATCATCCGTACAGCAAACGAATTAGGCATCACAGCACCAGAAGTCGCTGATCGTTTCATCCGAGCATTTGAAGAAGATACGAAAGCGTTGAATGTCGAGCCTGCTACACTTCATCCAAGAGTCATGGACCATATGCCAGATATTTTAGCATTTATTCAAGTGTTGGTTGAAAAAGGCTATGCTTATGAATCTTCAGGTGATGTGTATTACCGTACCCGTAAATTTGAAAACTATGGGAAATTAAGTGACCAATCCATCGATGAATTGGAAGTCGGCGCAAGTCAGCGTACTGGTGAAGAACAGCAGCAAAAAGAAGACCCATTAGATTTCGCTTTGTGGAAACAAGCAAAACCAGGCGAGATTTCTTGGGATTCACCATGGGGCAAAGGGCGTCCCGGTTGGCACATCGAATGTTCCGTCATGGCGACAAAACATTTAGGCGAAACAATCGATATCCATGGTGGTGGGCAAGATTTGGAATTTCCTCATCACGAAAATGAAATCGCACAAAGTGAAGCGAAAACAGGGAAAAAATTCGCTAATTACTGGATGCACAATGGCTATGTAACGATTGGCGAAGACGATGAAAAAATGAGTAAATCTCTAGGGAATTTCATCACTGTACATGAAATGATCCAAAACGTTGATCCACAAGTCTTGCGTTTCTTCATGGCGACCACACAATACCGTCGTCCGATCCGTTACAGTGAAACGACGATGAAAGAAGCAGCCACCAATTTACAACGACTGAAGAATACGTTTGACAATTTGAAATTCCGCCAAGAAACTGCCTCAGAGAATTTGGCAGATGATGCGGATAAAATCACTTTGTTAGAAAATTTGGAACAGCGATTCATCGAAGAAATGGATGATGATTTTAATGCAGCAAATGGGATCACAGTGGTCTATGAGCTTGCTAAATGGCTGAACACTTATCTAGACCAAGCGGAAGTTTCTGCCGCTGTCTTGGCACAGGGAGAAGCTTTATTCTCGCAATGGCTTTCGATCTTCGGTATTTTATTTACAGCAGAAGAATTATTGGATGAAGAGATTGAACAATTGATCGAAGAACGAAATCAAGCAAGAAGCAATCGTGATTTTGCCCGAAGCGACGAAATCCGTGATTTGTTGAAAGAAAAAGGGATCTTATTAGAAGATACACCCCAAGGAACCCGATGGAGAAGAGAAGCATGAGAGATTACACACAATTGAACGGTTTAGCCCTGGCTTACGTGGGAGATGCGATTTACGAAATCTATGTTCGTGACCACCTGATCAATCAAGGAGAAACAAAACCCAATAAGTTGCATCGTGCGGCAACGAATTATGTTTCTGCAAATGCACAAGCTTTTTTGATTCAGCAAATGCTGGAGGAACATCTCTTGACAGAAGAAGAAGAGCTTTATTATCGCAGAGGAAGAAATGCCAAAAGCCATACGAGTGCAAAAAATGCTGATGTTACGACTTACCGGGTCGCAACAGGATTCGAAGCACTGATGGGCTATCTGCATTTGACAAAACAAACCGAGCGGATGGAAGAATTGATCCGCTGGTGTATTCAGAAAGTTGGTGAAAAAAATGGGTAAAGAAAGAACAAACAAACATCAATCGAAACGTGGATTTGAAGACAAAAAACAAAATAGATATCCAAATAAAAAGCGAACTGGACGAAATCAGTCAGTTTCTGATCAAAACGAAGAAGCATTAGAAGATAATTTCGTCTTTGGACACCACGCCGCAGTAGAAGCGCTACAACAAGGGCGAGGGAATAAACTCTTTCTTCAAGAAGATTCACGAGGAGAAAAAGTAGAAGAACTGAAAGAAATCGCACGTGAGCAAGCTGTACCGGTCAAATGGGTCCCTAAACAAAAGTTAGAAACTTTGAGCGATCATGGCGTGCATCAAGGAGTCGTTCTTGCGATTACACCTTATGAATATTTATCCCTTGACCAACTGATTGAACGAACAAAAGAGAAAAAAGAAGCCCCCTTCTTTTTGATTTTGGATAGCATCGAAGATCCACACAATTTTGGGTCGATTTTACGGACAGCAGACGCAAGTGGCGTCGATGGTGTGATCATACCAAAACACCGAGCAGTTGGAATCACGCCTATCGTAACAAAGACTTCCACTGGTGCAGTGGAATATGTGCCTGTTGCACGTGTGACGAATTTGGTACAAGCTGTGCAACAGCTCAAAGAGACAGGATTTTGGGTATTTGGCACAGATATGACCGGCACAAACTTCCAAAAATGGAATGCCAAAGGATCCATTGCTTTAGTCATTGGTAATGAAGGCAAAGGAATGAGTCCAGGATTGAAAAAAGAAATGGATGAATTACTGACGATTCCAATGACTGGGCACGTCCAAAGTTTAAATGCCAGTGTTGCCGCTGGATTGCTGATGTATCAGGCTTTTTCCCAACGTCAGGGGGAGTAGGTCATGAAAAAACAGCTGTTGATTGTAGATGGCTACAACATGATCGGTTCGTGGCCGGAACTGGTCCAGCTTAAAAAGCAGGACAAAATGGCAGATGCAAGAGAAGCTCTTTTGCATCGTTTATCAAATTATGCGAAATATGAAGGACTGGAAGTCATCGTTGTCTTCGATGCTCAATTAGTACCAGGCATCCAGCAAAATTATAGGAAATATCAGTTGGATGTTGTTTTTACGAAAGAAGATGAAACGGCTGACAGTTATATCGAAAGAATCGCTGGGCAGCTGAATGATCGTTTGACACAAGTAACAGTGGCGACAAGCGATCTAGCAGAACAGTGGATGATTTTTTCTCAGGGGGCGTTGCGGACTTCTGCTTATGAATTATATAAAACGATTAAAAAAACGGAAAAAACAATAGCCCAAGAAAATAAAGATATGCATTTTGTTGATTTCCGACGTAATTCTCCGTGGAATGAAGAGCAGTTAAAAAAATTGTCCCAAAAATTGGACGATTTAATGAGAAAAAATAAATAACATATCGTTCTAATCAGTTCGATGAATCATTGATGATAAGATTCCTCCATAAACGAATTTATGGAGGAATTATTTTATGTCTGAGGAGTTATTGCGCGCTGCACGTAATGGTGACGAAGAAGCATTTGCTGCCCTGTATCAAAAATATTTTCCACTCTTACTACGTTTGAAAAACACTTATTATTTAAGAAATTATGTTACTGAGGATTGGGAACAAGAAGCGAGGATCGCTTTATATCAGGCATTGAGAACTTACGAAAAAAGCAAAGGAGTTAGCTTTGGAAGTTATTATAAAAGTATTATAAGCAATCAAATTTATTCTTTATTGAGAAAACAGAACGCGCTGAAGCGCCGCGACCAAAAAGATGAAGTCTCGATCGACCAAAAAATAGAGACAGAAGGACCAGATTTTTTAGCAGAGATTACCTTGCAGGAACCTTTAGCGATTCAGCATCTTTTGTTAAAAGAAGCAATCGAAAATTGCGAGATCCGATTTTCAAAAAAAGAAGCACAAATTTTTCATTATTACATGCAAGGGGTTGATTTTGCGGAGATGGCTGAATGGTTGTCAATGGATCACAAGCAAGTGATGAGTGCATATGGAAGGGTAAAACTCAAAATAAAAAAACACTTGAAATTTTATAATGAGGAATAATTTAGAAAAATCTTAATGAGCTTCTTATTTATTTTTATTGCATTTCTTTTTTTTTTATGGTAAACTTGAAAATTTTAAAAATATGTGGTATAGTTGGCAGTAGAGGTGAACTGTATGCCAACAACTTTAGCTTCAATCAAGAAAGATTTAGAAGGTCGTATCGGCAGCCCAATCATGTTGGTTGCTCAGACAGGAAGAAAGCGTCAAACAGAACGCCGCGGCGTTTTAACAGAAACCTATCCTTCAGTATTCGTTGTTGACTTGGATCCTGAAGAAAATTCTTTTGAACGAGTATCTTACAGCTATTCAGATGTACTTACTCGAACAGTTGAGATCGAATTTTTAACTGAAGCAGTTTAAAAAGCAAACGAGCCTGAGATTCGTAAGGTTCGTTTGCTTTTTTGTGTATGAATCGGTATGCTAATAATAAAAAATTAGGAGGCGTTTACTTAGTGGAATATCAGGTAAAGAAATTTGAAGAATTGTCGACAGCAGAGTTTTATGCAATCGTCAAAGAACGGATTGCAGTCTTTGTTGTGGAGCAACAGTGCCCTTATCAAGAAGTTGATGATATCGATGGACAAGCTTGGCATACGTATTTCCAAGATACTGATGGGAAGATCCTTGCCTACACGCGGGTATATGAAGAAGTAGACAGCATCCATTTTGGTCGCGTTCTTGTTCATCAAAATAACCGTAAAGACGGCTTAGGAAGAAAGATTGTCCAAGAAACGATCAACATGATCCAGAAAAAATTTCCAGAAAAACCAATTGTGATCGGTGCACAAGAATATCTACAGGCCTTTTATGAGTCTTTTGGATTCAAGGCAACCTCAGATGTGTATTTGGAAGATGATATTCCGCATATCGACATGAAAAAAGAACAGGTAACAAGTTAAGAATCTAAAAAAAGAAAGCCGACACTGAAAATCGGCTTTCTTTTTTTAGATTCTTCATTATTTAGAAGTATCTGAAAGATTTGTTTGCTCTACCGGATGCGTATTGTCTTCTGCCACTTGTTTGGCAAGAAGATCGCGTATGTCACTAAGATAATCTTCTGCAGTAGGTGCTTCTTCCACTTCTTCTTCTGCTTCTTTGGCGCGTAAATTCTTCGCACGGTTTGCCGCTTTGACAACTAAGAATAAGACAAAACCAGTAATCAGGAATGTAATGATAGCACTAATAACGTTACCAAACGCAAATGTGACACCTTTTGTCGGCGACCAGTCAAGAATTGAAAGTGCTCCTTCTAAATCAGAAGTTCCTGTGATCATAGCGACAATCCAACCAATTAGCGGAGTGATTAATCCTTGCACCACTTGGTTTACGATACTTGTAAACGCACTCCCGATAACAACACCGACAGCAAGATCCAAGACATCTCCACGCATGATGAACTCTCTGAATTCTTTTATCATGAATGACCCTCCCTTCTTTTGTATGTCTTTAGTATATCGAAAAATAAAAAATAAAAAAACGATATACGCTTTTAGCTGTCTGTCCCTTTTGATAAAAAACTTCTATGCTATACTATAAAGTGTAACATCATTTAGAAAAATCGGCGAATTGTCTGAACTTATATATATTTCAAGCAGATGCATAAGTAAAAAAGGCTGATTGTCCTACTAAAAGAGTAAGGGGCAATCATCTATGAAAAGGAGCATATAAATATGGTGTATCAATTGGCAGAAGGCGTGAATCTTCATGTCTTACCAACAAAACAATACAAAACGATTCGGATTTTTATCCGTTTTACGGCACGTCTGCAACAAGAAGTCATTACAAAACGTTCACTACTCAGCAGTATGTTGGAAACAAATAGTTTGAATTATCCGGATCAGACAAAGTTAAGTGCGAAACTTGCTGAGCTTTATGGTGCAAGCTTCGGACTATCAGTAAGAAAAAAAGGGAACTTGCATTGGCTAAACGCAGGAATCAGCTTTGTGAACGGCGAATATGTCAATGATCCTAACCTTTTCTCTCAAGCGGTGGATTTTTTAAAAGAGGTTTTATTTTATCCAAATATCAAAAATCAACAGTTTGATCAGTTGACGTTTGACTTGGAAAAGAACAATCTGCGTCTCTATTTGGAAAGTTTGAAGGAAGATAAACAAACTTTTGCTTCCTATGCACTGCAAGAACTTTATTTTGAAAACAGCCCGGAACAAAAAATCCCAAGTTTAGGCGTAGTGGAAGAACTAGACAAAATCACTGCTCGCTCACTAGCGGCTTACTATCAAGAAATGATGGCGAACGATCAAATTGACATTTTTGTTGTCGGCGATGTTGATCCGGACAAAGCAGCCGAAGCTGTTGGGCAATTACCATTTGAGCCGCGTGAAACAGCTCATCCAGAATTGTTTTATACTCAGCCTCAAGTGAATATCGTCAAGGAACGACAAGTCCGTGAGCCAATTGTTCAAGCAAAGCTGAATCTAGCTTATCAGACAAATGTGTATTATGATGAGCCAGAACGTTTTGCGCTAATGGTCTTCAACGGTTTATTTGGCGGGTTTCCTCACTCCAAACTGTTCATGAATGTGAGAGAGAAAGAAAGTCTAGCTTATTATGCCTCTAGCAGCGTGGATACATTCCGAGGGTTCATGAGTGTCCAGACTGGTATCGACGAAAAAAACCGAAATCAAGTACTTCGCCTGATTCACGAGCAATTAGAAAGTTTGCGAAACGGTGAAATAACAGATTTGGAACTAGCTCAGACAAAAGCGATGCTAAGAAACCAATACCTGCTTTCTCTAGACTCTCCGCAAGCGGCAATCGAAGCTTCTTTTTTGGACAGCTGGCTGCCGGAAACAAAATTATCTGATGAAGAATGGTTGAAACGTATGGAGAGTGTAACGATCAAAGAGATACAACAAGTAGCTGAGCAAATCGAATTGCAAGCAATCTTCTTTTTAGCAGGAGGAAATGCAAATGAATAAAACAGAATATGAGCAAATCAATGAAACGCTTTATCATGAAGTACTGCCAAACGGTTTGACCGTGTATTTGTTACCTAAAAACGACTATCACAAGACATATGGTTTGTTCAGTACGAATTATGGTTCGATCGATAACGAATTTATTCCTTATGGTGAAAAAGAAAAAGTGAAAGTCCCAGATGGCATCGCTCATTTCTTAGAACACAAGCTGTTTGAAAAAGAAGACGGTGATGTCTTTCAATTATTTGGACAGCAAGGTGCTTCCGCTAATGCTTTCACGAGTTTCACGAAAACTAGTTACCTGTTCTCTACGACTGATCAGGTAGAAAAGAATCTGACGACCCTGATCGACTTTGTACAAGCACCTTACTTTACAGAAGAAACTGTAAACAAGGAGAAAGGAATCATTGGTCAGGAAATCCAAATGTATGAAGACGACCCTAACTGGCGGATGTTTTTTGGTATCCTAAATAACTTGTATCCTACACACCCGTTGCATATCGATATTGCGGGCACGGTTGAAAGTATCGACAAAATCACAGCTCAAGATTTGTATACGTGCTATCGGACGTTTTATCAGCCAAGCAATATGGTTTTATTTGTAGTTGGTAAGATGGAGCCTGAGAAATTGATGAAACTTATTCGGGAAAACCAAGAAGAAAAAAATTTCCCGCCAAAGCAAGAAATTGTACGTTATTTCCCAGAAAACACAAAAGAAATCATCAAACAAAGTGCATTGGAAGCAGCCATTACACGAAATAAATTTGTACTTGGTATTAAAGGATTAGACACATTGCCGCAAGAAGGAACAGAACTACTACGTTATAAAACAGCTATTAATCTGTTGTTCCAAATGATTTTAGGTAATACTTCTCGAAACTATTTAGCTATGTACAATCAAGGAATTATCGATGACAGCTTTGGTTTTGAATTCAGCTTGGATCGTGAATTTCACTTTGCGGACTTCAGCGGAGATACGGATGAACCAGAGAAAGCAGCAGAAAAAATCAAAGAAATCATTCTTGGATTCGCTGATGATCCTGAAGTGTCAGAAATGAATCTCGATTTGCTGAAGAAGAAAATGCTTGGACAGTATTTCCAATCATTGAATTCAATCGAATATATTGCTAATCAATTTACGCAAAGTTTATTTGGTGATCGAACATTATTTGATCTTCCTGAAATCATCGATTCGATCCAAATGAAAGACGTACTGGTAGCTGGAGAAGCATTTATAAGTGAAGAGGCCTTCAGTGAGTTTTATATGAGACCAAAATAAACCAGTGTTTTATGGAGAAAAGTCTTAAATTTCGTTTTAGACTTGTAGCAAGAACCTCCTCCAAAACCAGCTTTTATGGTATTCTTAGATGTGTTGGAAATATTAATGAGAAAATAAAACAAATCATGCTCTCTTTTAATCAACTTATATTAAAATAAAATTAAACGAAGTAATCAAAGAGGTTGTGACAGAAGTGGTCAGCTTCAAGAAATAAGAAGGAATTGACGAAAATTGCTTCTCAAATTTTTGTGAAATTTCGGCTTATTGCCGAAGAAGCTACTTCTGGAACGCCGTTTATACGGAAAAAGGAGCTGTGACACGACTTTTGTCACAGCTCCAAACATAACGTCTTTCGTTGCAACAGCAGATGCTTCGGAGAATCAAACAGACTGGAGAAGATGAACGAGTGGCTTTTGAAACCATCGGAGAAAAATTACGGCAAGCACGCCTGAATAAAAAGATATCTTTAGATGAATTACAGCAGATTACAAAAATTCAAAAACGTTATTTGGAAGCAATCGACAATGATGATTTTGATCAATTGCCTGGTAAGTTTTACGTACGGGCGTTTATTAGGCAATACGCTGAAGCTGTAGGAGAAGATGGAGACCATTTAGTCGATGTTTTTGATGGAAAAAGCAAATTGACAGGATCGGTCCCTGAACGTCCGCAGCCTGAAACAGTAAGTACTTCCAGAAAAGCAATACATCAAGAAGAATCGCATCCAAGTCGTTTTTGGACAAGTCTTCCTGTCATTTTATTAGGATTGGTCGCTTTGGCAATCGTCGTTGTCGTAGGCTATATGACTTGGCAAGATCGTCAAGCTGATCCAATAATCGGCGATACAGCTTCTTCGCTCAAAGTAGAAGGATCAGTTGAGGAGTCCTCTTCCTCAGAGCAAAGCACGCAGACCCAAGAGTCTTCTACAGTAGAGTCAACAACAGAATCAAGTGAAGAAAAGAAAATGGCAATAGCTGCAGGAGAGGATTCCGGCAGTGCCATCGCAGTAAATATTACAGATGCTACCAAGCCTGTCACTCTTGAGTTTACCGCTGTTAATCGTGTGTGGATCGGTGTACTAGTAGACAATGCTTATGTTTATCAAGGAACACTGGCAGCAAATGAAACACAAAGTACCGTGTTACCGGAAACAGCGGCCAATGCGACCATTACGATCGGTGCAGCAAGCAATGCGACGATCAAAGCGAATGGAGAATCCGTACCAGTTAATCCAGGGGAAAACAATCAGAGTCCTAAAAATGTGAACCTGACTCTCCAATACGCAGAGTGATCGTACAAATGAGTTTATTCATCTATTTACTTGTGGCATAAAAAAGAAGGATCGTGACAAATCTGTGTCGCGGTCCTTCTTCATTATTTTCAAAAGATCAGTTTCAATAAAAATGCTCCGTTGAATAAATTCGTTTGGAAAAGTAAATAATATCGGTGGAAACTTCGCGGATAGTCACGTAGAATAGGGAAGAAAGGAGTCGATAATGTGAATTTACCAAATAAATTAACTGTACTTAGAATTTGTATGATCCCGATTTTCATTTTGGTTGTAGGATTACCGTTAGATTGGGGACAACTTAACGTAGGGGACACCACACTGGCTGTCACGCAGCTAGTAGGCGCAGTTATTTTTGCATTAGCCAGCATCACAGACTGGTTAGACGGAAAAATTGCCCGTGCACGAGGTCTTGTCACTAACTTTGGCAAATTTGCGGACCCACTGGCAGATAAAATGCTAGTTATGACCGCTTTTATCATGTTGGTTGACCAAGGAAAGGCCCCAGGTTGGGTAGTCGCGATTATTGTCTGCCGCGAATTAGCCGTCACAGGCTTACGTTTACTACTTGTCGAACATGGAGAAGTCATGGCTGCTGCTTGGCCGGGAAAAGTCAAGACGGCTACACAAATGGTTGCTATTATCTTGCTGTTTATCAATAATATCCCATTCAATCTGATTAGTATTCCAGTAGACCAAATCATGCTCTATGCTTGTCTGATTTTTACTATCTATTCAGGTGCGGATTACTTCATCAAAAATAGCGGCGTGTTCAAAGGATCAATGTAGGTCTTGTTTTGTGGATGATCAGATTCGTCGGTTCTTGATAAAGTGAAAATAATTTGATCATATAATGAAAAAAGAACTGGGGAGAGGCTGGTCCATGGATCAGCCTTGCCCTCTTTTTAAATAAAAAAATATATAAGTACAGCGTATACTATATAAGGGAGCGGGAAGTAATGAAAGCAGAAATAATAGCTGTCGGAACAGAACTTTTACTAGGACAAGTCGTGAATACGAATGCCACTTTCTTGTCAGAACAGCTAGCTGATCTAGGTATCGAAGTTTATTATCAGACCGTCGTAGGAGATAATCAGCAGCGTTTAGAAGAGTTGATTGCTCTAGCTGAAACAAGAAGTGAACTCATACTCTTATGTGGCGGATTAGGGCCGACAGAAGATGATCTGACAAAAGAAGCAACTGCGGCTCACCTCGGTAAGTCTCTCATACAAAATACGGAAGGATACAAAAAATTATTGGCATATTTTGAAACAACCCATCGAAAAATGACCAAAAACAATCTGCAACAGTCTCAAATCATCGAAGGTGGGGTTCCTCTACCAAATCGTACAGGGCTTGCTTTAGGGACTTTTTATCAAACAGATACACATGCATATATCCTTCTTCCCGGTCCGCCTAATGAGTTGAAACCAATGTTTGTGGAACAAGTACGTCCTTTACTAGAGGAACGTTTTCCTTCTGAAGAAAAACTGATTTCTAAAGTTTTGCGCTTTTATGGGATTGGTGAATCGCGACTGGTCACTGAACTAAAAGATCTAATCGAGACACAGATTAATCCAACGATCGCTCCTTATGCCAAACCAAATGAAGTGACATTGCGTCTAACAGTAAAAACAAAGGATGTTCAGGCAGGAAATCAAGCTCTTTTAGCATTGGAAGAAAAGATTCAAGAACGAGTAGGAGAATATTTTTATGGATATGGCGATGATAATTC
Source organism: Enterococcus sp. 10F3_DIV0382 (assembly GCF_002140245.1). Taxonomy (NCBI): domain Bacteria; kingdom Bacillati; phylum Bacillota; class Bacilli; order Lactobacillales; family Enterococcaceae; genus Enterococcus; species Enterococcus sp. 10F3_DIV0382. Next base: position 58,097 of record NZ_NGMF01000001.1, on the reverse strand, counting down.
GTTAGCAAAAGTCGTAGTGGAACTGCTGAAAGAAAACAAGCAGACTGTAACAGCGGCGGAAAGCTTGACAGCCGGTGCCTTCCAAGCCGCATTGGGCGATATTGCTGGTGTATCTGAAGTATTTCCAGGCGGCTTTGTTACCTACTCGCTCCAAACAAAAGCTGGTTTTCTGGAGATTGATCCGGAGCTATTAGCAGAATATGGAACAGTCAGCAAAGAATGTGTGGAGCAGATGGCCATTCAAGCACGTGAGATAGCAAGAACAGATTACAGTGTAGCTTTCACCGGAGTGGCTGGACCGGACACATTAGAAGGTCACCCTGCAGGAACAGTATGGATCGCTATTTCATCTAAAGATGGCGTGGTTTCAGAAAAATATCATTTTGCCAGAGACCGTGCGGCTATCAGATATAATACGGTTATGCAAGGATTTGATCTTTTGAGAAAACAGCTTTTAAGAAAATGATAAATGCGAATATTTGTTCGGTTTTTTCTTGCTTTTTATTACTAAAAACGATATGATAAGGATAATGAAATGTTGCTCTGATTTGTAAATATAAGGAGGATTATCGTATTGGCAGATGATCGTAAAGCAGCCTTAGATGCTGCACTGAAAAAAATTGAAAAGAGCTATGGTAAAGGCTCTATTATGAAATTGGGCGAAAAAATCGACCAACAAATCTCTACAATTCCAAGTGGCTCTCTTGCGTTAGATGTCGCTTTAGGTGTCGGCGGTTATCCCCGTGGACGTATTATCGAAGTATACGGACCTGAAAGTTCAGGTAAAACAACAGTGGCGCTACACGCTATTGCAGAAGTACAAAAAAATGGCGGAACGGCCGCTTTCATTGATGCTGAGCATGCGTTAGATCCGCAATATGCACAAAAATTAGGTGTGAATATCGATGAACTACTTCTTTCACAGCCTGATACAGGAGAACAAGGTCTGGAGATCGCTGATGCTTTAGTATCAAGTGGAGCTGTAGACATCGTAGTAGTCGATTCAGTTGCCGCTTTAGTTCCACGAGCAGAAATCGACGGCGAAATGGGTGACTCACATGTCGGGTTACAAGCACGTTTGATGTCTCAAGCATTGCGTAAACTCTCTGGTTCGATCAACAAAACAAAAACAATCGCTATTTTCATCAACCAAATCCGTGAAAAAGTAGGCGTAATGTTTGGGAATCCAGAAATCACTCCTGGAGGACGCGCATTGAAATTCTACGCAACGATCCGTTTAGAAGTACGTCGTGCAGAACAATTGAAACAAGGTACAGATATTGTTGGTAACCGTACAAAGATCAAAGTCGTAAAAAACAAAGTAGCACCTCCTTTCAAAATCGCTGAAGTAGATGTCATGTATGGTTTAGGGATCTCACAAGAAGGAGAACTTCTAGATATGGCAGTAGAAAAAGACATCGTTGATAAAAGCGGTGCTTGGTATTCTTATAAAGAAGATCGGATTGGTCAAGGACGGGAAAATGCTAAAATCTATATGGCTAATCATCCTGAAATGATGGCAGAAGTTTCTGCTCTAGTTAGAGCAGCTTATGGCATTGGTGAAGAAGTGGCTGTCCCAGAAGATACAAAAGGACAAGAAGAATTGCCTTTAGAAGAATAAAAATCATGATAAACAAAAACGGCTGGTCTGAAGAGTAGATACTCTCCTTGATCTGCCGTTTTTTTATTGAATAAAGAACAAAGAAATCTTGAGTTATTTAATCATACGAGTAGCTACATAAAATAAAAAATATCTATTCGACTACAAAAAGTAATTTAGTGAAAAAGTTTCTCAACTTAAAGGTTTACTTATATGAAACTAGTGTCATTTATTCTAAAAACCACCGTTTAATGAATGAACGGAAAGCCGTTTCTTTGTTTATTTAAAGTTGACACTACGGGGTACAAACATTAGAATAAAGTTGTGCATGTTTTTTGTACACATATATGCGAAGATGCATATTGACAAGTTTAGAATAATTTATCATAGAAGCTGTATAGATGATAAAAATGAAAAAGATAGTATGGAGGTGGATTTTATGGTATTCAACATTCTCCTCGCTATCATCGGTTTAATTGTCGGTCTTGGTTTAGGGTTTATGGTCGCAAAGTCACGTCACGAGAAAGAAATAGCTGGTGCACAATCATCAGCTGCTGGGATCATCGATAGTGCAAAGAAAGAAGCAGAAACTCTAAAAAAAGAAGCATTGTTAGAAGCTAAGGAAGAAAATCAGAAATACCGTTCTGAAGTTGAAAGTGAGCTGAGAGAAAGTAAGTTAGAATTAAAATCTCAAGAGAATCGTTTGATTCAACGCGAACAAACGCTGAATCGTAAAGATGACTCGTTAGAAAAACGCGAGAACTCACTTGAAAGTAAAGAAGAAGCACTTAGTTCAAAACAGCAATTAATTGAAGAGCGAGAAAAAGACGTTGAAAAAATGATTGAAGATCAACAAAAAGAACTAGAAAAAATTGCTGGTTTATCAAAAGAGGACGCACGAGATGTCATCATGAAATCGACTGAAGAAGAGCTGAATCATGAGTTAACTCTAATGGTAAAAGAATCTGAACAGCGTGCCAAAGAAGAAGCAGATCGCAAAGCGAAAAACTTATTATCATTAGCGATTCAACGCTGCGCAGCAGATCAAGTTTCAGAAACGACTGTTTCAGTCGTTACCCTTCCGAATGATGAAATGAAAGGTCGTATCATTGGACGAGAAGGTCGTAATATTCGAACGCTTGAGACGCTGACTGGTATCGATTTGATCATCGATGACACACCTGAAGCAGTTGTTCTTTCCGGATTTGATCCAATCCGAAGAGAAATCGCACGAATGACCTTGGAAAAACTGATACAAGATGGACGAATCCATCCAGCACGAATCGAAGAAATGGTCGAGAAATCTCGTAAAGAAATGGATGAACGTATTCGTGAATATGGGGAAGAAGCAGCATTTGAAGTCGGTGCCCATACACTTCATCCAGATCTAATCAAGATCATCGGACGTCTGAGATTCAGAACTAGTTACGGACAAAACGTCTTGAAGCATTCGGTCGAAGTTGCAAAATTAGCTGGTATCTTAGCAGCAGAACTTGGCGAAGATATCCAATTAGCAAAACGTGCCGGGTTGCTTCATGATATTGGAAAAGCACTTGACCATGAGATTGAAGGATCTCACGTTGAGATCGGTGCGGAATTAGCTGCCAAGTACAAAGAAAACCCAGTAGTAATCAACGCAATCGCTTCTCACCATGGCGATGTGGAAGCGACTTCTGTTATCTCTGTCCTTGTAGCTGCAGCAGACGCGCTTTCAGCAGCAAGACCTGGTGCGCGAAGTGAATCATTGGAAAACTACATCCGTCGTTTAAGAAGTCTGGAAAATATTTCGAACAGCTTCGCCGGTGTAGAATCAAGTTACGCAGTTCAAGCTGGACGCGAAGTTCGGGTAATGGTCAAACCAGAAGAAATCTCGGATCTGGACGCTGTTCGTTTAGTACGCGATATCCGTAAACGAATCGAAGAAGAGTTGGATTATCCTGGACATATCAAAGTAATCGTTATTCGGGAAACTCGCGCAACTGATTATGCTAAATAAGAGTAAACACAAAAGAAGAGTCGCGGCAAAAGCCGCAGCTCTTCTTTTTTTGTAAGGTACGAAAAAACATTGCTATTATTATTTTTTATTCAACATCTCAAGATCTTTCTCGATCGTCGTATTGATTCCTTTGATGATTGCTGGGATGAATCCTGCTTCTTCTAGGGCAACTACACCGGCAACGGTCGTACCACCAGGAGAAGAAACTTGGTCTACAAGTTCCCATGGATTTTTATCACTTGAAAGGAATTTTTGACAAGAACCCATGATTGCTTTTGCAGCAATTTCAGTGGCCGTCTGTTTGGACAAACCATTTAATACACCAGTCCGTCCCATCGCATCGATCAGCATATAAATGAATGCGGGCGAGCTGCCAGCAAGGCCGATGAATGTACTGAAATCTGCTTCTGCTAAGGGATAGACGCTACCAATTGCTTCAAAAATTATCGTGGCTTGTTGAAGCTGTTCCTCCGTGGCAGCTTCATTTTTGCAAATCGCAGAAACGCCTGCTCCTACGCTGACATTGACATTCGGCATCACACGTACGATGGAGGCCTGAGGATCTTCAAGCGCTGTTTCTAAATCTGTTAATGATTTTCCTGAAGCAATAGAAATGAATAAGACCTTCTGGCTGTATTCTTTTAGTTCTTTCAATACTTTTTCAATGATTTTTGGTTTCACGGCTAAAAGAACGATATCTGATTTTGATGCAACTTCTTGGTTGCTTTTGCACGCATGGACGCCAGTTTCAGCAGCGAATGTTTGTGCATTTTCAAAATGACCACTGGAAACGAACACTTCTTCTTTCGAGACTGTTCCTGTTTTCAATAAACCATCAATAATAGCTTGTGCCATATTCCCTGTACCGATAAATCCTACTTTCATGTTATCCTCTCCTTTAGCATTAGGATATCTTTCTTTTTCTATGATCGCAAGCAAAGAACAGGTCTAAAGTGGAAAAATTAAAATAAATAAGATAACATTGGGGTATAACACAAAAGTATACAAGTTAGGAATGGGAAAATGTGAAAAATAAACGATACTTGATGCTGCAATGGATAAAGGAACATAGTCTGATTTTAAAATTGATTTTTTTCGGCTCCGTGTTAGTCTTTGTGGCAAATCAAGTCGCAAATATTGCTAATGGCATGAGTTGGCAAGATATTTGGCAAAGGATGGGACAACAAAGCCACATGACGATTCTGCTCATGATTCTGGCTGGACTGCTGGGTGTCACTCCGATGTTGTTGTATGATTGGGTGACGATCAGAGTCTTAGAAAAACAAGGAAAACCAAAAATGGAAAGAAAAGAGTTCCTTCTTGCTGCGTGGGTAACAAACACGATCAACAATCTCGCCGGTTTTGGTGGTGTGGTAGGAGCCAGTCTTCGGGCTAGTTTTTATGGAAAGCAGACAAATAGGAAAATGGTGTTAGTGACTGTTTCAAAAGTCGCGCTATTTATGCTGACTGGTTTGTCTGTATGGTCGTTTCTTACATTTATTGATGTCTTTTTTATTCAGTCAGAAAGTATTTTTCGGAGCTATTGGATCTGGCTTTTCGGCGGTAGTTTTTTAGCGCCAGTCATTTTCTTTTTTGCTTATCTAAAGAGAAAGTCCTTGTTCTCTGAGTTTTATCCAAAAGGCTTGTTTGGTCTGCTACTGGCATCTTTTGGACAATGGACAGGGGCACTTGCGGTATTTCTGACTATCGGCAAGTTGATGAGAATAGATATTTCCATGTTTTCGATCTATCCTATGTTCATGATTGCGACGCTGATAGGAATGTTGACAATGGTCCCAGGTGGAATGGGGACTTTTGATGTTTTGATGATTTTAGGAATGAGTCAATTGTCTGTTCGGCAAGACGTAGCAGTAGTTTGGTTGTTATATTATCGGTTGTTTTATTATGTCCTGCCTTTTTTGACGGGACTTCTATTGTTCATCACACATACAGGAGTCAAAATCAATCGATTTTTAGATAATATACCGCGATTATTTTTCCAAAAGGTTGCGCATATCGTGCTCGTAAGTGCTGTATATTTTGCAGGAATCATGATGGTACTCCTGTCAACGATCACTAATCTGTCTGCAATTAGTCGGCTGTTTCAGGTGTTATTGCCGTTCTCGTTCAACTTTTTAGACCAGACATTGAACCTATTAGTGGGCTTTTTATTGCTCGGTCTTGCTCGAGCGCTTTCAGTAAAAGTCAAAAAGGCATTTCTGCCTACGATTGCTTTACTAGCTTTTGGTATTTTAAATACAATCACACGTACACTATCTTGGCAATTGTTATTGGTATATGTCTTGATTCTATTAGCTGTGTGGTTATCCAGAAAAGAATTTTATCGAACAAAATTCGTTTATTCTTGGGGAGCTATACTATTTGATGCTAGCTTGTTCGGTTTCTTGTTTATTGTTTACGCAATTGCAGGTTATCATAGTGGACGCTTTTTAGTTGGACGGATAACAGGTAACCATTTTATTTTGTTTCCTTCAGATGATGTGTGGTTCTCAGGGCTCATTGGTTTGGGCATCTCATTGCTAGCTTTAGTGGCGCTTTATCAATACTTAGCAGAAGATACTACGACGCTTGGCAGTGAGTACGAAAAAGAACGTTTTGACCGTTTATTGGAAACATATGGAGGCACAGCTACAAGCCATCAGCTTCGCTTGCCAGGATACAGTTATTTTTATTACCAAAAAGACGACCATGACCAAGTCGTTTTTGGCTATCAAATCAAAGGGAATAAATGCTTTGTTTTAGGAGATCCAATTGGTAATCCCAAAATGATGCAGGCAGCAACGAATCAGTTCATGAAACGAGCAGATTGTTTAGGTTATCAGCTTGCTTTTTATAAGATATCAGAAAGCTACGTAGTGATGCTTCACGAATTGGGCTTTCATTTCACGAAAGTAGGTGAAGCAGGAATTGTTGATCTAGCGACAGAAGACTTGTCTCGGCTGAGTCAGCAACTTGAATATCAACGTTTGATGAAAGAAGGATACCATTTCACTTGGTATGACCAACTACCAGAAGAATTACATCAAGCTGTAAATGAAGTTTCACAAAAATGGCTTCACGGTGCACGAGAAAAATACTTTTCTGTGGGACGATTCGATGAATCCTATGTATTGTCTAGTGGCGTCGGTATTGTCCGTAAAGAGCAAAAAGTCGTGGGCTTCATCACCGCTCAACCGATGACGAAGGAGCAAGCGGGGTATGATTTACTGCGAATCTTGCCTGAAGAGCCTGAAGAATTAGCGGATTATCTATTAGCTAATTTGTTCATTGTATACGAGAAAATGGGCTATCTGGAAGCAAATCTAGGATTAGCCCCTTTAGCAAATGTTGGAGAAACAGATTTTTCTTTCTTTCAAGAAAAAGTCATGCATATCGTATATAATTATGGTAATTTTTTCTATTCCTTCCAGTCTGCTTATGAAAAGAAATTAAAATATGTCGATCATTGGGAAGGTCGCTACTTTGCATATCGGAAAGGAAGTAATTTCGGATTTGCTACCATGCAGCTGCTCAGTCTGATAGGGAAAGAAAAAGGAAATGTGCCGAGTTTGGCAGAAGAAGTGCTCACAGAATTATAAGAATCACTAGAGTTTATTTGGATTATGAAGAGAAAATTCTATGAAAGCTGTTGAAACGATGACAAAATCAACCACTAGGCAGACATAAGCTATACTTTTATTTTTCCCTATGATAGAATACTTGCGACTTAGACTTTTCGAATGGGTGAGAGGATGGAATTGATTGAAAAAGCGCCAGCCAAGATAAATTTAGGACTGGATGTATTATATAGACGGCAAGATGGGTATCATGAGTTGGAAATGGTGATGTCGAGCGTAGACTTGGCAGATCATCTATTTTTTGAAGAAATAACAGAAGACAAAATCATTGTAGAAACAAATAAAGCATTTTTACCGGTAGATGAACGGAACAATGTTTATCAAGCTGCTTTATTGTTAAAAAATAAATACAATATCAAAACCGGTGTCAAGATCTTTGTTAAGAAGAATATTCCAGTAGCAGCTGGATTAGGCGGAGGAAGTACAGACTGTGCAGCTGCTCTAAGAGGGATCAACCAATTATGGAATTTGGGCTGTTCGTTAGAAGAACTGGCAGAAATCGGTTTGGAAGTCGGTACAGATGTTCCTTATTGTGTCTACGGAAGTACGGCATTTGTCGGTGGCAAAGGGGAAGAAATCCAAGTATTACCTTCTATGCCACAGTGCTGGGTTGTGTTGGTCAAACCAAGAATGAGTGTCTCTACACGTACAGTGTTTAGAGAAGTAGATACGCAAGCCATCCAACATCAAGACATCCACGGACTTGTTGAAGCCATCCGAGAGCAAGATTATCAGCAGATGATCAAAAAAATGGGAAATAGTTTAGAAGATATAACGGGAAAGCGGCATCCAGTCATCCATCAAATCAAAGAGCGTATGATCAAGTACGGAGCAGATGCTGCATTAATGAGTGGAAGTGGACCAACCGTTTTTGCCTTGTGTCAACATTATTCAAGAGCGCAGAGAGTATATAATGGGTTAAAAGGTTTTTGTGAGGAAGTTTATTTAGTACGAACCCTGCAATAAAACATAAAAAGTAAAATAGGTGATGAAAAACTGAGGAATCCTAAAGTGGTATTCTTCAGTTTTTTATTGTAGTGAAATGACTAGATATGAGCAGCAACTCATCCATTTTACGATTTAATCAAGAATATACATGTTTAAATCAGAAATTGATGGATTTCTATTGACTGTGTTTTTTTATTTTGATACATTAGTTCTCGTTAATAAATCGTAAAATTCCGATTTGTTCATTGAAAGGAGCATATAAATGAAAAAATATCTTTTGACAGCTACGGTAATGATAGGTGCTTTACTGTTTGCAGCATGTGGAAATATGAACAAGGAAGCAGACAAAAAAGAGGATTTGACGATCGTTACGACTTTTTATCCGATGTATGATTTTACAAAAGAAATCGTAGGGGATGAAGGAAACGTGAAACTTTTGATCCCTGCTGGAACGGAGCCGCATGATTTCGAACCAAGTGCAAAAGAAAGAGCAGAAATTTCCGATGCAGATGTTTTCGTGTATAATAGTTCAGACATGGAATTTTTCGTGGATTCATTAAAGGATTCAGTGGATAGCAAACAGACCTTGATGATCGAAGCAGCTAAAGGAATCGACCGTTTAGAATCGCAAGAAGCAGACGAACATGAAGAATCAGAAGAAGGGCATGGTCATTCACATGAATACGATCCACATGTTTGGCTCGATCCGGTATTAGCTATAAAAGAAGTCAGAACGATTGCTGAAGAATTAGGCGAAAAATATCCAGATAAAAAGGAAACTTTTACGAAGAATGCCGATGCTTATATCAAAAAGCTTGAAGCACTGGATCAAAAATACTCCGATGGGCTAAAAGATGCAACAAACCGCACATTTGTCACTCAGCATGCTGCTTTTGCTTATTTAGCGAATCAATACGACTTAAAACAAGTAGCGATTTCGGGCGTTTCACCAGATCAGGAACCCATACCAAGCCGCTTAGCTGAACTAAAAGAATTTGTGAAGAAAAACAACATCAAAGTGATTTATTTTGAAGAAAATGCCTCTTCGAAGGTAGCTGAGACATTGTCGAATGAAACAGGAGTGAAGCTAGAAGTGTTGAATCCTTTAGAAAGCTTGACTAATGAACAAATCAAAGCAGGCGAAAATTATATTTCTGTCATGGAAAAAAATCTGAAAGCTTTAAAAGAAAGTATCAATTAAGTTTTAGAATGGAGGTTGTAAGGTGCGTTATATCGAAATATCTGATTTGACCTTTTACTATGATGATGAACCTGTACTAGAAGATGTCTCTTATCATGTAGATGCGGGTGAATTTGTCATTTTAACTGGAGAAAATGGAGCAGCCAAGTCAACCTTGGTGAAAGCATCGTTAGGATTACTGAAACCTTCAAAAGGAATGATAAAGATTGCTGAGAAAAATCAAGAAGGAAAAAAATTAAGTATCGGTTATATTCCTCAACAAGTTGCATCTTTCAATGCAGGTTTTCCTAGTACGGTGATCGAATTAGTCCGTTCAGGAAGATATCCAAGAGGCCGCTGGTTCAAGCGTCTCTCTGAAAAAGATCATCAACATGTACAGCGTGCTTTAGAAGCTGTAGGGATGTGGGATATGCGAAATCGGCGAATAGGTGAATTGTCTGGCGGACAAAAGCAGCGAATCAGTTTAGCGCGTATTTTTGCTACTGACCCTGACTTATTTGTTCTTGATGAACCAACAACAGGTATGGATGAAGAATCCAGAAATGAATTTTATCGTCTTCTCCGACATAGTGCGCATGTCCATGGGAAATCAGTTCTAATGATCACCCATGATCATGAAGATATCAAACAGTATGCGGACAGACAGATCCGACTGGTGAGAAAGGAGGATTCTCAATGGCGTTGCTTTCATATGAATTCATGAGAAGAGCGTTTCTTGCCGCTATCTTCATTGCCGGAATCGCCCCGATGCTAGGTGTGTTTTTAGTGATCAGAAGACAATCGCTGATGGCTGATACGCTTTCTCATGTCTCTTTAGCAGGGGTAGCGTTAGGATTCTTTTTGAACCTTAATCCTACACTTACGACCATGCTAGTCGTTGTATTAGCAGCTGTGATATTGGAGTATCTGCGAACGATCTACCGAACCTATTCAGAAATCTCCATTGCCATTTTAATGGCTGGTGGTTTGGCGCTAGCGTTAGTATTGATGAATTTGAGCGGAGGGAATTCAGCAACAAGTATCCAATCCTATCTGTTTGGTTCGATCGTGACCATTACATGGGAGCAAGTCATCTTTTTAGGAATCTTATTCGTTGCCATCGGTATATTGTTCTTTTTATTCAAACGGCCGATGTATGTTCTGACTTTTGATGAAGATACCGCCCACGTGGATGGGCTACCCGTTCATTTGATGTCGATGATGTTCAATGTGATTACTGGTGTGGCTATTGCTGTGATGATCCCGATTGCCGGTGCACTTTTGATATCCGCAATCATGGTTCTTCCCGCAGCAATCGGTATGCGATTAGGCAAAAGCTTCAATGTCGTGATTGCTATCAGTGTTTGTGTAGGATTTCTAGGGATGCTGTCAGGACTAACTAGCTCGTTTTATCTAGATACACCTCCAGGAGCAACAATCACATTAGTCTTTATTGCTTTGTTCCTGATTGTAAATATCATCAAACGAATATTGGTTGCCTTCAGAAGAAAAAATAACTAAATTATAAAGAAAAGAAGCCTTATAAAAACGAAAAATTTTTTATAGGCTTCTTTTTATTTTAATAAATACCGAACTATTTTCTTATTTTTTCATAAAATGCTCGAATTTTTGAAGAAAAACTTATATAATGTAAAACGATAAAATTTCTTAAAAGGAGTTGGAATAGGTGAAAGTACGTCGCAGTGAACGTCTAGTTGACATGACACAGTATTTATTGAATCACCCGCATGAATTGATTTCCTTAACAAGCTTTGCCGAACGTTATGAATCTGCTAAATCTTCTATCAGTGAAGATTTGGGAATCATCAAGAAAACATTTAAAGAACGAGGGTATGGAACCTTGGAAACAATCCCAGGTGCTGCAGGTGGTGTATTGTTCATCCCTGAAATTTCATATGAAGAGGCGAAAAAATATATTGAATCTCTAGCAGAACGTCTATCAGAACAAGACCGTCTGCTTCCAGGAGGATATGTTTATCTCTCTGATTTGTTAGGAGAACCTGAACTGCTGCGTCAAGTTGGAAGAATCATTGCTTCTAAATACCTTGGTGAAAAAATCGATGCTGTAATGACTGTAGCCACAAAAGGCGTACCTATTGCCCAAGCTGTGTCCTATTATCTGAATGCGCCATTCGTTATTGTACGCCGGGACTCAAAAATAACAGAAGGATCAACAGTAAGTGTCAACTATGTGTCTGGATCTTCTGAAAGAATTGAAAAGATGGAACTGTCTAAGAGAAGTTTGAAACGTGGTTCACGTGTCCTTGTAGTGGATGATTTCATGAAAGGCGGCGGAACAGTCAACGGAATGAAGAGCTTGATTGAAGAATTCGAATCAGAACTTGTTGGCATCACTGTATTTGCCGAATCAAAATTCAACGGTCATCGCGCCATCGATGATTATACGTCACTGCTTTATGTCAAAGATGTAGATACTCAAACGAAAAATATTACGGTTGTGCCGGGAAATTATTTTTCAGAATAAGAGGTTGTGAAAAAGCCGCTTAGTTTCGAGTAGTAAGAAAAATTTTGTGAAAAGGGCTTTCCACATTTTTTCATAAATTTGGCTTAATACCGAGAAACTGGCTTTTGAACACCGTTTATCTAGAGGTTGTGAAATCAGCGTCCTGTCCTGAGTATTAGCTCAATAAACGGAAAAATTGCTCCTCATATTTTGCCGTTTATTGAGCTAATACCGAAGGTCAGCTGATTGAAAACCGTTTAATGAAGAGGTTGTAAGCCTACCGTTTAACTCTAAGTCACAAGAAACGATTTCAAAAAACAGCTTTTCATGTTTTATGAGTAGTGTGACTTGTGACCGAGGAGTTGGCAGGAGAGCACTGGTTACCAAATAGATAGGCCCGTTATGGTCTATCTATTTTTTTATCCAGAAAACGCTGGGATAAAAGAAAATCACTTGTTTTGTTGAAAAAATGGGTATACTGGGATAAACTGAAATCAGCAAACTATATTTAGGAGTGACGCAGTTGGACGCACGTTATGCAATTATTTTGGCGGCAGGGAAAGGTACCCGCATGAAGTCAAAATTATATAAAGTTTTACATCCCGTTTCTGGTAAACCTATGGTAGAACATATCATTAATCGGGTCAGTGAAACGAAACCAGATGAAGTGATTACGATCGTTGGACACGGAGCAGAACAAGTTAAAGCACAACTAGGAGAACGCAGTAAATATGCGTTACAAGCAGAACAATTGGGAACAGGACATGCTGTTTTGCAAGCCGCTTCTTTCTTGGAAGGAAAAAAAGGAACGACGTTAGTTATCAGTGGCGATACACCGTTATTGACTACTGAAACGCTGAACAATCTTTTTGAATATCACCAAGGAAAAAATGCAAGTGCGACAATCTTGACGGCACAAGCAGAAAACCCAACAGGATATGGTCGGATCATTCGTGATCATATTGGGATCGTAGAAAAAATCGTGGAACAAAAAGACGCAACACCAGAAGAAGCACTTGTACAAGAAATCAATACAGGAACATACTGTTTTGACAACGAAGCTTTGTTCGATGCGTTAAGCAAAGTCGGAACAAACAATGCTCAAGGTGAATACTATCTGACCGATATCATCGAAATCTTAAAAGAAGAAGGCAATACAGTTGCTGCTTATCAAACAGATGATTTCGAAGAATCAATGGGAGTCAATGATCGAATCGCGTTAGCTAAAGCAAATGAGATCATGAGAAAGCGGATCAACCAGATGCATATGGTCAATGGCGTAAGCTTTGTCGATTCAGCAACGACATACATCGATGCAGGCGTAGAGATTGGTCCAGACACATTGATCGAAGCAGGTGTACAAATCCAAGGCAATACAGTCATCGGTTCTGATTGTGTCATCGGGGCACATTCAAAAATCGTAGACAGTAGGATTGAGGATCACGTCGTCATTGAAAACTCAGTCATTGAAAGCAGCCATGTCAAGAAACATGCAGATGTGGGACCTTATGCACATTTACGACCAAAAGCTGAAATTGGCGAAAACGTCCATATCGGAAACTTTGTGGAAGTGAAAAATGCTCAAATCGGCAAAGGAACGAAAGTCGGTCACTTGACTTATGTTGGTGATGCTACGTTGGGAGAAGAGATCAATGTCGGATGTGGTGTTGTCTTCGTCAACTATGATGGAAAGAACAAACATCATACGACTGTCGGTGACCACAGCTTTATTGGTTCTAGCACGAATATCATCGGACCTGTCGAGGTAGCTAAAAACAGTTCGATTGCTGCCGGGTCAACAATTACAGACAATATTCCAGAATATGCGTTGGCAATTGCGAGAGCAAGACAAGTCAATAAAGAAGGATATGCAAAAAAACTCCCTTATCTAAACTAAGACTTTTGCAAAATCACTTGATTTATTTAAAAAATATGACTACTATTTATTAGGTAGAATTCTAGAGTTGTGAAAAAGAAAGTGGAGGTCCCCATGTCAAAACATTACTTTGACCCAAGATTAAAAATTTTTGCGTTAAATTCCAATCGCCCATTAGCAGAGAAAATTGCAGCAGCAGTCGGTGTCGAGTTAGGAAAATCATCTGTTACTCAATTTAGTGATGGAGAAATTCAAGTAAACATTGAAGAAAGTATTCGTGGATCGCATGTCTATGTGATCCAATCAACGAGCAGCCCAGTCAATGATAACTTGATGGAGTTGCTGATTATGATTGATGCACTGAAACGAGCAAGTGCGAAAACAATCAACGTAGTCATGCCTTATTATGGTTATGCGCGTCAAGATCGTAAAGCACGTGCACGGGAACCAATCACAGCGAAATTAGTAGCAAACATGATCCAAAAAGCCGGTGCAACACGAATGCTGACTTTGGACCTTCATGCAGTCCAAATCCAAGGTTTCTTTGATATTCCAGTCGATCATTTGATGGGTGCACCACTTATTGCTAATTATTTCTTGGAAAAAGGAATCAAAGGTGATGATGTTGTCGTTGTTTCACCAGACCACGGTGGCGTTACACGAGCACGTAAATTAGCGGAATTCTTGAAATCTCCGATTGCGATCATCGACAAACGCCGTCCAAAAGCAAATGTTGCAGAAGTAATGAACATCATTGGACAAGTCAAAGGTAAAACTTGTGTACTGATCGACGATATGATCGATACAGCAGGTACGATCACGTTGGCTGCCAATGCTTTGAAAGAAGCTGGTGCAACAAGTGTGTATGCTTCATGTACCCATCCAGTATTATCTGGTCCTGCTTTACAAAGAATAGAAGATTCAGCTATCGAGCGACTAGTTGTCACAGACTCGATCTATCTTCCAGAAGATCGTAAAATCGATAAAATCGATGAAGTAAGTGTTGGCGGATTAATGGGAGATGCAATCAAACGTATCCATGAAAACAAACCAGTTAGTCCATTATTTGAAACAAAAAATAAATAATAAATAAACTCACAAAGGGGAGTCCAATTGGGCTGAGATTGAATCTATTTCTAAACCCTTCGTACCTGTTTCGGTTATGCGAGCGTAGGAATTGTGAAAAAACAGCTATTTGAAATTTTTCGAAAGCTGCTTCCTCCTTTGTGACTTTTTTATTCAAAGGAGGAAGTTTTTTTATGGGAAAAAATAGAGTTTGGGTAGAAGGAACGATTGTTGCAGCGTTAGCGATGGTGCTGTCATTGATACCAATCCAGATTGGCAGCAGTTTTTCTATTTCATTGGGGCAGATTCCGTTGACGCTTTTTGCATTAAGAAGAGGGACAAAGGCAGGTATGCTAGCAGGTTTCATTTGGGGGATCTTACACTTTCCGTTGGGACAAGTTTATTATTTAAGTGTCGTTCAAGTGTTGATTGAGTATCCGATTGCTTATACTTTTGCAGGTGCAGCAGGGCTCATGGCTTCAAATGTCCAAAAAAGCTATGCAGATGGAAATACGAAACAAATCAGAAAAAACATAGTGTTTGGTGCATTGATTGGCGCACTTTCCAGATATTTTTGGCATTTTATTGCGGGAGTTGTTTTCTGGGGAGCCTATGCACTATGGGGAATGAATCCTTGGCTCTTTTCTTTCGTAATGAATGGTGCTAGCGGGTTGAGCACAGCGATTGTGACGATGATCGTTTTATTAGGGATCCAACAAACGATTCCATCACTTTTTGTGCCAGATAAACGACAGAATCTTTAAATAAAAAGGAAACAAAAAACTTGAGACAGAATCATGTCCTAGTTTCTTGTTTCCTTTTTGTTTTTCGGCAAGAAATAGATTCACTTCAATGGCAGATAAGAAAGACCGGCATCTTCTACCAATTGCCAGCGCCGATCGTTGACAGAGTAGATTAAAGTAGCGACGACTTCTTCTTCCCGATACCGAGTACCTTTCAATTTCCAAATATAGTCCTCAATCACATAAATAGGAATACGGTATTCGTCATCGATCAAACCAACTTGATCAAAAGAAAAAATGATCCCTTCCTGCATTAAATTACGCATTTCTTTCAATAATTCCACACTGATTTTTTCAACAGGTGTTTCCTTTTTGAAAAAGGATTTTTTTACATTGATCTTATCTGACAGGATAGAACTTAATTTACTAGCAAAAATCCTGTAAAATTCATCTAAATAGCGATAATAAATTCGGTTCAATTGATCGTTCAGGTCGAAGTACACGAAATTATTTTGTAGCTTATAAAAAAATGGTGAGTGGAGATGTGTTTTCATATGGCCAAAATATAACAATTCTGAAATTTCTAAAGGTGTCAATTCTTTCAGCATCGTTAAATCAGTAAAGTCAATCCACTTCAATTCATCGAATCCACGCCTGTTTCGAGAAGAGGAAAAGAAACGCTGGATATTTTCTGTACCACGGATTACTTTCAGCCCTGTATGAGATTCGTATTCTCCAGCAGAAGCAGATGGATCGAGTAAGAGCAAGTTTTGAGGAAAATGCACGATACTGTTTGCAAAATCAGTAGCAGTCAGTCCTTTTGTTAAAACAGCATTACTTGTGGTATCAATATGTACATAAACTGACTCAGTCATCATGTTCCTCCTCTTATTTCCTCTTAATCTCTTTTATTTTACAACATTTGCATAAAAAAAGCTTGTTTCTTTTATTTTAAAATTCCATTACAAAATCACGTTTTCATTGAAAATACTCTCATTTTCAATTAATTTTTGTATTTTTTATTTAAAGGTGGTTTTATGAATTGTTTTCTTATGGAATATCCAAAGTCGAATACGATACTCATGACCTTTTTTCGACGTACTGGTATACTTGAAGAAAAAGGAGAAAGCGATGGAGATAAAAAAAGTTTACTTTTCACAGAAAATGTCGCTGTATTCGCGTATCAACCAAGCAAAACAACCTCTTCCGTTTTTTCAAAGCCATCAAGAAAGTAGAGAAGCATTTTGGCGTTCTGCAAAAAAGCAATGTGCCTTTGAAGCAGTATCAAAAAAATATACCATCTATTTTACTATTGATAAAAGTAGAGAAGATGTTATTTTTAACAACTTGCTGATCGAAGGCGAAACTTTTAAATGGCAAAAACTTTTTCAGCATATGGAAGCTTGTGCTCGTTTTTTTATTAAAGAAAACTGTTGTTTTTTATTTCAATCTCCTCTATCAGAAGAATGGTTGCGTATTTTTCATAAAAACGGCTATCAAGGAACCATGAAACTAAATAAAAAGCTGGTCTATCACACAGCACTTGTATTAGGAGGAGGGGGAGCACACGGTGCCTATCAGATTGGTGTATGGCAGGCGCTGAAGGAACATAACATCCGCTTTGAAATCATTACTGGGACCTCGGTAGGTGCGCTGAACGGCGCATTGATTTTACAAGGAGACATGGAAAAAGCTGTGGGTTTATGGAAAAAGCTATCAACAAGACAAGTGCTTGCGTTGCCAGAAATGGCTGCCGTTGAAGACTTGCGTGAACGTTTCTATCAAGAAAGACGCCAAATGACGAAAACGGCACTAGTTGAAGGTGGGGTTTCGTCTGCGCCATTGGAAAAGCTGGTCAAGGAAAATTTAGATTTGTCTTTGCTCAAATACAATTCCAAAATACGTTTATACACGGTGTCTACTAAATTGCCAGAACTAGCGGAAGTAGTGACTGCTATCCAACAGACAGAAACAGAAGAAATACCAGATTGGATACTTGCCTCTGCTTCATTTTATCCTGCTATGGCTTACCGAAAGATCGGAAAAAATAAATACGCAGACGGTGGATTTCGTAACAAAATCCCTATTGACATCGCGATTAACGAAGGCGCAACAGAGGCGTTTGTCGTGGATGTGCAAGGACCAGGGCCAGTGAAAAGAATCCGTGTGCCAGATACGTTTATCCATTGGAGATGTCAAACATTGTGGACGCTTGGCAGCTTTCTGCTTTTTGATAGCCAAAGAAACCAATTAAATTTACAATTAGGCTATCTGGAAATGAAAAAACGATTAGGCTGTTATTACGGGAATTGGTATACATTTGATTCTGTCAAACAAGCAGGAACATGCTGGCGTGGATTTTTATCTTACTTAATAAAAGAACTTCAGTTAGAGCTATCTTTTTTCAAAACCATAAAATTTTGGCAAAAACTGCGTAATATATATAAGAACAGGGTCGAACCAGAAACATGCGGACTGGCGATGCTGGAACTTTTAGCAAAAAAACATTTTTTATTGCCAAACAAAGTCTATGAGGTAGATTGGATGTTTCAAATGATCTGCCAACAAGATAGAAAAAGTATGCCAGACGATTTATTGGCACAAGTTGGTCAATTAAGTACAGAAGAATGGCGGAGGTATCGAAAATATCAGCAGAAAATACAAAATGAACGCACGAAAGCCGTTTATTTTGAAAAACTGCTGCAAGAAAAATGTAAGGATCGTTTGCAGCGTGAACTGCTTGAACAGCCAGTTGACACATTACTGATCCTATATTTATATTATCTCAAGGAGGAACAACCATGGCACAAGAATTTTCATATGAAATCGTAGAAGAAATCGCTGTTTTATCAGAAAACAACAAAGGATGGCGTAAAGAGCTGAACTTAGTCAGCTGGAATGGTCGTCCGCCGAAATTCGATCTTCGAGATTGGGCACCCGACCATGAAAAGATGGGGAAAGGGCTGACACTGACGAACGAAGAGTTTGAACAACTGCAAAAAGCAATAGAAAATATGTAATGAGGAAGGACCCTGTCGAATGAAAAGTATGACTGGTTTTGGCAAAGCCATCCGCGAAACAAAAGCATATCAGCTAGATATCGAAATAAAAAGTGTCAATCAGCGTTTTCTAGATGTCCAAATACGAAGTCCTAAAATCCTGAATTTTATTGAAAACGATTTTCGGCAGCTTATCAAACAGCAGTTAAGCCGCGGACGGATCGAGGTATTTGTGAATCTAGCTTATATTGGCAAAAACGAAAAGCAGATCGTCATCAATTGGGAATTGATTGATTCACTTATCACCCAATTGACAGACGGGATTCAACAACGATACGGGAGTCAAAATCAAGTGTCAATTCGTCGGCTGGCGGAACGCTTCGCGCTGGATGAAAACTTCGTAACGGTAGAAGAAAAACCGGAAGAGAGCATGGAAGAATTGGCACAGTTAGCTCTAGATACATTGAAAAGTGCACTTGATTCTATTGAAGCCAGTCGAGAAAAAGAAGGACAAGCCTTAGCTTCGGTGCTGAAAAAGAACACGGAAGAATTCAAACAAGTACTAAAAAAACTCAATAGTTTTGTAGACGTCTATGAACAGGAGTTTCAATTAAGGTATCAAAAAAAGCTGGAGGAATTTCTTGGAGCGAAAGTGGATGAGCAACGGTTGCTGACGGAGTTGGCTATCTTGCTGGAACGTGGAGATATCCACGAGGAACTGGATCGTTTGGCAATCCATGTCCAAAAACTAGATGAACTTATCGAGGCCCAATGTCCTGTAGGTCGGGAATTAGATTTTCTGATCCAGGAAATGAATCGGGAAATCAACACGATCGGTTCCAAATCAAACGCAATCGAAATTAAAAATCAAGTCGTCCAATCCAAGACGATCTTAGAAAAAATCAGAGAACAGGTCCAAAATATTGAATGACGAAAGAGGTTGAGACAATGAAATACTATGACGTAACGTTCCACGAATTAAGTGGAAAAACTGTTGTTAAACGGGATATCCCTTCTGAAAAAAACGGCTTTGACGTATGGAAAGATGCCTGTGCAGACTATAATGAGAACGAACTGTTTATTTTGATCAACGACGGTGCTTACGTGACGATGAATCGGAAATTTATTGTTCGAATCGACACAGAAGAGGTAGAAGATCCGACAGAAAAAGCACGTTCTCGAAAAGATGAGATCATGGGTGTAGTGAATACTTTGTCCAATATGGGCTTTTAGCAAGGATGCTGAACAAAGAAATACAATAAATAATCAGAATTGAATTTCTTCGCTTAGCTTATTTGCTCTAGGAATACATTTAAAGGTTGTGACAAAATTCGTGTCACAACCTTTTTTTATTTTGAATAAGTGATGTTCAAAAACCATTCTCTCGGTATGGAGCCAAATTTATGCAAAAATATGAGAAGCCATTTTTGTTTGGCTGTTCTTATTACTTGATGCAGGACAGCTTTTTCACGACCTCTCATACACGGCGTTCAAAAGCTTGCATCTACGGTAATAAGCCCAACCAAACGAAAAACATGAGAAGCTGTTTATGTTTGGTCGTTCTTATTACTTGATGCAGGACAGCTTTTTCACGACCTCTTGGTACAGGGTAGCTTTTTTACCAATTTCTAGCTATAATTAAAGATAACCTTGAAAGTTGCAGAAAAAAAGTGCAAAATAAACGATAAGTACAAAAAGACTAGTTGAAAGGACGTCGTCATGTCAGAGCGTGGATTATTAATCGTGTTGTCTGGTCCATCCGGTGTAGGAAAAGGCACAGTACGAAAAGCAATTTTTGAGAGTGAGGATAATGATTTTCAGTATTCAATCTCAATGACTACCCGTAAAATGCGTGAAGGGGAGGTCGAAGGCGTTGATTATTTCTTCCGAAGCAAAGAGGAGTTTGAATCAATGATCGAAGCTGGAGAGATGCTGGAATACGCAGAATATGTCGGGAATTATTATGGAACGCCTTTGTCATATGTCAACAAGACATTGGATGAAGGAAAAGATGTTTTCTTGGAGATTGAAGTCCAAGGAGCAAAACAAGTCAAAGAAAAAGTGCCCGATGGTGTATTCATTTTTTTGACTCCGCCAGATTTAGCGGAATTAAAATCACGAATCGTAGGCCGAGGAACAGATGCAGACGAAGTAATCGAAGAACGAATGAAAGTTGCAAAAGAAGAAATCGAAATGATGGCTCTTTACGACTATGCTGTTGTGAATGATGAAGTGCCGCTAGCAGTTGAACGAATCAAACACATTATTGCCAGTGAACATTTTCGAGTAGATCGCGTAATCGGTAAATATATTAAAATGTTAAAGGAGATGTAGTCTTATGATGTTAAAACCTTCAATTGACTCACTATTAGATCGTGTAAATTCAAAATATTCTCTAGTAATTTTAGCAAGCAAACGCGCACATGAGTTGGATGCAAGTGCACAACCTACACTAGATTCTTTTGATTCAGTAAAAAGCGTTGGTCAAGCTTTAGAAGAAATCGATGCAGGGAATGTAGTCAATGATCCTCATCCTGAATTAAAACGTGAACGTTTGAAGATGGAAGAAGAGGAACGTCAAGCTCAAAAAGAGCGTGAACAACACGAATTGGAATCACGTATCCGCGAAGAGCAAAAAATGTAATAAAGAAAAGTAGAGCGAACATCTAAAAAGAAAAGCAAACCCAGCTGTTTCCTTTTCAAACATTCGCCACTTATTGTCTGGTAGAAAAGGCTGTGTCTGAACTTTTTGACACAGTTCTTTTTTTTCTTATCTGCTGTTAATTTTTTGTTAGGATTTGGCAGAAAATAAGACAAATCCAGCGATCTCTAGTAAAATAGGCAAGGAACTTTTTGTCGCTTGATATGAAAAGACAAAAAAAGGAGGAAACGAACCATGACATTAACAGCTGAAGTCATTGTGGACGTACCTACTATGCAGACCGATCAGCCATTCACCTATCTGGTTCCCTCTGAAATGGAAACAGCTTTGCAAGTCGGGATGCGGGTAGAGGTCCCTTTTGGTAATGGCAATCGTCATGTCCAAGGATTTGTTATGGCTATCCAAAAATCAGAAGAATCAGCTAACCCATCGTTGAAGGCAGTGATCCGTTTGCTGGACCTTGCTCCGGTGGTCAATGAAGAATTACTTTCATTAGCTGATTACATGAAAAAAATCACTTATGCATTCAAAATCACTTGTCTACAAACGATGCTTCCGAGTGTGATGAAAGCAGAATATGATAAATTGATCTATCCTTTGGCAGATACACCAGAAATTCAGGCATTGTTTGGTCAACGGGAAGTGATTTCCTGGAAAGAAGCAGAAGAAGAAGGCAGCCTTTCTCAATTGATTCGTTGGCGCC
Source organism: Enterococcus sp. 10F3_DIV0382 (assembly GCF_002140245.1). NCBI lineage: Bacteria > Bacillati > Bacillota > Bacilli > Lactobacillales > Enterococcaceae > Enterococcus > Enterococcus sp. 10F3_DIV0382. The sequence continues at coordinate 36,202 of NZ_NGMF01000001.1, read as the reverse complement.
AAGAGCAATTAGTAGATATCAAATACGAAGTCCATACACGAAATAAAGTAAAAACAATTCGTTTGGTCCGTTCCCTATTAACTGAAAAGCAAATCGAAGAAGAATGGGCAAAATTACGGCAAAATGCCAAGAAACAAAAAGAGCTTCTTTTGTGTTTATCTGAACTGAGCCAAGAAGAACCAATCGCTTATTTCAAAGATAAAGAAATCAGTACTGCTGTCTTGAATCAAGGAAAAGAAAAGGGCTGGCTGGAGTTTGTAGAATCAGAACGTTATCGCGACCCTTATCAAGACCGAGTATTTGACCAAACGACGGCATTGGAACTGAATACAGAACAAAAAAATGCTGTCGAACAAATCATCACAGCAGGTCAGCAACAAAAAGATCAGGTCTTTTTGCTAGAGGGAATCACCGGTAGTGGAAAAACAGAAGTATATCTTCAATCAATCGCTGATGTTTTGTCAGAAAATAAAACGGCTATAATGTTAGTGCCTGAAATCGCATTGACTCCGCAAATGGTCGAGCGATTCAAAGGACGCTTCGGTGAATCTGTTGCGGTCTTACATAGCGGACTTTCCCAAGGTGAAAAATATGATGAATGGCGCAAGATCGAGCGTGAAGAAGCACAAGTAGTAGTAGGCGCACGCTCTGCTATTTTTGCTCCGCTGAAAAATATAGGATTGATCATTATCGATGAAGAACATGAATCAAGTTATAAACAAGATGAGACGCCGCGTTATCATGCGAGAGATTTAGCTATTTGGCGCAGTAAGTACCATCATTGCCCAATAGTCCTTGGAAGTGCGACGCCCTCTTTGGAATCAAGAGCACGAGCTCAAAAAGGCGTTTATCAGTTATTGCAATTGAATCACCGAGCCAAAGTAGCTGCACAACTTCCAGCTATTGAGATCGTAGACATGCGTGAAGAGTTTCAGAATCATCGGACCTCTACTTTTTCTGCTAATTTGCAGGAAAAGATACAAGATCGGTTAGACAAAAAAGAACAAACTGTCCTACTGCTCAATCGTCGAGGATATTCGTCTTTTGTGATGTGCAGAGACTGCGGATTTGTTCTCCCATGCCCTAATTGCGATATCTCTCTTACCTTGCATATGGATACACGTTCGATGCGCTGTCATTATTGCGGACACGAAGAACCTATTCCTAATCGCTGTCCCAATTGTAGGGGCAACAAAATCCGTTACTATGGGACAGGCACCCAAAAAGTAGAAGAGGAACTCCGAGAACTTTATCCGCAAGCTAGGATTTTGCGTATGGATGTAGATACCACCCGAAGAAAAGGGGCACACGAACAGATTTTACAAAAATTCGGTGCAAAAGAAGCAGATATTTTATTAGGGACACAAATGATCGCTAAAGGCTTGGATTTTCCAGAAGTCACATTAGTTGGCGTGTTGAATGCCGATACCTCCCTGAATTTACCGGATTTTCGTTCTAGCGAGCATACATTCCAATTGCTGACCCAAGTTTCAGGACGAGCAGGACGAGCGGAAAAACCAGGCGAAGTCGTGATCCAAACGTTCAATCCTCAGCATTACGCCATAGAATTGGCTAAAAAACAAAACTATGAACAGTTTTATCAGCAGGAAATGCATGTACGGCATCGAGGAGGCTACCCTCCTTATTACTTTACTGTGAAAATAACTGCCAGCCATCCTGAAGAACAAGTGGCGGCAAAGAAAATCTTTCAGATTGCCAATCAACTAAAAGAAGTATTAAGTCCTCAAAGTTTGTTACTAGGACCAACACCCAGCATGATTTTGAGAGTGAAAAATCGATACTATTATCAACTGATCATCAAATATAAACATGAACCGAATCTGCCCCATGTTTTGGATGAAATCTTGAATGGAAGCCAGAAAGAACAGCGGCAAGGTCTTTTTGTGGCAATTGACAACGAACCATTAAACTTTATTTAAGAAAGGACCAACTTATGCGCTATCCTATATTGATCCACCCTAATGATAAATTAAAAATACCTGCTCAGCCAATCGACGTGATCACGGACGAAACGATTGCTTTGTTAGACAACTTATATGAGACGATGATTGCGAATGACGGAATAGGGATTGCTGCTCCTCAAGTAGGACAAAACAAAAGAATCGCTGTGATCGAAGTAGATGAAGGCGAAAAATTCGAACTGATAAACCCAGAAATCATTGAAGCAAAAGGTGAAAGCATGGACGTAGAAGGCTGTCTCAGTATCCCGCATGTCTATGGAACAGTCAAGCGAGCAGATGAAGTGACTGTACGCTATTATGACCGCGATGGAGAAGAGATAGAAGTGACAGCTTTCGGCTATTTAGCCCGTGCCTTCCAGCATGAAATCGATCACTTAGACGGTATTCTGTTCATTGAGAAAATGGTACAGCAGATCCCGGAAGAAGAACTTGAAGAATATATGGAGGAACATCTTGATGACTAAGTTAGTATTTATGGGCACACCTACTTTTTCTGTGCCAATTCTTGAAGGGCTGATAGAATCAGGCTACGAGATCCAGGCAGTAGTCACACAGCCCGACCGTCCAGTTGGGCGGAAACGAGTAATTACGCCGACACCGGTAAAAGAAGCTGCTCTAAAGCACGGTATCCGTGTGTTGCAACCAGAGAAAATCTCCGGTTCGCCAGAAATGGAAGAAATCATTGAATTGGCACCTGATTTGATCGTCACTGCGGCGTTTGGCCAGTTCTTGCCTGAAAAGTTATTGCAAGTGCCAAAATTAGGGGCAATCAATGTCCATGCTTCTTTACTTCCTAAATATCGGGGAGGTGCGCCTGTTCATTATGCCATCATGAATGGGGAGGAAGAAACTGGTGTAACGATCATGGAAATGATCAAAAAAATGGATGCAGGCGGAATCTATGCGCAAGAAAGCATGCCAATCACTAAACAAGATGATGTGGGGACGATGTTTGAAAAGCTCAGCCTTTTAGGAAGAAAGCTATTGTTAGAAACATTGCCTAATATTTTGAATGGACAAAAACCAGTCCCTCAAGACGAGTCAAAAGCCACTTTTTCGCCAAACATCACACGTGAACAAGAAGCGGTCGATTGGCATAAAACTGCAGAAGAAATCGACAACCAAGTACGCGGGATGCGTCCTTGGCCGATTGCATTCACGACCTATGAAGGTACACGCTGGAAATTATTATCGGTTGAAGTACTGGCAGAAAGTACAGACGAAGCACCAGGCACGATCATCCGAAAAGACAAAAAAAATCTATGGATTGCTTGCGGTAACCAGACCGTGTTAGCCATCAATGAATTACAGCCAGCTGGTAAAGGAAAACAAGCCGTACACGATTTTCTTAACGGAAGCGGTCAGCAAGTTCAGATTGGTCAGCAGGTGAAATAATGAAAAAAATCCCTAAAAAAATGAAAAAATCTGTACGATATATGGCATTACTGACATTAGAGCGAGTGAACAAGGGCGGCGCCTACTCGAATCTTTTGCTGAATGAGATGATCAAACAAAGCGAGCTAAATCAAAAAGACGTGGGTCTATTTACAGAATTGATCTACGGTACGATTAGCCATCAGCGACTATTGGAATTTTACGTTGCATCATTGATCGCTAAAGCAAAAAAAGTGGATGACTGGGTCAAGACGCTTCTGTATCTTTCTGTATATCAATTAGAATTTTTAGATAAAGTCCCTGCACATGCTATTTTAAACGAGGCGGTCGAAATCGCGAAAGTAAAAGGAAATCCTGGAACAGGAAAATTTGTAAATGGTGTTTTGAGGAATTATCAGCGTCAAGGAGCACCAGATCTGCAAGGCATTGCTGATCCTATCGAAAGACTTTCTGTCAAAATCAGCCTGCCTCTATGGATGACGAAACGGTTGGTGGATCAAATCGGTTACGAAGAAACTGAAAAGCTCGGTTTATCGCTATATCAGCCTAGCCATGCTAGTGCCCGAGTAGATACACGCCGACTTTCCAGAGATCAGGCCATCACTGTTTTGCAAGAAGAAGAGATCTCAGCTGAAAAAAGCCAAGTCAGTCCATACGGTATAGTAGCGAAAAAAGGGCATTTAGCTTCTAGCTCATTGTTCCACGATGGCGTCATGACGATCCAAGATGAAAGTTCGATGCTTGTAGCGCCGTCTATGCAAATCGAGCCTGAACATCATGTCTTAGATGCCTGTGCAGCACCCGGAGGTAAGACGACACATATTGCTTCTTTTTTGGATCCTTCATGCGGTGGGGAAGTGATTGCTTTAGATGTACATGAACACAAAGTCAAACTCATTGAAGAAAATGCAACACGTCTGGGTGTCTCTTCTGCTGTTTACGCTCAAAAGATGGATGCTAGAGAAGTCAGCAAGCAGTTTGAACCAGAGCAGTTCGATCGGATTTTAGTAGACGCGCCTTGTTCAGGTCTCGGGCTCCTTCGGCGAAAACCAGATATCCGTTATAAAAAACAGCCGGATGAATTAGCGAATTTACCAAAAATCCAATTGGAAATTTTAGAAAGCTGCGCACCAGCTTTAAAGTCTTCCGGTATTCTGACTTATAGTACTTGTACGATCTTAAAAGAAGAAAACCAAGACGTTGTTTCTGCTTTCTTGGAAAGACACCCTGATTTTGAGAGGATTGATGTTTTGACCAATCCTATGCTACAATCATCAATCGTAGAGAAAATGTTGACTTTGTATCCGCATCAGTTTTACACAGATGGATTTTTCATTTGTTGTTTGCGCAAAAAGTAATGAGGTGAAAAAATGCAGATTGAATATCAATCAGATGTAGGAAGACGACGTAACACCAATCAAGACTATGCCAGTGTATTTACTAGCCGTTCAGGTCTCAAGCTTGCTGTATTAGCAGATGGGATGGGTGGGCACCGTGCTGGAGACATTGCTAGTCAAATGGCGGTAACAAATCTAGGCGAAGCTTGGGAAGAACAAGAAGCTGCCGACGATGAAAAAATCGCCCAGTGGTTCATTCAATCGATTCAAGAGGAAAATATGCTGATTTATCAGCGAGGACAAGAACAGCCGGAATATAACGGTATGGGAACAACAATCGTAGCGGCAGCTCTGTCAGATGACTGGTTCACGATTGCGAATGTTGGCGACAGCAGAGCGTATTTGATTCGCGAAGATAAAATCATGCAATTGACAGAGGATCATTCTTTAGTTAACGAACTAGTCAAATCAGGGGAAATCAGCGAAGAAATGGCAGTGAACCATCCAAGAAAGAATATTTTAACACGTTCTGTCGGCATGCCAGGAACAGTCGAAGTAGATGTTTCTACTCATCTTTGGCAGCTAAAAGATCGCTTGCTGTTATGTTCAGATGGCTTGACGAATATGCTATCTGAAGAAGAAATAGGAACGATCATTAATCAAGAAGGCCCGTTATCCCATAAAGTAACTGAGCTGATTGATCGTGCCAATGAAGCAGGCGGAGCGGATAATATCACCGTTCTTCTTATCGAATATAAGGAGGACTGTGTATGATCGAGTTGGGAAAAAAATTAAATGGCCGTTATCAAATCACGGGGAATATCGGTAGTGGTGGGATGGCTAATGTATTTTTGGCGCACGATTTGATCTTGGATCGAGATGTAGCAGTCAAAGTCTTACGATTCGACTTTCAAAATGATCAAACCGCGATTCGACGATTTCAGCGAGAAGCTTTAGCAGCAACAGAACTCGTTCATCCAAATATTGTCAGTGTTTACGATGTTGGTGAAGAAGACAATATGCAGTATCTAGTGATGGAATACGTCAAAGGAATGGACTTGAAACGATATATCCAAACACATTATCCTGTTCCTTATGAAACAGCAGTAAATATTATGCAGCAGATTCTTTCTGCTATTTCTTTAGCTCATAACCATCAAATCATCCACCGAGATTTGAAACCCCAAAACGTATTGATCGATAACGAAGGTGTAGTAAAAATCACGGATTTCGGGATTGCTATTGCTTTATCTGAAACATCGATCACACAGACGAATACGATGTTGGGATCTGTTCATTACCTATCTCCTGAGCAAGCAAGAGGGAGTATGGCAACGAAGCAGTCAGATATTTATGCTTTAGGGATCATTCTTTATGAGATGCTGACAGGTAGCGTGCCGTTTGACGGCGAATCTGCTGTGACGATTGCTTTAAAACATTTCCAAGATGATCTTCCATCCATAAAGGCACTTGATCCAAATGTACCGCAAGCACTGGAAAATGTGATTTTACGGGCGACGGCTAAAGAACCTGCAGACCGTTACAAGTCAGCCGAAGAAATGTCTGATGATCTTTCTACAGTATTATCACCAGCTCGTGCAAACGAAGAAAAATGGCAACCTCATGCGATGGATAACGAAACAAAAGTTATCACACCGCTTGCAGCAGATACACCAATGCCGGATTCATTCAAATCTATGCCTCTGCCAAAAGACGAACCGAGAAACGAAACATTGCCGGTAGAGGAAGAAGATCTGCCTGACCCTAAAAAGAAAGGACAGAAAAAATGGTGGCTGATCCTGTTAGCTGTCCTCGCTGTTTTAGGAATCGGAACAGCTGTATTCTTTGCTTCTGGCGGACGAGGAGAAGTTGTTGTTCCTGATGTTTCTGATCTTTCTGAAGCTTCTGCCAGAGAAACACTCGCAAAAGCGAAATTAGAAGTAGCAACAAAAACAGAAGAAATTGCAGATGACAAAATCGAAGAAGGCAATGTGGTGAAGACAGACCCTGCAGCGGGAACCACAGTCAAGCAAAAACGCGAAGTCACTCTTTATATCAGCAGTGGCACGAAAAAAATCAAATTAGATGATTACAGTGGTAAAAGTTATGAAGATGCTGAAGCAAGTTTGAAAGAATTAGGATTTTCTGCTGATTTGATTCAAAAAGAAGAGGAATTCAGTTCAGAGGTAGAAAGCGGAATGATCATTTCGCAATCTCCATCAGAAGATACAGAAGTCGATCCTAAAACAGACACGATTACTTTCACAGTCAGCAAAGGACCAGAAACAGTGACTTTGAGTAGTCATGTAGGAGAAAACTACGAAACTGTCCGTAATTGGCTTGTTACACAAGGATTCAATATCAATAACATTAGTGCTACTTATGACTATAGCGACACTGTGCCATCGGGTTCGATCATTAGTCAGGATCCAGCCTCAGGTGAAGTTGTAGCAGAAGAAACTTACATCAGTTTTGTCGTAAGCCAAGGAACAGAACCTAAACTGAATGACATCTCCGGCTATACAAAAAGCGAAGCACAAAGTTATTTGGCTAGTATTGGTGCAGAATATATCGGTCATGAGACTTCTGAATATTCAAGTACGGTGGATAAGGACAAAGTAATCCGTACAGTGCCAGGGGCAGGTACGACGATTACCAAAGGAATGGTTGTAAACGTGATTTACTCTAAAGGATCAGACCCAGTGTCTTCTAGTTCTGAGAAAGATTCTTCAGACAGTTCTAGCAGCTCAAGTAGCTCTAGCAGTACGAGTAGCTCTTCCAAAGAAGAATCTTCCAGCACTGCAAGTTCATCAGATAGTACCTCAGAAAGCTCAAAGTAAGTTTTTAATAAAATAGAACAAAGAGGTTGTGACAGAAGTGATCAGCTTCAAGAAATAAGAAGGAATTTACGAAAATTGATTCTCAAATTTTTGTGAAATTTCGGCTTATTTTTCGAAGAAGCTACTTCTGGAACACCGTTTACTCGGAAAAAGGGACTGTGTCACAGTTCCTTTTTTGTGTTTTCTATCCCTTTTGATTAGTTTTCAAGCCTTTTACTTTGAGAAGTTTGCGTGGAACGACACCTACTTTCCTTTTCATATGGTAAAATAAACAAAAACGGAGGTGGCACTTATCAAAGGACAAATCAGAAAAGCAATCAGCGGTTTTTACTATGTATACGCAGACGGAGAGACCTATCAAACAAGAGGAAGAGGGAATTTCCGGAATCGGAAAATCACGCCGCTTGTCGGAGATCAGGTAATCTTTGAGAGTGAAAATCAAACAGACGGCTATCTTCTGGAAATTTTGCCGAGAAAAAATCAATTAGTTCGCCCGCCAGTCACAAATGTTGATCTTGGAATCATTGTCACAAGTATCGTGGAACCTGCATTTTCTTATAATCTGCTTGACCGCTTTCTAGTTACCTTGGAATATGAATCAATCGAACCGCTCATTTTTTTGACGAAGACCGACTTGTCAGACGACCCGAAAAAAATCGAAGAAATCAAACAAACCTATACTAAGATAGGCTACCCAGTGATTGTACCCAATCATGCGGGTGACACGACAGAACTGATTCGTTACTTTCCAGAACGGCTATCGGTCTTCATGGGACAGTCTGGAGCAGGAAAATCAACACTACTGAATCAAATATCTCCAGAACTGAATTTAGCAACAGGAGAGATTTCTGATGCACTTGGAAGAGGGCGGCATACAACACGGCATGTGGAGCTACTCCCTATCTATGATGGATTAGTAGCAGACACACCAGGATTCAGCTCGATTGACTTTTTGACTATCGAAGCAGGAGAATTGCCAAGACAATTTCCGGAATTTGTGGAAGCTTCTGCCCATTGCAAATTTAGAGAGTGCATGCATGCCAAAGAACCTGGCTGTGAAGTGAAACAAAGAGTAGAAACAGGTGATATCGCACAGACACGTTACGTTAATTATTTGCAATTCTTACAAGAAATCGAGAAAAGAAAACCCATGTATACGAAAAAAGAAGGTAAACGAAAATAGGAGGAACCAAGAATGAAAATAGCACCATCCATTTTGAGCGCAGATTTTGCCAATTTACAAAGAGATATTGAGTTAGTAGAAAAAGGAGGCGCAGATTACATCCACGTAGATGTCATGGATGGCCAATTTGTCCCAAATATCACGTTAGGGCCAAATATTGTTCAGGCAATCCGACCTGTCACTAAATTACCGCTAGACGTTCATCTGATGATCGTTGATCCGGAAAATTACATTCCAGCATTTGCGAAAGCTGGAGCAGATATCATTACTGTCCATGTAGAAGCAACTCCTCATATCCATCGGGCACTCCAAATGACAAAAAGCTTAGGTGTCAAAGCTGGAGTAGTTATTAATCCAGGGACACCAGTCTCCATGATCAAACATGTTTTGCCTTTGGCTGATCAAGTGCTAGTCATGACTGTCAATCCGGGGTTTGGCGGACAAAGCTTTATTGAAGAAACGGTAGAAAAAATCGCAGAACTCGCTGATCTACGTAAAGAGAACAATTGGTCTTATGCAATCGAAGTAGATGGAGGAATCGTTCCAGAAACAGCAAAAGTCTGTAAAGATGCAGGGGCGGATGTCTTTGTTGCAGGATCATATATCTATGGAGCCGAAAATCCAGTCGGACAAATCGAACGGTTAAAAGAGGCATTAGATTAAATGAAAATTTTATTAGCTGCTGGAGGTAATCCGGAAAACTGGCCGCAGCCTCTACTGACCAAATACGATGCCTATGTCGGAATAGATCGTGGTGCGCTGTATCTGCTTCAAGCAGGCTACCCAGTAGATCTGGCAGTAGGTGATTTTGATTCATTGTCGAACGAAGAGCAGGAGGAAGTATTTGCAAAAGCCAAAGAGTATGCCCGTTCACCCGCAGAAAAAGACGATACAGATACACAATTGGGGATCTTAAAGACATTTGAACGTTATCCGCAAGCTGAAGTCACTTTGATCGGCGCCACAGGCGGAAGATTGGATCATCTTTTAGCCAATCTCTGGTTAGGTCTGGAACCTCGCTTCAAACCGTTTGCCCATCAGCTTATTATTAGAGATCGTCAAAATTATTTGGCTTATTATTTGCCTGGAAAGCATATAGTAAGACAGGTTCCAAGTATGAAGTATCTAGCTTATTGCTGTTTGACGCCCGTCTCGGATCTTACATTGAAAGGCAGTAAGTATGTATTGGAAAATAAAGCAGTTGAATACCCGACATCTTATGCAAGTAACGAGTTTCTTTCAGATACCGCTGAATTTTCTTTTTCAGATGGTATGATTGCAGTTATTCAAAGCAAAGACTGACCAATGAACAAAAGGAAAAATTTTGTCTTTCAGGCTAAAAATGACAGAATCTATTATTTACTAAAAAAAAGCTTAAGAGGAGCAACTTGCCTTTTGTTTCCCGGCATTTAGTGATAAAATTGAACACAAGAGTCTAATTAATTCGAGGTGTCTTTGTGAAGAAGTTCAATCCTAATAAAAATATTATTATTACCTTGGTTATTGTTATCATCGTGGTGACGATACTAAGTGTGACCGCTGCACAGCGAGCGAATGAAGGAAAGCCTAATTTCTTCCAATCCATCGTTAATGACAGTGTTGCAATGGTTGATAAAACAATTTCTGCCCCAGTACGGTGGGTGAGAAACGGAGTAGATTCTGTCCATAGTCTTTTTTCAACTTATGCCGAAAATGAGCGGCTAAAAGAAAAAATCGATAGTTATGATGACGTTGCACAGCAAAACAAGAATTACGAGAGAGAAATCGAATCTTTGAAAAAAGAACTTGATTTGAACCAAACGCTGACGAGTTACGAAAAAGTAACGGCAAATGTCATTACTCGTTCACCAGATAGTTGGCAGGACATGCTGATCGTAGACAAGGGTTCTAAAGACGGTATCGAAGCAAATATGGCAGTCATGTCGCAAAAAGGATTGATTGGCCGAGTGATCGAAGTCAATACAGCTTCGTCTAAAATCGAATTACTGTCATCCTCTAACGAAAGCTCCAATCATTTTCCAGTACGGGTATCTTCGGCTAATGGCGAAGCATTCGGTTTGCTTAAAAACTATGATGAAAAACTCCATGCATTAGTGGTGACCCAATTGACTGGTGATACGGATATCAAAGAAGGGGATGTTGTTCAGACATCCGGTCTTGGAGGAAATTCTCCAGCTAACTTGCCGATCGGTACGGTTATCAAAACGAAACCAGACAGTTATGGTCTGGATCGGGAAGTGTATGTGAAACCTTATGCAGAAATGTATGATGTGTCAGTTGTGACGATTGTCCAACGGCTAGCGGAGGATTAGTCCATGTTGAAAAAAGAAACAATGAAGTACTATCTGCCAATCGTTCTTTTCTTTTTGATGTTGCTAGATGGCCATTTAACAAGAATGCTAGGAGAGTGGTCGAAAGGCAGCTATATGTCAAATGCCCACTTTCTGATCTTGGCATTGTTATGTTGTAGTATGGCATTTGAAAAACGCTATTTGCTAATCACCACGATTGTTCTCGGTGCAGTCTATGATGCTTACTATATCGGTGTTATCGGTATCTATGCAGTAGCTCTCCCTTTAATCGTATGGTTGATGTACGTAATGAAAGATGTCATCCACGTCAACATCTTTACTGAATTTTTCAGTATGATTATCTTTGTCACGGGTTATGAACTGTTTACGATGGTGGTCCAATTGATTTTTAAACTAGCAGTAGTAAATAACACGTATTTTATTACAAGGTTCTTAGGGCCTACACTACTGTTGAACATGATTATTTTTGTATTATTCATTTTTCCATTTAAGAAATTATTCAGTGATGAATAATTTCTTTTTTTGTTTTTCGTCTGAAAGTAAAAAAGAATTATTGTTATCTTAAAAAAAGCCCGTCTTAGCATGCCTTTTTCATGATTATTTTCTGAAACGAACAGTTTTGTCATTTTTAGAGGTTGTTTTGAAACATTTTTGTAACATAACTATTATATCGCTGACATACTGCTATGGTACAATTTTTATATCGTTAAGAAAGACTTAAATATATTTAGATATTTATTAAATTAAGCCAGTCGGAGGAATGAAGAGTGAAAAAGAGTTTAATATCAGCAGTAATGGTATGTTCAATGACCTTGACTGCCGTAGCATCACCGATCGCTGCCGCGGCGGACGATTTTGATTCTCAGATACAACAACAAGATCAAAAGATTGCAGACTTGAAAAACCAACAAGCAGATGCACAATCACAAATCGATGCCCTAGAAAGCCAAGTTTCTGAAATCAACACACAAGCACAAGATCTATTAGCAAAACAAGACACATTGCGTCAAGAATCTGCACAATTAGTAAAAGATATTGCAGATTTACAAGAACGTATTGAAAAACGTGAAGATACAATCCAAAAACAAGCACGTGAAGCACAAGTAAGCAATACAAGCTCAAACTATATTGATGCTGTATTGAATGCTGATTCATTAGCAGATGCTATCGGACGCGTTCAAGCAATGACAACGATGGTAAAAGCAAACAACGACTTGATGGAACAACAAAAACAAGATAAAAAAGCTGTAGAAGACAAAAAAGCTGAAAACGATGCTAAACTAAAAGAATTAGCTGAAAACCAAGCTGCTTTGGAATCTCAAAAGGGCGATCTTTTATCTAAACAAGCTGATTTGAACGTACTGAAAACTTCATTAGCTGCTGAACAAGCAACTGCTGAAGACAAGAAAGCTGACTTGAACCGCCAAAAAGCAGAAGCTGAAGCAGAACAAGCACGCATTCGTGAACAACAACGTCTAGCAGAACAAGCACGTCAACAAGCAGCACAAGAAAAAGCTGAAAAAGAAGCACGCGAACAAGCAGAAGCTGAAGCACAAGCTACTCAAGCTTCATCAACTGCACAAAGCTCAGCATCAGAAGAATCATCAGCTGCTCAATCTTCAACGACTGAAGAATCATCATCAGCTGCTCAATCTTCAACAACAGAAGAATCAACAACAGCGCCTGAATCTTCAACAACAGAAGAATCAACAACAG
>NZ_NGMF01000001.1:0-23337 GCF_002140245.1 Enterococcus sp. 10F3_DIV0382 | reverse complement strand
TCAACAACAGAAGAATCAACAACAGCGCCTGAATCTTCAACAACAGAAGAATCAACAACAGTGCCTGAATCTTCAACAACAGAAGAATCAACAACTGTACCAGAATCTTCAACAACAGAAGAGTCAACAACTGTACCTGAAACTTCAACAGAAGAATCAACAACACCTGCGCCTACAACACCATCAACAGATCAAAGTGTTGATCCTGGGAACAGTACTGGTAGCAATGCAACTAATAACACAACTAATACAACACCAACACCAACGCCTTCTGGAAGTGTGAATGGTGCAGCAATCGTAGCAGAAGCTTACAAATATATTGGTACTCCATATGTTTGGGGCGGTAAAGATCCAAGTGGATTTGACTGCTCAGGATTCACACGCTATGTTTACTTGCAAGTAACTGGTCGTGACATTGGTGGTTGGACAGTTCCTCAAGAATCAGCTGGAACAAAAATCTCAGTTTCTCAAGCAAAAGCTGGAGACTTATTATTCTGGGGTTCACCAGGCGGAACTTACCACGTAGCGATTGCTTTAGGCGGAGGACAATATATCCATGCTCCTCAACCAGGCGAAAGCGTAAAAGTTGGTTCAGTTCAATGGTTTGCACCTGACTTTGCTGTCAGCATGTAAGAATGATTAATCAAAAAGAGTTAGTCCTTTTCTGGACTAACTCTTTTTTATTGAGAGAAAATAGAAATCAGATGAATTCTTCTGTCAATTCCATGAACGTTTGGATATCTTCCATCACCATATCGATACCTGCTTGCCAAAAATCTGGTTGAGTGAGATCAACATTCAAATGTTTCTTTGCAAGATCTTCCGTCGTCATTGAAGCAGTATCACGTAGTAAATGGATATATTCTTCTTCGAAATTTGCCCCTTTTTGATTAGCGTAAGCATAAATGCCTAAACTAAACAGGTAGCCAAAGGTGTATGGGAAGTTATAAAACGGTACGTCATCAATAAAGAAATGTAATTTTGCAGCCCAGAAATATGGATGATAAGTGGCTAAAGCTCCTTGGTAGCCTTCTTTTTGTGCTTCAACCATCATCTCTGTGATCTTATCTTCTGAGACTAATCCTTCTTGCCGTGCTTCATAGAATCGATTCTCAAAAATGAATCGAGAATGGATATTCATGAACATAGCTAAAGCATTTTGCAGTTTTGTATCTAGCAAATTGATTTTTTCTTCTTTTGTTTTTGCGGCTTTTAATGTAGCATCGGCTACGATCAGTTCTGCGAATGTACTTGCTGTTTCTGCGACATTCATTGCGTATTCACGATTTAAAGAAGGTAAGTCCCACATCGTGCTGCTATGGAAAGCATGACCCAATTCATGAGCAAGTGTCGCAACCTCATTAACAGAATTGCTGTAGGTCATAAAGATCCTCGATTCTTTTGTTTCTGGTAACTCAGTACAATAACCACCAGGACGTTTTCCAGGACGATCTTCTGCTTCAATCCAGCTCTTTTCAAAAGCAGATTGTGCGAATTTAGCCATTTTTGGACTGAATTTATTAAAGTTTTCGATAATAAATGCAGCTGCTTCGTCAAAACTAAAGGTTTTTTCTTTCAAATCGCCTAAAATAATAGGTGCATCTTGATCCTGCCATTCCATTTTTTCTTTACCGAAAAGATTGGCTTTTCTAGTCAAGTAATCAACAAGGGGTTGTTTGTTTTTTTGGATCGTCTCCCACATGACAGACAATGTTTCTTTTTTCAAACGGTTGTATTCTAATGGTTTTTGCAGAAAATCCGTGATGCCATGGAGTTCATAGTTAGAAAGTCTGAAACCATCTAAATGATTCAAAGTATCTGTGAAGAGGGGGGCCTTTTCTTTCCATGCTTTTTCCCATGCTGCGAAAAGTGCTTCTCTGATTTTTGGATCTCGATCGCCCATCATCTTATTGAAGGCTTGGCCAGCAGATAATTCGACTACTTGACCATCTTGTTCGAAGGGAATCGATATGCTGGCTACAATCGTATCATAATGACTGCTCCAAGCATTTAGACCATCTAATGAGAGCGTGTTGATAATGTTCTCTTCAGCTTCTGATAATAATTGTGAACCGTCACGACGGATCTCGTTTAAACGAAACGCAATTGTTTCAAACGAACCCTGGGAAAGCATCTGATTCCAATCATTGTCAGATATTTCTGCAAATTTCTTCGACAATACTGTTTCGGCTGATTGTAGAAGAGGAAGTATGGCGTAAAGCTTCCCTGATAAGATCTTTGCATCTGAATCATTGACATTGGCAGAAAGCAATGCAGTAATATAGCTGTTGCATTGGGTAAAGCCGTTCGTAATCGTTTCTTGCAATTGAAGAATCGCGTTTAGCTGCTCTGCATTGTCAGAACTAGGTGACCATTTTGTTACACGTTGATAATATTCGTTCGTTTGGTCTTCCAATTGCTTCATCCGTTGGTTCAAAGCATCAGAATGACTTCCTCCGGGGAAAATAGAATCTAGATCCCAATTTAATGAATAACTCATGAAAAAACTCCCTTCATATTGTAATACAAAATTAAGTATAGCACTTTTTTATAGAAGAAGTCTCTATGAAAATGATTGTTGTTTCTTCAAAAAAAGTCTAAGATAAATACAGAGGTGACTTATGAATTCTTCAAAAAAACAACTGAAAAACGGAAATATTTATTTAGTGATCGCACTTATAGTCGTTGCCATCTTATTTTACAGTTCTTCTCAAACTTACGGACAGCAATCACAAGTTTCGCGATTAGAAAGCTGGCTTCCTAATCAGCCATTTAAGGACACATTAGCAGGTATACGTTTTAATTATGGTGGAAGTATCGTGAGTATCGACCATCTGGGCTACGCCAAATTTGTAGAGTTCTTTTTAAGAAAAGGCGCACATTTTGGTACTTATTTTGTTTTGGGTGGCAGCTTGTTTTTAGGTGTTTTCCCTAAACTAAAAATTTGGTGGCTGACAGCGATCCTTGCTTGGCTTTCAGCAACAGGGTACGCAGGTTTGGACGAATTCCATCAGATGTTGACCGGTGGACGAACACCTATGTTCCAAGATGTCATGCTGGATTCGATCGGTGCTCTGACTGCTGTGGTATTATGTGTGCTTTTTGCGACATTCAAGAAGCGTTTATAGATTGGCTGTGGCTTTGTTTTTTTGTGAAATAGTACTAGAATAGAAGTGTATTCTCAAAAGAACAAGGGAGGAAAAATCATGTCAGGACATAGTAAGTGGCATAATATCCAAGGAAGAAAAAATGCCCAAGATGCGAAACGAGGAAAAGTCTTTCAGAAACTTTCTCGTGAAATCTATATGGCAGCTAAAGCAGGCGGTCCTGATCCATCCATGAACCCAGCTCTGCGGCTTGTTGTGGACAAAGCAAAAGCTGCAAATATGCCAAACGACAATGTAGAACGGGCGATTAAAAAGGCTACCAGTGCCGTAGATGAAACAAATTACGATGAAATCACGTATGAAGGATATGGTCCGGGTGGAGTAGGAATCTTAGTCCATGCATTGACGGATAACCGTAATCGGACAGCGACAAATGTCCGAGTAGCTTTTACTCGAAACGGTGGGTCACTGGGAGAAACGGGTTCAGTCAGTTACTTGTTTGATCGTAAAGGGTATATCGTCATTGAACGCGATGGGTTGGCTGTTGATGAAGAGACGATGTTTGAAGATGTATTAGAGGCGGGGGCAGAAGATCTGCAAACTTCTCCTGAAGTGTTCGAGATTTATACTGCACCAGAAGATTTTGCTGCTGTACGAGATGAGCTGGAAAAAGAGTTCACTTTAGCGCAAGCAGAATTGACGATGATCCCACAAACGACGATCGATTTAAATGAGGAACAACGGGAGCAATTGGAACGTCTAGTAGATAAGCTAGAAGACGATGATGATGTCTCAGAAGTCTTTACTGCTGCTGAAATGTAAGCAAGTGCATAGTTGAGATAATAAGTAAGAACGCACCTGTACGATTCGTACAGGTGCGTTCTTTTTATCAATTCTTTTTTGTTAGAAGACCAATACAGGTGTTCCTTTTTCGACCATCCCGAATAATTCCTTCATTACACTTGGCGGAGTGTTGATACAGCCATGTGAACCGCGGGTTTTCCATAAATCTCCGCCGTATTCAGGTTGCCAGTCAGAATCGTGGATACCAACACCTGTCCAGTCAATCGGCATCCAGTAATTTACTGGACTCTCGTAAGGTGTTCCGTCGTCATTTGTTCCTTTTAAAGTTGCATCTTCTTCTTTATTCCAAACATAGAAGACCCCAGCAGGTGTAGGTGTAGATGGCTTTCCGGAAACGATATCTGTTTCAAGGGCTACTTTTCCGTCTTTATAATACCACATATGCTGGTTCTCTAGATCAACTTCGATATACGTATCTTCGATCAATGGATGATCAGCGGTTGTGCCACCTTGCACAATCGGAGAACGAGTAAAGTCTTGGCCTGTCAGAATAGCTTTTTTCAGCGCTTCTGTCTCGCTATCTGTTTGGATCGTCCAGCTGTAAGTGCCAACTGGGACTGTAACTTCTCCTCTTTTTGTACTTTTAAATTTTGTGTCATTCGTACTTGTGTTATACTTTGTGCCTAAATCTGTTACATATTGACGTACTTGTTCTGTATCTAAATCGACTTTTCCGTCGTAGGTCAGCCAGCTCATGATATCACTTGATGGGATCTGGAAAGTCTCCCCGTTTATACTGTAAGTAGCTTTTACTTTTGCGATAGCATTCATGGATTCGAGCTGTTCTTTCAGTGAACTGTCTCCGGAGGTTACTTTTGGTTTTTCTTTGAACTCAGTTAATTCAATCGTATCTTTACCGGAATTTACTGCACTTTTTACTTGTTTGACCGCAGCATCGACGTTGATGGTATTTCCATTGACTTCAGGCTTGATAACAAAAGAGTCGCCTGATTTTTCAATTGTTGCATCAGTTGTAGGTGTCCGGTCTTTATTCAGATCAGTCAGTTTAGTTGTCAATGTCTGAACGGTAGTATCCAGTTTCTGGTGGTCTTGACTGATAGGATCGATTTCTTGTTTTTCAGCTGCTGAAACATAAGTCATTCCCCAAGTCCATCCGTTTTGTTCATTTAGGATCGGAGAAAGCTCAGAAGTGAAATCATCTTTATAGCCGAGCTCAGATTTTGGTACTTCCTGCCAGACTTTTCCATCTTCTTTAATAGCTAATTTTTTATCGGAATAAGCTTCTTTTAATTTTTCATTTGCTTTTTCGACTGTTAGATTGCTGACATTTATTCCGTTGATTTCCGTATTCGGCAAAAAATGCTTTGTGTAGTATGTACTGCGATAGGTATAAAAGCTAATCAGCACCAAGAGAACACCAAGAGCTGAAAGCAAAGCAACATGTTTCGATTTTTTTCGATGCGAAGATCTTGTCATATCGACAACTCCTTAAGTAAAAGTTTAGGGTGGAACGGTCTCATGATAGCATAATTTAGACGAAAAGACGAAGGTTATCTCTTCTTTATGAAAAAATTTAGAAACCATAAGAGTGATAAAATAAAAAAACGGAAAACACCGTTTAGATGTTTTCCGTCATATTCAAAGATTATTCAGCGTCTAGTTTAGCAAAAGCTTCATCTAGAATTTCTTTTAATTGTTTAGCAGAAGCAGCCATACGGTCTTGTTCGCTGTCGCTTAAAGGAATTTCGATTACTTTTTGGATACCTTGACGGTTGATAACAGCAGGTGCACCAATGTAGATGTCGTTCAATCCATATTCGCCATTCATGAAGACTGATAAAGGAAGAACAGCATTTTCATCATCTAAGATGGCACGAGTGATACGTGCTAATGCTACTGCGATACCATAGAAAGTAGCACCTTTTTTCTCGATAATTGTGTAAGCAGCGTCACGTACGCCGAAGAATAGGTTAACCATAGCTTCTTCATCGATTTCTGGGTTGTTTTTCACCCATTCATAGATTTGCAAGCCGGCAACATTTGCATGTGACCAAACTGGGAATTCTGAATCTCCGTGTTCACCTAAGATGTAAGCATGGACGTTACGCGCATCAACGTCAACTAATTCCGCAAGTGCTTGACGGAAACGAGCAGAGTCAAGAGACGTACCTGAACCGATAACGCGTTCTTTAGGGAAACCTGAGAATTTCCAAGTTGAGTAAGTCAAAATATCTACTGGGTTAGCGGCAACTAAAAAGATACCGTTAAATCCTGATTCAACGATTTGTGTGACAACATCGCGGTTGATTTTTAGGTTTTTGTTTACTAAGTCTAAACGAGTTTCACCTGGTTTTTGTGGTGCGCCAGCTGTAATAACAACTAAGTCAGCATCATGTGCGTCTGCGTAAGTAGCAGAGTAGATTTTTTTAGGTGAAGTAAATGCCAAAGCGTGAGACAAGTCAATTGCGTCTCCTTCAGTTTTAGCAGTATTGATATCCACGATACCTACTTCTTGAGCAATATTTTGAGTAACTAGAGCAAAGGCATAGCTAGAACCTACGGCGCCGTCTCCAACAAGAATAACTTTTTGATGATCTTTTTTTTCTGCAGCTGCAGTCATTTAGTATCAATCCTTCCATTGATTTGTTTTTTCCCATGCTTATGCTAACATTTCTCAAGCCCCATGTCACGCTATTTGGCTATAAAATATAACAGATAACAAGGTTGTATCATATGTAAAAGCTTACATGTGTGTTATTTCACTATTTTTATAATTCAATTATTTCATTAAACTTTGAAGAAATTTTTAATTTCTTTATCATTTATTAACGATTCTCTTTTAGCCGAAACGCTTTGTTTTGTGTTATACTATACATTGACAGTATAAAAAAGAAAAAAAGCTCGATGGACTGGACCGCTAATTAGCAGTCCAGCCTTTTGTGCTGTTTTTAGAATTAGGTGGAAAAACAAAAATGAAAATGATTGTCGGGTTAGGAAACCCAGGTACCAAATACCAATATACTAAACACAATATCGGCTTTATGGTCGTGGATCAAATTGCACGCGAACATCAAGCTGCTTTCAAAAAAAATCCATTCGAAGCAGAAGTTGCCGAATTTTTTCATAATGGAGAAAAGATCCTTCTAGTCAAACCACAGACATTTATGAATGAATCTGGTCGTGCAGTCGGACCGTTAATGACTTATTTTGGGATTTATCCAGAAGAATTAGTCGTCATCTACGATGATTTGGATCTGGCAGTAGGAAAGATCCGGCTCCGTCAAAAGGGGAGTGCCGGCGGGCATAATGGTATCAAAAGTATCATTTCCCATTTGAATACGAATGTCTTTGATCGAATCAAGGTGGGAATCGGCAGACCAGAAGGAAAAAAAACAGTGGTCCAACATGTGCTTAGTCCTTTCAGCAAAGAAAACCAGCCTTTGATAGAAGAAAGCATATTTCAATCTGTTAAAGCAGTCGAATATCTCATAGAAGGGCATTCGTTCGTGGATGCGATGAATCAATTCAATTGAGAAAGGAGGAAAAGGAATGGATATCATTCAATTAGTCGGAAAAGATCCGCAAGTAAAAGAATGGATCAGCAATTTAGAAGAAAAAATGCCTAGACAACTAATCACAGGATTAGCTGGCTCAGCGAAGACGCTTCTATTTGCTCGAGCATTTAAGAAAACAAATAAAAATATGATCATTCTGATGCCAAATTTGTATTATGCCAATCAGTTAGCAGAAGATCTGCAACATGTGATTCCGCAGGATCAGATCCATTTATTTCCAGTGGATGAAGTGCTTTCTGCTGAAATGGCCTTTTCTTCTCCAGAAGCGCGAGGCGAGAGAGTCGCAACGCTCAACGCACTTCAAGAAAAAAAAGCAGGTATCTATTTGTTGCCAGTCGCAGCTTTGCACAAGCGACTGCCGAATAAGAAAACTTGGCTACAGGCGCAATTGAATTGGCATGTTGGTGATGAGATAGATGTGGAAAATCTTCCTCGCCAATTGACTTTGATGGGCTATGTACGAGAAGAAATGGTCGCAAAACCCGGAGAATTCAGTATTCGAGGAAGCATCGTCGATATTTACCCATTAACAACAAACTATCCTATTCGTGTAGAATTATTTGATGTAGAGATAGATTCTATGCGGTATTTTGAAGCAGAAACACAACGTTCAATCGAAAAAACGGAAGAAATCTGGGTTTCTCCAACGAGTGAACAAGTCTATGGACCAGAGGATCTGGAACATGGAATAGAGCAAATGCAAAAAATGCTAGAAAAACGGCTTGCTGCGACCACAGAAGAAGCAGACCGCGAGTTTTTACGAGATTACTTCGGTCAGCTGACTTCAAGCTGGCAAGCAGGTATCCCGACAGAAGAAGCAAAATTCTACTCAGATCTTCTTTACCAAGAATTTGTAACAATCTTGGATTATTTTCCTTCAAATAGTCTACTAGTCGTTGATGATTACCAGCGGATCATGGAAACAAATCGGGAAATCGAAAGGGAAGCGGCAGAATGGCATACTCAAAAAATCAGCGAATTGCGGGTTTTTTCTGAGCAGTCATTTTCAGCAGATGTACAAAGAATCGTTCAAAAGGAAAAATTTACTACAACCTTTTTCTCACTCTTCCAAAAAGGGATGGGAAATCTTCGTTTCCAAGCAATCCATAATTTTCAATATCGGACGATGCAACAGTTCTTCGGACAAATGCCATTGCTGAAAACAGAAATGGATCGTTGGCGCAAGCAAAAACAGACTGTTGTGATCTTTATTCCGACAAAGGACAGAATACGTAAAGCAGAACAAATGCTTCGAGATGAAGATATATTAGTAGTAGAAACAGAAAAAAATGCATTGATCAGAGGACAGGTACAATTAGTTGAAGGAGCTTTGCAGGCTGGTTTTGAACTTCCTCAAGAAAAAATAGTAGCTATCACAGAAAAAGAAATTTTCCAAAAAACGACGAAAAAACAAACGAGACGTCAAACAGTAACAAACGCAGAGCGATTGAAAAGCTACAATGAGTTAAAAGCAGGAGATTACGTTGTCCATGCCAATCATGGTATCGGGAAATACATTGGGATGGAAACGCTAGAAGTAGATGGCGTTCACCAAGACTATATGACTATTTTGTATCAAAACGACGACAAACTGTTTATTCCTGTTACTCAACTGAATCTGATCCAAAAATATGTCGCCTCGGAAGCCAAAGCACCTCGCATCAATAAGCTAGGCGGAAGTGAATGGACGAAAACTAAACGAAAAGTATCTTCGAAAATCGAAGATATCGCTGACGATTTAATCAAATTATACGCAGCAAGAGAATCAGAAAAAGGATATGCTTTTGGTCCTGATGACGCCTACCAAAAAGAATTCGAAAATGCTTTCCCTTATTCTGAAACAGACGACCAGTTGAGAAGTGCAGCGGAGATCAAGCGGGATATGGAAAAAGAAAAACCAATGGATCGACTACTCGTAGGTGATGTTGGTTATGGGAAAACAGAAGTAGCGCTTCGAGCGGCCTTTAAAGCGATAAAGGAAAGCAAACAAGTAGCCTTTTTAGTTCCAACAACGATCTTGGCACAGCAGCACTATGAAACGATGCTGGAAAGATTTGAAGGTTTCCCCGTAAATATCGGGCTATTAAGTCGTTTCAGAACAAGAAAGCAACAAAAAGAAACCATCGAACAACTGCGCACAGGTCAAGTTGATATTGTTGTGGGAACCCATCGAATCTTGTCAAAAGATATTGAATTTAGCGATTTGGGTTTATTGATTATTGACGAAGAACAACGTTTTGGTGTAAAACATAAAGAACGATTGAAACAGTTACGTGCACAAGTGGATGTTTTGACTCTGACAGCAACACCGATTCCGAGAACTTTGCATATGTCGATGCTAGGCGTGCGGGATCTTTCAGTAATCGAAACACCGCCTGCGAATCGTTATCCGATCCAAACATATGTTATGGAAAAAAATCCTGGGGCTATCCGCGAAGCAATCCATCGAGAAATGGGACGTGGTGGACAAGTATTCTATTTATATAATCGAGTAGAAACGATCGAACAAAAAGTAGAAGAAATCCAAGAACTCGTTCCGGAAGCGCGGATCGGCTATGCTCATGGACAAATGACAGAGGCGCAATTAGAAAATACGCTCTTTGAATTTATTGAAGGTCAGTATGATGTTCTTGTCACTACGACCATCATTGAAACAGGAGTAGATATCCCGAACGCAAATACATTGTTTGTTGAGAACGCTGATTATATGGGTTTATCCACGTTATATCAATTACGCGGACGGGTAGGAAGAAGTAGCCGCGTCGCATATGCTTACTTTATGTATGAGCAGCAGAAGATCCTTAATGAAGTCAGTGAAAAGCGTCTTCAGGCAATCAAAGATTTTACAGAACTGGGATCTGGATTCAAAATTGCGATGCGTGATCTTTCCATTCGCGGTGCAGGTAATCTCTTAGGTGCTCAGCAACATGGATTTATTGATGCAGTCGGTTTTGATATGTATTCTCAAATGCTGAGCGAAGCAGTGTCTCGTAAACAAGGAAAGAATAGTCAAGTGGAGAAGACCACTGTTGAGATCGACCTCGGTGTTGACGCGTATCTACCTGAAACATACGTGGCAGATCAGCGGCAGAAAATCGAGATCTATAAACGAATTCGTGAACTTGATTCGCAAGAAATGCTAGATGAACTGGAAGATGATCTGCTCGACCGTTTTGGAGAATACCCAGAAGAAGTAGCACACCTCCTGACAATCGGACAGATTAAAATGGATGGCGATCGAGCGCTCTTGGAAACGATAAGGAAACAGGAGCCGCATATCGTCTTTACTCTAAGCAAAGTTGGAACGAAACGCTACAGCGTGGAACAATTATTCGAAGCACTAACGGCGACGAAACTAAAAGCCAGTCTAGGCGTTGAAAAAGAACAGATGGTAATACGCTTGACGATTCCAAACCAAATGGAAGAAGCAGTGTGGCTTCAGGAAATCCAAAAGTTTGTCAAAGCATTGCGTGAGCAAAAATATCTGTCAGCGTAGGAAGGAGCAACGATTTGGATCATAAAGAAATGCGGCGCGTCATGCAAGGAGCATTTGTACTGACGATTGCTTCTTTCATAGCAAAAGTATTAAGTGCCCTTTACCGAATTCCTCTCCAAAACTTAGTCGGCGACGAAGGTTTTTATGTTTATCAGCAAGTTTATCCAATTTATGGGATAGCAATGACTTTAGCTTTATCAGGTCTTCCGCAGTTCATATCAAAGTACGTTGCAGAAAGAAAGAATCCTTTCGAGCGAAAGCAAGCTTTGCAAAGTCTTTATCCCTTGGTGTTTTGGACAGGTGTCTTTCTGTGGTTGTTTGTCTTTTCATTTAGCAGTTGGATTGCTTGGATGATGGGGGATATACAATTGAAACCACTGATCCAAGTAGTTTCTTTTACCTTTTTGCTGATGCCTGGTTTATCTTTTTATCGAGGGAATTTTCAAGGAAGATTTTTGATGGAACCAACGGCAGTTTCTCAAGTTGTTGAACAGCTCGTTCGTGTTTCTGTAATCGTCTGTAGTGCGTTTGCTTTTAGAAAGCTCGGATGGACGGTGTACCAAACGGGGACGGCAGCGATGAGTGGAGCCGTTTTTGGCGGGTTATGCGCATATGGGATCCTTCACTACTATGAACAAAAGATTCATGGAGGAGTATTAAGCTTCCGCCGGTTCCCATTATTCAAACAGCCACCAAAATCTTTGATCCGGCGCTTTCTAGTAGAAGGCGGTCTGGTTTCGATTTATAGCGGATTACTCATCTTTTTTCAGCTGATCGACTCTTTCTTTGTAAAAAATGCTTTGGAAGTTTACGGTCTATCGGAATATGGTGCGAAGATAGCAAAAGGGGTCTATGATCGAGGGCAGCCTTTGGTTCAATTAGGTTTAGTGATCGCCACCGCATTAAGTGCGACATTTCTGCCTGCATTGACCCGTCATTTGACCAACCGGATCTATCGTCAGTTTTTACAGACAGCCAAAATCTATCTTAGATTGACGACCGCTTTGGCATTAGCTGCATCTTTGGGATTAGCCTTACTGCTTCCTTATATCAATTATGCGTTGTTTAAAGATTATGCAGGAAATGCAGCGCTTGTATTGTTTGTTTTTTCCATTGCTTTTACTGCAGTCATCCAAGCCTATCAAAGTATTGCTCAAAGCAAGAACTCTTTTCGCCCTTCTTTAAAAGGAGCAGGATGGGGGCTCTTGGTAAAAGGATTGACTACTTCTTTTCTAACTGGTTTATTAGGAACAGCCGGAGCAAGCCTGTCTACCCTTTTAGGATTAGGTGTGACGCTTTGGTATTTTGTCCGAATCGAAACAAAAGAGCTAAATGCTTTTTGGAAAGAACGACATTTTGGGCGGAAGTTGATTATCAGCCTTCTTTGTATGACAGCAGTCCTGCTTCTGTATTATGGTGTGTTGAATATAGTGTTTGGTCCTGTAACTCATCGTTCCACTGCTTTTTTTGTCAGTGTGATAGGCGTTGGGATTGGCGCATCTGTGTTCATTTATGCAGTGATTCGTCTCCGTCTGTTTACAGTAAGAGAGTGGCTCATGTTGCCATTTGGTAAGAAAATTCTACGATTAAACAAAAAAATCAAAAAGTGAGGAATAAGATATGCGATTAGACAAATTTTTAAAAATATCCCGAATCATCAAAAGACGATCAGTAGCAAAAGAAGTGGCTGATAAAGGAAGGATCCAAATCAACGGAAAATTGGCGAAATCTTCCAGTGACGTCAAAGTAGGCGACATTTTGAAAGTCCAGTTCGGCAATAAAACGTTGGAAGTAAAAATTACGGAATTACATGAATCGACCAAAAAAGAAGATGCACAAAAAATGTACGAAATTATTTCTGAAAATCGCACAGAAACACTAGAGAAATAGATTAGACAAGCTTTCATGATATTGGTATAATGAGAAAGACAATCAAAAAAGATTGGAGCGAATCCAAGTGACGAAAAAAAGCAATAAAATCGCTGCGCTAGATACGGAATATGCAAAGAAAAAGTATGCTGAATTTCAGCAACAACAACGACAACTGATTTTTCGAAGACGCAGACTGGCTGCAATTTTTGTTGGTGCTTTGGTCATTTTCGCGATAATAGGTGTGCAGATTTTCCATGATATGCAAAGGATGCATCAATTGAACGAATTGAGAGTCGAAGCAAATACTGAAATGAAAGAAGTCAACGCAGACGTTGATCAGCTGCACCAAGATGTTTCATTGCTGAAAGATGATGAATATGTAGCTAAACTTGCCAGAAGCAAATTCTTTTACTCAAAAGACGGTGAAAAAGTTTATCCTATATTAGAATCAAACACAGACAGCTCGACAAATGAAACAGATCAATCAACTAGTTCTACAACTGCAAAATAAGCAGGAATATAAAAAAGGGAAATAATTAGGAGGAACATTTTTTTTATGTCAATCGAGGTAGGAGCAAAACTGCAAGGAAAAGTATCAGGAATTACAAATTTTGGTGCGTTTATTGATCTAGGTGCTGGAAAAACGGGTCTAGTTCATATTAGCGAAGTGTCAAATGGATATGTAAAAGACATCCATGATGTTTTAAGTGTAGGAGATGAAGTAACAGTCAAAGTTATTTCAGTAAATGATGATGGGAAAATCGGACTATCTATCCGCAAAGCGCAGGAACAACCTGTAGAATCTGGAGAAGAAAGCCGTCCTAAAAAATTTCAACAAAAAGATTCCCGTGACAACCGCAATCGTCCAGCACAGAAAAAATCTTTTTCTCGCAGTCAGCCTTCAGCTCAAAAAGAAGACTTCGATTCATTGATGAGTTCATTTTTGAAAGATAGCGATGACCGCTTATCTTCATTGAAGCGAAACACAGAAGGAAAACGCGGTGGCCGTGGCGGACGCCGCAGCTAATAAAGCTGAAAATAATGATGATGCGACTATTTTAGTCAAAGTATCAACAGAGGGCAGGTTAATTGTCGTTTTAGACGTTTTCCCGCTCTCTTTTTTTAGGAAGAAAGGGTGTGGAAAGAATGAACGTTGAAAAAGACGGTAAAAAAGTACCGCTATTGCAGCAGTCATTTATTCGGCACGGAAATGAACAAGGATTCTGGCAAAAAGAATCAAGGATTTTAGCAGCGGTATCAGGTGGGGTTGATTCGATGGTTTTGCTCCATTTGCTTTTGCAAGCGCAACGCCAAATCGGTTTTTCTTTGGGCGTCGTCCATATCAATCACCAATTGAGAGAAGAATCAGCAGAAGAAGCTGCTTATCTTCGCTCATATTGTGAAAAGAAGAATCTACCTTTATATGTAAGTGTTTGGGAAAATCCGGCCAAAACGGCCATAGAAACAGCAGCTCGTAACTTTCGTTATCAAGCATTCACTCGAGTGATGGAAGAAGGACAATATGATACGTTGATGACTGCTCATCATGGAGATGATCAAATCGAGACGGTGTTGATGAAAATCATTCGTGGAGGACAGTTAAGTACTTTTTCTGGAATCAAAGGAGTACAACCATTTGCTACGGGCAGACTTGTTCGTCCATTGCTGAGTTTCAGTAAAGAAGAATTATATGCTTATGCAGCAGAATCACAGCTTGTTTACTTTGAGGATCAGACGAACCAATTATTAGATGTCCAAAGAAATCGGCTTCGCCATTTGGTTGTTCCTCAATTAAAACAAGAAAACACCCAGGTGATGAGACATTTTCAACAGTTTTCGCAACAGATTCAATGGGCAGACCAAGTCATTCAAAAATGTATGGGGCAGTTAATCGAAAAGGAAGTCGAACAGTTAAAGGATCGATTTCAATTTTCAGCAGAAATGATAGAAAAAATGGAAGAAGCGGAACGATACTATTTTTTCCACTCCTTCTTCGACAAAGTATTCTCAGAAACAGGGGTCATTTTGAAAGAGCAGCAAATGACATCGATTTTAGATCAGTGGCAACAGAAAAAAAGTCAATGGCAGCTTAGCATCGGCAACAACTGGGTACTGAAAAGAGAGTATCATTTTGTTATACTCGCTAAAAAAGAAAAACAAGCCACTGCTCAGACAGAAGATCAGCGCTTGTTGCTTATTCCAGAACAAGGGATACAGTTGAACGAAACAGAATGGATTGGTCTGGTCAAACCTGAACATTCAGAGGACATCAAAACAACAGATTCATGGTCTCTGTTTTCTCATGACATTTGGGTTCCCGCCGATGTGCAACTATATGTCGAAAAAAGAAAAGCAGGAGACCGTATTCAATTAACGGAGAAACTTACAAAAAAAGTATCTAGATATTTTATCGATCAGAAAGTACCTAATTCACAAAGGCAGCATGCTTGGATCATTACAGATGCCAAAAGAAATATATATAGCCTGATACCTTTTGCCTTTTCATATTTGAGTATTCGTGAAGAAACTGATAAAATACACTACATACTTCTTTACAAATATCAAAAAGAAGCAATTGGAAGGAGAACCTGATGTTGGAAAAGGATATTGAGAGAATTTTGATCTCACAAGAAGAGATACAAGTTCGTTGCAAAGAACTAGGCAAAGAGTTAACAGAAATTTACCAAAACACCAATCCCCTAGTAGTAGGTGTCTTAAAAGGAGCGGTACCATTCATGGCAGATATCGTTCGTTCTATCGATACGTATTTGGAATTGGATTTCATGGATGTTTCAAGCTACGGGAATGCAACAGTCTCGTCAGGGGAAGTAAAAATCGTCAAAGACTTGGATACAAATGTAGAAGGTCGCGATCTGTTGATCGTTGAAGATATCATTGACAGCGGAAGAACACTTGCTTATTTAGTGGATCTTTTCAAATACCGCAAAGCAAAATCAGTCAAAATCGTTACACTGCTTGACAAACCCGAAGGAAGAGTAGTAAACATCGAAGCAGATTATGTTGGGTTCAACGTACCAAATGAATTTGTTGTCGGTTATGGCTTGGATTATGCAGAAGCATATCGTAACCTTCCGTACATCGGTGTATTGAAACCTACTGTTTATCAATCAAATTAATGCTGTATCTCAATTAAATTATGGTACAATAGAATGGTCAGGATTGATAAAAAACTGTTAAATTAAATTGACGCTTAGGGAGGGCAACTATGAACAAAAAGAACAATGGCATGATGAAAAATGCCTTGTATTATGTCCTCGTAATCTTAGCGATGGTAATGGTCGTTTATTTCATTTTTGGTAATAACGGCCAGCGATCGTCAGATATCGAGTACTCAAAATTCACAGAACAACTACAAGCAGGCAAAATCAAAGAGTTTGAAGTGCAGCCTGCAAATGGTGTATATAAGATCACTGGTGAATACAAGGAACAGCAGACAGTCGCTAACAGCGGCGGGTTAGCTATCTTGGGTTCAACAGATACGACTACTACCCATTTCACAACAATCATTTTGCCAAATGATACAACATTGAGCCAAGTAACAGAACTGGCAAAAGAAAACAAAGTTGCTACAACAGTAAAAGAAGAATCAAGCAGCGGCGTATGGGTTTCGTTATTGCTTAGCTTCTTGCCGATCGTGATCATCATCTTTTTCTTCTACATGATGATGGGACAACAAGGCGGTGGTGGTGGCGGTGGCGGCCGTGTCATGAACTTTGGTAAATCAAAAGCCAAAGAAGCAGACAAAAAAGCTAATCGCGTACGTTTTTCTGATGTAGCGGGTGCGGAAGAAGAAAAACAAGAACTAGTTGAAGTTGTTGAATTTCTGAAAGATCCTCGCCGATTTGTTGAATTAGGTGCCCGTATCCCGGCAGGTGTACTTTTAGAAGGACCTCCAGGAACAGGTAAAACCTTGTTAGCAAAAGCTGTTGCCGGAGAAGCTGGCGTACCATTTTATTCGATCTCAGGTTCTGATTTCGTAGAAATGTTTGTCGGCGTCGGAGCAAGCCGTGTTCGTGATTTGTTTGAAACAGCGAAGAAAAACGCACCGGCTATCATTTTCATCGATGAAATTGATGCAGTAGGTCGTCAACGTGGTGCCGGTATGGGCGGCGGACATGATGAACGCGAACAAACATTGAACCAATTGCTTGTAGAAATGGATGGTTTCGACGGAAATGAAGGAGTAATCGTCATTGCTGCAACTAACCGTTCTGACGTACTAGATCCAGCGTTACTACGTCCCGGCCGTTTTGACCGTCAAATTTTAGTTGGCCGTCCAGATGTAAAAGGACGTGAAGCAATCTTGCGCGTCCATGCACGGAATAAACCGATGGCCGATGATGTTGACTTGAAAGTTGTTGCTCAACAGACTCCAGGGTTTGCCGGAGCAGATTTGGAAAACGTCTTGAATGAAGCGGCGCTAGTAGCTGCTAGAAGAAATAAAAAGAAAATCGATGCTTCTGATATCGATGAAGCGGAAGATCGCGTGATTGCAGGTCCAGCTAAAAAAGACCGTGTAATCAGCAAAAAAGAACGCGAAATGGTTGCTTATCACGAAGCTGGTCATACGATTGTCGGATTAGTGTTAAGTCGCGCTCGGGTCGTCCACAAAGTAACGATTATCCCTCGCGGACGCGCCGGTGGATATATGATCGCTTTACCAAAAGAAGATCAGTTCTTGATGACAAAAGAAGATATGTTTGAACAAATCGTAGGCTTGCTTGGTGGACGTACAGCTGAAGAAATCATCTTCAATGTCCAATCAACTGGGGCTTCCAATGACTTTGAACAAGCGACAGCTTTAGCACGAAGCATGGTGACAGAATATGGAATGAGCGATCGTTTAGGTCCCGTTCAATATGAAGGAAATCATCAAGTGTTCGTTGGCCGCGACTACGGTCAAACAAAAGCTTACTCTGAACAAGTTGCTTTCGAAATTGATCAAGAAGTACGCAAGATTTTGATGGAAGCTCATGCCAAAGCTCATGAAATCATCGAAGCTCATCGTGCACAGCATAAATTGATTGCTGAAAAACTTCTGGAATTCGAAACATTGGATGCCAAAGCAATCAAATCGTTATTCGAACACGGTGTGATGCCTGAAGGTACTGAGTCAAATGATTATCCAAGCGAAAAAGAAGCGAAAACTTTTGAAGAAGCAAAACGTGCTTTGGAAGAAAAAGACGCTGAAAAACAAGCAGAAGAAAAACGTGATTTTGAAGAAGCAAAACATGAGCTGCATGAGGAAAATAAAGCAGAACATGATTCAGATTCTCAACGATCAGAAGATAATCATTCAGACGATCAATACAAATAAAAAAATATAGGTCAATTGATCTGATAGGACTCCCGAAAACCGGAACAAAAACCGGTTTTCGGGAGATTTCTTTATTTAAGATGTAAATAGGATGATGTCCTGTTATCTAGATGATTCTGAATTATTTTTAAAAGAAGCATTCCAAAGTTGAAAAAAGCAGGAGTTGCTAGTATGATTCACTATGAGTTTAAAAACGGAAAAAGGAGTACATAACAAATGAAAGATTATCTGGTTAAGGCACTTGCTCACGACGGATTCGTACGAGCATACGCCGTTCAAGCAACAAATACCGTAGCGGAGGCACAAAGACGTCATGATACTTGGCATACGTCCTCAGCTGCTTTAGGACGAACATTAGTGGGCAGTCTGCTGCTTGGTGCAACACTTAAAGGAGAAGATAAACTAACTGTTCGAATCCAAGGCGATGGTCCAGCAGCAGGAATCGTAGTAGATGCAAATGGGAAGGGAGATGTGAAAGGCTACATCAAAAATCCGCATCTCAGCCTTCCTTTGAATAGTGAAGGTAAAATCGATGTGCGAGGAGCAGTTGGGACACAAGGGATGTTTACTGTCACAAAAGATTTAGGATTAAAAGAGCCTTTTTCTGGACAAACGCCAATTGTTTCTGGAGAAATCGCTGAAGATTTTACTTACTATCTCGCTATCTCAGAACAAATTCCTTCAGCTGTTGGACTAAGTGTACTGGTCAATACTGATGACAGTATCAAGACAGCAGGTGGATTCATGATTCAAATCATGCCAGGTGCCGATGAAGAAACAATCAGCAAGATTGAGGAACAATTAAAAACAACACCAAGAATCTCTACTCTCTTAGATGAAGGACAGACACCAGAGGAAATATTGAAGGGATTGCTTGATACAGAAGAGCTGAACGTTTTAGAAAAAATGCCTGTTCAATTCAAATGTGACTGTTCGAAAGAAAAATTTGCAGAAGCAATTATTGCGCTAGGTGCAGAAGAAATCCAAGCAATGATAGATGAAGATCATGGAGCAGAAGCGGTATGCTCTTTCTGTAACAATAAATACAAGTATAGTGAAGAAGAATTAGCTGGATTGAAGAAAGAAGCCTTAGGAGGAATTTAAGTGGAACACAAATGGAAAATCGGCAATGTTGAAATCCCTAATCGTGTCGTTGTTGCGCCGATGGCTGGAATAACAAATTCAGCATTTCGAGTCACTGTCAAAGAATTTGGTGCAGGCTTAGTCGTATGTGAAATGATCAGTGACCAAGGTATCCATTTCAGAAACAAAAAAACTTTAGAGATGCTCCACATTGAAGAAACAGAACATCCATTAAGTTTACAGATATTTGGCGGGAACAAAGACAGCCTAGTTGAAGCTGCTCAATTTGTCGAAGAAAACACAGCTGCAGATATAATAGACATCAATATGGGCTGTCCAGTAAACAAAGTGATCAAAGCAGAAGCAGGGGCAAAGTGGCTTTTAGATCCTGAGAAAGTATACGAAATGGTCCAAGCTGTTTCTTCAGCAGTGGATATCCCTGTAACGGTCAAGATGCGTATCGGCTGGGATGAAGAACACGTCTTTGCTGTAGAAAATGCATTAGCAGCACAATCAGCTGGAGCAAGTGCCATCGCTATGCACGGGCGTACGCGGGTTCAGATGTATGAGGGAAAAGCAGATTGGGAAATATTAAAAGAAGTAAAAAAACATCTCACCATCCCATTTATGGGGAACGGGGATGTCAAAACACCCGAAGATGCAAAACGGATGCTTGATTATGTTGGTGCAGACGGTGTGATGATTGGCCGGGCAGCTTTGGGAAACCCATGGATGATTCATCGTACACAGCATTATCTAGAGACAGGAGAACTGATTCCTGAGCCAACACCAGCCGAAAAGATTGCTACAGCTAAACTTCATTTACAACGCTTAGCAGATCTTAAAGGAGAAAAAGTAGCATGTAGAGAATTCAGAACACATGCGGCTTATTATTTAAAAGGGATTCCTCGAGCAGCAAAAGTGAAAGTAGCAATCAATCAGACAGAAAATCAGCAAGAAATCAATGGTCTGCTGGATCAATTTGTAGAAAAAGCAGAAAAAGTACTATTGAAACAAACGTTGTGATTTCTAAGTTTTTCGTGAATTTTCAAGCTGAAATTCCAAGTTCGGCTTGCTTTTTTTGTGTTTCATTGGCATTATAGGAAAGAGATTAACATGAGAATGGAGGAACTTTTGTGACACAGGAACAACAACATCAAGTAGAAGATTTAAATGATCAAATGCTTGTACGTCGTCAAAAAATGGAACAATTGCGTGAAGATGGAATCGATCCATTTGGGAAAAGATTTGAACGCACACATAACTCAGAAGAATTGCATGAACTATTTGATCCAAGAACAAAAGAAGAACTAGCAGAGATGGGATTGACCGCTAGTGTAGCTGGTCGTATGATGACTCGCCGAGGAAAAGGAAAAGCTGGATTTGCGCATCTACAAGATCGAGAAGGCCAAATTCAAATTTATGTAAGAAAAGACCAAGTAGGTGATGAAGCCTATGAAGTATTTAAACATGCAGACCTTGGAGATTTCTTTGGTGTAACTGGACAAATCATGAAAACAGACACAGGCGAAGTTTCTATCAAAGCTTCAGAAATCACGATTTTGTCAAAAGCACTTCGTCCGCTGCCAGATAAATACCATGGCTTGACGAATATTGAACAACGCTACAGACAACGCTACTTGGATTTGATCAGTAATCGCGAAAGCTTTGACCGATTTATGAAACGAAGCCAAATTATCAGCGAGATCCGTCGTTATTTAGATGGCAATGGCTATATTGAAGTAGAAACGCCAGTATTGCATAATGAGGCAGGTGGAGCCGCTGCTCGTCCATTCATCACACACCATAATGCACTGGATATTGATTTATATTTGCGTATTGCGTTGGAACTTCATTTGAAACGACTAATTGTCGGCGGAATGGAAAAAGTTTATGAAATCGGTCGTGTTTTCCGTAATGAAGGGATTGACACTACGCATAATCCAGAATTTACGATGTTAGAAGCATACACAGCATATACTGATTTCAATGATGTAATGAATCTGACAGAAGGTATTATCCGTAACGCAGCTGAAAAAGTACTAGGGACAGCGAAAATCACATATGATGGACAAGCTGTTGACTTAGAAAGCGACTTTAAACGTATCCATATGGTAGATGCGATCAAAGAACAAACTGGTGTAGATTTCTGGAAAGAAATGACATTGGAAGAAGCATTAGCCTTAGCTGAAAAGCATAACGTAGAAGTAACAGAAGCGATGGGAGTCGGACATGTTATCAATGAATTCTTTGAAACGTTTGTTGAAGAAACGTTGACACAACCGACATTTGTTTACGGACATCCAGTCGAAGTTTCGCCTTTAGCGAAGAAAAATCCAGAAGATCCTCGATTCACAGACCGATTCGAACTGTTTATCGTAGGACGCGAATTTGCTAATGCCTTTACAGAACTAAACGATCCAATTGAT
Organism: Enterococcus sp. 10F3_DIV0382; assembly: GCF_002140245.1. Taxonomy (NCBI): domain Bacteria; kingdom Bacillati; phylum Bacillota; class Bacilli; order Lactobacillales; family Enterococcaceae; genus Enterococcus; species Enterococcus sp. 10F3_DIV0382. Next base: position 1,612 of record NZ_NGMF01000001.1, on the reverse strand, counting down.
CAAAGAGAACGATTTGAAGCACAAGAAAAAGAACGTGAACTAGGGAACGATGAAGCTCACGGTGTAGACGAAGACTTCTTGGAAGCATTAGAATACGGTATGCCGCCAACTGGTGGTCTAGGTATCGGGATTGACAGATTAGTGATGCTGCTAACTGACGCTCAATCCATTCGGGACGTTCTACTATTCCCAACAATGAGATAATCAAATAAAAGCTGTCTAGGGGACTCCTTAGGCAGCTTTTGCTATGTAGAAAGCAACAAACAATAACGAATGTTCAAAAGCTGTTATCAAATATTGCAGACATTAATGGAGCCGAAAGCGAACGATAAAGAAAGAAAAGTAATGAATAATCGCTTATTGAAAAAAACTTGAAAAAATACAAAAAATTCGTTGACCAAGATAAATTTAGTTGGTATATTATTACTTGTCCAAAAGACAGAAGGAAATATTTCTTCAAAAACATAACAAAAAAGTTGTTGACATGTTGCTAACGGCATGATAAGATAACTGAGTCGTTAAAAAAGAACAGCTTGCGAAGCTTGATTCTATCGAAAAAAACTTCAAAAAAGTTGTTGACAAATAACAAACGATGAGTTATGATAAATGAGTTGCTGAAAGATTTCAAAAAACGAAATCGAAAAAAACTTTTAAAAAAGAGTTGACAATCACTTGCCGCTCTGGTATGATATAAAAGTTGCTACGGCAGCCAAAACAAATCGGAAAAACATTTCCGATGAAGTAGACCTTTGAAAACTGAACAAAGTAAGACAAACCAAATGTGTAGGGCGTCTTGATTCAATTCAAGACAACAAACATTTTTAACAAGCAAGCAATATGCTAGCAAACAAATTGAGCTTAACAATCGTAAGATTGTTCGAACTTTTTATGAGAGTTTGATCCTGGCTCAGGACGAACGCTGGCGGCGTGCCTAATACATGCAAGTCGTACGCTTCTTTTTCCACCGGAGCTTGCTCCACCGGAAAAAGAAGAGTGGCGAACGGGTGAGTAACACGTGGGTAACCTGCCCATCAGAAGGGGATAACACTTGGAAACAGGTGCTAATACCGTATAACAATCGAAATCGCATGATTTTGATTTGAAAGACGCTTTCGGGTGTCGCTGATGGATGGACCCGCGGTGCATTAGCTAGTTGGTGAGGTAACGGCTCACCAAGGCCACGATGCATAGCCGACCTGAGAGGGTGATCGGCCACATTGGGACTGAGACACGGCCCAAACTCCTACGGGAGGCAGCAGTAGGGAATCTTCGGCAATGGACGAAAGTCTGACCGAGCAACGCCGCGTGAGTGAAGAAGGTTTTCGGATCGTAAAACTCTGTTGTTAGAGAAGAACAAGGATGAGAGTAACTGTTCATCCCTTGACGGTATCTAACCAGAAAGCCACGGCTAACTACGTGCCAGCAGCCGCGGTAATACGTAGGTGGCAAGCGTTGTCCGGATTTATTGGGCGTAAAGCGAGCGCAGGCGGTTTCTTAAGTCTGATGTGAAAGCCCCCGGCTCAACCGGGGAGGGTCATTGGAAACTGGGAGACTTGAGTGCAGAAGAGGAGAGTGGAATTCCATGTGTAGCGGTGAAATGCGTAGATATATG